>CALVGG010000012.1 GCA_944327085.1 uncultured Elusimicrobiales bacterium | reverse complement strand
ATTTAGTTTCACAAACCGGGCTTGCGTAAGCGGGCCCGGTTATTTTACACCGTAAGAATTGCCCGGCTTGGCAGACTTCAACCCCAATTTACACAGCCCCTTTTTATTTGTGCCCGCACTGCCCCCAAAAAAGGGGGGGAACATCACCCATTTGGCCGGACAGTCCACCCCAATTACCACATTTTTTAACAAGAGCCTTATAAGCGGGGCAAAAAAAGCTAAAAAATAGTATAATAATATTGTTATTTTTACAGGAGATTTTTTAACAATGCACACACTTATTACCATCATTCATTTTGTGGCTTGTATTTTGCTTATTTTACTCGTCCTTTTGCAAAGCGGGAAAGGTTCCGCCGCGGGCATATTTGGCGCCTCCGGTGCGGATAATATTTTTGCCAGCCCCACCGCATTCAACTTTGTTAATAAATTAACCGCCGCCTTGGCTGTTGTGTTGTTTTGCACGTCCATTTTGCTTACTATGTCCACCAACAAAGAGGCTTCCTCTTCCGTAACGGATAAAGTGCAAATCCCGGCGGCCACGGCTCCTGCCGCGCCGGCTCAGCCTGCAAAATAATTTAACACCCCGCCGCAATATGCGGGGTTCTTTTTACCCGGTGCAAAAGTTGCGCCGGGTTATTTTTTTTGCTAGAATATTTAGGCAGGTTGTTCTTTATATCCCTCGTTATAAAACAGATTTATCGCGCAGGTGGCGGAATTGGTATACGCGTGCGTTTGAGGGGCGCATGCCGCAAGGCTTGAGGGTTCGAGTCCCTCTCTGCGCAAGATTTAAAACCCGGGTTTATCCCGGGTTTTTTGTTACCAGAGAGCAGGCCAACTGCATAGCTTTTGTTTTTATTGCTTATTTCCCGCTTCTGCCTTTTTGCATTTTCTCTCTGTTAGCCAGCCCACGCCCCAAAAGCAAAATGCTATAATGTATTTTTAGTCTATCCTCCGACGGAGAAATAAATGAATCCTTTAGCTGCAACCTGGCTTTGTTGGGCCATAATCGGCCTTTCGCCCATTGCGGGCAAATATGCGGTGGGCGTTATCAGCCCGGTACTGCTTGTGTTACTGGGCACGCTGATTGGCGTACTGTATTTTACCCCCTGGATAACCAAAAACCGCAAATGGGGGGAGTTGCTGTCCCCAGAAACCCGCTGGAAATTTTTGTTTATAGGAACCTTTGGTACCGCTTTGCCTTTTACCATATCGCTGATTGCCTTGCATTACACCACGCCGGGCAACGCGGCTATATTGCAGCAGTCTGAACTATTATATTCTTTACTTTTTGCCGCTTTATTTTTAAAAGAGTACCCCACCAAAGCCCAGCTGGCCGGCAGTGCGCTAATCGTGCTGGGGGTGGCATTTATTTTACTTAAAGAACACTACACCCCGCGCTGGACGGGGGACTTGCTGATTGTAGGCTCCACCTGGATGTTGCAGGCAGGCTCCACCATGGCAAAAAAATTGCCAAAACACTTGGATTACCGCCTCATTGGCATGGCGCGCAATTTATACGCCCTGCCCGCGTTAATTATTATCACTGCCGTTTTTTCCTACACGGACACGCTGGTTTTAAAACCCAATTTGCAAATGTTTGGCGTGCTTACCTATACCGGCGTGTTAAAATACGGTCTGGCGATGGTGCTTTGGTATAAAGCCATACGCATGCTGGATTTAAGCCGCGTAACCGCTATTTACTTATCTTACCCGGTGCTTTCTTTAATCGGCTCGGCCCTGCTGGGGCTTGAAAAAATCACCCCGTACCAAGTATTTGGTTTACTGCTTACGCTTTCCGGCGCTTATTGGGTAAGCAATTTAGTAAAGAAACAAGGCCATTAAGCCCTTAAATTAGGTAAAATATAAAATATGTTTAGGGAGTATTATGTTTAACGTTGCGCCTGTGTTTGCTATTTGGCTGGCGTGGTTTTTTACGGCCGCCAACGTGGTGGTTACCAAGTTTGCCACGCCGTATGCGGCGTCTGCCCTGTTTATGCTGGTTAGCTGCACGGCGGCGGCGCTGTGCTTCAGCCCGTATTTAATTAAAAATAACGGCTGGAAACTGCTTTTTAGCCGGCGGGTTTGGCCGCAATGCCTGCTGATGGCCACTTTTGGCACCGCACTGCCGATGACTATCTTTATGATAGCCCTTAATTACACCACCCCCACCAATGCGGCCATTTTAAACCAGTTTGAAATTGTCTACTCCCTTATCTTGGCGTACTTTTTACTGGGGGAAAAGCCCACCTTTAAACAGATTCTCGGCTCGGCCGTGATTGTGCTGGGGGTGGCAGTATTGTTATGGCAGGCGGGAATGTCTGTTCAATTAAAAGGGGATTTGCTTGTTTTAGGCTGCTTGTGGATGTTTCAGCTAAGCCACATTTTTGCCAAAAAACTGCCGGCCGATATGCCGCCCGTGCTTATTGCCGCCGCACGCGCCATTTTTGCCATACCGGTGCTGGCCGTGCTTACGGGGGCTTTGTGGGTGATACAAGGGCCGCAGCTGTTTGTGCCGGGGCCGGTGCTGTGGGGGACGCTGGCGTTTAGCGCCCTGTGCAATTATTTTATAGGCAATACATTTTGGTACACCGCCATACGTAATATGGATTTGGGAAAGGCAACGGCTATTATATTGTCTTACCCGGTGTGTACGTTTTTGTTGTCTGTACTGTTAAAGCAGGATACAATCAATTTTTATAAAGTGCTGGGGATGGTGCTTGCCATAGGCGGGGCCTATATAGTAACCGGCATTATTAAAGGAGAACGTAAATGAAAAAGCTCGTTTTATTTGATTTGGACGGAACCCTCGTTAACGCCGGGGGCGCGGGGAGAACGGCCCTTAAAAAAGCGTTTGAAGAGTTATACGGCTCCTGCCCGGAGTTTGAACATTCCCTTATTTCCGGCCGCACCGATACCGATAACTTTACCCTGGTGTACGGCTTGTTAAAAAAAGGCAAAAAACCCACCGCCGCCGAAATGAAAAAAATGACGGCCAAATACCTGGAGCTTCTACCGGTGGAAGTACACGCCGCCGTGCGCGCCAAACATTATGACTTGGTAACCGGCGTGGAAAAATTTTTAAAACTTTTAGCCAAAGACCCGGACATTATTCTGGCCCTCGGCACCGGCAATTTGGAAAAAGGCGCCCGCATTAAACTGGAACCTTCCGGCCTCAATAAATATTTTGAAATCGGCGGCTGGGGGGAAGACGGCCACACCCGCGAAGAAATGCTGCAGGCGGCCGTAAAACGCGCGGAAAAGAAATTTAAAACCAAAATCCTGCCGGAAAATGTGTTTGTCATCGGGGACACCCACCGCGATATTGTGGCCGCCAAAAACTGCGGTTTTCACAGTGCGGTTATCACCGGCGGCTTTGGGGACCCGGCAAAAATACAGCGCGCCGCGGCCGAGCTGGAAGAAAAAGACTTTAAAGACATTACCACCTTCTGCGTGTGGCTGGGGTTGAAAACCGACCCCAAAGGCGTAAAACGCGGCAGCTACATTATGCCCGCCAGCGCCATTGAACACGTATTTTTCAGCCGTACCGGAATAGACGAAGACCGCCTGAAAATGCTGCGTATTAAAAAGTATTCGGATTTGGAATCCGGAACCATTATGTAAGGAGCAATACAAAACATATGGAATGGGATAAAGCAGCCGCAAAATTTACCGATGCCTTAGCCAGCAGTGAGCCGACCCCCGGCGGGGGTGCGGCCGCCGCCATGAGCGGCGCCATGGGCTGCGCCCTGGTGATGATGGCCATACAAACCACCGCCAAGCGCAAAACCACTCCGCCCGCAACCAAGGCCAAGCTGGAAAAAAGCCTTAAAAAACTGGGTTCTTTAAAAGAAGAACTGAAAAACTATATTCGCAAAGACGGGGAGGCCTACGCCGCCTATTTGACGGCAAAAAAACTCCCGAAAGAAAACCCCAACCGCGACCAAGCCGTGCAAGACGCACTTTTGCTGGCGGCCCGCGTGCCTACGGATACCGCCACCACAGCCATTATGTGCCTGCGTGAAACCGACGCCATAAAAAACGATATTGCCCCCGTTATTATGTCAGACATTTTATGCGGGCAACATTTATTAAAAACCTGCGTAAAGTGCTCGGTGGAAAGCATTAAGGCCAATTTGGCGTTTATAAAAAACAACGATTGGGTAAATAAATTTGAACAACATATTCTTATTTTTCTAAAATCTTGTTAGAATAAATAGAAACCGACGGAAAAACCTATGAGCGAAAAAGTAAACAAACGCAGCGGTATGCTGGGCACTATTTACAATATGCTGCCCGTGATTGACGACGACTACGCCGCCAAGCTGGTGTATACGCTGGAGAATAAAAAATCCTTGGAAGAATTACAGCAGGATATTGCCAACATTGCCGCGCAGCTGGGGTCAGACTCCCCGGTAACCGATACAATAGTGGCCAAAATTCTGCTGGATGAGATTACCCTCTCCGCTGCCCTGCGCCAACTGCGTATTTACAATAACGCCATGTCTATTATGGAGCTTGCCAAAGCGCTGGATTTGGAAAAAGAAGATACAGACCTGCTGCTGCAGGTTTACTCCTCTTTTTCTTCCCGCAAATATTTTGATGTGGAGTTTGCCTCTGCCTTAAAATCCGTCAGCGAGCAAAAAGAGTTGGATGATACCCAATCCGCCCAGGCCGCAGTGGATAACCTGCTGGAAACCGCACGCAACTGGCTGGATAATAACCGCTCCACCCCGCGGGAAAACCGCCGCCATATATTGGAAACGGCAGACAAATACCATTTATCCGTTACCATGACGGCAGATCTGCTGCGCGTATACACGCAGGAAGAAACCATCGCTTTTTTGCCGGAATTTAACAAAATTTTTGCCCAGTTGGAAAAAATTAATAAAGACGCCCAGTTAAACGCTTCTTTATGCGGGCGCGTGATGTTATGCACCATCACCCCCAAAGACGCGCAGGACATCACCCTTCTTTCCAAAATGTTAAATAAAAAGATATTGGAAGAAGATTTAATGATTATTGCCTGCCGCTACTTAAAAGCCAAAACTCCTAAAGACATTTTGGATACCTTTGAGGCTGTTTTGCAAAAACTGCCGCACGTAAAACAAAAAGAAGAAAACCTGGGTTTGGCCGTAAAAGTATTGTTGGACGGAACCCCGCAAACCTTTGAAGCCGCCCAACAAAAAGCCGCCCAGAGAAGAGACCGCATTGTTCTGCGGGAAACCCTGGCAAAAAACCCTTTATACAGCGGTTACGAGTATGACATTGCACAAAAATTCGGCGGCAAAAAAACTTTTGAACAAATTGAGGGGGAAATGCAGGACATTCTGCGCCAGTTGCCTTATTGTTCCAAAGAAACGGAAAACAAAGAACTGGCCTGCAAGGTGTTACTGGGCACCCTTAGCCAAAGCGAAGCCAAAGACCAAGCCCAATACCTGCGCGATTTAAAAGCCAAAACGGTTACCAAAGGCTTAGCGCCCGAAGTAATGAAAAATTATTTGGGTACCAAACCGGCCGAAGAAATCCTGCATTTCTTTGAACAAACCCTGGCGCCTTATACGTTTTGGAAGTCTGACCGGGAAAAACACCTTTTTGCTCTGCAAACACTGGTGGCGGAACTGAACGGCAATTCCAACGCGCAAATATCCCAATTTGTATTGGACATGCTGGAAGACGGCTCCTCTCTGGATTTGGTAGCCGATATGATGTCCAACATTCAAGCAAAAAAACCAAGTAAGGAAGAGCTGGACAATCTGTTAACTATGTATAAACAAGCGCGGGCCGCTTCCAAATAAAAGCCCGTTTAAGCCTATAATACGCGGGGGGAAATTATTCTTCCCGCGGGCAGCGCGTTAAAAAGGACTGTTAAATTTAACAATAATTTGCTATCCTGTTAGCGTGCCAGTTTATTTTATTATGAAAGGGTGATATACATGAGATATTGGGTCTATATAAATGATAAGGTGGAAGGTCCTTTTGAAGAGGACAAACTTGTAACTTTAGAAGGGTTCACACCCGACACGCTGATTTGCTCGGAAACGACTGAAGCCGGCTCCAACCAGGAATGGGTAAAGGCTTCCACCGTTTTTGAATTTGATCCGTTGGAATCAACCATTACCCGGGCCTTGCCCACACCGGAAGAATTAAACACGGCGGTTACCCCTGCCGGAACGACGGACCCGAACCTCACACAGGCACTGAAAGAAGCGCATTACGCTTCCCAAATACATACCGAAGAGCAGCCTGCCGCACAGCCTTCACAAGATGCCACACAGCTGATTTTGGCAAAGCTGGACTCTCTCACCCGGGAAATTGAAGATTTAAAACAAAAAATGGAAGAGGTCATCACCGCCGCTTCTGCCCAACACCCTGCTTTGGGCGCTGCCACCCAAGCGCAAACACTCCATGAGGCTATGCCCTCCCCGGACGTGGAAACGGCCCATACCATCACCCTTACCAACCGGGATATGAGCTCCGAACTGCCCACCCCGATGGATGATTCTGCCGCCAATACGGAAAGCTTGGTCAGCCAGGCGGAATCTTTGGTGGCACAAGCCAACCAAGCCCAAAATAAGACGGACGATTTCCTGCACGGGATCGATTTATCTTCCGATGCTACCCCTTCCGAACCGCCGGCTGAAATGCCTTTAGGCGGCAAAGGGGAAGAAGAAGTGGTTCTGCGCTCCGCGCTGGATTCTTTATACAGCGCCAAAGTGCCGGAAGAACAAACTGAAAAAGAAAAAGAAGCCACTTTCCAAGACTTGCTCAACCCCAATAAAGGGAAAACTTCCACGCAAGAACCGGCCGCCAAGCCCACGCTGGAAGACGCCTTAAAAGCAACCGAAACCGCGCAGCCCACTCAAGAACAAAAAGAAGAAGTGCTGCAACAGTTTGCCCCCAGCGAACACAAAGATTTTATTGCCGAAGCCTTGGCCGAAGCCGAAAAAGAAAACCAAGCCAAGCAACAGGCCGCCGCCAAACCGCAAGAACAGGAAGCGGCACACCCGCTGGAAGGGCTTACCCCCGTAACCCCGGAACAGAAAGCCGCTATTAAGACGGATTTACCCCAACCGGAGCAGGAAGTGCCCGTCCTTTCTATTGGCGGGGAAGACAAAGCCCCTGCCGCTGAAGAAAAACCGGCCGAAGCCCCGGCTGTTGCTATGGAAGAATTACCCCAAATGCCGCAGGCAGAAGCCCCGCAAGAAGCACCTGCCGATACACGCGACATGGGTGAAGAAGTACCGTTAAAAACGGTTTCTTCCATGATGCCCGGCTTGGCCAGTTTAGGCGCTATGGAGCAACAACCGCAGCCGGAACAAGGGCAACCTCAGGCGGCACCCGCAGTGGAAGAAGAAAAAGAACATACGGAAACCATTCAAGAGTTAGTCCCCGGTGCCAAGCTGGAAGACACTCCCGTAAATATTACCCCGACGGAGCAACCTGCCAAAGAAGAAACCAACGCCAATTTAATTTCTGCCGAGGATTTAAAAAATATGGAGCAAGCCCCCGGCCAGGATGATGCCGCTATATTTGACTCCCCGTTACCGGCTGCCGAACAGCCTGCCGTACAGGAACAGCCCCAACAAGGGCCGCAGGAAATGCAAACGTTAGAACCGGCCGCCGCAGAAGCACAACCGGTGCAGGAAGAACCGCAAATGGCGGCCATGCCTCAAACGGCCGAGCCCCCGGTGGAACAACCCGTCGCCGATTTGGAAAAAACCTCCACCCAGGCGGAATACTCTCCCAATGATTTGACGGAAATTGAATTAAAAGAAGGTTCTACCTATTTAATTTCTGACTTTGTGCCCCCGGCCCAAGCGTCGGACTTTGCCGCCGCCGCACAAGATGCCATGGCCAGAAGCCAGGACGCTTTGAAAAATGCCGCCAAAGACGCCCAAAAAACCGAAGAGCTTGCTGTGGAGGAAGTGGTTCCTGCTAAACAACAGCAAACCGCTGCCAGTGAAGCGGCCCCGGCCCCGCAAACGCCGGTGCCCGGTGCCGATGTGACGGTTTCCCAAATTATTTTGGAAAACACCATCAAAACCAAACGCGGCGCCGCTTTGGACATCAAAACGGTTCCTATGGTAAAAGACCCCGCCGAATCCCAACGGTTGGATTTAAGCGATACGGAACTGCAGGATATTACGATGCAGCACGATGTAAAATCGGCCGATTTGCAGCCTGCGCCTAAAAAAGCAAAAACGTTGGTAATGGCAGTGTTGCTGTTGGTGTTAATAGGGGCTATTTATGCCGGTGTAGCCTATTTGCAGTTAATCCCGGATAATATGAACTTTATTAACCCCAAACCGGCAGTTCCTACGGCTGAACAACAAGCCCAAATGGAAGAAATGCTGCCCACTGCGCCACAACAGCCGGCCCAGGCCGCGGCCCCGCAGATTTCTCCGACGGATCAAATTTTAACGGAAGTAAAAAACTATGCCATGCCCAACGGTATGACATTGGAACAATTAATCGTTTCCCGCCACCCGAACTCGGGCAATATGATTGAATGGACCATTTCTTCCGCGGTAGACCCGGACAATTACTCCATTATGGCCAAAGTTCCGCCGGAAAATCCGCAAAGCTTTAAAATTTCTTACCGCTTTAATTACAACACGGTAACCAAAGCTTTGGAGCCTACAATTTCCGACTCTAAAAACCTGTTAACGTCGGTAGGGTTTGGCCAAAACACGGCACCGGCCGCTATGCCGCAACAAAGAACGGCGGCTCAGCAAGCTATGCCCCAAACGGGAGCGGCTGTGCAGGCTGTTCCTCCTGCCCCGCGCCAAGCGGCAGCGGCCCAACAAAGACCGGTTCGCTAAAGTTGTTTTGTATCAGTTAAAACCGCTCCTGTGACAGGAGCGGTTTTATTTTATGCAAAACACGGGCAAACCGTGCCAGCAAACTATTTACCAGCTGCCGTTTTTGCCGTCCGTTCTTTGTGCCACGTTTCTTTACAGTAACCGGCACATATAAACTGATACAACAGATGAAAGGAAATAAAGAAGTTTGGGTTTTACGCCAATTGCTTATTTTGAACCGCAATGCGAACTTATTTACTCTAAGCCCCGAATATTCCCTGCACAAAAAAACGTGCCTGCCGGGCCATTTTGGGGGATAAAACCCAATTTAATAGTATATTTGTCAAGAAAAGAGATAAACAGAAAACGCCTTTATCCACGCAACCGTCATTTTACCCTGATTGCCTAAAGCTGCATTGTAAGCCACACAAACGGAAGATATATACACAATTAAACGGAAAGAAACACCCTAAACAAGCGAGAGGAATGCTTTTACAAATAAATATCCCCCGGCGTAACCGGGGGGTTTTCATAACATACAAAAAGGCCTCTGTAATCACAGAGGCCTTGCAAAATAACGGACGGAGTTTATTTATTTACCAATTCCGTTACGATGTTTTTCATAATATGAAACACTTTTTCCGTCCAGTCCAAACTCAGCCATTCATAAGGGCCGTGGGGGTTTTCGTACCCGGCAAAAATATTGGGAGTGGGCAACCCGCGGAAGGTAAGCTGGGCGCCGTCCGTACCGCCGCGCACTTGGGCTAATTTATAATCCACGCCGGCAGCTGACAAAGCTTTTTTAAGCACGGTTAACGCCTGGGGATGCGCTTCCAGCACGTCGCGCATATTGCGGTATTGTTTGGTAAACGTAACCGATATTTTGGCGTTGGGGTATTTTTCCAGCTTGTGGTTGATAATTTGCTGCAGTTCCTGTTTGGAAGCTTCAAATTTATTTAAGTCATGGTCCCGCACGATGCCACGCAAAATGGCTTGCTCCAGGTTGCCTTCCATACCCATAAACAGGATGAAACCGTCTTCTTTATCAGTCGTTTCCGGCAGGCGGTTTTCCGGCCAGGAAGAAACAATGTCTGCCGCGATGCGAACGGGGTTGGCCATAAAATCTTTGGCAGAGCCGGGGTGGCAGTTTTTGCCCACAATGGAAATTTTAAACTTATCCGCATTAAAATTGCCGTAGTCAATTTCGCCCAAAGTTCCGCCGTCTATGGTGTAGGCAAAATCCGCCCCGAAACGTTTCACGTCAAAAAAAGCAATGCCGGTACCGGTTTCCTCATCCACGGTAAAAGCCACGCGTATTTTGCCGTGTTTCACTTCCGGGTGGTCTTTTAAGTAGCGGGCAAAAGTCATAATAACGGAAATGCCGATTTTATCGTCCCCGCCTAAAATGGTGGTGCCGTCGGAAGTGACCAAATCATGCCCCAGGCATAATTTTAAGTTGGGGGTGGTATCCGGGGAGAGGTACATCTTTTTTTCTTCATTAATCACCACGCGGCCGCCGTCATAATTGGGGTGCAGCTGGGGGCAAATGCCTTTGCCGTTAAAATCGCTCACCGTATCCATATGGGCAAAAAAACCCACCACCGGGGCGGGGGCATCGGTATTGGCGGCGATGGTGGCGGTAACAAAACCGTATTCGTCCATTTCCACATCGGTAAAGCCCAGGGAGGGCATTTCGTCCGCCAGCATTTTGGCAAACATCATTTGAGAGGCCGTAGTGGGGGTGGTTTTTTGGGAAGGGTCACTGGTGGTATCTACAGATACATACTTAACAAAGCGGTTATATAGTTCTTGTTTAATATCGTTCATAAAATTCTCCAAAATGGTTTCATTTTATTATACAATTTATTAAATTAGGTTCCTAAGGAGGAGGAATGAAAAAACTATTTTTGTTACTGGGTATTGCGTTTTTATTTACCGGCTGCGCCAGCACCCAAACGGAAGCGGACAAACTGGCCAACTGTAAATACGCATTAAGAAGTGTGGAAATATCGGACTATAATGTAACATCTTTGTCTTTTGATATTACCATTGCCATTACCAACTTAAACCGCAAAGAACCGGCCCAATTAAAACGCTTTGAGGGGGAACTGGCTATGAATGATACGCCGGTGTCTAAAATCAATTTGGAACCGGTTTCCATTCCGCCCAACACCACCTATAACGCCAAAACGCATATTACGGTGCCTATGTCTGCCTTTAGCAGCAAATTATTGGGGCTGGTAAGCATGAACAGCGGCACCATAGACTACCACCTTACCGGAACCATGTATTTTGAAGGCCCGCTGGGGGCGGAAATCCCCGTACCGGTGGATGTGGGCCGCATTGGCGGATACAACACCTAATTTAAAAACCCCGCAAACACGCGGGGTTTTTTATGCTGTTTAATATGCGCCAATCATTAATTTTGAAACCAAATACCGCCGTCATAATTCCACCCTAAAGATTTACATACTTTGGTACCTAAATCAGCATTACAGTTGTGATCCGTGCCGGAGGCTACATAACACCAGGAACGCCCCGCATTTTCCGCCCCGGCAGACCTGGCTTAATCTCGTAATTATTGCACAAATATTTATAGTTATAGGCCGCAACCCGGTTGCTTCCGTGCAAAAGGGCAAAACGGTTTCCGCTGTCTTCATAAACAATCCAGCCGCCATCGCCCGTGTACCCGGCCGGCATATCTATATCCAGCTCATCAAAGCGGGTGGCGTATTTGCCATTGGCCAGATAATATACTTCCTGCGCGTTTTTAATACTTCGGGCCATGGTCATTAACTCCGCATAACGCGCCTTGGCTACCGCCACTTGATATTGGGGTAAAGCCACACCCGCCAAAATACCAATTATTAACACTACCACTAACAGCTCTATAAGCGTAAATCCTGCGTTTTTAATCATAAACAATACCCCTCCATATCCACAGAAACAAAAAACACTATATCAAAAAAAAAAAACAAAACAACCCCTTTTTAAAAACATGAGTCTACATTCGTTTCCCCTTTTTAAAAACATGAGTCTACATTCGTTTCCCATAAAAAAAACCGCCTGCAAAAACAGGCGGTTTACAAGCAGTTTATAAAAAATATTTATAACAAAATTAAGCTTAATATCCAGGCCGTGGCCGTAGCTAAAGCAAAAGTAAGCGTAACCACACGCAGGGTGTCTTTCACGCCGCTTTCGCGCAGCATTACAAAAAACGTGGCCACGCAGGGCAGGTACATCGTCATAAATATGCAAGACACCACCAACTGCTCCGCAGACAGATGATACGGCTCCAACAAAGCTATGGAAACATCCTTTCTCAGTACCCCCAACAGCAAAACGGGGGTAATTTCACCCGGAAGGGAAAGCAAATGTTCCACCGGGAAACGAAATACCTTCGTCAGCCAGTCCGTTAAGCCGGAAAGCTGCATCAAATCCACAATAAACACGCCGGTTAAAATTAAGGGCAGCGCGTCGGCCAGGTATTCCTTCATGCGTATCCACAATTTGCGGGCCAAAGGCCGCAGCTGAGGCACCTGCCAGGAGGGGATTTCCATAAACAATTCCGGCGTTTCCCCGCGCATTAATTTATTTAACACCGTGCCCGATAAGATACCGCACAGAAATAGAATGCCAAATACCATCAGCAGGTATTTCATTCCATACGGCGCCAGCACGGATATAATCATGGCGGTTTGGGAAATACACGGCACCAACACCAAAATAAGCGCCAGCGCAATAATACGCTCCCGCCGGGTTTCCAGCACCCGCACGCCCATTACGGCCGGAACTTTGCAGCCAAAGCCCAACATAATGGGGATGGCGCCGTAGCCGTGCAAACCGATTTTGTGCAGTAAACTATCCAGCAACACCGCCAGGCGGGGCAAATAGCCCAAATCACCCAAAAAGCCTAACAAAGCATAAAACGCCAACACATAGGCCATTACATCCACCAGGGCTATTTTTAATCCGTCGGTTAAAATACCAAAATATTGTTCCCCGCCGTCTCCCACCAGAATGTGCGTAAGCCAGTGGTTTTCACCCAGGCCGGAAAACAAATTTTGCATAAAGGGGAAATAATAATTATCGTAAAAAGGGGTAACAAAATCTATAATATGCTCCCCTACAAACCGCACCAGAAAGAAAGACGCTATCAGCACCACAAACGCCAGCGGAATACCCGTAACCGGGGTGGTGGCAAAATTTTGCAAATGTTCCCAAAAAGAAGGATGTTTGTGTTTTACCGTTTGCACTTTGCTGATGATTTTGCCTATGGCGTGCCATTTCCCTTCCGAGGTAGGCGGCACATGGAAAGAAGTGGGGGGAACCTTTTGATTAGACAAAAGCGAAGCCTGATAAGACAATTCTTTTAACCCTTCCCCGGTGGTGGCCACCATGGGAATCACCGCAATGCCCAAAATTTTGGACAGTTCTTTTACGTCTATCTGTATCCCTTTGCGTTGGGCTTCGTCAAACTTATTAAGCAGCAAGATAACCGGCTTTTTAAGCTGCATAATTTCCAATAAAAAGTACAGGTTGCGCTCCAGATGGGAGGCATCCGCCACGCATACAATAAAGTCATAATCCAGCTCTTTAAACAAATTGTGTTTTTTGCCTTCAATTACCCATTCCTCTTCCAAACGGTACAGGCCCGGTATATCAATAATGTCGTAGGATTCCCCGTCAAACACGGTTTGCCCGTAATTAAGCCCCACCGTGGTACCGGGAAAGTTGGAAGAAATAATGCCTATCCCCGTTAAGCGGGAAAAAATTAAGCTCTTTCCCACATTGGGGTTGCCCGCCAAAAGAAATGTATTCTTCTTGGCGGTAACTATAATTTTTTTGGCTGTTTCGCGCCCGATGGCCACCTCGGTGCCGGATACGCTTACCACCACCGGGCTTCTGCCGGGCAGACGGGTAATAAACTGGCCTTTTACAAGGCCCATAGCGGCCAGTTTATCGGCCGTTTTGTCATCCAAATCAATGGACTGTATTTGGGCACTGTTGCCCGGTTTTAATTGTTGAAGGTTACGGGTAAAATCTTTTTGCATAATATTTTGTTTAAAGTTAGCTTATCCTTACTTTTATTATAGCATTACACGCCCCCATAGGCAAGAAAAAGCCCGGCCCGTTTATTTGACGGGGCCGGGTTTTAAAACAATAAGCACCAATTAGAATCCGTCTTCCGTGGCGTAATTGCGCCCGGCCACCACGCGGCAAAGTGCTTTGCCTTTTTCGGTATTGGGGACGCAGTTGCGTATAAAGCTGCCGTCACTGCGGCGTTTTTTGCCGATAATGGAATAATCTTTTGCGCTGTTATTGCGCTCAAATTTAAAGCCGTAATAAGAATCGGCATCGCCCGGCAAACGGGTAATTCTAAAACTGTCAGTCAAAATTTCTTCGGCGGTGGCGCCGGAAATGTTGGCTTCCAAATTGGTAAAGGTACATTTGGTTTCATACTGGGTTTGATAAACGGAAAAACAAATGGCCATAGAATCTTTTAACACACCCATTAACTGCATGGCTTCGGCCGCGCGGGCTTTTTCCACTGCTTTTAAATATTGGGGCACGCCTACCGCCGTTAAAATACCAATAATTAACACCACTACCAATAACTCAATTAAAGTAAAACCTTGTTTTTTTAAACGCATAAACCCTCCTGTTAAAATATATCTTTTTATAATCATAGCATAATTGCCGCACGGAATAAACGCATAAACCCGCACTGATTTTTAAAAACATATTTTGTATAATAAATAGGCAAGACTTACAGATCTGTAATTTAAATTTAGGAGAAATAAACCATGGCTTATAAAGTAAATCCGGATGTTTGCATTAACTGCGGTGCTTGCGAATCCGCCTGCCCCGTGAGCGCTATTTCCGAACAAAACGGCAAAAGAGCAATCAACGAATCCGCCTGCATTGAATGCGGCTCTTGTGCTTCTACCTGCCCGGTAAGCGCCATTGCCAAATAACTTGTATTTAAAACAAAAAAACCGCAGCCCAAAGCTGCGGTTTTTTTTACATAATAAAAGCACCGGGGGATGTACCCGGTGCTTTGTTCAGAACCGTTCGGGGGGTAAATCGAAGGTTCTGGGGGATAAAATCTGTTTAAAATATCTACTAATATAATAACAAGCTTAACAAAAAAAAGCAAGTTTTTTATTAAAAATCTTGAAAAAATAATTATTTATTTTAAGCTAATGGTTACAGGTTACCCCAGTCTGTTTTTGGCATTTTTAAATAATTCTTGTAAAAAAAACCTTTCCTATTTGTATAATATATGTACCGGAGGATTACTATAATGAAAAAATTATATATGCTTTTTGTCTTAACGCTTTTATCCGCCCCGGCCTTTTGCCAAGCGAATGAAGGCGATACAGGGTCCGCGGCCCAGCCGTCCGGCACAGAATCATTGGCCGCTAAAGTTACAGAAGAAGTTCCCGGAGACATTTACCGCGGAACCGTATTTGGCGCCCAAAAGAAAGAATATGCCAGCACCACTTTGGGCAAACGGGAAAGAGCCAAAACCAAATTTGTATATGACACGTCTTTAATCCGTGCGGTAAAAACAGGCGATGCTGACCGCGTGCGCATTTTGCTGTTTGCCAACGTAAACGTGAATGAACGCAACTATGCGGGCATTACACCGCTGGCTATTGCCGCCGAAAAGGGCAATATGGACATCATTAAAATGCTGGTGGAAGAAGGGGACGCAAAAGTAAACGATGTATCCAGCTATGGCGTCACCCCGCTTATTGCCGCCGCTGCCGCCGGGAATGATGAAGTGGTGGCCTACTTAATTGCCCACGGCGCCAACGTTACCGCTAAGGACGACTTGGGCAAAACCGCCCTTTTGCATGCCGCCGCAAAAGAAAACCCCAAATTAATCCGCAGTTTAATTCAGTTAAACGCCAAAGCTACCAACTTGCCTGATATTACCGGCAATACGCCGCTTATCTATGCCGCACAAGCGGGAGCCTTGGGCAACGTAAAAGAACTGGTGGAAAACGGCGCTATGATTAATTATAAAAATGCCGTTAACGGCATATCTCCTTTAGCGGCCGCCGCGGCCGAAGGGCAAGATGATGTGGTGTCTTACCTGGTAAAGAAAGGGGCCAACATCAATGTGCGCGACGCGGGCGGACGCACCCCGTTGTTTTACGCCATGGAAACCAACAAACCGGATACTTTCCGCAAATTGATTTCTTTAGGAGCCGACGTAAACGCCAAAGACGCTACCGGCAAAACCGTGCTGATGACGGCCGTGCGCCAGCAAAAGCCGGAATTTGTGGAAATTTTAGAAGGTGAAAAAAAAACTGATTTAAACGCTTTTGACGATTTAGGCAACACCGCCCTGATGTACAGCGCGCAAGACCAAAGCGGAAAAACTGCTACCATTTTGGCCAAATCCAAAAATACGGATTTAAACCTGCGCGACAATAACGGCAATACGGCTATTATGTTGGCTGCAAAAGAAAAAAATCAAAAGGCCGTGTTGGTATTGTTAAAGGAAAATGCGGATTTGTGGGCTGTGAATAAAGACAATCAAACTGTTTTTGAACTGGCTGACGAATATTTAGCCGGCACTCCGGCGGCCTCCGTATTAAATATTAGAAAGCAAGAAGTAGACGGGCAAAACATTTTAGGCCAAAAAGCGGCTGAAATTGCCGCCCTGGAAGAACAATTGGCCCAACAGGAAGCGGCCGTAAAAGCATTGGAAGAACAAGCCTCCTCCGGCCCGGACGCCGTGCGCGAACAACTTCGTGAACAAGTAGAGCAGGAATTAGGCATTAGCGAAACCGACGAAGAAATAGCCAAACTGCAACGCCAGTTGGAAGCGGCCAAAGCCCAAAAAGAAGCCGCCATTAATGAAGCGGTGGAAGAAAAATTGGCCGAAACGCAAGATAAGCTGGAGCCTTCCGTATTGGCGGATGAAGCCCAAGAGCTGCAACAAACCGCCCAAGACACGGTGGAAGTAACCGCAGCCGACATTGCGGCCGAAATTCAAGCCGCCGAAGCCGAAGCGGCCGCCCAACAGGCCAAAGCCCGCAAAGCGGCCCGCACCAAAGCAGCCAAAGCAAAGGCCAAAGCGGCTGAAAAAGTGCAAGCCGTACAACAACAGGCTCAAGCAGTGGGGCAAAACGTCAATCAAGCGGTGGAGGACCAAGCCGCCGCCGTGCAAAATGCCTATACCCAAACGGCTGATTTTGCCAATGACCAAATGACGGCAGCCCAAAACACCTACAACCAAGTGGCAGGCTCCGCGCAAGACGCTATCAACGCGGCCGCCAGTTATGACCCCTACGCCCCTGTTCCTTACGATCAGGCCGCCCAAGGGCAAATGTAATAAATCTTAACAGTAAAATAAATATCCCCCGGCGTAGCCGGGGGTTTTTCTCAATACGGGCCTAGCCCTCTCTCTACTAGCTACTACTTTAA
>CALVGG010000011.1 GCA_944327085.1 uncultured Elusimicrobiales bacterium | reverse complement strand
TAACGCCTGAAGTAGTGGGAGCGATGGAAGCAAGCAACGCGGCTATAGACTTAAAACAAAACCGCGCCTTTGCCGCCGTGTCTTTAAAAGACAACTCCCTGGTTAAATGGCTTAGAGCGAAATTTTTAGATAACGGCAGAGACGAGTTATCCCCCTCCGCCGCCAACAAAATTGCCAAGAATATTTTGGCTAAAAAGACGCCGCTGCCCTCTTCGTTAGTGGCTATTGTGCGCAGCCCGGCTTCCGGCGAAAATAAAGAAAAAGCCCTCTTGGCTTTGTTTGACCGCGGCTTTTTAACGCAGGATATCGCCGCCCTGCCGCAGCGCACGCGCACATTAATTGAAAATTCTGTGAGCGACCGTGCCAAATTGGGCAGCCGTTTGTTGGCCTTGTATCACTTGCAAGCCTTTGAATTGGCCCTTGCCAGTGTGGACGATGGCATCCAACAGGTTCCGCTGTCTGCCGGGTTGAAACAATTAATGGGTACCACTGACTGGGAAGCCAAAGTGCAGGCTGCATATGCCGAGGAATCCCAAGTACTGCCGTTGCAAACGGAACAATACTCCGGTATGGTGCCTACGGCTCCTAAGTTGGATATGGCGCTGGTTCAAAATACCTGGCGCGGTACTTCCTTTGCGCACGATAACGCCTATACCGGCCAGTTGCGCAGAGTGCATTGGTGGAACTTCCTTAGCGATGCGCAGGAAGTATTTTATAAAAACAACATTCCTTTCTATTACCGCTATATGGACGGCACGATTAGTGACGGCCCTGTGGGTATTTTGTCTTACAAAACCATGCCGGGTGTATATAACCGGTTGCTGTCCTTGGTGGGGTTAAGCTCTAACATCGGTTTTTCCATACCGGAAGGCTATGTGCTGCTGTTAGACGAGGAAGGCAAATGGAAATATGCCATGCCCCGCGGCAATTTAGCAACGGTGGAAGCAAACAAATATTCCCGCCGCTATTCCCAGCCGTGGAAAAAATATCCCTGGAGCCGCTCCTTCCAGCCGCGCAAATCCGTGCGGGTGGCGGTGGATACTCCCTACAGCACTACGGACTTGCTGACCATTGCCAACTTGCTGGAAACCCAAAAAGGCAAGTTGAATGTGGAGCTGGAATTAAATAAACCCAACTCTTTAAAACAGTTCCTTACCTTCCATGCCCTGTTTGTGGGTAACGATGCCGGCCAGACTTTAACCGGTCCGTTTAAAGATACGGTAAAATCCTTGGAAGGGGCTTGGTCTTGGTTGGTGAACACCTTTGGCGGTATTGGTTATACCACCCCGTTCTTTGCGGGTAAGTTGATGGGCTTTATGTCCCGCATTGGGCACAGTGCCACCATTTTGGGCGTATATGGGTTTGCGTTGGTGGCGCTTCTCTATTCCTTCTTTGGTTTAGGGATGGACGGCTCCTTCGTATTCCCGAAAGACGCTTCCTGGTGGGATTATGTAGCCCTGGGTATTCCTACCACCACCATGGTGCTGGGCGGCAGCTTGCTTAACACCAGTACGCAAACCTTGCTGAACTTTTATAAAGACCCGGTTGCCCGCACGGGTGCACACTTAAACTTTGCCAACAATAAGAACTATTCCCGCTTGGCAATTGCACTGCTTACGTTTGGGGCGTTTGTATCCGGCTTAAAAGTGCATGGTGAAACGCTGAACTGGTCTGTGGTGGTGCCTGCGGCTATTGTACTGTTGACCATTGCCACCTTGTTATACTTTAACACCCCTGTGTTTGAACAGGACTTAAAAGCTTACAAAAACCGCCGTTCTGCCGAACAGAAAAAAGCGGCTGAAGAGGCCAAAAAGACGGATGCCGAACGTGCGGCGGAAGCTGCCGCAGCCAAGGCCGAAGCTGAGTTTATGGCCAAGCTGCAGAAAGAAAACCAAAAGTGGTATAAAGGCGAATTTAGAAAAATGCCCGAAGTAAAGGAAATTGCCGGCCGCGTAAGCAAAGTATACGCCAGCTATGCCGCCAGCTTGCTGGTATTGGGCCAGGCTTTAACCGAAGTGGGCAAAAAAGTTGTAATGGAATGGCCTGCCTTTAGCACCTTTATGCAGAACTATATGCCGTTCCTGAATTTAGACGCGGCAGACGCCGGCAAAGCGTTGGGGATGTTGTTAACGGCCCTGTGCTTGATGACCACCACCAAAGTGCGCGGTTTGGCCACCAAGTGGGTAAAATCCAACAAAGCAACGGATGACCAATTAACCGGTGCTTCCCTGCTGCTTTTGCCTGTTGCCACCGGCGCGCTGATATTTATGCC
Source organism: uncultured Elusimicrobiales bacterium (assembly GCA_944327085.1). Lineage (GTDB taxonomy): Bacteria > Elusimicrobiota > Elusimicrobia > Elusimicrobiales > Elusimicrobiaceae > Avelusimicrobium. The sequence continues at coordinate 23,766 of CALVGG010000011.1, read as the reverse complement.
GTCTGACGGTTATGGTGCTTTGCTCTCTTTGGCTACCATATTGGCCTTGTACGCTGCTACGGCTGTTCCCGGCCAGTTGGACGCTGCCCGCATGCAGAACTTTATTTCTTCCATCTTTAAGAAACAAAAGTTAGACTTGCAGGCCCGCAAAGACTTAACCGCCGAGGAAAAAGCCGAACAAAAGAAGAAACTGGAAATCCGCGAAAAATTTGCCAGCAGCAAAGGCGCCGCATTGTATTCTTATATGAACGGCTGCGGGTTAATTGGTATCGGCGTAACGGTATTGGGCGTGTTCTTAATGCAGGATTTAACCTCCATTTTAGGCTCTACGTGGCAAAACGGATTCTTGGATACGGTAACCTCCTTGGTGGGTACGGCCGGGGAATCCCACTCCATTGCCTTTAGCCGCTTGGTGTTGGCTTATGCCGCGGCCGTAGCCGGCTGGCTGGCCTGGACGAACCGCCACTTAATTGCAGACGCCAAAGAATTGGTAAAACCGCTGTCTGTCTCGCCGGAAGCTATTGCCACCGGCAAAGTAAGCGCTGCCACCTTTGGTATTAATGCCAAAAACGCCAGAATGCGCTGGAACGCGGTGGATAAAGAAATTGACGATATTGCCTCTAAAATTGTGGCTTATGGCGCCAGCTCTGAGCAGAAAGTAACCGGGTTGTTTAACTCTATGGTAGTATTAAACAACCGCCTGCAGGCTTTAAGCGAAGTGCTGGGTGAGAAAGAAGTGGCTGCCTCTATAGACAAGCTGCGCACCAAAATTGTGGTTCCGTTCAATGCCATGATACGCAATAATGACTTGTCTGTACAATTAAAGAAGAATATAGAATCTTTTGCGGAAATGTTCTTTGAAAAGGACGGCGTAACCCCCCGCAACCCGGCGCGTTATATACCGGAAGGCTTCTACTCCATGCCTAAAAACCATGAACTGTATGAAGCGGGTTCCATATTGATAAACGAAATTGAACAGCTGGCTTATCAAGTAAAAACCGGCCACAGTGATGCGGAAACCTACAGCTTGCTGTCCAATTACTATGAACGGGCATACCGTGTGTTAAATGCGTATTTTGACGCGAACAGGGAAGACCAGGCTCGTGCCACGGTACAGTTTAACCGCTTGTCTGAAGTGGCTAAAGAATTGCAAGGAATGGATTTAAAGAAGGCCAACCCTTCCGCTTCTGACGAAGACATCCAAAAATTGCAATCCACGTTAGACCGCTTGCAAAAATAAACGCAGTTTTTATCAAAATCCCCGTACTGGTAACAGTGCGGGGATTTTTTATGTACTTTTTTAAAGTTCAACCCGGCATTACCCAAAATAAAAAGCTATACATTGCCCGGTTGGGGCAAAATACGGGCTGGGTTAGCGGATTTCCCCCCCTCCTTTAGGTTTTAAACTAATCATATACCCGGTTATTTAAACCTTTATAGCAGAATATGTAAAAAGATATAGGGCTTTATCAAACGCGCCAAAAAAGGCCTTTTTTGCCTAAATAACAGCTATTTGAAAAATGCCTTTGCGGGCTTTTTAGGTTTAATAAGCAATAACCGGGTTTTTGTTGGCTATACAGCGGGCTTTATAAAAGGGGCAATGCATAAGGGCGGCGTATACAAGCCGGGCGCGGTATGCTTTAATGGGGCAAACAAGCATACAGGCACAAAAAAACCCCGGGTTTGTTATAACCCGGGGTTTTGGATTTTAAAGCTATTAGATAGCTACCACGTAGAGCAGGTTGGTGGTGCCTTTCTGGGCGAAAGGAATACCAGCCGTTACCACAATGTTGTCACCGGGGTGAGCCAGCTTCTGGTCCAACACGGCTTTTTTGGCTTCCGTGGCGATATCGTCAAAATTGCGGAGGTTTTCCACCACAATCGGCGTTACGCCCCACACAACCGTCATTTGGCGGGCGGTGGTGAGGTTAGGTGTTAAAGAAAGAATCGGCAGGCCGCCGTTTCTCTGCTGGGAAGCGCGCAAGGTGGTAGAGCCGGAATCCGTAAACGTTACAATTACGTTAGCGGTATCCATATTGGTGGCTACTACGCCGGCGGCTACGGTAATGGCGCCTTCTTTGGTGGTTTCGTTGCGGCGTTCCAACAAAGAAAGACCTTTGCGGTAGCGGTGGTCGTTTTCTACGGTTTCAATAATGCGGCGCATGGTGGTTACGGCTTCAACCGGGTGATCGCCCTGGGCGGTTTCGGCAGAGAGCATTACCGCGTCTACACCGTCATACACAGCGGTGGCCACGTCGGAAGCTTCCGCGCGGGTGGGCATAATGTTGTGCACCATAGATTCCAACATCTGCGTAGCTACGATGACCGGTTTGCCCGCTTTGCGGCAGCCGGACACAATCTTTTTCTGCAGTACGGGTACCAGTTCCGGGCTGGTTTCCACACCCAGGTCGCCGCGGGCTACCATGATGACGTCGGCCAAGTCGATAATTTCGCGCAAGTGTTCAATGGCGGAGGGTTTTTCAATCTTGGCAATGATGTGGGCTTTGGATTTCATCAAACCGCGCAGTTCAATGATATCTTCCGGTTCCTGTACAAAGGACAGACCGATAAAATCAGCGCCTAACATTTCGGCAATTTTTAAATCTTCTTTATCTTTGGCGGTTAAGGCAGAAAGCGGCAGCTTTACGCCGGGCACATTTACGCCTTTTTTGTTGGAAAGTTCGCCGCCGGCAATGACGGTGCAGTCGGCCGTATCGGCGGTGCAGGAATCAATGCGCAGGCGAACTACGCCGTCGTTAAGCAAAAGTTCCAGGCCGGGTTTCATAGCGGCAAAAATTTCTTTGTGGGGAAGGCATACACGGGTTTGATCGCCGGGTTCCGGGTTCATATCCAGGCGGAATTTATCCCCCTCGGCCAGTTTAATGCGGTAGTCTTTAAAGGTGCCAATGCGCAATTTGGGGCCTTGCAAGTCAAACAAAATACCTAAAGTGCAGTTATACTTCTTTTCCATCTTGCGGATGTTGGTTACTCTTTCCTGATATTCCGGCAGGGAGCCGTGGCTGCAGTTGCAGCGGAAAACGGATACACCCGCCTTTACTAAAGCTTCAATTGATTTTTCATTGCTCGTGTCGGGCCCGATGGTCGCGACAATTTTGCAAAAGTCAGTATTTTTTGGCATAATTATAGTTTCTTCCTTGTAATATCAAACTTTTTGAGGAGAGGATAAGAATTTTTCTTTCCTTTCCTATATATTTTATTATTTTTAGGGGCTTTTTGTCACATTGCCCTTTGCAGGGCTGTTTTAGAAAGCTTTCAAATACGTTAAAATATAACTATGACTAATTTACCTTCCGAGCTTGAAACGCCTGTTTTTACCCCCAAAAAAGATTATTATGAACCCATGCACACCGCGGAACATATTTTAAACCAAACCATGGTGCGTATGTTTGGCTGCCCGCGCAGCCGCAATGCACATATAGAAAAGACCAAATCTAAATGTGATTACCAATTGCCTTCCTCCCCCACGCAGGAACAGATAACTGCCGTGGAAACACAGGTGAACGAGGTTATCTCCCGCCATTTGCCGGTTACTGCCCGCACCATGCCCCGCAGCGAGGCCGAAAAAATAAGCGATCTTTCCAAACTGCCTGCCGGCGCCGGGGACAGCCTGCGCGTGGTGTTTGTGGGTGATTATGACGCCTGCCCCTGTATTGGCAAACACGTGGAGAATACCTCCCAAATCGGGCGTTTTAAAATTACTACGTGGGATTGGCAAGCCGGCCGCCTGCGCCTGCGTTTTAAACTGGAAGAGCCTCAAAACGTATGAGAAAAACATCCCTTTTATTATGTGTTTTATTTTTGATGCCGGCTTTTGCTTTTGCGCAAAGCAGCCGCGGCTGGCAGGTGGAGTTGGACCGGCTGGCCTTTAACTTCTCATCCACGGAAGTAAGCTACGCTAAGGAATATGCCGGTTTTTCAGACGCGCGGCTGACGGCAGACTCCCAAACCGCCATAAGCGGCGAGCTGCACGCCTTGGGCAATTATTATTTTAATAATTGGCTGTGGAGCAACGTGCTGGAAATGGATTACGGCAAAACACGCATCCGCCCGGTGGACGGAGAAAACCTGACCAACGAAAGTGCCGATAAAATTGCCTTTACCACCGGTTATACCCAACGTTTATGGAAGGTAAATAACTGGCTGGGCGGGTTTGAGGCCGGGCCTTTTGCCAATGTGGGGTATGAAACGGAATTTACCCGTGTGGACAATGCCCCCCGCCGTAAGGTATACCGAGGTATGCTGGGCGTTAAAATTTTTGACGGCACCTATGTGAAGGATTTCTATTTGGCGGCCGTAGGCGAGGCGGACCAAACCTATGACCCGTCTTCGGAAAAACTGGCTTGGGAGGCTTCCATCAAACTGCAGGCTCCCGTGCGGGATGGCGTAACCGCCAAGTTTAGTGCCATGTGGCGCAATTATTTGCACGAATCCCGCCCCCAGGCAACCGATTTGGATTATGAACTGGAGCTGGATGCCCGCCTGGATGTGCAATTGTTTCAAAATTTATCGGTGGCGCCCTTTATTAACTTCTATACCGCACAAGGCAAATATATTGCCCCGCGCGGCCAGAATGTGTATATAGGGGTGGCACTTTCTTTTAGCCATATTTTTGTAAAAGCAGAATAATAAAACGCACAGAATACAACCCCGCCTTTTAGGCGGGGTTTTTGTTAAAGGGGGCATTATGTATGGCCTACACATAAAGCAATATAAGCCCTATTTTCCGCATGCCAGTGGTATTTTTCGGCTATAAATATAAGTGAGTTTCAGTTGTATTCCAATAAAAAAGCCCCTTTAAAAGGGGCTTTTTTAATTAACGCAGGAAGCGGCTGTCAAAATCATGTATCCATCTGTCCCGGCTGGGCAGGGCGTTGCGGCGTGCTTTTATAAAAATTTCCGCCAAATTTTCCAACCCGTATTGCCCAAACACATATACATTGCGTATTTTGCTGGGCGGCACATTTTTATAGCAATGATAAATGGTGTTGGTGGAATTTAATTTGGCGTCTTGCCAAAATTCCAGCCCGTCTATATCTTTTTCTACCTCAAACACTACCCCAATGCCTTTGGGGTGGGCGGCGTTGCCCGTACCTTGAAAGATATAGGACATAGCTTCCCCGGTGGAAGACGAAAAACTGATAAATTTGTCTCCTCTGTTTTTTGCGCCCACGTTCCAGGTGTTCATAGAGGTTAAAAATCCGTTTTGCAAGGTGGCGTTTAACTCGTCCACCGTCATAAATACCCCGCGGTATAAGTGGCCGTTCTTTTCCGGCAAGAAAGACGGCTTATCCATATACGGGTAAATGCGGCGCAGATAGTAGCCTTCCAGATAATCATCCGTTAAAGAATAATGTTTAATGATATCCTCTTTATGGGTCAGCAATAACTGTTTGGCCAAAGGAATATTTAAGCGGCGTTTTTCTTTTGCCAGGCGTTGGGCCGGAATCAGACGCAGAGCCTTCTCTTTATTGGATACGGCTTGGGCCTGGTGCTGCGCTGCCTTTTGGTTTTTGCGCAAAACCATAGAATTAGGGAAAGCCTTTTCCCCCAATAACCGCCCGCGCAGAAGGGCATCTTCCTTCTCTTGGCGTTGTTGGGCAGTTTCCGCCATCTCTTTTTGTTTAGAAGCAATGCTGTTTTCTAATTGTTTAGAGAATATTCCCGCCGCGGCGGTGGCTTTTGTGGCCGCAGTTTCCCCGGTTTTTATTACAATGGCCTCTGCCGCTTTGATGACGCCTTTTGATTTTTGGGCCAAAGCGGCTTGCGGTATCAGAAGTATAGCAGTTATTGTCAGTATCAATGTTTTCATAGTTATAGTATAATCCTTTTTAATTTAAAAAACAGTTCTTATAAAAAAACCCCGGCTTTTTAGTTTGCCGGGGTATATAAAATAATATGTTTAGGCAAACACTAACGCCATCTTTTTAATTTATCCGGGCACATGCGCATGGCACGATAAGCAATTTTTTCCCGGCGGGTTTCATCTAATTCTAGCTTTTGAAACTTTACGGACGGATACAAATACAGTGCGTTTTGAAATGCGCAAAATGCAGCGTCCGGGCGAATTTTGCTATAAGTGTTTTGGTTCTTCACCAAATAGCTAGATATTTTAAACAAATGGTCCCGCATTTCTTTTTCCTGTTTGTTAATGGGAAAACGGAACGGAATATTTAATACTCCCACCGTGGTGATGGCTGCAAAAGATTTTGCAATTTCCATTTGTTTGTTTTCTTGTTTCATTTGGCGTACATGGTTGTTATATCCTTCCATTACGGCATAGGCTGCACGGTAAATTTCCACCTTATTAGTAATAGCCCGCCCTACGGGATAAGACTCCTGCAAATTAAAAGAAAGGGCAAACGCGCTGGTTGCCACCGGCAGGAGTGTTAAACTGCATATAACTTTTTTAAACAATGTTTTTTTCATATTCCACATTACGCCTTAATAAAACGTTACTATTAATTTATGAATTATATCTTATTTTTACAAGGGCCATTGGTCCTATTTTTTTTGCAGGTCCTTTGACCCAGAAATAAAAACCCGGGGTTTTGCCCCGGGTTTTTACTAATAAATATACCGGGTTTATGGACGGGAATAATGAAATACGGCCCCGTGTTCGGAAACAAGCGTAAGGTTTTTATTATCTAAATTTTTAATGGTGTATTTTTCCGTAAACGGAATGGTTTGCCCATTGCCTACGCTTTTACCGTTTAGAACTAAGGTGTTGCCTTTTTTCTCCCAGCTTTCATACAACAAGGTTGCCATATTTACGGAAGAGGCCTTCCCCCCTTCTTCCAACATCATACCTTGCTTTTGGTTAGACATGCCGGGTATGGGCTGCACCCAAGAACCGGTAATGGTGTTTTGGGTGGCGCAGGCCGCCAAAGAAAAGGCTGCTAATACAAATAAATATTTTTTTAACATAACAAGGCTCCTTATTTTAATTCATATTGTACGGTTACTTCCGCCCGCACGGGTATAACCCCCGCCACAGGTGCCCCGGCGGAAGTGTTAAAGTAAGAGTTTTGGCTAATATTGGAAACCCCATAGATGTCGGAAGGGCGTTCCTCCACGATAGACGTTACCTTGCCCAGTTTGGCTTTTTCCTGCTGGGCCAGCAGGGAGGCCTTTTCCCGGGCGTTTTGCATGGCCAGGGTGCGGGCTTCATTGCGGTAGTCTTTTAAACGGGAGGAGTAAAACCGCACATCCTGCACGCGGTTCACGCCGTTTTTAAGTAAGCCGTAAAGTAAATTTTCGTATTGGGTTAAATCTTCCAGCGTGATGGAAAAAGACTGAGAAAGCATATAATAAGGTTTATCGGTTCTTTTTCCGTTAGGACCATAATAGGAAGGGGTAATATTTAAACTTTGAATTTGGATGTTTTTATCCTTTATATTCCAGGTACGGCAGTAGTCCAGCGCTTGGGTAATGTTTTTTTGAAGCACTTGGGCGCCGTCTTTTAAATTATTGGTTTGGTGCTGGGTACCCAGCGTAATGGTAACGCGGTTGGGTGGGGCCATTACCTCGGCGTCGGCCGTAACGCGCACAAAGCGCTGTTCGGCGGCTAAGGCGTTAAGCGGGGCCGCCATTAAAAAAGCCATAATAACGTAAAAGTATTTCATTCTATTCTCCTTCATTTGCCAACGTATGTTATTATAGGTTTTTTGTACCTTTCAGTACAACAAAAAAGCGGGCCCTTGCGGGCCCGCTTGCTTAAGCTAAAAGCTTATTTGTTTACGGAAGCCATGTGGGCGATCAAATCGAGCACTTTGTTGGAGTAGCCGATTTCGTTATCGTACCAAGACACAACTTTCACAAACGTATCGGTCAAAGCGATACCCGCTTTGGCGTCGAAGATAGAGGTCAACGGGCAGCCGAGGAAATCAGAAGATACAACAGCTTCGTCGGTATAGCCCAAGATGCCTTTCAGTTCGCCGTTGGCGGCTTCTTTCATGGCAGCGCAGATTTCTTCGTATTTAGCCGGTTTGGCCAAGTTTACGGTCAAGTCTACCACGGACACGTCCAAGGTAGGTACGCGCATAGACATACCGGTCAATTTACCGTTGAGTTCCGGAATTACCTTACCCACGGCTTTAGCAGCACCGGTGGAAGAAGGAATAATGTTGCCGGAAGCAGCGCGGCCGCCTCTCCAGTCTTTCATAGACGGGCCGTCTACGGTTTTCTGGGTAGCGGTGGTGGAGTGTACGGTGGTCATCAAACCGTCTTTAATGCCCCACTTGTCGTTCAATACTTTGGCGATAGGAGCCAAGCAGTTGGTGGTGCAGGAAGCGTTGGAAACAAACTGGGTGCCTTTTACATAAGATTTTTCGTTTACGCCTACCACGAACATCGGGGTAGCGTCTTTAGACGGGGCGGACATAACGACGTATTTGGCGCCGGCTTTGATGTGAGCTTGCGCTTTTTCCTGGGTAAGGAACAAACCGGTGGATTCTACCACGTATTCGGCACCTACTTTATCCCAAGCCAATTCTTCGGGGTTTTTGCAGGCGGTTACGCGGATTCTTTTGCCGTTTACAATAAGTTCGCTTTTTTCAACGTCAGCTTCTACGGTGCCGTTGAATTTGCCGTGCATGGTGTCGTATTTGAGCATATAAGCCAAATAGTCAACCGGGCACAAATCGTTAATACCTACAATTTCAATGTCTTTGCGTTCTTGAGCCGCGCGGAATACGAAACGACCGATGCGGCCAAAACCGTTAATACCTACTTTAATCATACGTTACATCCTCCATGGATTTTTTACTTCTGTATATATGATACAATTTTTTTTAAGCCCGTAAAAGGTGGTTTTTGCCTAAAAAAAGCCCCGGCCAAGCCGGGGTTTTAAATTATTTGGCTTCCTGCCAGGCATCGGCATGGGCAATGCCCTCTACCTTTTGCGGGTTGAAGGACGGGTTTTTTATGCCTTCTGCCCGCTGGCGCCGGTAATCTGCCAGTACGGCAAGCACCTGCTTTCTAAGAAGTAAAATGGCCGTAATGTTGAGCAGGGCCATAATGGTCATAAACAAGTCGGCCATATTCCACACCAGCTTCATTTGCAGCACGGCGCCTAAATACACCATACATGCCACTAACGTGCGGAAAATAACCATAAACGAGCGGCTGTGCGTTAAAAATTGTACATTGGCCTGCCCGTAATAATAGTTGCCTATAATAGAGGTAAATGCAAACAGCAGCACGCTGATGGATATAAACCAGTTGCCAAACTGCGGCCCCAAATTTTGCGATAAGGCCGCCTGGGTAAGCGCAATGCCTTCCGAAGGCATATTTTGGTAATCGGCCAGCAATACAATAAATGCCGTGCAGCTGCAAATAACCAGCGTATCCACAAATACGCTAAATGCCTGCACATAGCCCTGGCGAACCGGGTGGGAAATATTGGCCGTGGCGGCCGCGTTGGGGGCAGAGCCCATACCGGCTTCGTTGGAAAACAGCCCGCGGCGCGCGCCCGTCATAATGGTGGCGCCCAGGGTTCCCCCCGCCACATTGCGCCAGGAAAACGCGTCCGACACAATCAGCTCCAGCACGGCGGGTATTTTTTCCCAATTCATAGCCATTACAATTAAAGTAACGCCAATATAGCCTAAGGCAAATATCGGCACAATGACGGCTGAAAATTTGGCAATGCGTTTTAACCCGCCAAAAATAATGGCACAGGTTAAAAAAGCCAGCACCAGGCCTGTCGCGGCCGGCGTGATTTGGAAAGACGTTTGCAAAGACTGGGCAATGGTGTTAGACTGTACCGAATTGAACACAAACGCAAACGTAAGCGTAATAATAACGGCAAAGGCGGTGCCCATCCAAGGTTTGCCGAGGGCGTTTTTCATATAATAAGCCGGGCCGCCGATAAAGTGGGCTCCTTTTTTTATTTTATATACTTGCGCAAGAGTGCTTTCCGCAAAGGCGGAAGCCGCACCGATAATGGCAATCATCCACATCCAAAACACGGCGCCGGGGCCGCCCACGGTGATGGCAATGGCAATACCGGCAATGTTGCCCGTTCCCACGCGCGAAGCCGTGCTGATGGCAAATGCCTGAAAAGACGAAATATGACCCTTTTGTTTGGAGTAGCCGGCCCGTTCCGTAAGCAGGTGCCACATTTCTTTCGGGCGTGCAAACTGCACAAAGCGGGTGGCCAGCGTAAAGTACAAACCGCAAAAAACCAAAGCGGCCATAAGGATATATCCCAAAAAACGGTCATTTAAACAAGTGACCATTTGGGTAATGGTTTCTGTCATAAATACTCCTTGTTTTAACTTGCGGGTACAAGAAAAAATAAGATGTGTTTTTAAAAAACACATCTTATAGTATAGCAAGATTATTGCCCCAGTGGTTTTTTTATTTTAAAACCGTTTTGCCGGATAAGCTTTGTAAATAATGTGTCATGCCTTGCTTTAAACGCTTAAAGGTAAAATCTCGCATCAAAAGTACCAATAGTAAAATAATGATTAGCGGGCGGAGGATACTGCCCGCGTTTAGTACCATGGCGTAGTGGCTCATATAATAGGTGTGCGCCCACCAGTTTAGGGGCATCATCAGCAGGGCCAGCAAAACACACACCGCTTTTTGGGGGCCGTTTTGGGGCCGGGCATTAAATAAAAGCAGTATAGGAACCGCCAGGTGGATGAGGGTATAGTCCGACGATACAAACGGAAACCCCACCTCCGCCAAAGTAAGCAAAAGCACCGCTTTCCAAAACTCTTTATTAATAAAAATAACATACAGGCTAATCAGCGCAAACAGCGCAAACATAAACAGCATATAAGGCACCGCCACATAGGCGGAAAAATGGGTAACCGGGGCCCAAGTTTCGGGCAGTCCCCCGTCGCAAAGCAGGAAAACGGGCACGCGTATTAAATTCATTAAAGAGTGAGAAAACTGAAGCCCAAAAGGCCGCTGTTGATGATAAAAAGTAAAATGTTCCAAATTAGCACCTAAGCCGTCCCACGCTCCGGTAAGGCAGAAGCCGGTAACAAAAAACGCAACGCTTAAAAAGAAGGTAAAGAAAAGCTCTTTATATTTTTTATCCGCCACAAACAACACCAAAAAAACGGCCGGGTATAGCTTCATATTAATAGCCAGTGCCAGCAAGCAGCCGGCGGTTTTAAGTTTACCTGCTTTATAGGCCCAAATAAATAAACCCAGCACAATAAATAACAGCATTTCCACATTTCCCCTGTCTAACACAAACCACAAGGGGTAGGAACATAAAGTAAAAATACCGGTCCACACGGCTTTATAAGAAATTTTGGGCATTAAGCGGTAGGTTAAAAATACATAAAACCCCACAAAAGCTGCCTGCAGCCCCCACAGTACCGCTTGCCAATTTAAGTATTTAATGGGTAACAACAGTACCATAAAGAAAGGAAAATAATTGGGCCCTTGTTGGTGGTATATGTTAAGGCCCAGTTTGGTAAATTCAGCCACGTCATAAAAATCGCTAAAGCGGTAGCGCGGGTCAAACAAAAAAGTAATATTGGGAAAATAGGCCTTAGCCATTAATAAATTAACGCCCATTACACTTAGGGCCGCCAGCATGCCCAGTAGCAAAACCCCGCAAAAAAACGCCACGCGTTTTTGCGCGGGGGTGTATGTTTTATAGATAGATTTTATAAAAGCCCACATAGTTATTTTTATATTTTGCCATTTTAGCGCTTAGGCCGCCAAGCTAAGCTTTCAAAGCGGCCTAAATGCCGGCAGTTAGATTTGTTGCAGGTTTTTAATTACTTGGTAAAAGCGGTCCAACCCGTCTTTTAACAGGGCTTGCGGGCAGGCAATGTTTAAGCGGATAAAGCCGTTGCCTTCCGTGCCGTATAGATGGCCGGGGTTCACAAGAATTTTGCCTTCCGTGCGCATTTTGTTGGATAGCTGGGCGGAGCTCATCCCCAAGGCCTGGCAGTTTACCCACACCAAATAAGTGCCTTCCAAACGGGTAACCGGCAAAAAAGGCATATGGTTTAAAAAGTATTGTTCCAAAAATACGGCGTTTTGGTGTATATAGGCGTTTAGTTGGTTGAGCCAGTCTTCCCCCTGGGTATAGGCGGCGATGGTAGCCTCCACCCCAAAAACCCCCAGGGCGGAAATTTCATTGGTTTTTAAACGCTGTTCCGTTGCTTGGCGTAGGGCTTCGTCCTCAATTACAATATTGGCCGCCTGCAGGCCGGCAATATTAAAAGCCTTACTGGCGGAGGTGCAGGTAATGGTGTGCTGGGCAATTTCTTGGCCCAGGGAGGCAAAAGGAATATACGTGTACCCGGGGGATACTAATTCCCCATGTATTTCATCGGCAATTATTTTTACCCCGTGGCGCAGGCAAATTTCCGCCGCTTTTAACAGCTCTTCACGCGTCCACACGCGCCCGGCCGGGTTATGCGGGTTGCATAACAGCAGGAACTTTACGCCTGGTTGCGCGGCTTTTTGTTCCAAATCCTCAAAATCCATATAATAGGTTTGGTTTTTATAGATTAAGGGATTGGGGAGTATTTGGCGCTGATTGTCTTTGATGCAGGAAAAAAAGCAATTATAAACCGGGGTTTGCAGGATAATTTTGTCCCCCTCCTGCGTAAGCGCTTGGATGATGGCACTTAAAGCAGGCACCACGCCGGGCGCGGTGAGTATCCAGTTAGGCTGTATTTGCCAGTTGTGGCGGCGTGCAAACCAAGCGGTGATGGCGTCATAGTAGGCTTGCGGGGTTTTGGTATAGCCAAAAATGCCGTGGGCGGCGCGTTTGATGAGCGCCTCGGTAATGGCGGGGGCGGTTTTAAAGTCCATATCCGCTACCCACATGGGCAGGGTATCCGGGCCGGCTGCGTCCCATTTTAAAGAGAATGTCCCTTCACGGTTTACGGGGGTATCAAAATTGTAAGTCATATTCAAAAATCCTTGTTTTTGGATATTGTAACAATTTTATCTTCCCCACAGGGAAAGCTTTTTAGTGATTAGAATTCATAAGGCCGCCGGGGTTTGGGCGGATGGATAAAGGCCGGCAGTTTATATTGTTTGCCCGTGCGCAAATTGTACAGATAAGTGGTTTTGGGGACGTCCTCTTCAAAAAAGGACAGCATGGGCAGGGCGCGGTTGTTGGTATCCCAAGATAAAGGGTGGGTGGTATTTTGACATAAAAACCCCGGCTGGTGGCCGGGGTATAAATTATTGGCCGGAATAGCCGCTGCCGGTTAGTTTTTCAAACCCGGCTTTTAATATGGGGTAAGCCTGTTGAGCGTCCCACAGCGGGCGGGCGACGGTTTCCATAGGGCAGGAGCCGGTTTTAGAGCGGTTTAAAATATATGGCACTTGTTTATCATATGTGTAAGTAATATGATATTTTTCCAGTATCGGTATCGCTTCTTGCGAAAGCATACCCGTATGCAGGCTTTTGGCCCCGCCGTATGCCAGCAATAAGGCCGAGGCACGCCCGGTTACTTTATCGTACATTTGCGCATCTTTCAAATCTCCTTTTTGCAAATGGGTAATTAACGGGCCCAGCCCGCGGCCGTTATAAGTTTCTATATGCCCGTCCGGAAAGACGGCCACCAAATCGTGCCCTTTGGCCAGGTTAAGCAGTTCTTGCCGGGTAACGGTTTTATGGTTGGATGCACAAGCCGCCAAACAGCAGGCGGAAACTGCCGCCAAAACGGTTAATGCTGATGCTTTCATTTAAACCCTCCTGTTTATATGTTGCCTGTAAAACAGGGCAGATATACTGCGTATATAGTATACGATATGCGCGCGGGTTTATGAAAGTTGGTATTTACTCCAGCCCCAGGCAAATATTTTTAAATACTCTTCCGTAGAAAGAGAAAACAAATAGGCTTATTTGTCTTGAAATACAGGCGGGTTGCGGGTGGTGCTTACCACTTGCCGGTGTTCTAAATCATACAGGTAGGTTGTGTACTCGTCCTGAAAGGGATCGGCCGGCTCCAGGGCGGTGCCGGTTTCATTCCAATGGATTTGCTGGGTGTTTAATTGCAAAAATTTGGCTTGCGGGTATTGCTTTAATAAGGTTTTAAAATGTTTGTGCGGAAAATGAAAGGAAACTGCCTCCCCTTTCAATACTTTGCCGTTGCCGTCCAACAGGCGGAAAAACGTGGGGTATTCGTTAATGTTTAATGTAATAAAATGATGCGGTGCCACATAAAACGGAAATTGCATATTTCCGCCCTGGTGATAGGCCGCCACCAGATACTTTAAATAAGCGGCGGACGCTGCAAAAGAAACGGTTTGTTTGGTTCTGGTGATGGAAGGCGTTTCTGTAGTGCCGGTATGTATGCCCACCAGTTGGGCTTTGCTGTTTAGCAGGGCGCTGCCGCACATGCCTGCACGTTCCGTGTGTGAAAGCGGCATGGACGTATAAATGGTGTATGGCGTGCGTTTAATAATACGGCGTTGGGGTATGAACGAAAACCCCCAATGCGTGTACCCTACGGATTGCAGCACCTTATCTTTGCCGATATGCCCCAACCGGTAAGGCGTAAGCAGTTTTTCCCCCTCTGCATTAAATTTTACCAGGGAAATATCAAGCGTTCTTACCGGGAAGGAGGCCACCACTTCGGCCGTTAGCACATGCGGTGTTTGATCGCCCGGCAGGTAAACAGTGGCCTTAAAACGGCGCATAAGGCCAAACGGGTCGTTAGGGTCAGAGGTAATGGCATGGGTGGCAATAACGCCGTAAACCTCTTTTTTGCCGTTGTATGCTATTTGAAACACGGTGCCGGAGAAGCGAAAGTCCGGGTCAATATCGGCACTGGCTATAAATATGTGCCCGTCCTTTTGGGGCACCGAGCGCGGCTGGGCTTGCTGTATGCGGCGGTTTAATGCATTGTTAAGGGCTGTTTGGGCTCCCTCGTTTTTTTGCACGGGATTGGCCTGGGCGGATATTTGTTTTTGTATTTGGCTTAAAAGGGCGGAAGCCTCCCGGCTGCCGGAGGATTTGGAGGCGGCTTTTATAACGGCTTTACCCAGCTTAACCGGGGAATTGGCTTGGGCCGTAAGCGCCAGCAGCATACATATACAAGTTAACACACAAAAACCGTGTTTCATATTACTTTTATTCTATCAACATCTACGAAGACAAACAAGGTACAAAAGGCCCACTTGCGCTTGGGCCTTTGGGCCTGTTTTATTGCTGGAAACGCAGTGGCCTGGGCGGGCGGATAAAACGGGGTATTTTGTATTGTTTGCCGCTTTTTAAATGATACAGATAGGTGGTTTTGGGGGCGTCGTCATAAAAAAGCGATATGGGCAAACTGCGGCCGTTTTTGTCCCAGGAGAGTTTGTGCGTGGTAATAAGTAAATATTTGGTTTGCGGAAAGAACTGCAGCTGATTTTTCAGGCTGGCGCGGGAAAGGTGGAAATCCACCTCTTTTGTCAGCAAGGGGACGCCTATTGAATCCAACAGTGTGTAGGACACAATATACTCGTCAATATTTAACTTAATAAAACGTTTGTTATCAATATAAAACGGCACTTGGGCTTTCCCCCCGTTGTGGTAAGCCTGCACCAGCAGGTTTAAAAAACGGGCCGGCGTGGCAAAAGAGCATACCGGCTGCCGGGTGGCTGCATTTACCGTAACAGAAGACCCCGTATGAATGCCGATAAGTTGCTGCCGGCTGTTTAAAACGGCGCTTCCGCATAACCCTTGGCGGACGGTGCTTTCTGCCACGGGCATGGAAGTACGTATGGAATAGGGCAGGTTTTCCAGCACTTGGCGGTTATAGACGGGCAATAATCCTTTATCGTTATACCCCAGGGAAAAAACCTCCTTTTCATTTTCCAATTGGCCTAAAGGATAGGGGTTTAAAAAAGGCTCGGCTTGCGCCGGGAATTTGATAAGTGCCAAATCCAGCATATTTACCGGTGAAAAAGCCACAATTTCCGCCGGGATTTTTTGGCTTTCCCCTCCCGGCAGAAAAAACGTGGCTTCAAACCGCCGCGCAATGCCGGGAATACCGGCCCTGGCCGACGGAACGGCATGCGCTACCATTGCCCCGTAAATTTCTTTTTTGCCTTGGTAATAGGTGTAAAATACCACGCCTGAAAATTTGATGCGCGGGTCCGTACAGGAAACAGCTTGGAATAATCTGCCCGTTTGGGCTTGCGGGCGCTGTTGGCTTGTTTTTTGGGTAAGCAGGGTGGTAAGCTGGGCGGGCAGCTGTTTGCCGGCCTGTTGCACGGCCCCAGGATTTAACGCCTTTTTGCGGGTCAGTTTCCCCGTGGCGTAATTTTTTAGGCTTAATAATTTTTTCCCTATTTGAGGCACGGCCTGCCCCGGCTGCGGAAATAAAACACAACAGCTGATAAAAAAAATAATGCTTATTGTATGTAGACGGGAGTTCATTACTTTATTTTATATAAGCGCTTATTTCCCCACAAGGGGCAAAAGACCTATAGGCTATTGGGCCTTTTGGTATCCATGCTAAAAACAGGGCATTTTTATTTCTTGCGGTTGCTTGCCGAGGGGTTTACTGCTTTTCGCGTTTGCACATTATATAAGTAGGTTCTATACGGGGGCTGATCGTTCGGCGTCATCAGCAGGGCTTTTGCGTCATTGGCCCAGGTTACCCGGTGCGTGTTCAGACTCAAAAAACGGGTTTGCGGAAACTGTTTCAGCAACTGGCTAAGATACGTATGCGGAAAGTGAAAATGTACTTTGTCAGAAAATAAAACCTCGTTGTTTTCCCCCAACAGCTGAAAAGAAATGGGGTATTCACTAATATCCAGTTTTATAAAATGACCCGGGGCCAAATAAAACGGCACCTTTGCTTGTCCCCCATTATGATATGCTTTTACCAAAAAACGCAGATAAGATGCCGGCGTAACGTAAGACACGGTGGGTACATTATCAGAAAAGGGCGCATCTATGCGGCTTCCGGTATGAATGCCCGCCAGTTCATTTTGCGGGGTTAATACGGCGCTGCCGCACATGCCCACGCGTTCCAGATGGGAAAGCGGCATGGACGTATAAATGGTGGTAGGCGTTTTTTTAAGAATATGCCTTTGGGGAATGAAAGTAAACTGCCAGTGGTTGTATCCTACTGAGTGGAGGTTTTCTTTCTTTCTCACGCGCTGCGCCAAAGCAAAAGGAGTAAGCAGTTTTTCCCCTTCTTCGGAAAATTTGACCAAAGCCACATCAAACGTACTGACTGGAAACGCCGCCACAATTTCCGCAGGGATTGTAACTTTAGCATATGCGTCATTTGCTTCTTGGGCAGGGGCCTGCTTGTTTTTTGAAATCTTTCCACGGGTTTTGTTTTTGGGCAGATAGACCGTAGCGTTAAAATAGCGGGGAATGCCAAACACATTTTTTGGATCAGACGGAATGATGTGGGTGGCAACAGCGCCGTAAATTTCTTTTTTTCCGTTATATTCTATTTCAAATACCGTGCCGGAAAAACGCATGTTGGGGTCTGCTTCTACCACAGCCGTAAACACGTGCCCGTCTTTTTGCGACAAGAGAGCCGGCCTTTTAGCTTTTATTTTTTGCGTTACTTTTTTTATTGCCGCGGCGGTGGCTTTATTTGGGGCGGGTGTTAATGGAATGGAGGCGGATTTTATTTTTTGAGCAGTATTATCCTGAATTTTTTTTACAATTTGACTACCCATTTTAACAGGTTTTTGCGCCGCCGCAGGAAGGGGCGCTAAAAGGGAAGCAAATATAAGTACCGTTAAAATTTTTCTCATTATACCAGTATTTTATAACTTGATTGGTAAACGGAAAAGGGTCAAAAGGCCTATTATGCGCTGGGCCTTTTGTTCCACCTGGTATAGCGGGCAATAAACGGCTGCGCAGAGGGCGGTTAGTCAGCCCGGGGTTTGGTGCCGCCGTCATACGGGGCGGCGTAGCCCGCGTTTAACAGGGCGGCAGATAAATCCTCCCCGTCTGCCTCTACATTACATAAAAGGCGGAAGTATTTATCCCGTGCGCAGTGGGTTAAATTCAGGTTTTTATTTTGGGTAAATTGAATGGTAAAAGCCTTTGCCTCTTGGGCTTTTTGGCGCTCTTGCGGGTTTTTGCTGCGCAGTTCCGGCGTATCCACCCCGCGCACCCTAACGGATATATTCTGGCAGAATACGGCATTTTTGCACGGAAGAGATACCTTTAAAGTGTCTCCGTCAATAACTTTAATTAAAGTTACGCCATTAAAAACGTTATTTAAATCCTCAGGGGTGTTTGGCGTTTGTGGGGCCGGCCGGGGCGATAATTTCTTTTTAGCCTCGGCCAGCATTTGGGGTGTAATGTCTGCGGGGTAGCATAAAGGGGCATATCCCCCGCGGCGGGAGTAGGCACTTCTTTTGCCGCAGCGGCGGCCGGCGCGGTCCGTATGATATGGGCAGGGGCAGCGGCCGGAATAGTTTCGGATAGACTGGTCTATAAGCTGTTGTTTTAGAATATCATCCGAGGGGAGCCCTTCTTGCGCAAGGGCTGTACCCCCCGTTAAAAATAATAAAAGTAAAAAAGCAAAGAAAAAGCTTTTCATAATTAATTTATACTAAATTATACTAATTTGTATAAATTAATTAATAAAAGTTTTTATGCCCAATAATGCAAATAAAAACCCGCCCCCATGCTTGGGGGCGGGCAAAAGCAATACGTTAAAACGCTTACAGGGCGTTTTCGTCCATAATTTGCTGCAGGGTAGCGGCCGATTTTTTCAAAGCGGCTACTTCTTCATCATTTAGCTGCAGGGGCACATGGGTTTCCACCCCGTTGCGGTTTACAATGGCCGGCATACTTAAAGCAATACCGCTGATGCCGTATTCCCCATTCATCAAAGAAGAAATGGGCAGGATGGATTTTTCATTACGCACAATGGCCTCGCAAATGCGTTTGACGGACATGGCAATGCCATAATAAGTGGCTTTTTTGCGGGCGATGATTTCATAAGCGCTGTTTTTAACCTCTTCGGCAATTTTTTGGGTAGCTTCTTTATGGTTAAAGTGTCCTCTCATTTCGCAGAATTTATCCAGCTTAATGCCCGATACATTGGCGCAGCTCCAGGCGGCAATTTCGCTGTCGCCGTGTTCGCCGATGATAAATGCGTGCACGCTGCGGCTATCTACATCCAGGTGCTGGCCCAGGTTGTATTTTAAGCGGGCCGTGTCCAACACGGTGCCGGAGCCGAAAACACGGTTTGGCGCGTAGCCGCTTAATTTAATGGCCACGGTGGTTAAAATATCCACCGGGTTGGCCACAATAAGCAAAATGCCTTTAAAATTACGTTTGGTAATTTCCGGTATAATGGATTTAAAAATGGCGATGTTCTTTTTTACCAAATCCAGGCGGGTTTCACCGGGTTTTTGGTTGGCCCCGGCGGTGATGATGATGAGTCCGGCATCTTTCAGGTCGTCATAATCGCCGGCATAAATTTCCATCGGTTTGGCAAAAGGAACCCCGTGGCTGATGTCCAACGCTTCGCCTTCGGCGCGGGCTTTGTCGGTATCAATCAGTACCATTTCGGTAAATAAACCGCTTTGCATTAAACTAAAGGCCGAGGCCGCCCCCACAAAACCACAGCCGATAATGCCTACTTTATCAAAATTAATAAATTCCTGTTCCATATTCCCCTCCTTAGGTGTTTCTATATATAAATTTTATCAAATATGGAGTATTGCGTATATGGCGCAAATAAAAACCCCCGGCATAACCGGGGGCTTTGCTTTAGTTTGGTTACTTAAAAGTAAAAACGGGCCGTTACCGCACCGCTAAGGCCGGAGCGGTCAGAAAGGACGACATTTAGCCCTTCATAATTTTTTTCTGTTTTGGCGGAAAAATTATATTTGGCTTCTAACCCCAAAGCAAACAATTCGCTAAAGCGGTATTCCGTACCGGCCATAATATGCGGGAAGATTTTGCTTTTGGAAATAGAAAACTCTTCTTTGTCCATCCCCATTAAATTTTCCGATTCATATTCCAGTTCGGAGTGAATGTAAGTAATACCGGCCCCGGCAAAAAAGCTCCAGTTTTTAACCCCGTTGTCTCTCTTATAATAAACGGTTAACGGAATGGCATAGGTATTTTCGGTGGCATCTTCTTTTTCATCAAATAAACGGGAGGTTACTTCCAGTTCGTTTTCACCATAGAAATCTACGCCTAATCTTATGCCGATTTTGTCATAATTGGTTAAATTATGTTCGTATAAGGCTTCTAAACCAAAAAATCCGTCAGATTCGGTTAAATCCCGGTCTCCTATTTCATTATGATAGCCGTCATTTAATGTTTTAGGGTCGTTTTCGCCAATACCGGCTTTAATGCCGGCGCCCCAATTGCCTGCAAAGGCCATGGGCGCAAAAAACAATACAGTCAGTACAGTAAGTAAAGTTTTTTTCATGCATTTCTCCTGTTAAATAATTATAAACTGCATTTTATTGTAACATTTTCCATAACATTGCAACAGGTGTATTTTAGCAGGTTTACATAATTGCTATAATCATAAATAGCTTATTAGAAAAAAGAGGAACAAAATGTTTGCAAATTTTAACCCGTGGCACCATGTTTCGCCCGGAGATAAAGGCTCACTGCCTTATGTGGTAAATGGTATTATTGAAATCCCTAAAGGAACGCGCGCCAAGTACGAGCTGGACAAAGCCAGCGGCCTTTTGCGCTTGGACAGAGTGCTCTATTCTTCCGTATATTATCCGGCCAATTACGGCTTTATCCCCCGCACTTTGGGAGAGGATAAAGACCCGCTGGATATTTTAATTCTTTCCCAGGCGGAAGTAGTGCCCATGTGTATTGTGCCGGCGCGTATTATCGGCGTAATGCGCATGTTGGATAACGGCGAGGCGGACGATAAAATTATCGGCGTAGCCCAGGGCGACCCGAATGTAAGCCACTATACGGATGTGGAACAGCTGCCCGAGCACTTAATATCCGAAACCATGAGCTTTTTTGAAGATTACAAAAAGCTGGAAAACAAAACCGTGGTGGTGGAAAAAATATTTGACAAAAAAACCGCCATTAAAATCTTGCAGGAAGCCTTTATTGCCTATGAGGAAAAATTTGTAACTTACAGCAATTTTTCCAAATTGGTAGAAAAATAAACCTTTACTTGCCCGTATTAAATAAAAAATCCCCCGGCATATAACCGGGGGATTTTTGTATGTTTATCAAATACATAAAACAGAAGGGCGCGGCAAAAAGTAAAATTAAAAATTATTTTTTAAATTCCACTTTAACGGTCCCTTCCCCCGCCAAGGCAGCCAAATTGCCCGGGTTTTGTATGCGTGCAAGGCGGGTGTAGCGGTAAGGGGTGGAAAAATCTTTATAAAACAGCACCAGGCAATCCGAGCCGAAGAGCATAATATCCCCGGCTTGTATGCGGTGCACGGCCTGCGGCTGCGCGGGGAGCGGCTGGGAAAGATAATAATATTTTTCGTTTGCGTTTAAATCTTCCATTTTTGCAGTCAGCGGCAGGCTGTTTGCCAAAGCTTGCGCGGCGGGATTATCTTCCAACACGGCCGTAAAAGTATGGTTTTGAATTTTAATTTGCATGGTAGCTGTTTCCCCCGCCAGGGTGCCGCTTGCCGCCGGGGAAAGCAAATTCCCAGCGGCAAACAGCATACCGGCTAATAATACTTTTAAATAAACCCGCAGCATTTTATTTTAAGTTTTCCTTATAAAACGCTTCAATTTTATCAAACGGGATTTTGGACAGATTGTCGTACAAATCCACGTGGGACGCACCGGGGATAATAAGCAGTTGTTTATTGTCTCCGGTTAATTTTTTGAAGGCGTCTTCGCTAAAGTAACGGCTGTGGGCTTTTTCCCCATGGATGACCAGCACCGGGGTGCGTATTTCACTGCTATAGGCCAAAATGGGCAGATTAATCAAGGACAGGCTGGAAGTAACCGTCCAGTTGCCGTTGGAGTTAATGGAGCGTTTGTGGAAGCCTCTGGGCGTTTTATAATAGTGCCAATAGTCTTGCACGAACTGGGGCTCCTGGCCGGTTAATTTTTCGGGCAGGCCCGGGGCCGGGGCATAGGTTTTATTTTTATAATCCTGCGTGCGTTGGGCGTTTAATTGTTCTTTTAAGGTGTAGCGGGCGTTGGCGTCCATCGCGTCAAAATAACCTTTGGCGGAAACGCGGGTCATATCATACATGGTGGAGGTAACGGTAGCTTTTATGCGGGTGTCTATAGCGGCCGCGTTTAAGGCAAACCCGCCAAAACCGCAAATGCCTAAAATGCCAATTTTGTTGGGGTCTACATTTTTGTAGGTGGATAAAAAGTCCACCGCGGCGCTGAAATCTTCCGTATTGATATCCGGCGAGGCCACATTGCGCGGCGTGCCTTTGCTTTCACCTGTGTAGGAAGGGTCAAACGCCAGGGTAATAAAACCCCGTTCTGCCAACGTTTGTGCATACAGGCCGGAGGCTTGCTCCTTCACCGCGCCAAACGGGCCGGAAATGGCAATGGCGGGCAATAACTGGCCTTTTTTAATATTTTTGGGGGTATATAAATCCCCTTTTAAGGTAATGCCGTAACGGTTGTGAAACGTTACTTTTTTAATAGTTACTTTATCGCTTTGCGCAAAAGTTTTATCCCATTTTTTTGCTTCCAGCATAGTTATTCCTCCTAAAATAAACATACCGGTTAGAAAAACAGTTACGAAGTTTTTCATCGTTTTTCCTCCTTATAGGGTGATATATTTATTATAAAAGCTGGAGTTAACTTTAAGTCAAGCGGTTTTTTTAAGTATAGTATTTATAAAAGTGGAGTTAGATAAACCTTGATACTATAATGAATGCTTAATTAATGTGTAAATTCTAAAAGATTAATAAAGAAATATTTTTAGTTTACTCATTTTTATTTATAAGAAGTAAAATGAACGTAATACAAGTTTCAATGCAGACTTTAAGTATTATGAGAATAAAAAATACTCTGACTATTGTTGTGGGGGAAGGGGATAGAATTATAAATAAAGAATAAAGAATAAATAAAACAAGAAGATAAAACCAAATATTTAGTATTTCAGCAGGAGTAGGATTATTGGGATCTACCAAAGAAGCCATTATTCCTTTCCCAATTGAAAATGAAGTTATAGTAGCACATAATGTTAGAAAAAAAGATTGGCTTATTAATAGTTCCAGAGACACTAAAAAAATATATATAAGGAAAGAACCCATTACTAAACTAATCCATAAATAGGCTAGAAATCCCAATATCACCGAAAGAAATCGTATAATAGATTTTTTTCTGATATTATTGTTGCTGGTATGGAGAAAAGAAAACTTGGAAGTAGAGCCATCGATAATAGTTTTTTACCCAAGATGATGACAAGTAAGTAAAATACAAATAGCTTAAAATTCCCAGTAAATAAAATAATAATAATTCCGAGAACTCCTAAAAGTTCCATAATTCCAAAAATAACTCCCAAGAATATTGTAGTTTTATTAAGAAAATCTAATAAACAAGGAAGCGATTTATATGGAATTTGTAAAGAAGCAAATTTAGGTAGATTAATAGCCATTGTAAATAAAATTACAACAAATTTGAATAATTTTATAATTAATTTATATTAAAAATATAGTTAATATTTGTTTCTTTATCAAGCAAATGGTATTTATTGAGGGGTTGTGAATTTAGATTTAATGTTTATTTTTTATAATAAGAGCCCGTTTCTTAGACGAAACGGGCTCTCTTCTAAAAACGGAGAAAGTAGTTTGGGTAGCAATATGCTGGAATCTTTGTATCAAAATACCCTGTTAAACAGGGTATTTACAGGG
>CALVGG010000010.1 GCA_944327085.1 uncultured Elusimicrobiales bacterium | reverse complement strand
TTTACCAACTCCGCCGTTAATGCTCTCTCCCCGTTCATCGCAAGCAGACCCCGGCTTACGCTCATAATCACCGCAGGCCCCATAATCCCGTTATAACCTTGCGCTAATAAGTTGCTTAACGCTTCCGCGTCCGCATTAATCTTGCCTTCACTGTCCGCACCCAATACGCTTAACGCCAAGGCTTGTTCAATTACCCCTTGGCACGCTTTGGCTTGTTCTTTTACGTCCCCGTCACGCCCAAAACGCGCTTTGATGCCGCTGATAAAACCTACGCCGCCGCAACTCTTCGCTCCCGCGTTTATCGCCGTGCGTAAAATTTTGGCGGCAGCCTGTTTATTGGCTTGGCTTACCGCACCTACCGCAGCAAAAGTGGGTAAGGTTTCGGCTATCAGTTTAGCGCCGGCGGCCGGCTTATTTTGGGCATATTTCACCGCGGCCGAGGAAAGCGTGTTTAAATAGGCCAGGGTTTGTTTTTGGGCTTCTTGTTGCCAGGCTTGATAATCAGGCGAGTTTTTAAACCGGTTCCAGGCATTTTTGATTTTTGTCTCGTCCTGCCAGTTTTTTACGGAAGATTGGATAGAGGCAGCCTGGGCGGGCATATTAAAAAGCGCCTGTTGTTTGATTTCGTTTAATACTTCCAGGTAAACGGCTTTATAGGTTTGGTATTCATCTTGTACAGGCTGAGAAATGTTTTTTGCCGCTTGGCGTATTTCACCCACGGTAACCACGCGTTTTTGTTTGGCCTGTAAATCGGCCCGTTGCAAAGTATTTTGCACGCGTGCGCGTTGGGCCCAAGCGTCTTTTTGCGCATATGCTAATGAAGGAGAAACAGCCCCGGTTAACAGAGCCCAACTGAGTAAAACGGCTATTATTTTTTGCATTTATTTGTTTACCTTATAGTTTAAAATATTCATAAAAAAACCCGCTGCGCGTTTTTAAAACGGAGCGGGGTTTAATAATTAAAACGGAGCACACTAACTTACCAAACCACCGCATGATGCATACGCACGTGCATGCTAAATCTAATTAGCATACGGTAAGCCAAGCATTTGTGCGTAAAGGTAGTTTGTTTCATATATATATAATATGTTTTATGTTTTACGCCTACAAGGGACAAAAGACCTATTTTCCCCCTGGGCCTTATCATATATTCATTTAAAAACAACCTATAAATTATATAAATTTTATTTAAGGCTGCAAAGAAAATTTTATAATTAAATGTGCTATAAAAAAATAATGTAATAAAAAAACGAAAGATAGGGTTATAAAATATGGCCAACGAAAGAAACACGTTAACGGATGATGAATTGATAGCGGATTTTGTTCGGGGGGACGCATTGGCGTTTGAAGAGTTAGTTCTTCGGTATAAAAACTCGTTATATCAATATATATTGGTAATGACGGGGGACGAAGGCGCCGCGGGGGACCTGTTTCAGGAAGTATTTTTGAGCGTATACAAAAACGCACAAAAATACCAGGCCCAGGGTAAATTTAAGGCGTGGCTGTTTAGGTTGGGGCGCAACCGGGTACTGAATTATTTTAGAGATAAAGACCCGTTGTTCTCTTTAGACCAAACGGATGAGGACGGCAAGGAGCCTTTGCACGAGATTCTCCCCTCAGGGGAAGAGCTGCCCTTGGAAACATTGGAACGGGCCGAACTGGCTAAAGAAATACGCAAAGCCACCCAGGCGCTGCCGCCTAAACAGCGGGAAATTATTTACTTGCGCCAATATATGTCTTTTAAAGATATTGCCCAAACGCTGGGGCTTCCGTTGGGAACGGTGCTGGTCACCAGCCACCGGGCAATAAAAAAGTTACAAAGTATTTTACTTAAGAAAAACAGAGAGGTTGTATATGAAACCGTGCGATAAGGTAATGTTATATGCTTATGGAGAGCTGCCTGAAGAGGAAAGAGTTTCTTTCCGCCGGCATTTAGCGCAGTGTGCCCATTGCCGCGCGGAGTTAAAATTTGTGCAAGCCCAGCAGGCTGCCCTACTTGCGCCTGCGGCACCGGCGGAGTTGGTGGACGCTGTTTTTGCCAAAACCACCCGCCGGTCCCCGGCCAAAAGCTGGCTGGCAGGGCTTAAACCGTTGTGGAGCGGCGTTTTTGTGGCTGTTCTGGCGGTGGGGCTGTTTACAGGCGGATGGATAATGGAACACCGCCCCGGGTATGACAGCCAGGAAGTAATTGCCTATATGGCAAATAATTTGGATGAAGAATACCAAATTTTTGCGTCTGACCTGGCGCAACTGGAAGCAGACTTCTAAGGAGGACTACATGAAAAAATGGATGGTAATGATGCTTGCGCTTAGCTTATTTGCGCCGGCATTTGCGGGGGACGATTCTGCCAAAGGAGAAAATCCTTCCCCTAAACAACGCCGGGAAATGAAAGCCGGCCCGGATCAAGCCAAACGCGAAGAATTGCGCAAGATCCGCAAAGAGCGTGACGAACAATTCAAAAAAACCAGCGAACAGGTGGAAAAACTGGTTAAAGAATACAAAAAAGCCAAACCCGGCAGCAAAAAGGCAGAAAAAGCCAAAGCCGAACTGGCTGAATTGGTGGGGCAAATACGTGATGACCAATTTAAGTTTAAACAAGAAATGTTAAATAACTTTCAAGAGCGTTTAAACAGAATGGAAAACGAATTGGCCGAGGCCAAAAAGCCGGAAGCTAAATCCGCCTGGGTGGAAGAAAAAACCCAAGCAGTAATTGAAGATGACGGCGACCTGAAGGTTTTATTTCACGATAAACTTTTGCCTCCGCCGCCCCCCGGCCATAAAGTTCCGGGCAAAAAAGCCGGCCCCAAACGCCATGCCAAAGGGCCAAAAGCCGCCAGAGGCGAGGACAGACCTTTCCCTCCGCATGAGGATGAAATGCTTCTCCCTCCGCCACCGCCGGAAGAATTGGAAGACTAATAAAAAACCCCGCATAAAGCGGGGTTTTTTATTGTATACCTTAAGGGGTTGCCAAAGCGCAGTTTTTCCGGTTGCCCGGCGTACCTTTGTTTTGCGGTTTATGAATAAGAAAAAACACTTTGTCCCCCCGGCATTGGTGCATACAAAAAGCCCCCGTTTTATTATAAAACGGGGGCTTTGTTTAGTATAAAGAAGAACTAATTAAGGGCTTCTTTCCAGGCTTCTTTTTCTGCTTCAATTTTGGCTTTGGCATCGTCTACTTTTTGTTGCAGGGCGGCTTTGCCTAAATCGGTAGCGGTGCTGGCGGCAGAGCTGTTGGCGGCAGCTTTGGCAGCTTCGTAAGATTCTTTGGCCTGCTGCAGTTTTTGGCGGGTTTCGGCCGATTTTTGCAGGGCTTCATCCAGCGTTAACATTTGATTGGCAGAAGACGCCGTGGAGGACGTTCCCGTGGAGGCACATCCCGTAACGCACAAGGCGGCCAATACGCTTAAGCATAACAGTTTTTTCATGTATCTATCTCCTATTATTTTAGTTTGATATATTTTATAAATTTTCCGGTTTTTGCGTGTTATTTTCTTGCGTAAGCAGCGGGGCCGTGTCATTTAACGCGCCCGCCAGGCTGCGCGCGTGTTTTATTTGCATTTCCTCCAGCTTAACGGCCGATTTAATAATGCCCACATTGCCGGTAAGGGAGGTCATCGCGTCGTCATACGATTTACGCGTGGCCTGCAGTTTGGTGTTTATGTCTTCCATACGGGTTACAAAGCGGCTTACGCGCTGGTGCATTTCCGCGCCCAGTGCCAAAATTTTATCCATATTTTTATTGGTGCGTTCCATACGCCACAGGTTTTCTACCACCTGCATTACGGCAAACAGGTTGGAAGCCGTTACCACGGAAACACCTTTCTGGCGGGCGTATTCGTTAAGCTGCGGGTCCGCCTGCAGGGCGGCAAAGTAGGCATATTCTATGGGGATAAACATAAATACAAAATCCAGCCCCCGGTCTTTCAGCAGGTTTTGGTATTCTTTGGCGGCCAGTTCGTCAATATGGGCGCGTACGTCTTTTACGTGGGCTTTTAAAAAGCGGTCCTTTTCGGCTTCGTCCGTGGCTACGGCCCAGTTTTTATAATTGACCAAAGACATTTTGGAATCAATAACCACCGTTCTGCCCTGGGGAAGGTGTATTAAAAAATCCGGATAATTGCGGGAATTGTCTTCCCCGCGCAGGAAGGCCTGTTTTTCATAATCTTTGCCTTCGGCCAGGCCGGCGGAGGTGAGGACGTTTTCCAAAATCATTTCCCCCCAGTTGCCCTGCATTTTGGGGTTTTTGAGGGCTTCGGTTAAATCTTTGGCTTCTTTGGCCAGGGCGTCGTTCATTTGGCGGGTTTGCTCCAGCGCGTGTTTTAAATCCCCGTGGCGGGAGGTGCTTTCATTGCGCAAATCCCCAATTTGTTTGGTAAATTCATCCAGTTTTTGTTTTAGCGGGGCGTAAAGGTCTGTATTTTTGTTAATCAGTTCGGTGCGCTGTTCTTTTAGGGCGTCGGCCGCCATGGTTTTAATGGCGTTTTTGGTTTCCCCCTGGATTTTTTCAAAAAATTCTTTTTGTTTGTTGATGGAATCTTGCAGGGCGTCGGCGCGGGCGTCCAAATCGGCCTTGGCCAGTTCACTTTGGCGCAGAGAGGCACGCTGGGCGTTTAATTCTTCCTCCAGCCGGGCGGATTTGGCTTTTTCCTCGTCATATAACCCGGCTTTTACGGCGTTTTGCGCGGCCTCCTCGGTAGGCTTTCCCCCCAGTTTGTACCCCGCAAAGAATGCGGCGGCCGTAACGGCCAGTGCGGCTAAAATATAAAAGGTAATTTGCATAGGAACTCCTTGTTTATGTATGTTGATAAGGGCGGCAGCGTATCCGCGCCGCAAAACCATACAAGCTGTTTATTTATTATATCTTATTCCCGGGCCGGGCCGTGCTAACCCGTTTAAAATCTTGCGCGGTGCGGGTGTTAATGCTAGGCTTTATTAGAATGAAAAAATTTACATTTTGTTTTTTGCTGTTTTTTGTCTTGAGTCTGCCGCTGGACTGCGCTTATGCACAGGCTTATCAGGCCGGGGCGGGTGCATCCCAGCATCAGCTGCGTTTGCAGCACCGCCGCTACGTACGCGGGCAGGCGGGCGGCGGCTGGTGGCGCCTGTATGCGGACGGATTAAAGAATATTGAAAAAAATTTAAATATTTTGGTGGGGGCGGATGTTACGTATAATTTGCAGCGGGCGGCCCCCGGGGGCAAACAAACCGCCGTGCAGGGTATTTATTATCCGTTTATAGAGTGGAAAGTGCTTCCGGGTGGGGACTGGGGAGAAGGAGTTATTAACGCCAACTATACCCTTGTGCAATATTGGGGAGCAGAAGCCGCCTCCCTGCAAACGCGCATTGGCGCTGCGGCGGGAATGAATGACGGGCTGAGCGGGTCTGAAAGTTTTTCGCAGCTTACGTATACGCATACCCTGCCCGGGCGGTGGGATTGGCTTTCATTAACGGCCGGGCAGTTTTCCGTGGGTAATTTTGATTCCACTTCTTATTTAGGCAATCAGCAAACTTCCCTGATGAATGCCTCTTTTGCGCAGAATTTGTCTTCCGTTTATCCTTCTGCCGGGCTGGGTGTTTATGGCCAGGCGGATTATGCTGGCTGGAGCTTTGCGGCCGGATATCAGGACGCCACCAACTTATCGGGCCGTACCATTCGCTTTAACCAGGCTTTTGACGGCAAATACACCTTGTTTGCCGCTTTAAACCGCACACTTAAAAACGGCGGGTTTTATAATGTGTTGTATTATCATCAGCCCGCGGTGCCGGGTGCGCCCCAAAGTGCAAACGGGGTCAGCCTCAGCGCGCAGCAGCCGCTGGGGCGGCAGTGGGTGGTGTTTGCCCGGGGCAATTACTCAAGCGGGAATATAGCGGCTGTTTCGCGTTCTTTTGCGGCCGGCGGCGGCTTGCGTGACCCGCTAAAGCGTAACGAGCAGGACGTTGTGTTATTCGGCGCGGCTTTTAACCGTTTAAACCCGGCCGGATGGAGTGCCCCCCTGGCCCACAAACAGGAAGTGGTTTTTGAACTGCAATGGGTGTGGAATCTTACCCCCTGGATCAGCCTTACGCCGGACTTTCAGCTCTACCCCAAAACGGCACAAAAAGGCCGCCGTTTTGCCACGGCGGCCGGTTTGCGCACAACCATTATGCTGTAAAGGTTAAATTTGCGGCGGATTCTTTTTGTGCTCGTATTTTTGAAACTCCTGCACAATCCCCCCCGTAAGCAAAGCCGTTAATATGGCAAACAGCATAAGGCCCATAAACACCGTTATGGCGGTGATGATTTTGCCGTATAACGTTACCGGTACCAAATCCCCGTATCCCAGTGTGGTAAATGTTTGCAAAGACCACCACATGGCGTCTATCATATTTTCAAAATTTTGGGGCTGCACCATGTGTTCCACGCGGTAAATCATAAAAGAGCTCCAAATCCACAACATCAGCAAAAACGCGCCGCAAATCATCAGTTCGCTCTTCTTTTTTTCCACCACGGCGTTCATTAACTGTATGGCATTGGTGTAGCGCATCAGCATAAAAATGCGAAATACCCGCAGCATCCTCACCATGCCGGTGCCCAAAATGTAAAACGGGGATATGGCCAATAGGTCAATAATCATTAACGGCGTGAGCATATATTTAATGCGCCCGGCTATAGGGCGGGCGTATTGCGGGTCCTGCGTGCAGGTGATGACGCGCAGTGCATATTCCAGCGCAAAAACCAGGCTGATAAACAAATCCGTATGATAGGTAATGCGTTTGATGTAAGGGGGCACGTCTTTTACGCTTTCCAGCACGTCTATCGGTACACTGAGTAAAATTAAAATAATAATAAAAGTGTTTAAGGCGGTGGTCAGTTTGCTGTCATTATTAAATTGTAGGGTATTGTAAATAAATTTATTGGCATTTTTTAACATAGCTACTCCTCTGTTTTGCATAGTAGCAAACATTGCTTTGGCGGGGCAAGGCGTTTTTGTAATTAGTAGACGGGGAAAATTTTTTTATACAATACTGGTATGCAAAACATTAAACAAGCGGCGGATATTATTAAAAACGCTCACAATGCGGTGGCGTTTACGGGGGCGGGAATCAGCGTGGAAAGCGGCATTCCCCCCTTTACCGGAAAAGGCGGGCTGTGGACGCAGTATGACCCTAAATTTATAGAAATTGATTTTTTTTACGCCCACCCGAAAGAATCCTGGCAGGAAATGAAAAAAATATTCTTTTCCAGCATGGGCGAAGCCAAACCCAATAAAGCCCATTTGGTGCTGGCCCAGCTGGAAAAAAAGGGTTTTTTAAAAGGCGTTATTACCCAAAATATAGACGGCCTTCACCAGGCGGCCGGTTCCAAAAACGTGCAGGAATTCCACGGTACCATACATACCTTGTCCTGCCCGTCCTGCCTGCGCAAATACAAATTGGAAGATGTGGATTTAAGCACCGTTCCCCCCTTGTGTTTTTGCGGGCACGTATTAAAGCCGGATTTTGTTTTTTACGGGGAAGGCATACCGCCTAAAGCGTATGAAAACTCCATGCATATGGCCCAAACGGCCGACGCGGTGATTATTGTGGGTACGGCCGGGCAGGTCATGCCGGCGTGCAGCCTGCCTTTGTACGCCAAGCAAAACGGGGCCAAGATTATAGAAGTAAACACCCTGCCTTCCAGCTTTACGGACAGTATAACGGATTTGTACTTTCCCGTAAAAGCAACGGAATTTTTTGCCGAGCTGGAAAAAGAGTTTTAAGGGTATTTGTAACAATAAAAAGCCCCGCCGGCAGGCGGGGCTTGTGGCGTAATGCGGCTAAATTATAAAGCGGCCGCCTGTTGTTTTACTTCTTCTTCCGTGGCGCGCATGGCGCTTAAGGTCTTGTCCAGCAGGGTGTCCAACTCCCACCCCAGCATTTCGGCCCCTTGTTTAATAACATCGCGCGAGCAGCCTGCCGCAAATTTTTTATCTTTAAATTTCTTTTTCAGGCTGGCCAGCTCCATATCTTGCACGCTTTTGGAAGGGCGCATGCGCGCCGCCGCGCCGATAAGGCCGGTCAGTTCGTCGGTGGCAAAAAGCACTTTTTCCATTTCGTGCTGGGGCTGCACATCCGTTACCAAACCATACCCGTGCGAGCAAACGGCATGCACCAGTTCCGGCTCGGCCTGTATTTCGGCCAGCAGTTCGGGTGCTTTTTTGCAGTGTTCGTTGGGGTATTTTTCAAAGTCTACGTCGTGCAGTAAGCCGCACAGGGCCCAAAAGTCAGCCTCGTTGGTGTAGCCCAATTGCTGGGCAAACCAGCGCATAACGGCTTCCACCGTGAGGGCATGTTGAAGGTGGAAAGGCTCCTGATTGTATTTTTTAACTAAGTCCAGCGCTTGGGCGCGGGTGATGTGTGTTTGCATAGATAAAATCTCCTAATCCAATTAAAAAGTATATTCATCCGTCATAAAAATGATGACGGAGGGGTCTTTGTCAAACGCTTCCTGCAAGAAGGTTTTTTTCAGGCTGGGGCGTTTGGTGCTGGAATAATAAATGGCTTTGCGCACATTGGGGAAATACGCCTGCAAATATTTGTATTTGCCAAAACTGCCCACCACGGCTTGCGGCTGGTATTTTTTCAGTTGGTCGGCAAGCAGTTGGTTCAGGCGGGTGCGTTCCTGTGCGGAGTTATCGTCCTCATCAAAGCCGTCCGGTATTTGTAATAAAATGGATAAACCGCATTTCTTTAATAATTTAGCCGTGTCTCCTGCGGGGGTTTCAAACATAAAATTTTTCTTGGTCAAACCGAAACGTTTAGCCAAAGAACGCAAATAATGCATATCGGTTTTGGTAAGCGGGGTTTTTAAATCCAGCCAGTAGGTTTTGTTTTGCGGCGCTTCAAGTACGGAGAAGATATCCGCCAATGTAACGGCGTAAGGCAGGTCGTCTTGGTCGTGCCCGACCAGCAGCTTCCCCTCCGGGCTGCGGATAATGTCTATCTCGTACCCCGGGTATTTATCTTCTTTCTTTTGGGCGCGGTATATGGTGTTTACCGCGTGTAAAAAACGCGGGCTTTGCGGGCGGTAACCTTGGGTGTAGGTTTGGGTGTCCGGCTTGGCTAACAGGGGCCGCTGCAAAGGGGTCATCATGCGTTTTACGTATAAACGCATAAAAGGGGCATATAAAAGCCCGGCCAAAATAAATAGCCCGATGATAAAAAATAGAATGCGCTTCTTCATACTTTCTATTTTATCAAATAAAAAACCGGCATAAAAAACCCCGGCTGTTAAGGCCGGGGCTGTAAGTAAACGTTAAGCTTGGGGCACGGGGCCAAAGCGGTTTTCTTGCGGGGTGCCGGGCAGCAGGTCAAAAATCAGCAGTACAATACCGCCGATAAACGGGATCAGGCCAATTAATATCCACCAGCCGGAGCGGTCAATATCGTGCAGGCGGCGTATGGCAATAGCCAGGTTGGGCAGCAAAATTGCCAGGTTGAACAAAATAAATAATACGGAGAATACGCCCGTAATCAGGTTGGATTCCATCGCTCCGCCTATGGCAATGAGAATTTGAAATACGATGTAGATGATAACCGTCCACAACGTCCACAGCCAAAACTGTTTGCGGTTGGCGCGGGTTTTAAAGTCAACGTATTGTTTAAAGATAGGGTCCAGCAAATATTTCATATTTCCTCCTAATAATTTTTATTACTATACGAAAAAATATACAAAAAACAGCAGAAACAAGGCAAACTATTTGCAAACATCCACCCATTGGCCGCCGGTTAAGGTTTGCAGTTCCTGCAAAGATAGTTTTACCGCGTTATCCGGCGCGCCGGCGGCGGGGTATACGGGGTCAAACGCTTTTAAACTGGCGTCCAAATACACCTTTACCTGCGGGTTTAATGCAAAGGGGCAAACGCCACCCACCGGGTGGCCGGTTAAAGTTTCCACTTCATTCAGCTTCATAAAGCGGGCTTTTTCGTTAAATACGGCCTTGTATTTGGCGTTATCCACCTTGGCGGTGCCGCAGGCCACAATCACCATAGGGCCTTGTTTGGTTACAAAGCCCAGGGTTTTGGCAATGCGCCCCGGTTCACATCCCAGGGCCTGGGCAGCCAGTTCTACTGTAGCGCTGGAAGTGGGGTTTTGAATATAGCGGTCTGATAAGCCGTGCTGCTGCAAAAATTGTTTTACTTGTTCGGTTCTCATAAATTATTTATAAAATTGGGCAAAATCTTTAAAAGCGGTGCTGATGGCCTTGGGGTCTGCCCCGGAAGGCAGTTTGTGGAAATTTTCGTCATAATGTTCCAAATAGCCGTAATTGTCTATGACGGAAATTTTATCCCCCGTTTGCACCGCTTTTTTGGTATAGCTGGAAATAATGGTATACGGCCTGGGTTGCGGGTCAAAAAGGTCCATACCGGTGGAATAATCCCGCACCGGGTTGGTACAGCCCAAAGCGTGGATAAGCAAAGCAGGCATAATGTCATAGTGGGAGGTGCGGTAAGCCATTTCTTTACCTTGTTTACCGGGCCACCACACCAAAAGCGGCACATGGGTTTGCCATTTGGCAAAATTGCTGTTGTGCCCCCAGAAGTTGTTGCGGGTGTCGTTAATTTCCTGGCCGTGATCGCCCGATAAAACAATGACGGTATTATCCAGCAGGTTTTGCTGTTTAAGCAAATCAAACACTTGTCCGATGAGCCCGTCTATAAAATGGACAGAGTTTTTATAACGGTTCATATAGGGGGCAGGATCGGTATTTTTGGTAAGGGTCAGGTAATTCATTTGTTCGCCTACGGGTTTAAAAACGTCCCCCCCTTCCGGGAATTCCTGCCCGTGGGCGGCATCGTAAAATAAAAAGCCAAAAAACGGTTTATCGGGGGAGAGGTGCTTAATAAAAGCGGTAAAGTCCTGCTGGGCGTCCCGGTCCCGTTCCACTTTGGTTCCCCCCTTGGATTCTATGCGCAAATCAGGCACGGAAGCAAAAATATTTTGATGAAATTCCGGGCTGTTTAGTTTTGAGCTGGCAAAAATGCCCAGCTGGTAGCCTTGTTGTTGAATTACCTGCATAAACACGGGCGGCAGCTGGCGGCTGGTGAAGGAATTCCAATACAAATAAGGCATGGAATAGAATAAAGAAAACATGCCTGCCTCGGTAGCGTTGCCGCCGCTTAAGTGATTGGTAAAATAGAACGCGTCTTTGGCTTGTTGATAGGCTTGCCAGGTGTTGGGCATAACCTCTTGGGTAAAGCTGTCCGCACGCCAGGAATCAATTAAAATAATGAGAATGTTCAGCGGCTTATCCGTCTTGCATTGCATGGGGGCCAGCGGATAATTTAAAGAACCTTGTTTAGGGGTGGAATAAGGCTCGGCTTTTGGTTCAAACCCCATGCGGCGCAGTTTGCGGTTGGCGCTTAGCGGGTTGGCCCAGGGCATATAAGAAACCTGCGCCAGTACGGAAGGCACCATCATAAACTTTCCCCAGGCGTGCATGCCGTTGTAAACCAAAAATGCCCCCAGCCACAAAATACATACCGCCCATATGGCGCGCTTGCCCCAGGTTATTTTGCCCGCCAGGCGGGTTAACCCGTATACCAGGGCAAAAACGGCCGCTATGGCAAGGGCTAAAATAAGATAAGTAATCCACGGAAAAACAAAAATTTCCCGCCCGGCCGGGCCAAAAAACAGCTCCAGCATGGCCAGGCTGATGTGAAAGCGGTACTGGGTAAAAACAAAAGCGTCCAGCAAGAAAAAAAGCGTAAATATCCCGCCAAAAATCACCCCGCCCGCCACAGCCGTTTTGGGGCCAATTACGCGGCAAAGCCCCACCAGCAGGCTAAGCCCCAAGGCAAAAAGCAGCAGCTGCCCAGGTATACTGCTTAGGCCGAAAATCAGGCCGGGGACGTCCCAATAAAAACCGCCGGTAAAAAAGTAAACCAGGCTAATCAGGCCCCACAACACGGCGCATAATACAATAAACCAAAAAAAGTGTTTAGCGTTCATAATGATCCTTTATTATTTAAATATTGCCAGCAGTTTTTTAAACCGTTTAACAAATCCGTTTGTATGGTAAACCCGGCCTGTTGTAATTTAGTAATATCCGCCAGGGAGCGGCGTATGTCCCCCGTGCGTTTGGGCGCAAAGGTTTTTTGCAATGCATAACCGCACACTTGCTCAATAAACTGTGCCAAATCCAGTAGGGACTGGCTTACCCCCGTTCCCACATTGTACACTTCCCCCTCGCCTGCTTGCCGGGCGGCCCACAGGTTGGCGCGGGCGATATCCTGCACAAAAATAAAATCACGGGTTTGGCGGCCGTCGCTCTCCAGCGGCAGGGGTTGATGTTTTAGGGCGCAGTCCAAAAATTTGGCTATCACGGCCGAATACAGGCCCGCCGGGTTTTGGCCGGGGCCGTATACGTTAAAATAGCGCAAAATGACGCTGTCTAGCCCGTATAACTCCCGGTAAGAACGGCAGAGTTCTTCCCCCTGTAATTTGCTTAAAGCATATGGCGTGCCCGGGTTTAAAGGGGCGTTTTCATTTAGCGGCAGCCCGCGGCCGGCGCCGTATACCGCACAGGTGGAGGCAAACACCACCCGTTTGGTGCCTGCCGTTTTGGCGGCCTCCAGCACATTAGCCGTGCCTTGTACATTAATGGTGAAGGTTTCGTTAGGTTGTTCTATGGACAGCGGAACAGAAACCAAAGCCGCGTGATGCAGGATATAATCGGTATTTTTACAGGCGTTTTTTAGAAAGGGTAAATCTAAAATATTGCCTTGTAGAATTTTCAGGTTGGGAGCGCCGGCCGGCAAATTGTTGAGCGTGCCGGAGGAAAAGTCGTCCACCACGGTTACTTGCTGGCCCCGGGCCAGCAACATTTTAACGATGTGGGAACCAATAAAGCCCGCTCCGCCGGTAACCAGCCAGTTTTGTTTGGGGGTATGCATACAAGGCGCTCCGTAAAAATATACGTATATTTTATAAAATTCTGTCTTTCCGCGCGGCATAAAAAAACCCGGGCCTTTTGGGGGGCCCGGGTTTTATGCAAAAACAATTATTTGCGTTTTTTACCTTGTTCAAAAGATAAGGTAATAGTGGTCATATCCGTTACTTCGGCCGGGCCAAAGAACTGAATAGGGCCGGGGAACACGTAAGATTCGCTCATCGCCCACGCGTTGCGGTTTTTGGCCAGGAATTTGAAAGGCTCGCCTTTCAATTCTACCAACGCTTTGCGGATGACGGGTTTTTCTTTCCCTTTGCGGCGTTCGATGTTCATCATCATGGTAAGCGGAATACCGCCGCATTCCCAATCCTGGGGTTTCTTGGTCAGTTTGCGCACAGAGGACAAATAGCCGGAGCATTTGTTCAGTGCCAGAACCGCCGCGTTGTAACCCAAGGCATAGGTGTAGTTGGCATCAAAGGAAGAGGGCACGCCGCAGCGGCCTTCATAACCGAAGAAGTGGGTAATGGCCGAGAATTTGCCGTTATATTTACCGGCTTTTTTCATTTCGGCCAGTTTTACGCGCAGCATTTCCACCAGCAGTTTTTCGGTTTCAATTAAAGAAACCTGAACGTTGCCGTGCGGATCGCGGTCCAGCATCAGCTGGCTGGCGATACCGGCCGGGAGAGATTTCATCAGGTTAGCCAGCTTGGCCGGCAGTTTGGAGATAATGAAATCTTTCTTTTCGGCAATAGTGTTCATTTTGGCCAGTTCGGCTTCGTTTTCGGACAGTAAATCGTTCAACGCGGCAATCAGTTCCTTCATTTCCGGGATAAATTCAATCAACCCTTCCGGAACCAAGCACACGCCGAAGTTTTTGCCCTGTTTTGCGCGGGCGGCAATGATGTTGGCCAGGTAATCCACCACTTGGGCCAAGGTCATCTTTTTGGCCAGCACTTCTTCGCCAATGAGTACGGCATTGGGCTGCGTTTTAAGAGCTACTTCCAACGCAATGTGGGAAGCGCTTCTGCCCATTAAGCGGATAAAGTGCCAATATTTGCGGGCGGAGTTTACGTCGCGGCAGATATTGCCTACCATTTCGGCATAGATTTTGGTGGCGGTATCAAAACCGAAAGAGGTTTCAATTTGCGCGTTTTTGAGGTCGCCGTCAATGGTCTTGGGTACGCCGATGACGCTGATGTCCACACCCTGTTGTTTCAAGTATTCGGCAATGACGCAGGCGTTGGTGTTGGAGTCATCCCCCCCCACTACTACCAAAGCGTCCATTTTGTTTTTAATTAAATTGTCTTTGGCGGCTTTTAATTGTTCGTCCATTTCAATTTTGGTGCGGCCGGACTGGATTAAATCAAACCCGCCGGTGTTGCGGTAATCTTTCATTAAAGCGGGGGTGATTTCAATAAATTTGTTTTCCACAATGCCGCTGGGCCCGCCTAAGAACCCAAACAGTTTGTTGCGGGAGTTGGCTTTTTTAAGTCCGTCCAAAAGGCCGGCAATTACGTTGTGCCCGCCGGGAGCCTGCCCGCCGGATAATACCACGCCCACACGCACGGCTTTTTTGCAAACGGCGCTGTTGGTGCCTTTTACAAAGGTAATTTCTGGCAGTCCGTAAGTGTTGGGGAAAATCTTTTTAACAGCGGCCTGGTCAGCCACGCTTTTGGTAGCTTTGCCGGTTTTGGCTTTAACGGCAGCCGGGCCTTTTTTTAAGATATTGGGCAGCACGGGCTGAAATTTGCAGCGGTGCTGTTGCAGCTGGGAACAAACACACTTGGTTTTGCAAGCCATAAGCTTCATCTCCTGTTTTAATAAAAAAGCTTTTAAATATTATACAAAATTCCGCCCCGGCCGTCGTGCCCGGGGCGGAGATAAAATGCGGTTTTGATCTTATTAAAAAGTTTTATGGCGGGTTTCTTTAAGCACTTCGTTATCATATATTTCCAGTGTATAGGAAAGAAGCCGGCCGGTATCGTCGTATTGTTCTTTTAAAATTTGTTTATGCGCCGGGCCGGCCCCAAGGGTGATTTGCGTGATATGTTCCCCCACCGGCACGCGGTTTTCGGGGTTGTTTAAGTCCGGCATTTTCATTTTTCCGCGCTGATATTGAAAACCTCCCTTGCCTTTGGGCATGAGGTCAAAATCAAACAAGTAATAAATTTTTTTGGCGGTTTCTTCGCTTTCCGTACTTACATAGGCGCTTGTTTCCATTAAATAAACGCCGTTGGAGGCGGTTTGCGGGTAATAGGTGCGGGCGGTGGTGGCGGAGCCGGCACGGATAACACGCTTTTTAGGAGCGGAAAGCGCCTCCGCCCCGCCGGCAAAGGCTATGCCGTCTTGGCAGAAAGAGGTAAAACGCAGGTGTTTTAAGTTCATGGTTTGCTGTAATAAAATGACTATTCCGTCCGCATCGTCGCAACTTAAATAAGTGGTAAAGTTATCCATAATGCCGCTGCGGGGCTGCACGGTACCAAGCAGTAAATCGCCGTGATCAGCCGAGGGGCGCTGGTCAGCCAAACCAAAGGCGTGCCCCAATTCATGCTGTAAGGCATACAGGATACTTTTGCGGTGGTAGCGGAGGCCGTAGAGCAGTTTTGCCATTTGCATAAACAGGGGTTGGATTTGTTTTAAATCATAATTGGGGGTTTGCAACAGTTGTTTGCGCAGGGAGACAAACTTCCGGGCCTTGTCCCCCAGTAAGGATTCATCGGCGGGATTTACGTTAAAATACTGGGCAGGCAGCACAATATGCGGGGCCGGCACGGCGGAAAAAAACGGCTCTATGGTTTCCATTCCGTGCATATGGGCAAAAAAGCGGTCCTCCACAAATACGGACAAGTCTGCCACCGGCACTTTTTTGCCGGAAGGCGGAAAATCCAAATCCTTCAGGTTGCCTTTGGCATAGACGGAAAAATTACACTCGGGCAGCATTTGCAGGTTGGGCTCTTTTTCCAGCACGTCCAAAATGGGAGCCAGTTCTTTTTCCTGGCCGGACAGGCGGATAAATTGCGCCGTGTTTATCATCCATAATTTAATGGATAATTTTAACGTGTCTTCAAAATCTTGCAGGTTGGTGATGTTTCGGGCGGCTTTGCCAAGGTATATACAATAGGTGATGGGTTCATTGTTAACGAGCTTTTGGGTTAAAAAGGCTTGCGGATTGTTTCTGTAAGTAAATATGGGTGCCGTGGGGCGGGCCTGTGCGGGGCACACAAAAAGAAAACTGAGCAGTGCAAATAAAAAAGCAAAATATTTTTTTAACATACCCGGGCTCCAGATTCCTTATTTATATTAGCTTTTGAAAGCTTTTAAAACCAGGGCCTAAAGACCTAGGAGGGGATGGGTCTAATGGCGCATGTATATAAAAAGTTTTTTTGTATGCTGATAAGTATAAGGAGGAGTGTTATAAAAAAAGACCAACAGCAAATGCCGCCAGTCTTTTTATAAAGGAAATACCCCCAATAGGAATCGAACCTATATCCCCTGCTTAGAAGGCAGGTGCTCTATCCATTGAGCTATGGGGGCAACAAAACTTACTTAACATATTTTACAAAAAAATAAACAAACATACAAAATGAAAATAAAATGTCCATTTGTTAATGGAAGCAAAAAATGAAAACAAAAAAGCCCGTTGGGGCTTTTCCCCCTCCTATAAAAAAGACCTATTTTTTTATTTGAGGCGTGCATTTTAAGCGTAAAAATAAAAAAGCTTCGTCGTAAGGATGGAAAAAGGTCCTAGATAAAAAATTTACGCTTAAAAAATAGGTCTTTTTTTTACTAGCTAATAAATAAAAAAATTTATTATAGTAAAAAAATCTAAAAGTATAATTAGTCAAAGGAGCCTATGCTTATGAAGAAAACGATGTGTGTGATGCTGGGGCTTATGTTGGTAATGGCGGCGCCATGTTTTGCTCAGGCGCCTAAAAAGGTTGTAAAAGTGGTGCTGGATAAATCCGCTGCGCAAACGTGCTGCAAAAAATCTGTCCAGCAAGCAATTAAAATCCCAATTGAAGATGTCTATTATATCCTCCCAATTGGCACAAAGTTTACATCAACAAAAAGTAACTGCTGTTATGGTGGAAGAAAGCTTGGATTATGCCACCAAACAAGCGTTGATTAAACAAATTAATGAGGAGGACGCCAAACTTTTAAAAGAATGGACCGAAACCGTAACGGCGGAACGTATGCGCTGGGCGGAAGCTTTGGTAAGAGAAAGAAACCCTAAATTCTTGCCGCCTAAAGACCGGGAAATCCCCGGGCTGATTGCGCTGTCCCCCGATGAATCCATACCGGATTTAACCCCCTTTTATTTGCGGGAATGGGCTCGTTTAATTCCTATTCATAAGGAAACGCCTGAGCAGTATCAAGGTTTAATTTTGGGCTTGCGCCAACAATTAATCCGCTATGATATGAGCTTTAGGAAAATGGAAGAAAAAATGTTAAAAACCGAAGAACGCCTGGAACGGGAAGGCAAACCCCTGCCGGAAGTATATTTTGTATCTCAGGGGCAAAAACTCTCCCGCGAAGCGGCCCAATGCGTGGCGGATATGGTAAGCCTGTTAAAATTGTACCCGGCTTTATATAACCAGTCTTTAACCTTGCTGGCGGCCAAACTGGATGTATTGGGTTATACCACCCCGTTTATTGAATACATCCGCCCGGCGTTGCCTGCTTCCGGGCTGGAAGAAGCGGCAGAGGCGTCTCCACGCAAAGTGGTGCGCGGGTTTGCCAAATATATGGACGACAAAAATGCCGCTTCCAACGCAGCGAAAAAAGCCCAACCCGTAAAGGATCCGTCTCACAAAGTGGTAAAAGGCTTCTCTAAAGATTAAAGTGATAGTTGTACTTGTAGTCATATCAAACTTACAGGCTTTCGGTCTTCCCCGAAAGCCTGTTTTGTTTGGGAAAAAGTTATTGTATCTTGTGTAAAGAGGGGAAAATTAATTATTTAGCTAGGATAGAGTGGATTTTAAATGCAATAAAGGCATTATGTGTGTAAAAAGGTGGATTATTTACAGAATAAGTAAAGGTAAAAAATATCCCCTGGGATTACCCCAGGGGATTGGATTATTTTTTTTCTTCGTGATATTCGTTTTCGGAATTGACATTCCAAATATTGGATTTATCTTTTTTCCCAGCCAATATATTATCCACGGCGGTCATGGCGGTTAACATGGAGTGATCCATATTATTATAACGGTGTGTTCCATTTCTGCCTAATAAAAATAAATTTTCAAACTTATCTGTATATTGCACAATTTCATTCATGTGTTTATATGTGCCAAAATAAGCAGGATAGGCTTTAGGTACCTTAACAGAACAATAATCTAAAACGTCTTGACTTTCAATAATGCCTATTTTTTCCAGTTCAGAAATACCCAATTTGGCAAAATTTTCATCGGACATATTCCAAATCTCATCGCCTTCAAAGCAGAAATATTCCAAGCCAATCCATACCGTATTTTTCCAATCTTTTACTAAATACGGGCTCCAGTTATTGAAAATCTGTAATCTGCCGAGTTTAACCTCGCGTTCTTGAATGTAAATCCACGTATCGGGCACCAGTTCTTTCAATGTCTTTATTTTTGTGGTATTTTTTATTTTTAACTTGGATACCAACAGCCCAACCGTGCGAAAATCGCGATACATTAAACCATTGGCGATATCTTGCACGGCTTGCGGGGCAGCCGGCGATAGACTTTGAATAAGATTTTTTACCGGCATAGAAGAGAAAAAGAAATCTCCTTCATATATTTTTCCACCGGCTTGTACCCTTACTACGCGGTTGTTATCGGTTTCTATGCGTGTTACTGGGGTATTAAGGATAATTTCTCCTCCCATTTGTTTAATGTCTTGGGCTACGGTTTCCCATAAATGCCCCGGGCCAAATTTAGGATACAGGAATTGTTCTATTAAACTGGTTTCTGTATTTTTTTGGCGGATATCGTTGTTGTTTTTTAATTTAGAAAAGGGTTTCTTAACTAAATCTATTAGAATTTTGGAAATAGAAATTCCTTTGATTCTTTGCGCCCCCCAATCTGCCGGGATATCCTGGCATTTTACCCCCCATACTTTTTCTGTATAGTCTTTAAAGAAAGTGAGGTATAATTCCTTCCCAAACCGGTTAATCATAAAATCTTCCAAAGACTTTTCTTCTCTTTTGGGCAAGAGGAGGGTTTTTAAATAAGAAACGCCTATTTTGAACATTCTCCATAACCCTAACCCTTTGATGGTGGAAAAATTTAAAGAAACTGGATAATTAAAAAATGTTTTTAGATAAAAAATTCTAGACAACCGGTGTCGTAGTAACATCACCCTATCTTGGTTTTGAGGGTCCGGTGCATTTTCTTTAGAAGAAATAGGTATTTCTCTATTTAATAATAAATCATCTTCAGAAGGTTTGCCTTGTACGGGTAATATATTCAGCCACCAGTCCATTACTCTATCTGATTTAGAAAAAAAGCGGTGCCCCCCCATATCCATTTTGTTTTCTTTATAGTTGAAGGTACGAGATATTCCCCCCACAAAATTTTCTGATTCCAAAATAATGGGTTTAATGTCGGTACGTTTTAACAGTTCGTAAGCGGCAGTAAGCCCAGCAGGTCCGGCCCCTATTATGATGGCTTTTTTCATTTATTCGTCTCCTATTTGTTTATTGCAACTATTATAGTAAATAATTATAATATATAAATGTTTAATAAAGCTAATCTGTTAAAATTTGTATTATTTGCTTTTGTTTCAGGATGTGGGGTATTGATAGATTTTATTGTAGTTTGGGCCGTCTTGTCTTTCTCTTCATCTTCTGCGTTTTTGGCCAATTGTTTAGGAAGTACATGTGGTATTTCTTTTGTCTTTTTTACATCATCTTATAAATTGTTTATTAATAAAGGGCGTTGGATTTGGGTTAAATTTTTGGTTTATTTAACTTACAGCGCTTTGTTGGTGTTAACGGTGTCCTGGTTAATCAACCATTTTTCTGTTCATCCGGGCGTATTAAGCCTGATACAAACCTTGCATTTGGGGTTTGTTCATCCTGCTTTATGGGTTAAATTTTTTCTTACTCCTTTTACATTAGTTATTAATTTTATTGTAGCTAAAACTTTAATTGAAAAAATTAATATATAAGACTATGTTTGATAAAATCTATAAACAATTTACTGCTTTTATTTCGGCCAAAGCTTTCCCGTGGATTTTCCCGTTTGTATTATTTGTGCTGTATTGTATATGGATGCCTAATTGGTTTTACAATACCGTAGGTTGGGTAGACGGCTGGGCTTATACAGGGTTTTTTATGGATTATCCGGGGCTTCGCTCAGCGTTTCCTCACCATCCTGCCGGAGATTTATTATCTTTGCTTTTTCCCGGAGTCTTGTTCTACCAGGTATTTACTCCGTTTTGGGCTAATTTTTTGTTTAAATTATGCCGCTTTGTATTGATTGGAGGGATGTTTTTTCAGTTCTTAAAACAACAAACGGGCTTGCGGGGGGCTTGCTTGGGGGTTTTATTGTTGTTAACAGCTTTCCCGTTTATTGAGGCAATCCGTACAGATTATACGGATGGAATGACCGTATTTTATTTGGTGGGAGCCTTGTTTTGTTTTTCCAGTGCTTATGTAAGGGATACTTATAAATATGTTTATTTGTTTTTAGGCGGGCTTTTTTTTGCGGGGAGCGTGACAACCACCCTGTTAAGTCTTACTTTAGGGGTCCCGTTTGCTCTTTTTATTATTATTCAGCAGTATTATGCTGATAAGAAATTAACATCTATAGTGCTTTCCGGGTTAGTTGTAGCGGGCGGTTTTTTTGCCGCGATAGCTATTTTGGCGTTTTTACACCATTTACTGGGTTTTGACTGGCTGTTTTTTAAAGCTACTTTAGCTAAAGCTTCCGCCTTTTTGGGGCAGGTGCGTACATCGTTTTCGCTATGGCAAAGTATTGCTCAGCCTGGGCCGTTGTGGTTTTTCCTCTTCTTTGGGTTTTCTGTATTGGCAGGTTTAGCTTTGTGTTATCCGGCTAAACGTTTTAATAAGAGTGCCGGT
This sequence comes from uncultured Elusimicrobiales bacterium, assembly GCA_944327085.1. Classification (GTDB taxonomy): domain Bacteria; phylum Elusimicrobiota; class Elusimicrobia; order Elusimicrobiales; family Elusimicrobiaceae; genus Avelusimicrobium. The sequence goes on along the minus strand of CALVGG010000010.1, from coordinate 5,876 downwards.
ATTTCTTTGTTGATGTTTGCAACAGCGCTTTTAATTTATGTATTTTTACAAGTTTGTAAAAACCAGGAAACAATTTCTAATATTTACTATATAAACCATTTGTTGCCATTTGTTGTTTTTGCCGTCGCGGCAGTTGTTTCTCCCATTTTAGAAGGGTTAAACAACAAACAAATGGCAGTTTGGGCCATCGTTTGTGTTTATGTGGCTTTATTACCTATAGTAGTTTTCCCAGCCTATTTCCCCGCACCGGTAAGTTGGCAAAAATGGTGTGTATTTTTTATTCCCGTGTTGGCGGGGGTTGTGGTAGTTTGGAAAGCTAAAAATTCTTGGCTGTTAGTCTTTTTTTTACTGGTTTGGGGCAGTGCCAATTATTGTCCACGTTGGGTACTAGAGGCCTATAATCAACATTTATATTTGGGAAAACCCCTTTGCTCTGCCGAGTTATTAAACGCAACGGCTGCATGGGTAGAAACGGTAAAAGCCAATGATCCTGCCCGTAAATATTATTTGTGGTATCATTCAGGGAATAATTGGTTATTTCGGCATATGGCGGCTTCATCCCACTTATGGCAGGGACGGGTACTAAATGAAGAAATGCCGATATTAAACGGTAAAATTATCGGAGGGGTGCCGGGGAATATAGAGAACATATCTCAAATTATGTTGTTGGCTGAAAATGAACAAAAGTTGCGGGAAGCCCAACAAGTTTTACGTCAGGTACAAAATAAGAATTTTGTTTGTGAAAAAATGTACGAGGCTTATTCTTCCAATCGCTTTGCCATTTGGGTGTCGCAATGTCAGTCTATGTAGAGTGATTAGCAATTTATAAATACCAGCCCGGTTTTGGCCGGGCTTTTTTATTCTTTGTTTAGAACATAAAAAATGGTAGGCCTTTAGGCGGAAAAATGCTAGAATTCTAATAGTGTTTATTTGGGGTATAAAATGGTTAAAAATTTGTCTTTTTCTTATTCTAAATTGGGCATGTATAAAGAGTGCCCACAAAAATATAAATTCCGCTACGTGCATATGCTGCCCGAAAAGCCCAAATATTATTTTGCTTTCGGCTCTGCCCTGCACGGCGTAATGGAATATATTTACGACGCAAAAAACCCCGCTTTCCCCACCTTGGCCCAAGCGCTTGATTTTTTTACCAAAAATTGGAACGCCACTACTTTTGAAAAAAAGGGCTACGCTTCTTTAGAAAAAGAGCAAGCCGGTTACGAAGAAGGCCGCCGTATTATAGAAGCCTATTATCAAAAGCACCAGGGCAGTTTTATGCATCCGCTGTCTGTAGAGTTAAAATCCACCCTGGAAACGGACGGCTTAAACCTGGTAAGCATTTTGGACCGTATTGATTATTTGGGCGACGGAAAAGTGATGATTTTGGACTATAAAACCGGCAAAACGGTGGAACGCGCGCCCGACCAGCTGTATATGTACCAAAAAGTGGCTGAAATGAGCCCGCTTATCAAATCCCTGGTACAACAGACGGACCCTTCCGTCCAAAATATTAAAGTGGAAAAGCTGTGCTTTTATCATTTACCCACTTTAAAAGAAATGTATTTTGAACGTGCCGACGATAAACAAATTGTGGAATTTTGGCACGGAGTGCTGGCCGTGGCCGATGATATACGCGCCGGCAAATTCTCCCCCACCCCAGGCGAAAACCAATGCCGCTGGTGCGATTACCGCAACATCTGCCCTGTTTTTACGGGTAAGGAATACACTGGCCCCAGCGGTTACGGGGCGCGTTTCATGGCTCCGGTGGCAGATGTTCCCCCCGCCCAGCCGGCGCCCGCTGCCCAGCCCAAAACCGTGCAGGAGGATTTGAGCGACAAGATAGACCGCTGCGGCGCCGCGTTTAGCGAATATGAACGCTTAAAAAAAGAAATTATTGCCATTATGGAGGCCCAACATTTTACGCAGCATTTTGGGGTCAATTATCAGGCTCAGTTAAAAACTAAACCCCGCATGGACTTTAAAGATAAACAAAAAGTGGTGGATTTGCTGCGTTCCTTAAATTTACTTAAAAAAACCTTGGTGCCCACCCAAACCACGGTGGAGGCCCTGCTGCAGGATCCGTCCATTCCGGAGGGGCAAAAGGCCCAAATCAGCGCTTTAGGCCAAAAGGTTGAAATGACCGATTTAGAACTTAAAAAAACGGAGTAAATTATGTGGATTAGAAAACCGCAAAAACAGGATTTTCGTTTCCGTTGGTCAATTTATATTGTATTGTTTGCCGTGTTGATGTTTACCGCGGCGCGTTTTGCTTTGTTTGAGTGGTACCGCCCGTTGTTTGAGGGCTTATCCTCCCCGGAAATAAGAAGCGCTTTTTTTAACGGGCTTCGGTTTGATTTTTCCTGCATTGCCTTGTTTTTGGGCCCACTGATTTTTTTGCTCAATTTGCCGGTTAATTCCCGCCGGTGGGCCAAATGGCTTTTGTACATTATTTCCTTGGTTCTGTTAATTATGGCCGGGGTGCTGGCGGCGGATTTAATTTATTTCCCCAAAGTAAACCGCCATATTGCAGAAGAAATTGTGCAAATCTCGCATGATTGGGACTTTGTGATTTCCTATATGTTCGGCCCGGCCTTGTGGCCATTGCTGGGGTTGCTGGCGGCATTTGCGGCTGCGGTGCTGTTTATACGTTATAAAATTAAAACGCGTTTCGCGCCGGATTTTGGCTCTCCGTTGGCGGAAGGCGGCAAATTACTGCTGATTATTGCGTTAATTGTGTTGGGCATCCGCGGCCATTTGGGCGCGGGTAAGGCTTTGGGCGTGGCGGATGTGTACAATTACGCCCGCACACCGGCCGCGGCGGCTTTAACCACCAACGGGGTATTTACGGCCTATCAGGTAGGGCGCAAAGGCCGTGTGGATACGGAAAACCCCTTCCCGGCCGATAAAGCCATTTTGGTAGCGCGGGAGCAGTTATTCTCCCCCGATGAAACCGCCATGGACGCACGCTACCCCCTTATGCGCAGCAAAGAGGGAGAAACAGATTTAAAAAATATCAATATTGTAATTGTCTTGCTGGAAGGCTGGCACCCGCGGTTTATTGATTCCCTTTCCGGCGGCAGTTATGGGGTTACCCCGGTGTTTGATAAAATTGTGGCGGAAGGCGTAACATTTAATAATGCTTATGCGGCCGGATTGCGCAGTATATTCGGGTTTGCCGCCGTATTGGCGGGGGTGCCTTTGGTGCCGGGGCTGCCGATGTTTGGCTATGGGCTGGAAATGTCTTCCCTCTCCCCTATGCCCAAAAACTTTGCAGACGCGGGGTATTATACGCTGTTTGCGCAAACCTCTAAGCGGGATTCCTACCGCTTGTGCGCGCTGGCTTCCTTCTTGGGGATGCAAGATTCCTTTGGCTGGGAAGACATACCGCAGCTACTGCCCTATCAGGACAAAGCCCCCTTCGGCTATGATTATGACGCCCTGATGTTTGCGGCAGACAAAATAAAAAACCGCAAAGAAAAGAACTTTTTTGCCATGGTGTTTACCGGCATTACGCACGAACCTTTTGCCCGCACCCTGCCGCAGTTTAACAAATATGAAGGGGACGACTGGGACAGCGGTTTTAAAAACACGTTGGCATATGCGGATTGGTCCATCGGCGAATTTTTAAACAAAGCCAAAGAAGACGGTTGGTTTGACAACACCATTTTTATCTTCCTGGCGGACCATACCTCCGGCGCCAAGACGGACTCTCTGTACGACAAATTCCGCATTCCCATGGTTATGTACGCCCCCAAAATTTTGCCGGCCGTGCGACGTAATATTACCGTGTCTCAGCTGGATTTGGCCCCCACCATTTATGCACTTACCGGCATTAATGTGCCTTACACGGCGTTTGGGCGCAATATTTTTGATAATTCCCGCGAAGAGGAACGCTTTGCTTTTGTGTCGGAAGGGGTCAATATTGGTTTAATTACCCCCAAGGGGGCGGTGCGCCACAGCGGCAAACAGCTGTTAGGGGTGGAGCCTTTGCAGGAGGATTTTGACGCTTCTGCCGCGGGTGAAAAATTACAGGCTTTGGATAAAGCCGCATATACGCTTTTAAAAGAAAACAGGTGGTTTAAACATGAATAAAAACGTCATTTTAGCAATAGATCAGGGCAGTTCCGGCACGCGCGCCTTTGCGGTGGACGCGGCCGGCGCGGTATTATATAAACGCACGGACATAATCTGTGCCGAACATCCGCGCGAGGGGTATGCCCAGTATGACGCCAAACAACTGCTGGAAAGCCAGTTATTGGTATTAAACGAATTGTTGGATAAGTTGGAAGACGAGGAAGTAAGCGCCATTGCGGTGTCTTCCCAGCGTTCTACCGTGGTATTGTGGAACAAGCAAACCGGCGAGCCTTTGGCCCCTGTGCTCAGCTGGCAGGACGGCCGCGCCGCCAAAGAGGCGGACGCCGTATCCTTCCCCCAGCAGGACATTCACAAACTGACGGGTCTTTATAAAACGCCGTTTTATTCTGCCGCCAAAATAGCCTGGTGTATTAAAAATATTCCGGCCGTACAAAAAGCCGCCCAAAAGGGAGAGCTCTCTGTCGGCCCGGTGGCTACGTATTTAATTTGGCGTTTAACCAAAGGGGCCGTTTTTGCCATTGACCCTACCCTGGCCCAGCGCACTTTGCTGTTTAATATTCACACGGGTGATTGGGATGAGGATTTGCTCAACGCCTTTGGCGTAAAACGGGCTTTCCTTCCCCAAATTAAGCCTTCGCAGGCCGATTATGGTATGTATGAGTATAAGGAGCGCCGCATCCCCATTTTGGTTTGTGTAGGGGACCAACAGGCCTCTTTGGCCGGTATGGGGTTAAAAGCCGGCAGCAGCAGCATTAATTATGGCACGGGGGCGTTTTTCCTGCACAATACGGGGCGGGAATTAAAACAAATACCGGGTATTTTAACTTCGGTGGCGGCCTCCGGTACGGACGGTAAGTGCGATTTTATTTTGGAAGGCCCGGTAAATGCTTCCGGCGTGATATTTACGTGGCTGAAAGAATTGGGCTTTGATGTGGATTTGGATGATTTGGACACTTTATATGCCCAATCCAAAAACCCGGTGTGGTTCCTGCCTGCGTTAGGCGGCCTGGGCGCACCGTATTGGGATTTTACCGTTTCGCCGGTATTTTCCGGCTTTACCCCCCAAACCAAAAAGGCCGATGTGGCCGCCGGCGTTTTGCGCGGCATTGCTTTTTTGGTGGCCGATATTGCCTACTATATTAAAAATTACGGGGTGGCTATTGGCGATATTAAAGTATCTGGCGGGCTGGCCAATTTGGAAAGTTTGTTAAATTTCCAGGCGGATATTTTGCAGACCAAACTGCTTAAATGCCCGGAGACGGAATCCACCGCCATGGGCACTGCTTGGCTGGCGGCGCAGGCGTTAAATATTGATACGTCCGCCTGGCCGTTATTTAAGACCTGTGAAGAAATAAAACCGGCCATGCGCCCCGAAGAGGCCGAACTGCTTAACCGCCGCTGGCGTACTTTTTTGGATTGGTGCCGCACCAAAAAATAACCGCCGCAGGGGTTGTATATTTTACCGGCTCCCTTTTAAAGGGTGCCGGTTCTTTATTGTTAAAAAAAACGGGGGTTGCGGCGGGCTGAGAAACAAGCCCTTTTGCAGGGCCGTTTTGTGGCCTTATTAAAGTATGTACGGGTACAGGCAAATACTATTCCCCCCTTCTGTGTTTTTATGAGTTTCCCGGCAAAACAGCCCGGGAATTATGGGTAGGATAGGGCAGAGAACGCAATAAAAAACCCCGGGTATTTACAAACCCGGGGTTTTTGTATGTTGTGAAAACCCCCAGCTAGGCTGGGGGTTCGGTAAAGGTTTTACCGTTACACAAGACAAAAAACTC
>CALVGG010000009.1 GCA_944327085.1 uncultured Elusimicrobiales bacterium | reverse complement strand
CTTTTTGTAAGTGCGGTAAAGTTAGGGGTACAGGGGATGAAGAGCGGGGTACGTATCCTTAAGTTAGCGCGTGCTGGGCAGGCGGCCAATGGGTTAGGATTTGGCAAGAACTTAAGCCGTGTGATACGTTTAGGGCGCCTGCAAAAATATGGTGTAAGCAGTGCCGGGCAGGTAATGCTTGGCAGTGTGCGCAACGTGTTAAACCCGCAAAGCGTACTGCCCAAACCGGTGGTAAAAAACTTAAAACCGGCTCAGGCCGGCAAAACACCCGCCACCAAAGGGACCTACCAAACCCAACCCGGCGATTTTGCCCCCGTAAAATTTAATAAAGAAGCGGCTTTTGCCAAGGCAAAAGCGGCCCGCTTAAACGCGGCCAAAAAACCGTTAACCGCGGCCGAAGTACAAGCGCGGGAAATGGCGCAGGCCCGCAAACAAGCCGCCCTGCGCACCGCGCAGGAAAAACAGGCCCGGGCCAGACAAATCGACCAAGATTTAATTGCCAAGGCTGAACAAAAAACCCGTCTGGACGCCGCCTGGAAACAAACCGATGTTTACAAGGCCGAACAGGCCGCCGCCAACGCCCGCTACGCGCGCCAAGCCGCTTTTGACGCCAAAGTGGACAAATGGACTTTTGGTACCGGTTCCCACTTTTTAAAACTGCTTAGAGACCGCGCCTTTGCCCTCAATTTAAGCCTTCTTTTAAACATGGGCAGCCCCGAAGCCTTAATGGCCGCCCGCGGCGCAGCCCCGTTAAAAGCGGCCGCCCAAACGGAATGGGTGCAAACCTTGGCCCGCGGTACCCAAACGGCGCGCACGTTTAAATGGAACCCGGCCCAACTGACGGCCAAGCCCATCACCCGGGCGCCGTTTTACGTAGCGGAACCGGCCAAAATGAAACCTCTTTCCTTTGGCAAATGGGGGGAAAGAAGCTTAAACACGCCCAGCTGGTTTAAACTGCCGCAGGCGGAAATTTACACCCCTATTAAAAATATCCTGCCCGCCGCCGCACCTGCATTTGCCTTGCAGCCGGCCGGATGGAAATTTTTAAGTCCTACGGCCAAAGATAATACCGGCGGATATTTGTATGGCGGGTTACCGTTCTTTTCCTTAGCCAAAGCCGCCCAAAAGGCCGCTACGGGCATTAAAAAACTCTTCCCGCAAGGGTACAAAGCCAGCAGTTACACATTATACAGCACGGCGTTTCTGATGGGGTTGGAAGTAGCCTCCCCCATTATGACGGACCTGGGCATGAGCCTGGGCCTGAATATGGACGATAACAGCTGGGTTACCGTAGCCACCTATTTGCCTTACTTCTTGGGGGCCATGCTCTGCACCACGTTGCACAATAAAATGGGCGCCAAGCACACTTTGGGCCTGGGGCTGGCATTAAACTTAACCGGGCTTGTAGGGGGGATGTTATTCTGCGGGTTGGACGGATCCTTCACGCCGGAAGTAGACACCCAGGCACACTTTCAGCGCATTTTGGCAGCCATTGCCACGGCCAGCTTGGGGATGATTTTAATCCAAAGCTCTGTGGGGACAGTGCTGGAACACTTAACGCGTGTAACGCCTAAAATGCAGGCGTTGGACAAGCACCAGCGCTTAAATGTTCTGGAAAAGGGCAATATTAAAATGCAGGTATTCCGCTCCGTAGGGATTATTATGACCTATCTTTTCCCGTGGATATCCGCCGCCCTGCTGCATAAAGACTGGAGCTACGCCTTTGTAATACCCATTCCGTTTATGGCCTTGGGCGCCGGCGTGTTTTTGCTGGCTAACTTGCCCAATATAAAAGAAGGGGACGAGGCCGAAACCGCCCCCGCCGCCAATATACAGGAGCAAAGTGCCGCCGCACCGGCTGCTGAGGCAAAAACCAAAGGCCTTTGGGATAAAATTAAAAACAGTTCCTATATTTCTTTATTTAAAGAAGAACCGGCGGCCAAATATTTGGTGTCTGCTGCCTTTTTGATGAACGTAATTGAGGTAACCATCCACAACGGGCTGATGTTCTTACTGCCCACGATGGATATTTCCGACGGGACCCGTTACTTTTTAACCATGATGCAGTATGCCGCCGCATTTTTAATAGGCAGAATGATAGCGCCGTGGGTATTAAAAAAATTCCCTAATTATAAAATGAGCTTATGCGCTTTAGTGGGGTTGGGGGGGATTGCCCTGTCCCTGCCGTTTGCACAAAGCAATGCCTATATATTCAGCGGGGCGTTAACCGCGGCCGAAGTGGGTATATCCGCCCTATTTACCCTGCTCTTTGGTGCGGCAGCCAGAAACCCCAAAACACAGGCGCGTATGGTGTCTTTAATTATTGCGTCCGCCATTTCCTGCGCAGTGGGGCCGCTGTGGCTGGCCAATATCGGCCAGTGGGCGATTAACACCGGCCTGCTGGGGGAAAAAGCCGCCATGGCTATCGCCTTAATTGCCATCCCATGGGTAATGACCATTGTGGCCAATATATTATTATACCGCGTGGAAAAAAAGACCAAATCCGAATTGGATTCAAAACCCCAAAACCCGCAACCGGAAAATTAATAAAAAACCTCCTGCAACAGGAGGTTTTTTATTTCGCTCAATAAATCCTTTAAAATATACGCAGGCGCGCAGCGGACCGTTACGGAAGAAAACTTAGCCCATCGAAAGGCGGCCCGCTTTTTAATCCCCCGGGCACGGTATTTATAAAAACAGCCATAACCGTTAAGGTTATGGCTGTATAAACAAACAATTGTATAGGAGGATTATTCGTAGCGCAGGGCGTCTATAGGTGTGAGTTTAGAGGCTTTATACGCCGGGTAAAAGCCGAAAAACACCCCGGTAGCGGCCGAAAACCCGACCGATAACACAATGGAAAACAAACTTAACTGCACCGGGATAGACGTGGAATGCGCCTCCACAAACAAGCTGATGCCCACCCCCAGCACAACGCCAATCAACCCGCCTATACAGGAAAGGGTTACCGCTTCGGCCAAAAACTGCAGGCGGATATCGGCACTGGTGGCACCAATGGCCATACGGATGCCAATTTCGCGCGTACGTTCGGTAACGGATACCAGCATAATATTCATTACCCCAATACCACCTACCAGCAAGGATACGGCCCCAATCACGCCCAAGAGTATACCCATGGTTTTGCTGGCGCTTTTGGCTTCTTCCACAAAGGAGGCAAAATCGTCCAGTTGGAAGTCGTCCTCCGCCAGCGGGTGTATGCGGTGCGTGTTGCGCACGGTGTTCATAATATCCAGTTTGGTGTCTTCAATGGTGTTAAAATCCTTTACGCGGATGATTACCCGGTCCAGCGCGCGGCGGTCCGAGCTGTTCCAGCCGGCGTTCATTTTTACTTTGCCGGTTGTATAGGGGATAAGCGCCCCCTCGTCCATATCAAAGCCCATACCGCCCTGGCCGTTTTTCTTCATCAAACCTATTACTTTAAAAGGAATGTCATCCAACACCACGGTGCGGTCCAGCGGGTCCATATCGTTAAAAATGGTTTGGGCGGCCGTGGCACCAAGAACCATTACCTGTGCGTAAGAGTCCACTTCTTTTTCGTTAAAGTAGCGTCCGCTTTCCAGTTCCCAGTCATAGGTTTTAAAGATATCGGTATCGGTAGCCAAAACATCCAAAGAGGTGGATGTATAGCCGTATTTGACTTCAAAGCCGGAGTTAATATACGGGGCAGCCGCTTCCACCCCCGGCAGTTTGCGTATGGCCAAAACGTCCGTCATGGTTACGTCTTTAGGGGAAGAAATGCTTTCGTCCAAATCCCACGGTTGGCGCAAATACAAAATATTGGTGCCAAAGCGGGAAAAACGCTCCGCCATGCTTTTTTGCGTGCCGCTGCCCACCGCCAGCATAGTAATTACGGCCGCCACGCCGATAACAATACCCAAACTGGTCAGCGCGGCGCGCATTTTATTAGCGGCTATGGCTTTTAAAGAAAGGCGAAACATGGAATACAAGGTATCAAACATAATTATTTTCTCTCATCGCTTATTTTTTGGCCGTCTTTAAACTTAATCAAGCGGCCGGCATATTCGGCAATGTCCGGCTCGTGCGTGATTAAAATAATGGTTTTGCCCATTTCTTTATTTAAGCGGGTAAACAATTCCATTACCTCAATACTCATTTTAGTATCCAGGTTGCCGGTGGGCTCGTCGGCAAAGATAATGGGCGCGTCACACACTAAAGAGCGGGCAATGGCCACACGCTGCTGCTGCCCGCCCGAAAGCTGATTGGGCAGGTGATAGGCGCGTTTTTCAAGCCCTACGGCTTTTAAAGCTTCCATCGCTTTTTCGCGCCGCAGGTGCATGGGGGTGTGGTTATAAATCATGGGCAGTTCCACATTTTCAACCGCGGTGGTGCGTTTAATTAAGTTAAACCCCTGAAACACAAACCCGATTTTGCGGTTTCTTACCCCGGCCAATTTGGATAAATCCGTGGCGGTTACGTCAATACCGTCTAAGATATATTTGCCGCTGGTGGGTTTATCCAAACAACCCAAAATATTCATAAATGTAGACTTGCCAGACCCGCTGGGCCCCATCACGGCCACAAATTCCCCGCGTTCCACACTTACGCTTACATCGTTTAATGCGCGTACTTCCACATCACCCAATTTATAAATTTTAAATAAATGCTGGGTATCAATTAACGGCATCAGCGTCTCCTTCCGGGGCGGGGCGGGCGGTTAGTGGTAACCATAGTCAACGCGGCCGAGCCGCTTTCACGCACGATTACGCGGTCCCCTTCTTTTACGTCACCTTCGGTAATTTCCGTTTGCGTGGTGCCGATGATACCCACCCGCACGCCTACACGGCGGGGTTCGGCTTCGGGGTTATCCAACACCCACAGGCCGGTGGTTTCATATTTTTGCTCGTTAGAAGAGGGGGAAAAGCGCAAAGCTTCGTTAGGCACCAATAAAACGCCTTTCTTATCCTGGGCTTTAATGGTAATGGTGGCCGTCATACCGGGCATAAATTTGCCGCTTGTGTTATCCACCTCTATCACCACCGTGTAGGTGGTGGAAGAAGAAGAACTGCTGCCGGAAGAAGAAGAAGACGAAGAAGAAGAATAATTGGTGCGAACTTGGCGCACGGTGCCTTCAAACTTTTGGTCCGGGTAGCCGTCCAAAGTAAATTCGGCCGTTTGGCCTTCTTTAATTTTTACCACGTCCGCTTCGGAAACTTTTGCCTCAATTTGCATTTTGGTTAAATCCTGCGCCAAGGTGAACATTTCAGGCGTGGAATAACCGGAAGTTAAGGACTGCCCTTCACTGACGATTTTTGTTAATACAATGCCGTCATACGGGGCCACAATGCGGGTATTGTCCAAATCTTTTTTGGCGCTGTCTAACCGGGCCTGCGCCTGAATAACCGAAGACTCCGCCGAGTTTAACGAGCTTTTTGCATTTACATAAGCCAGTTCATACTCTTCCAGGCTGGATTTGGAAACATAATCCTTGGCAAACAAGTCGCGGTATCTGTCCCGGTTTAAAGTGGCTAAATTGTAGGCCATTTTGGCAGATTCCAAACTCTCTTTGGCAGAGGACAAGCTGGCCTCGGCCTGGTCGTAATCGGCCTGGATTTGGGTGGGGTCAATCAAAGCCATCAAGTCCCCTTTTTTAACGGGGGTGTTGTAATCCACATAGATTTTTAAAATTTCACCCGATACCAGCGCCCCTACCTGAGTGGTGGTAATTGGCGCCAGCGGGCCAGAGGCTTCCACTATATCGGCAATATCGCCTTTCGTTACACGGGCCGTTTGAAAACGGACCGGCGGTTTGGAGGGGAACAGCAACGTCCACCCGTACCACAGGGCCCCGGCCAATACGGCCAATAATAAAATTTTTTTAAACAGGCTAAGCCGTTTAAACCACTTCCAGCATGCCGCCGGAAATTTTAAAATACCAGTAATTTTTTTCATAACTATTTCATCCCCATCGCTTGTTTAAGCTCTGCCACGGCGGTGGCATAATCGTAACGGGCGGTAAGGTAACTAAGCTCCGCATCCGTATAAGAAACTTCCGCATCTTTCAGTTCAATAATATCGCCTATGCCTTCATTATAGCGGCCTTGGGCCAAGTCCAAATTTTCTTTGGCTTTTTGTACGTTCAATTTGGCTATCGGCACGCTTTCGCCCGCTTCCTGCAGTTTAATGTAAGCGCTTTGCACTTCCAGGAAGACGTCATTCATTAAACTGCGGTCGCTGTTTACGGCGTCTTGCAAAGACAGCTTGGCCTGTTTCACCCCGTTATAGGTTTGAAAGGCGTTAAACAGGGGAAGTTCCACCGCGGCCAAAAGTTTGGTGTTTTCATTGTCCAGGTAAAACTCGTCCCCGCTTTTGCCAAAACTGGCCGAGAAAGAAAACGTAGGCCAAAAGGCCGCTTTTGCCTGGCTTAACTTAATGCGGCTAATTTTTAAACCCGTTTGGGAAGAAAGCACATCCGGCCGCCGGGCATAGGCGGTTTTGACGGCTTCATCCAGCGTAATTACAAATTCGCTTTCGTCTATATTTTCGTCCAGCGTAAGCGTATGGCCGGCCGGCACGCCCATGGCGTTGGCCAACTGGGCCGAAGAGGTGGCCACCAGGTTTTTGGCGCGGATGAGGCTAAGTTCTTCATTATTTAAATTTACTTCCGCGGTGGTTACGTCCACTTTCGGGCGAAGGCCGTTATCGTAATAAGCTTTGGTGCGTTCGTACTGGTCTTTATACAAATCCCGCGCCTGGGTGCGTATGGCCACGGCACGCTGGGCGGAAAGCAAAGCGTAAAATTTGCTTTTGATATCTTTGTAAATGCTTTGTTCGGTTTTTTCCAGGGAAAGTTTGGCTTGTTCCAAGGCCAGTTTGGAAACTTTTACATCACGCGCCAAATCCGTAATACCGCTAATGGATAAAGAGGCCTCTATATAAGAAGAGGTGGTGCCGTGATCCGTACGGGAAGAACCGGGCACTTTGGTTACATCATACCCCTGCTGGGCACCGGCACTGGCGGTGGGCAAAAAGCGGCTTTTGGAAAGACTTACATTTACCTCAGCCGTGGCTACAGCCAGCCTGGCAGATATAATGGAAGGGCTGTTTTCCAAAGCAATTTCTATGCAGCGCTCCAACGTCAATTTTTCATCTAACCCTTCAATGTGCTTTCCGCCCGCGCCGCGCCGGGCAGGAGAAGGCTTAGCCGTTTGCTCCTCCTGCGGCTGTGTGCGGGCTTGGGGGGTAATGATTTCCGCCCAAGCGTAATTCGGCGCGCCCAACGCGCACGCCGTACAAAATACCGTGCAAATTTTAAGTATTTTCATCTTCATATATTATATAAATTAAGCCCTAAAAACGGCCCTAAAAAATTAATTATAAACACAAAAGCTCTGCTTTACAGAACACCGAAAGCCCCGATTTTATTACATTATTTATAGGAACATATTTCCGTATCCAGGGGTTGAATATCACAATAGGTGCGGGGGCGGTTTTTATATTGTTTGGGCACGGGGCCGCCGGGCGGGGTGGTGTCTTTCACCATGCTGCCGTCCGGCGCGTATTCCACACTGCCAAAGCGGCCTCTTTCGTCCGTTATGTCTATTCTGTAAATATTGCCCTCTTTATCAAAAGACCAACGCACGCCGGAGCAGCACTCCTTACTGGGCAGATAATTTTGCGTATACATATATTGCACACGGGGTTTGTTGAAAATATCCAGCCAAACAATGGTGTCCGATATTTGTTCGCGGGACGGGACATCATAAACAATGCGGTTAATGCGGTTTTTATCCACCACATAATCCGCGCGCACGGTTTTATGCAACGCGCGGCCGCGGCAATTTTTACTTTTAGGAAATACCATACACTTGTAAGAAGCCGTAAGCGCGTTTTTTATTAAAGGCGGCTGATAAGCATAAAGGAACATTTCAGAATATTGCGCGCGCAGGGGTTTTGCCTTTACCGGTGTGGCTTGCGGCGTGCCCGCCAGAGGGATGTTGAGCAGTTTGTCGCGCAGTCTGCCGTTTTGGTTAGTTACCAGCCATTTGTAGTCCCTGTCAGGGGTTGAGGTTATAACGGGCAGCGGGGGCTGGCTGGCGGCAGGGGCGGCCGGCGGCTGCGTAAACACAGCAGGGGGGGTGGGCATAATGGTTAAAGCGGATTTATTTTGAAATAACCACCCGTTCCAATACCCGTATATCCCCACAGCCAAAAGGAAAATAACAATAATCCAAACTTTTTTTGTCATAATGATATTTATTATAATATAAAATATGTGGAAAACAATTGCCTTGCTTATGGCATCTAACTTGTTTATGACGGTGGCCTGGTACGGCCATTTGAAATATAAAAATAAAGCCTTATGGCTGGTAATTTTGGTCAGCTGGTCTATCGCTTTTTTTGAATACTGCCTGCAGGTTCCTGCAAACAGAATAGGAAGCAACTATTTTACGGTAACCCAATTAAAGGTAATGCAGGAAATTATTACCTTAACGGTGTTTACGGGGTTTTCTATCCTGTATTTTAAGGAAAGTTTTAAATGGAACCACCTGGCCGGTTTTTTATGCCTGGTAGCGGCGGTATTTTTTGTATTTAAAAAATGGTAAAATAACCCCACTATGAAAAACAAACACAGACTGTTTATCAAAATGGCGGAACTGGTGGCAGAACAATCCACCTGCTGCCGTTTAAACGTAGGCGCGGTATTGGTGAAGGATAACCGCGTCATCAGCATTGGTTTTAACGGCACCCCCACCGGCCAGCAGCACTGTGAAGAACATTTTGTAAAAGTATACAAAAACGAATACGCCAACAAATATCCCACATATCAGGATTTTGTGGCCAGCCGGGATTTTTACGACTTGCACGGGAAATGGTCCATCGCCAATGAACTGCATGCGGAACAAAACGCCATTGCCTTTGCCGCCAAAAACGGCATTGCCACTGCAGGGGCAACCGTGTATGTTACTTGGTCACCCTGTGTGCACTGCGCAAAAGTAATTGTAAGCGCGGGGATAAAGCGCGTATATTATTTAAATAAGTATGACCGCAGCCAGGAAGGCATTGTATTTTTGGAAAAAAACGGCATTGAATGCCGCCAGCTTACCCCGGAAGATTTAAAATAACCGCCGGAAAACAGTTTTTTTTAAAATTCACATTTACTATAATGAAATATATGGCTAACAACAAACAAGAAAACCAAGATTTTTTAACCTCGGGCCTTATTAAGTTGGGC
Source organism: uncultured Elusimicrobiales bacterium (assembly GCA_944327085.1). Classification (GTDB taxonomy): domain Bacteria; phylum Elusimicrobiota; class Elusimicrobia; order Elusimicrobiales; family Elusimicrobiaceae; genus Avelusimicrobium. The sequence goes on along the minus strand of CALVGG010000009.1, from coordinate 27,426 downwards.
TCTTTTTGCAAACGCCGCAAACAAGCGGTGCTGACCGCGCTGGGCGTGCTGGTGCTGGCCGCCGTATTGGGCGGGGCCTATCAGGCACATACCAAACGCGTGCAGGAAGCCTCGTGGGCGGATTACTATACTGCCCAAATTGCCCTGCTTGCCGCCGGGCAGGAACAGGCTTTCACCCAGCTGGATTTGTTAACCCAAAAATATCCCGGGTCAGACGCGGCCCAATACGCCCAATTGTTAAAAGCCGATATGCTCTATTCCCAGGAAAATTATGCCCAAGCGGCCGATATTTATAAAGAACTGCATGCCCATGCAAAAAATAAAGAAGTGGCCGTAGTGGCGGATTTGTCTTTAGGGGCGGCGTATCAAGCCATGAAAAAATACAAAGACTCTATTGACGTGCTTAACCACTTTATTGCCAAAAACCCCACCAGCTATGCCTTGCCGCAGGCTTATTTTACGTTGGCCTTATCCCAAGAGCTGGACGGCCAAAAAGACCAGGCATTGGAAACCTATAAATTATTGTTGGAAAACTACACCAAAAGCTATTGGGGTACTTTTGCCAAAGATAAAATTAACGCATTAAAGAAATAACTTTTATACACCCGCCGTGCTGCTAATCCGTACGACGGGTTTATTATGTATAACCAACCGATATGAAAAAATTATCCGCACTTATACTGACTGGTTGTTTTTTGTCAGCATCCGCCGCGTCTTACGGGGCGGGGTTTGCGCTGTATGAATACAGCGCCCGCAGCACCGCCATGAGCGGCGCTACGATGGCCAACACGGCGGAAGCCGCGTCTTTAGCTATAAACCCGGCCTTAATTACGGAGCTGGACGGCACCCAGGTACAAGCCGGTTTAACCATTGTAACGGCAGAGGCTACCACCACGGTGGCCGGGCAGTCCCGCTCGTTAAAAAATGATGTTTGGTACTTGCCAAACTTTTTTATTACCAAAAAATGGAGTGACCAAATATCCCTAGGCTTGGGCGGATTTTCCCGCTACGGGTTGGGAGGGGAATACCAATCCCCGGTGGAAACCTGGCTGGGCAGCAACTTGGCGTATAAAGTGCGCCTGGAAACTTTCTCTTTCACGCCTACCATTGCGGTAAAAGCCAATGATGAATTATCCGTTGCTATGGGGTTGGAAGCGATGGTGATTGGGTTTTCTCAATCTTCTTATTCCAATTTTCCGACCGATAACGGCAAGTTTGAAATCAGCGGTTCCGGCGTAAGCTGGGGGGGAAACTTCTCCTTTATTTACCGGCCTGAATGGGCGGAAAAATGGTCCTTGGGAGCCGTGTACCGCACCAAAGTAAAACAAAACCTAAACGGGCGCATTAACGCCAACGGTAAAACCTTTTACCCTGCTGAATTTAACATTCATGATGCTAATGCGGAAGGCGCCATCACCTTGCCGGACAGTATTTCCGCCGGGCTTTCTTTCCGCCCTACCGAACAATGGACGTTAGAGGCCGGCATTGTGGGCACTTTCTGGAGTGCATATGACCAAATCTTAATCCAATATAAAGACAGCGAAACCAGCCCCGTTATCCGCAACCAGAAAAAATATAAAGACGTGTACCGCCTGAATTTCGGTACCGAATACAAACTTACCCCCAACTGGGCTGTGCGCGCAGGTTACGCGTATGACAAATCCCCCATCAACAACAAAGAAATGGATACTTTAGTACCCGTGGATGACCGCCACCTGGCCAGCGTGGGGGTGGGATACCAAACCGATACCTGGAGCGTGGACCTTGCTTACGCCCATGTATTTGCTAAAGATTTAAGCGGGCATTCCAAACAATTGCAAAACCTGCCCGTTCAATATACTGACGGTAAAAGCGATATGTTTGCCGTAACCTTTGGTTATAAATTCTAAAATAAAACCCCCGGTAACAAAACCGGGGGTTTTTAAATATATATTACAAAACACTTTTCTACGGCCCTTGGCTTGCGCCCAATAAAATCCGCCGTGCAATCACCCCGGCGGGAAAATACAAACTATTTATATAACACCCAACGCCTGTCGCTGCCTTCAAATTCCTGCGCGCCTAAAGAACGGCATATTTTATAGGCAAAATCTTTGGCGGAAGCATTATCATACCCACACACAATAGCAGCCGGGGTGCCGGTTTGTAAATTGTGCCACCGGTAAGCAAATAAATAAGTTTTAGAGGCAGATTGCCCTTTGCGTATAGCATAAACAGACATGCCGCTATTAATGCGGTATGTCCAGTTTTTACTGGTTGGTACTTCTATATCCAATTCGCTGGGGTCTGTGGCGTAGCGGTTATTGGCTAAAAAGAAGAGTTCTTGCGCGTCACGCAAACTTTTTAAAACAGCCAAAGGCTCGGCCGAGCGGGATTTTTCAACCGCAATCTCGTACTGAGGCAAAGCAACAGAGGCCAATATGCCAATAATTAACACCACTACCAATAATTCTATTAATGTAAAACCTTTTGTCTGCATAGCATTCACTCCTGTTCACCGGATAATTATCTATTAGTATAGCAGATTACAATATAGATTACAAAAGCCCGGCCTGCTCCCACAATTTGACCACTAAGCGCGATAACGGATATTCTTTTATATCCTCTTTGCATACGGCTATCTGCCCCGACGGCAACGGACATGAGGGGGGAACATTTACCTTATATAAATACGCATATATCACCTGATGGGTGAGCACGTGTTTAACGGGCCCGGCCGCCAGCACGGGGGTTGTATGAGGGGGAAAACATACCCCCTGTTTAGCAAACAAAGCAGTTACCTGTTTCAAAGATAACCGGGCAGAAGCCCCCCGTTGCAACAGGGGGGGTTCATACAAACCTTGCCAAATATCCCCGGCGGGGCGTTTATGCAGCCAAATCTTGCCTTCCTGTTCCACATACAAATAATAAAACAAACGGGAAGTAACTTTTGGCTTTGCCGTGCGGCAGGGAAGTTGCGGTATTAAATGTTTTTTATAGGCAATACAATATGTATTAAAAGGGCAAACCGTACAAGCCGGGTTGGCCGGCGTGCATTGCAGGGCGCCAAAATCCATAATGGCCTGGTTAAACAAAGCCGGCCGTTTTTTATCCAGCAGTTCTTGCGCCAGGTTTAAAAATGTTTTTTTGCCGCTAGCCGTATCTATAGAGGCTTCTACCCCAAACACCCTGGCCAAAACCCTATACACATTGCCGTCCACCACCGCATACGGCATACCATACGCAAACGAACATATAGCCGCCGCCGTGTATGGGCCCACCCCTTTTAAAGCCAATACTTCCGGATATGTGGCCGGAAAAACCCCTTTCATACTTTTTGCGGCCGCGTGCATATTGCGCGCACGGGAATAATACCCTAACCCCTGCCAGGCTTTTAATACTTCATCTTCCGTTGCTGCCGCCAATGCGGCGGGGGAGGGGAAACGGGCCACAAAGCGGCGGTAATAATCCAACCCCTGGGAAACACGGGTTTGCTGAAGTATAATTTCTGAAATCCAAATCAAATAAGGGTTCCGCGTGTTTCGCCAAGGCAAATTGCGCTTATATTGCTGGTACCAGTTAATTAAAATTTCCGCAAAAGGGAACATATTTTTGCCTCAAAAGATATTTCAATTTATTTTAGCAATTTGCTTAAGGCTGTTACCACACACAGTTATTTTTAGCAAAATAGCCCCCAATTTTGCGTTCCACAAAAAACAAGCACTGTTTTTAAGATAATTCTACCTTTTTTTAACAAACAGCAAACTCCAAAAAACAAAGCTATTTTTAAAAAACAGTTTTTAGGTAAAAAACTGGGCAGGCAAAACATCTAAGTTTTTTACAAACATTAAAAACATTTCCGGGATATATTTTACCCTCACAGCAAATTTAAAATCTCACTATAAGACATATATTGTGCGATTTTGCCACACAAAACTGAACAAAAACCAATAATTCAAACAAGAAAAAACTTATTTTATCGTCGATATACCCCGGTTATAAACAGTTTGTGACATATAACAACATTAAATGTCATATATTGACATATGTCATTTATTTATATATTATATGTCATAATCAGGGGATAAACCCGGTGGATAACTTTTTATACGGGGGAAATTGATAATGGAAGAAAAAGAAAAATACAGCCTAAAAATTCGCTTTAAATTACCGTCCGGAGAGGAATTTGAGGCCGAAGGCCCCAAAGAATTTATAGAGGAACAACGGGCTTATTTTCTTACGCTGACCGGCAAAAAGCCTATTGCGCCGAAACAAACCGCCGGGGTGAATACCTATACCGCACCCAAACCGGTTAATTATACGCCCCAGCGCCCCACCTATCCGTTAACACCCCAACCCTCTATGGCCCCTCAGCCCGCCACAGCACCTTTGCAGGCTCCGGCCGCTGCCTCTGTATCCCCCATATGGGAAAAACTGTTTAAAACGGAAGACGGCGCCCTGGTTTTACGCCGCAAAAGCCGCCTGCTAACCCCGCAAACAGCAGCCTTGGTGCTTATTGCGGCTGCACGTATACTGCGCAAAGAAAATGAATACAGCGCTTTGCATTTGTCTAAATCATTGCGTAAATCAGGCTACGGGGAGGGGAGACTGGACCGGCTGTTACTGGCCGAAATCCGCGCCGGGAGCTTACAATCCGTAGGAAGCAAACGGGGCAGAGCCTATAAATTATCCGCCGAGGGGTTTGCCAGGGCCATTGTGCTGGCGGAAAAAATAGCGGAAGACCTATAAACCTTATTTTTGCGCTGAGAACAAAAGAGGGGGGAAAAACACAAAAAACCCTTATTTTGCTTTATATCCTGTATTAACACCCCTCTTTGTCTAAATATCCTTCCACTCAAACACCAAATAAAAAATCTAATTTGTATAATTAGATTTTTTATTTTCACCCCCTCTGCTAGTCTAATAAAAAATATATTTTATTTTTTCATTTTTAGTTCCTGAAAACAAAAATAACAAATATAAAGCGGAAAAGCGAAATTGTGCACATCAACCCGGTGCTTAAATTAGGACAGGGGGGTTATTTGTCAAATTGATTTAACTAACGATAATTTTTATTATGTTAACTTAAATAGAATAAAAAGAAGAAAAAACAAAACTATAATATATCTTAAAAAAAGTTTATTTATACTTTAAATATAAAATTTTTTTATATTTAATTAACAAATAGTATAGATTTTATTTTTTATCAGGCGTGTTGTCTCCGTTCTACCGTAAAATACCTATAATTTTTTACTACCAGAAACCTATTTTGGAGTCCGTTTTTATGTTTTTAAATGCAATAAACCGGCAGCTTTTGGTAGGCTATAAACTCAAAAACACATCTGTTTTTGTTTTTTAGTTAACATTCCCCCACTATTTAAGCACTCTTATTAAAAGCAAATTTAACATTATTTTTTTGTTTTTAAAAGAAACCTTTTAAAATCGCCTCAATTTGCGTTTAGGGGTATATAGATATACCCCTATTGCAAAATAAAGCGTTTTTAATTATTAAAAAAATTATAATTAAAAAATAAATATAATTTTTTTTACTATCAATTTTGATGTTATAAATAATCAAAAATAAACTACACAGGCTGTTGCCAATATAACAAAGATAGGCAATACAACCCCTTGAAAAAAGCCCCAAGCACTACTGAAAATATTAAATACTTGTTTCATCCGGCATTATAAACATTCCTGATATAAACAAAAGAGAGGAGCAGATAAAGCGGGAGGGGTATACAAAAATAAATACAAGGCAAGTTCAAAGCAACCTATTAATAAGCCACACAGACTTGCTGTAGCAAGGAGGAGGAAAAAGGGGGAATATGGGCTTTTTCCCCCGCCATGGGGCTTCGTGTGCATTGCAAAGTGGCTATTTCTGGGTATGTGTGCGTCACTGTACCCTCATACTATGCCACACAAGGATTGTTTAGGCATAAAAAGCCCTTTAATTTCTTTTTTAGGCGAAACAAATGAGGTTTACTTACGACTTGTTGATGAATAGAGAGGATCTTTTTAAGTGCTGTTCAGGCCCGAAAACTTTTTTAAATGAACATTTAAAAGGGTTCCGAACGGAAGATAAGGGCAAAGCAGGTATAAGGAAACCGGAGGGAATAACATTCGGGCACGGCAGCAGCAGCCTGGCCCTGGCTCCGGCCTTACTTAACCAGAAAGGTCAGAAAAACACAAAAGGGGGAAACTTTAAAGAGTTTTCCCCCCATGTTAAAATATATTTTTTTGCCTGCTATTTGTGGCGGCAGGTTTCGCTATTTTCTGGCATTTATGGCAAAAAACGGCGTATTAAAGGCATATGGCATCATTAGGGCCTGTTTTACGTCATCATTTCACGTTATAAGGCATTTACTTCTAGGCTAGGCCCTATTTTTCACCTTATAAAGCGCAGAAGAGATTTAAAAACGCAAGGCCAGATATAGAGAGAGGGCATTTTCCCACTTGGAAGACTGGCGCACAAAATGCCCCATTTCCGTTTCCGGCGTATAAGTAAGGCGCCACTGCGCGCCCCAAAGCAAATGGGTAAAGCTACTGCCTTCCACCCCCAACGCCAAGCGGTAATACAACAGGTTGCCCGTTTGCTTATCCGCCAGTTGGATTTGGTATTCCCACATTTTTCTGCCCACTCCCAACATAATATATTGGCTGGGAAATGTATCCGGCGTGAAATTAATTTTAATCAGTCCCCCCACCTCACTCAAATGCAAATCCTGCATTAAAGCAACCTCCGGCTTAGTGAAAGACTGGCTGTATTCTCCCCCCACCATTAGCCAACGGGTCAGCCAAAACCCGCCGTAGGCATTTACACTTATGCTATGGTTTAACAGGGTAATATTAGAGGGGCTTTTTAATTTAGAAAAGTGATATGCGGCATTTAGCCCCGCTTCCAGCCGGCCGGGAAGAAAGGTGTTTTCTTCTGCCAGTGAAAAACGGGCTGTTTGCCCACATAAGCGTAAAGGCATAAAAAAACAGGCGCACAGCACTGCGCCCAACAGAAACAAACGCCTGCATTGCATGTATTTATTGTACCTTTTGAAATATACAGCATAATATAATTTATTTAAACTATTTAAACAGTTTATTTATAATTATTTTTTAATAATACCCGATTAGGAATATGGGGGGGTTATCGGCTGTTGAATGCCGCCCATCTATTTGAAAATATCTACCCAATAAATCACACCAGTTAATGTTTTAATAGGCAGCCCCGACAACACACAATCAAACCATTACCCGTTTTTCACACAATATCACATATGCCTTTAGAGAGGTTCACCCCATAGGCAAAAATCTCTTGTTTTTAAGATGTAAAAACAAGAAGATAGAGGCTTATACCGGTTTTTCCCCCTACACTCTATTTTTTACAATAAAAAAACCCCGCCTTTTAGGGCGGGGTTTTATCTGTATTAAAACAGATTAGAAGCGGATGGTGGTACCAAGCTGATACACGGTAGCATCCTGAGAGGCAAATTGATCTTTCAAATCACCGCCCAATTTGGCGTAACCGATACCGGCAAACATTTCTACGCTTTCGTTATGCTGGTAGGTCGCGGTCAAATCAGCTTCCAGGGTGGCAGCAGCTTTGGCAGTGCGGTCTTGGAAGGCAAAGCCGTCCAAGGCAAAGACCATTTTGTTCCATTTGTAGTCCACACCTACGTTAAAGATGCGGGCATTGTCAATCACATCAGAAGTATTGCCAAGCGGGGTCAAGTATTTACCGGCTACTAAACCCGGGGCATAAGCACCGTATTCAGACACTAAACCTTTTTGATACAAGAAAGCAGCGCGAGGGGTAAAGGCATCCATATTTAAAGAAGCATCTAACTTCACAAAATACGGGGTATCTTTGCCTTCTTTAACCAAGCGGTTGCCTTGGTGGCCGCGGGCAGCTTCTACGCTAAACCCAAAGGCTTCCGGCATATAGGCCAATTTGGCACCATAAAAACCATGATATTCAGGAGCATTGGTTTCGTCTTTTAAGGCATAGCCATACACTTGGGCTTTCATGGTATCCGTTAAGTTCATGCGGATATCAGCGCCGTAAATGTTGTATTTGGTGGTCAACGCCAAATCATCCGCCGTTTTACCAGCTAACAAGGTTACGCTCTTAAAATCATCGGCATAGGTCAGTTTGGCAGCTTCCAAGCTGAGCGGTTGGGCAGCAATGGCAGCCATATAGCCGCTCTTGGGGCCAAAGTACATGGTCATGCTGTCTTCATCGCCGTAGAATTGGCGGCCGAGGGTCAGCTCAAAGCAGTCAAACAGGTTAGACAATACCACATTGGCTTCAGCCAAGTGGATTTCATCCTGATATTTATTTAAGCTGTTTCCAGACAAAGCCCCGTCCCAAGCGGTGGCATACCAGAACTGAACATTGGCTTTGACGTCTTCCGTCAAATCCGCAGACAGGCCCGCCACAACACGGGAACCGGCAGAAGCGGAAACAGGTCCTCTGTTAGCGTCCGCACCGATTACATCAATACGGCCGATAGCATCTACATTATCCACGAGGGCGGCGCTAGCAGGCAACGCCATCGCAAAGGCTACAAATAAGCCCAGTAGTTTCTTCATGCAGGTACATCCTCCTTAATAATTTAAACTACCCTACTCTTCTATTTAAAGTAATTTTTCAGACGTTTGCAAATTTATTTTTTCTTCGGCTTGACACGCAAAAAAAATAGTGCTATCCTGTATCCCCTTTAAATCAACGACACACAAAAAAACGAGGAAAAAATCAGGTTTTACCGTCTAAGAATTCATTTTAGCCTCTCCTAACTAAAAAGTATTTTTTACCTGTAAATAAAAACACCCGGGCCTATACCCGGGAACTAATATAAAATACTGCGACAAAAAATCCCGCGTGTAACACGCGGGATTTTATATATTTAAACCAAACTGCTTACGCCCACAGCGAAAGCTTGGTTACTTTGTCTGTACGGCGCACTTTCGGTTCGCCCACCATTTCCTGAATGTAGGCTTCGCACACGTAAATTTTGGTGCCGGGGAACAAATGCCCGCCAATTACCTGGTAGTCCTTCCCCGTCAGCATGGCATGTGCATGCACCTGCGGGCGGTTATCCTGAATGCTGATGTTGCCGGTTAAGCTTAACAATTCCATCTGGGCGTTGATGATGGTTTTTTCGTAACGTTTTTTAGTTTGGTCATACCAGCCCAAGGTGGCGTTCTCCACCGAACCGATCACGCTTACAATCCCGCATTTTACCTGGTTATCGTGGCAAAAATCCGCCAAGGTTTCAAGCAAATCTTTTCCTTTAGGGAGTTTTAAAAGATAGGTTCTTCCGGTTAAATAAGGTTTTTCTTCTGCCATTTTTTTCTCCTCTGCCGCCGGCCATTACCAGGCGGAGTTCTCTAAGTCGTTCACGTACGCTTTAATGGCGTTTATTACGCCTTCGGCGTCCATGCCGGCTTCTTTATAAATATTGGCGGCGCTGCTGCTGCCCAAATATCCGCCGTGTTTAAACGGATACAAGGTATGGCAGCGGCCCTTTTCGCTAAGCAGCCAGGCGTGCATGGTGGGCAGGGTAAAATCCGTAAGCCCCATACCAACGCGGCGCAGGCGCAGGGGAACCAATGCTTCCCGTTCTTCTTCCGGCAGGAGTTCAAACAACTCCCGGCTGGATACATACAAAATATTTACGTCTAAATTTTCTTCTTTCAGGCGGGGCAGTACGCTGTCCGTCACCACTTTGCCGATACCCGCCCCCTGCACAAACACGGCGCCGGCATCGGGCCGGGCGGCGCGGTGCAGATAATACACGCCTTTTAACGCGGCGCGGGCAGGGTCCATCCCCAAGGCGGCGCGGTCCGCCAGTTTCTGGTTCGGGCGCACCACAAACGGCGCAAACACCGCCGGGCGCAAAGACAAAGCTTTGGTAACCAAAGGCCAAATTTCGTCCACTTCCAGCGGGGTGGCGGTAATGCACGCCCCCTGCGGGAAGTTATCCTGCAACAGCTGCAAAGATTGCGGATCCGCATGCGTGGGGCCGTCTTCCCCGGTGGGAAGGCTGGCGTGCCCGTTAAAAAGAATCAAACTGTTTACTTTCTGCCCAGCCTCTTTTAAGGCCTGGCTGCCAATGGCGTACAAACGGGCGGCAACGTGTTCAAACGCTACAAACGCCCCGTAAGAGGACGCCACCCCCACCTGTTTGCCAAATGCGCTGATACCGCTGCAAACGGCGGCCATGCCGTCTTCGCAAATACCGCCAATCGCCAACCGGCGGGAAAGCGGGTTGGAAGCGGCATTGTAAAAACCCGCTTCAAACGGCTTGGCTACGTTGCCGGCATTGGTGGAACCGTACAAATCGGCCGACGCGCTAAACAAAGCGCCGTTACTTTCTTTATTTAAGTAGCCCAGCACGTTCCCCAATACGCCGCGGGTGGTGTGGGTATCTCCCGGGGTAAACGCAAAAGCGGCGGGGGCGTTTTCCGGGTCTTGGCCGGTAAAAAGCACTTGCACGTCCGGCACGCCGGGGCGTTCCTTACGGGCAGCGGCCTGCAAGTCTTGTCGGCGGCCTTCCAGCTGTTTAGCCATAAAAGCGCACACAGCCGCCTGTTTTTCAAGCCCCCGGCGGAAAGTTTCCAAAAAAGCCCAATAATGTTTTTCTATATTTTCGGGCGTTTTATCCCCTTCAAACGCGGGGAATTTGACGCCGAATTTTTCTTCAAATTCGGCCAGTGCGGCGTAAAACTCCGGCGAGCAAAACTTATGGCCAGACCCGTGCGATGCCTTGCCCTCCAAGCCGTACTTCCACCCTTTCACCGTGCGGTACACAATGGCCGTGGGCTGATGGTTGGAAATGGTTTTTGCCAGTTCTTGCGCGGCGTGGATTTGGGCAAAATCCATACCGTCAGGTACAAAAATAACGTTAAAATCGTGAATATAAAACATTTCGCACGGGGTCCACTGGACGTAATCGCCCGGGGTTTTCCCGTCGGAAGTTACTTCATTGCTTTCAATGGAGGCTTCGTTCCAGTCCAAATGGAACACCACGTTTTGAAGCTGCGCGGTGGAAGCCGTAGCCAAAGCCTCGCTCACGCGGCCGGCCGTCATGCCGCCTTCCCCCTCCACAATGTGCACGCGGGGGCAGTTTTCCCCATAGGTATCCGCCGCGGCAATAGCCAAGCCCACGCCGGCGCCGTCCCCCACGCCGCTGGCCCCGGTGGTTACGCGCACAAACGGCACGGAGGGTTCCGGGTGCCCGCCCAAAGGCTTAGAATGAAACTTGGTAAATAAAGGCGTGCCCTGCACTTTGTTGTGGCGAAAGCCCAGTAAATCTTCCAAGCGAAGGCGGTTTTTAATGTCTTTAGGCAAAAGCGCCGCATCGGCAATGCGGGCGCACTCGTCGCGCAAGGCCCACATGGCGTACATACCCAGGGCTTTATGCCCGGCCGCGTAGGTAATAATGTCCGCGTCCAAACGGTGCGGGTCCGCCAAGTCATACTGCATTTCCTTATATATAAGGTGGCTTACAAAACGCCCGCTGGAAACACTCCCCCCCACATGGCCGGAGGAAGGCACAAAGTTAAACATTACCGCCGCCAAAGCGCGGTAAGCGGTGTCCAGCATTTCCAATGCGTTTTTGGAAGAATCATCTAACGCGTATTGGTTTACATAATCGGTTGCTTCAAAATAAGCGGCTCTTTTGGTTCCTAAAGTAAACTGTTTCATAATTCTCCTATAAAGCCAATTCAGTTTGAGCGACGGCCAATGCTAAAGCCAGCGTTTGTTGCAAATCGTCCTTGGATTGTACTTCCGTATTGGAATGAATATAACGCGTGGGGATGGACAGCGCACAGCAAGGCACCCCCGTTTTGGAGAGGTGTATGGCCCCCGCGTCGTTTCCGCCGCGCGGCGCAATGCGCACCTGGTAGCGGATTTGTTTTTCCAAACACAGCTGTTTTAAAGCGGCAAAAAGACCCTCGTGGGTAATGGTGCGCGCGTCCAACGCGGTTACGCCTACGCCATGCCCCACGGCCGTAATATAATCCTGCGGGGCTGTGCCGGGTATATCCGCCGCGCCGGTGGTGTCAATGGCCAAGGCCAAATCCGCCTCCACCCCGTAAGCCGCGGTTACCGCACCGCGCAGGCCCACTTCTTCCTGCACGGTAAAAACAGCATATATATTGTAAAACGGGTTTTTAACTTCTTTTAATAATTCCAAAAGTACAAACACGCCTGCGCGGTTGTCCAGCGCTTTGGCGGTAATTAAGCCGGAGCCAAATTCCTCATATTCCCGGCGCAGGGTAACAAAATCACCCGGTTGCACGCGGGTTTGGGCTTCAGCCCCGCTTAGGCCTACATCTATACATAAATCTTTGGCGGGTACGGCTTTGCTGCGGTCCGCCTCTGTGGTTACATGGGCGGGGCGCGTGCCGATTACCCCCACCAGCGGCCCGCCGGCCGTATGCACGGTTACGCGTTGGGCAAGCAGGGTGCGCGGGTCAATACCGCCCACGGTTACAAAACGCAGGAAACCGTCCGCCTCTACATAGTGAACCATCAGGCCCACTTCGTCCATATGGGCAGCCAAAAGTAAATTTTTATTAGAAGCCCCTTTCTTATAAACAATCAAATTGCCAAGGGCGTCTGTTTTTACGTCATCGGCATAGGGGGTAACTTGTTGCTGTACGTATTGGCGTACGGCGCTTTCCCGCCCGGAAATACCGGGCAGAGAAGTAAGCGTTTTTAGAATAGAAAAATCCATTTTTATCCTTGAAAACCGGCAGTAAAGGTATTTACATTATACTCACAAAAGCCTTTTTTGGCAAGTTTTCCCGTTTCTTCTTTTTTCCCATTTACACAAACCTGTGCCACAAGGCGGGATAAAAATAGTAAAATAATGGGGACAGAATTTATTTTAGGAGGCTGTTCAATGACCGTTTCTTACAAAGACCTCGGTCTGGTAAACACCAGACAGATGTTCAAAGACGCTATGGCCGGCGGTTACGCCATTCCGGCTTATAACTTTAACAATATGGAACAATTGCAGGCTATCGTTACCGCCTGCGTGCAGACCGGTTCCCCGGTAATTTTGCAGGTTTCCAAAGGCGCCCGCCAATATGCCAACGCCACCTTGCTGCGCTGGATGGCCCGCGGTGCTGTGGAAATGATGAAAGAAATCGGCAAGCCGGTGCCGCTGTGCCTGCACCTGGACCACGGCGATTCCTTTGAACTGTGCAAAGACTGCATTGACAATGGTTTCTCTTCCGTAATGATTGACGGCTCTCACTTGCCGTATGAAGAAAACATCGCCCTCACCAAAAAAGTGGTGGACTATGCCCACCAGCACGATGTAACCGTAGAAGGCGAATTGGGCGTTTTGGCCGGTATTGAAGATGAAGTTTCCGCCGAACACCACACCTATACGGACCCTGCCCAAGTGGAAGACTTTGTAAAACGCACGGGGGTAGACTCCCTGGCCATTTCCATCGGCACCTCTCACGGGGCTTATAAATTTAAAGTAAAACCCGGCGAAAAATTGCCCGAACTGCGCTTTGATATTTTGGAAGAAGTATCCAAACGCTTGCCCGGTTTCCCGATTGTACTCCATGGTTCCTCCAGCGTACCGCAATGGGCCGTTAAACAAATTAACGAATACGGCGGCAAACTGGAAGATACCGCCGGCATCCCGGAAGAACAACTGCGCAAAGCGGCCAAATCCGCCGTGTGCAAAATTAACGTGGACAGCGACGGCCGCCTGGTAATGACCGCCACCATCCGCAAAATCTTCGCCACCAAACCGGCCGAATTTGACCCGCGCAAATACTTGGGCCCGGCCCGCGAAGAACTTATCAAAATGTATGCCGAAAAGAACGAAAACGTATTCGGTTCCGCCGGCCGCGTGAAATAAGTTTTAACACACAAAACACCCCGCCGTTTGGCGGGGTGTTTTTTTATGTAACCGCTAAAAATATTACTTAAAAAATAACCCCGCTGTGTGGCGGGGTTATTTTACCAGCAAAAAACTATTTAACAATATAGCCAAAACGCTCCAGCATTTGGGTATTGTTGCGCCAGTCCGGCGTGACGGTGACAGTCAGCTCCAGGCGGTACTTGCGGCCCAAAAATTCTTCAATGCGTTTTTGCGCGTTTTTACGCAGCTGTGCAATGGCACTGCCGCCTTTGCCGATAATAATGGGCTTTTGACTTTCACGCTCCACATGAATAATGGCGCGGATGTAATTTTTGTCGCCCAGGTCTTCGGTAAATTTTTCCACTTCCACGTACGTGCTGTAAGGAATTTCTTTTTTGTAAAGAAGGAAAATCTGCTCACGGATAAATTCGGCCGCGTAAAAACGTTCCCAGCGGTCCGTCCACTGCCCGGGCGGGAAGTACGCCGGGCTGACGGGCATGGCCTCAATAACGGCCTGTTTTAATGCGTCCACCCCTTTGCCCTGCATGGCGGAAATGTGAAAAACCTGTTTTACCGGCAAATCTTTGCGCACGGCGGCTTCCAGTTCGTTCAGGCGGGATTCGTCCTGCACCAAATCCATTTTATTAATCACCAAAAAAATGGGGCAAAACACTTGTTTTAATTTTTCTACCAGTCCGGCATTTAAATCATACGGGGCGGCCGCGTCCAGCATAAAAACAACCAGGTCGGCTTCTTCCCCCACGGCGCGGTCCACCGCGTTTACCATGGTTTGCTGCAATTTATAGCGCGGCTGCAAAAAACCGGGTGTGTCTACAAACACCACTTGGTAACCGTCCCCCTCGCTAATGGCCAAAATGTTTTGGCGCGTGGTTTGGGGCTTGCTGGTAACCGGGGACAACAACCCCCCCGCCAGCTTATTAAGCAGCGTGGACTTACCCGCATTGGGCAGCCCGGCCAGTACGGCAAAACCGCTTTTAAAGTGTTTTTCGTCCATATATTGTATTGTACTTGTTTTTTTACCACAGGTAAAATTTTATATACTGAAATAATGAAACGCTTGTGGGTATTTTGCTTTATTTTGGCGCTTGCGCTGCCGGCCGCACACGGCCAAACCTCGGCCGAAGAACAACTGGAAAAAGCCGGCCTGGTAGACGTGGAAACACTGGGTGCCCCTTTATTTTTTGATATACGCTACGCCACACCCAACAACTTTACCAAGCAAAAAATTTACGACTCCCCCCGCTGTTACCTGCATAAAGACGCGGCGCAAGCCCTCTTAAAAGCCGTGGAACTGGCCGCACAGGAAAAAGAACCTTTTACATTTTGTTTGTGGGATTGTTACCGCCCGCTTGCCGCCCAAAAAAAATTATGGAAGGCCGTGCCCAACCCCAGCTATGTAACACCGCCGGCCAAAGGCTCCCGCCATAACCGCGGAATGGCGGTGGATTTAACCCCGTGTGATTTTAACGGTAACCCCCTGCCCATGCCCACCGGGTTTGACAGCTTTACCCGCCAGGCCCATATGGATTTTTATGACTTGCCCGAAGATGTTCTATCGCGCCGGGAAACCTTAAAAAAAATTATGACCCGCGCCGGCTTTACCTACACCCGCACCGAATGGTGGCACTTTGACAAAACCGGCTGGAAAACCAATCACCCCGTGCTGGACATACCCCTGCCGCGCTAAATTAATCCGCCGGGGCTCCGTCGGATTTTATATAATATAAAGTATGAATACGAATGATACGAATTCCACGCCCAAAACCCACTTTTTTGTGCCCGGCTGTTTAGGCACCTGCTGGTACGGCAATTACCATTACTTGGAACCGTTTACCGGCTGCCAGCATGACTGCGTTTACTGCTACGCCAAAGGCCGCAGCGACGTGACCAACCGCCTCAGCGCCCTGCACTGCCAATTTACGGACCCGCAAATAGGCATGCCCCGCGAAGAAGCCCTGGCCGCTATGAAAAAAGAAATTGACGCAGACCCCAAAATCCACACCATTAAACTTTCCCGCTATACGGATATTTTCTGCAAAAAATTTGTGGACAACGGTTTTTCGCTGGACGTGCTTACCCTGCTGGCCACCCACCCGCAAATTAAACGTATCATTATTACCACCAAAGGCGTGCCGAACGACGCCATTATGGATTTAATCCGCCGGTACCCGGCCAAATTTTCCTACAGTGCGGCCATTAAGCCGCAGGCCGCCATTTGTATGGAAACCAATGTTCCCCCCCGGGAGGAACGCATCCGCCGCGCGGCCCAGGCCCAACAGGCGGGCGCTTTGGTTACCATACATATGGACCCGCTGATTACCGGCGTGGAAGACACCGAAGAGGTGCTGCGCCCGTTTTTGGCTTCTTTAAAAGAAGCGGGCTTAAAACGCGTGATGTTTTCTTATTTATTGTACGATTACACCATTGCCAAGAACATTGTGGAAAAATTTGGCGAGGAGTTCTTCTCTAAATTAAAAGAAAACTACCTGCATGACGACCGCCAACTGCTGCCCAACCAAACGGAAACCACTTACTACGCTTTAAAACACGAAGTAAAACTGGAAAGCATCAAACGCGTGGCCGCCCTGCTGAAAGAATACGGGTTTGATTTTGTGGTCTGCGGGCTGAAATCTTCCGACAAGGACGACATCGTATCCGTAAAGAGCTTCTGCCCGGTGTGCAACGGTAAATTCTATGCCTAATAAAGTTTGGATTTTAAATTTGGACGACTTTGTATTTAAAAGCAAAGCGTTGGACGCGTTAAAAAGCCACTCCCTAAAATACATCCAGTTATTAAAACCGGGTGATTTTTGCGTGGTTTCCCCTCTTACAGAGCCGGATAAAGCGTTTGTGGACTATATGGCCCGCATCAAAAAACTGGAGCATAAAAACTGGATGTTTATGCCCAAGGAACAAAAAGAGGATGAGAGCCTGATTTCCGCCATTTCGCGCGATGAGCAATTGCTGGCTAAACTGCGCAAATTGTGCAGTATCGGTTATGTAATCATCCCCCTGATGTACACCAAGGAATTTGCCCACCTGAGCTGGCAGTGCGAAAACAAGCTGCTTAACAACTCCATTGCCGTGCAGGAAGCCAACAACAAGCTGGTGTTTAAAGAATTGTGCAAAAAATTCAATATCACCACCATCGCCCCCGTGTACGAAGCCGGTATGAATAAAATGCCCCGCGTGCTGGCCCTGCTGGACCCGCGGGAAACATACCTGCTGCGCCGGCCGTTTTCCGCCGGCGGGTACGGCAACGTAAAGGGTAAACTGGCCGATTTGCTGCCGCTTATTAAAATGTACCACAAAGAGGCGGATTTTTATTTAGAGCGTTTTAAAGAAATATACAAAACGCTGGGTTCTTTGTGTATATTAAAAGACGATGAAATTGCCTTTGTGGGTATAGACAGCCAAATCATCCATAAAGAAGCGTGGGAAGGGTGCTCCTTTCCGTTTACGCGCCTGCCCAAAAAACTGCTGGACGAAATACGCGAAAAATCCCTCATGCTGGCCAGCTATTACTATGGCAAAGGGGTGCGCGGCCAAATTAACTTTGACTGGGCCATCCGCCAAAAAGACGGCGAGCTTAAACTGCGCGCGCTAGAGTGCAACTCCCGCTATAACGGGTTTGGGCTGTGTTTAAGGCTGGCGTCAACCGTATACGGCATTAACCGCCGGGAACTGCATTTTTATTTAGACACCAAAATGCGCTTTGACCCGCACTGGACCACCAAAAAAGTAATTGACGAGCTGGAAAAAATTAACGCCGGGGTCACTTTCCGCGGCGGGGTGGTGCTTACCTCGGGCGTGAAAGACGGCAAGGCCGGTTTCTGCTTTATGGCCACCAACCGCAAAGACCTGGCAGACCTGCGCCGCAGCTTTAAAACCCACATCACCGGGCTGGCGGAGCGCCCCACCAAAGAAAGATAAACAACATCTAAACCCACTGATTAAAACCGGCCCGGGCTTTTGCTAAGGCCGGTATTTTTTACCCGCCTGGCAACCCTTTTTTACTGGGGAAACGTTTGTCTTATCTTATTTTTCCCTTCGGATTTTTTATATTACACGCAAAAGATCTTCTCCGTAAGTGTAGCGTTGTTTGGCGAAAGACAACCTTATTTTTATGGTAAAAACAAGTTGCGCGCAATAAGTACACAAAGCCCATAAAAAGTTTTTCCCCCACCCGAGATTTACAGGCCCTGTTTTAGTGTAGTTTTATGCCAGATTGGTTACAGCCCATTCAAATACTCCAAAAATTTTATATACAAACCTTTGTTCAAGCGGGCAAGGCCCGCACTGTGCTTAAGCCTAATATTCTGTTTTGCGGGTAGACATTTCATTGTAAGAATGTTTTATTATGCTGTAGCCCGCTTAGCCCAGAAAGGCATAAAAAAACCCGGCCAAGGCCGGGGTTTTATGGGTTTTAAAAATTACTCCACTACCACTACGCTTCTGCCGTCTTCTTCCGGGCTGTACGGGTCCGGCGTGTTTACGCCGTCCACAATGTACAAAAAGCGGTAGCGGCCGGGCGCAATGGAAAGGGTGGTTTCCCAATAGTCTTTCTTTTTGCGCAGGGCTTGAGGTTTGGCCATCGTAAACCCGCTTACGATAGACACTTTTTTGCCTTCCCCATAATAGCGGAAAGTAACCCGGCGGTATTTTTTGCTTTTCGGGTTTGCTTTCACAATTACGCTTTCTTTCTTTTCCTGGGGTTGGGCAGCCGTTTCAGCCGGGGTTTGCTGCGGGGCCGGTTTTACTTCCTTTGCCGGGGCAGGTTCCTGCTGTTTAGCGGCGGGCTGTTCTTCCGTTACGGAAGCCACAACCACTTCCTCCACAGGGGTTTCTTGTTTTTCTTCGACCGGGGCTTGCGTTTCAACCACAGTGGCGGCAGCTAAAGTGCCGTCCGCCGGGGTAAAAAAGCGGGCAGATAAATTTTTATATAAGAAAAATCCGAACACACACAAACAAACAATGTCAATAATGATAAGGAAAAGCCACAAGTCTTTGTTGGCGGCAGGTTTTTGATCTAAATCAAAGTTTTCGTTTTCCATATGGTCCTTTAAAAAAGCGGGCGAAGGGAATCGAACCCTCGTCTAAAGCTTGGGAAGCTTCCGTTCTACCATTGAACCACGCCCGCAATGTACTGACGTATAATTATTTTACAAAAGTTTTTAACAACGTGCAAAATTTTCTTGTCGTAAATATACCAAACTACAGTTTATCAAACGAATTATTTGCGGGCATCACGCGCTTTTTGCTCCAGCACGTTATTTTTACTGTTTAAAGCGTCGGTAATGCCTTTAATTTTGGAAAGAGATTCTTGTTCCACGGCTTTTTGGTCGCGCGCTTTGTTTAATGCAGCCGCCGCTTGCGAATTTTTAGCCACGCTTTCACGCTCCGCCTGCTGAGAAGCCGTCATTCCCCCCATACCGCTTTCCCCGCCGCCCAGTTTGGCCGCTTTTATGTCGCCGGAAGCTGTACCTTGCGCTTGTTGTACCGTAGCCGCAGCAGGAGCCGCCGCGGCGGACTTGCCTGACGGCTGAGGCGCTAAACTAAAGGCTTCCTGCATAGCGCTGGCGGCACTGTCCAGCCCGGGGCGTACCGGGCCGGTGGGTTGGGTAAAACGTTGAGAGCTGAGGCCCTGCGGAGTGGACGGGCGAACCGGACCGGTAGGCTCGGTATAATGCCCGGGGCTGTTGCCCGGCTGAGTGGTGGGGTGGACCTCACCGGTGGACTGAGTAGTTGGCCGCACTGACCCCGAAGACTGGGTGCCGGGGCGGACATTCCCCTGCGGCGCCGTGCCAAAAGTGGGGCGGTTCATTCCCCCCACGGTGTAGGATTGGGCACATACGGCAAAAGCCAGCAAAAAAACGATACTGAAAAAACGGGTAAAATGCATAAAATTCTCCTTGAAAAATACCGTATTATTTATAGTATATACTTATGCCCAAGGGTGTCAAGCCGTGCGGGCAAGCGGGCTTTTTTGCTACACTGTATAATCATGAACAGTTTGCCAATTTACGACGTAATCATTGTGGGTGCCGGGGCCAGCGGTTTGTTATGCGCGCTGGAGTGCGCACACCGCGGGAAAAAAGTGCTTGTGCTGGAAAAAGACCCCCAGCCCGGGCGCAAAATTTTAGTAAGCGGCAACGGCCGCTGCAACATAACCAACCGCTTTGTGTCCGCGGCGGATTATCATGGCCCCCAAGAACTGCTGGAGCAAACTTTAAAGGCTTTTTCTTTTGAGGCCTGCAAAAACTATTTTGAACAGCTGGGCATTCCTTTAAGGGAAGAGGAAAACGGGCGGTTTTTCCCGGCAACGGGCAAATCCACCTCCGTACTGGAGCCTTTAAAACTGGCCTTGCAAGAAGCCGGCGCACAACTTTTAACCGGGCAGGAAGCCGCCCGCATTAAAACAGGCAACGGTTTTACGGTGCAAACCAAACAAGGGGGTTGCTATAAAAGCAAACGGCTGGTACTGGCTTGCGGCTCCTGCGCGTACCCGCAGTTAAGCGGTACGCAAAGCGGGTATCAACTGGCCAAAAGTTTAGGCCACAGCATTGTTACGCCCACGCAAACCCTGTGCGCATTAACCCTAAAGGAAAAAGCCGTGTCCCGCCTGCAGGGTATACGGGTGCAAGCGGCTTTAACCGCCCGCCGCCAGGAACAGATTTTTGCCCAAACCCAGGGGGAAGTTTTATTTACCAATTATGGGGTAAGCGGCCCGGCGGCGTTAAATATAAGCGGAGAGGTAACCCGCCAGCTGGCCAAAGGCCCGGTGCAACTGGATATTAATTTTTTTGCCGATATGAAAGACTTTCCGGCCGTGATGACCGCACGCAAAAACACATTTGGCCGGCGCCGGGCCAAAGATTTTTTTGCCGGTTTACTGCACGAGAATATAGCCAATTTGCTGATTGATTTTGCCGGCATACGCAAAAATATCCCCGTGCGGGAATGGACGCCAAACACCTGGCAAAACGTATTGCACACCTTGCAAAAATGGACTTTTAACGTAACCGCTGCGCGCCCCTGGCAGGAAGCTATGGCCGCAAGCGGGGGTGTAAATACCAGCGAAATAAACTATAATACATTTGAGTCACTTAAATGCCCGGGGCTGTTTATTACCGGGGAACTGCTGGATGTAGACGGCCGCAGCGGTGGATTTAATTTACATTTTGCCTGGAGCAGCGGTTTTACCGCCGCGAGGAAACTGTCGGAGGTTTAATATGGTAGACATTGTCAGAAAAACAAGCAGCATTAATGACCCGCTTCACGTGGGGTTTATCCGCACCTATTCCATAGACGGTAAAGAAGTATACCGCGAAACGCTGGACAAAAATTTGGATATTCAAAAGCACGAAGGCACCATGCCGGACGGCACCGTAAAAGAATTTTTTGAAAACGGAAAACTGTATTTTGAATGCGAATTTAAAAACGGCCAGCGTAACGGCAAATGCAAAATTTATTATGAAAACGGCAAAGTAAATATTGAAAAATATTACGAAAACGGCCTTTTGCAAGGCAAAGCCCGCGTGTATAACCCCACCGGTAAATTGTATAAAGAGTTTTCCTACGTCAACGATATACAGGACGGGAAACAAATAAAATATTATCCCAGCGGGAAAATTTTGGAAGTGTCCGAATATCAAAAAGGTTATTTAAACGGCATCAGCAAAATTTACACGCAGGACGGGGATTTACGCTCTGAATGCACTTACAAAAACGATAAAATTATTGGGGATAAAATTGTCTACCACCCCAACGGCACCATTGCGCTCATTTCCCCCCACAAAGACGGCAAACCGCACGGCGTAACCAAAAAATTCAGCGAAAACGGCGACTTAATAGAAGAGTGGTTTTTTGAAGACGGCGTGCTTACGCTAAAAAAAGTTTATTAACCTCAATACGCCGCCGCAAGCGGCGTATTTTTTGTCTTATAAATATACTTTTGCGCACGCGGCGTTTACTCCGCCTATAAAACCAAAATGGCAAATTAAAAATGCCCATTTACACACAATAAAAAACCCCGCGCCCAATCAAGCGGCGCGGGGTTTGGTTTGGGTAAATTATTTACTGCCCGGAACAAGCATATCCGTTGTGTTAACGGAAAAATCTTTTTGGCATTGGGGTTCATCCGGGGCAACGGTGCACACACTGCGCCCTTTTTTGGCCGGGCGAACCGTGTACCCCGCCTGTTTGCACGGGCCGGAAAAACACTCCACCTTTTGCAACTGCCCGTTAGGGCCGTAAGTTTCTCTGCTCTGCACCAGCCGCTGGGTATTATAATACAGGCGCGTAAGCGGCAGCCCTCCTCTTTGAAAAATGGTTTCCTGCGCCAGGCGCCCGCTCTCAAATAAAGAGCGTTTGCTGGGGGTTCCGTCTTCATTAAACGTAACAGACTCGGCAATTAATCCGCCCGGGCCGGTTTTTTCCCAACGTAAAACCAGCTTGCCGGGGTTATAAATTACGGTGGCCGTTTCTTTGCCGGTTTTTAAATCATATACATAGCGCAAGGTTTGTTGGTTTTCTTCATCAAACCAGTAGGCGCTTTTTAAATTGCCGCTTTGGCGGTCATACACCTTGCGTACACGTTCACGGCCCCAAAAGTCAAAAGAGGCAAATTCAAAATCCAAACGGTTAGAGGTTTTAAAAATATTTTCTTCCCACAATTTGCCGTTGGGGAAAAATAATTTTTCCGTAGAAGACCCGTCATTATTGCGAGTCAATTCACAGCGTTTGCGGTCGCTTCTGGGGCAGGCTTCCGTGCGCAAACGCCGGCGCCCCGGGTCTACAAAGCGTTCCAGGGTATGGGTGGAACTGCTGATGGGGATATCCGTCCATGTTTGGGTGGCTTCGTCAAAAGTTCGCCATGCCAACAATTTGCCTTCTTTGGTATAGGTTAACGCGGCTTGCGGTTTGGAAGTATCCGGGTCTAGCTCTAGCTCCATGGTTACGCCCTGGCCCGGGTAAACAAACACATTGGTCAGGCGTTGGTCCTGCCCGGTAAAACGCCACTCCACGCGGCCGCCGCCTTCGGAATCGGTATAAATTTCCACACGGCTGCCGTCATTATAATGTTCTATTATGCAGCGCGGGATGCTGCCCTGTTCGCAACGTTGGGCAGCATTACCCTGCCCGGCGGCATTTACCGCCCCGCACAGCAAAAAAACCCATACCACCAAAGCGGCACCTTGATAAATTTTCATATTAAAAATATTCCCCCAATATATTTATCATACATAAAAAAGGGTATTTTCCCAATACATTATTATCATATTATCAAAACCGGCAGAAAATAACAACAGCGCGGTATTTTTTGCTAAAATATATAAGAGAAAGAAGTTTCTTTATCATACAACCGGGTTAACCCCCTCTAAGGAATTGAAAATAAAATGATTATATTGTTTTTAAACTGCGGCAGTTCCTCCGTTAAGTACAGCGTGTACGATTGGGACAAAAAAGTAAGCCTCTGTGCAGGGGCAGTGGAAAGAATTGGGATTGACGGTTCTTTTATCTCGCAAGACCGTACCGGATATCCTAAATTTGAACTCAAAAGAAATTGCAAAGACCATAAAGACGCCATTAACCTGGTTATTGAAACACTAACCGATAAAGAACACGGGGTAATTGAAAATGTAGGCGTTATTTCTGCGGTGGGGCACCGCATCGTGCACGGCGGTAAATTTTCCAAATCCGTCATTGTGGACGACAGTGTAGTGGCCGAATTAAAAAACATTGCCGATTTGGCCCCCCTCCACAACCCGGCCCACATCATGGGTATCGAAGCGGCCCGCGCTTTGATGCCTAATGTAACGCACGTGTGCGTGATGGATACGGCTTTCCACCAAACCATGCCGGCTTCTTCTTATATGTATGCTTTGCCTCGCAAATGGTATACGGATTATCAAATCCGCCGCTATGGCTTTCACGGTTCTTCCGTTTTGTACACTTCCCGCCGGGCAGCCGTACTGATGGGCAAAAATGTAGATGAAGTAAACACCATCGTCTGCCACATTGGCGCAGGCGCCAGCGTAACGGCCGTTAAAAACGGCAAATGCTTGGATACCAGCATGGGCCTCACCCCGCTGGAAGGCCTGGTAATGGGCACCCGCGCAGGCGATATGGACCCGTCCATCTGCTTTCACATGATGAAAAAGCTGAATATGTCCCCCGATGAAATGTACACCATTTTAAACAAAAAGAGCGGTATGTATGCCTTAACCGGGGACCGCTTTGCCGACCAGCGCGACGTGCGCAAAGGCGCAGCCGAAGGCGACGAACTGTGCAAGCTTGCGTTGGATGTGGAATGCTACCGCGTTAAAAAATACATTGGGGCTTATATGGCCGCTTTGGGCCGTTTGGACGCCATTGTATTCACCGCCGGCGTGGGCGAAAGAGCCACCAACATACGCGATATGATTTTGCAAGGGCTGGAAAACTTTGGCATTGTGCTGGACGAAGAACGCAACAACTGCGCCGATACCAACAAGGCCGAATGCCGCATCTCGGCCGATGATTCCAAGGTAAAAATCTTCGTCATTCCTACGGACGAAGAAATTGTGGGCGTGCAGGATATTGTGGCCCTGCTGGCCGGAACCTATGAAGACTATACCAAGTTCCGCTATATCTTCCAGGAGAAGGACTACCGCAACAAACTGCGCGACGCCGCTTTCATAGAAGAAGTTAAGAAGAGACCTTTCCTGTTAAAAGCCGCCGTTAATTTGCCCGAGCAGCTTAAACAGAAGGACGCTAACTGATTTCTTAACTCCCGTTTGCCATTTAAACGGGAGTTTTTTATTAGACAGTAAAGCAGTAATTCCGTCCGCAAGCGTTTTGGGTGCGGGCGCATAGAAGAGAGTAAAATAATTAAAATACGGAGTAATAACCTATGTTTATACCCAAAGAAGTAAAATTCTTTGATTTATTTGACAAACAAGCCGAAAACTTAGTGAAAGCGGCTGAATTTTATAAAAAATTAGTAAATGAAGGCGGCTTTACGCCCGAAAATGTGCGCGCCATGCACGAGCTGGAACACTACGGGGACGAATTAACCCACACCATCATCAACACCTTAAACGAAACCTTCATCACCCCCTTTGACCGGGAAGACATCCTGGCCCTGGCCAACCGCTTGGATGACATTATTGACGGTATTTATTTAATTTCCAACCGCTTTATGCTGTATAAAATTACCAAACCCACGGAATACAGCAAAAAAATGGCCAACACCATTGAACAAAGCACCAAAGCCATGCAGAAAGCCTTGGCTTCCCTGCGCAGCAACAAAAATATGAAAGAAACCCTCTTTCAGTGCGTAGAAATAAACCGCTTGGAAAACGAGGGCGACGTACTGCGCGATGAGGCCATTTCCAACCTGTTTGAAAAAGAAAAAGACCCGGTAATGATTATCAAACAAAAAGAGCTGTATGAAGAAGCCGAAACCGTAACCGATTTCTGCGAACATGTAGCGAACCTGGTGGAATCCATCCTGGTAAAAAACAACTAGAGGCTTAAAGTATGACTTGGATATTATTCCTAATCATTTTGGCGTTGTTTTTTGATTATTTAAACGGATTTCACGATGCGGCCAACTCCGTGGCTACGGTTGTGTCCACCCGGGTATTATCCCCCAAGGTGGCCGTAGCCTGGGCGGCGTTTTTTAACTTCGTGGCGTTTTTAATCTTCCATACCGGCGTAGCCAAAACCATCGGCAGCGGCATTGTGGATTTGCATATTGTGGATGCAAACCTGGTATTTGCCGCTTTGATGGGCGCGTGCGTATGGAATATTTTAACCTGGTGGTGGGGGCTGCCTTCCAGCTCTTCCCACGCGCTTATTGGCGGGTTAATTGGGGCCGGGCTGGTAAAAGGCGGCGTAAGCGCCTTGGTGGCTGGCGGGATTATAAAAACGGTACTGTTTATTTTTATCTCCCCGCTGCTGGGCTTTTTACTAAGCAGTATTATAGGCATTATTGTGTTTAACCTGTGCCGCAAGGCAAACCCGTTTAAGGTGGACCATCTGTTCCGCAAAGGGCAGTTGCTGTCTGCCGCGGCCTACTCTTTAGGCCACGGCGGAAACGACGCCCAAAAAACCATGGGTATCATCAGCATGTTACTCTTGGGCGGCCTGGCCGGGGCGGAAGTGGAACCGATACGCGACTTTTTGCTCTCCCACCACGAAATGGAACTGGTTTCCCAGGGGCAGTTTATTGTGCCGCTTTCCGTAGTGCTTTTATGCCACGGGGCCATTGCCTTGGGTACGCTTTCCGGCGGGTGGAGAATTGTAAAAACCATGGGGCAGAAAATTACCCGCCTGCGCCCGGTGGACGGATTCTGTGCGGAGTCCGGCTCCGCCATTTCCCTGTTTATTGCCTCCATTATGGGTGTGCCGGTAAGCACCACCCACACCATTACGGGGGCGATTGTGGGGATTGGTTCCCTGCGCCGCCTGTCTTGCGTGCGCTGGGGGGTTGCCAATAAAATTGTATGGGCGTGGTTTATTACCATACCGGCGGCGGCCATTATTTCTGCGGCCAGTTACGCCATAAAAGTATGGCTGTTTAATTAATACACACGCACTTTTAATATCTGTTACCGGGCCCTGCACAAGGGCCCGGTAATTTTTTATATGCGGGGCCCGTCGAATATCCGTCTTGAAATTTAATTAAAACGTATTATACTAAACCATATACGCTATCACAGGAGCCACCCTATGAAAATTACCTTTGTAGGAAATAAAAAAGTAAATGTAGAAGTAAAAGGTTTTAATATTCTGACCGACCAGAAAAAAGAAAACGGCGGTGACGGCAGCGCCCCTACCCCCATTGATTTGTTTTTAGCTTCTTTAGGCAGCTGCAGCGGGGTATTTGTACTTAACTTTTTAAAAATGCATTACCTGCCGGAAAATGTTTATTTAACGCTAAACCCGGTGTGGAATATTAACGAATATGTAATTGAAAAAATAGAATTGGTTATCCACCTGCCGGCCGGATTTCCGGCAGGGTTTGATAACGCCTTGGTGGAAGTAGCCAAACGCTGTTTGGTGGCCCGCCACGTAAAAATAGCGCACGATATACGCATCGAGCGGGACCCGGCCCCCGCCGCTAAGTAAAGCGCCTTATACTCGCTTTTAAAGCCTAATACGCCCCGGCACATAGCCCGGGGCGTATTTTATTTTAAACCGGGGAGGTATTTTAGCCTATTTCTAAAAAGCAAGAGGGCCTTTCCCACCGCTTTAGCCCTCAAAGTGAGGCCGGTATTTTCTCCCCCCATTAAAACGCATTTAACGGGCCTAGGCGAAGTGTAAACGGATCCCCGCAGAATAATCCTACAAATAAATATCCCCCGGCGTAGCCGGGGGTTTTTCTCAATACGGGCCTAGCCCTCTCTCTACTAGCTACTACTTAAGTAGTTCCCACTACCTGTCATTTGCGTTCTCTTGCTTCTAAGGGGTTCGTGTCAAACGGAAGCAAACTCCCCGCCTCATCTGCCTTTAACTGGTTCTTTATATATTCTTCTATCCGCTTTTTATT
>CALVGG010000008.1 GCA_944327085.1 uncultured Elusimicrobiales bacterium | reverse complement strand
CACTGGCGTCGGCGCAGGGAGTTTTTGATTTCCCGCGAAAGTTCTACCACGATTTCGTCCGGTTGGCCGTACTTGTGAACGATGTAATTCAGCACGCGGTAAAATTCGGCCAGGGCGCGGCTCATCACCGGGTCATTGATAGATTCCTGCTTTTTAATAGCCTCTACCGAACGCAACTTTCCCCGTAAAGCCGCTTGCGGCGGCTGGATATGGGCCAACAAATCGGTTTCGTCCTGCCCTTGCAATATGCCGTCAGTCAGCAAACGCAAAGCTTTTACGCTGTAAGAAGCCCTGCCCTTCTCCAACGTGAAGGACAAAAAGACTTGCTTCTTTTTCAATGCGCAAATAAAGTCTATCCCGCGCTGCCGCTCGGATTCGTCGGCCGAGATATTGCGGGTTAACTCTACAAAACTGTGGCCGATATATTCGTCCGTATTGTCCTCAATATCCGAAAATGTGGTAATGTTGGCCAAAAATTCTATCACCAGCTCCTGCACTTTATCCGTCAAATTCGCCCACTCGTTCAGCACGCCGGCCCGTTCAAAAGCAAACAGTGTGGCGTTGCCTTTTAACCCTTGTTTGGTGCCGTTTTTGCGGTCAATGGTAAACGAAACATCGGCAGGCAGCGACAAGGCTTGATAAATTTTGGCAAACGGAATTACCGCACTGTCCGCCGTATAATCGCTAGTGGAACTGTCCACATAGTTAAAGAGCTGCGTTTGCTGGGCCAAGGTAAGCGGATAGGATTCTTTTTCGCCTTTTTTGGCAAGCCGCAAGTTGGCAATATCTTTGGCCAACCGGTAATGCTGATAGGCTACCTGGGAGCAGGCGGCGCGCTTTTCCTGCGGGAAGAGCGGGCAGGCACCTACGTTTTCCAGCTCCCATTTAATGGGGCGTTGGTAAAACAGGGCGGAGTGGAAGGCGTCTTTAAGCGGAATTTCTTTTTGGCCGGGGAAATCGGGGAACATATTTTCCCCCCACACGGCGTAAGTACCGCGCAGCTGCGGGTGGTAAGAACTTTGTTTGTCGTAAATGCGGTTAAATTCTTCTTCCACCATTTGGCGATAAATAAAGGTGCCGTCTTCTTCTATTTTGCGCCAAGGATTCCCGGCGCTGGCTTGTTTGCGTTCATAGAGCAGCTGCCCCAGCGTTTTGCCGTTAGCCAGCTGGGCCGACGTTTGGCTTAATTTTTTGCCGATGGCGCCCCGCTCCTCCGCACTTAACGTGCCTTTGTAGCCGCGGTTTTTAACGATATGGCAAAACACTTTCATCAGCTGCGGCAAGGTAAGTTCTTCTTCCACCGCTTTGGCGCGCAAGGCAATTACGTCCTCTTTATCAGCCAATAAATCATCCCGTGTAACACCCAACGACTCGGCCATATATTTGATTTTGCGCAAGCGGGCCGCTTTACGCTCAATTTGCTTGCGCATGAGACGTGCAGCGCGGCGGGCCGTATTGAGGGTAACCATTTCTTTGGGTGCGATGGGTTCGCCAAAGATATAACTATCTAAATGGAGTAAACGCGTGATATTTTTATCTTCGTCCAATTCATATACGGCCGTACCAATGGAAGATGTTCCCAAATCTATACCTAAGCGGTAGGATTTTCCCGCCAGACTTTTGCTGATTGCCATAATTCAATTCCCCCTATAAATAGCCATAAAATAATATTTATTTTATATTAGCATAATTTAGCTTGATAACTTGCTTGTGTCATACAGCACCTAATTTAATATTTTTACTATTCGCCATTTTCTACTCATTAAGTTAAATACACGATTCATTCCCTGCTATTCTAGAAAAATTCCCTGTTATTTATTTTAGGGAATTGAATTAGTCGGAATGGATTTTTCAGACGAAAGTTTACTAACCGCAAAGCATTAAAATCCGTAAAATCAGCTTAAAATGAGGCAAAATTCCCTGTATTTTTCCTGATAAACAGGGATTTTGCTTCCCCGCTCTTACCGCCATTGGCAGTCCGCACGCCGTGCCCGACCATTTAAAAAGCCGCTTTTACATAAGCGGCTTTTTTATTGCCCTGTTGGCAAATTCATCTTTGTAAAATCTGCCATTTTTTATCCATTCCAGTTTTAGAGCACTTTTGGTAGAGCGTAAAAAGACCTGCCAAAGACCTTTTTCTCTGGCGGGTAAAAACGCAGGATCGCAAGCGCTACAAATTGCGGATAGCCCAAGGTTTGGGATAGAGGTTGTTGGCACGGTCCCCCAAGTTTTTTACAAATCCCAGGGGATGGCCTTGATACGTTACCAACACAAACCCCCGCGGTGTGTTGCCGGGCAGCTTAAGCACTTCCCGGTGTAAATAGCGCAAAGCCTCATCCGGGGATAGTTCCGCCCGAGGGAAGTCTCCTGCCTGTGTGGTTAGAGAGAGCGCCTGCGCTACCGACGGGATTTGTTCCTTCCCCTTGGTTTCCGGTTGGGGGAGTCCGTCAGAAAGCAAATGCAAAAACGGATATTTTTTTACTTGGGTACGCAAAGAAGACGGCAATGTAGCAAAAGCATTGTCTCCCCCTTTTTTACGCAAAATTACCATAAAAAGGCCCTCACTTCTCGTCGTCCCCGGGATAAAACGATATACCGGTTGGTTCCAATCAGTAAGTAAACTTCCCGTAATTTGCCAATCCGGGGGAACGGGTACACACAAGATATCCGCCCCCAGTTCCTCGGCAATCCAGCGGACATTTTCCTCATTTTCGTATGTATTAAACGTGCAGGTGCTGTAAATCAATAAACCGCCGGCTTTTAGGCACGGCCAAATATCACGCAAAATTTGCCGCTGGCGTTCGGCACAAAAACGCACGTTTTGCGGGCTCCACTCGTTAACGGCGGCAGGTTCCCGCCGGAAAAGACCCTCGCCCGAACACGGCACATCCGTCAAAATCACATCAAATATCAGGTTGGTTTTGGCAAAGTCTTTCGGCGCATTATGCGTAACCAATACGCCCGGGTGGCCTTGTTTTAAAATATTTTCTAGTAAAATATTTGCGCGGCGGCGGTCAATCTCGTTGCTAACCAGCACAGAGCCCTCCGGCAAAGCGGCGCGCATAAGGGTGGACTTTCCCCCCGGGGCCGCACACAAATCCAGCGCGCTGACTGGCGCATTAACCGCTTGCCGCAAAACATAATCCAAAAATAAAGAGGCGGCCTCCTGTACATAATACACCCCCGCGTGAAACAGCGGGTCAGCCGTAAAGCGGGGCCGGTCTGTAAGCCAAAAACCCTGCCGGCACCATGGCACAGGCGCGGCGTTTGGAAAGGGGTTTTCCGTCACTTTCCACGGGTTTAGCCGCACGCTTACAGGCGTTTCTTGCATAAAGGCCTGCACAAAACGCTCCCAGCGCGCAGCACCAAATAATTGGGAGGTATATTCAGTAAATTCTTGCGGCAAAGTCATAAGATAATTTATTTTACAATTATTTATCCGACATTACCGACAAAACACCACTTATATTGCAACCGGGTGTAATAAAACGGTAAGGAGATAGCTGTGTGTTTAAATATGAACACAACCCTCACAAGCTAACAGCAGGCTTTATATTATTTTGCTACACTATGGCTATGAAAATAAAATTAAAAGAAAGCAATGCTATACGGTTTAACCTGATTTTAGGGGTTTATTTACTTATTATATGGGGCTGTTTAACGAGAGCCCAAAGCACATTTGGAATTTCCAGATGGGAAGCATGGCAACAGTTTCTGCAGGAAACACGCCAAGAGAGTCTGTTTAATTTTCTTTTACTTAGCATTTTTCCGTGGGCGCTTTTACTAATGGTAGGCGGCATGATATGGGCGTTTATACAGAAACTTAGGCTCAATGCCCGCAAGCCACGTTTGGTTAGTGTTTCGTTTGAAGAAAAGGGCGCCGTGTTGGAATATAGTCTCTCCCGCCCGGCCATATTTTTGCCTTATAATCAGACGGACTTTACCCTCTGCGCAAGAACCATTCTTTCTTACAATAAATATCATCAGCCTATATGCCACTTAGCTTATGTGGAAATGATTTTTGCCTCCCCCAACGGCAAATTTTCCGCTCAACACCGGGCGGGAATTCCCATAATACCTAAAATATTAAACGAAGGGAAAAAGTTCCGTTCCTGCTCGGTAAACACAAAGACGGCCTGCCCTGACAATCCTACCAGGCAAGAAGAAAAGGACTTTATCTCCTTTCTACAAGACCAAATGAATAACTATCTGCACTACGGGGTTATGTTAACGGTCTCCCCCCAACAAAGCACCGGCTTTTTAATACTAGGGGCAACCACCCTTATCATACCGCTTATGTTGATTGCCGTGCTAGCCCCCATTGTTCAGAACTCCAGTCTCTTTCTATCGAAAATCCTCTGCGTGTTATGGCTGATAATGCTTGCGATAAGCGTGTTTTGTTTCAGCAAATATATAGGATATAAGCGCACAACCCGCAAGCTGGAAAGATTAAAACAAGAAAAAAAGTAATTGCAGGGAAATTTGGCTTTTCCCCTTAATATATATGCACACGAAACAAAATGTTTCCGAAACCGATAATCTTTCCTTGTCCATCCGCTCCCCCTACTCTTACTTTATATTAGGGGTTCAGATACTGCTGTTTGTTTTACTATATTTGGGGTTACTATTTTGGCTGGGCTTGGGGGCGGGAATAAACGCCTCCTCTTGGGTGGAATTTTGGGTAATATTCAAACAGCAAATACTCTCTCAGCCATTTTTTGCCTTCTTGTTTTATACGCTGCCTTGGGCCACGGGCGGAATGATTATTTTTGTGGTTTTTAATTTTATAAAAGCACGCCAAAAACATTTGCCCGCTCACGCGTTTAAACAATTATCTTTTTACCCGCACGAAGTGTTATTAAAAACAGCCAACCCAAAAGAAAGCGTCGTCTGTCCCTTTCGCAATACCCGTTTTACCCTTACCGTATGCCCCGGGCTGCTGCCCTTTAAAACGCTTACGGTGCCTTTTATAAAAAAAATAACACTTATTTTTCAAACCGAACAAAACACCTTCACCATTCCTCACCACACGGGTTTTGCGGGGGTAAGGAAAATAATAGAAAATGGCAAAAAATTCCGCTCTTTTACTTTACAAGTGCAAGCGGAAGGGAAAAAGCCTGCCTATACGGAAAACATTTATATTTCCTTCCTACAAAAGCAATTAAATAACTACCGCAAAAAGGGCCTTATGCTTGAATATCTGCCCGAGTGGCGCGTGGACTTACTGCTTACAGCCATTTTGGACAGCGCTGGGGGCCTGATGGCCTTGGCGGCCTATTTTTGGCTTGTTTGTTCTTCCCCCGCTTTTAGCCAAAATCACCGGGTAACGGCTGCCCTCTTTCCGGCGGCAGGCTTATTATTTCTATCCATTGGTATATATTTATTTAACAAATGGAAGAAAGAACGCGCCTGCGCTAAAAAATTAAACAAGTAAAGCTCCGTTTAGTTGGTCTTGTTCAGGGTATATATGCTGTTTATTAACCAGTTTGGGCAGCAGAATGTACAACTTCTTTTTGCCCATAGCAAATATTACACCTGACAACACTACTTCCCAGTGCGTTTTTGGCGGTATGCGCTTCCCCATACCGCAATAGCATTTAATACAGGCTGCAAGGAAAAACCTGTTTCTGTTAAAGAATATTCTACCCTTGGGGGTATTTCCGCATATATTTTACGTGTTATAAAGCCGTCTTCTTCCAAAGCCCGTAAATTATCCGTAAGTACTTTTTGAGAGCAGCCCACGCTTCTTTTCAATTCCCCGAAACGTTTCGTGGCGGTTAACAAATCGCGTATAATCAATACTTTCCATTTATTTCCCACCAGTTTTAAAAAAAGTGCAACCGGGCAAGCCGGCATTTGTTGAATATTTATCATAAGTTTATTATAGCTTTTTATCTGGTTTAGTTTCTTTTTTAATACTACATTATAAAAAAGTGCCTACTTTACAAAACATACTTTCAAATGCAAAGATATATCTGCTTTAAGCTGGCTTATACCAGCCTTAATAAAAAGGAGATATTGTATGAAAAATATTGAAGTAAAGAATTACCGCACTTTAAAAGGGCACACCCTTAATATAACGGGGGCAGACTTTATTGTAAAAGAGCTTATTCCGCAGGCAGAGGTTTTCGGCTCTGCATGCCAATGTGGTTGAAGTACAGCCCGGCCAAACTTCTTACAGTTACCATTGGCACGAAAAGAACGAAGAAGTATTTTTTATCCTTTCCGGGCAAGCCATCGTAACTACGCAAGACAAAGAAATTCATCTTTCCCAGGCAGATGCCATCACCTTTCCTGCCGGGCCAAAAGGCGCCCATTGCATACGCAACGCGTCTGACAGCGAACCACTGGTTTATTTAGATTTTGGGGCTGATCACTCGCTTGAAATTGCCCACTTCCCGCAAAGCAAACAAATGCTTATTTTGGCACCCTATACGCAAGCTATGGTTTCCCAACCCAACAAATAACATCTTCGCCCCGGGTTTCCCCGGGGCGTTTTGCTATACCGTTCAACTTTAAAAATAACCCAAAAAACGCTTTATTTTCTTTTCCGCCTTTATTTATAATATAGGTAGGAAATGCCTTTTGGCATACACCGCGTAAAAGGGGGTTACTATGGATATTAATACCTTAAATAAACAAGTACAGGCGGAAAGCCTTTTCCTGCAAGATTTAAAGCGCGAAGTAAGCAAAGTGATTGTTGGGCAGGAAGACCTGCTTGAAAAAATGCTGGTGGCCTTACTGGCTGACGGGCACATTTTGATAGAAGGCGTGCCCGGCCTGGCCAAAACCCTGGCCGTAAAAACCCTGGCGCAGGCCATACACGCGCAGTTCCAGCGCATACAATTCACACCGGATTTGCTGCCCGCCGATATTACCGGTACCTTAATTTTTAACCCCAAAGAAGGCCTTTTCTACCCCAAACGCGGGCCGGTGTTTTCCAACTTTGTGCTGGCGGACGAAATCAACCGTTCCCCCGCCAAAGTGCAAAGCGCCCTGCTGGAAGCCATGCAGGAACGCCAAGTAACCATTGGCGAAAAGACCTACCAGCTGCCCACCCCCTTTATGGTGCTGGCCACCCAAAACCCCGTGGAACAGGAAGGCACCTACCCCCTGCCGGAAGCGCAGGTGGACCGCTTTATGCTTAAAGTGCTGGTAACCTACCCCACCCGGGAAGAAGAAAAACAGATTTTGGAACGCATGTCCACCCACCAAAAAGTACAGCTAAACACGCAGGTTACCCCGGAAATGATTTTAAAAGCCCGCCAGGTGACCGACGGCATTTACGTGGACGAAAAAATTAAAAACTACATTGTAAGCCTGGTTTTTGCCACGCGTGACCCGAAGGCCGCCGGGCTGGAAAAACTGGCCTCCTTTATTGCATACGGCGCCAGCCCGCGTGCCACCATCTTCCTTACGCAGGCGGCCAAGGCGTATGCCTTTTTAAACGGGCGCGGCTATGTAACGCCGGAAGACATCAAAGCCATCGGCCTGGACGTGCTGCGCCACCGCGTACTGTTAACGTACGAAGCCGAGGCGGAGAACGTAACGTCGGACCAAATCGTCAAACAAATTTTTGACGCCGTGGACGTACCGTAACCGCGCTTTGGGGGCTGGCCGTATGGATACCGCGGAAATTTTAAAAAAAGTACGCCAAATAGAAATACAAACCGGGAAGTTGGTATCGGAAACCTTCTCCGGCGAGTATTTAAGCGTCTTTAAAGGGCAAGGGATAGAATTTGCCGAAGTGCGCGAATACATCCCGGGAGACGATATACGCTCTATTGACTGGAACGTAACCGCCCGCACCGGCGTACCTTATATTAAAAAATACAACGAAACGCGCGAACTGACGCTGATGATCGCGTGTGACGTGTCCGCCTCCCAACGCTTCGGCTCATTAGACAAACTAAAACAGGAAACCGCCGCCGAACTGGCCGCCCTGTTTGCTTTCAGCGCCATGACCAATAACGACAAAGTGGGCCTTTTGTTATTTTCGGACAAGATAGAACTATTCGTCCCCCCCAAAAAAGGCAAAAAACACATTTTGCGTTTAATCCGTGAATTGCTGGCCTTTGAGCCCTCTTCGCGCGGGACGGATATTGCCCTTGCCCTCAAAACGCTTACCAAGGTAATCCGCCGCCAGGGCATATTGGTTTTATTGTCGGACTTTTTATCCCCCGTGGAGCAATTTTCAAAACCCTTTCGCCTGGCAGCCAAAAAATTTGATTTAATACCCGTTATTATTTCGGACCGGCGGGAGAGAATCCTCCCCCGCCTGCCTGTTTGCCTGGCCGTGCAGGACCCGGAAAGCGCAGAAGAGGCTTTTATTAACCTATCCGGTGCGGCTTCCCGCGCCGTGGAGCAAGACGCCCAAACCCGCCAACAGGCATTAACCCAGCTTTTTAACCCGTTAAAAATAGAGCCTATCTCCGTAGACACGGCCCAACCGGCGGCGGACCCGGTCATCGCGTTTTTTAAACGCCGCGCCAAAAAATTAAAGAGGTAATATGAAAGCTTTTGTTATTTTGTTTACGTGTTTGTTTGCCTTGCCGCTGTGTGCCCAGCAGGCGCGCACCCGCACGGCACCTGCACCGCGCACCGCTGCTGCGGCACCCGCAAACGCCGCGGCCCCCGCCGCCAACAAATCGGCGCTGGAGTTAATAGAAGCAAAAGTGCCCACCTCGGCCGTGTTTGCGCAGCCTGTTACGCTGGTGTATTCTTTTGCGCACGAACCCGGGTATAAAGTGGAGTTAGACAACAAAAACCTGCCGGCCGATTTTGAATTTTCAGACATACAGGCCCAACCCAATTCCCCCGGTACGTTTACTTATACCATTACGGCTTATCCCTTTGCGCTTAAAGAAGCCAAACTCACCCCGCTGACATTCTTACTTAAAAATGCAAACGGGCAGACGGTAAACAGCTTTTCCACCCAGGAAACCAAAATTTCCGTTTCCAAGGCGCAAACTTTTAAAGACAATAACTTCCGCGAAATACGGGACCCGTTCCTCCCCTTTGCCTGGTTTAAGTGGCTTCTTATATTACTGATAACGGCCGGCGCCGTTTACGCGGCCCGGTATTATTGGAAACGCCGCCAAAACGCCGCGCGCGCCCTGGGTGGGGCCCCGATAGATAACCGCCCGTGTGATGAGGTAGCCCTCTCCAAAATAGAAGCCCTTATACAAAGCGGCTTGTGGGAGCGGCAAGAATACAAACTGTTTTACCTCACGCTTACGGATATTTTGCGCGAATACCTCCTGCGCCGTTTTAATATAGACACCACGGCCGACACTTCGGCCGAAATGCTGCGCCGCTTAAAAGCCAACGGGGAAGAACTGCTCACCCCGCTGCTGCCCAAACTGCGCGTATTTTTAAATTCCAGCGATTTGGTAAAATTCGCCCGCGCCGTTCCGCCGGAAACATACCGCAACCGGGATATAGACATTTTACGCCTGCTGATAGACACCACCACCCCCAAAGGGCAGGAGCTGGTCAAAGACACCCCCGCCCGTAAGGAGGCCGCCAAATGATGAGCGCTTTTTTAATTTCCTGTGCATTGCTGATAGTGGTGCTGATTGCTTCGTTATTTGTCAAAATAAACGAAAAAGTTTTTTCCGCCGCGTTGTGGGGGTTGGGTGCCCTTACCTTGTTTCTACTGGCCGCGTTGATTGTGCAGCGGCTGCTTAGTACCAAAGCGGCTTTTGCCAACCCTTGGGCATTGCTGTTATTAATATTGCCGGCCGCTGTAGCGGCGGTAAAAAATATTTGGAAAAAGACCTATTTTCCCCACCTGGCTTACTCCCGCACCCATCAGGCGGCGCAAAGCGCTTCAGCCGCCGGCTCCTTTACCCAATGGCTGCCCGTGGCTTTATACACCGTTGCGTTGATACTGTTTGTGCTGGCATTGGCGCGCCCGGTGCTCTTGCGGCGCACCACCATTCCCCCCACGCAAGGGGTGGATATTATGCTGGTGATGGACGCTTCCGCCTCTATGCAACGGCAGGATTTTTACCCCAACCGCTTTGCCGCCGCTTTAAAAACGGCAGATAATTTTATTCAAAAACGCATTAATGACCGCATTGGACTGGTGGTGTTTTCCCGCCAGGCCATGCTGCAGGCCCCGCTTACGCTGGACCATGACGCCGTGCGGGACCTGTTAGGCGCTTTGTACCTGGGCATTATAGACCCTAACTATACCGCCATTGGGGACGCGGTGGGTGTGGCTATCTCGCACTTAAAAGACAGCCAGGCAAAAAGTAAAATTATCATCTTGCTTACGGACGGATACTCCAATGCCGGCACCATAGACCCGCTGCTGGCGGCCCAAGCGGCGGCCTCTTACGGCATTAAATTATACACCATTGCCACGGCCAGCCCGCCGGGCAGCGGGGCTTATTCCAGCCAGGAAGAAGAAATTAACGAAGGCCTGCTGATGGAAATGGCCCAAACGGCAGGCGGGCAATTCTACCGCGCAAAAAACGAACTGGAACTGGCCAAAATTTATGACACGATTAACGAGCTGGAAAAAACCACTTTTACCTATAACATCCGCACCAACCAGAGCGATTTTTATTTCCCGTTCATTTTGGCGGGTTTGGCGTTGCTGGCGGCCGGGCTGTTACTGGAAAAACTATTTTTAATACGGATACCCTAAAATATGGAATTATTTGGAAAACCTATATTTTTTATATATTTTTTAGTTGCCGCCTTGGCGGCTGGCGCCATATGGGCAACCGGAAACAAATTAAAAAACCGGGCCATTAATGCCTTTTTTGGCCCGCAGGCCTATGCCAAATTAACCCAAAATTTACGTTTAAACCATACGCTGAATACGGTTTTCTTTTTTGTGGGGTTATTCTTTTTATTTACGGCTTTGGCGCGCCCGCAGTGGGGAATGGAAGTCATCCAGGCGGAGGGCAAATTTGCCCAAACCGTTATAGCGGTGGATGTGTCCTCCTCCATGAAAGCACGCGACTTAAAGCCGGACCGCCTGGCCAACGCCAAAACCATGCTTTCTATGCTGATTTCCAACCTGCAGGACGAACGCATAGGCATTATTGCCTTCACCTCCAAGGCCTATATTCAATGCCCCATTACTACCGATGAATCCGCCCTGAAATATTTCCTCTCCAGCTTAAAGGCGGACATGCTGCCCGTTCCGGGTACGGCCTTGGCTGCACCGGTAGAATTGGCGGCCCGCATGCTGTCCAAATATCCGGGGCAAAAAGCGCTTATTTTGCTGACAGACGGCGAAGACCACGAGCCTGACCAATTAAAAAAATCCATTAAAACCGCGCTGGAAAACGGCCTGCGTGTGATTGCGGTGGGTATCGGCACCCAGGAAGGGGAACTGATACCGCAAAAAATAGACGCCTCAGGCAAAGTGGCCGAATATAAAAAAGACAAAAACGGCAACACCGTGGTAACCAAGCTGGACGAACAATCCCTGGTGGAGCTGGCAAAAGCCACCAACGGGGCCTACATTCACTATACCACGCCCGCCCAGGTAGCCGCCAAAGTGGAAAACAGCCTAAAAGAGTTGGACCGCAGCTATTCCGCTTCCGGCTCCCATGCGCGTTATAAAGATCGTTACCAAATCCCGCTGGGGTTGGCATTGGTATTTTTGTGCTTATGGCTTTTATGGCCCGCCCGCAAAACGGCCGCGGCAAACCCGGCAAAAAAGGTAAAATAAAAGAAGATGAAAAAATGGGTGCTTATTTTATTGCTTTGCTCCTTAGGCCCCGCGGCAACAGCCGGGGTGGGGAGCGATTTGGCCAAAGGCAGCCGTTTATATAAGGAACAGAAATTCGGCCAGGCCTTAAGCACTTATCAGCAGGCTTTGCAAAAAGACCCGTATAACCAGGAAACGCTTTTTAACATAGGTGCGGCGCATTACCGCTTAAAAGAATATAAAGAAGCCCAACAAGCATGGGAAAACGCCTCCCAAAAACAGGGCAAGCGCAGCCAAGATGCGCTGTATAATATGGGCAACGCTTTTTACCGCGCGCAGGATTTAGACTCCGCTATAGCCGCTTACCGCAAAGCCATTTTGCAAAACCCGCAGGACAAAGAGGCTATACATAATTTGCAAATTGTGCTGGAACAAAAAGAAAAAAACCAGCAGGATTCCACCAGCCAAAACAATAAGGGAGACCCGCAACAAAACAAAAATAACCAGGGCGGCGGGCAAAACAACCAGCAGGAACAACAACAACAACAAAAACAACAGCAGCAGGATAAGGCAAACTCTTCTTCTATGAGTAAGGAAGAAGCCCAGCGGGTAGCCCAAATGGCCAAAGAAAACGAATACCGCCCCTCTTATGCCTCTAACCAGGGGGACAGTGAGGCCTCCGGTATAGAAAAGGATTGGTAATTTTATGCGTATACGTAATTTTTTGTTAACACTGGTTTTGTTTGTATCGGCGTTGGCGGCGCACGCCCAAATAACCATGACCGCCAGCGTGGACAAAACCAACCTGTCTTTAGATGATGAGCTCACGCTTACGGTGCAAATTACCGGCGCTTCGGGCAATGTACTTATGCCGCAGCTGCCCAGCCTGCCGGCATTTAACGTATATTCGCGCGAAGTTTCTTCCATGAACATAAACGGGCAGACGTCCACCGTGTTTCGCTATGTAATGCTGCCGCGCTTTCCCACGAAAGCCACCATTGGGGAAATCCGCTTTACCTATAACGGCCGCGTTTATACCACGCAGCCTATACAGGTAAATATTTACCGCCGCGTGCCGGCCGGGCGCGGCCCGGGCGGGGCCGTACAGCAAGCCACGGCTTCCAGCGGAGGGAATTACGATTCGTCCGTTTCCGCGGCCCGCTCCGCAGGCAATATTCCGCAGGAACTGTCCGCTACCGATGCCCTGGCCGAAAACAACCGCGAAAAAAGCTTTTTTATGACGGCCGCCGTAAACAATACTTCCCCCTATGTAAACCAACAGGTGGAGCTTATTGTGCGTTTTTATTATTCCCGCCCGTTTGCGGGGCAACCGCCCTATACGCCGCCCACGGTAACCAATATTTTTATGGAGCCGCTTAAACTAAATACGGAAGGCAGCCAAATTTTAAAAGGCAAAATGTTCCGCTATATAGAGCAACGCTACGCCCTGTCCGGCGTACAGGCGGGCAAAGCTACCATCGGGCCTGCCATGGTGCAGTTTCAACCGGGAAATAATGACATTTTCTCCGCCTTTGACCGGCTTTTTGGCGGCATGGCGGCCGAACCCGAGCAATTGGTAAAAAGTAATTCCATTACCTTAAACATTCAGCCCACCCCGGCTGCCGGGCGCCCGGCCAGTTTTTACGGTGCCGTGGGCAACAAATATACCATTCAGGCCCAGGCGGACAGAACCCGCGTGGAAGCCGGCGAAAGCATTAATTTAACCATTACCGTAAAAGGAAGCGGAAACCTAAAACCCACGGCTGATTTAAAAATACCCCAAATACCCGGGTTTAGGGTTTATGATGTCGCGTCCGACTCTATCACCCTGCCCACCGGCAACGGCACGCAGACCACCAAAACATTCAAAACGGTGTTGGTGCCCACTGCATCCGGCACGTACACCATACCGGCGCTGGCCTGGTCTTATTTTAACCCGTCGGCCAAGCGCTATGTAACCTTAACCACCAATCCCATTACGGTGGAAGTAACCCCCTCTACTAAGGTAGACAGCGGCGTTAGCTTTACCGGTGGCGGGCAAAACCCGGGCGTGCGGCGCCTGACCAATGATATCCGTTACGTAAAAACGGACCCCTACCCCGGTGATATTGGCTGGTTGGTATCGGTAGGGAGCCTGCAGGTACTGGCGTGGATATTGCTTATTTTGCCCATTGTATGCGGGTTGGGTATGAGGCTGGGGGCCGGCTCTCTGCGGGCAAAAGCCCCGCTGTTGGCCGCCAAAAACCAACTCAAAAAAGCCGTTATTGAAGAACAAGTGGCCGACGCGGTGGAAGAGTTTCTGCTTAAACGTTTTCACATCAATATGGGCAGCCTGCAGCTGCGTGACGGGCTGGAACAATTAAAACAAAAAGGCGTTCACCCCGACACCTTAAAAGCTTTTAGTACTTTGTGGCAGCGGCTGGACGCCGCCCGCTTTGCGCCCGAAAATTTAGCCGCGGCCGACGGGCGGGCCCTGGCCGAACAGGCACTGGCCATTTTAAAACGCCTAGATACGGAGGGCCGTTTATGAAGAAACTCTTTTGCATATTTGCGCTGCTGGCCGTATTTGCCGCGGGGGTAAACGCCCAGCCGGCGGCTTCCCAGGCGGAGCAATACTACAGCCAGGGCAAATTTTCCGCCGCGCTTAATTTATACGAAGACGAACTGAAAACCGCCCCAAACAACCCCTATGTTTACTACAATATAGGTAACTGCTATTTTAAAATGGGCAGCATGGGGCTGGCAGTAGCCAATTATTACCGTGCTTTTAAGCTGGCCCCGCGCGATGCGGACATACGCCATAATTTAAACCTGGCGCTGGAAAATGCCGGGGAACATTTGGTGCCGCGCGGCATGCCGGAAGTGCTGCACAAATTGTTCTTTTTACTGTCATACAGTGAATTAAAAGGCGTAGCCATGGTGTGCCTGGGGATATTTTCCCTTTTGTTATGCGTATGGCTTATCCAACGCCGCTGGGCAAAAGCCGTGTGGATTGGGTTATTGGCTTTTGTAATAAGCGGTGCGTGGTTGTATTTGCGCCGCGGGCAGGAAATGCAGTCCTTAGCCGTTGTGGCAACCCCCACGGCGGAGCTGCGCAGCGGGCCGGGAACCAACTTCCCAGCCAGTGCCAATTTAACCCACGGGCACCTGGTTATCCTGCAGGACAGCCGCAACAACTGGAATGAAGTGGTAGTAAAATCCCAGGGGATACAGGGCTGGATAAAAAGCGAAAGCATAGAAAAAATTTAACACATTAACGAGGTTATGTATGTTTATTGAAAAAGAAGCCGACGAATTGATACAAGCGCTTACTTACGTAAAAGAAAATTTAGCCCAACAAACCGAAGATTTAGCCGCCCAAATTATTAAATGTTTTAAAAACGGCGGAAAGGTTATTTTAATGGGCAACGGCGGCAGCGCGGGCGACGCGCAGCACATCGCCGCGGAATTTGTGGGCCGCTTTAAAAAAGAACGCCCCTCCATGCCGGCTTTGGCCTTAAATACCAACACCTCCACCCTTACTGCGGTGGGGAATGATTATTCTTACGATGTGGTATTTTCCCGCCAGATAGACGGGTTTGCCAAACCGGGGGATGTGGTAATTGGCATTTCCACTTCCGGCAACAGCCGCAATGTATATTTGGCGCTGGCTTTGGCCAAACAAAAAGGCTGTTTTACAGCCGCCTTGTTAGGTAAAGACGGCGGCACCATTAAAGACATTGTAGACCTGCCTTTAGTGGTTAAATGGCCCAACACGCCGCGCGTGCAGGAATGCCATATTTTCCTGGGGCACAGCGTGTGTGACCTGGTAGACCAGGCCTTTTAACGGAGCATTATGAAAATAGCTGTAGGATGTGACCACGCCGGTTTCCCTTTAAAAGAAACGGTGGTGGAAAAAATAAAAGAAATGGGGCATGAAGTGCTGGACTGCGGCACCAACAGCCCCGAACGGGTGGATTACCCGGATTATGCCTTCAAAGCTGCCGGTTTGGTGGCCGAGGGCAAGGCGGACCGGGCCGTATTGATTTGCGGCAGCGGCATAGGCATGTGCATAAGCGCCAATAAAATAAAGGGTATACGCGCCTGTGTGTGCCACGATGCATACTCCGCCGCGCAAGGGGTACAGCACGATAATCTAAACGTGCTTTGCTTAGGGGCCAGGGTAATAGGCCCCAGCACCGCGCAAAGCGTACTGGAAAATTTTTTAAACGCCTCTTTTTTGACGGGTACCCGCCACGAAGAGCGCTTGGGGAAGGTTCTCCAAGCCGAAGCAAAAAATTTTAAATAAGGCCGCAAGGTCTTTAAAAAAGGAATGCGATTAATATGAACACACACGAAACTCCCATGGCCGAAGGCATCATTCGCGAAGGCCTGATTAAACTGGAAGGGCTGGAATTTAACACCAAATTTTGGGCTAAAGACCCCACCCTTTGGAAGCAGGACAAAGAACATAAAGAATTTATCGTAAAATTCTTGGGTTGGCAAAAAGTGTATGACTGGACGCTGGAACGCGTGGATGATGTTCTTGCTTTTGCCGCTGACGTAAAACAAAATTTTAACCATGTAGTGGTAATGGGGATGGGCGGGTCTTCCTTAGCGCCGGAAGTAATCCGCACCGTATTCGGCCCGCAGGCCGGATACCCGGAACTGATTGTATTGGATACCACCAATGCCGATTGGGTAACCGCCGCCAGAAACCGCATTGACCCGGCAAAAACCCTTTTCATTTTTGCCAGCAAATCCGGCGGCACGGTGGAGCCGTCCTCCCAATATGCCTATTTCCACGAAGAGGTAAAAAAAGCCGGCGTAAAAGACCCGGGGCAAAATTTCTGCGCCATTACGGATCCGGGCACCGGCCTGGAAACCTTGGCCAAGAAAAACAAATTCCGCAAAATTTTCCTCAACCCGGCTGATATCGGCGGGCGTTTTTCCGCCCTGTCTATGTTTGGCATGGTGCCGGCCGCTTTAATGGGTGTGGATATTGTAAAACTGCTGGAAATTGCCAAAAAAGAAGCCCAAACCTTCGGCCCGGAAGCGGATTTTAAAACCAACGCCGCCGTTAAACTGGGCGCTTTTATGGGTGCCAGCTATGCCAACCACAGCAAAGACAAACTGACCATCATTACCCCCAAAGAATTGGCCTCTTTCGGCTTATGGGCCGAACAGCTGGTGGCCGAATCCACCGGTAAAGAAGGCAAAGGCATTGTGCCCGTGGTTGGGGAAGGCTTGTTTAAAAACTTTGACTACCGCGAAGACCGCATTTTTGTGCATATTTCCAACGGGTCCGAAGATGACAAACACGTAACCGCCATTATGGACGA
Source organism: uncultured Elusimicrobiales bacterium (assembly GCA_944327085.1). Taxonomy (GTDB): domain Bacteria; phylum Elusimicrobiota; class Elusimicrobia; order Elusimicrobiales; family Elusimicrobiaceae; genus Avelusimicrobium. The sequence goes on along the minus strand of CALVGG010000008.1, from coordinate 28,465 downwards.
TTTGGAAGAACGCGGCTACCCGGTAATGACCATCTCCATGCATAACCCTTACGAGCTGGGCGCCCAGTTCCTGCTGTGGGAAATTGCCACCGCCGCCGCCGGCGCCATTTTGGCTATTGACCCGTTTGACCAACCCAACGTGCAAGCCGCCAAAACGCTTACCAAACAAATTTTGGGCAAATTGGAAAAGAACGAAATCACCCCGGAAGAGTTAAACAAACCCTTCATGGTAGCCAAAGACATTGCCGATGAGGTAAAAATGGATAATTTGGCGCAGGACGTGTACTCCCTCTTGGAAAGCAATGATTATATTGCCCTGTTGGCTTATGTGTACCCGTCTGAAGAGGTAGCCAAGGCCCTCCTGGCCCTGCGCGACAAAATCCTCACCCGCACCAAACGCGCCGTATTGTTTGGTTACGGCCCGCGCTATCTGCACTCCACCGGCCAGCTGCACAAAGGGGACGGCAACAACGGCGTATTTATCATTTTATCCGCCGATGCCGAACACGATATTCAAATCCCCGGCCAGCATTACACCTTTGGCCAGCTGTGCGCCGCACAAGCCTTGGGTGATTTCCAAGCCTTGGAAGAAAAAGGCCGCCGCGTAATTAAAATTCACCTTACGCAGCCTATCTTGCAGGCTATTAAAAACTTGAGCGATAAGTTCTAATTAACTGCAGTTTAAAAGGCGGTCTTTACGGGCCGCCTTTTATTTTTTTATATGAGTATGAAAGTTTTTTTGCAAACCTTCGGCTGCCAAATGAACTTGGCCGACTCTCAGGAAATGTTCACCCACCTGCAGGCACGGGGTGCACAGCGCGCCCTCACGCCCGAGGAGGCCGACGTGATTCTGGTAAACACCTGCACCGTGCGGGAACATGCCGAACACCGCGCCGTCTCCTTTTTGGGGCGCCTGGCCAAATGGAAAAAAGAAAAGCCAGGCCGCCGCATTATTTTTGCAGGCTGTGCGGCCCAGCGGCTGGGGGACGCACTGAAAAAGGAATTCCCGTTTTTAGATATGGTAGCCGGGGCTAAAAGTATAGACACTTTCCCCCAATTATTGGATAAAAGCGGCCTTTTCCCCCCCGTGCAGGAAACCCTGGCCCTCGAACAGGAAGGCCTTACCGGTTACGTAACCATTATGCGCGGGTGTGATTTTAGATGCGCTTACTGCATTGTGCCTTATGTGCGCGGCCCGGTAAAATGCCTGCCTGTGCAGCACATTTTGCAGGAAACCGCCCAAAAAGCCGCACAAGGCGCCAAAGAAATTATGCTTTTGGGCCAAACGGTAAACGCTTATAAAGACGGGCAGACCTCATTTGCCGATTTGTTAAACCGCGTAAGCGAAGTGCCCGGCGTGCAGCGCGTGCGCTTTATGAGCCCGCACCCGGCCTACATCACGCCGGATTTTTTGGCTGCGGTGCGCCATAACCCCAAAATAGCCAAGCATATTCATTTACCTATACAAAGCGGCTCCACCAAAGTGCTTAAGGACATGAAACGCGGCTACACGCGGGAAATGCTGTTGGAAAAACTGGCCGCCCTGGCCGAGTGCCAAATGACGGTATCCACCGATATTATTGTGGGTTTCCCTACGGAAACCGAACAGGATTTTGAAGATACCCTTTCCCTGGTGGACCAGGCGCAATTTTTTGCCGCTTATTGCTTTAAATATTCCCCCAGGCAAGGCACCCCCGCCGCCCAAATGGAGCTTTTGCCGGATGAAGTACTGGAACAACGCCTGGATATTTTGTTAAATAAGGTAAGAGATTTAAGCACCCGCGCGTATGCGGCGCAAGTAGGCACGCGCCAGCAAGTGCTGATGGAAGAAGAAAACAAAGGGCGCTCTTCCAATAATTTTTGGGTAAAGACCTCCAAAAATTATAAAATAGGCAGTATAGTTGACGTAGAAATAATCCGTTCAGACGGTACTTTATTATTTGCCAAGGAGTAGTTATGACCAAGAAAAATATACCTGAAAAAAGACGGCACCCCCGCATGCCCGTCATCAGCAATTTAATTGAACCCGTCAACCTTTTTTATAAAACCCAAGACGGTAAAGAAACCAGCCTGGTAGCCATATTGGCGGATTTGTCCGCCTCCGGCATGCGCATGATCAGCTTTTTGGGCGCGCCGCTGGCCGATAAATTTTCCATCAGTCTGCAGCTGCCCGGCACGGGGAAAATGGAAATCGGCGCCAGAATGGCCTGGGTAAAACAGCGGGAAAACGTGTATACCATCGGTATTGAATTTACCAACATCAAAGAAAAAGACGCCAAAGCCATCAGCGAAATGGCCGACGATTTTAATGATTGCGACACCCGCATTTTATTAAAACTGCCGGATGTGTGCGTACCCACCTGCAAGTGCTGGCGCATATGCAATAAAATACAAAAAGACGACAGCCTGTTTGAAAATTAACTCTCACGCAAATAATAAATACCAAACCCGGGGCTTTTGTTTTGGCCCCGGGCTTTTTTATGCCCCGGCATATCGGGGCGGCAAATTTACTAAAATATAAAAATGAAACCCATTGTTATTTGCGGGCCCACCGCCTCCGGCAAGACGGAGCTGGCCCTGGCACTGGCTAAACGGACGGACGGGATCATTATCTCGGCCGATTCCCGCCAGGTATACACCCATTTAACCGCCGGCACGGCCAAGCCGCAAGGCGTTTGGCAAAACGGCGCGTATTGGGTGGAAGGGATTCCATACCATTTAGTAGATTTCTTAAATGTAACCGATACTTTTAACGCAGGCGCTTTTGTGGCGCGCGCGCTGGAGATAACGGCCCAATACCCGGGCCGGCAGATTATTTTTGCCGGCGGAACCGGCATGTATTTACACGCCTATTTTGTGGGGATGGACACGCTGCCCGCTTCCACCCCTCAAACGAGAGAACTCCTCACCCGCCTGCTGGAGAAAGAAGGCAAAGAAGGCCTGCACGCCCGCCTGGCCGAAAAGGACCCAGCCTCCGCCGCCGCTATCCCCGCAGGAAACGTACAGCGCACCATGCGCGCCTTGGAGCTTTGCCTGCTTACGGGCAAACCGGCCAGCCAGCTTCGCACGGGCGTATTTCACACCCTGCCAAACCCGGCCCAAAGCGCTTTTGTATATTTAAACTGGGATAGAACCGCCCTAAACGCCCGCATACAAACCCGCACGGAAAATATTTTTGACCCTATGTGCGCCGAAACCCAAACCCTTTTAAACCAAGGCACCCCCGCCGATGTACCCGCCCTAAAAAGTTTGGGCTATCCGCAGGCAGTGGCCTATTTACAGGGGCAGTTAACCCGCACGCAAGCCGTAGAACAGATTGCTCTGCTCACCCGCCAGTACGCCAAACGCCAGCGCACCTGGTTCAACCGTTACACGCAAGCCCTGGTGCTGGAGTTACAAACCCCGCAGAATTTTGACTTGAAAAACATAACAAAAGATATTTTACGTTTTTCTGCCTCAATATAAAATCACCCGCAATATGCGGGTGAAGTTTAAAAACTCATTGTCTTGCAAAACGCTTTTCCTTTATCTGTTTTACCAATGCAAGTACGCTCCCCCGGAGCTGTTGGATGTACATTAAAATTAATAAAGTAGGAAAAATCTCCTTTTGTTTGACATTCTTCCCAAACTGTAATACCCGGGCAGTAAGACATATAAACATTTCCTTTTGTGGCCTTGGCAGAGTCTTGACTTAACAAATCTATCATAAAATAGTCGTCGCAACTAACGACGGAACCCGTACCACACTGCGGAAATTCAATATCCAAGTTTTCCACTCGCTCCGTATAACTCCCATTCGCTAAATAATACGCTTCGCTGGCTTTGGCAATGCTCTCCATCACTTGTATGGCATTGATTGCACGCGCTTTCATCACTGCTTTTTCATATTGAGGCAAAGCCACAGAAGCTAAAATCCCAATTATTAAAACTACCACTAACAACTCTATAAGCGTAAATCCGCCTTTTTTACTCATGATCTATACCCCTCCATATGCTAAGCCCAAAACCCACTGTATCAAAAAAAAAAAACAAAGCAAGCCCCCCTGCAATAAACTTTTATAAAATAAAATTATGGAACGCGTGATTCTGGTAAGTGCCAGCCTTAAAACCCAACCCCAAAACGAAGAAACCCTGCAAGAATTGCACCGCTTAACCCATACCGCCGGAGCGGAAGTGGTGGAATCTTTCCGCGTAAAGGTGGAAGCCTTTAACGCGGCCACCTTAATTGGCAAAGGCAAACTGCAGGAAATTGCCGCCCAAGCGCAAATACTGCGGGCGGACAGCGTTATTTTTGACGATGAAATTTCCCCCGCCCAGCAAAATAATTTGGAGGAAATCCTCCCCGCCAAAGTGTTGGACCGCACCCGCCTTATTTTAGACATTTTTGCCCAACGCGCACGCACGCAGGAAGGCAAATTACAGGTGGAACTGGCGCAGTTAAAATATCTTTTACCCCGCTTGTCCGGCCGCGGGGCGGCCATGATGCAGCAAAAAGGCGGCATTGGTATGCGCGGCCCGGGGGAACGCAAGCTGGAGTATGACCGCCGCCGCCTGCGCCTGCGCATCAGCCGCCTGGAAAAAGAAATAGAAGCCGTAAAAGCCGGCCGCAGCCTGCGCCGCCAACGCCGCGCCCAGATTCCTCTGCCGCAAATAGCGCTGGTGGGCTACACCAACGCCGGCAAAAGCACCCTTTTAAACGCGCTTACCCAAACCCAAAGCGTATACGCCGATGACAAACTTTTTGCCACCTTGGACCCTACCACCCGCCGCGTGCGCATGCCCAGCGGAGGTGAAATGCTGTTTACGGACACGGTGGGTTTTATACAAAAACTGCCGCACAGTTTGGTAACCTCCTTTAGGGCCACGCTGGAGGAAACTTCCTTTGCCGATGTCATCCTGCATGTGCAGGACGCGGCCGCCCCCAACCGCCGGGAGCAGGAAGCCACCGTGCTGCAAATTATTACGGATTTAAAGGCGCAAAACATCCCCCTCATTACCGTTTTTAACAAGGCAGACCTGCTTTCCCCCGGCCAGTTGGCGCTTTTGCGCACGCAATACCCGCAGGCAGTTTTTGTAAGCGCGCTGGAAGAAGCCAACCTGACCGCCCTTTTAAGGCGGGTGGAACAGGCCGCCTCTTACAAGTGGCAAGTGCACACCCTTTCCCTGCGGCTGGACCAGCTGCACCTTTTGGGTCTGTTTTACGAAAAATCCCTGGTAATAGACAGAAAAGAAACCCCCCGCGGCCTAACGCTTACTTTTATGGCCACGGAGGGTAATTTTAAAAGCCTTCAACACCGCTTGGGTTAACTGGCCTGCATGGCGCGGTCCAACACGGAAATAATGCGGTTAAATTTCTCGTTGGTCAGCTGGGCAGAACGCGGCACCGCCCCCACAAAACGCACCCGGGGCACATAATTGCGAATAAAAGACAACACCCCGCTGGAAAAACCGGTAAAAATAAAATAAGCATCCGCATTTTGCAGGGTGGGCAAGGGTTTGCCGTCCGCGTCTTTAAACACGGCCGCGCCGTTTTTGTTTTGCACAGACATAGACACAATGCCAATCAAATCCCCGTCCGCCGTAAACACGCCGCCGCCGCTGTTACCCTGCTGCACGCCAAACGCGGTGGAAATGCAGTGCTGCAGCTCGCTTACAAAAAATGCCTGCCCGCCGGCGTTATACAGCCAGGAAATACTTCCGTTTTCCGCCCGAGGGACGGCAATGGGCTGGGTGATGCGCGCCGATACGGCCGCGTCAAACGTGGCCAGGCGCGGGGTGGAAGGGTTCCACTGGGCTTGGGTCTCCGGGTAAAAGGGGAGCTTCTTTTCAAACTCGGCACGGGAAATTTCTTTTTGGGCAGCGGTGTCCATAAACAAATAGCCGTCTTTCCCCGGTGCAAAGCGAATGAGCGCCACGTCAAAACTGCTGCTGCGGTTTTGGTTGGGGTTATATCCGGGGTAAATAAACACATTGCGCTGGGTGGAATTGCTGCGCACGCGGGCTTGGGCGGAAAGCGGGTCCGGCGATTGGGCCAAGTCAAACTCCAACACGCAGGCGCGGTTGCCGCCGCAAAAGTCGTACACACAATGGGCCGCAGTAAGAAACCAGTCCTTATTTAAACGCACAGCCTGGCAATGGGCCGCGGGAACGGTCCCGTCCGGGGTGCGCTCGTCAGGCCATACGGTAAAAGCCTTCTGGGCTAAAAACGCATCCGCATTAATTTGCGGGGCCGCGTCTTCCTCCTGCCCATAGGCAAAACCGGGCAAACAACACAAAAAGGCTAAAAAATAGGTAAAATATTTCATATATATTAAGTGTATATAAAAAACATTCAAAAAGCCACATAAAACCCCTGTAATAAAATTTAATATAATAGAATATATGACCACTACCGTTATCGTTTTGATTTTAGTAAGTTATTTCCTGGGAGCCATTCCCACCGGCTACCTGATTGCCAAAAAAGTAATGGGTATTGATATACGGGAGCACGGATCGGGCAACCCCGGCGCGGCTAACGTATACCGCACCGTTGGCAAATGGGCCGGCGTAAGCACGTTTTTGGTGGACGCTTTAAAAGGGTTTATCCCTGTTTCGGCCGCTTTGTATTTATGCGCCGATTATCCGCACAAATATTGGGTAGCCATTGCCTGCGGCACCATTGCCATCTTGGGCCATATGTGGACGATTTACCTTAAATTCCGCGGCGGCAAGGGCGTGGCTACTTCCGCCGGCGTGTTTGCGGCGCTTTTGCCCATTCCCACCGCCATTGCTTTTGGCGTGTTTGTTATCTGCGTGGCTTTGTGGGGGCGCATTTCCATCGGCTCCATCTTTGCCTGCATTGTATTGCCTATTGCCAGCTTTTTAATTGGTAATCATCCCATGTCCGTCAATATAATGGTAACGGCCATTGCTTTGCTGGTTATTTATAAACATGTGCCCAACATCAAACGCCTGCTGGCACACAAAGAATTAAAATTTGAAGACGGCGCCAAAAAGAGACACGAAAATGAAAATAAATAACATCACCGTTTTTGGGGCTGGTATTTGGGGCAGCGTAATTGCCCAACACCTGGCAAAAAAAGGCTACCGCGTAGCTTTGTGGGAATATTCCGAACCGCTTTTAAATGTACTTAAAACCAGCGGCACGCACCCCAATATCCCTAATTTTAAACTGCACGACAATATCCGCCTTACCGGCAGCGTGGCCGAGGCCGTAAAAGATACCGACTTGATTGTTTTTGTTATCTCTTCCAAAGCCATACGCGCCTTCTGCCGGGAACAGTTAAAACCGCTTTTGGCCGGCAAGTCCGTGCCGGTGGTAAGCGCATCCAAAGGCATTGAAGACAAAACCTTCAAAACCATTTGTGAAATTGTGGAAGAAGAACTTCCGCAAATACAGGGCAAAGCCCTGGCCTTCAGCGGCCCCAGCTTTGCGCTGGAAGTAGCACAAGGGGTGCCCACCAAAATTATGCTGGCCGGCAAAGACCCGGATTTAACCGCCCAAATTGCCGAAGTGTTCAACGCAGACCCCATTATTGTGGTGCCCGCGCAGGACCGCCGCGGCGTGGAATACGGCGGCGGGATTAAGAACGTGCTGGCTATCGGCTGCGGCGTAATTGACGGCATTGGAGACGGCGCCAACGCCAAAGCGGCCTTAATTACCCAAGCTTTGGCCGAAATGAACGACATTATCGTAAGCCAGGGCGGCGAGGCAAACACCGTTTACAGCCTGGCCGGGTTTGGGGACGCTATTTTAACCGGTATGTCCGCCATTTCCCGCAACCGCAGACTGGGCGAAAAATTGGGCTCCGGCCTTTCGCTGGAAGAGGCCAAAAAAGAAGTAGGCACCATTGCCGAGGGCGTAAATACCGTACAAAGCGTGTATGACATTGCCCGCAAAAACCATTTAAACACCCCCATTATTGACGCCATTTGGCAAATTGTATGCAAAGGGGAAAAACCGCATGTGCTGCTGCATGCCATGGGGTTTGTAAACCGTGGAAACAAATAAGTATATAAGGAAATAAGGAAAGAAGAATTATGAATAAAGACGACGTTATCCGCCATCTTACCCGCCATGTATTAGACAAGAAACAAGCCAAAACCTCGGTAGACAAAGTGTTTGAAATTATTAAACACGGCCTGAAGAGGGACGGCAAGGTGGTCATCAGCAATTTTGGCTCTTTTCATTTAAAAACGGCCCGCCCTGTTACGCGCCGCAACCCCAAAACGGGCGAAAAGGTACACGTGCCCGCCAAACAAAAAGTGCGGTTTAAACCGTCGGAAAATCTGCTTAAATAACCCCGCTTTTTAAAATAAACGCCCCGGGTTTTTACACCCGGGGCGTTTTATTGAAAAAACTAATTGCCCTTATACCCAATCATCACAATCATTAAATACTGAAATACTCCACACACAAACAGAACCCATGTCCAACCGATTCTTATGAAAACATTTAACAACCTATACGGGGGAATAATCCACAAATAGATAACAACCACGAGCAAAAATACCCCCCACAATATCCCTATTGTCATAAGAACAGCATCTGAAACAGGCCCAATTACCCTTAATAAAAGCCCTAAACAAAAACTGCAAAAACAAAATAGAGTGATTTCTACAATAATTAATCCAATAGAATCCAATAAAGGAAGAGTACCAGAAACAAAACTCTTTGTTAGCCATTGATGCAATGTCCAAGGAAAGCTGATGGCTTTCCAAATCCAAAGACCTACCTTGTTAAGAAACATAAATTCAATTCCCCAAATACGGATACAATGATTTTTCAGATATTTTTCCCTACAAAATCCATTTTAAAAAATATTTTTGTATTCAACAAACAATATATTTTTTACCAACCTTTTAATTATTATAAAACTTGTTTTAATTCCACCGACAGGCTGGATTTGGCAACCGCTTTGGCCGTGTGGGTGTTTAATTTGCTGTCCAAATCAAAAATATTTACACGGTAGGTAATCAAGAGTTTACCGTCTTTGGCCTGCACGTCTTGGATTTCAAACACTTTATCGGGCAGGTTGCTGTCAGACTCCAGCACCACCACCATTTGTTTATTAAAATCCACCTGCGGGTATTTGCCGCGGGCAATTTTTTTAAACTCTTTGTATTCATCCGTACTTTTAATTAAACGTACTTTTACCGGAGCGGACAACATGGTAATGCTGGTAGGCTGTGTATCCTCGGGCAGGTTAGCAGTAGGGTCCTGCGCTACAATATCTTCCAGCCGGGGGGCGGAAAGGGCGCGGTCCTGCAAATTATTTAAAATAATCGCTTCCTCTGTTTGGGGTTCTTGCTGAGAGGAAGGGTCTTCCTGGGCGGAGGCAGAGGCTATACCCACCATACCCTCTACTTTAATTTTGGAAAGCTGGGAAGGCACACTGGCAGCGTCCAACACTTCATTTTTTTTGGCGTCCGCTTCGGTAATGCCTTCCACTAAAGAGGCTTTTTCCATATCTGCGGTGGAAATGCTGGGGCTTAACGGGGCAGGTGGCTGGGAGCCACCATCTTCCTCCTGCCGGGGAGTTGAAGCAGCAGCAAGCTCTTCCGCCGGTTCCGGGTAAGAAGACGGAAACAACACGTAAAATGCGCCCGCACCCGCCGCCAACGCCAACAACACAGCTAATACCGCAAGAAATGGTTTTTTAGTCATTTTATTTTTTCTCGTACTTGGCTACAATAACCGAACGCAAACCGCCGCGCGGGGTAAACGTACCGGTTACCGTGGCTTTTTTGGGGTGGCAGGCTTTTACCACATCATCCAAAATTTTATTGGCAATATTTTCCATAAAAATACCCATATCGCGGTATTCCAACAGATAATATTTAAGGGATTTTAACTCCAGGCACAGCTCATCCGGTATGTATTCAATGGTAATCACGCCAAAATCCGGCAGGCCGGTTTTCGGGCAGACGGAGGTAAACTCCGGCAGTTCTATTTTAATATCATAATCCCGTTTATACTGGTTGGGCCAGCATTGTATATCCGGCAGAACGGCATCTGCATTTTTCCGCGCGTGGGCGGAAGTATAACCAAAATCAATATCGTGTGTCATCGTATTCTAAGTAACCTCGCTGAATTTAAAAAAACTATTCCAAGCCCTAACGCCAACCCGCCCGGAACCATATACCACGCAAGCCGGCCCTGTACGCCAAAAAGCACGTAAAAAGCCAAACCCACCCCGGCCACAAAAGCCAGTAAAAAATTCCAGCGGATTACCCGCTTAAGCTTTTTATTTATTTTAAATAAATCAATCAGGGCGTACAAGTCATTACGTTTAATAATAATGTCCACCCAGTTATTGTATAAGTTACGGCCGGAGAAAAACACCAGGCTGGCGTCAGACCGAAGCAAAGCAATAATATCGTTAAACCCGTCCCCCACCATTACCACCTTGTGCCCGGCGCCGCGCATATTATTGATAATTTCCGCCTTAGTTTGGGGAAGCACGTTATAGCTCATTTTTTCAATACCTACTTGCTTGGCAATGGAAGAAACGGAAAGCTCATTGTCGCCCGATATAAGCACCAATTCTTTATCCTTATGCTGCAAAAAGCGCACCGCATCCGCCGCGCCCGGGCGAAGCGTGTCAGACAAAGTTAAATGCCCCAAAAATTTACCGTTTTTGGCCACGCAAATAAGCGGTTTATCGCCCGAGAACATCTCCACCTGCGTTTCTATACCCATTTCCCTAAGCCAGGTTTCGCGCCCGCAAACAATTTTGTCCCGCCCGCAGTTGGCCACCACCCCTAACCCGGGCAATACGTCAAAAGAAACCACTTTGCGCAATTTAACATTGTGTTGCTTGGCATACAAATTAACGGCTTTGGCAAAGGGGCCGTCTACCATTTGCTCGGCCGAGGCTACGCTTTCCAACATTTGTTTTAATTGGGCGGCCGTTTCGGCAAATACGCCCTCCACGCGCAGCTCCCCGTGTGTCAGTGTGCCGGTTTTATCAAAAAATACCGTATCGGCCTGGGCCAGTTGGTTTAAAGCGTCTACATTCTGCAAAATAATTTTATGGGAAGCCGCACCGGCATAAGCAAACGAATACCCCATCCAGGCGGCAAACACAAACCCCGGCGTGCAGGCCAGCGCCAACACCAGCCAAAACGCACCGGAATAGTAAAATAAATTTTGGTATCCGTTGGCATGAGCCAGCCAAACAAACACCCCCGCGGCCGCCAGAAGCGCAAGCGGAATGTAAAATTTAGCGGCGCGGTCCAACAGGCAGGCGCCGGGGGCGCGGTTAATTTCGCTATTTTTAATGGCGTTGATAATATCCATCACTACGGAAGAAGAAAGCAAGCCGGTTACCTCTATATAAATTTCATCGGCTTTGTTTAAAGTACCGGCAAAAATAACACTGCCTTTCTTTTTGGAGGTAGGCAGCATATTACCCGTAATAATGCTTTCATCCACCGCGCTGGCCCCTTTGACAACAACGCCGTCACAGGGGATACGCTCGCCCGGTTTAACTAAAATAATGTCCCCCAGTTTTAATTCATGGGCAAAAACTTTAAATGTGCGGCGGTTGCGGCAAATGCGGGCCGCTTTAGGTAGGAAATCGTCCAATTTTTTGATAAACACCTTGGTTTGTTCCCGGCGCTGCACTTCCCGGCGCATAATCCACAGGGCCAATACCGCCAGCAGGGAACCTTCCAAATATAAATCACCCGGCAAACCAAACAATGGGGAAGTAAAGAAAGTTTTAAAGACAGAATATAAAAAAGCCGCCGTTACACTCAGGCTTACCATTACGGCAAAAGACAGGCGGCCAGCCAGCAAATCTTTTAATGCGGCACGGTGGAATACATCCGTACAGAACAGGTATACACTAAGCGCCAGAATAAAAATACCGGTACGGGAATGGTCAAACACGACGGAGAATAAAATAAAACAAGTAAAAACAAAGGCCAATACCAAACGGTATGTATATGACCGGGAGCCAAAACCAAATGCGGCCGTGCGCCCGGAAAATTGATTTACGGTAGAAGACATTTTTTCCTTTTATTTTGTTAAAAATCGCCGCGCCACCACGTTTTTGCGTCCGGCTTCGGTGCTCATCATTCTCATTTTATAATTATATTTGGCGGCGTTGGCCGGGTCCAGCTTGCGGGCAACCAAATAGTTAGCCACGGCGGAGGGCGGGTCTTCCAGCGCCAGCATATCGCCCATTAATTCATAAGCGGGCACATAACGGCTGGCAAGTTCTTTGGTTTTGGAAATCATACCCAAGGCCTCGTTTGTTTCCCCCTGCAAGAACAGCAATTCCCCCATATAATAATAAGCCAGCGCATAAGAAGGCTGCAACTGGGCTGCCATTTCAAAATCGTCCATGGCGTTGGCATAATATTTCAGTTTCATAAATGCGCGGCCGCGTTCCAACAAAGCGCGGGCATCCGGCCCTTTTAAACGCAGCAAGGTGGTGTAATCGTTCAGGGCGGACTCGTAATCCCCCATAGAAAAATACGCCAACCCGCGGTTTAAATATAAATTGGGGTAATCCTGCCGGATATTATAAGCCCGGGCAAAACTGCTTAAGGCCTCGGTTACTTTTCCTTGCTGATAATAAGCAATGCCCAAGTTCATCCAGGCCAAAAAATATTGGGGGCGTATGTTGGTGGCACGTTGCAAATAGTAAACGGCGTCCGAATAGCGGCCCGTATCTAAAAGCAAAGCACCCAGGTTATTGTATACCTCCGCCACGTTGGGGGCCCCTTTAATGGCGGCTACGTAATCCTGCTCGGCCAGGGCTTGGTTTTTGCGGCGTTCCTGATCATTTTTTACGGGCAGGCGTTCAAACAAAATACCCCGGTTGGTATGGGCGGCAATGTTATCTGGGTCTTGTTTAAGCAAGGTGGTATATAGGCGGATGGCTTTGGTAAAATCTCCTTTATCCGTAGCCAGCTGTGCTTGTTGGAAAAGGCGGTCTTCCTTAGAAGAACAGGCTACTAACATCAGTAAAGACATTACCAGCAGTAAACACTTTTTCATTTTGCCTCCCGGGGGCGCCAAAACAGCAAAGAAGCTGCCAGTAACACCCCGCCCACTGTGATAAAAGAGTCCGCTATATTAAATACCGGCCAAACCCTAAAATCCAAAAAATCTACTACAAAACCTAATTTTATTCTATCATAAAGATTACCCACCGCACCCGCAAAAATGAACACGGCCCCCCACTTGGCCAAAGGCCCGGCTGCAACCAGCTCCTTCCAGCTATAAGCCAAATAAGCCAAAACGGCCAGCATAATCCAAATTAAAAGCATATTGCCGTTTTGCATGAGACCAAAAGCCATGCCGGTATTTTCCACATAATGCAGGCGGAAATAGGCAAAAATATTTACGTCTTTATCCTGCAAATAACCAAGCGCCCAGTTTTTGCTGGCACGGTCCGCCGCCACGATCAGCGCACCCCAAACCCAAACGGATTTGTTGTGCGCCAACCAGGTTTTCAGGCGCAGCCAGGCGTTAGACACCGGCCGGCTCCTCTTCCTGCACGCTTAAGCCTTCTTTTTCCAACACGGCCGCACAGCGGGCGCACAAGTCCGCATGTTTGGGGTTGGAGCCTACGTCCTCTTTCCACTGCCAGCAGCGGGGGCATTTTTGGCCCGGGGCGTGCACGGCTTCAATATCCAGTTCGCTTGCGCCGTCCTGCACGTCCACCGCAGACACAATGGCAATTTCCGGCCAGAGGGATTTGGTTTCTTCCAAGAAGGCTTTCATTTCCGGGTTATCGGTTTTGAAAATGATTTTAGCTTCCAGCGAGGCGCCAATCACGCCTTTTTGGCGGGCGTCTTCCAATTCTTTTTGGACCAAATCGCGTATATCGCGGATTTTGTTCCATTTTTCTTCCAGCTTTACGTCCGGCACCATAGAGGCGTTGCGCGGCATATCAGACAGGAAGATGCTTTCCGGCAAGCCCGCACCGGCCGGGATAGAGCGCAATACCTGCCACGCTTCTTCCGCCGTAAAGGAAAGCACCGGCGCCATCAACTGTAAAAGTGCTTTTACAATTTCCGCCAGCACCGTCTGCGCACTGCGGCGGGCGTGGGAAGACGCCCCCAGCGTGTACAAGCGGTCTTTGGAGGCGTCCAACATAAAAGAGGACAAATCCAATATGCAGAAATTGGCAATGCTGCGCATGGCGTAACGGAAGTTAAAGCTGTCGTAACCTTTATGCACGTCCTGTATTAACGCGTCCAGCCGGCCCAGCATGTACTGGTCCATTTCCGTTAAATCGGCCGCGTCCACGGCGTGTTTGGCAGGGTCATAGTCAAACAAATTGCCCAGTGCATAGCGTATGGTATTGCGCAGTTTGCGGTAAGTATCCACCGGGCCGCCTAAAATTTCGTCGGAAATACGCACGTCTTCCTGATAGTCCGAAAAGGCTACCCACAGGCGCAAAATGTCCGCCCCGTATTTATTAATCACATCTTCCGGCGCCACGCTGTTGCCCAGGGATTTATGCATCGGGCGGCCTTGCTGGTCCAGCACCATGCCGTGGGTTACAATGGTTTTAAACGGCGGCACGCCTTCCAGCGTAAAAGAAGGAATATAAGAGCTTTGGAACCAGCCCCGGTGCTGGTCGGACCCTTCGGAATATACATCCGCCGGGAAATCCAACCCGCGGTCTTTCAGTACGGCCGCCCAGGACACGCCCGAATCCAACCATACGTCCAAAATATCCGTTTCTTTGCGAAACTCGTGCGAGCCGCATTCACACTGATACCCTTGCGGCATTAATTTTTCCACCGGGTCAATGAACCAGAAATCGGACCCTTCCTTCATCGCGCGTTCTTTAATGAAAGAGAACAGCTCGTGATTGATTTGCGGTTTGCCGCATTTTTTACAATATAAAATGGTAACCGGCGTACCCCAGAAGCGCTGGCGGGATAAACACCAATCCGGCCGCAGGCCGATCATGGCGCGCATGCGTTCTTCGCCGCCGGCAGGGTAGAATTTTACATTTTTGAGTCCGTCCTGCAGTTTTTCGCGCAGGCCGTCTTTATCAATGCTCATAAACCACTGTTCCGTAGCGCGGAAGATGATGGGGTTATGGCAGCGCCAGCAGTGCGGATAGCTGTGGGTGATTTTTTGTTCTTTAATTAAAGCGCCCAGCTCGTCCAATTTTTTTACCATTAAGGGGTTGGCTTCAAAAACGTGCATGCCTTCAAAAATGCCGGCGTCTTTGGTGTAGCAGCCTTTTTCGTCCACAGGGCAGAACACGTCCAAGCCCCATTGTTTGCCGGCGCGGAAGTCGTCCTCGCCGTGGCCGGGGGCGATGTGCACAATACCCACACCGGCGTCCATGGTTACAAAGTCCGTCCAAATGACGGGGTTTTCTTTTCCGCTAAGCGGGTGGATGTATTTAAGACCCACCAGTTTTTCCCCGGGCACTTTGCCCTCTTGGGCAGCTTCCAAGCCGGTATTTTTGATAAATTCTTCGGCCAGTTTTTCGGCCACAATATAATACTCACCGGTTTTAGCGTCTTTCAAAATGGCGTAATCTTCCGTATTGGACACGGCAGCCGCCATATTGGAAGGGATGGTCCACGGGGTGGTGGTCCAAATGGCTAAAGAGACGGGTTTGGAAAAGTCCAAATCGCCAAAAATTTCGGCCGTGGGGTGCGCCAGTTTAAAACGCAAATAAATAGAAGTGGATTCCACATCCTTGTATTCGGTTTCCGCGTCGGCCAGGGCCGTTTCGCAGTGGGAGCACCAGGTAATGGTTTTTTGACCTTTGTATACGTAGCCTTTTTCAATCAAATCCAAAAACACACCGATGGTAATGCCTTCATAGCGCGGGGCCATGGTGAGGTACGGGTTGTCCCAATCACCCTGCACGCCCAGGCGTTTAAAGCCCTGGCGCTGGATATCAATAAATTTGGCGGCAAATTCGCGCGCTTTTTTGCGGAAGGCGGGCACATCGGTAATGTGTTTTTTGTCTTGTTTTAATTCTTTCAGCAGGGCTTGTTCAATAGGCAGGCCATGGCAGTCCCACCCAGGAACATAAGGCGTATAATGCCCCGTCATTGCGCGGCTTTTTAAAATAATATCCTTAATCGTTTTGTCCAACGCGTGGCCAATGTGTATTTTGCCGTTGGCGTAGGGAGGCCCGTCGTGCAGAATAAAATGTTTGCCGGCTTCATTCTTTTTAAGCATGGCTTCATAAAGGTTCATTTTTTGCCAAAACTCTAAAATTTTAGGCTCTTTTTGCGTAAGCCCGGCACGCATGGGGAACTCGGTCTGCGGAAGCAGAACGGTGTGGGAATATTTATTTTTACTGTTTTTTGCCATGAGAGTACACTCCCTCTAAATTAAGGATATATTTTCATTATACGAAATATTAAGAGGGTACAACACGCCCCGGCAGGTTATTTTTTGCCGGTTTGTTTGTGCAGGTAAGCGTGCAGTTTTTCTATGGTTTCCCGGCTGACGGTATGTTCCATTTTGCAGGCGTCAATATCGGCCGTTTTGGGGCTTACGCCAATGACCTGGGTTAAAAAGCGGCTTAAAATGGCATGGCGTTTTTTTACGTCTTCGGCCGCGCGGCGGCCTTTGGCGGTAAGTTCCACCCCCTGGTAAGGCTCGTGTATCAAATACCCGGCTTTGGCCAAGGCGTTTACCGCACCCGTTACGCTGGGGGTTTTTACGCCCAGCATATCGCGCACGTCGGTAATGC
Source organism: uncultured Elusimicrobiales bacterium (assembly GCA_944327085.1). Classification (GTDB taxonomy): domain Bacteria; phylum Elusimicrobiota; class Elusimicrobia; order Elusimicrobiales; family Elusimicrobiaceae; genus Avelusimicrobium. The sequence continues at coordinate 11,765 of CALVGG010000008.1, read as the reverse complement.
GGGCACGGCCGTTTTCGTCAGCCGCCAGAGAGATGGCCTCCAGATAGTCTTCCATATTTGATGATAATTTGCCTGCCATAATGCTCCCTGATATTAGTTTATCTAACTTTTGTTATAGCATAAAACACGCCGCCCCGCAAGTGCTTGCACAAAGAAAAAATGATGTTATAATAAAGGTATCAGCCAACAGGAGGGAACTATGGACAGCAAAACCTACGCCGCCGATTTTTTGGATTATGTCGCCAAAAAAGACCCGGCCCAAAAAGTCTTTCACCAAGCCGTTAAAGAAGTGGTTTCCAGCCTTACCCCCGTTTTACAGCAACACCTCTTATATATTAAAGAACGCATTTTAGAGCGCATTGTGGAACCGGAACGCACCATCATCTTCCGTGTGCCTTGGCAGGACGACAAAGGCGAAATACACGTAAACCGCGGCTTTCGCGTGCAATACAACAGCGCCTTGGGGCCGTATAAAGGCGGCATGCGCTTTCACAACACAGTAAACCAGGACGTATTAAAATTTTTAGGTTTTGAACAAGTTTTTAAAAACAGTTTAACCACCCTTCCCCTGGGAGGCGGCAAAGGCGGGAGCGATTTTGACACCCGCGGCAAGTCCGACAGTGAAGTGATGCGTTTTTGCCACTCTTTTATTAACGAACTTTACCACCATATCGGTTACCATACAGACATCCCCGCCGGAGACCTGGGCTGCGGCGCGCGGGAAATTGGCTATATGTTTGGCCAGTACAAAAAATTAACCAACGATTTTACCGGCGCCTTTACCGGCAAAAAACCCAACTGGGGCGGCAGCTTGCTGCGCCCGGAAGCCACCGGTTACGGCGTGGCCTATTTTGCCCAAAATATGCTCAAGAACAAAGGAGACAGCCTGGAAGGAAAAACCTGCATTATATCCGGCACGGGCAATGTGGGTATTTACGCCATGGAAAAACTGACCCTGCTGGGAGCCAAAGTGGTAGGCTTTATGGATTATGACGGCAGCGTGTATGACCCAGACGGCATAGACGCCGAAAAGCTGGCCTTCTTAAAAGACCTGGTATTCGTGCGCCGCGGCAGTTTAAAAGAATACGGGGAGAAATTTAAACACAGCCATTTCCGCTCCGGCAAAAAAACGTGGGACATCCCCTGCGACTTAGCCTTCCCCACCGCGTGTGAAAACGAACTGTTGGAAGAAGACGCCAAAACCCTGGCCCTAAACGGCTGCAAAGGCGTGTGTGAAGGCTCCAACATGCCCTGCACCCCGCAGGCTATTGACCTGATTAAAGAAGCCAAAATGCTTTACTCCCCCGGTAAAGCATCCAACGCGGGCGGGGTGGCCGTGTCCGGCCTGGAAATGACCCAAAACAGTATGCGCGTATACTGGACGCGCGAAGAGGTGGACCAATACCTCCAGCGTATTATGACCAGTATTCACACCAACTGCCTGGAAGCTGCCGCGCAATACGGTATGCCCGGTGATTATATGGCCGGGGCCAACATCTTCGGCTTTAAAAAAGTGGCCGATGCAATGATTGACCAAGGCCTGGTATAAACAAAGTTTAAAAACAAAACCCCCGTTCAAATGAACGGGGGTTTTATTTACACTTTTTAAAACAACTAGCCTATGCGTATGCCCTGCGGGTTGCTGGGCTGCGTAGGCGCGGGCGGAACGGCCGCCGGCACCACGGGGCGGCGGGAATAAAGTTTGTCCACAATCACCGCAATGGCGCCGTCCCCCGTTACATTGCAGGCAGTGCCAAAAGAGTCCATGGCAATGTACAAAGCAATCATCAGCCCCAGTTCGGCCTCGCCAAAGCCCAGCATACTTTGCAAAATGCCCAAGGCCGCCATAATGGCTCCGCCCGGCACACCCGGGGCGGCCACCATGGTAATACCCAGCATAAAAATAAAGCCCGCGTATTGGGTAAAGTGAATGGAGTGGCCCGTCATTAAAAAAATAGCCATAGAGCAGGCAACAATCTTCATGGTACTGCCGGACAAATGAATGGTGGCACACAACGGCACCACAAAACCGGCTATTTCTTTTTTAACGCCCAGTTTTTCCACCTGTTTTAAATTAACGGGTATGGTAGCGGCGGAAGACTGCGTGCCCAACGCCGTCATATAAGACACCATCATGGTTTTAAGCATGGCAAAAGGGTTTTTGCCCCCCACAATGCCCGCCACCAAAAACTGCAAAAACAACATAACGGCCGTAATGGCAAAAATAAGCACAATAATTTTGGCAAATACTTTCAATACAGGCACCACTTGCCCGCTTACCGTCATATTTAAAAAAATGCCAAAAATATAAAGCGGCAATACCGGGATGATGACTGACACAATCACCCGGTCAATAATGTCTCTAAAATCCTGCATGGCGCCTTTTAAGCGCGTGCCGGGTATAGCGGCCATTCCCAGCCCCAGCGTAAAAGCCAGCACCAAAGCCGTCATTACGTCCATCATGGGCGGCATGGGAATAGTAAAATAAGGTTTTAAGGCTACCGCCTCGCCAAAAGCGGTTACCCGGTCCGCCGCGGTAATTAACCACGGGTAGGTAACATCGGCCACCGCATAGCTGAAAAAGCCGGAAGCCAGCGTAAACCCGTAAGCCAAAGCCGTGGTAATAAATAACAGTTTACCCGCACTGCGCCCCAATTCGGCAATGCCGGGGGCCACCAGGCCGATAATAAGCAAAGGAATAATAAACCCTAAAAAATTACCAAAAATACCGTTAATGGTAACAAACACGCGCGTTAACCAATCGGGGAAAAACACCCCGCACGCAAGCCCCGCTATAATGGCAATAATCACCGCGGGGAGCAGCCCCCATTTAAGCCGCAGTTTAAGCAGTTTTCTTTTTTTGAATTTAAACATACATTTCTCTTTAATTAGTAAAATAACTTTTTTATTATACGAAATATCCACCCCCGCGGCTTGTTTTTTATCGGGGCCGCGGGCGGACCAACGGCGATATTTGCTAAAATAAATATATGAAAGTAAAGATAAATATAGACGGCGGAAGCCGCGGCAACCCCGGGCCGGGGGCGTCGGCTTACGTCATCAAAACGCCGGAAGGCAAACTGCTGGCCCAGGAAGGGCATTTTTTGGCACATTGCACCAACAACCATGCCGAATTTACCGCCCTTAAACGCGCGGCCCAGGCCTGCCTGGAAATGGGCGCTACTGAGCTGGATATACGCTCGGACTCTTTACTTTTGGTAAAGCAATACTTAGGAGAATATAAAATCAAGAATCAGAACTTAAAAGACTTGATTGGCCAAATCCGCCAAATTACGGAAAATTTCAAAGCGGTACACATCCAACACGTGCCGCGCGAACAAAACAAAGAAGCGGACGCATTGGCCAACAAAGCCATGGACGCCAAACACGATGTAGGCTGCCCGCCCGCTGCAAAACCTCAACCGGCCCCGGGCACCCCTGTACCTGCTTCATCCGCTAAACCCGCTGCCCCCGCACCGCAAACACCGGCCCAGCCCGCAGAGCAACCTGCACCCAAAGCAGTCAAAAAGACGGCAAAAAAGACGTCCAAACCTAAAAAAGGGCCCCAACAGTTAAACTTATTTGACGGGTTTTAACCGCGCCCTTTACGCGCTGGTTTTAAAGCGCCAAGCGCTTGCTTTTTGATAAAAAAAGCCGAAACTATTTACAACAGCCCAGATAGCCGCTCCCGGCCGTTTTAGGCGCAGGGGGAGGAACTTCCGGACTCCGCAAGGCAGTGCGCCGCCCGAAAGAGCGGGACGACGGGGCCATATCACCCCGTTGGACGGAAAGTGCAACAGAAAACAAACCGCCCGCAAGGGTAAGGGTGAAATGGTGGGGTAAGAGCCCACCGCGTTTGCGGCAACGCAAACGGCACGGTAAACCCCGCACGGAGCAAGGCCAAGCCGGTCCATACGCTGCCCGCGTTCGTGACCAAGTAGGCCGCTTAGAGTAATGGCTATCCCGGCCCGCAAGGGCCGACAGAATCCGGGGTATCGGCTGTTAAAAAACCGCCATGCTTATGCACGGCGGTTTTTGTTTGGCTGTTTAACACGCTGTAAAATCAGGCTTTGGCGGGGGCTGTAGCCTCGGCCGCGCAGGGCGCAGCCTTTCCTTCGGGCCCCAGGGGGACCTCAAACCAAAACGTGGCGCCTTGGCCCAGGCCGGCGCTTTCCACCCCAATAATGCCATTATGGGCGTTAATAATTTCCTGCGCAATGGAAAGCCCCAAACCCCAGCCTTGTTTTTTTACGTTGCGGTCATTATCGGCCTGGTGAAATTTTTGGAAGATTTTGTCCTTCTCTCCGTGGGAAATGCCGGGCCCGTTGTCAGACACGCAAAAACGCAGCTTATCACCCAGTACAAAATAACGCACTTCCACCCGGCCGCCCTGCGGGGCAAACTTAATGGAGTTGCCCAGCAAGTTGTTTATAGCCTGGGAAATGCGGAACCGGTCCGCATATAAACAGATATCGGTGGGATAATCGTAAGTGATAAGAAAAATGCCTTTTTTCTGTGCGTTTACCGTTTGCAGGGTTACCACATCGGTTACCAAAGAATTAAAAATAAAATTTTTAAAATCCATTTTAAACTTGCCGGATTCTATCATGGAAATATCCATTAAATCCGCCATCAGCAGGTTCATATTATCGGTGGCTTTGATAATATTGTTTAAGGCAATCTGGTCATTATTGCCGCCGCCCTGCGGGTTGTCCATCATCAGCACGGACGTAAAGCCCTGAATAGACGAAAGCGGCTGGCGCAAATCGTGCGCCACGATAGACATAAACTTGCTGCGTATTTCGTTTAAGCGGCTTAATTCCTGGTTGGAAAGGCGCAGTTTTTCCACCATGCCTTCCAATATCCCCACCTTGCCGGAAAGCTGCTGCTGCAAAGTGGCAATTTGCTGCTGGTAGTTATGCTCCGCCTTCATAATGGTGCGGTTCATTTTCTTTAAAATGAACTTTTTGGTAATCCAGTAAGTAAATAAAGACAGGGTGGACGCTACCAGCAAAGAATAAGAAACAAACATTTCAAATGTATTCATAACACCCCCTAGTATACCTTTTCCCCCAGCACCTGTTCCAGCCGGGCGCGGGATACAGCCGCCTCACGCAGCAGGCGGGGTTTTTCTTCTGCCAGCGTAATCACGCTGGAGGCCACGGGGGATAAAGTTCCCCCCAGAAAAATAAAATCGGTTTTTCCGTCAAACGTATTAAGAAGGTCTTCTTCCTTAGTCAGGGTGGGCTGGCCGTGTAAGTTGGCGCTGGTGGAGGCCATCGGTGCACCCATAAGGGATAAAAGCTTCACCAAAAATTCGTTCCCCGGCACCCGCAGGCCCAAAGCTGCAAAACCGCGGCGCAAGGACTCCCCTTTGGCGCTGGGCGGCAAAATAACGGTTAAAGCGCCGGGCCAAAAAGCCTCGGCCAGTTTTTGGGCTTTATCCCCCCATTGCACCACTTCTTTGGCTTGGGGAATGGTGCCCGTAAGAATTTGCAAAGCGCTTACCGGCGGGCGGTTTTTAATATCGTAAATACGGGAAATGGAACTTTCATTAAACGCATTGGTGCCGATGCCGTATACCGTGTCGGTAGGGAATACGACCACCGCGCCCGCGGTAACGGCTTGGGCGGCCTGAGAGAGCAAATCCCCCGTCATTTGGGAAATTTTAAAAATCTGCGTTTTCATTTGGTTCTTCCTTGTGGGGGCGGTCTATAATCATTACAAATTCCCCCTGCACTTTATTTTTCTTGGCCAGCTGGGCTTCCAATTCCGCCGCGGTACCTCTGAGCCATTCTTCGTATACCTTACTTAATTCCCGGGCCAAAATAACGGGCGTATCCGGCCCCAAGGTTTTGGCAATCAGCCCCAGCATTTTCACCACGCGGTAAGGGGACTCGTAAATCACCACCGGGTTGCCCACCCCATAGGCCTGGCCAATTAACTTGGCCGCGCGGCCCGGTTTGCGTGGCAAAAACCCCAAAAAACTAAACGCACCGCCCGTAATGCCGGCCCCGGCCAACGCGCACGCCACGGCGCTGGGCCCCGGCAAAGAAGTAACTTTTACCCCGCGTGCTACAGCCTCTTTAACCAGTTTCCAACCCGGGTCCGATATACACGGGGTACCGCAGTCGGACACTAAAGCACAGTTTTTGCCCGCCTGCAAATGCTCCACACAGCGGCGGATGGAAAAATCGTCATTTTCATTATATCTAAAAAGCGGCTTGGATATGGAAAAATGGGACAGCAAAATCTGCGTGCGGCGGGTGTCTTCGCAAAGTACGGCGTCGCAAGTTTTTAATACGTCTAACGCGCGCAAGGTAATATCCTGCAAATTCCCGATAGGGGTGGGCACGATATAAAGCATATATTTAGTATATAAAATATAATCAACCGCGGCAGAAAAGCCCTTAAAAAACCAAAATTTTTAAGCGTTTATACTTTGTTATTTTGTAAAATATTTACGTGTTGTTTTATCTATAAAAATTGAGGTTAACCCAGAAAAGAAATGTCCAGAATTCTGTCCAAAATAAAACTGAATACCTTTGCCATTATTTTGGCAATTGTAGGCGTAGTGGCCGTAATGACGTGGATTGTGCCCAGCGGGGCTTATGATAAAACAGACGTGGACGGCCGCGAAGTAGTGGTAGCCGGCACGTATCACCCGGTTCCCGCCAACCCCCAAGGTTTGTTTGATGTATTAAAAGCCCCGGTGCAGGGGTTTTCCAACACGGCGGAAGTAATTGTGTTTTTGCTGTTTATCGGCGGGGTGCTTTCCGTGGTGGAAAAAACGGGCGCTATTGCAGCAGGTATTCAGGCGGCCAGTGCGTTTTTTCAGCGCCGGCCGAATTTGCGGTTTCTGTTCATTCCGCTGGGAATTATTACGTTCTCCCTCTGCGGGGCCACGTTTGGCATGTGCGAGGAAGCCTTAATTTTTATCCCCATCTTTATCCCCTTGGCGCTTTCTTTGGGGTATGACTCCGCCCTGGGAACCGCCATTCCTTTCATTGGTGCGGGCGTGGGTTTTGCGGCCGCATTTACCAACCCTTTTACCGTGGGTATTGCCCAAGGCATTGCCCAGGTGCCGCTGTACTCCGGCATCGGGTACCGCTTTATTATTTGGATTATCTGCACCATTGTGGTCATTACCTGGCTGTCTTTCTATGCGCGCAAAATACGCAAGAATCCGCAGGCCAGCTTAACCTATGAGTTTGATATAGAAAAACGCAAAGAACTCAAACTAAATAAAGAAGAAACCCACATCACCCGCCGCCAGAAATGGGTGCTTTTAGCCTTTGGGCTGGGCATGGTGGGTTTGGTAATTGGGGTACTGAAGCCGCAAATATGCTCTTTTATTAAAGGCATGTGGGGCATTGATTTAATGCAAATGCTGCATTTGGAAGCTTCCGGCTGGTATATTACCGAAATTGCCGCCCTGTTTTTGGGGGTGGGTTTCCTGTGCGGTATTTTGGGCCGCATGAAAATGAGCCAGTTTAACGATGCCTTCTTTGACGGCGTGCGCGGCATGGCGGAAATTGCCGTGCTGCTTTGTTTTGCGCAGGCCATTGTAATCATTGCCAATAACGGACACATTTTGGATACGATGTTAAACTGGATGTCCAGCGGCATTAAACATTTGCACCCGGTGTGTGCCTCTTGGGCGGCCATGATGCTGCAAACGGTGATTGACTTTTTTATTCCCTCCGGGTCCGGCAAGGCCGTGTTGACCATGCCCATTTTGGCCCCGTTGGCCGATTTGATTGGCATTACCCGCCAAACCATGGTGTTGGCGTTCCAATTAGGCGGCAGCTGGATGAATATGGTCATCCCTACAGACCCGGTAACCATTGCCGCCATCGGTTTTGCCCGCATTGCTTACGGCAAATGGTTAAAATGGATGTTGCCGCTGTTACTGTTAATGTATATATTGTCTTTTATATTCTTAGTGCCGCCGTATTTAATGAAATGGCAATAATGTTTTTATATCCCGCCGCAATTTTTGGGGAAACCCTTGTTTGAGCCGGCGGGATATTTTTACGTAAAAACGAAGTATCAAAAGAGGAAAACAAAGAAAAAAATGAAAAAACTGCTGTGCAATACATACTTTCTGGTTTTTGCCATCATGCTGTTTGTGGCGGCTTTAACCTGGGTTGTACCCACCGGCCAATATAACCGCGTGGAAGTAGACGGTAAAACCTATGTGGAGGCCGGGTCCTACCACCAGGTAGCGCCAGACCCGCAAGGCTGGGGCGTGTTAAAAGCCCCGGTGGAAGGCTTCACCCAATGTGCGGAAATTATTGCCTTTATTTTGGTAGTAGGGGCTTTGTTTACCGTAATTGACCGCACCGGCGCCATTAATACGCTTATTAAAAAAATCAGTTATTTCTTTTCCACACATCCCCAGTACAGGAAGTTTTTTATCCCCTCCTGTATGTTTATGTTTTCGCTTTGCGGGGCCTTGTTTGGTATGGAAGAGGAAACCTTAATATTTATTCCCATTTTCATCCCGCTGGCTATTTCTTTGGGGTATGATACGGTGGTGGGGATGTCCATCCCGTTCATTGGGGCGTTTACGGGCTTTTCTTCCGCGTTTGTAAACCCGTTTACCGTAGGTATTGCACAAACCATTGCCGAACTGCCTATGTACTCCGGCTGGGAGCTGCGCGTTTGCATTTGGTTCTTTTTTACGTCCGTAGTGGCAGCATTTTTTACCATATACGGGGAACGCGTGCGCAAAAACCCCACCAAAAGCTTAACCTATAAAATGGACTTGGAAAAACGCGCCGAACTGCAGGTAATTAATGATGTGGTGGTGGATGATTCCTTCCGCTTAACGCGCGCGCACAAAATGGTGCTGGCCTCTTTTGCCTTGGGTATGGGGGTGCTGTTTTTTGGCATCATCAAATACCAATGGTATATGACGGAAATTGCCGCCGTATTTTTAGGCGTTACCATTGCCGCGGCTTACTTTGGAAAACTAAACGTTAACCAAGCAACGGATGCCATTATCGCGGGGGCGCAGTCCATGGTCAGCGTGTGTATTTTAATGGCGCTGGCGCGTTCTATTGTAATTGTAGCCACCAACGGGTATATTTTGGATACTTTCCTGCATGCAATGACCAAAGGGATAGGCTCTCTCCCGTCCGTTCTGGCGCCGCAGGCTATGTTTTTAATACAAACGGTGCTGAACTTTTTTATTGCGTCCGGTTCCGGCCAGGCCGTGCTGACTATGCCCATTATGATCCCGCTGGGGGATTTGGTGGGAGTATCCCGCCAGGTGGTTATTTTGGCCTACCAGTTTGGGGAAGGCTGGGGTAACCCCATTATCCCCACCGCACCCGTTACCATGGGCGCATTGGCATTGGCGGGGATATCCTACACCCAATGGGTAAAATGGTTCTGCAAACTGGAAATTATACTGATTGTTCTTTCCATGCTGGTACTTATACCCGCATATTATATTTGGTAAAATAATGGGGTCCCGCAAGGGACCCTATTTTTTATCCGTCAGGCAAATAAATGTTACCCAAACTTACCACGCTTACCTATCTTTCCGCCGCGGACTGGGCCGTGTTTTTTGCCATTTTGGCGCTTACGGCCGGTGCCGCCGTTTACGGGAATTTACGCCTTAAAAAAGGCGGGAACAAAGCGCTGGATTATTTATTAATGGGCCGCCGGCTTACCCTGCCGCTGTTTGTGGCCACGCTGGTGGCCACGTGGTACGGCGGTATTTTTGGCGTAAATGAAATTACCTTTAATTACGGCATTTACAACTTTGTTACGCAGGGCGCGTTTTGGTATATTGCTTACCTGGTTTTTGCCTTTTTTATTGCAGACAAAATTGCAAAATACCAATCCCTTACCCTGCCGGACCTGGCCGGCAATATGTTTGGCCCCAAGGCCAGCAAAGTGGCCGCCGTGTTTACTTTTTTTTACATTACCCCCATTGCTTATGCGCTTAGCTTAGGGATGTTTTTAAATATGGTATTTGGCATAAGCATATTAAACGGGATGATTTACGGCACGCTGTTTGCATGTTTGTATTCCGTTTGGGGCGGGTTTAAAAGTGTGGTATTTTCGGACCTGGTGCAATTTTTTGTGATGTGTTTATCCGTACTGCTGGTGGTGATGTTTTCCGTACATGCATTTGGGGGGCTAAGCTTTTTAAAAGCCAATCTGCCCGCAAGCCATTTTTCCATCACCGGCGGGAACGGTGTTATGAACACGCTTATTTGGGGGTTTATTGCGCTTTCCGCCCTTATTGACCCCAGCTTTTACCAGCGCTGTTTTGCGGCCCAATCCCCCGCTGTAGTAAAAAAAGGGATTATCATTTCCACCTGCATTTGGTTTTGTTTTGATTTATGCACCACTACCGGCTCTTTATATGCCCGCGCCCTTTTGCCGCAGGCCCAGCCGGGGGAAGCGTACTTTTTTTACGCCATACAGCTGCTTCCCACCGGGCTAAAAGGCTTTTTTGTAGCGGGGATTTTGGCCATTATTTTATCCACCTTAAATTCTTTTTTATTTATCGCTTCCAATACTTTAAGTTTTGACCTGCTTAGAAACCGCTTTAAAGACGTGGTGCTGTCCAACCGGATATCCCTGTTTGCAGTGGGGGCTTTGGCCGTATATATGGCCTCTGTATTTAACGGAAGTTTTAAAGAAATTTGGCTTACGCTGGGCTCTTATTTTTCCGCCTGTCTGCTGGCGCCGATACTGATGGGATACATTTTCCCGGGGCGGATTTCGGACAATCAATTTGTACTGGCCTCTTTAACCAGCGCCGCCGCCATGACAATTTGGCGCTTTTTACCGCGCTGGTTTGCCGGCCAGGTAGATAACTGGCAGGCCGGGCTGGGCGGGGCAGCCCAAATGCTGGACCCTTTTTACATTGGCCTGTCTTTTGGTTTAATGATTTTATTTATAATATGTTTACGGCAAAAAAATGAAACACCCGTTAAACGCATTACTTATAGGTAACGGGGAGTGCCCCTCCCCCACGCTGCTGCAGCAATTAGCCGCCCAGGTAAACTTTATACTGGCGGCGGACGGCGGCGCCCAAAAAGCGGCCGCGGCCGGCATAATGCCAGATAAAATTATAGGGGATTTTGACTCTCTTTCCACCCGCCACGCCTGGCCCAAGGAAAAACTGCTGCGCATTCCCCGCCAGGATAATACCGACCTGGAAAAAGCGCTGGACTACCTGCAAGACAATCATTTTACCCACGTAACCATAGCCGGCGGAACCGGCGGCCGGTGGGATTTTTCTATAGGTAATTTCCTTTCCGTATACCCCTATTTGCTCCAAATGGATATTTGCTTTGCGGCCGACGGCTGGAAAATTTACCCCCTTATTAAACCGGCAGAAAAAACCGTCCGCCCCGGCGCACGCGTAAGCCTGATCCCCGTTACCGCCTGCCAAAACGTAACCTTAAAAGGCCTGCAATACCCGCTGCAAAATGCCCGGCTGGAGCTGGGGCACACGGGCCGAACCTTAAGCAATTGCGCCGCGCAGGAAAAAATATCCGTCCAATTTGCGGCCGGGTATTTACTGCTGTATATAGAGGATTAAACACCCTGTTACACCTATATTGCCGCTTTTAAATTTCACACTTTCCGATTTATACCCTGGGATTTATGATGAACGCAATACCATAAACTATCCCTTGGAATTTTGAATCTTTATATAACGAGAACGGCCCCCCTTTTGGGGAGGCCGTTTCCTCTTTGCATAGTAAAGCAAGGAGGTCTCGTGAAAATTAATA
>CALVGG010000007.1 GCA_944327085.1 uncultured Elusimicrobiales bacterium | reverse complement strand
ACCTCTTTCATCCCTGTCTCATACGCTGTTTTAAAATCATTATAGCTAAGCTCGCCGGACACGCCCTGCTGCTCAGTCCCGGACGTAAGCGCCTTCACTACCGCCTTTACCTCGGCTACTTTGTCCGACACGGCAAACTTGCCGTTGCGTACCTGCGCACGTACGGCCTGGTCTAAACCCATAGACACACGGGCACGCGTGCGGGCGGCGGCATCAGCCGCCTGCGCATAAGAAGGCGCCACACTGGCAAAAAGCAAAGAGAAACTTAACACAGCGGAGAGAAGTTTAATCATATTAGAAGCCTCATAATTAAAAATAAAATAATACGGCCTTATACTTATGTTATAACACCTGGCGACCCAAAAAACAAGGGAAAAAGGGCCCAAAAACACGGTGGGCCTTTTGGGTATAAAAAAAGCACGTACAACGGGGAAACATCCCTTATACGTGCCAAAGAGGCGAACCTGCCGCCTCTACTTGTATTGTAACATAAAAAACCCCCTAAAAAAAGGGGGGGAAATTTTGTGTATCCATTTTGAATACCGGGTTACCAATCGGCCGCTTTGCCAATTTCGTTTACCGGCAGTTTATCGCCAAATGTAAAGGAGCGGGGCATTTCATGCACAGTCAGTTTTTGGCTTAAATAGGTGCGGATAATACCCAAATGGCTTTCGTTATACCCTTCATTGGGAACGATAAACGCTTTTAAACGTTCACCCTCTTCCGGGCGCATCAGGCGCACTTTGCATTCCTTAACCGCCGGGTGTTGGGATAAGACTTCTTCCACGTGTTTGGGATATACGTTAATCCCCGCAACCTGCACACACTTGTCCGTGCGGCCCAGGGGGCGGATAAATCGGGCGTTTTCCATATCGGCCTGGTCCGGCAGGACGAGCCACGTATCCTGGCATTTGCGTTTTAAGCGGATTTGGTCTTTTAAATCCAAATCCCAAAAATCAAACACTTCAAAGGCTTCCCCGGCATGGTGGCGCCGGCCGATGGCGCCGGTTTCGCTGGCGCCGTATACTTCGGTAAATTTTTCTATGCCTAAATCATACAAGGCGGAAATTACCTCGTCCTTCATAGGCGCGGTGGAGGACATTCCTCTTACCCCTTTAGGAAATTTATTTCCCAATTCCACCCAATATTGCCAAAACAAGGGGAAAGCCACCATTAAATCGCCCTCTTTCAGCAAATCCTGCCAATTGGCCGTGGGCAAGGCGGGCAGCCAGGTAACCTCCGCCGGCAAAACGCGGGGAAGCATAAGCGTAAAAGTAAAGCCGTATAAATGATGTACCGGCACCAGGCCCACCACGCGTTTAACGCCTTCAAACTCCGGGCGGATGCCATAAGCTTCTTCCTCAATCATCGTGATGGTATGAGGGCATTTTTTATATGCACCGGTGCTGCCGGAAGTTAAAAAATTAATTAACCCGTAATACAAAAAAGCGGCGTAATAATAATTAACCATATTTTCCAAAGAGGAAAACCGCTTTGCCGGCTGGTTGAACATATCACCGGCTACCTGTTCAAAACAGGCGCGTTGTTCCACGGTAAGCCCGTCAAACAAGGCGGAAGGATTTTGATTTTCAAATACGGACAGCGCATCCGCCTTACTGCGTGCCAGTTGCGCGCGCAGGGCGTCGGTCAGCATATGTTTAATGTCATTTTTAGTAAGCATTCAAAAGTTCTCCTTTAATTACAGTACATACCCCTAATGAATCGTCTTTTATTTCAAAGTGATTTTTCCCCTGTTTCAACAAACTGCATAGCTCTATAGCCGGCCCGGCCGCCAAAGGGGCCCAGCCTTTCCCCAAACAGGGAACATAGGCAGGCTGCCGGCATAAAAACTGAAAATCGGTAATTTTGGCTTTGGCGTGCGGTGTTTTTTGGGCGCTTATTAACAATGCCGCCGCGGTGTGGGTTGGATACCCCGTACTGAGAGCCCCACCCAGCACCTGGGGGTATTTTTCCCGCAAGGCACAGGCCACCGGGTTTACACTGTCCGCCACCGCCACCAGCACATAAGGCGCCATGGCGCTATACAAAAAGCTTTGCGCCGTAAGTAGCGCCGCCCCGAAAGAAGTATTAAACTGCCCGCTGGTTAGGCACGGGCCGCATAAATTTAAAAATAAAGATAAGGTTAACCCGGCCGCATTATGCACACTGCCCGCAAAAGCGGTGGGGGAGGATAGTTCATCCCCGTCTTGCAAAATACTGTCCATAAATTTACAGGTGTTTTGCAAACTGCCCGGGCCAATGCCTAAAGAAAGGCCAAAAGGTTTTTCCTGCGCAACAGGCTGGCCGGCCATTTCCAGGGCTTGGCAGGAAGCAAACAGCATTTGGGCAGATTGGGCTTCCATACGGCGCAGGCGCCGCGCTTCAAACCAGGGAGCAAAAACCTGCGGCTGCGGGGTTTGCGTGCAAAAAGCAAAACCGTCTATATACAAATCAAGCGCCATATTGCCGCCCTCCTAACACCAGCGCCGCATTGCACCCGCCAAACGCCAGCGAGCACGATACAGCCGCCTGCCCGTGCACCGCGCGGGTAGTTGTAACGGGGGTTAAATGCAAGGCAGGGTCTTCTTCCTCAAAGCCCCAGGCGGGCGTAACCAGCCCGCGGTTTAAACACATAAGCGTAATAACCGCCTCCAACGCGCCTGCCGCACCCAAAGTGTGCCCCGTAAGCCCCTTGGTGGCGCAAACGGGTACCCCGGGTAGTAATTGGTTAAAAACCAAGGCTTCAGCCGCGTCGTTAGCTTGGCTGGCGGTGGCATGTGCGTTTACAAAGGCCATATCCGCCCCCTGCAAACCGGCTTGTTTTAAAGCAAAAGAAATGGCTTTGTTAAGGCCCCGGCCCTGCGGGTCCGGCGCGGTGGGGTGGTATCCGTCACACGCATTACCGTAACCCAACACAAAACCCGCCGGGGTTACGCCCAAACTTTTGGCGGCAGAGGGGCTAAGCAGTAAAAGCGCGGCGGCGCCTTCGCCAATATTAATGCCGCTGCGGTTTTTGGAAAAGGGTTTGCATTTATCTTTAGAGGCAATCAACAGGCGGATAAAGCCGTCATAAGGGATTAAATTGATTTCATCCGTGCCGCCGCATAATACGGCGTCGCACAGGCCTTGTTGAATCCAAGCGGCGGCCAGGCCCACCGCGTCCGTTCCGCTGGCACAGGCGGTAACCACCGTTTGCACCGGGCCGGTAAAGCCAAAAGTGCGGGCCGCGGCTAAAGCGGTGGAGGAAGAAAAATACGCTTGCAAAATGTTTACGTCCTGCTCTTGCAAGGCTTGGCGGGTATAGCGCGCGTAAGAATCAAAACAATGAAAAGACGCATCAACCGACGTGCCCACACATACCCCGGTACGCAGGGCGGCCAGCTGGGCGGGCTGAACCCCGGCCTGAGTAAACGCCTCCTTTGCGGCCGTTAAAAAGTAACGCAGGCTTAAACTGCCGGGGCCGGGGGGGAGGTTATCCTCGGGTATTAAAAATACGGGGTATTTATCCGCCAGTGTGCTGTTTACGCGCCCCGCCGGCAGCGCAAAACAGGAGCGGCCCGTTTCCAAGCCGTTCCATAAAGCGTTTTTACCGCTGCCGCAGGCGCAGATAACGCCCGTACCCCCAATGCAGGCGCAAGTCATAAGTTATTTTTTACGGTGGGCGTCCACATAAGCGGCCAGGGTGCCCAAATCTTTAAAAATTTCGCGTCCTTGCTGCATATTTTCTATGGTAATGCCGTACTTTTTTTGCAAAAGCATAATCAGTTCCACGGCGTCTAAACTGTCTAGCCCCAGGCCTTTTTCGCCAAAAATGGGGGAAGACGCATCAAAACCCGACAAATCCGCCCCGCCCAAATCAATATTGGCGGCAATAAGCTGTTTAATTTCTTCTATGGTTTGCATGATTCGTTAGTCTCCCAAAAGTTGTAATAATTAAAAAACTGATAGGGATATTTTACACAAAAGGCTTCCAGCGCGTCAGCAAATTTTTGTGCAAACTCCTGGTATTGTTGTTTGGCAGGCCCGCGCTCCGGCACGGTAAACACGCCGGCAATTTCCGCCCCAAAACGCCCTCCGCCAAGCCAGGGGAAAAACATCACCGCCACCGGCGCCCCCGTGCAGGCCGCCAAACGGTAAAAACTATACGGCAAATACGCCGTTTGCCCCAAAAATTGAACGGGCACGCTGTTGCCGGGGGCACCAAAGGTGCGGTCCCCCATGGCGCAAAGCACGCCCCCGTGGCGCAGGGCGGCCATCATTTCCACCACGCCCCCAAAGCCGAAGGCCGGGTTAATAAACGTAAAAGGTGCTTTTTGGGCGCGGTGTTCATGCACCATTTTATCATTATCCTTGGGGCTGTGATAATACACAATGTATTTGTGGGCTTTAAAAAAATCAATACTGGCGGCCGCCTGCTGCCAGCAGCCGCAGTGGGCCGTAAGCATAATAACGCCTTGGTACTGATCGGCCAAACGCTGGCAGAGGGCGCGGTCCTCTTTACTGGAAACAATGTCCGCCCGGCCCAAAATGCCCAGGGCGGCGCGGTCTGTAAGCGTGCGGGCAAAAGTTAAGTTAAGCTTGTAAGCGTGTTTAAACGCCTGCCAGGCATTTTTGGGCGCAAAGCGCTTTTGTATGTAAACGCGGCTTTTGGCCCGTATGGAAGGGTAAAGCGTATACACCAGCACCAGCGGGTATAAAAACAAATACGCCAAAAAACGCCCGCCTACAAAAATGAGTGCGTAAATAAAGCGGTGTTTAAAGCGGGAGGCTAAACTGGCCCCCGTCCAGCTTTGCGTCATTTTAAGCTCCTGTGTAAAACAAAACCTATTATCCACACCACCACAAATGCCGCCGCCGCCAGCAAAGGCGCCACTACCAAAGACCCCAGCACCCACTCCCACACGCGCTGTAAAAACTGGCGGCCCAGGGTTTGGAGGGTAAACTCCGTCAAAAACCGGCCGTTACGCATAAAAAAGCCGGCCTCTATACATAATGCGGGCACAAAGGGGCCAATGCAAAGTTTTTCAAAAGAAATACTTAAAATTTTATTTAAGTTCCACCACCCGGCCCCCCAAAAAAGCATAACCTGCCGGATGCCGGGCAAAGCAATGGAGCCGCAAAATATGCCCCACGCGCCGGACAAAGCATTGCGGGTGATACTATCTTTTTGGCGCAAATTTTCAAGCATTACTTCCCAATATCCGCGTTTTTTAACGGTGGGAGTAGTGCCGCCGCTGACATACTGGCGGTGGGGAATGGGCAGCATGGAACGCATGGTTAAATACGTATTAATGAGGGTAAGGCGCAAATTATCGGCCAGTTTGTGGAAATGAGACACCCTTTGCCCCGCCGGCGGATAATAAACCGATACTTCCACCTCTTTCACCCCAAACCCGGCCCACAAGGCACGCACCACAATTTCCACCTCAAAAGCGTAGCGCCGGCACCAGCATTTAACCACTTCCAGCACGTCCACGGGGTAACACCTAAGCCCGCTTTGCATATCGCTAACGGCCTTACCCGTTTGCAAATGCACCCAAAAGCCCGCAAATTTGCGCCCGAACTTGGAAGAGGCCGGCACATGGGGCCCCTCAAAACGGCGCGCGCCTATAATAATGCTTTGCGGGGCCTGGCGGGCGGCCGCAGCCAAAAGCCTTAAATCCTGCGGGTTGTGTTGGCCGTCCGCGTCCAAGGTTAGCAGGTGGGTAAAGCCGTTTTGGCGGGCCCAGGCGGCGGCCGTTAACAAAGCGGCCCCTTTGCCGCGGTTAACCGGCAGGGTGATTACATGCGCCTCAAGCCCGCGCAAAGAAAGGGGGCCTTCGTCTCTGCTGCCGTCATCCACCACCAGCACCGGCCAGCCGCAGCGCAGGCAGTTCTGCACCACTTGCCGCACGGTTTTACCGTGGTTATAAAGGGGGATAACGGCCAGAAATTTCATAATTTACCTTCACGCCATTTTTGGCAGAAGGCCTCAAAAAAGGCGGGTTTTGCCAATAATAAGTTTTGGTCTTTATCCAAAATTAACTGCACGGTGCAGCCGCGCGCGTGGACTGAGCCGGCCGCGTCCAGCACGGTAAAATCATAATCCAGGCGGGCGGCCTCGGTATAAAACAGGCGGGCTTTAATTTTGTATTCACAGCCGTACTGAAGGGGGGATAAATAGTCAATTTGCATGCGGCGAACGGGCGTCATAAAGCCCCGGCGGTAAAAATCCTGATAGCCGATGCCGTAACTATCCCCCAACGCCACGCGGGCGTCTTCAAAAAAAGAAGCATAATGCCCGTGCCACATAATGTTCATGGGGTCAATTTCGTTAAAACGCACCACGCGCAAAACGGATTTTTCCAGCGGGGCAGGCTCCTGCTCGCCGCGTTTAAAATATTCAATGCGCTTCATTCGGCTCTACCTCAAAAATAATCTGCCCGCACTTTTGCCCGTCCGGCAAAGTTAACTGGGCGCAAAAGGTGTTTTGCTGCTTGGGGGTTATTTCCACCCCCAGGCGGGTGTTGGGGGGCACAGGGCGGCTGAATTTGGCTTTAGAAACCTTTTTTAGCCGGCAGGCAACGCCTTGCAAACGGGCCAGTGCGTCCAGCGCAAACTGCACCTGCACCACGGCCGGCAAAATGGGCTTTTGCGGGAAATGGCCCTCAAACGCGGGGAAATCTTCCCCAATTAAATATACATATTTATCGCCTTCCCGGCTCCCAAAACAGCGGGATATGGCATCGGTTAAAAAAATCATGGGTTGCTTCCTGCCCGCTCGGCCTTAAATAAAAGGCGGGTTTGCGGGTCTTTATATTCAATTTGCGGGGCTGGCGTTGTTAACAGCGTGCCAGTAGCCATGCGGGTAAACGCCTGGGCAAAGGCATCCGGCAAACGCGGCATTTTATAGTAAATTTCCGCCCTGCCTGTGGGCGTTACCTGAAAATCAAGCAGTTTTATGCCCATATCCCCCAGTACAATGACGCGGGTTTTATGGTTACCCATCAGGCACACGGCAGTAAAATATACGCCCGCCGGGCTTACGCTGCCGCGCATTTGAATTACTTCCTTAGGCGTAAAGGGTTGTGGGGCCTCTTTTTTGTATACAGCACCGCCGCCACAGGCCGCCAAGCAGCATAAACCTAAAAACAATATAAACGGTTTCATTCATCCTCCAGCAAAGGCGGCAGCAAAAACAGGGCCGACAGGGCCGCCCCGGCAATGCCCACACAGGCAGAAAGCCCGATAATAAACAATACCGCATGCTGAGCCAGTGCCAATACGCCAAACCCGATGAATGTGGAAAGCGCCGCCGCCGCCAAAGCCGTTTGCGGATACAAAGTGCTTTTGCCGGCGCGGTGTTTTATCAGCTCAAACAGGCCGTAATCCACTCCCAGACCCGTTAACAAAGGCAAAAAGGCTAAAATAAACAAATTTACTTTCACCCCGGCCAGCCAAAACACCAAAAAAGTAAAAGAAAACGCCCCCGCTACCGGCACAAAGGTAAGAAGCGTATCCCTTTTGTTTTTAAAAAACCAAAATATCAATCCGCCCGAAAGCAGTAACGTGGCAAACAGTATTTTAACGGCTTCCGCCGCCATACCGGAAGCTAAATCCTTGCGGATAGCCTCGGCCGATACAAACACCGTTTTAATCCCCGGTATTTGCAACCGGCTGAAGACAGGGCTGTCCGGCACCATATTTACCACCGCACACCGGCCGCCGATTTGCGTAAACGGATTGTAAAAAGCCGTAAAATCAAATACGTCCGGGTCCTGCACCAGGCTGGTTAAATATTCAAACGGTTTAAACGCACTGGGTTTTAAACCCCAAAACAAAGCGTTTTCCCGCACCAATGTACGGGTTTTTTCTCCGTTTTTGGCCCAAAATTTACGCCAGCGCGCCAGGTTTTCTTCCTTGGTTTTCTGGGATGGATACACCTGGCTTACCGCCAACGGCACACCGGCACGGCGGCCTACTTCTTCATTATTTTCCAGGGCGTTTTCTTCATTATCGCCAAACACAAACAAAAGCCCGGCGCCCGTATTTTGGCGAAAGAAAGCATTATCAAATACCCGCTTATCCTCTTCAAAAGTTTTAGATACGGAGTTTAAAGAAGTTAAATCCCCGTTAATCTGCAATTTAAGCGCACCGGCCATACCGCCCCAAAGCAGTAAACATAATATAACTGCCGCCGCCGTTTTGCTCAGCTTGGGCACTTTCCAAAAACCAAAAGCCGGTGCGGGGGGCAAATGCTTCCAAAATACCGGGAATACAAACACCGCCAAAAGCAGCGCAAACGTAAGCCCCGCAATGGAAAACACCGCAATTTGTTTAAACAAAGAAATAGACGAAAACAACAGCGCCGCAAAACACGCCACGGAAGTGGCATAACTATACAGCAAATGCGGCCACAGTTTGCGGGCCGTTTTTAATACGGGCTTGGTTGTGCCGCACAGGGCAAAATACATATAAATGGAATAATCCACCGCCAGCCCCGCCACTACCGAGCCAAACCCCAGCGTAATGCCCGATATGCCCCCAAACACCGCATAAGTAACCAATGCCGAAGGCGCCAACACCAAAAACGGAAGGGCAAAAATCCACAATGCTCTTTTACGGCGAAAGAACACCGCAAACAACGCCGCCAGCCCCAACAGAGCCAAAAGGGTAATTAATTTTAAATCATGGCGGATAATGGAGGAGTTCTCTTCCGTATACCGGGCCGCCCCCAAATAAAACGCACGGGAAGAAGCAGGCAAAATGCCTTTTGTCCGGGCTTGGTTAAAAACTTCTTTAAACCGGGAGGAGGCGGAGAGGTTGCCCGGGTCAAAAGCGGCCTCATACACGCCAATGGCGGCGGTGCCGTCTTTAGAAATTAAGAACCCGTCCGCATAATTCATACTGGAGGTTACATCAAAAGTTTTTAATTTCTCGCCCATCAATTTAGCCAGGCCCAGCGGGTCCAGCAAAATCATTTCTTTTAAAAAGCTGCCCTGAAAAGACATTAAATTTTGGAAATTATCCTTCATTTGAGCAGCAATCACCTGCGGAACAATAAATTTTAAGGCTTCCTGCGCGTCGCGCTCAGTAAAGCGATAAGGGAATGCCTTTACCATGGAAAGCGCAAACCGGGCCCCTTGCGCGGGGGGAAGAATGATTACTTTTTCTTCGGCCAAATATTCACGCAGGCGCCGGGCCCCCGCCAAGGCGGAAGCCGGGTCTTTATCGGTAACCACTACAAAAGTTTTGGCATTTAACGGGGAAGACTGAAACAATTCCACCCGTTCCCGCACGCCGGAGGGGATCATCACGGAAACACTTTCCGCAAACTTAAGCCGAAACAACCCCCACAAACACAATGCCGCCAATATGCCCACGCCGGCCATGGCCGCCGCGCGATATGTTTTTATCCAGTGGAACCATTTGCTCATTTAAAAGCCTCCGCGGGAAGTTTTTGATTGGTTTTGGGATTGATAAAACGCAAAACGGTTTTGTCGCCGCCGGTTTCGGCTATTTCCACGCGGGAGAGTGCCTGCGGGTTCGTGGCAGAAAACGTAACCGTTATCTGGCTGATAAAGCCCTCTTTAAGCGGCATTAAAATAACCCCTTGCGGCGTAAACTGCACGCTGTATTGTTTGGAGAGAGTCTCTAAATCAAACGTAAGCCAAGCCAACAGCTGCGCCGCCAAATTATACGCCATGGGGTTTTTTTGTTCTTCTTTTTGGTCTTTTTCCAAACGATACGTTTTTTTGCCGTCAATTAAAAACCCGTTTTGAAAAGGCTTTGTGTATTGCCAGCGGATGCGGCCGGGTTTTTCAAAATAAAACAGGCCTTCGCTGGTAACGGGCTTGTCCAGCAGGGCCATGTGTTTTTCCTGCGTGAAGCGGCTTTCTATGGTGTTCACCGCGGCAAAACGGGCGGTAATGGCCGCCTGCTGGGCACTGACGGAAGAATCCTCCTGCCGCTCACTAGCAGCAGAAGCCGCCGGCTGCCCCGCCACAGGGCCTGAAAGCAAAAACAAAGTTAAAAGCATTAAAAAGGTTTTCATTTATTCTCCTGCGGGGGGGTGTTTTCCCACACAAAAACATACACCTGGCCTTCGGCCGCTTTTTTACCGCCCGCCCATACGGTGCCTTCCACTATGCGGGTATCCAAAAACCGGTCTTTTACGGTTACGTCCACCCGTATTTCCTGCCCGGCGCGTACCGGGGTTAAAAAATGAAAATCACGCACATTCACCAAAAAACCGCCGCCGTCTTTAGGCAAAGTGCCTTCTAAAAAACGTTTGGCCCCGTCGCACGCGGCATAGGCTTGCGCCACCATTTCAATTAAAGCAGGCGGCAATAAAAACCCGTCTTTCCCGGCAAATAAACCGTCCTCCGGGTTTGCCGCGCGCACACGGCCCCCCGTGGGGGAAATGGATTCTATTTTTTCCACCAGCAACATGGGCCGCCTGTGCGGCATAATGCGGGTTAAATCTATTTGGGTGACGTCCATATCATTACATTTGGGCAAAACGGTATATGTCCACTTCCAAATTGCGCACCCACTGTTTATACTTGCGGTGGATACGGTTCTTTTTGGGGTTATACCTCATATTTTCACTGCTTACGTACTCAATGGAAAAACTATCCTGCGTATAAGGGATGTTAACCACCACCTCATACCCGCGCACGTTTAAAACGCCCTGTATCAGGCCGGGTTTTACTTCGTGCATCATCCAGCGGCGCCCACGGCCGGCCTGCAAAATAGCCTGGCGCAGGGTTTGGCCCTCGGCTACGGTTACGGCGTGGTTTTTTACTTCATACACCGTGGGGTAAGAACGGCACGCCGCCGCAAACAAACAAAGGGTTAACAAACAGATAAGTTTTTTCATGGGATTACACTCCTTGGGCGGAAGTTGCATTTCCTGCCCGGTTGATTTTTTGTAATTCTCTATCAATTTGAACGCTTAGGCGTTTAATCCAGCGCATATAAAGGGGGCTTATGGAACTTTGCCGCCCGGCCGTATAATTAAGCCCCGTGCTGTGCTTGTAGCTGATAGTGTAAGAGCGGGGGGAATAGGCAATATCCGCCCATACCTGGCGGCCGTTTTGGAAAAAATTGGCCTCGGCCGAAGAGTCCGTTACGCTTACGCATTCCCACCCCAGCCGCGCGCACGCGCGAAATACGGCCACTTTTACCTGCCGGGTATTGGAAACGGCCGGCAAAGAAAATTGCTTTTCCAGCTTTTGCACCGGGGCTGACGCACAAGCCGCCAGACAAACAGCCAGTACACCCGCAAAAAAAGCTTTCATTGTTTTTGCTCCTTATGCAAATAATCCATAATGCGGTTTTTTACCGCACGCGCCATATGTAAATGGTCCAGCGGGCCGGTAAAGTCTGCCGGGTAAACGGGGGGCAAAGCGGCCAGCAAAATATCGGCCGGTTTAAGCCACACGGCCCCGCTGGGCAGCATATCCCCCGTGCCGCCAATGGCCAAAGGCACCACCGGAAGCCCCAGCTCAATAGCCAAGTAAAAAGCCCCACTTTTAAAACGGGCGTTGGGGTCCTTTCTGGACCCTTGCGGAAAAAGCACAATATCGCACCCGTCCTGCACCGCTTGGCGGCAGCGCTCCAGCATTTGCTGAGGGGGGGTGGTTTGCGCGTCTATATATCCCGCGCGGCGCATTACATAACCGAAAAACGGCAGTTTAAACACCCAGCCTTTGGTAATGTAAACCACATTGTCATAACCGAAAGCGGCCACCGTATACAAATCCAGTGCCGAGGCGTGATTGGCCGCCACCACACACGGGCCTTTGGGCCTGGGCGCCGGCGTTTCCACCCACCAGGAGCGGGAACACAAACGCATAAAAAATAATATGCCCTTGGCCTGCACATACACCAGCCGCCGTGCGTTGCGGCCGTTTTTACCGGGCCAAATATACAAAAACGGCCCTGCCGCCAGCCCGGAAACGGCCAACCAGCACACCGCCCAGACCCCAAACAGAACCGTATTTAAAAAAGTACGCACGCGCATGGAATTACTGGTTTTTTTGTGCGCTTTCTTGGGCGATTTTCTCTATAAAATCATACAAGTTTTGCAAAGTAACAATAGAGCGCAAATCATACCCTTGGCGGATGTTAATGTGGAACTTCTGTTCAAGCACCACCACCATGTCCACCGCGTCCAGGCTGTCCAGGCCGATGTCGTCCTTTAAATTGGCCTGGGGGGTAAGCTGGGCGTCCGACAATTCAAATTCTTTTTTTAACGCCTCGTTGGTTTGGCGAATGATTTCCTCTTTGGTAATGTTCACGGGGTTATCTCCTTACGATAAGAGAACAATTATTGCCGCCTATGGCAAAACTGTTTTTAAGTAATGTATGTATTTTAAAATTTTCTTTTTGGCGCACATAATTTAAGGGGGCGCAGTCCTGCGCCGGGGTTTGCAGGTTTTTGGTAGGCAAAACAATACCGTCTTGCATCATTTGCAGGCAGGCAATCAGCTCCAGCGCGCCCGCAGCACCCATGGTGTGCCCCAAATGGCCTTTAAAGCTGTTTACTTTTACGCTTGGGCCAAATACCTGGTTAACAGCGGCCGATTCGGCCGCGTCGCCCGCCAAAGTGGCCGTGGCATGGGCGTTTACAAAATCAATATCCGCCGGGGTTAAGCCGGCTTTTTCCAAGGCGCATTGCATACAATCCTGCATGGTCTGGGCGGAAGGGTTGGCTATGTTTTGCGTTTCCGTGTTGGAAGCAAAAGAAACCACTTCGCCCAAAATTTGTGCGCCGCGGGCTAAAGCAACGTCTTCCCGCTCTAAAAACAAGAGGCCGCAGCCTTCGCTGCATACCAGGCCCGTGCGCTCTGCGTCAAACGGGCGGCAGGAAAGTTCCGGCCGGTCGTTAAAATTATGGCTGGTGGCCTGCATAATGTCAAAACAGGCGCTAAACATGGGGTGGTATTCTTCCGTACCGCCGCACAATACCTGGCTGGCAAGCCCGCTTTGTATGGCACCTGCCGCCAGGCCAATGTTTAACAGCCCCGTTGCACAAGCGGCCGCCCCCGAAAAAGAGGGCCCGTCTATCTTTAACGCCTGGCCCACCACGGCTTGGGGGGAGTGGTTCATAATTTGCAAAAAAGAAGAGGTTTTTACCAGCTCCGCATGCCCGCCCAAACACTGGTTGCAAACATCCATCCAAACCGAAATACTGTTTAGCGTAGAGCCCATAAAAAAGCCCAGCCCTTTGGGGGCCTGCGTGTAACCGGCCTGGGCCAGGGCTTCCTGCGCGGCGTAATAAGCGTAAACGGCCATGCGGCTCATGGAGCGGCGGCGCTGGCGGGGGATGGAAGAATAGTCAATTTCCTTCACCGTGGCGGCCACTTTGGTTTTTATCAAATCCAGCTTTTCCAGCTCCTCCACCCGGTGAATACAGTTCAGTCCCTCATACAAGCCTTTTTTAAGCGCGCCAACCCCCACGCCGTAAGGGGAAACGGCGCCCAACCCGGTGATAACCACTTTGGGCAAATGTGCTTGCAAATGCATAGTTAAACCATTATATCAATTTGAGAGCTTTTACATACAGACGCCGCCGTTTACCCCAAAAGCCTGGCCGGTAATGTAGGAGGCCTTGTCCGAACATAAAAAGGCTACCAGGTCGGCCACTTCCTGCGCTTTGCCTAGGCGGCGAAGGGGAATAAGCGGTAAAATTTTATCCATGGGCAGGCCGTCTAACATATCGGTTTCAATAAACCCGGGAGACACGGCATTTACCAAAATATTGCGTTTGGCCACTTCCAGCGCCAGGGAGCGCGTGGCCCCCACAATGCCGGCCTTGGCGGCGGAGTAATTGGTCTGCCCCGGAACGGGCGCATGGGCCGCGGCGGAGGCGATGTTAATAATGCGCCCCTCTTTGGCGTGTATCATAGCGCCCAAAACGGTTTTGGTTACGTTATGAAATCCGCCCAGAACGGTATTAATCACGCCGGTCCATTCTTCGTCTTTCATCCAAATAAGCAAATTGTCTTTACGTACGCCCGCGTTGTTTACCAAAATATAGGGCGTTTGGGTTTGAAGCAAAGGCTCCAGCGCGGCGCGCACGGCTTGTGCGTCGGCCACGTCAAAAGGCAGCAGTGTGCAAGAAGAGCCTAAAGCCTCTATTTCTTTTTTGGCGGCTTGCGCGGCCGCGTGGTTGGAGTGGTAATTAAGCCAAATATGGCAGCCCTCCTGCGCCAAAGTTTTGGCGATGGCCAGGCCAATGCCGCGGCTGGCGCCGGTAACCAGGGCAATGCGGTTTTGTAAGGGTTTTGTCATTGTAAAAACGCTCTAAAATAAGATAAAATTTAATAAATATATGATAGCTAAAAACAGTGCAAAACTCAACCCGAAATACCGCCGTAAACGCACCCCCGGGCGCACCATGGCGGACGTAGCCTTTGACGCACAAAAACTGGCCTTTGCGCCAATTTCCTTTCAAGCGGCCCTGGCCCTGCGGGATTTGGGCATTTTAAACGCCTTAAACCAAGCCCCGGCTACGGATAAAGAACTGGCCCGTTCTACCGGTCTTTCTTTATATGCCGTGCAAACTCTGCTGGAAAACGCCTGCGCGCTGGACCTGGCGCAAAAAAACCCGCAAGGCCTGTACGATATTACCAAAACGGGTTGGTTTTGGCTGTGCGACCCGATGACCCGCGCCAATGCCGATTTTGTAAACGACGTATGTTATTTGGGTATGCATTCGCTTCAAAAATCCTTAAAAACCGGCAAACCCACGGGTTTAAAAGTGTTTGGTAAATGGAAAACCGTTTACGAAGGCCTTAGCAAACTGCCGGCCAAAGCGCGCAAAAGCTGGTTTGCGTTTGACCATTTTTATTCCGACATTGCCTTCCCGGAAATTCTGCCCCTGGTATTTGCCCGCCAACCCCGGCATATTATGGACATTGGCGCCAACACCGGCAAGTGGGCTAAAAAATGCCTGCAGTACGCGCCCGACGTGCAAGTAACGCTGGTGGACTTGCCCGGCCAGCTGGCTGTGGCTAAAAAGAACTTAAAAAAGTTTGGCGCGCGGGCCCGTTTTTGGCCGGCCAACGTGCTGGACAAAAAATCCGTTCTGCCCACCGGGGCGGACGCGGTGCTGATGAGCCAGTTTTTGGATTGCTTTTCCCAAGAGCAAATAACCGAAATATTAAAAAAAGTAAAAAAAGCGGCCTCTGCCTCTACGGATATTTATATTTTGGAACCCTTGTGGGACCGGCAGGAATTTGCCGCCGCCACGTATTGTTTAAATCACACTTCGCTGTATTTCACCAATATTGCCAACGGCAACAGCAAAATGTATGCCTTTGAGCAGATGAAAACCTGTGTAGAAAACGCAGGCTTAACCCTAAAAGAAACCTTTAACGGCGTGGGGCGTTTTGCCTATACGCTGCTGCGCTGCGGTAAAAAATAGCTATGTCTAAACCTCATTTTCACATCGCCTATAAATGGCTGATATTCTCCGTTACGGCTATTGGGGTGTTTATGTCCACGCTGGACGGGGGCATTGTAAACATTGCCCTGCCCGTAATGGCAAAAGACCTGGGCGTTACGCTGGAACGCATCCAATGGGTAGTAACCGTTTATTTGCTTACCACCACCTGCTTTTTGCCCGTATTTGGCAAACTAAGCGATATGTACAGCCGCAAATACCTGTATTTAACGGGTTTTTTGCTGTTTGGCATTGGATCTTTGCTGGCAGCGTTTGCGCACAGTTTGGCGTGGATGATTTTTTCCCGCGCGGTGCAGGGGTTAGGAGCCTCGGCCATGATTTCCAACTGCCAGGCCATTATTGCCAAGGCATTCCACGGGAAGGACCGCGGGCGCGCGCTGGGCGGCATTGGGGCCATGGTGGCTATCGGTTTTTTGGCGGGGCCTACCTTGGGCGGGCTGCTGATTGAGCATTGGGGTTGGCAGTCCGTATTTTGGATTAACGTGCCTATCAGCTTGTTTGGTATTTGGAGGGGGATACAAATTATTCCGCTGTTTATGTCCCACAAGCGGGTAAAGATGGACTTTACCGGTGCGGTATGTTTTATTTTGTTTTCCTTTTGTTTCCTGTACGCGCTGGACGAAGGCAGCACCCAAAGCTGGACGTCGGCCATCATCATGGGCGCGTTTGCGCTTTCGGCCCTGTTTTTTGTGGGGTTTTATATGCGCGAGCAAAAAAGCCCCGCGCCGTTTATTGGCCTGTCCATATTCAAAATACAGGCAATCTCTTACGGATGTATTGTATCGGTGCTGGGGTTTATTGCGCTAAACTGCAACTCCATTTTATTCCCGTTTTATATGGCGGACATACTGCACCTGACCCCGGTGCAAATGAGCCTACTGATGCTGCCTTTTCCGGCGGCGTTGGCGGTATGCTCGCCCATATCGGGCTGGCTGTCTGAAAGATACTCCGCCCGGCTTATTACCACGGCCGGATTTGGCTTTTTAATTATTGGCGCCAGTATGTTTGTGTGCATTGGCACGCACCCGTCCTTTGCCTATATAGTGGCCGCACAAATGATTATGGGTTGCGGAAGCGGCACCTTTCAGGCCCCCAATAACAACACCATTATCAGCGCCGCCCCGGCGGACCGGCTGGGCATGGTAGTCAGTTTAAGCGCCTTGGCGCGCAATATGGGGGCGGTGATGGGGATTGCGCTGTCCGTGCTCATCTTTTCTACCATGAAGCGCCACCTGCTGGCTACCGGGCTGGGGGAACAGGAGGCATTTATGAGCGCCTATCAAGCCTCCATGATATTCTGCATTTTCAGCTGCGTGCTGGCGGGTTATTTTTCCGCCGCCAGAGAAAAACGCAAAAAAAGAAAGAAACAACCCCGTGGGTTTTATGAAACAACTACCGCTTAAATTATCGCGCAAATGGCTGATATTTTCCGTCACCGCCACCGGCACCTTTATGGGCACGCTGGACGGGGGGATCGTAAACATTGCATTGCCTTCCATGGCACAGCAATTTGGCGCCGATATTGAAAACATACAAACCGTGGTTAGCATTTACCTGCTGGCGGTTACCTGTTTTTTGCCGGTTTTTGGAAAACTAAGCGATATGTACAGCCGCAAAAAAATGTATTTGGGCGGGTTTGCATTGTTTGGGGTAGGCTCCATATTATGCTCTTTAGCGGGCAATTTGCCTTTTATGATTATGGCCCGCGCCATGCAGGGGTTGGGGTCTTCGGCCATGATGGCAAACTCCCAGGCCATTATTGCAAAAGCGTTTAGCGGCAAAACCCGCGGGCGCGCACTGGGGGGCATTGGCGCCGTGGTGGCGCTGGGTTCGCTGGCCGGCCCGGCCGTGGGCGGTTTTTTTATACAACACTTCGGGTGGACTTCTGTTTTTTGGATAAACGTGCCCGTGTGCATAATCGGCATTTGGCGCGGGCTAAAAATTATCCCGCGGTTTGACCCCATACAAAAAATGCGTATGGATATATGGGGCGCCCTGTGCTTTATATTGGCCAGTTTTGCCTTTTTATACGCTTTAAACGAAGGCCCCGCCAAAGGCTGGGGAAACCACATTATTTTGGCCGCATTTGCGGTGGCCGTGTTATTTTTTGCCGGTTTTTTTGTGCGGGAGAAAACCGCCAAAAACCCTTTTTTGGGCCTGTCCATCTTTAAAATACCGGCAATCTCCTACGGGTACGCCGTGGCGGTGCTGGGGTTTATGGCTATTTTTTGCAATTCCGTGCTGTTCCCGTTCTACACCACCGATATTTTACATATAGACCCGGTGCAAACCGGCCTGCTTATTTTGCCTTTTCCCATTGCATTGGCTATTACTTCACCCATCAGCGGAGTCCTGTCCGAACGCTACCCCGCGCGCATTATCACCACGGTGGGGCTGGGGTTTGTAATTATAGGCACACTGATGTTTGCTTTTATGGGGAAGGAAACCTCGTTTTTATACATTGCCCTGGCCCAATTTATTACGGGCTGCGGCTCGGGCACGTTTCAGGTACCCAATAACAACACCGTCATCAGCGCGGCGCCTAAAAACAAACTGGGGATTGTTTCTAGCGTAAACGCGCTGGCGCGCAATGCGGGCATGATTATGGGAATTGCTTTTTCCGTAGCCGTGTACGCCGCCGTGCAAAGCTATTTTGCCGCTGCCGGCCTGCCGCATGAACAGGCTTTTTTGCACGGCTACCAAGCCGCCATGCTGTTTGGGGCGGGGGCGGCGTTTATAGGGGGGATATTGTCCTCAGTTAGGTAACAAGCCCATTTAAACATATGCAAAAGCCTCCGGCAAGCCCGGGGGCTTTTGTTTATATTTCTTTTGTTATATTTCTTTTGCCGCGCGGATGTACGCACAAAAATTCAACCCTGCCGCGGAAAGCATATCCGGCCTATGCGGCCTGTTTGGTTTGAATTTACGCTTCATCTGCCCATAAAAAACGCCCCGTTTTAAACGGGGCGTTTGGGGTTGGTATACAACGGAAATTAGAAGTTTTCCGGGTGAACCATAAAGTAAGCCTGCGGGTGGGCGCACACGGGGCACACTTCGGGGGCTTTTTCACCCACGTGGATGTGGCCGCAGTTGGCGCATTCCCACATAACGATACCGGTTTTGGCAAACACTTGTTTGGTGTCTACGTTTTTGAGGAGTTTGCGGTAGCGTTCTTCGTGCATTTTTTCAATTTTGCCTACAGCTTCAAACAGGTAGGCCAATTTGTCAAAGCCTTCTTCTTTGGCTTCTTTGGCAAAAGTGGCGTACATATCGGTCCATTCATAGTTTTCGCCTTCGGCAGCGTCTAACAAGTTGGCGGCCGTGTCGGCAATTTCACCGCCGTGCAGGGCTTTGAACCACAGTTTGGCGTGTTCTTTTTCGTTATTGGCGGTTTCTTCAAACAATTTGGCAATTTGAACGAAACCTTCTTTTTTGGCTTTGGAAGCGTAATATGTATATTTGTTGCGGGCCTGAGATTCGCCGGCAAAGGCGGTCATCAGGTTTTTTTCGGTCTTAGATCCTTTGAGTTCCATAAGATAAGTCTCCTTTTTTATAATTACAAATCTTTTTGTTTGGCCTGGCAGCGGCGGCACAGCCCGCTGAACTGCAAATTTACTTTTTGCACGCGGCCCAAATGCTGCACTTCGGGCGGGATGGACAGTTTCTCACCGGAAGAGGGAACCACGTCAAACACTTCCCCGCACTGGGTGCAAACAAAGTGGTAGTGTTCGTCCAAATCCGCGTCAAAACGCGCCTTGCTGGAAAACCCTACCCTAAACACCAGTCCCAAATCCTCTAAAGAGGACAAAGTGCGGTATACCGTGTCCAAAGATACATTGGGCATGGTTTTACGCACGGTTTCAAAAACGTGTTCCGCATCCGGGTGCTCTTTGGACAGTGCCACCGTTTTAAATATTTCCACCCGCTGCGGTGTTAGGCGCAAGCCGTGCTGTTTGCAGGCTTGTTTAAAATTTTCCAATTGTTCGGCAGTTACACCGCAAGAAGTTTGTGTATGCATAAAATCCTTATTAATAATTTTTCTTAAGTAAGTATAGCATATTTAAAAAGCAATTTGTCAACAAAAATTTGGGTTACTTGCCGGCGGTTGTAAATTGTATAATAAAAACGCCGGCAAAACCGGCACAGTAACAGGAGGTATTATGAAATTTGATTTTTATCTTCCCACCCGCATTTTATTTGGCGCCGGCCGCTTAAACGACCTGGCCACCGCCAAACTGCCGGGTAAAAAAGCCTTAATTGTTATTTCGGCGGGTACGTCCATGCGCAAAATGGGGTATTTGGACCGCGTAACCGCTTTACTTAAAAAGCAAGGGGTAGAAAGCGTAGTATTTGATAAAATTCTGCCCAACCCCATTTTGGAACACGTTACCCAAGGGGCCGAACTGGCCCGCAAAGAAGGGTGCGATTTTGTGGTAGGCTTAGGCGGCGGCAGCAGTATAGACAGCGCCAAAGCCATTGCCGTTATGGCCAAAAACCCGGGCAATTATTGGGATTACATTAAATCCGGCACCGGCAAAGGCTTAACGCCCAAAGAAGGCGCGCTTCCTTTGGTGGCCATTACCACCACCGCCGGCACCGGCACCGAGGCCGACCCGTGGACCGTAATTACCAACAAAGAAGAAAAAACCGGCACCGGCTGGGAATGCACTTTCCCCGTGCTGTCTATTGTAGACCCGGAACTGATGACCTCCGTCCCCGCGCATTTAACCGCTTACCAGGGGTTTGACACGCTGTTTCACTGCACGGAAGGGTTTATAGCCAATATTGCCACCCCCGTGTCTGACGCGCTGGCCCTAAAAGCCATTGAGCTCATTGCCCATTATCTGCCGCGCGCCGTTAAAAACGGGCAAGACCTGGAAGCCCGCCAACAAGTGGCCGTGGCCAACACGCTGGGGGGAATGGTGGAAACCTTCTCTTCGTGCACGAGTGAACACTCGCTGGAGCACGCCATGAGCGCCTATTACCCTAAGCTTCCGCACGGGGCGGGGCTGATTATGCTCTCTTTGGCTTATTATGATTTCTTTAAAGACAAAGGCCCCGCCAAACGCTACGGCCAAATGGCCCAGGCTATGGGGGAAGACATCTCCGGCCTGGACGAAGCCGCCCAAGCGCAGGCCTTTTTAACCGCTTTAAAGAAACTGCAAACCGCCTGCAACGTGGATCATTTAAAAATGAGCGACTACGGCCTTAAACCCGCCGACCTGGAACCCATGGCCAAAACCGCCTGGGATACCATGGGCGGCCTGTTTGAGCTGGACCCGTACAAACTAAATATGCAGGAAACCGTTTCCATTTACAAAGCGGCTTATAAATAACACACAGGGCTCCCCGCGGGGAGCCCTTTTTTTGTATTCTATTATATATGACGGAAGATTTTTCCACCCCTTATCATACGGTTATCATCGGGGCGGGCGCATCGGGCCTGATGTGCGCGGGCTCCTTTAACGCGCGCAAACTGATTATTGACCATAACCCGCGCCCCGGAGCCAAATTAGCCGTTTCCGGCGGGGGGAAATGCAATTTTTCCAACCTAAACATAACGGCCGCCCATTACACAAGCCAAAACAAACATTTCTGCAAAAACGCACTGGCCGCCTATAAAAATACGGATTTTTTAAAACTTTTGGACGAAAACTGCGTCCCCTGGCAGCAATTGCCATCGGGGCAGCTGTTTGCGCAAAACGCGCAGGATATTGTGCGCCTGCTTGTCCGCCGTGCCCAACAGGCCAACACGTATTTTAAACTTAATACCCAGGCCCTGGGTATAAAAAAAGACGGGCAAGGCTTGTTTATAGTGCAAACCTCCCGCGGAAATATAAAAGCCCAAAACCTGGTGCTTGCCTGCGGGGGGCTCAGTTTTCCCGCCTTGGGGGCCGGCCCGTTTGGCGTGCAAGCCGCAAGGGCCATGGGGTTAAATATCATTGAACCCAGCCCGGCGCTGGCCGGGTTTACCTTTCCGCGGGCCTTAAAACAGCATACGGCCCCGCTGGCCGGCAACAGCCTGCCCGTGCAAATACGCTGCGGTAAATTTACGTATACGGGGCCCTTGCTTTTTACGCACGAAGGAATAAGCGGCCCGGCGGTGCTGCAAACCTCGCTGTTTTGGCACGAGGGGGAGCAGGTAACCGTTAATTTTTTGCCGGGAACGGACGCTTTGGCTTTTTTGCGGGAGCATAAAAACGCCGCCAAGCACTTTTCCGCCCTGCTGGCAGAAAAAATATCACCCAAAATAGCCAAAGCCCTGCTGGCAGAGGCAGACGTGCCCGCCGCAAACGCCACCACCGCCCACTTGCATTTGGCGGCCCAACGTTTAAATGCCTTTGTTTTTGTGCCGGAGGGGATCTCCGGCTGGACCAAGGCCGAAGTGACCCGCGGCGGGGTGGACACCAAAGAAATCAACCCTTCCACCATGCAATGCCGCCGCATACCGGGCTTATTTATTACCGGGGAATTATTAGATGTTACCGGTATGCTGGGCGGATACAATTTGCAATGGGCCTGGAGCAGCGGCCGGGCCGCGGCAAAAGCTTTGGAACAAATTTTTTAAACCGTAAAATTTTATGTAAATTTTACTCCCTTTATTGCTATAATATTTCTAACCGTTGAACCGTCCTTCGGAGAATATATGGATTTTAAGAAAAAACCATTCAATTTATTTACTTTATGGATAGAATCTTTTAAATTGGCCAACAAAACTTTTGGTGCTTTGGTTTTGTTGGTCTTTTTATTGGTCGTTTTTATTGCGCTGGCCCTTACGGCTATTGTAATCGTGGCCACCAAACTGGTGCTGCCAGGCGCCATGACGGGGCCTTTCTTGGCCGGTATCAGTACCGCTACCCTGATGTTAATAGCCGGTTATATTGCCACGTTTATTTTTCCCTGTACGTTAATTAATATGATTTCCGCCCGCGCCAACAAAGTGGGTACCGCACTGCCGGAATGTTTTTGGAAAGCGCTAATTCCCTCTTTTTATTTACTGCTGGCCAGCATTGTAATTGCCATACCAACCATGGTCATTAATTGGCTAATCCGCTCGGCGGGGGCTTCCAACCTCAGCTTAATTCTGACCGCTGTGTTGATTTTTGGCATTTATATTCCCTCCGCCTTTACGGCACCCGCCATTACCCTGCGGGGGGAAAACCCGGTATCCGCCATCAGATATAGTATGGATTTGGTATTTCGCCGTTATTTCCGCTCGGCCATATTGCTGTTTAGCATATGGTTGGCGCCGTTTATCGGGTTTGCGGTGGCGGCAGGCGCATTAATCGTGGGCATACCGCTGTTTTTTGCCGACAGTTTTGACATTACCAACTTGACGGTAGGCTGGTATATTGTATTTTTGGCCGCGGCTTTGGTGTATGTATTTTCGCTTTATTTTGCCGTTACGGCCAATACCCTTCTGTTTTTAAATTTGGACCAGGGCCTCAACCGCGACGGGTTTGAAATAAGCGACGCGGAAAAACTGGCCGGAAAGGCCTCCTCTATGGCTTTGCCTGTTACGGCCGGCATGCCCGTGGAACGCCCAAAAGACGATATTTTAAACCCTAACGAACAAGTGGGTATGTTGACGACAGTCTCCCCTGAAACAAATTCAATGAATGTAGATGAGCATTTGAACCAGGTCTATTCTCCGGACAATGTAAAAGTACAGCAATATATGCACCAGGAAGAAGACCGCATGCCCACCATTTTATTTGATGACGATATGGCCAAAGAAATGGCAAAAAACAAAGAGATGTTCGCCTCTAAAAGAACCAAGACGGACACCCCGGAAGACAACGGGCCGGACAATATTAAACTATCCAAGAGGTAATGTGTATGAACAGCAACACTGCACTTTCTGTTTCCAACATTATTCAACAAGCCATACAAACCGTTAAAAAGGGCAAAATCCCTTTTATACAAGTAGTGGCCGGCGGGCATGCCATTATCATTTTGGCCAGTTTGCTGCTGGGCCAGGCCAACCCTTTTAATAGTGATCCTGCCCAACACCCGTTTTTATATATTATTTGGTCTTTATTAACGGCCGCCGTTACCATTTTAATGATGGTTTCGGCCATATTTGTATTAAAAAATACACAGCAAAACACGCCCGTTACCTGGAAAGAAGCCCTGCGCTTTGCCGCCAGCCGTTTTTGGAAGGTATTGGGAGCGTTTCTCTGGTATATGTTTTTGCTGTGGGTGGTGCTGCTGGTATTTGCACTGATTGCATTGGCATTGGTGGTGCTGGTATACAGCATATCCCCTAGTGCCAATATTTTGGTGGGCCTGGTGGCCGCCGTGGCCGCCATATGGCTGATTATTACGGCCATGATGTTGGCTTTATGCAGTATTTATGCGGTAGTGATAGATGATGTGGGCGTGTTTGAGGCCTTGGCTTACAGCCGCCGCCTGCTAAAAAATAAATATTGGAAAACCTTATTTGCCGCATTTGCCATATTTGTATTTATATTTATATTTTCTACCCTGGTGGGTATTTTGCAAGTGTTTTTATTCCCGTTGTATTTGGTAAATACATTCCTGGGTATAGCGGGCACGTGGTTGTTGGCGTTTCCATGTACGGTGCTTAACTCGGTGATTGGTTTAGGGCTGGTGTATAGTTTGTATACCAGCATCAAACAGACTGAGCAGGATAACACCACGGCACAAAACTGATTTTATAAGAGGGCTTATGACGCCCTCTTTTTTGTTATATAAAGTACGGACACATTTTCTTACGGAGGATACATGCACACCTTACTGACTATACTTAACCTGCTGGGAGGACTGGCCATTTTTCTAACCGGCATGAAAATGATGAGCGACGGCTTACAAAAAGTATCCGGCGATAAAATGCGCCAGCTTTTGGGTATTGCCACCACCAACCGTTTTGCGGCTACCGCCTGCGGCATGTTGGTTACGTCCATTATTCAATCTTCCAGCGCCACCACGGTAATGGTAGTGGGGTTTGCCAGTGCGGGCTTGCTTAACTTATACCAATCTTTAGGCGTTATTTTCGGGGCCAATATCGGCACCACCATGACGGCCTGGATTGTAAGCTTGTTTGGTTTTAAAATTCAAATTTCTCTGTTTGCACTGCCGGTTATTGCCATTGGCTTTTTTGCCCAGTTTATACCGCGCTTCCCCGCTATTAGAAGAACCGGCGAGGCTTTGGTGGGGTTTGGGCTGTTGTTTTTAGGCTTGGATTTAATGAAAAATACCATCCCGGCCGATTTTGCCCAAAACCCGCAGGTGATGGAGTGGATTTCCAAATTCCGCCCCGATAATCTGCTCAATTTGCTTACTTTAATATTTACCGGCACGGTATTAACGGTTATTTTGCAATCCTCCAGCGCCGTTATGGCCATGACGCTTACCTGCGCCGCCGCCGGGATTATTGATTTTCCTACCTCCTGTGCATTGGTACTGGGGGAAAACATCGGCACCACCATTACGGCCAATTTGGCCGCCATTGGGGCCAACAAAACAGCGCGCCGCGCGGCGGTGGGGCATTCGCTCTTTAACGTACTGGGCGTAGTGTGGGCGGTAATATTATTCCGGCATTTTATAAATTTGGTGGATTGGCTGGTGCCCGGCAGCCCCTATGTGACGGATAAAAACACCTTAACGGCTGTTTTGCCTTACCATATTTCTGCCTTCCATACGGCTTTTAACGTAATTAACACCGCCATTATGCTGCCGCTGTTAAAACAACTGGCCGCCTTAACTTTGCTTATTATCCCCAAAACCAAACGGGAAGACAACAAACAAACCGAGCTTATCTACCTTTCCACCCGTTTTGCCAATACGCCGGAGCTGGCTTTAATTGCCGTACGCAACGAAGTGGAACGCATGATGAGCTTTGTTACCAAAATTACCGATAAGGTAATGCACGCCGTAAAGGTGGAAGACGACAAAATGTTCGTGCGTTTGGTGGAAGACGTAAAAGAAGCCGAAAAAACAACCGACGTTTTGGAACATAAAATCAATGTGTATCTAACGCAGCTTTCCCACGGGAATTTATCGCATGATGCGGTGGCGCATGTATGGTCTTTGTTTGATGTGATAAACAGCATTGAACGCATGGGGGACTGCGGGGAAAAAATTGCCCGCATATTGGAAAAATTCCACACCAAGAAAGCCTTCTCCCAGGCGGATATAGACAATATTGAAGAAATTGCCAAGCTGACCAAAGAAATCACCCGCGAAACCCGCAAAGCCATTGTGTTTGTGCAGCACCCCACCGGGGAATCTGCCAAAGAAACCAATGAAATACTGGCTAAAGCCGCCGCGCGGGAAGAAGAATTAAATGTGCTGCGCAAAAAACTCCTGAAAGACCGCAGCACCCGCTATTATGAAGGGGAAGAAGCCAGCCCGGATTTTATTACCGCCTATGCCGATATTTTAAATAACTTTGAAAGAATAGGCGATTACGCCCTGCGCGTAACGGAAAATATCTTGGGTGCCCGCGCGCCGGAACACAGCACCAAATTTATTACCGTTCCCACCAAGGAGAAAGCCGCATGAACTTCCGCCCAGGGGAATTTTTACAAGACTTAAAAAGCCTGTTTGCCATGCTGTGGGCGGCCGTAAGGGGGAAATATAAATTTCCCTGGGGGCCGGTATTGGTTACACTGCTGTGCGCGGTATACGTAATCAGCCCGGTGGACATATTGCCGGATGTAATGCCGCTTTTAGGCATTACCGATGACGGCGCATTTATTGTATTGGTGCTGGCGCTGTGGCAAAAAAGCATTAGGGCCTACCGCCAAAGTTTGGCCGAACCCAAAGACAAAAACACCGTGATAGACACGCAAGCCTATAAGAAAGAGGACCACCCACAAAAATAGCCGTTGTTAGGTTTGAAACCGCCGTCAAAAAACGGCGGTTTTTTTCATTTTTTCAAAGTGATATAATAACCTTATATGAAAAAACTAATAAAAATCTTGCTGGTGTGCGGGATAACATTGGTTGTCCTGCTGGCGGCGGGACTGGTTACGTTAAAAGTAATGTTCCCGCCGGAAAAGCTGAAGGCCATGGCCGTAAGCTACACGAAAGAAAATTTCCACCGGGAAATTTCTTTTGATAACGTTTCTTTCAACTTGATTGGGGTAACGCTGAACAATTTTGCACTTTCCGAAGAAAGCAGCTTTGAACAAGGCACCTTTGTAAAAGCAAATAAATTGCAGGTAAAAGTGGCTTTAAAACCATTGTTCCAAAAGAAAATAGAAGTAAGCACCGTGGTGCTGGACGGGCTGGAAATAAACGTAATCAAACAGGCAGACGGGACTTTTAATTTTGATTCCCTCACGGCAGTCGCCTCTTCTGCGCCTGAACAAGCGCAAGAAGAACAAGCTGCCTCTGCCCCGATGAACCTGGATTTAACCATCGGAAAAATTACCATTACGGATTGTGCCTTCTCCTATAAAGACCTGCAAAGCGGGATGAACGTCTCCGTAGACAGGCTGAACCTGGAAATACGTGATTTTGACTTGGCAAACCCGTTCTCTTTCAAGGTAAACTTTACCATGGGCTACCAGGACGCGGCCGCCGGTATGGATATGACCGTACCCGTAACGGTGGATACGGTGGTGTCTTTGGCCAATTTGGATATGCAAAAAGCCTATATTACCGTAAAAGGCATTACGGCTTCTTACAAAAACGCCAAACTGGTATTAAGCGGGGGGGTAAAAAACTTTATGGCCCCGGTGGTGGATTTAACCGGTGCCATTACCGGTATAGACAATACCACCTTCGCGGACTTTTTGCCCGACTTGCCCTCTTTCAACTTGCCGCAAATTACGGCCAATGTGCAGGCCTCGGCCGATATTGAAAAAAGCCAGGCTGTTATTAAACAAATTAAACTGGCGGTTTTAAACTCCGGCTTTACGGCGGCGGGCAACGCCTCTTGGGCGGGGGCCAAACCTACCTATAACATGAGCGGCAACCTGAATATTGCCCTTGCCGAAGCCGTACAAATGACGGATACCGTGGCCGATTTTAAACCCGAAGGCCAAATTTTAGGCACGTTTACCGCTACCGATAAGTTAGACGGCAAAGACGTACGCGGCAATATTACTTTAAAAGACGTAAGCGTAATGTATGAACCGTTTAAAGCGTCTGACTTAAACGGCGTTATCACTATTGCCTCGGTGGATGATATTTCCTGCTCTTCTATGACGGGCTTACTCAACGGGGAAAAATTCACCACGTCCTTCTCTTACAAAAATATTCAGGACGTAATGAATATTGTGTTTGATTTGGACTTATCTAAATTTAAGATGGACAAAATGCCCGCCTCCGCCGAGACGGCCGAAGTACAAACGGCCCCCGCGCAGGACCAGCCGCAAGCTGAAGCGGCGGCCGCGCCTACCGAGCCGGAAACGTATATGAACGTACGCGCCAATGTAAATGTAGGCTCGGTGGAAGTGCCGTATTTCAGCACGCAGGGTTTTACCATTAACGCCAATTTAACCTCTGCCAGCGCCAGTATGAAAAAAGCCAACGGCTTGGTAACCTTCCAGTTAAAGCCGGGCTCCATTACGGATATTGATACTTTGGTAAAAGAAAGCAAAATTGTTAAAATTCTGCTTTTGCC
Organism: uncultured Elusimicrobiales bacterium; assembly: GCA_944327085.1. Lineage (GTDB taxonomy): Bacteria > Elusimicrobiota > Elusimicrobia > Elusimicrobiales > Elusimicrobiaceae > Avelusimicrobium. Next base: position 20,242 of record CALVGG010000007.1, on the reverse strand, counting down.
TATCAACATCATTAACCGCGTGGCCAAGGTGTTAAATATTGACCTGTTCCCGGCGGAAAAATCTGCCCAGAGCGGCCTAATTATCTATGATATTGCCGAAGGACAGTATAAGTTTGTAAACGGCGTAATGACAGTGGAAAAAACCACCTTGTCTTCCAAATTAACCAATATTAACGGTTCGGGCTCGGTGGATTTCCCGAAAGATAATATTGATATGAAGGTATCCGCCACCGTGCTTACCAGCCAAACCCCGATTGTGATTAAAATCACGGGGCCGGTGGAAAATCCGTCCGGCAAATTGGACGTGCTGAATACGGTCGGCTCCCTGGTGGGGGGGATATTAAGCAAAGACACCCCCGGAAAGCTGATTAGCGGCACAGCTAACACAGCCGGGTCTGTGGCCACCGGAGCGGTAAAAACTACCGGCAAAGTGGCCGAAACGGCCGTTAAAACCGGCACGGATGTGGTGAAAGGCACTGTTGGGGTGGCCAGTGATACCGTAAAAGGCACTGTAAACACCGCTAAAGATGCTTTAAAAGGCATTGGTTCTTTGTTTAAAAAGAAAGACAGCAAAGAAGAAAAGAAATAAAACATACGCCTTTGATTGTACACAAAGCCCCCGTTTGAAAGTTCTCAAACGGGGGTTTTATAATATCGGTAAAAAATATTCCTTGTTTAAAAAACGGTTTCATTATTTTCTCATAGAGAAGAACGACTATATAACTTTTGAAACAAAGCCCTAAGAGAGTAAGATACCACCCGCTAAGTATTTTTAAGTATCAAAAGATAAAACTAAAACGTTCACAGCAAAAGGAACACAAATAGCCCCAATCAATACAAACAATCTCGTTAAGAAACATTAAGTATATACTTAAATATAAAAATAACACACTCCCAAACTACTTTATATTGCAACCCCTTAAATAAAAAATGTCCCTCAAGAAAAAACTGTAAGTGTTCTTTATTAAAACAAACCTAACTGCATAATTCTTTACTTTCTAAAATAGGGCAACCCGATATACTACCAGGGGATATTAAAAAGTTCCTTATAAAAAAGAATACCTCGGGTATACCGAGGTATTCTTTTTAAAACTAGCACGGTCTACAACACACGATTATTCCGGTAAACATTCATACTCAGCATATGCTGTGCAGCATTCGCTACCCATGTTACTGCAAGCGGTGCTTCCAGTATCCCAAGAATCAGAGCAAGTAGCCCCTTCTGTGCTGCAGGAACCAGAACAGTCACCACTAGGACTAGAAGACGGACACGGATCCGACCAACCGTAACCAGTTTCTTCGTAGTGCACTTGTTTCCACACTAAGTTTTTCTTACAAGTGTTGGAAGTTTCTTCCCAAGCGCATTTATCTAAGCTGGTGTTATATTTATACGTCTTCGAACCCGTATACCCGGCAGGGCAGCTTTCCGTCTTCGTTAAGTTAGAAGGCTGTCCCGCACATTCACAGCTGCTGGTGTCTCCATAGCTCCAGGTGCAGTCATTATGGTTATACGTGTCCGTTATCGTACCCGTCCATTTGCTGTTCTCAGCAGAGCATTGCCGCGTCTTGGTGCTAGTGCCACTGTATTGTACTTTCGGCGCATAGTTACCACGGCTCGTGGTGCTACAGTAACAATTTTCAGAGGTTAAATCCCATTGGCAACTATTAAAATCATAACGTTCATTAATGTTGCCGTCATATTTGCTGCCAAAACCTCTCACTTTATCATACCGGCACAAGCGCGTGCGGGTAGAAGTGCTCTCATTCACCATGTTCCCATTAATGGCCCCACTCTTAAAGCGCGGGTTACCGTATTGCTGGTCAAATGAGCTCGAAGTACTATCATTATAGCTGCCACCATCATAACCCTTGCACTGGCAGTTGTGGTGAGAAGGGATCGTACCCCATTTCTTCCAATTCAACCAATCGCTCGTACTCTCATACCCCTTCGGGTCCGCTTCGTACCATTGGCAAGTTTCATAGTTAAAGCGCCAAAATATCGTCCCTACACGACGGGAAGAAGGGGTCTCTTGTGAAGAACACGTCTGCGTGTTCCATTCATTCGTGCAATGGCGGGAACCAAACGGGCTGCGAGAGTTCCCACACCGGCATTCTCCTCCTCGTTTATCCGTACGTATCGGGTACGATTTGTATTCCGTCGTACCATCCTTAATAACGCCTTTGTCTTTATCCACTTTAAAATTATACCGGTATTCGTCCGTGGTGGCTTCCCAAGCTACATTCGCATTGGTCAGGCTTTCGGCCGGATACACTATATGTGTGCTCCCGCCTATCGTCATGCTCGGGATGTCCGCCGCTACAAACGTGCTGGATGCATTGATGTTCGTACCAGCCGCTACCGTAATGTCCTGCGGGTTAGCCGTATTCGCAAGCAACTTACCTCCGGATAAACTGCCGCCTTCGCCTATCTCTAAGCCGTTCGCGTCCGTTATCTGGTAGTTCATCTTATTAGTAGCACTGCCGGCACGCGCAGTATCCCCGGTAAGACGAAGCTCGTTCATCTTTACCATACCCTGCGCATTGATCTCCCCGGTGTTTACCGAAGTGTTACAAAAGTTAACAAAAAGCGTCTTTGAAGCACGCTCCTCGTTTAACGATTCCACCTGCGCAAACGCGCCGATGGGTTGTGACAACACTGTCACAAATTTTAACTCATCCGCCTGCAACGCTGCGCCGCAGAGCGAAATCAGTGCCATACTGGTTAATATTTTTTTCATGGTTGTATACGCCCCTTTGAGAATTTAACGGTTGACCCGTCTAAACGGCCATACCACAAAAGCATGGCAGAATTGCACAAATTCTCGTAGTTTATGCTATCAAAAAACGTTTATAAAGTAAAGTCCTTTTGGTTTTTATTGCACTCCTTAACATACTTTATGCCACTTATACTACTTAATAATATAACGGAAAGAACGAAAATTTCTACCCCTTTTTATATGATTAAATTTTACGTTTTAAGCTTCCTTACAAAAAGTATCCTGCACAATAAAGCAAAAACTCCCCACAAGGGGGAGTTTTTGAAAGCTTATTTTTGGCCTTCTTCTGCCGGTTTATCTTCCGCGGGAGCTTCTTCTGCCGGTTTATTGCCGGTAGGGCCAAGTTCCACGCCCGGTTTATCTTCATCGGTAGACTCTGGTGCTGAGCCGGAAGACGGACCTTTATTTACCCTAGGCTGACGAGGAGACGGGCCCTTGGCGCCCGGGCGATGAGACGGGCCTTTAGGCCCCGGTTTTACCGCCGGGCCAGGACCGGGAGGAGGAAGCATGCTCATCCCTCTGGGGGCAAACAGCATATCATCATCAAAGAATACGCGCATATCCCCGTTAAATTTAATGGCGGCCACCGTTTTGCGGGCTACCCAGCGTGCACGGCTGGAGGAGCGGGATTCCCGGGCCAGTTCTCTTTCCAAATCCGCCACTTGCATTTTAAAATTATGTAAAGAATGGCGTCTGACATTAATTTGGTGAGCAAAAACCGCACGGGCACGTGCATCTAAAAACACCCAGCGGCGGCGGTATACTTTTTGGTCTTCCGCCAAGCCTTTTTGCAAATCTTTAATGTCTCTTTGAAAAGAACGCAGGTTTTCTTTTTTCATAGCCAGCTGATCTTTGCGCAAACGGGCAATTTCTTTAGACAAGTCCTTTTTAATTTCAGCTGCCTTATACGAACCCGGCCGCTGATGCTTATATGCACGAACCAAGCGTTTAATTTTCTTTTCATAACGCACAAAGCGGGCATCCCAATCTTCATCCAACATATTCATATGCCAGTCTTTATGCGGGGGGGGCGGCATGCGGTGCCCTGGCGCAGCCAACGCCGGGAGAGCAACACCCAAGGCCAACACAAATAGCAATAGTTTTTTTATGTGCAAGCTCCTCTGTAATTAATATTCAACATAAAATAACACCCGGCTATATATGGGCATTTATTTTATTTACAACTTTCAACTATTCTTCACCCTACACGTTTTTATACTACCCTATTTTGTATACAAACGGAAGGGATACGTTGTTAACAATAATATAATATAATAAAGATATGGCAAAATTTCTACTTATTCTTTCCAACTTGGCCTTTCCATTCGCCGCGATAGGCGTATTTTTGGGGTTTTTATTTTCTGCCCGCCGCAAACTGCTTACGCACCTTATTCAAGAATTAAAAGAACGTTTTGCACGGGAAACCCCGCAGGATTTACCGCAAAATGCCCTTTGGATACACTGCGCCAGTGTGGGGGAAGTGCTATCCGTTAAAGAATTAATTAACCGCCTAAAAGCTTTTTACAATAAACCCATTTTAGTTACCACTTCTACCGCTGCCGGGCAGGAAACCGCTAAAAAAAACCCTGCTATAGACAAGGCCGTCCTGGCCCCGCTGGACTTTTACCCGCTGGTGCGCAGCTTTATACGCAAAGCCAACCCTTACCGCCTGTTTATTGTGGAAAGGGAAATTTGGCCCAACATGCTGGCGGCCGCCCGATATGCCCATATTCCCTATGCGCTGGTAAATGCGCGCATTTCCCGCAAAAGCACGCGGGCTTACGGTTATGTAAAACCGCTTTTTGAATTTTTACTAAAAGGCGCGGCCTTTGCCGCTCTGCAATCCCACGATGACAAACGCCGTTACGAACGCATTGGCCTGCCGGCCGAAAAGGCATTTGTGTGCGGAAATGTAAAGTATGATACACTGTCGGACACGCCGGCCAAAGTAAAAGAAGTGCAAGCGCTTATTAAACAATTGGGCTGGGAAGGAAAAACCGTTTTTGTATGCGGCAGCACCCACCCGCTGGAAGAAGATATTTTATTAAAATCCGCCCCGCAGTTAATCAAACAAGGAGTCAAAATCATTTTTGCACCGCGCCATTTGGAACGGCGGACGGAAATTGAGCACAACCTGCGCCAAAGCGGTTCATCCTTTGCCATGATGAGCCAAAACCCGGCCGCCTGTGATATTTTATGCGCGGACCAAATGGGTTTTTTACAATCTTTATATACCTGCGCTTCCATTACGTTTGTGGGTGGTTCCATTGCACCGCGGGGGGCGCATAACCTGCTGGAGCCGGCCATTGTGGGCAAAGTGGTTTTGTTTGGCAAAAGCTTCCACAACACGCCGGACACTGCCCACGCCCTGTTAACCCGCGGCGGGGGAATACTGGTGGATGAAAATAATTTTGAACAAACCGTTTTAAGACTGTTAAGGGATAAAACCCAACTGCTGGACATGAGCGAAAAAGCCCGTAGAACCGCCCTAAGCTTTAAAGGCGCTACGGATAAAATTATGAAAGTGGTGGAAAACTATGAACGAAAATCAGCCTAATAATCAGCCTAATATTTTAGTGGTAAGACTGTCTTCCCTGGGGGATATTGTTTTATCTTCTCCTATTTATAAGAACTTAAAAGCCAAATGGCCCAACAGCCGCATTACGCTTTTGGTTAAACCGCAGTTTGCCCAGGTGCTGGCCGGCCACCCGGATATTGACCAGATTATGGTAGCCAAAAAAAGCCTGTGGGGCAACATACGCCAAATACGCGCCGGGCATTTTACGCATTTTTTAGATATACACGCCACTTTTAAAACCATGCTGATGGGCTGGTTTAGCAATATTCCCAACCGTTTGCGCTACAACAAAAATTCCGTGGCGCGCAGGATGTATGTAAAATTTCGCAAAAACTCCCCGGTGCTGGAAAAACACACGCTGGAGCGTTACCTGGCCGTATTAAACGCCTGGAATGTACCCCTGAAATACACCCAGCCCCAGCTGGGGGATTGGGCCTATAAAAACGCCAATATGGACGGAAAAAAAATTGGCACTATCGGCATTTTTCAAACCTCGTTTATCGGAGACAGCGTGCTTACCACCCCGCTTATCAAAAAAACGGCCAAACTGTTTCCGGACAGCAAAATTGTGGTTATCACCCGCCCGCAGACGGAAGACATCTTCCGCCCGATGAAAGAAGTTTCCAAAGTAATTTTAAACGATAAAAAAGGCTGGAATAAAATTTTTGGCGTGTGGAAAACGGCCAAAGCCATCCGGGCGGAACATATGGACATTTTACTGGTTCCGCACCGCAGCTTTAGAAGCGCGCTGATTGCCTGGCTTTCCCGCGTGCCGATACGCATCGGTTTTACCTCCAGCGAAGGCTGGTTCTTATACACCAAAACGGTGCCCTTTTCCTGGATGATACACGATGCCGAGCGTAACCTTTCTTTGCTGCAGGGTATTGCCAAAGAACAATTTAAGGCCGAAAAACTCAGCCTGCGTTACTCTCCCACCGCCGAAGAAAACGTGGCCCGTTTAATGAAAGATTTTAACTTAAACGGCAAAATATTGGTTGGCTTGCACCCGGGGTCTGCCTGGCCCACCAAATGCTGGCCGATGGACTATTTTGTAAAACTCATCAGCCTTTTGGAAACCCAACTGCATGTACAAACCGTTATTGTAGGCGGGGGGAAAAAAGACGCCGATTTGGGCGAAAAGATTTGCCAGCTTTCCCAGGGGCATTGCGCCAACCTGTGCGGCAAAACCAGCCTGGCTGATTTAATGGCCCTTATGCCGCATTTTAAACTGTTTATCACCAACGATTCCGGTCCCATGCATATTGCCACGGCCTTTAATGTGCCCACACTGGCCATTTTCGGCCCCACCACCAAAGAGCTGGGATTTTTCCCGTATGGGCAAGGGCACCGCGTAATGGAAGTAAAAGGGCTGGAATGCCGCCCCTGCGCTTTGCACGGCGGTAAAAAATGCCCGCTTGGACATTTTAAATGCATGCGCGACATTCTGCCGGACGCCGTATTCCAAAACGCCAAAGAAATGCTGGAAGAAAACGGCGTAATAAAAGCTTCATAGCCTATATTTTACCCATAAAAAACCCCGTTTTTATAAACGGGGTTTTTTATTTAAAACACTTAAACACGCGGGGGTTAAAATTCCAGCGGTTTTTCGTCCAAAGCTTCTTTCATACGGGCAAACAATACTTTAATTTCTTTTATTTTGGCGTAAGGCAGGCGAATGCCTTTTTTGGTCCAGCCGGTATAGGTGGCATCTTCCTGCCATTGGCGCAAGTCCAGCCCTTTTGCGCCCTGATAGGTACTTATCCGCGCCACGACGGACATCCCCGGCCGTTTGGCAAATTTGCCCAAGTCTTTATCCGGGCAAGAGTTATCCTCCGGCAAGGCGGCAATTAGCGGGGCCAAGGCGCGCACAATTTCCGGCGTCATGGTAATGCCGGCGCGCGTAGCGCCGAAAAACCCGTCCGCCTTTAAATATTTGCGTATGGACGCATAACGATAATTGCGGTAGGCATCAATAGAAAATTTTACCTCGCAGCCGTCTTCCAGCTGCAGGGAACCCACATTGCACAATACAGTAAAGCTGCTTTCGCTCATAAAACCCCCAAAAACGCCTTTCATTATTCTAAAAATATGATATGATAAGCGTTAGTTATATTCTAGTGTTTGTTTAAGCTAAAAGCAAGCAGTTTTTGTATAATAAATAGAGGCATTTCTTTTCCAATATCATTATTTAATCAAGGACGGCTATGAGCGACAAAGACCCGAAAGAATCCTTAATAGGAACCGATATTTCCGGTTGTGAGATTCTGCAAAAAGTTGCCGAAGGCGGCATGGGTGCCGTATATAAAGCACGCCATAAAGCATTAAACCGCATTGTATGTGTAAAAATTTTAAGTCCCGCCTTAGCCAACGACAAAAAAGCCGTTGAACTTTTCTTAAGCGAAGCTCGCGCCGTGGCCGAGCTGGACCACCCCAACATCGTAAACGTTTACAACGTAGGCAAGGAGAGAGGTTACTATTTTATTGTAATGTCCTTCATTGAAGGGCAGACGCTTTCTGTTATGCTTAAACGGCGCAAAGTGCTGCCGGTAAACCTGGTGCTGGATTTGTTTGACGGCATATTAAAAGGCTTAAATGTAGCGCACGAAAAGGGCATTATCCACCGGGATATTAAACCTTCCAACATTTTAATCACTTCGGACATGCACCCCAAAATTGTGGATTTTGGTATCGCCAAAAAAGTAGATAAAGAAAAAGGCACCACCAAAACCACCGAACTGGCCGGCACTGCCTACTTTATTGCGCCGGAACAGGCCCTGGGGCGGGATTTGGACACCCGCGCCGACTTGTACTCCATCGGCGCCAGTATGTATTATGTGCTGACGGGGCAATTTCCCTATAACGGCAAAAACACCATTGATATTATTCAAAAACACATCAATGACCCGGTGCCCGATCCCTCCAAAATCCGTAAAGATTTGCCGCCGTGGCTCACCCAAGCTATTCAAAAACTGATGAGCAAAGACCCGGCTAAACGCTTTCAAACCGCTAAAGAAACCTATTTATTCTTTCAAAAAATGCGTGCGGAAGATCAGTTGCGACTAAAATCCGGCACAACGGGCTCCGTGATTGATTTGGAAACCGATTCTTCTTTAAAGATTATTAAAGAATCTCCCATAGAAAATACGGAAAGCATTAAGAAAAAACGCCAGGAAGCGGTATTAAAAAACACAAACACCGGTTCTTTGCATAACAAGCCGGTCCTATTGCCGGGGTTGGACGAAAGCCCCAGCGCGCCCAAACGCAAAGCCCCCATTAAACCGGCCCCGCCGGCTAATGTGCCGGTGGACTACCACGTAAGCGAGGCGGCCCCCGCGGCCCCTCAAAATACAGAGGTGGTAAAACTGGGGGAACCCAAAAAACCGCTTAAATGGCGCCACCTGCTGGATTTTGGGTGGATACCTGTGCTGATGGCGTTGTCATTAGCGGTATCTTATGTATTTTTCCTGTTTGGTAAAATCTGCTCGGTAGAAACCAGCCCCAACTTAGGTTTTGTGGCCAATTTACTGGCGCCGTTAACCTCCGGCCAAAGCCTGCCCAACCAACTGGCGGTGGGCGCTGTGTGCCTTATTATGTTGGCATTGGTATTTGCTTCGTCTTCCATACGGGCGTTTTCCCGCAGCACGATGGGGCTTTTGGTCATTGCATTTATTTCTTATATGGCCGGGTTGTTTACCCCGCAGGTGCCGTATTGGGATATTAAAGGCATTAGCCAATTTATCTTTTCGCCGGAATATTCTTTATGCTACTTTGTAGTGGCGGGGATGTGGGCATTATCTTTATGCTGGCGGGCTACACTGACCAAAATAGAAGCCTTTTTGGGCACTTCTTTGGTTATTTTAACGGTGGTGCTGGCGTATACGGCCACGGGGCTTTCCATAGCGCCGGATACCGCGGGTATGTTTACCAAATGGCTGGCGTTTTTGGGTTTACTGTTTGCCTTAATGGCCATTTATTATTTAACCACCCAAAAAGGCGTAAATTCCAGCATTATGGCACCCACGCTGTGCCTGTTTGCCGCTGTGGCGTGTGTGTGGATATACAATACTTCCGGCCTGGCAAATACCATGACCACCACTTTACAAGTAATAGCCTCCAAGATTGACGCCGGCCAAACCAACAAATCTGCCAACGATTCTAAAAAAACGTCAGAGAAAGAACTGGGCTATGTGTCGCTTTTTCAGGGGGAAAATTTTGCCCACATTGGGGAAGTAAAAGAAATCAATACCTTCTCTCCGGAGAAGAAATATGCGTATTTGGATAAACAAATTACCATTTATACCAAAGACGCCATTCCCCAGGCTTACCGGCCGTTAATGATAGAAATGCTTTCGGCCTATTATTTATCCGGCTCCAGCAGAATGACTTTGCTGGCGTGGGACTATGCCATCGGGTACCCTATACAAAATTTTAACCAAAACGCACAAAACAACAATGCTTATTATTTCTTATTGACCTTGCTGTATTGGTTTGGTATATTGGGTTGTGCGGCAAATATCGTTTTTAGAGAGGACGAATGAGCACCTTTGATATTGAATTTGCAGCCGTAACCGATATTGGAAAAATCCGCGAGAAAAACGAGGACAGCGTCCTAATCTCATCCGATTTAGGCCTGGGCGTAGTGGCTGACGGGATGGGTGGCCATTCCGCCGGGGAAATAGCCAGCAATATTGCCGTTCACGTATTGGAAGAAACCATACGCAAAGTAAACAGCGGCACTTTAAAAATGCCGGATACTTTCCTGCCTAAGTTAGACAAAACCGAACGCAAATTATTAATGGCCGCCAACTTGGCCAATGCCGCCATCTACACCACGGCGCAAGCTTCTGCCATTTACAAAATGATGGGCACCACGCTTACCGGGGTAACGTTTGACGGGGACAATGCCGTTGCCGTACACGTGGGCGATTCCCGCATTTATTTATACCGGGAAAATAAACTGGTTCAGGTAACGACGGACCATTCCCTAGCTATGGAACATGTGCGCCGCGGCCTGCTTACCAAGGCCGAGGCGGACAAATCCAAAATTCAAAACGTGCTTACGCGTGCCATGGGCATAAAAAAGAATGTGGAATTTGACTTATTAAAATTCCCCGTTAAGGTGGGGGATATTATGGTTTTGTGTTCCGACGGGCTTTACAAAGGACTGACGGAAAAACAAATGCAGGAACTTTTGCAAAAAGGCCAAAATATGCCTTTGGTAAAACTGTGCAAACAGCTGGTACGCGTATCCAACGATAATGACGGCCAGGATAATATCTCTACCGTAATGATAAAAATTCTGCCGGCACAACCTTTAACTTTCCGCCAAAAAATCAAACGGTTTTTTACAAAAAGTTAAAAAATAAAATCCAAAAAATTTATTTTATCGACGACAGCCCTCTTCTTTTTTAGCAATCAAAGAAGGGGGTTGACAATTATATTAAATATATGCTAAATTAGCATTAAGCCAAAGGGAGTGCTAAAAACAAATCCCCGGCAAACGCAGTTTTAAGAACTTAAAGGAGTGAGACTAACGTATGAAAGAAGTTAAAATTAAACCGTTGGGCGACCGCGTAATCGTAAAGCCCATCGAAAGAGAAACCATGAAAGGGGGAATCATCATTCCTGATACCGCCAAAGAAAAACCGATGGAAGGTGAAGTATTGGCGGTGGGCGCCGGCAAACTGGACGAAAAAGGCAACCGCGTTGCCATGGAAGTAAAAGTGGGCGACCGCGTACTTTACGGCAAATATTCCGGCACCGAAGTAAAACTGGACGACGAAAGCTATTTAATCATCCACCAAGACGAAATCTTGGGGATTTTGGGGTAATTACAGGAGGAATTTAATTTATGGCTAAACAAGTAATTTATGGTGATCAGGCCCGCGCCAAAATGAAAGCGGGTATTGAAAAAGTAGCAAACGCAGTAAAAGTAACGTTGGGGCCCAAGGGCCGCAGCGTAGTGTTGGAAAAGAAATTTGGCTCTCCGCTTATTATTGACGACGGTGTAACCATTGCCAAAGATATTGAACTGGAAGACAAGTTTGAAAATATGGGCGCGCAGCTCATCCGCGAAGTAGCTTCCAAAACCAACGATGTAGCCGGCGACGGTACCACCACCGCCACCGTACTGGCAGACGCCATGCTTACCGAAGGTATCAAAAACATTACCGCCGGCGCCAACCCTACTTTGGTAAAGAAAGGGATTGAAATGGCCGTAGAAGCCACCAAAAAAGAATTGGAAAAAATGCACAAACCGGTAAAAACGAAAGAAGAAAAAGCGCAAATTGCCACCATTTCTTCCAACGACCGCGAAATCGGCAATATGATTGCCGAAGCCATTGAAAAAGTGGGTGCGGAAGGCGTAATTACCGTGGAAGAAGGCAAAACGGCCACCACTCAGCTGGACGTTGTGGAAGGTATGCAGTTTGACCGCGGCTATATTTCCCCGTATTTTGTAACGGATTCCGAACGTATGGAATGCGTGTTGGAAAACCCGTATATCATTATTACCGACAAGAAAATTTCCAGCATGAATGATTTGCTGCCCATTTTGGAAAAAATCGTACAGAGCGGCAAACAATTCTTAATCATCGCCGAAGATGTAGACGGTGAAGCCCTGGCCACCCTGGTGGTAAACAAACTGCGCGGCACCTTGAAAGGCTGCGCCGTAAAAGCCCCCGGCTTTGGTGACCGCCGCAAAGAAATGCTGGAAGATATTGCCATCTTGACCGGCGGCGACGTGCTGAGCGAAGAACGCGGCATTAAGTTAGACAAAGCCGAACTGGCCATGTTGGGCCAAGCCGCCCGCGTGGTAATTGATAAAGAAAACACCACCATCGTAAGCGGCAAAGGCAGCAAAGAAGCCATTGCGGCCCGCTCGGAACAAATCCGCAAACAGATTGAAAACTCCAAGAGCGAATACGACAAAGAAAAACTGCAGGAACGCTTGGCCAAGCTTTCCGGCGGTGTGGCTGTTATCAGCGTAGGTGCCGCTACGGAAACCGAACTGAAAGCCAAAAAAGCCAAAGTGGAAGACGCCAAAAACGCCACCAAAGCCGGCGTGGAAGAAGGCATTGTGCCCGGCGGCGGTGTAGCTTTGGCCCGCAGCCAAGCCGCTTTGGACGCGTTGAAAACCGATAACGAAGACGTACGCACCGGTATCAACATTGTAAAGAAAGCCCTGGTGGCGCCGCTGAAACAAATTGCCGTAAACGCCGGGTTGGACGGCGCCGTAGTGGCCGACAACGTACTGAAAATGAAAGGCGCGGCCGACGGCTATAATGCCGACGACAACACCTATGGCGACTTGCTTAAAGCCGGCGTGGTGGACCCGGCCAAAGTGGTCCGCACCGCGTTGGAAAACGCCGCTTCTATTACCGGAACCGTACTGCTTACCGAAGCTTTGGTGGCAGACGCTCCCGAAAAGGAACATACCCATGGCCAGGCGGCCATGCCCGGTATGGGCGGCATGGGGATGATGTAATTCTTACCCCGTAACAGTTTAAAAAGCCCGGGCACAACCCGGGCTTTTTTACATATTTCTTTACAATAATGTCTGTTTAGGTTAAAATAAAAAGGTAGTTATCCAATCTTCTTTTAATAAGGAATCTGCCTATGAAAAAATGGATTATAGTGTTAGTTGCCGCCGTAATGGGGGCCCAGCCGTTGTTTGCCCAAAATAAAATCAGCTGGAAAGAACTGCTTTTAAGCCCCGCTTTCCAAGAAACCCAAACCGATATAGACAAGAAACTCAAACAGGCTTTAATCCGCCAATTGCAAGCAAAAGACGCTACCCAACAGCAAGAAGGCCAAATGCGCGCCTACCGCATCAACCCGCAGGCCGTGGTGCAAATCCGTTTTGCGCCGCAATCCTACAAAGCCATTAATTACAATAAAACTTATTCCGATAATTGCCAAGCGTTATTATTAGATAATAACGGCACGATTTTATTAAATGAAGACTGCCGCAAAGCTTTGTTTCACACCAAAGACAAATTGGCATTCTCCGTTGATTTAAATAATATACTGCCCGGGCGCGTGTTAAAAATTACCAACTACCCCAGAAACACCATTGTATTGAAAGACAACTACGCCCTGGCGGTTATCCCGCTTACGCAATCCGTAAAAGAACAAATGCCGGCTTTAAAATCTCCCATCTTTGTAGCCAAGCGGGACCGCTGGCTGGTGGAGGGGAAAAAGTACATTGTGCCTTTTTCTCTCGGCAGTTTGTTTGACCCGAAACAACCCCAAAATAAACGTGAACGGATGAGCGATTCTCTGCCGGATCATTTCTCGGCCAAAGTGGAAGGCTTCTATTAACCCCTTGAAACCAACTTTTTATTTTCTATAATATAATAGAACAGTTGGTAGAGGAGATTTAATATGAAAAAACTGATTGCTGTTATGTTTGCATTAAGTATTTGTGCGGCTTTGCCTGTGCAGGCACAGGTATCGCAAGGAAAGGTAATAGAGCAAAAAGCCAAGGCCAAAGCGCAGGTTGCCCAAAAGAAAGCCTCCCGCAAAGTGCCGGTTGTCATTTCCGCCAAGGGGCTGGAACCGGTGCAGGCCTATGGGGTGATATTGCGCGTAAACAGCAGCCTTACCCAGGCAGACATCTTGCTGGACGAAAACGCCAGCCGCATGGTGGATATTATCGGGGAAGGGGATGTGGAAGGTAACTTAGCCCCGGTGTCCGTTCGTGTGGATTTAAGCTCTTTTGGCAAGGGTTTTTACTCCAGCAATAATAACGCCGGGAAAGACATGTACGCTTCGCACGAAGACGGCAAACCCATGTTGTATGTTTACAGTATTAAAGTAAACCCCAAAGGTAAATTTGCCAAGGCCATTAAAGGAATTTCTCCCTTTTCCGAACATATGGCGCGTGCAATCTTAGAAAAATAAAACCCAGCAATTTACAAAAACCCGCCTTTCGGCGGGTTTTTTGTTTTATACAGGGCTCTAAGGGCCAAAAGACCCAGAGCCCGCTGGGCACAAGGGCCCTTGTGGGCAAAAGTTTATTTAGCTACTATGAAGATAAATAATACTTAAGGAGATCCTGTATGAAACTTTTTTCCGGCCTTTTTATGCTTGCGGCTGCAACCCTTGTTACCTTAGCCCAGGCGGAACCTTTACAAACGGTATTGCAATCCAAAACGCAGCAGGCGCAGGCGGCTATTTATCCGTCTACCCGTTCCCATTTAGATGCTGTTTTTCCAATCACCCTGCGCGTACAAGCCCGTTTTGAAAACCAAGTGGGCAAAGACAATATTTTAAACAAAACCTGCACTGCCGTGTTAATAGACCCCAACTATCTGCTAGCATCTCAAACCTGCAAAGGCTTGGACGAAAACGCCACCTGCCGGGACCATAACGGCGAGGCTACCTGCCGCAAAGTGGCATACCGCAAAATAACCTCCATAGAAATTAACGGCCGCCCCGCCAAAGCCTTTTTTGAAGATGCCGCCTCCAAAACCATTCTCATTGAGGCCAACCCCGCTGACGCTAAAACCGTGGAAACACTGGCCGGCAAACCCAACGCCAATTTGTTTATTATGACGCAACCCTCCACCCGCATGTTCACCCAAGCCGCTGTCAACAAAGAAGGCTTACTGTGGGGGCGCAACAGCAAAATATTTCAAGTAAAACAAGTATGCAACAAAAACGGCTGTTTTTTCCTCCCCACGCAAGCCCAAACAGGAGACCCGGCCTTCTTCTTTAGCACCAAAAAGCTGGGCATGGAATTCTTAGCCGGCTTTAACCAGGCCGAGCCCGACGGAACGGATCTGGGGAGCGGATTTTTTTACCGTCCGCTAAACAAAAGCCTGATACCCTTTTTGCAAAAACACGTATCGCCCAACAGCTGGAAGCGATTACAAAACAAAATAGTAACAGAAAGTTTTTTTAAATAATTTTTATTCACACCCCCGCCACAGCGGGGGTTTTTGTTATTTTGCAAAAAAGGGTTATAATATATATTTAAGGAGGGTATATGTACAAAATTTCTGCCTTTTTTGCCTTTTTGTTAGCCGCACCGCTTTGTTTAACCGCCGCACCGGCCGAAATCACCCAAACACTTCAGCAGGCCGTTGAAAAACAAGCCCCTAAAACCGCCGGGGCTTCGGCCGATTCTATCTTAAAAAACCACGCCGCGCGCATTGCCCGCGTAACCCTGGAGGCTGACCTGCCCCACCGCTATTGGACGGTATCCTGCAGTGCCTTGTTACAGGGCAAAACCGCCCTGCTTTTAGATAACCCCTGCACGGAAGCCCTGGCCACCGCCTATACGGAACAAGCACCGGTTTCCATCCGCGTGGATATGAAAGCCCTGGGCCGCTTTACCAAAGGCCAATATAAAGGGCAAGGTTTCTTTTACCTTGGGCGCGCCTACCCCAAAAATTTTAAAGTATTAAAAAACGGGTACGCCATTTATCAAATACCGCTGCAGGAGGCGCAGCCGCTGGAGGCTTTGCGCAATTTGGCGCCGTTAAACGTTCGGGAGGGGGAATTGGTGCAGCTGTTTCGCAGTTTGCCGGCCCCGACCAGCCAGGTTACCCTGCCGCGTACGGAAAGCACCTTAAATTATTCCGCGGCCGAAGTGGCCCCTTATAAAAAATTTCTGGCTCAGCTTCAAAAAGACATTGCCGATTATGTAGAACACTTCCGCGTACAGGCGGACGTGAAAGACTGTATCGGATTTTTAAATGCGCCGTTCCCGGCCAAAGGCTTTATTGCCAGCCCCAAAGGCGCCGTTATTTTGGCCGATAACGGCGGGACCGACGAAGGCGCCGCTTTCCAATACATAGAAGACATCAAACGCTCCGGCGTGCAGGAAGAAAACATCTGCCTTTACGTAACCATGCCCGGCCTGGGCAATTATGAAAACGGCAAACCTTTCTATTCCGCCCAACCCCCGCTGCCCGCACAAAAATTTTGGCTCACCATGGCCCAGGCCTTTGGGGTTAACCTCAGCCTTCCGGCCGGGAAACCCGTTTACAAAACTTTAAACAGCCCGCAAGTACAAAAATTATTTGCCCGCCATACCATTGCGGACTTGTGGCTTACGGATTATGCCCCGCGCATACAAAGGGCGCTGGATATGTTGCCTTAACCTAAAAAAGCCGCCCCAAAGGCGGTTTTTTTAGGCCCAAAGGCCTATAACAGGCTGGGTACAATGACCCTTGTTTCCCCAATACAAAACCGATAGAATAAAAATAACAAAGGAAGTTTTTAAAGGAGAAACTATGAAAAAACTGATTATGCTGCTTTTAGCCGTAGCCGTATGTGCGCCTGCGTCTTGGGCTCAAAAAGATTTAAACAAAACTTTAACACAAAAAGCCAAAGAAGCCCAAAAACAAATCATTTACGATAAAGCCCCCGTAAACGTAACCATCACTTACTATAAACAGGAAGATTACGTAAACCCCAAAGGAGCCCGCGAAGTGCAGTCCGGCACATTGCAAGTGCAAACCACCTGCTCTGCCCTGTTATTAAACGCCAAAGGCACCCTGGCCATTAAAAAGGACTGCCTGCCCGCCATTAACAACGCTGCAAAGAACAATCAAATCGTCTTGTTTGTGGATTTAAAAAGCCTGGGCAATTATGACAACTGGGAACAGAACGTAAAAGCGGAAGATATCGGTTTCCCGCTCTACTACCGCACCGATAACGCCGCCCGCCGGGATTTTGTATCCAAAGACCAGTTTATCCTGTTTGCTCTGCCGGTGCGTTCCGCGGCGGTAAAGACGGCTTTGCAACAACTTTTTGCCAACGGCAGTGAAATCACCGCCGAACAAGCCGCCAAGCTGTTAAACTTTATGCCCAAAGCCAAAACGGTAAAATCTTTACACTTATATTAATACGCAACCCGCTCATTCTATGAATAAAACCGTTTTTACAACCCTATTCTGCAGCTGCCTGCTGGCCTGTGCACTAACCGCCGGGGCACAACCCCAAAAGCTGGAAGATACCCTTCTCCACAAAACGGCACAGGCCCGCCGGCAACAGCTGGCCTGGCATATAGACAGCCGCGCCGTGCTGGACGTATTTATTACCTGCGCCACCGGCCAATACCGCGGCCTGAGGGAAATTGTAGCACAAAAAAACTGCAAAGCCCTGGCATTAAATAAAAAAGGCCTGCTGTTATTGGGGGAAGACTGCGCCCAAACCCTGCAAGGCCCGGCTAAAAATTTTTATATTGAGATTGTCCTTTCTTACAAAAACCGCAAGGTGTTATACAAACATCACGATTTTTACGCCAAAAACTTTAAACGCAAAGGGGATTTTGCCCTTTACCAAATGCTGCCCCGGGTGCCCTACCGCACCCAAGCCCAGGCAACCCAAGGCATCAATGCCCCGCGCGTGCTCAGCGCGCCAGTAACGGAAATATTCAAAAATATCACCGTGCCCGCTTTTTTAGGTTTAACCCCGCAGGATAACACATTTATACTGGAAGAATTTGCGGAGATTTTTCCGGGCCAAACACCCTCTTCGCAATTGGCTGCCTGGTTAAAGGAAAATATGAATCCCAAAGATTTTAAAGCCCTGCAGGCCCGTTAAAAAACCTTTTTACCGCAAAACCTCTCTTTTTAAGAGAGGTTTTTTATTGGGTAAGGCCAGAAATTTACTATAATAATTTTATCTTAAACAGAGGGGGATTTTATGGCAACAAACCCAGTATTTAACGAAAATGCCTTCCGCCGCGCACAGGATAATGTGTCCGTCGGCCAACAAATGACTTTGCAAGGCACCATCAACAAAACGTTCTTCTTGCTGCTGCTTTGTGTGGTGGGCGCCTTTTTAACGTGGGGCAGCGCACAGGCCGCCGCGTTAATCACCCCGTGCGCCATCGGCGCCCTGGTGGTGGGCTTAATTATTAGCTTTAAACCGCTTACCGCGCCTTTTTTGGCCCCGGTATACGCCTTTATGGAAGGACTGCTGCTGGGCACAATATCCAGCGCGTTTAACCAGCAAATGCCGGGCATTGTAATGCAGGCGGTATCGGTTACCATGCTGGTATTTTTTACCATGCTGGTACTGTACAGAACGGGCATTATTAAACCCACCCGCGGTTTATTAATCGGTATTTTAAGCGCAACCATAGGCATCAGCTTGTTTTATATTATTTCTTTGGTGCTTATGCTGTTTGGCGTAAACGTAAGCTATTTTACCAGTGCCGCCCCGTGGGCCATTGCCGTAAATGTGCTTATTTGCGCGGTGGCTGCATTTAATTTTATTTTTGATTTCCATTTTATTGACCAAATGACCAGTACCTACAGCGCCCCCAAATATATGGAGTGGTACGCCGGGTTTGGTTTGCTGGTAACGCTGATTTGGCTGTATATTGAAATCCTGCGCCTGTTGGGCCGCACGCGGAATAATTAAACGCGCGGATTTAAATTTTGTAAAATAGAATGGTAAGCAGTATGGACGTGCAAACGCCCTTGGATTTATTTTAAGAAAGGAGCCAGTAAAAGTATGAATTTTGACAGCATCAAAAAAATTCAGGACATGGACCTGAAAAATAAAAAAGTGCTGGTACGCGTGGATTACAACGTACCGCTCAAAGACGGTAAAGTAGACAATAACAAACGCATCGTCGCTACCGAAAAAACCATTAAACATCTGTTAGACAACAACTGCCGCATCGTATTAATGGCGCACTTGGGCCGCCCGAAGGGCAAAGTATGCCCGGAATTCAGCCTGGCCCCTGTTGCCGCTGAAGTGGAAAAACTGTTTGGCGTAAAAGTACACTTTGCCAAAGACTGCATCGGCCCGGAAGCCGATAAAGTAGTGGACGCCGCCAAAAACGGTGAAATTGTACTCTTGGAAAACCTCCGCTTCCACCCGGAAGAAGAAAAGAACGACGTTGAATTTGCCAAACAACTGGCCAAACACGGTGAAGTGTTTGTGCAGGAAGCCTTCGGCACCGTACACCGCGCCCATGCTTCCACCAGCGCCGTGGCCCAGTTCCTGCCTTCCTGCGCCGGTTACCTGGTACAGAAAGAAGTGGAATTTTTAGGCAAAGCTTTGGAAAACCCTGCCCGCCCGTTTGCGGCTGTAGTAGGCGGTGCCAAAGTGTCCGACAAAATCATGCTGCTCAATAACTTGATGGACAAAGTAAACGTGTTGGTTATCGGCGGCGGTATGGCTTATACCTTCTTAAAAGTACAAGGGGCCGAAATCGGCAAATCCCTCTTTGACGCCGAAAAAGAAGCCGAAGCCAAAGCCGTATTGGCCAAAGCCCAGGAAAAAGGCGTAAAAATCTTATTGCCGGTAGACCACGTTTGCGGTAAAGAATTTGCCGAAAACACCGAACCCGTAGCCGTAGATAACGTAAACATCCCGGCGGATTTGATGGGTTTGGATATCGGGCCGAAAACCATTGCTGCGTTCCGCGAAGAACTCCTCAAATGCAAAACCATCTTCTGGAACGGGCCTATGGGTGTGTTTGAATTCCCGAATTTTGCCAAAGGCAGCTTTGCCATTGCCCAAGCCATGATTGACGCCACCAAAGCCGGCGCCACCACCATCATCGGCGGCGGGGACAGCGTAAACGTGCTGAAAAAAGGCAAATTCAACCAGAAGGAACTCTCCCACGTTTCCACCGGCGGCGGCGCCAGCATGGAATTTGTGGAAGGGAAAGAATTGCCCGGCTTGGTAGCTTTGGCTAAATAAGACGGCAATTTCCTTTAGGAACGAAATTTAGTTTCACAAACCGGGCTTGCGTAAGCGGGCCCGGTTATTTTACACCG
This sequence comes from uncultured Elusimicrobiales bacterium, assembly GCA_944327085.1. Classification (GTDB taxonomy): domain Bacteria; phylum Elusimicrobiota; class Elusimicrobia; order Elusimicrobiales; family Elusimicrobiaceae; genus Avelusimicrobium. Next base: position 134 of record CALVGG010000007.1, on the reverse strand, counting down.
TAAGAATTGCCCGGCTTGGCAGACTAGCTAAATAAGACGGCAAATTCCTTTAGGAAAGAAATTTAGTTTCACAAACCGGGCTTGCGTAAGCGGGCCCGGTTATTTTACACCGTAAGAATTGCCCGGCTTGGCAG
>CALVGG010000006.1 GCA_944327085.1 uncultured Elusimicrobiales bacterium | reverse complement strand
TATTAATTTTCACGAGACCTCCTTGCTTTACTATGCAAAGAGGAAACGGCCTCCCCAAAAGGGGGGCCGTTCTCGTTTATAGCGCCGGGCGTGCCGCCCACACTCCTTATAATTTAGTAAAATATAAATACTACGTTATGATAGACATCAAAAATCTTTCCTTCCACTTTGGCCTGCGCGCTTTGTTTGAAGATACTTCCGTAATGATACAAGACGGGCAAAAAGTGGGCCTGGTGGGCCAAAACGGCTGCGGAAAAAGTACCCTCTTTAAGCTGATTATGGGGGCATTTTCACCCGATGGGGGAAAGATAGATATTTCCCGCGGCACCCAAATTGTTACCGTGGCGCAGGATATAGCGGACCCTTCCCAAAAACTCCTCCCTTTTGTATTGGCGGCCGATAAAGAACTGACCGCCTTGGAAAAAGAATCGCAGGACCCGTCCATTTCCGGCGAGCGCCTGGCCGAAGTATTTGAACGTATGGAAAATTTAGGCGCGCACAGTGCCACCGCGCGTGCCAGCGCCATTTTAAGCGGGCTGGGGTTTGTGAACGAAGATTTCAACCGCCCTTTAAAAGAGTTTTCCGGCGGGTGGCAGGTGCGCGCCTGTTTGGCGGCCGCCTTATATGCCCCCAGTAACTGTTTACTGCTGGACGAACCCACCAACCACCTGGATTTGGAAACCTCCGTCTGGCTGGAAAACTACTTAAGCCGTTTGGATAAAACCATTTTCATCATCAGCCATGACCGGCACATCTTAAACCTGCTGTGCGATAAAATCATCCACGTGGAAGACGCCAAATTAAAGCTTTATAACGGCAATTATGACCAGTTTGAGCGCACCCGCGCCGCCGCCATAGAAGGCGCACGCCTGGCCGCCGCCAAGCACGAGCGCGTGGTGGCGCATTTGCAGTCTTTTGTGGATCGCTTCCGCTATAAGGCCACCAAGGCCAAGCAGGCGCAAAGCCGCATTAAGATGATTGAAAAAATGGGGGAGGTACCCCCTATCCCCAAAGACCCGGAAGTGCACTTTCAGTTTCCGTCTCCCACCCGGCTTACCCAGTCTTTAATTTCCATAGAAAACGGCGTGGCGGGCTATGACGAGAAACCGGTTCTTTCCAACTTAAACCTGCGTATAGAGCAGGATGACCGCATTGCCCTTTTGGGGGCCAACGGAAACGGTAAATCCACCTTGGCAAAAGTGCTGTCCCACCGGTTGTTACTGATGAGCGGGCGCATGACTACCGCCAAAAAAATGAAGATTGCCTATTTTTCCCAACACCAAACGGAAGAATTGGACGTGGACAAAACCCCCTTTGAGCAACTGGCCGAAGTAATGCCCGGCGCCAGCGAAACGCAAATCCGCGCGCAGCTGGGGGCGTTTGGGTTAAATAAAGCCAAGTCCGATACGGAAATTGGCAAACTGTCCGGGGGGGAGAAATCCCGCCTGCTTTTGGCACTGATTACTAAAGACGCCCCACACCTGCTTATTTTGGACGAACCCACCAACCACCTGGATATTCAATCCCGCCAGGCGCTGTTGGAAGCCCTTAACGAGTACCAGGGCGCCGTGGTGCTTATCACGCACGATTTGCACGTTATAGAACTGGCGTGTGATACGCTTTGGATTGTGCGCGGCGGCACCTGCCAAAACTTTACCGGTGATTTGGAAGACTACAAAAACCAGCTGCTTAACGGCAGCAAAGGGGCCACCGCCGCCAGCGATAAAATATCCGGCAAAGAGCGCCAGCGTAAAGACGCGGCCAAACGCCGTGCGGAAGCGGCCCCGCTTAAAAAACAAATACGGGAATTGGATAAAGTAATAGAAAAATTATCCGCCCGCAAAGCCCAACTGGAACAACAGTTAGTGGCACAGTATTCGGCAGACGGCAGCATAGAGCTTGCCCTGCTGACGGACGAACTGAACAAGCGTGAAGAAGAATGGCTTTCCTTAAACGAACAATGCCAAGCCCTTTTGCACGCCGATTAGTCAAAACATAAGGATTATTAATACAATGAAAGACTTTAGCATCTTGCCCGAGTTTTTACAAAAAGCGTTACACCGCTTGGGCATTACCACGCCTACGCCCATTCAGGCGCAGGCCATTGAACCCGCCCTGCAAGGGCGCGACGTGCTGGGCACCGCCCAAACGGGCACCGGCAAAACTTTTGCGTTTTTACTGCCTATTTTAACCCGTATGGAAAAAGAAGAAGGCGGCAGCGCGCTGGTGCTTTCCCCCACGCGGGAACTGGCCCAGCAAACCTATGAAGCCCTGCGTGAACTGGTAGATAAAGACCCGCGCTTTACTTCCGTGCTGGTTATTGGCGGGGATAATATAGACCGCCAAATAACCAAACTGGCAAAACACCCCCGTTTTATTATCGCCACCCCCGGCCGCGTGATTGACCATATGAAGCGCAAAACCATTGATTTGAGCGACGTGCGCTATTTTGTATTGGACGAGACCGACCGCATGCTGGATATGGGATTCCGGGATGATATACAAACCATTGCCTATATTCTGCCAGAAAACGGCAAACAAACCCTGCTTTTTTCCGCCACAATGCCTAAGGAAATTGTATCCCTGGCGGCCCAGTATTTAAAGGACCCGGTGCGCGTGCAGATAGGCTCTGTTACGTCCACGGTGGATTTGGTAAGCCAGGAAATTATTTGCCTGGGCGTGCGGGAAAAACTGCCCCAGCTTATTCACGAGTTAAAAACCCGCAAAGGTTCCATTTTGGTTTTTGTGCGCACCAAACACGGGGCGGACCGCTTGGCCAAACAGCTTAAAATGTACGGTATCAAAGCCAATGCCCTGCACGGGGATTTGCGCCAAAACCGCCGCCAACAGGTGATGGATTCTTTCCGCGACGGGATGCTCCCCGTTTTGGTGGCTACGGACGTGGCCGCCCGCGGTATAGACGTGCCCCACATCGGCCACGTAATTAATTACGATTTGCCCCAATGCCCGGAAGATTACATCCACCGCATTGGCCGCACGGGGCGTGCGGGTTCGGTGGGGTGTGCGGTTTCCTTTATAGCGGGCGATGAAGACAAATGGCGTGAAATTAGCGAAGTTGCCCAATTTTCTACCCCCGTTAAACTGGTGGAAAAGACCATAGAACCGCTGCCTGCCCCCAAATTTGTAGCGCAGGAAGAAGGACGCGGCCGCAGCCGCGGGCGCACATCGGGCGGCCACCGCCGGGAAGAAGAACGGGAGGAAAAACGCTCTGCCCGGCAGGAAAATTACAAACCGCGTGTTATTTTGGCGACTGACACTTTGGTAGTCCCTTCCGCCAAAAAGCAAACCCCGCGCAAACCCCGCCGCCAGCCTGCCGCCTCACACCAGGCCCAGCCTAAAAATAATTTTGGCGGACACCGTATTACTCGGGTGGGGGCTTCCAAACGGGCCCTTAAAAAACAGCGTGACATAGCCGCCCGGCAAAACAAAAAAGAAGGCGCAAAAAAGGGCTTAAAAAACTTGGTAAAAAAGGCGTTTTCCAAACTGTTTGGCCGAAAGAAAAAAAAGTAATTTACCCAACAAAAAACCCCGCTTAAAGGCGGGGTTTTTGGTTTAGTTCGGAAATATTTAGTTAATTACATATTCACCGTTTTTCATTGTGCAGCCGCCGCTGGCGGTTTCCAAACACATAGATTCACACAGCCAGATGGTATTTTCATCGGCCGAGCAGGTAATTTGCCCGCCTATGCCGTTCAAATCCGGGTAATAAGCCTGAAAGGAATAGGTATTGCTGCCGGTGGTTTTTCTGGCAGTTATTTTATCGGCCGCCATGGTGTAATTATAGCGGCCAAAGGAAAAGTTGGAAGAGTCCTTGGCGCTGGCGTCAAAAAAGTCTACATCCAGCTGGTTGAGCGTAGTGGGCGCCGTGCGGGAGGGGCTGGCCGCTTTGGCGCGCAGGGCGGAATCCTGCAGCGTTTTTACGTTGGAAAGCGCTTCCATCGCTTCCGCCCGCACTACTGAGCGTTTATACTGCGGCAACGCTACGGAAACCAAAATACCGATAATTAGCACAACGGCTAACATTTCAATTAAGGTAAACCCTTGTTGGTTTTTCATAAAAATCTCCTTGATAAATCTTTGTATAGTATATCGGTTTTTTGGGGAATATTCAATAACCCGCCGGGTTCGGCTTAGCTTGAAAGAAGGCTAAAAAAGAGTATAATTATCTATATATCTTTATAATAAGGGGATTTTATGAAAAAAGGTTTTACTTTGGCCGAGTTGATGGCCGTAGTGGTAATTATAGCCATTATCGCTTCCATTGGTTTGGGCGGTTATAAACGCACGGTGGAACGCGCCAAATTTACGGAAGGGTTAAATATGGGGCACCAAATTGCCCAAGCCTTGGCCCGGGCTGATTATGAACGCTATGGCGAGTGCGGAACGTTTAACACCCCGTGGACGCAGCTGGATATTGATACCAGCAGCACGGCAAGCGGATACCAAATGGGTACCAATTCTATTAATTTGGAAGGCCGCTTTACCATTAGCCGCAACGGCAGCAATATTGTGGTAAGCCGTATCGGTGGGGAAAATTATCAAATAAATATCCCCATAGACTGCGGCGTAGGCAATGCCATACTGAAAGACTCCTGCACCGGCAATACGGATTTCTGTATCAGTGCCGGTTACTCCAACTGCAGCGGTTCTTCCTGCACGAAGCCGTAATATAAGTTTTGTGTTTGAAAGCCGGCCTGTCAGGGCCGGCTTTTTATTTTAAAGCGCTGGCCAAACATCATTTCCCCGGCCGGAACTGGTGGCTCTTTCTTGGCTTTTGCGGCTGCAAATGACATTTTAAAAGAAATGCCGCTTCCCCATTTTGTTGGGTATGCAATGCCTGTAAACGGGAAAATAAAAACGCGGCCTTTTGAAGGCCGCGTAATATGGGGATAAATTGTTTCGGCTGTTTTAGACAGGAGGAAGAATATTCTTCTCACCTGTCCGCCGGGGCTGTCTAACCGGCTTCAAACTGCTTACTTAGAGTCCAAACTTTCGTTTGGATTAGTTGTGATGAGACATCATGTAGTTAGAGCCGCTGACGTTTTCTCCTACTTTTACCAACGCTTTGGCTAAAGCTTCCAGGATGTTATTCATTCTTTTCATTGTTTTGTTTCTCCTATTTTCCTTTTTTTTAAAAATTGTTCTGCGTCTTTTTCAGGCACAGGAGAATTTTCTTACATAAAAATTATATCAAATTTCACACACGCTTGCAAAACAGGGGTATATATAATAATAAAATAAAAACAAAAAAGCAAGTTGTTTTTGGCTGTAAATCCTCCTAATTATATATAATATATATATGAAAACAATAAAAACGGATTGTTTGGTTATTGGCGCCGGGGTAGCCGGCTGCGTGTATGCGCACCAGGCCGCCAAAAAAGGCCTGCACACCATTATGTTGTGCTGCGGCCCTTTGTCCGACGCGAACAGTGATTTAGCCCAAGGCGGCATTGTGTACGAGCCCAACTTGGTCATGCAGGATTTATTGGAAGACGTACAAATGGCCACCGCCCATTTATGTAATGATGAGGCCGTGCGCACCCTTTCCGAAGCGGGCTGCAAAGCCATTAAAGAAATTTTTTTAAAAGAAGCCCCCGCCAATTTTGACCGGGACGAAAAAGGCAACCTGCGCTTTACGCGTGAAGGCGCCCACCGCAAAAACCGCATTATTTATTCCAAGGATACCACCGGCCACGCCCTGCTTACCGCTATTCAAAAAGCGGTAACGGCTAACCCGCTTATTACGGTTAAGGAGTATACCTCCGCCATTGATTTATTAACGCTGTCCCACTCTTCCACCAATATTTTGGACCGTTACCACCCGCTTACCGTGTTTGGTGCTTATGTGCTGGATAACCGCACCGGGGAGGTGTACGCCATTGAAGCCAAAAAAACCATTTTGGCCACGGGTGGCGTGGGGCAGGTATACCGCCATACTACCAATTCCGACCATGCCTACGGCCACGGCGTGGCCATGGCCTACCGCGTGGGTGCGCGTGTAATGAATATGGAATTTGTGCAATTCCACCCCACCGTGTTTGCCAAAGGAAAAAACTTTTTAATTTCCGAGGCTCTGCGCGGGGAAGGCGCCATTTTGCGCAACGTAAACGGGGAAGCGTTTATGCCCCGCTATCATGAACTGAAGGACTTGGCCCCGCGTGATATTGTGGCGCGCGCTATTGAAGAGGAACGCTTAAAAACTTCGCACGATTGCGTATACCTGGATATTACGCACGAACCGGCCGAATTTACCAAAAACCGTTTTCCGGCTATTTATAAAAAATGTTTGGAATCGGGGGTGGACTTAACCAAAGAACCCATCCCCGTGGTACCCGCCGCGCATTATTTTTGCGGGGGGGTGTATGCCACGCCGCAGGGGCGCACCAATATTTTAAATTTAAACGCCATTGGGGAAACCGCCTGCACGGGTTACCACGGCGCCAACCGTTTGGCCAGCACGTCTTTGCTGGAAGCGGTTGCCATGGGCTACCTGTGCGCCGAGGCGGACGCAAAAGACATTGCCACGCAAACCTTCTGCCTGCCGCAGCCTAAGGAGTGGGTCGTCCCGCAGGAAACGCCGGACATTAACCTGGTCAAGCAGGATTTGGCCACCTTAAAAAGCACCATGTGGAACTACGTGGGTTTAATGCGCAGCCGCACCCATTTAAGCCGTGCGGAAAAAATCCTGCGCCATTTGCATAACGAAATTGACACCTTTTACAAAGGCAATGCGTTGTGCCAGGAACTGCTGGACTTGCGCAACGGTGTGCAAACGGCGCTGCTTATTACGTATGCGGCTTTAAAGAACCCCAAATCCATCGGCTGCCATTACGTAACGGATAAATAAGCTTGTTGTGTTGAGATAAAGCCCCCGCTTAAACGGGGGCTTTTTTATGGGTTTTTAAGGGTTTTTCTGCGGCATTTTTACCGTCTTAAAATTTGCTATCATATATCCATGCCAAGCAAGCAATCCGTTTTAATTGTATGCACAAACCGCAAAGCGTTTCACGAGTTTTTTATTGAAGAAACGTTTGAAGCCGGGCTGGAGCTTTTGGGGGCGGAGGTAAAATCCATCCGCCAGAAAGAACTCAGCCTGGAGGGGGCGTTTGTGCGGGTGGAAAACGGCCAGGCGTATGTGTATAATATGCACGTAAAGCCGTATAAATTTAATTCGCTGACCGAGCCGGACCCCACCCGCCCCCGCCGTTTGCTGCTTAATAAAAAAGAAATACGCAAGCTGGCTTCCAAGGCGGAAGTAAAAGGTTATGCCTTGGTGCCGCTGGAGGTGTATTTTAAAAACGGTTGGGCCAAAATAAAGCTGGCCTTGGCTAAAGGGAAACATTTGTTTGATAAGCGCGAATCCATTAAAAAGCGGGATTTAAACCGCGAAATGGAAAAAAATTTTAAAAATAAAATACGTTTTTAACGCGCCAAAAACGTTGGTTTTTTTCGTCCTTTTACGAGGGGATAAAAAAACTGGCAAGAATTTGAAAAATTTTCTATAATATATTTTGTGATGGGCGGGTGGCGGAATGGCAGACGCGCACGGCTCAGGACCGTGTGGACGAAAGTCCTTAAGGGTTCAACTCCCTTTCCGCCCATTTTTCTTTTTTGGTTTTAAGCACATGAAAAAGTATGATTACTATCGGCCGTCATCTTTTGTTAAAAGAACTCCCCGGCGGCGCGGTAGGGGCTTAAAACTTTTTTTTATCCTTTTGTTTTCCCTTTTTATTTTAGCGGCGGTTTGCATAGGCTTAAGCAAAGGCTATAAGGCGTATGCCTCGTCGGACTTGTCTAACTGGCAGCCCAAAACGCTGGAAGTGCGCGGGGTGGACGGCGATTTATATAAAGAATTGCAAAGCTTGGGCCAAGGCAAATTAAATAAGCCGTTTACGCTTAAACAGGCGGCCGCCTTGCAGGAACAGCTGACGAAAAAATACCCCATGCTGCGCGGGGTGGATGTAAGCCGCGGGCTGTTTTCGGGCGCGTTAAAAATAAAAGTGCAGCGGCGCACCCCGGTGGCCAAATTTGTGTTGCCCGGCGGCGCCGTGCGTTATATTGACAGCGACAGTACGGTTTATACCGACGACTCGGCCGTTTTTGAAAACCCCGTCCCCTTTGTGGAGCTGGAAGGCACCGTGCCGGAAAAACTCTCCGGCGAGTTTGTGGAACTGGTGCAAAATACGCTGCGGTTGGAAAAGGAACTTTCCTTTGCGTTTTTGCGGTTTAATTTGACGAAGGACGAAGTATCCATGCATATGCCGGACGGCACCGTGATAGAATTTGGCCCGGCCCGGCAGCTGAAAGAAAAATCCCGCCGCGCGGCCCAAATTATAGACTGGTGCCGCCGAAACGAAAAAGGCCCGCAGAAGATGGACTTTCGCTTTTTTGAAAACGGACAAGTTTTTTTAACACAGATTGACTAATAAGTTTTATAATGGATTTAGGGGTTGTTTTATGGCAAAAACAAATATTATTGCAGGTTTGGATATGGGCAGCGGAAAAATAACTTGTATTGCCGCCGCCCAGGATTATGAAACCGGCACCTTGCAGGTATTGGCGGGGCGCAGCGTGCCCTGCAAAGGCTTGCGCGGCGGCGTGGTGCTGGATATACGCGAAACTTCCGCCGCCGTACAGCATGCGCTGGGCAGCATAGAGCGCGAATTAAACCAAGACGTTTCCACCCTGATAGTTGGCGTGCGCGGTGCACATTTGGAATCTTTTTCCAACCACGGCACATATAATATTTCCCGTTTAGATAAAGAAATTACCCAGGCGGATATGGCCCTGGCTATAGAAAACGCCAAAGCCATGCCCATTAAAAACGATAACGAAATTATCAACGTTATTCCCCAAGGTTTTGCCATAGACAAGCAAAAAGGCATTTCCAACCCGGAGGGGATGGAAGGCTCCTTGCTGGAAGTGGACGTGCATATTACCACGGGTTCTTCCACCCATTTAAATAACTTGGCCAAAGCCATACAGCGCCCCGGCTACCGGATAGACAATATTGTATACGGGTTGGTTCCGCTGGGGGATGCGGTGCTTACGCAGGAAGAAAAAGAACTGGGCGCCATGATTATAGATTTAGGCGGGGAGACAATGTCCGTCGGTATTTATATTGACGGGATTTTAAAATTCTCGCGCGATATCCCTTACGGGTGCGATTTGATTACGAGGGACCTTTCCTGCGGGCTTCGCACCAGCCGCCAAAACGCGCAGGACATTAAAGAAAAATACGGCGTGTCTTTCCCCACGTCTTTGGACGAGGACGGCGAAATCCCGGTTCCTTCGTTGGACGGGCGCACCGTGCACAATATTAAAAAAAGTTTTATTTTGGATATTATTCAGCCCCGCACGGAGGAATTATTTGAATATATCCGCCGGTGCGTGGAACAATCCGGCTATAAAGATTACCCCATGCTGGGCGTTCTTACCGGCGGCGGCAGTTTGCTGCCGGGCGTAACGGACCATTGCATTAACATCCTGGGTATGAAAGAAGTGCGCCTGGGCGGAGTGCAGCGCGATTTGTTAACCTCTGACGAAGAATTTTTTGACCCTAAATATTCCACCGCCATGGCGCTTGCTTTATATGCTTGCCAGGGCGCCGGTATGGAGGAATATTCCCGCGACGGATTTGAAAAAGATTCTTCTTTCTTTGGCAAAATTGGCAAAGCGTTTAAAAACTTCAACCTGTTTGGCGGTTGAGGAGGCTTTTTATGAAAGATTTATTTATGCCGGCCGACTCGTTTGAAAGCAAAAAAGCCAAAATAAAAGTAATTGGCGTGGGCGGCGGCGGCGGTAATGCCATTAACCACATGGTGGAAAGCGGCCTGAAAGGCGTGGATTTTATTGCCGTTAATACAGACGCGCAAGACTTGCGCCGCAACAAAGCCCCTTATTTGGTGCAAGTGGGCGAAAAAATTACCAAAGGCTTGGGCGTGGGGGGAGACCCGGAACGCGGCAAGCTGGCGGCGCAGGAATCCGAAGAAAAACTAAAGCTGATTATCGGCCAGTGTGATTTGCTGTTTATTACGGCCGGTATGGGCGGCGGAACGGGAACGGGCGTGGCGCCGTATTTGGCTAAACTGGCCAAAGATTTATATGGGAATGATTTATTGGTTATCGGCGTGGTAACGCGCCCGTTTAATTTTGAAGGCTACGTGCGTGAAAAACAGGCCGACGAAGGCATTAAAGAAATGCAAAAGTACGTAGACTCCATGATTATCGTTCCGAACGAAAAACTTTTTGCCAATGTAGACCCGGAAACCTCCTCCCGCGATGCATTTAAAATGGTGGATGAAGTACTTTTGCAGGCGGTGCAGGGCATATCGGAAGTAATCACCAAACCGGGTGAGGTAAATATTGATTTTAACGATATACGCAAAGTGATGTGCAATTCGCACAAATCGCTTATCGGCATTGGGGAAGCCAGCGGGCCGGGCCGCCATTTACAGGCGGTAAAAAAGGCCATTTCTTCCCCACTCTTAGAAAATGCTGATATCCGCGGTGCAAAAGGTTTTATTGTGCATTTTTTGGCGGAGGAAGATTTAACCTTGCTGGAGCAGGGGGAAGTGATGAATTTAATCCGCCAATATGCCAGCAACGATTCCATTGTCATGTTTGGCCACTCGTATGATTCCTCGCTAAACGGAGTATTTAAAGTAACGGTAATAGCCACCGGTTTCAGCGCGGAAAAAGCCAATTTGTATAATGTGCGCCGTCCGTTGCCGGATATAACGGCCGGAAGCGCAAAACGGCCCATGCGGCAGGAAACCGTCTTGCTGGGGTTTGATGAACCCAAAACCAACACGCCGGAAGACGAAATGCTTATACCGGCATTTTTAAGAAGAAGAAAGGGACGGAAATAATAACCCGGAGGGAGATTATATGGCAGTAGGTTTGCAAAGTTTGCTTAGAACGGTAGTGGATAACCGCGCCAGCGGTTTGCATATTCGCGGCAATTCCAACGCGTTTGTGCGTTTGAACGGTCAAATAAAACCCATTGACGACAGCTTCATCCCCAACGATGAAGCCAAAAAAATGGCCTATGCCTGTATGGGGGACCGCGAACGTAAAATTTTTGAGCAGTACAGCTCGGTGGACTTTTCCTTGGATGCCAAATCCTATGGGCGCTTTCGTTTTAACGTATTTCGCCAAATGGGCAAAATTTGTATGGCTATTCGCCACATTCCGCTCAAAATTCCTACCTTTGAAGAATTCCACCTGCCGGGGGACGTGCTTAAAAAAATGGCCGAAAACCGCCGTGGTTTAATTTTGGTAACGGGTATGACGGGCTCCGGTAAAACTTCCACTTTGGCTGCCATGGTGGACTATATTAACCAAACCCGCACCGGCCACATTTTAACGATTGAAGACCCCGTGGAATTTATCCATACCGAAAACCGCTGCATCATCAGCCAGCTGGAGCTGGGGGTGGATACGCCTTCTTACACCAGCGCTTTGCGCGCGGCCATGCGCCAGGACCCGGACGTAGTGTTAATCGGTGAATTGCGCGACGGCGAAGTAATGAAGGCCGCCATCAGCGCGGCGGAAACCGGGCAGTTGGTGCTGGGCACCATGCACACGGTAAACGTAACGCAGACGCTTTCGCGCTTGACGGACGCCTTCCCGGTGGAACAGCATGCGCAGGTGCGTTTGCAACTTTCGGAACTCATCCGCGGGATTGTGTGCCAGCGTTTGCTGCCCACCATTAAACCCGGCATGCGTCCCGCGCTGGAAATTATGGTTTCCACCCCGCAAATCCGCAAGCTGATTATGGAAAACAAACACAGCGATATACAAAAGCAAATGCAAAACGGCGCATTTTACGGTATGCAAACCTTTGACCAGGCCTTAGCCAAACTGTATCAGGAAGGTGCCATTGATATGGAAACCGCCACGTCTGCGGCCACCTCTCCGGATGCCATTATGTTGGCCATACGCGGGGTAACGGACAGCTTATCCGTAGCGGGTGAAAATTAATCATGCGTGCAAATGGTTTGTTAATCGCCATAGACGGCACGGCCGGCACCGGGAAATCTTCCGTGGGGTTGGCCGTGGCGGCCAAGTTGGGTTATGGATTTTTAAGCACGGGGGAAATGTACCGTGCCTTGGCCTATAAAGTATTTGAAAAAGGCATTGACCCTGCCTCCCACGATGAAGTGCTGGCCTTGGCGCAAAATTTAAAATTTACGTTTGAACGCCAGCCCTCCAGCGCGCTTAAAATGTTTGTAGACGGGGAATTTTTAGGCCCTAAACTGCATTTGGAAGAAGTGGGCAACGTGGCCAGTAAAGTATCCACCAATAAAGAAGCCCGCGCCGTTTTAACCCGGCGCCAGCGCGAGGTGGGGCAAAACGGCGGCGTGGTGATGGAAGGGCGCGATATTGGCACGGTGGTGTTTCCGGATGCGGACATCAAGTTTTATTTGGACGCCTCCGCCGAGGAACGCGCCAAGCGCCGCGTAAAACAATTGCAAGAGGCCGGCAAAGCGGCCGATTACGACGCCATTTTGGCTCTTATTAAAGAGCGGGACTGGCGCGACAGCCACCGGGCGGTGGCCCCGCTTAAACCGGCCGAAGATGCCGTGGTGGTGGATACCTCCCGCCTGAATATGCAGCAAGTGATAGACTTTGTGACGGAGAAGATTTCCCAGTATGCTTCTTAATTTGGTAAAATTAATAGCAAGGATCTTTTTTAAAACCTGTTATGACTTTAAGGTTGAGGGGCTGGAAAACATCCCCAAAACCGGGGCCCTCATTATAGCGGGAAATCACCTTTCCAATGCAGATCCGCCGGCCATCGGCGCGTTTGCCGGGTTGGTGAGAGATTCCCGCTTTGTTGCCAAGAAAGAATTATTTTCCGTGCCGGGGCTGGGGTGGTTTTTCCGCCGCAGCGGTTATATCCCGGTGGACCGGACCCGTACCATTGGTGATTTTGGCGCCCTAAAAGAAGTGGTTCACGCGTTGCAAAAGGGGCAAAGCATTGTGATGTTCCCCGAGGGCACACGCTCTAAAGACGGCAAACCCCGCAAACCCAAAAACGGCATTGGTTACTTGGTGTACCACACGCAGGCGCCGGTGCTGCCCGTGAAGGTGGAAGGCACTTTCGGGTGGCCGTGGGTGCGCAGAATACGGGTAAAATTTGGTACGGTTATGCACTTTCAGGTGGACCCTAACCAGGAACTGAAAGAGCAGTATAAACGTTTTTCAAACGAAATAATGGAAGCAATCATATCAATTAATATCTAACGGAGGATTACGCAGTCCGCACTATGCGACGGACTGTAAATAAGGACTTATGACCACAAACGAAGAAATTAAAACCACGGAAGAAACAATTAACGAACAAGAAATGACGATGGACCAGTTAATTGCGCAGCAAGAGTCTTTATCGGAGAAACTGAACAAACGGGAAATTGTAGAAGTAACCGTTGTACAGGTAACGCAAGATAATATTTTAGTAGATACCGGAACCAAAAAAGAAGGGGCTATCCCCGTGTCTGATTTTGACGGAAAAACATTGCCGGTTGCCGGCGATAAGGTTTCCGCCGTACTGGTTAAAAAAGGCTCCGACGAAAGACCGGCCATTTTATCCCACAAAAAAGCCCTGGAATATTTGGGCTGGGACGTATGCAAAAAAGCTTATGAAGCCAAAGAACGCGTAAAAGGCGTTATTTTGCAAACGGTAAAAGGCGGTTATATTGTGGAAGTTTTTGGCGTAAGCGGGTTTATGCCGCTTTCCTTGTCTGAACTGCACACCGCTTATAAACATTATTTGCCGGTGGGCGCCAAAATTAAAGCCCAGATTGTTGAATTTTCTAAAGAAAAACAGAAACTCATCATTTCCCGCAAACAAGTGTTGGAAGAAGACGAAGCCGTGCGCCGTGCCCAAGTGTTAAGCGAAATTAAAGAAGGAGATGTGCTTCGCGTAGTGGTAGCCAAAGTGGATAAGGACAAACTGTTCCTTCGCTTCCACGGCATTGAAGGCATTGTAACCCTGGAAAACGTGGCCTGGAAAGACCCTGAAACTGCCATTACCAACTTCCGCCGCGGGCAACGCTTGAAAGCCAAATTAATCCACTTGGATAAAGAAACCCCCAAATTGGAATTTGGTTTAAAACAGCTGTTCCTCAACCCGGCCGACGCTTTGAAACGCCGCTATCCGTACAAGAGCTCCGTTAAAGCCACTATTACCAAAGTGTCCGAAGAAGGGGTGGAATGCACCATCGGCAAAAATAATACCAAAGGCTTCATCAGCCCCTTTGAAATGGGCCGCGATTTTATCGCCAAAGAAGGCGATACAATCCCCGCTTTGGTAGTGGGCGTAAACCCGGAAACTTTCACGGTGAACCTCTCGGTCAAAAAATATGACCAGGTTCAAAACCGCAAAGTGGTAGCCCAGTATCTTAAACAGGCCCCGCGCCCCACGCTCGGCCAGCTCTTGCAAGATTCTTTTAAAACGCAAGAAGAAGATACCAAAGACGCCGAATAGTTAGATATTATTGGACTAAACCCGCCGGCACTAAAAGCCGGCGGGTTTTTTATGTTCCAATCCTCTTTTAAGCGGCGTGATATGTAGGCAAAAATTTATATAGATAATGGCGCGAGGGGTAAACAAAACGGTTGTACGGCCCCGTACCGGTAGACGCACTGCCGGGTATTTTTTATTTTGCTACACTATACTATATGCCAAATAAAAAATTGTTACTGCTTTCTTGTTGCGCTCCGTGTTCCGGCGGGGTATTGGCCCGCGCGGCGGCTTTGGGGCTGGATATTACGATACTGTTTTATAATCCCAATATTTACCCGCTTAGTGAATATGAAAAACGCCGCGACGAGCAAAAACGCGCCTGTGAACATTTTGGCATTTCGTTTGTGGAGCTTCCTTACGAGCCCGAAGAATGGAGCCGCCTGGTAAAGGGGCTGGAAAACGAACCCGAACGCGGCAAACGCTGCAGCGTGTGCTTTTTTATGCGCCTTAAAAAAGCGGCCCAATATGCCAAGGCGCACGGGTTTGAGGAAATTTCTTCCGTGTTGGGTGTATCACGCTATAAAGACATGCAGCAGGTAAACGCGGCCGGACGTGCGGCTTGCCAGGCGCAAGGCGTACATTACGATGAAACAAACTGGCGGCGCAACGGGCTGGAAGAGGCCCGCCGGGCTGTATGGAAAGAGCTGAATTTTTATTCCCAGCAATATTGCGGCTGCGTGTTTAGTTTACAAGCGGCCGAACAGCACCGTAAAAAAGCCGTGAAATAACCTGTAATCATTTTTTTGGTAGGCGGATATAAGTTATGCTGCAAACAATAAAAAATGCCTGTAGGGCGGTGTTTTCTTTTATAGATGCCACCCGCCAAAGCCCGCTCACTTTTAAATGGACGTGGGTTTCCCTGCTGGGGGTGGCTTTGGCTTCCTGGCTGGTTTTTTTATGGAAAGACGCGGCGCCGCTAAAGTATCTGTTTGATAATGTGTTTATTTATTTACCCATTTATTTAGTGCACGAATTTGCCCACCGCATTGGCTGGATGTTAAGCCACAGCCAAACCGTCAGCTTATGGGCGGGGCCGGCGGCGGAGGTGCTGCTCCCGGCGCTCCTTTTGTGGGTGTGCTGGCGGATACCGGGGGGGAGGTGGCTTAGCGTAGGGGTATGGTATTATTGGGCGGCGTGTTGGTATTCCACCGCCCGTTATTGCGCCGATGCCCGCGCCATGACGCTTCGCCTTACGTCTTCCGATATGATTAGCTCTTCGGGCCCGGGCACGCCGGGGGACTGGTATTATATGTTAAAGCCTTTAGGCCTTTTGGAGTGGGACACGGCCCTGGGCACGCTTTTTTATTTTGCGGCGGCGGTGTGTTTGGTGCTGGCGTTTTATTCTTTGTGGTATTATTGGGAGCACCTAAACGATTTTATGCGCCAGGATTTAAAGCCGGACCCTTGGCGCCAAGCCGCCGTTCCGCCCGCCGGCACGGCACGCATAACCGTGCAAGATTACGAGCGTGACCCTTTTACCGGCCGCTCTGCCCACAACCCGTGGGACCGCCCATCCGGCAAAAAATAACCCCTTTCCACCCCGGCTATGCCGGGGTTTTTATTATAAAAGCAGGTCTTTTATTTCCAGCATAAAATGCCTTTAAAGTTCCTCTCACACCACAATATAACGTGGTGCTAAGCGGGGTGAAAGTAGGCAAGGCCTGGAAGGCAAATCAAGTGTGCGTTAAAAAAATAATCCCCGCCGGTTGGGCGGGGAAAAAATTATTTGGAATTTTTTTTGGTTTTTGCCGCTTTTTGCAAAAGGGCGGCTATTTTTTTGCTGTCTTTGTCTTTGCGTTCTTTAGTTAATTTTAACAGCTTTTTGTAATTTTCCGTTTGGGTGTCGGCCCCGTATTCCAACAGTAGGGCCACCAGTTCCGGGTTTTTTTGGTATGAGGCGGCAAAAAATAGCGCGTCCAGCCCGGTGTGGGTGGTAAGTTTAGGGTCTGCCCCACGTTTTAACAGATAGGTTACCAAATCCAGGCGTTGCTTTTCGGTAGGGAATTTTTGCGTAACCGCCATAATAAGCGGGGTGGCGCCGGTATCGGTGGGCAGGTTGGGGTTGGCCCCGCGGAAAACCAGCAGTTTGGCGGCTTCGGCCCGGCCGTCGCGCACGGCTACAAAAAGGGGCGTCCACCCGTGCGGGGTTTGCCCGTTGATGGGAAGGCCTTCATCCAGCAGTAAATTGATAATGTCCTCATTCCCGCCGGAGGCTGCCGCGTGCAGGGGGGTAAAATCCGCCCCGGCATATTGGCGTTCCTCATCCTCAAACAAAAGGGTATAGTCCAGCGGGGCGCCGTCTTCCAGGTCGTTCTTTACGGCAATTAAGTCCCCGGCGTAGGCATCGGCTATCAGTGCCGCGGCCAGCTGTTCCCGGCGTTTTTGGCGGTAGCTCCACACCAAGGCACATACCAGAAGCACAACAATTAATACAGTCAGTTTTTTGTTCATAGGGTGATTTCCTTGTTTTCCTGGGCGGATTGGTACATAGCGTCCAGCAGTTTTTGTACATATAGCCCGTCCTGCAGGGAAGGCGTAGCCGGGCGGCGTGCGTTTACTGCGCGTAAAAATTCGTATAAACAATCCGCATGGGCGCGTATCCAGCCCATGGGGTGGCGCGCGGGGGGGAAGTCCGTCCCGGCGGGATATTTTTGAACGGTTTCTATCTTTTTGTAGCCGGGGTGCGGGTCTTGCGCGTCATAAAAGTGCAGCCAGTTTGGGTCCATAAAGTCCAGCTTTAGGGCGCCCTTTTCCCCGTGAATTTCAATATACAAATCCGTATTGGTACCGGTGGCCAGTTTGCTGGCCTCGGCCGTGCCTACGGCGCCGTTGGATAAAGTAATGACGGAGTAGGAGGCGTCGTCCGTATCCACGGGTACGGGGCGGCCGTTTTCGTCCGGCCGGGTGGCGTAGGCGGTTTGGTTTTTGGTGTAAACGCTGGCCACGGGGCCCGCCAGCCAGGTAAGCATATCCATTACATGCGCGCCCAAGTCGTACAGCACTCCGCCGCCCGCCGCCTGGCGGCTGTTGCGCCAGCGCATGGGCTTTTGTGCGCCCACGTTGGAAGGCATAATCATGTGTGCCCGGAAGGATAAAATACGCCCCAAGCGCTCCTGCTGCATAAATTCTTTGGCCAGTTTGGCGGCCGGAGTAAAGCGGTTATTAAAAACGGTTTGCGTGGTTACGCTGTTTAAATTGGGGTGTGCCAAAATGCGGGCGGTTTCCTGCGGGCCGCAGGCTACGGGTTTTTCGCAATAAATATGTTTTTTGGCGTCCAACGCTTTTAAAATAGCTTGCGTGTGTTGGGCGTTGGGAGTGCAGATGTCTATAACGTCTATATCGGGCAGGGATAAAATTTCGTCCAAATCATGTGCGGCATGGGCAAAGCCGTAGCGCTCTTTGGCGGCTTGTGCATTTTGGTAATGGCCGGCGCAAACCGCGGCTAAATGAATTTTAAAATCAGGCTCGTAAAATAACGGGATGGTTTTATACCCATAGGTGTGGGTTTTACCCATAAACCCAAAACCGATAACAGCCACATTAATTGTTTTCATGCGTCCTCCTATTGGGGTTATTCTAGCAAAAAGGGGGGGAAAAAGAGTAGCGGCTCATTCCGGCAGGCTATGCAAATTTTACGGGGGCTTGTATTGTTTTTTTTTTTTGATAAATTTGATTAGAAATCAAATTTAGTCAAAAAAGGGGTTGAGTATGAAAAACAAGAATACAAGCCATATAGGCGGGTTTACGCTTATAGAGCTTTTGGTAGTGGTACTGATTATTGGCATATTGGCGGCGGTAGCTTTACCGTTGTATGAAAAAGCAGTGGCAAAAAGCCGGGTGGCAGAAGCCCAAATTTTATTGGATGGTATTATGAAAGCTCAAATTGTGTATCAAATGGCAAATGGGCAAATGGCTTCCAAACTATCTGATTTGGATATTTCTCTTCCTTGTGAGTTGGATGAGGAAATCCCCCACCCTAGTTATATATGCGATGATTGGCATTTGGATATTGTTTATCCGGATACTCCTGGCCGCTATATTGAAATTTTTCCGAATAATATTAACAATATATCAGGTTTTGCTCTTTCCTATAAATCAGACGGAAGCCGTGGTTGCCGTGCGTTGGCGAATTCTGAGTTGCAAAATTTTTTATGTAAAGATTTGGGGTATACTCTTTCTTCTTCAGGGGTGGAGGGAGGAGGAGCGACGTATAATACGTATAAAAAATAAGTCATTCATATAAAACCCCCCGGTTGGTATTCCAACCGGGGGGTTTAGACTTCTCTTACTTCAAACTATTTTTCAACCTTTTCCGCCGGTTGCATAGCGGCCAGTTGTTTGTACAGGTCGCGTCTCCAGGCGTATTCGGATTCGGCGCGTTTAATTAACTGCTGTGCCAGTTCCGGGTTGTCGCGCATTAAGCCTTTAAAGCGGTTTTCGCCGCTCATATAATCGGCCAAAGGCAAGGTGGGGGCCGTCAGCGGGCTGTCCACATGCAAGGGGTTCTTGCCTTCGTAGCGGGCTTCGGGGTTGAAGCGGTAGAGGATCCAGCGGCCGGCTTGTACGGCGCGTTTGGCTTCACCCATACCTTTGGACATATCAATCCCGTGCGCAATGCAGTGGGAGTACGCAATTACCAAAGCCGGGCCGTCGTAAGCATCCGCTTCCGCCAAGGCCTGAATGGTTTGGTTCATATTGGCACCCATAGCCACCTGCGCCACATAGATGTTGCCGTAGGTCATGGCCATCATACCCAGGTCTTTCTTGGGCATGGTTTTGCCGCCCGCAGCAAACAAGGCTTTGGCGCCTAAAGGCGTAGCTTTGGACATTTGACCACCGGTGTTGGAGTATACTTCCGTATCCAGTACCAAGATTTTGATGTTCTTGCCGCTGGCGAGGACGTGATCCAAACCGCCGTAGCCAATATCGTAGGCCCAGCCGTCGCCGCCCAAGATCCAGACGGATTTCTTCACCAGGTAATCCGCCAGGCTCAAGATGCGTTTGCATTCTTCGCAGCCTTTTTCGGCTCCTTTTTGCAAGATGGCTTTCAAATCCGCCACGTTTTTGCGTTGGGCTTCAATGCCTGCGTCGGTGGATTGATCCGCATTCAAGATGGTGTCAATCAAAGCGGCGTGTTCTTTTAAACCGCCTTCTTTGGCCGCGGTTAAAGCGGCTTTGGCGTCGTGGTTGAGCTGGTCAAAAGCCAGGCGCATACCCAAGCCGAACTCCGCATTGTCTTCAAATAAGGAGTTGGACCACGCCGGCCCTTTGCCGTCCGGGCGTTTGCAATAAGGCGTGGTGGGCAGGTTGCCGCCGTAAATGGAGGAGCAGCCCGTAGCGTTGGCAATGGCCAAGCGGTCGCCAAACAGCTGGGTTAAAAGTTTTACGTAAGGGGTTTCACCGCAGCCCGCGCACGCGCCGGAGAATTCAAACAACGGCTGGCGGAATTGGGAACCTTTTACGGATTCTTTCTTGGTTTTTACATCGGCTTGTTTGAGGCCCAAGAAGAAAGCGAAATTGTCGATTTCGTCTTCCCGTACGGAAAGCTGGTGTACCATATTGAGGGCTTTCTTTTCCGGGTTTTCTTTGTTTTTGGCTGGGCAGTTAAATACGCAGGCGCCGCAGCCAGTGCAGTCTTCCACCGCTACTTGTACGGTGAATTTGAGGCCGGCAATATCGCCTTTGCCGTCGGCGGATTTGAAGGTTTTGGGAGCGTCTTTCAAATCGGCCGCATCATAGGCTTTAATGCGGATGGCCGCATGCGGGCACACCAAGGAGCAGAAACCGCACTGGATGCAGGTGTTCGGATCCCACTGGGGTACCATAATGGCGATGTTGCGTTTTTCATACTGCGTGGTGGCAGTAGGATATACGCCGCCTTCCGGCATGGCAGAAGTGGGCAGTTCGTCACCGCGGCCGGCAATCATTTCGCCCAAAACATCTTTTACAAAGGCAGGGGCGCTGGCCGGAACCGGGGCTTTGGTGTGCAGGGTGGAGGTGACTTGAGCCGGGTATTTTACTTCGTGTAATCCGGCCAGGGCCGCGTCTACCGCTACATAGTTTTTCTTTACCACTTCTTCGCCTTTTTTGGAATAGGTTTTCTTAATGGCTTCTTTAATATCGGCGATGGCTTTATCGGTGGGGATTACGCCCGCAATACCGAAGAAGGCCGTCTGCATGATGGTGTTGGTGCGGCTGCCCATACCGGTTTTGAGCGCAATTTCGGAAGCGTCAATGGTGTACACTTTCAGTTTGCGGTCAATGATGATTTTTTGCACTTCGGCCGTTAAGTGGTTCCAAACTTCGTCGGCGCTGTACGGGGCGTTAATCAGCACGGTGGCGCCTTCTTTGGCTTTGCCCAGCACGTCGTATTTATCCAGGAAGTCAAACATATGCACGCCGATGAAATCAGCGGATTGGATTAAATACGGGGCGCGAATGTATTTTTTGCCAAAGCGGATGTGAGACGTGGTCATGGAGCCGGATTTTTTAGAGTCGTACACAAAGTACCCTTGGGCAAAGAAGCCGTTGGCGCTGATGATTTTCATGGTGTTTTTGTTGGCGCCTACGGTACCGTCGGACCCTAAACCGTAGAACAAAGCGGCAAAAATATCATTGGCGGCTTTGTTTTCCAGTTTGGTTTCCGGCAGGGAGTTGTGGGTTAAATCGTCGTTAATGCCTACGGTAAAGCTCTTTTTGGGCTCGTTGGCGGCCAGGTTGTCAAAAATAGCTTTTACGTGAGACGGGGTAAAGTCTTTAGAGCCGATACCATAGCGCCCGCCAATGATAAGCGGCGTAGCCGGGAATTTGGCTTTTGCTTCGTCCGTCAGGAAAGCGGCGCATACGTCTTGGAACAAAGGTTCGCCCAAGGCGCCGGGTTCTTTGGTGCGGTCCATCACGGCAATTTTCTTAACCGTGCTGGGGATTACGCGCACAAAGTCCGCAATGCTGAAGGGGCGGAAGAGTTTAATTTTAAGCACGCCCACTTTTTGGCCTTTCATGGCTTCCACGGCGTTTTGGGCCACGTCGGCACCGGAACCCATGATGACTACCAGGCGTTCGGCGTCTTCGTCCCCTACGTATTGGAAGAGGTCGTATTTGCGGCCGGTCATTTTTTCAAATTTGGCCATTTCTTCTTTTACGATGCCGGGCACGGCGTTATAAAATTTGTTTACGGCTTCGCGTTCCTGGAAGTACACATCCGGGTTGGCGGCGGTGCCGCGCACGGTGGGGTGTTCCGGGTTTAAACCGCGGGATTTATGCTGGGCGACTAACTCGTCGTTAATCATTTCGTGCATTTGTTCTTTGGTAAGGGGTTCCACCATGTTCAGCTCGTGGCTGGTGCGGAAACCGTCAAAGAAATGCAAGAAAGGCACGCGGGCGCGCAGGGTGGAAGCTTGGGCAATCAGGGCCATATCCATGGCTTCCTGCGGGTTGTCGGAGCAGAGCATAGCCCACCCGGTTTGGCGCACGGCCATAACGTCGGAATGATCACCGAAAATGGAAAGAGCGGTGGTGGCTACCGCACGGGCAGACACGTGAAATACAGTAGGCGTAAGTTCCCCGGCAATTTTATACATGTTGGGAATCATCAACAGCAAACCCTGGGACGCCGTAAAAGTGGTGGTTAAAGCGCCGGCGGTTAAAGAACCGTGCACCGCGCCGGAAGCGCCGCCTTCGGATTGAAGCTCGCTCACCATTGGAACGTTGCCCCAAATGTTGGTTTCACCTTTGGCGCTTTTCGCGTCGCAGATTTCACCCATCGTGGAAGACGGGGTAATCGGGTAGATCGCGATTACTTCGTTGGTAGCATGGGCGACGTGGGATACTGCACCGTTGCCGTCCATAGCAACTAATTTAGCCATATTAGAGAAGTCTCCTTTTGCGTAAAATAAAACGGTAAAACCCCGCTAAAACAAATGCGGGAAACCGGGCCAAAACCCAGCTTATGTATATTGTATAACTTTGCTTTGTATTTAGCAAACTTTTTTTACCGAGCGGTAAGATGTTTGTGTGCGTTTCAAATTTGGTTTGAAAATATGTAGTTATTATTAATTGTATATACTTATACTATAATAATTATTTTATATAATATAAAATAGTTATATTGTATAAGGAGAAGATCCATGGATAGTTTGTCTTTGGGGGCGTATTGGGGAGATAAGATATGTGCCGCTTTAGTATTGTTGGGAGCTGTTTGGGGCGTGTATAAAAGAGGGGATATTTTTCGTTTAAAGTTAACAAGTATTATCGTATTAAGCTTTTTGGGCTTATTTGTTTTGTTAAGAATTGCGTTGTGGAAACTTTTTCCAGGTATTTTTGCTGGCTGTGAAACAATTGGGTGGAGCTTTTTCCAAGGCATAAGGTTTGATTTAGCCGCTTTGGCTGCTTGTGCCGGTTTATGGATTTTATTGGTTAATATACCTGTTAAATGGGAGAAATACTATCGTATTTGTTTATTATTGGCTGCAATAACGTTTAGTATTGTTACGTTATTGGGAATTGGGGACATCGTTTATTTTTATTTTGTTAAACGGCATGTAGGTACAGAGTTTTTATTGATGTTTAATGATTTAAACTTAATAGGCGAAATGGCGGTTAGCAGGTATATCTGGTTGGGGGGAATATGGGTTTTATATAGTGTGTTTTTGGTATGGGGCTCCTGGAAAAAATGGGGCATAAAAGGTCAATGTAAAAGAAGCAATATAAAAATAGAAATATTTTCTTTATGTTTGATTGCTTGTTTAATTTTCTTTGGAATAAGGGGCATTTTTGGATTTAGGATGAAACCCATTACGCCGCAACTTGCTTATGAAAGCGGAAGTTTGGCTTGTGGACATTTAGCTTTGAATGGTGTATTTAATACGTATAAAAGTATATCCAAGAAATATGCACCTGTAAATAATTTGGTTTCCTCTCAAGAGGCTGTTAAATATACCAAAAAAATTCTCTATTCTCCACAAGAAATTTATATTAATGAACAATATCCTTTATTGCGCACTCGTAAAACTTTTAATATAGACGGAAAGGGAAAAAACATCCTTATATTAATTTTAGAAAGTTGGGAAAGTAAATATACCGATTCATTATCTAACACTACATATAATGCAACGCCGAATTTAGATGAGCTTATTCATAGCGGTTTAGTGTTTACGAATTTTTATGCTTCAGGGCAGAGGAGTATTAATGGGGTGGGTACTATTTTGACTGGTATTCCTCAATTACCAGGTTTGCCTTACTATTCTTTAGGTTTGGAAAGCTATCCCGTATTGGGATTAGGAAAGATTTTGAATAAAAAAGGATACCGTACTATTTTTGTTCAACCTTCGGATTGGCGATCTGCCCGAGTAGGATTAGTGGCGGAATTAGCCGGTTTTGAGGAGATTTATACTCGTCCGGACATTACTTCTTTAGGCCACTATGAAAAAGAAGGGACGGTTTCAGATTATGATGCACTAATATTTTTGGCAGAGCAGTTGAAAGGGACAAAGAAACCTTTTTTGGGGGTCTTTTTTTCTTCTGCAATGCACCCTCCTTTTGATAGTATTAGGAAGGAATTTAATAAATTTCCTACAAACGGCCCAGATGGAGGGTATTTAAACGCACTAAATTATACAGATTGGGCAATTGGAGAGTTTATTAAAGAACTGAAAGCGAATAATTTATATGATCAGACCATTTTGTTTGTAGTGGCCGACCATACATTAGGATGGGGAGAAAACGGTTCTTTTGATAATCGTTTTAAAATTCCATTTTTTATTCATTCTCCTAATTTAGTGACTCCGGGGACAGTGGAGGCAGTTTCCTCGCAAGCGGACATATTCCCAACAGTTTTAGATGTATTAAATATTTCTGCCCCATATGTTGCTTTGGGGGGGAGTGTATTTGATCAAAATTTGTACAATTTTGCTTTTACTTCCATGGATGGCAGGATATTGGGGTGGAAAGAAGATGCAAGCCTAATTGAGCATTCTGGAAAAAAGATAGTATTTAAAGATTCTTCCGAAGAGAAAACAAAAAATATGGAAACGCGGCTATTATCGTTTACTCGTGCTGCTCATGACTTGATTAAACAAGGGAAGTGGGTCCCTGTTCAATCGCTGGAAGTATACGAATAGTTATGCTTTGTAGGTATATATTAATTCATCTTTTTCTTTCCAAAAAAGCTTGACTTTGAAGCCGCTCCAAGCTGTAAAATAAATAAATACGCAATTTATAAAAGGAGGCATACCATGCAACACAAAATAGCTGTTTGCTTGGCAGGTGCAGGGTTGCTGGCTGCGTGCACTGCCGCACAGCCCAAAGCCGCCCAATCCGCCGCTAAGCCGCAGGCCCAGCCGGCTGTGGTGTATTTTACCAAAGACATCAGCCCGGAAGGCCTGGTAAAAATTTATGACAAAATTTCCCAAAACATTCAGGGTAAAGTAGCCATTAAGGTGCACACCGGCGAGCCCCACGGCCCCAACATCATTCCGCCTTATATGGTGAAGGGTTTGCAACAGCACATTCCCAACAGCAACTTGGTGGAAACCAATACTTTGTATGAAGGCGGCCGCCACACCACCGAGGCCCACCGCAAAACCATAGAAATAAACGGCTGGAACTTTTGCCCTGTGGATATTATGGATGAAGACGGTGCGGTGATGCTGCCCGTTAAAGGCGGGAAGCACTTTAAAGAAATGTCCGTAGGCAAAAACCTGCTTAATTATGATTCCATGGTAGTGCTTACGCATTTTAAAGGGCATACCATGGGTGGGTTTGGCGGTTCGCTCAAAAATATATCCATTGGTTGTGCGGACGGCAAAGTAGGCAAAGCCATGCTGCACGGCAGCGAGGGCGCCAACCTGTGGAAAGCCAACAAATCCCGCTTTATGGAAAATATGGTGGAAGGCGGCAAAGCCGTGGCCGACCACTTTGGCAAACATATTGTGTACATCAATGTTTTGCGCAATATGTCTGTGGATTGCGATTGCGCCGGCACTTCCGCCGCGGAGCCCAAAGCGCGCAATATCGGCATTTTGGCTTCCACGGATTTATTGGCCATAGACCAGGCTTCCGTAGATTTGGTATACGCCCTGCCGGAAGAAGAAAGCCACGACTTAAAAGAACGTATTGAATCGCGCGAAGGCCTGCGCCAGCTTTCTTATATGAAAGAAATGGGTATGGGTAATGATGATTATGAACTGGTTACGATAGATTAACCTCTTTCGTCTTTTGGTCCCGGTCCCCTTTTTGGTACACTATACCAAGAGGGGGATTTTTTTATATGACTAAAATTCATCATTTCCGCCATTGGCTGTATGCGCACCGCCCGGTTTGTGTGGCGTATGAAACCGCCCGCTGGCTGGGGCACAAAGTTTGTTTCTTTGCGCCTTCCCGCACGCCGGTATGGTACCGGTTTGATAAACCCCCGCTGCCTAATGCCAAAGAAACACTGCCTGTAAATGCCCGGTGGTACCGTATCTCCCGCCCTTTGTACCGCCACGAACATGTGTTTTATAATTTTGATAACGCCCTTTCGGCTAACCCGCAGGTAAAAGGTTTGGCTCTCATCTTTTTTATGGGGATAGGCGATTATTTATATACCACCCCCATGCTGGAAGCACTGAAAAATAAGTATCCTCAACTGCCTTTTTACGCATATGTGGGGGCCGGGTTTGACCGCAACAATTCCCCGTTAGTGGGCAAACTGCTGGAAGGCAACCCCCATTTTGAAAAAGTGTTTTATTTCCAGGGCCAGCGCCACCCGCTGATTTGGAAAAATTATGATTACAGCGCCGCATTTAAAAACATACCCGAAGGCTTTTTGGCCGTGCCCGTGTATTACGATTACGGCGTACATATCCCGCACCGCGTAAAAAGCTTGTTTGAAACTTTTGGCCTGCCCGCCCCCAAAGGGGTGCCGGAACCGGTGATGTATTTCCCCGCAGTGCCGGCTCCCGCGGTGCAGGAAACGCTGGAGCAGGTATCCTCCCGCGCCAAAGGCAAAAAAGGCATTGTGTTTTTACAGTTGGATTCGCGCGGATCGGCATATACTTACCCGCACATGGGGGAACTGGCCCGCGGGCTTATTGATGAAGGCTATTTTGTGATGAGTGTTACCAAAGGCGGCCCTTTGGACAACCCGGACTATTTGGAAGTGGACATTAAAAAATTTGCCATTAATGAAACCTGGCACCTGTTAAGCCTGCTTAAACAACGCTTTAATATGTATGTAATAGCGGTGAATTCCGTCTTTTGGGCGGCTTCGGCCGGGCTTCACCTGCCCAATTTGGGCTTGCAGCACTGGGTGGACAAAAAAGTGCATAATTTGTGGTATCCCAACATACAGGTGGTTACGGATTATTTTTACCCGCACTTGCCCAAAGAAAAACAAATTATGGCCCCGCCGGAAAGCTACACGCCGCATAACCGCAAAATTGTTGATTATAAGCCTGATTGGGTCATTAAGTGGTTTTTGGAATATATTGCCAAATAAAAGTATAAAAACAGCCCCGGTTTTACGGGGCTATTTTTTATTTGTATTCGTTATAAGAAACCATATCTTCCAGCTTGGCACGGGGGCGGGGGGAAGGCTCTTCCGCCGGGTAGCCAACGGCTATTAAATGCTCAATTTTTTTGCTTTTGGGCAGGTGAAAAAATTTTTCGGCCTTATCGCTGTTTAACCAGCCGATCCAGCAGGTTCCAAGGCCCAAATCATGCGCGCGCAGCACAAAGTGCTCGCCGGAGATGCCCTGGTCCACCAAATAAAATTCCGTCCGGCGGAAGAAATTGCCAATGCGGCTGGTAAAGTTGCCTTTGTCGGACACTACAGCCACCAGCACGGGGGCTTTGGCGGCCCATTTGGTCATGGCGTAAACGCCGCTGAAGGCTTCTTTGCAAAAATCTTCTTTCACTTTGGGGTCGTCAATCACAATATAATGCCACGGCTGGGAATTACAGGCAGAGGGGGCCAGGCGGGCGGCTTCCAGGCAGGCGTTTATTTTTTCACGCTCTACGGGCCGGTCTTGATATTTGCGCACGCTGCGGCGGTCTTGAATTACTTTTTCCAATTCCATAAAAACTCCTGTTAAAACGAATTAAAAATATCTTATCAAATTAAAATGTTTTTTATACAATGAACAATACGGGGGTTTTTATTGTATGAAATTTACTAAATACAGCGGTTTAGGTAATGATTTTATTTTAGTAAACGGGTTTAAAGAAAAAATACAAAACCCGTTTGCCGCCGCGCAAAAATTGTGTGACCGGCATTTGGGTATCGGCGCGGACGGGCTGGTGCTGGTTTTGCCCTCCCAAACGGCGGACTTGTGTATGAAAATTTATAATAGTGACGGCTCCGAAGCGGAAATGTGCGGCAATGCCTCGCGCTGTGTGCCGCTGTTTGCCATAAAAGAGGGGATTATCAATCAAACCAGCCTTACCTTGGAAACGCTGGCAGGCCCTATCAAAACGGAAATAAAAGATTTGCAATTGGGCCTGGTTAGTGTAGATATGGGCATACCGCGCCTGCTGCGCGGGCAAATACCCATGACGGGAGACCCTACCGATACAGCGGTGGACGTGCCGCTGGAAGTGGGCGGCGCCGTGCGTTACGGCACGGCGGTTTCCATGGGCAATCCGCATTTTGTGATGTTTGGGCCGGATGTGGAACATGCCCTGGTGCGGGAACTGGGGCCGCAGATTGAAAACCACCCGGCCTTCCCGGCCAAGACAAATGTGGAATTTGTCAGCGTGGTTGACCCGCAAACCCTGCGTATGCGCGTGTGGGAACGCGGCGCGGGTATTACGCGCGCATGCGGGACGGGGGCCTGCGCCAGTGTGGTGGCCGCGGTGATTAACGGCAAAACCGGGCGCAAAGTAACCGTAAAACTAGACGGGGGGGATTTGTATATAGACTGGCCCGAACAAAAAAATATTTTTATGACCGGCCCCGCCGAAGAAATTTTTGACGGAGAATGGAAAAACGCTTTATGACATGTATTAACGAGAATTATTTAAAACTTCCGGGCAGTTATTTGTTTTCCCAAATTGCGCAAAAAACGGCCGCTTTTAAAGCCGCCCACCCGCAGGCTAAAGTAATTAGCCTGGGGATTGGGGACGTAAGCCAGCCGTTGGTTCCCGCCGTGGTGCAGGCCATACACCACGCGGCGGATGAAATGGCCCGGCCGGACACTTTCCGCGGCTACGGGCCGGAGCAAGGCTACGCTTTCTTGCGGGAAGCCATTTTAAAACACGATTATTTAGCCCGCCATATTGATTTGCAGGCCGATGAAATTTTTATTAGCGACGGCGCCAAGAGCGACGTGGCCAACTTTCAGGAAATTTTTGCCTCTTCCTGCCGTGTGGCCCTGCAAAACCCGGTGTATCCCGTATATTTGGATACCAACGTAATGGCCGGGCGCACGGGGGCTTTTACAGAGGGGGTATTTAAAGGCGTGGAATACTTGCCCTGTACGGCTGAAAATAATTTTGTTCCGCCCTTGCCCAAACACCATGCCGATATTGTTTATTTATGCTCTCCCAATAACCCAACGGGGGCGGCACTTACGCGTAAGGATTTGCAAAAATGGGTGGATTGGGCCAAAGAAAACAAAGCGGTTATTTTGTATGACTCTGCCTACGAGGCCTTTATTACGCAGGATGATATCCCCCACAGTATTTATGAAATCCCCGGCGCTAAAGAGGTGGCGGTGGAGTTTCGCTCTTTTTCCAAAACGGCGGGATTTACGGGCACGCGTTGCGCGTATACGGTGGTGCCTAAACAACTAACCGGTTATACGGCCCGGGGCACAGCCGTGGCCTTGCACGGGCTGTGGCTGCGGCGCCAAACCACCAAATTTAACGGGGTGCCGTATATTGTGCAGTGTGCGGCACAGGCCGTTTATACCCCGCAGGGGCAGCAGGAAATCAAGCAAAATATTGCTTTATATATGCAAAACGCCCGCGTGATTGTGCTAGCGCTGGAAAAAGCGGGTTTACAGGCTTTTGGCGGCAAAAATGCCCCGTATATTTGGTTAAAAACACCAAAAGGGCTTGATTCATGGGCATTTTTTGATAAACTGTTAACGCAGGCCCATATTGTGGGCACGCCAGGTGTGGGGTTTGGTTCCTGCGGGGAGGGGTTTTTCCGTTTGACGGCTTTTAACACACCCCAGCTTACGCAGGAAGCGGCCGCCCGTTTAAGCCGGCTGCAACTTTAAAGCTGCGGCCAGATATTTGCTACAATAAAGGCAGATGACAGTAAGGGAGAATATTATGAAACTTTCCAACAAAGGTTTTACCTTAATTGAATTGTTAACGGTGGTGCTGATTATTGGTATTTTAACCTCTATCGCATTGCCAAACTATTCGCGCAGTATAGAGCGTTCCCGCGCGGTGGAAGCCATGGCGGTTATTAAATCTCTTAACGATGCTACCTATGCCTATTATGCCGCCCATCAGGAATGCCCGCCGTCTTTCAGCAAATTAATTGTGGAAATGCCCGGCGCCGGCAACAGCAAAACGGCCGTAGGCAAGACGTTTACCTATAAACTGGGTGAAAATATCGGAAATGCCGCCACAAACCGTATTTTTGGTACGTCCTGCGCCAGTGCCACGGCCATACGCAACGCGGGGGATTACAAATACCGCATTTGGAACCCGTATCAAACAGGTACCGGCGGAAAACGCTCTTTGGCTTGCAAAGGCGAAAATGAAAAAAGCATTGGCATTTGTGATTCTTTGGACCTTTTGGAAGGCACCCCGCCTGCCGGTTTTTAATGTTTCCATACCAAAAACCCCTTTCCTAAAGAAAGGGGTTTTTTTATTTTCCGTTTAAAATGTGTATGTATCTTTTTATATTATAATGTATAATATTTTTTTATTATTATAATATATAATATAGGTTAGATAGATATTTTTAAAAGGGGAAATTTATGGAACCAGATAACGAAGCAGACCGACAGGACGGCCCTTCCGGGCGTTCGGTTGCGGCTGGGAGCGTGGGTGCTTTTTTTAAAAAAATGGAGTGGGACGTGGTGTCCTTCTTTCCCAACAGCCTGTGTGTCAAAAAACACAAAAAAACAACGCAAGATAAAAAAAATTAAAAGCGGCTGTTGCTGCTTGTGCTAAAGTATCTATTTGTAAGGAATAAAACCCCGCGTAGGCGGGGTTTTTTATAGGTTAAATTTCGGCTCTCTATAAAGAAAGGGAGGGGGCCGTTTGCGTGATTTTTTTAGGCGTTGGCGGTAAAGTTTGCCCTTTAAATGTGCGGGTGCAGATAACCTCGCTTCCTACAAAAAAACGCTGGTGCTTTTTATACACGCAGGATAATTTTTGGCTGGCGGTTTGGCCGGCGTCTTTATCCGGCGGGAAATAGCACACAATACGCGTACAAGTATATGTTTTGCCGCATTCCGGAAAAGAAGAAGACGGAAAATTAGCAATAAACCAGGAAAAATCCAAATTATAATTTAAATATTTTAAAAAAGAATCACACGTCGGTTCTTCATTTAAGCATTGGGGCTCTGCGCTTACGTCCTCTGGCTGCAGGGTTTCGTCCAACAGTTCGTAGCGTTGCGCCGGGATAGGGTCTCCCTGTACAATAGACACATCAAAACAGCTAAATCCGTCCGGCTGGTCTTTGGTGCAGGTAAAAGGTTGCATAATATTGCCGCCGGGGCAGGAATCCGTTACCTCCAAAGGGTCTACCGATAAATATTGGGAGGCCCCCCTTTGGGTTTTTACTTTTCCCTGGGCGTTTTGTTCGGCCGAAAGTGCTTGTGCCAGTAAACACAAAACGGCGGTAAATAGGATTTTATTCATAATACATATAGTGTAGTGTATTGGGAGAAAGTTTGTCAATAAAAACCCCGGGTATGTACCCGGGAAAAGTGAACCATAAAAAACCCCCTTGTTCCCAAGGGGGTAAAAATTAGTTGGAGCATTGGAAAATGTTGGTGTACGGATACCAACCCGCACCGCCAGCACCGCTGCCGTAAATTTTACAATTTCCTCCGTTGTAGCAGATTTGACCAATAACCGAGCAAGCATCTCCTGCTTTAGAGGCGGTGCCTGTTCCGGCACAGGGCGTAATATAAGCTCCATTACTATGTGTAATGGAAGATGGACAATTCTGCCCGTATAAATAGGCCCCTGCGCCAACCATTTGCCCTCCAATAGTAGCAATTAGCTTAAGTTTACCACCCGTGGTAGGCGTTTGGCACGTTCTGGAACTTTCCACACATTTGCATTGGCTTTGGCTCCAAGTGTAGTTAATTTGCCCCGTCTGCCCGCTGGGGCAGGGTTGAGACGGACAAGATTGCACAACATTTTGCGGCGGATCAACCGGCGTTATACCGCCAGTTCATTTTAACACCAATATCTTTACGCTTTCCCCGCCCTTATCCGGGTGTTTTACCGTCCTGCGTGTTTCCCATGCCAAGGTTTTCGCGCCTACCCCATTCGTGCTGGGAAGCGGCACCCAGTTGCCGGCCAATCTTAACGGAGTAGAAGCGCTTAAATTACGGTAGGAATACGTCCCCACACCGGTAATATTTAATTTCCCTTTTACCGTAGCGTATACGCTTTCCAAACGCAAGCGGTTTGCATTGGTGGTAACTTGATTAATGCGGCTTGCCGGGTCACTATAACCGGCCGGCCCCTGAAACCGCGCCGCACCGCCGTTAAACTTTACATTTAAACTGCCCGGTGTGCTGGAAGTTACACAATTTTCCAAAGAGGAAAAACACGTGCCTTCAAAATCCAGCGTGGGCTGAGCGGGGAAAGTGGACAATACGTCAGAATCCGTTTTGCCTTTCCGCCCGTCCAATAAAGGAACATCATAAGCAAGCGCGCCCGAGTTACTTTCATTAATGCTTACCGTTCCGCCGGAGCGCACCTGCATGGACTGCGCCGTCAAGCCCCCCTGAAATGTGGCCTTTTCGGACACTTTCAGCCTTTCATACTGGCCTAAACGCGCAGGGTTAAAGTTAATGGTTTGGATGACTTCCGCCTGTGCAGCGCAAGGCACCATGGCCACCATCAGCCCTGTGATAAATAGTTTTTTCATACGCACTTCCTGTCAAACATAAAATAAAATAAACATTCCTTGGCATGATACATACTGTTACTAATGATTATAGTATACGGATTTTAAAGGTTCTTTCAAGCTTTTTCTAAGAGGAAAAATGTTTGCTTTATTTTGGCGGAATTTATTAATATAAAAAAGAGTACATCTTTTTATTTTATAGTCCCGCCTTTTTATACGGGAATGAGGATATATGACCAAAAATTTATATGCCCTATTTGCAGAGCCGGAGGAAAATCCGTCCGGTGCCCAGCCGGAGGCTTTTAACCGCAGTACCTTACTATTTATGGAACGCCTGCCCTTGGCAGCCATGCTGGTGGATGGAAAAGGCAATATTGCGTTTGCCAATTCTGCCGCGGGCCTACTGCTAAAAGGAGTTAAAAAACCATTTGAAGGCGGCAATATGGGGCAGTTTGGTTTAAGCGGAAAAGATGTTATATCCTTATTAACCGGTAAAACAGGGGCTAAAATTAGCAAGGAAATTGCGGATGTCCACTCCCAAAAAAAGACGGTGGCCCTGGGCGCCAGCGTATATGGAGGTTATGGCTTGCTTACGCTGGAAGAAACCGCCGCTTCCGCCAAGGCGGAGGAGGAAAGATGTTTCCTGCGCAACGTGGTGGATCATTACCCCTTTGCCGTAAGCGTGCAAAATTTAAAAGACGAGTGTTGCCTGTGGAATAAACATGCCGAAGAGCTGTTCGGACATACACCAGCTGAAATACTTGGCAAAGAGATTTATCCTTTCCTTCCTGCCGTGTTGAAGGACCCCTTGGAAGTAATGGACCAGGAAGTGAAAGACTCTCACAAAGCCCGTGCCAACACCCATATGCGCTTTACGGATGCATCCGGTAAAGAAAAAACTTTAAGCGTTAGTAAGGTGCCGGCTTCTTCTCCTTCCGGTGAAATGGCCTATATTTTAACCGTGTATGAAGACATCACCAACCGCTTAAGCGAGGAGCAGGAAACCATCCAAACCCGCAACCTTCTGCAGGCCATTGTGGATAACGTACCTGTCGGTTTATATACCCGCACGGCGGACCGCCGCATGACGTTTTTTAATAAACAAAGCCAACAAATCTTTAACGAGGTTCAGCCCCGCTTTGTAAACTCTCCGCACGCCAAACAAACCCGCGAAATGATAGATGCTTATCATGACCGGGAACTGGAAATTTTACGCACCGGCAAAATACAGGAATATCCCGATGAAGTATATGTAGACCGGGCAGGCAATTCCCGTTTGATACATATGATAAAAGTGCCGCTTACACAGGCCGGGCCGGAACCGGTGGTTTTGTCTATTGTGGAAGACGTAACCAAACGCCGGGAACAGGAGCGTGAGTTGGTGCGTATGAACAAATTGCTGCAGGCTATTGTAGACAATGCCCCCATTGGTTTATATGCCCGCGCGAGCGACGGGCACATGCTGCTGCGCAACAAACGCTGCACCAGTATGTTTGGAGCGATGGACGCAGACGCGTTTTCTTCCAACGGGGCCTTACCGCATGAAAGCAAAGAAGATGTAGCCTCTTATTTAGGAAGGGAACAGTCTGTATTAACCAGCGGTAAAACGTTGGACGTACCCGAAGAAAAATATTTGGCGGCAGACGGGAAAAACAAAATATTCCATTTAATTAAAGTTCCTGTGAAAGATGAAACCAACAACTTAAACTTTGTTCTTACCTTGGCCGAAGACATTACGGAAAAGAAGGAGCAGGAAGTCCGCCTGGCCGAGGCGCATAATTTCCGCCAAGCGGTGCTGGACAATGCCCCCCTGGCCATTTACGCGCGCGGGGTAAACAACAAAATGTCTTTCATCAACAAGAAGGCGCATGAAATCTTCCCGGATGAATCCGAATATAAAGAGGAAAACAACTTTTACGGCAAACGGGAAAGAGCCATTTTTGCCGCAAAGAAGGCATTGGATATGCCGGGCGAATGGTATACCACCCGCCGCGGAACCAAAGTGCTTTTGCATTTAATTAAGGTGCCTGTATATGACCGCGACGGCAACCCGTTCATGATGTTAACCATTGCCGAAGACATTACCGAAAAGAAACAGCAGGAACAGGAAATTATCAAAGCGCGCAACTTTTTGCAAACGGTTATTGATAACCTGCCTTTGGCCCTGTCGGTCAAAAATCACGACGGGAAATACATCCTGTGGAATAAAAAGAGCGAAAGCCTTTTTGGTGCGGCCTCGGCCGATGTGATAGGTAAAACCCATTACCGCCAGGATATCACACCTGAACAGGCCGAATTTTTGTCCTCGGCGGACCAAAAAGTATTTGAAAGCGGTAAAGAATTGAATGTGCCGCAGGAGTTAATTTCCACCGCCAATGAAGGCGTAAAAATTATGCACACGGTAAAAACCCCCGTGTTTTTGCCGGACGGCACGCCCGACTATTTGCTGATGGTGTCGGAAGATATTACCGCCAAAACCAAGATGGAAAAACAAATCCGTGAAGCAAACGACAAAAACACCCTGCTGGTAGAAAACGCCCGCGAAGGGATTGTGATTTTGGAAGACGGGAAAATTATCTATTCCAACCGGGCCGCTGCCCATATATTGGGCTTTGCTTCCGAGGAAGACCTGCAACAGCAGGTATTGTTGGATTTGGTGTCTCCCGATCATAAAATATTTGTTAAAGAACGCTATGAAGCCGTTATAAATAACGTGGGTGATACGCAAGCCTCCATAGAAGTACATTTTATACGTAAAGACGGGCACCGTGTGGAAACGGAATTTGCGGCCATGGCCTCGCGTTATTTGGGGCGGCGCATTGTAATTTGTTTTATGCGTGATGTAACCTCGTCCAACCGGGTATTGCGTGAATTAAAAACCGAGCGGGAAAATTTCCGCGCCGCGTTTGAAAGTGCCGTTACGCCCGCTTTGGTAATGAACAGCAAGGGCTACATTACGGTTATGAACCGCGCCTGCCGGGATTTGTTTCATTTCCGTGCGGAAGATAAAAACTTTTACCGCAACGTGTATATGAAGCCCGCCCTCACGCTTGCTGTCCGCCGGCAGCTGCGGCAGGGCAAAAGCGCACACATGGAATATGTGTTTGATTTTGACAAAGCAAAAAATAAATTCCCGGGCCGTATTGAGGGGGAAGGCAAAATCCGCCTGGATATTACCTTTGAACCTATTAACCGCCGGGACGCAAAAGACGGCAGTGTGGAGGCGGATTATGTAGTGTATTTGGTGCCGCAGCAAGAGGTTACCGTGCCGGCCGCCCCGGCTGCGCCTAAGGCACCGCTGCCGCCCGGCGCCCCTTTGCCGCCGGCAAAACCTTTGCGCCATATAGTTAAAAAGAAACAAGCTGCGGGGGTGGATGCTTCCCAGGCGGCGCAGGCTTTGCGCAACCCGCTTTGCCCGCCGGCGCCGCCGCTTCCGGCTAAACTGATGTTGCCTAATACAGAGCCGTATGCCTTGTGTAATAATTTGTTTAAAATTACCCAATGCAACGATTTGTTTTGCTCTCTCTGCCAGTTAGACCAGCAGGACTTAATCGGTACGGAAATTTTCGGCTTGTTTGATGACGCCAGCGCCCTTGCTTTGCAGGAAGACGTGCAGGCTTTAACGGCCAACGGTGCTTTGGATAACCGGGAATACAACCTGCGCTTATCTAACGGGTTGGAAACGGTAGCCGTGCGTTTAAGCGCATTTAAAGAAGCAAACGGCAGCTTTTTGTTTGTGTTGCGCAATTTGGCGTTTCACCGCCAGATTATGAAAATTTTGGAGGAACGCTCCTCCCAGTTAAACGCCTTGTTGGACGCGACGGACGGGGTCGTCTTTTCCATAGAAGCGCAGGACGGCTCTTTCGGGCGTGTGGAACAAGCCAATAAGTTCCTGTCCAAAATGCTGGAATACGGCCACGATGAACTGGTGCGCCTGCAGTTTAAAGATTTATTTGTTAAACCGGGCGAAGAAACCCCCGCCAAAACCCAGCACTGGTTTGAAGATTTGGAAACGCAGTTTTTTAAAGAGGGGCGTTTAAATTTCTCGGCCGATGTTTTCCGCAAAGACGGCAGCCGCTTTAATGCGCAGGTTACCGTCGTCCCGTTGGATTTTGCCGGCCACGGTGCGGCGCTGGTGGTGGTAAAGGATATTTCCGTGCAAATGGATAAACTGGCGCAGAACTCCCAGCAGGCGCAGGAATTGCGCAGCGTGCGCCAGGCTTTGCCCGGTATTTATTTAAAGACGGACGCCTCCGGTATGGTGTTGGAGGTGTATTCCAACCTGAACTATTTAACCAATAAACAGGCTGCCCAGCGTTTTGTGGGCAAAGTGCCGGCGGAATATTGGCCGGAGGAAGTGGCCTCTAAAGAATTGTTTGCCATTAAAGAAGCCCTGTCCATCAACATTACCACCCACTTTGATTTTACCCTGAGCGAAGACGGGCATATTTTCTCTTACGAGGCTACCGTAACCCCCATCACCGGGCGTGAAGAAGCCGTGATTTGGATTAAAGACGTAAGCGAAAAACAAGAGCAGGACAGCCGCGTGCATGAATTATACGCCATCAGCCACCAGCCCAATTTATCCATTACCGAATGGGTGGATAAAATCCTGGCGTTTGGCCAGCGCGTATTTAAGGCCGAGGTGGGCCTGGTGTTGCGCTTTGCCAACGAAGCCGCCACCGAGATGAGCGTAGTATACGTAACGGATAATGATTTTAATATCCAGCGCTATATGGATTTCCCGGTAGAGGAATGCCTGGCAGACGTGGCGGACGATAATGTTTCCATTTATCCGGATCTGGGCAACACTTCCTGCACGCGCTGCATACACAAACGCAAGGATTTTGCCGCCTTAATTGCGGCCCCCATTTGTGTGGCGGGCAAACCGGCGGGGGCTCTGTGTTTTGCTTCCCGCCAGGCGCGGCGCTCGTTTGAGCCCGGGGCGGAGGAATTAATCGGTCTGATGGCGCGTATTTTAAGTTTGCGTATAGAGCTGCGCCAAGCCGGCAAAGCGGTGAGTGAAACTTCCCAAAGTTTAACCCGCACGCTGGATTATATGGATTTTCCTGCCGTAATGATTGGGCTGGATTATCACATCCGTTCCGCCAATGCGGCTTTTACGCAGGCTACCGGCTGCCGTATGCCGGTGCGTATGGAATTTTTTGACCGCTTTATCCGCAATGCGGCCAATTCCCGCGCCGCATTTAAGGAAGCTTCCCAAAACGGCTCAGCCAAGGCTTTCAGGCTGCGTATGGACTTGCAGACGGAAGACGACAGCTATGTAACCACCGACTGGGACGCTTTTGCCGTAAAAGATGCAGACGGCAACTGTGAAGGTTATGCATTAATTGGCGTTAAAAAGTAGTTTTTGCCTTACAAACCATACCCCGCCTGTTGTTGTTGCAGGCGGGGTATTTTTATTTTGTCTGGAAGGGCCTAAAAAACCCCCTGCTTAATGAAGCAGGGGGAAACTTTATTTAGTTGGCAAAGAAGTTAGTGCAATTGTATGTCTTTGCCTACGGCTTTTTGCAAAGCCGGTTTGTCTGCCTCAAAGTAGTGGTAGGGATACAGATGTTTGGGTTTTAGGCGCAAGGCCGCATCCGCAAACATTTCGTCCGTCATCGTATAAGGCAGGTTCTTGGGCAGAAAGGCCACATCCGGCCCGGCCCAGTTTTGCATTTCCAGTATGTTTTCCGTATCGCCTGCTATATAAATGCGGAATTTACCAAAATGCAAAATGTATCCGTTGCCTTCCCCTTTGGGGTGGAAGAAATTTCCGTCCGGCCCTTTGTGCACTATATTATAGGCGGGCACGGCGTCTATTTGTATGCCTTCCCAGGCTGTTTTTTCGCCGTTTTGCATTACCTGGGGGGTTACGCCGTCCATTTGCGGGGCCACCTTGGCGGTAGTAATAATATGCGTGGTGGGTTTAACGGTTTTTTTCCAGGCGGCCGGGTCTAAATGGTCGTAATGGTCGTGGGTGATTAACAGTAAATCTGCCTGCGGCAGTTGGCTGTAATCGGCCACTTTGCTGTAAGGGTCTACCTGAATGGTTTTTCCGTTCCAGCTAAGCATTACGGAACCGTGCCCCACGGGATAAACAAACACCTCTCCCATAGGGGTGGCGTATTTATCGCCCAACGGGGCGGCCGGTTGGCTTTCGCCCCCGCCGGTTGCGGTGCATGCGCAGGCGGCGCACATCATCAGTAACGGAGCCCATTTTTTCATTTAATTACCTCTTTAACAATTTTATAGGGTTTGGGTTTTGCTTTGCTGAATTTTACCGCCTTTGCAAACAGGTCCAAACCGGCGTTTAGGCGTTCTTTGTCTGACGCGTACAGTGTGGCTACCACATCGCCTTTTTTCACGCTGTCTCCGCCTTTTTTGTTAAGCCAAATGCCGGCGCCGTAATCGATGGCGTCTTCCATACGGTTTCTACCCGCGCCCAGCAGTACGCTGGCCTGGCCGCACAGTTTGGCATCAATATGGGCAACATAACCGTTTTGCGGTGCGGTAAACTGCACTTTTAATTTAGCGGGTTTAAAATATTTTTCCGGCTCGTCCACCGCCAGGGGGCTGGCGCCTTGCCATTTAATTAATTCGCGCAGTTTGGCAATGGCTTCCCCGTTGTCTATTTTTTCTTCCAGCAGTTTGCGTGCTTTGGCCACGTCTTTTTGTTTCCCGCTGATGATAAGCATATGCGCGGCCGTTTCCAAAAGCAGTTCGTAAAAATCGGGTGCCAGGTCTTTTTCTCCTTTTAAAATGCGCACGGTTTGCAGCATTTCGTTGCCGTTGCCTATGGCGCGGCCGAGGGGCTGGTCCATATACGTAATTAAGGCGCGGCATTTAAGGCCCAGCAGTTTGGCAGTGCTTACCAGTGCGCGGGCCAGTTTGCGGCTGTCTTCCAGTTTTTCCATAAACGCGCCGGAGCCGTATTTAACGTCCATTAACAGGCTGTCTACGCCTTCGGCATATTTTTTGGAAAGGATGCTGGCCACAATTAACGGCCGGCTTTCCACGGTGGAGGTTGCATCTCTTAAAGAGTAAAGCTTTTTGTCTGCCGGGGCTAAATCCTGCGTTTGGCCAAACATACACACGCCTAACTTTTGCATTTGGCGGCGGATTAATTTAACCGGTACGCGTACTTCAAAATTTTTCATGGATTCCAATTTGTCTAACGTGCCGCCCGTATGCCCCAGGCCGCGGCCGGACATCATCGGCACGGCCACGCCCATGCAAGCCACCAGCGGGGCCAGCGCCAGGGAAATGCCGTCCCCCACGCCGCCGGTGGAGTGTTTATCCGTTTTGGGGAGTTTAATGTCGGAAAAGTCCAACCGTCCGCCGGAATGGGCCATGGCTTTGGTGAACAGTGCGGTTTCTTTGTCTGACAGGGGGTTTAAAAAACATGCCATTAAAAAAGCAGAGAGCTGATAATCCGGCACGGTGCCTTTGGCGGCGCCTTGGGCGATAAAATCAAACTCTTCTGCTGTTAAGGCTTTTTTGTCACGTTTTTTGGCAATCAGGTCAATCATTCTCATAGTTGCAACCTCCGTAAGATGGTACTGCCTGTTGGAACTTTCAGCATAGCATTTTACGACTTAAAAGAGAATACATTATTACAAAAAAGGCTTGGCAGTGCCAAGCCTTTCGCTTTTTATCTAAAACCGGAAGTTTCATACAGCCCCATTAATTCCGTTTGTATTTGTTTAATGCGGGCGTCGATTTGGCTGGATAATTCTTGCAGGTGCTGCATATCCAGCTGGCAATATAAGCGGTAGGAAAGTTTTTCCATCCTTTTAACCGGGTCCGCCGGCAGGGGCTGGTGCTGGGCCTGCTGCAACTGATATTTGCGCGTTACAAAACGTTTGGTAATGGCGGCTAAACGGCGGTTAAGTATTTCATAATAATCCGTTAGCGCAACCAAACGGCGGTGGCTGTTAAATACGCCGGTTTTGGTTTGCAGGTGGGCTTTGGATAAGACCCCGTTGTTTATAGTGGCCTGGCTGCGGGCGGCTTGCACTTCACCGCGCAGTTGTTGGGTGATTGTGTTTTTGCCGGGGTGGGCCAGCAAATAAAGTGCGGCGTCCGGCTCCAGGTAAGTAAGCGCGGCCAAAATATCCCGCCGGTTATTTTCCGGCAGGAAAACGTTTAAGTCAAAAAAAGCATTGGTTTGGGCTTCGGTCCATTTTTCGCCTTTTTTCAATTTTTCAATTAACACCAGTTGCGTGTCCCGCGCGTATTGCTGCATGGAGGGGGACTGCGCTTGCGGCAGCAGCCCCGGCGCTTTGAGGGCCGGCAGTTTGTGGTTTACCAGCATATACCCGTAAACAAACTGATAGCCTACCGTATCGTTTAATTGGGCCAGGTGTTGCCATAAAGTTTGTTTTTGATACGGGTTTAACGGCGCATAGGTAATAAAATCCATGGCCATAATAAAGTTTTTAGGCGGTTTTTGCGCCAGTTTATACATGGTGTTGCGGGCGGAGAAAAGCGGGTCCTGCAGGTCTTTGGGCATACGGGCGGGGCCAAAGGTTATTTCGTCCCAGCCTTGTTCTCCCCAGGAAAAACGTTCCTGTTTGGCTTGAACCGCTGCTTTTTGTACGTCCCATTTTTTTGTATTCTGCGCGTTGGCCAGGGTGCGCTGATGACGAAGCTGCGCCCAGTTGGTATGCGCGGCGGAAAGGGATTTGGCAAACCCGTCTTGCGGGCGCATATGGCGGGAAAGGTGCTGTTCCTCTTGCTGCAGGCGGCGGCTGATGTATTGGCGCACTTGGGCGGCATATTGGCGCTTTTGCAGGGCGGAGGCATCTGCCGCGGGGGGCGTGGGCAAGTTTTCCCCTATTAAGGTTAAGGTTTGGGCATAATCGGCAAAGGGTGCCTCGTTAGGCAAATAGGGGTTGCGGCGCAGGGCGCGGCTTAAAGCGCTTAAAGCCACCAGGCGGTTTTCCAATGCCAGGCTTTCTTCAAAAGAAATGGGTTTTGGCAGCAGGCGCGCCGGGTTGGAAACGGGGGCAGATTTTTCAACGCTGTTTTTAAGCAGGTTGCCCCATTGTTTCAGGTTTTTTTGTGCACTGGCGGGGCTTGTTAGTAAAGCCAGGCACAATGCGGGTATAACATATTGAATATTTTTCATGGCTCTTCCTTAATCATTAATTTGCGGGCAAAGGGTTTGAAGGGAACGCACTTGCGCTTCCAAATCTTCCACGTGGTTATGCACCTTGTTGTACAAAGCATTTAGGCGCATCTTATATGCTTGCACGTAAAGTGCTTGCGACAGATTGTTTAACGTAGGAACCTGCCGGGCGGTTTGGGCGGTTTCTTTTTGGGCAAAGGACAAACCGTCCATACGGTTTTTTAAATTTTCAAGCAGCACAATGTATTTAATACTTAATTTGTTTAAAAACTGAATACGCGCCTGCAATACCTGTACAAAAACCGGTTGGTTAAACGGCGTTTTTTTAGCGGTAACACCTTGCGCGCGGGCTTGTTTTATTTGCTCTTCCAACTTTTGGCGCATGGGGGACGGCTGTTCATGCAACAGCAGCCACTGGGCGGGCGCCGGGCCCAAATAGGTAAGCGCGCCCAACAGCAGGTTGGATTCCGGCCGGGGTAAAAGAGCCGCCAAATCCAAAAACAAATTGGCTTGTTGTTCCGTCCAGCCGGGGGTAGTTTGTAAGGTTTCTATTAATTGGGCTTCTTTGTGGCGGATATAAGTTAGCAGCGGTTTGCCCGTCTCCGGCAGCACCAGCCCTTGCGCTTTTACGGCGGGGATTTGTTTAAAAGTGTCCATATAAAACAGCACCAAATCCGGCCCGGTTACTTCGGCCGTTTGTGAGAGGTGGCGTGCCAGCTCCAGCTTTTGCCGGGGGGTTAAGCGGGACGTAAAAATAATCTCAAACACAGCGCTTAAAGAAGAGTGATATTTTTTAGTCAGTTGGTTTGCCAGTTGGCGGCAGGCATACAGCGGGTGTTGCGGGTCGGACGGAAACTTGGCCGGCCCCATATAAATAATACGGGGGTTGCCGGGTGCCTGCCAGGAAAAAATTTTTTTGCCTTGTTCTCTTGCTTGTTTAAAAGCCGCTAAAGCGGTTTGGTTTCTAAAAGAAAGCGGCGCTTGCGGAATGTTTGCGGGGAACTTTAGCGGGAAGCTTTGCAGGCTGGTGTAAGGGGCCAAATTTTGTTGGGCCCGGGTTATTTGGTCAAACAAAGTGCGTGCATCTGCCCCGGGGGCGGGTGTAATGCCCATTTGTTTTAATAAATCAAGCTGTGTTTGAAAATCTTCCTCCCCCAATAGATACGGCATGCGGATAATTTCCCGCCGCAACTGTTGCAAGGCAAGGGCTTGAGAATCAAATTCGGCGCGTTGGGCCGCAGTTAGGCTTTTGCGTGCCGCGCTGGGCGCCGGCTGAACGGACGCGGCCGCTTTTTTAGCGGCTTTGCGCAAGTAACGCCCTTGGGCCTGCAGCTGCGGTGCGGCGGCACTCAACAAGCCCAACATAGCTGTAAGGGATAAAAAACGCTTTAGTGTATTTTGCATATTTACATATCATACTAAACGGGATTGCCGAGGAACAAGGGCCGTTTGTCCTATTTTAACTTAGGCCTTTTGGCACTAAAAAACCGGGGGATATGCTCCCCCGGTGAGGTTACAACTAATTGCCTTGGCGTGCGTAACAGCGCCTTGGCCGTTGCTGTTGCGGGGTTTCGGCCGCCCCGCGTGCAGCAGGAAATTTAACAGCTTACGTTTCTTTTAATAATACTTCTTACAATGCCCTCCACACGGAAGGTTTGCGGGTCCGCCACGATGGGGGTGTAGAAAGGATTTTCGGACTGTAAAATAACGCTGTCCCCGTCTTTGCTAAAGCGTTTTACCATCACTTCCCCGTTGTTTACGCATACCACCACGTCTTTGTTTTTGGGGGAGTGGTTTATTTCCACAATCAGCCAGTCCTTGGGGGAAATTAAATGCTCCATAGAGTCCCCTTTCGCCTCCACCATAAACCCTTTGCAGGCGGGGAAGTACACCATGCTGGGGTCCACCGGTACAATGCGGGTGGGGGTGCCGTCCAAAATGGTGCCGGCGGGGCCGCATTTGGCCATGCCGTACATTTTTAAATAGATGACGTTGCGTTCCGGGTCTTTTAAAATAATGTAATCGCGCGGGTTGGCCGGGTTGCGTTTTAAGTAGCCTTTCTTTTCCAGTTGTTTAATATGGTGGAAAACCACGCTTTTGCCGGATACGTCTAAGCGGTCGGCCAGTTCTTCCATGGTAAGCGGGTCCGAAATATTATTTTTTAAAATTTCCAGCAGCTTTATTTGTTTGGGGTGCAAGGCTTTCATAACGCCTCCCGTGGTGTAACTTTTATTTTGTTCTATATTTTGTTCTATAAAATTTCTGAGAAAATTGTCAAAAATATTTTTGCAGTAGGGGGGAAGGACAAATA
Organism: uncultured Elusimicrobiales bacterium; assembly: GCA_944327085.1. Classification (GTDB taxonomy): domain Bacteria; phylum Elusimicrobiota; class Elusimicrobia; order Elusimicrobiales; family Elusimicrobiaceae; genus Avelusimicrobium. Next base: position 69,309 of record CALVGG010000006.1, on the reverse strand, counting down.
TAAAAACCCCCGGTTTTAAGACGGGGGTTTTTATGATGGTTTTTAAGGTTCTTCTTACAGTTTCTTTAAAAACCGCTCAAACGCGGCCTGCCCTTCGGGCGTGCGTTTGTATACGCCTGCGTATTCCAGCACGCGGGCAAAAATGCGGCCCACTTCTTTTTGCAGTATTTCCTGCGTGTTTGCTTTGGTAAACTTATACTTGGCCAGCATTTCTTTGGCCCAGGGGGCGTGTTTGGCTAAGGCGGGGTCTTTTTCAATGGCTTTTAAGTCTTTTTTAATAAGCAGGGGGTCCAAGTCCGCCAGTTCTTTAGCCAGGCGCGCGGGCAGCACGGCCAGGCCCATTACTTCTATAAGGCCGATGTTTTCTTTTTTAATATGGTGCACTTCCGCGTGCGGGTGGAAGATGCCCAAAGGAAACTCGTCCGTGGTGCGGTTATTGCGAAGCACAATATCCAGCTCAAACGCTTTGCCGCGGCGGCGGGCAATGGGGGTTACGGTATTGTGCGGGGTGTCGCCCGTTTTGGCCAGGATGTCGGCCTTCGGGTCGCTGTAAGCACGCCATTTTTTAAGGATATAATCGGCCGCTTCGGCCAGGTCTTTTTTGCTGCCTTGCAGGCGGATAACGCTCATGGGCCATTTTACCGTGCCCGCTTTTACGCGCGGAAATTTGGCCAATTTAAACGTTTTTTCTATGGGGGCCTTTTCCATGGCAAAGGTGTAGCGCCCGCCCTGGAAATGGTCGTGCGTTAAGATAGATCCGCCCACAATGGGCAAATCCGCATTGGAGCCGATAAAGTAGTGCGGGAATACTTCCACAAACGCCAAAAGGCGCTCAAAACTTTTTTTGGTTAGTTTCATCGGCTCGTGCTTGGCGGAGAGGAAAATGCAGTGCTCGTTGTAATACACATAAGGGGAGTACTGCAAAAACCAGGGCTGCCCGTCTTGCAGTAAATCCAGGCCGATCAGGCGCAGGTTTTGGCGGGCCGGGTGGTTTAAACGTCCGGCGTAGCCTTCGTTTTCTTTACACAGCAGGCAGGACGGGTAAGACGCGGGCGCGGCTTTTAAAGCGGCGGCAATGTCTTTGGGGTCCTTTTCCGGCTTGGACATATTAATGGTAATATCCAGCGCGCCGTACGGGGTGCGGGCCTTCCAGTGTTTGTTTTTGGCTACGCGGGCGGTGCGGATATAGTCCAGCGCGCGTGCATCGTGATAAAATTTATCCGTTGCTTTTTTGGGGTTTTGGGCCCAGAGCTCAAAAAATTCGTTTTCCACCTCAGAGGGTTTGCGCGCAAACACGCCCATTAGTTTGGTGTCAAACAAATCCCGCTGGGTGACGGTATCGGGCTCAAACACTTTGTGTTTGGCGGCCCAATCACAAATTTGGGATAAAATTTCACACGCAAAAGGCGGGGTGGCCCCGTCAAAGCCGGAGGGCGTATAATCGTTTAGTTTTAAAATATCCAGCAGTTGGTTGCGGGCCCAAATTTCGTCGGCCGGGGCCAGCAGTTTTTGGTCCATGGCGTAGGCCAGCAGTTGGTCAATCAGTAAATAAATGTTCATATACCCTCCTAAAATTTGCGGTGCTGTTCCCAGTTCCACGCGGTTTGAATGATTTTGGTTAAATCATATTTGGGTGTCCAACCCAGCATTTTTTGGGCTTTGGCGCTGTCCGCCACCAGCACAGCGGGGTCTCCCGCGCGGCGGGGGGCTACTTCCACCTTAAAGTCTATGCCGGTAATCTCTTTGGCTTTTTGAACAAGCTCCGCCACGCTGTAGCCGCTGCCGCTGCCCAGGTTAAAGCGTTCGCTTACGTTGTCTTTAAACATTTTTTCCAGGGCCAGAATATGGGCGTCGGCCAGGTCGTTCACGTGTACGTAATCGCGCACGCAGGTGCCGTCTGGCGTGGAGTAGTCATTCCCAAACATTTTAATGGAGGGGCGCTTGCCGGCGGCCGCTTGAAGCACAATGGGGATCAGGTGCGTTTCCGGCGTGTGGGACTCGCCAATCTCGCCCGAATCATCCGCCCCGCTGGCGTTAAAATAACGCAAAGCGGTGGCTTTTAGGCCGTAGGCGGTATCAAAATCTTCCAGCATTTTTTCCACCATTAGTTTGGTGTTTCCGTAGGGGTTGATGGGGCTTTGGGGGTGGGTTTCGTCAATTTTGGGTTTGACGGGCTCCCCAAAGGTGGCGGCGGTGGAGGAAAACACAAAATATTTAATGTTGTTTTCCACCATGGCGTCTAACAAGTTAAGCACTTTGGCCACATTGTTGTGGTAGTATTTGGAAGGTTCCTTTACGCTTTCGCCCACTTCAATAAAAGCGGCAAAGTGCATAACGGCGTCTATCTTGTGTTTTTTAAATACTTCCGTCAGGCGGGCTTTGTCGCCCAGGTCACCCAGTTCAAAAGGGTATTTGGCTACCGCTTCGCGGTGCCCTTTGGAAAGATTATCAAACACGACGGGGTTAAAGCCCTTTTCGGCCAGTCTTTTTACGGTGTGAGAGCCAATGTACCCCGCACCGCCTACCACTAAAATATTTTTCATAGTTGTTCTCCGTTACAGTAAAATGAGGGTGCGTTTAGTAAATTTTTTCCATTTGGCGCGCCGGGCCGCCAATTTTGGCAATGTAAAAATCCGCCTTGAGGCCGGTTTTTTGCGTGTAGGTTTGGCCCACGGTGTCTATTAATTGTTTTACGGCGCTGTCTTTCACCAAGGCCACCGCACTGCCGCCAAAGCCGCCGCCCGTCATGCGGGCGCCCAATACGCCGGGAACCGTCCAGGCCGTTTCGGCAATAATGTCCAGTTCCGGGCAGCTTACTTCGTAATCGTCGCGCAGGGAGATGTGGGACTGGTTCATTAATTTGCCAAAAGTTTCCACATCGCCTTTGCGCAGGCACTGGGTAGCCTGCAAGGTGCGTTGGTTTTCGTACACGGCGTGTTTGGCGCGTTTTTGTTCAATGGGGTCTTTAATTAAATCTTTATTTTTTTCAAACTCTTCTATGGATAGTTCCCCCAATGCTTTAATGGGCAGTTTGGTTTGCAGGGCTTTGAGGGCGTTTTCGCTCTCGCGGCGGCGGTCATTATAGCCGGAGTTTACCAAAGAATGTTTTTTATTGCTGTTGATGATGACAATGGAAATGCCTTTTAAATTAAGCGGTACATATTCATATTGCAGGGTGTTGCAGTCCAGCAGAATGGCGTGGTCTTCTTTCCCCATGCCGCTGGCAAACTGGTCCATAATGCCGCAGTTCATGCCCACAAATTTGTTTTCGGCTTCCTGCGCCATTTTTACCAGTTCTATTTGCGGTATGTTTAGCTGAAAAGCCGTGTTTAACGCAACTGCGGTGGCCAGCTCAATAGAAGCCGAGGAAGACAGCCCCGCCCCCGCCGGTATATTGCCCCAAAACAGCATTTCAAAACCCTGGTCTATCAGGTAGCCGCGGCTTTGCATAACGTGCAGCACGCCCAGGGGGTAGTTGGCCCAGTCCTGCTTGGGGTCAAAAGCTATATGGTCCAAATCCGTTTCAATAATGCCTTGGCTTTCCATATTTAGGGAGTAGAGGCGCACGGTGCGGTCATCGCGTTTGCACAAAACGGCGTGCGTACCGAAAGACAGCGCGCACGGAAAAACGTGCCCGCCGTTATAGTCTGTATGTTCCCCAATTAAATTTACGCGCCCCGGCGCAAAAAAATACAGTTTGGTTTTTTTAAAAACTTCGTTAAATTTATTTCTCAGCGCAATCTGGTTCATTTGATTCATATTTTATCCCCTTTATTCAATAATCATTTTAAACTGCCAGGTGTATTGCCCCAGCGGCGCAATAACCGCCGCCTTTTTAATTTTATTTGCTACGTACAAATCGTCATACACGCCGGTGCAGGGTTCCAGCGCGATGTTGTAATCCCCGCGGTAACCGCCCTGGGTTTTCCAAACACCCAGGTAGGGCACTTTGTCGGCGTCGTAACGGTAGATGATTTTATCTCCGTTGTCGGTGTGCTCCACGCCGCACCAACCGGCGGTGTTCTTTTGGGTGAAGTAAAATTTCTCGCAATTGTTTGCGCTGGCGGGTTCGGTGGCGGCTAAATCTAAGGGTTGGCCGTTTACGTCGGTCGTCAGCGGGTAGGAGTGCAGGGTTCCCCACGGGCCCAGGCGTTTGGTGCCGTGTTCCACCGTAAGAACCTGCTTTAAATTGTCCGGTATTAATAGGCGGGTTTTGGGCGTGCAGGCCAAAAGGCAGTGCGGCGTCCAGATAAATTTAAAACCGCCTTCTTCCAAATTGGTAACGGTGTAGTGGAAGGTGATTTCGTTATCTTTTAATGTAATAAAGCGCGAAAGCGTATATGGAAAGTTTTCGCTGCGTACGGAGGAAATCAGCTCGCTTCCGTTGGGGGCCAGTTCCCATTTCCATTTCATGGCCCACACTTCGCCGTGGTCCGGCACGGGTACGTTTTTATATTCCCCGTCCGGGTAGGGGCAGGCGTCTATGGAGGGGAAAACCTCGTCAAAGCCGCTGGAGTCAAATTGATTAAACGGCGCCCCGTAATGCGGAAGCGTCAGTTTTTCTTTTGGGCTTTGGAATAAGAATTCCCGCCCGGTTTGTTTTTTTACCAGGCTGGCCAGTTTGCAGGCGTAATCCGGCAGGAAAGTAAGGCGCAGCCGGTCATTCTCCAAATAAAAGGCGTTTAGGCCTTTGTATGTGGTTTGTAGCATAATAATCCCCCAAGCCGCAGGTATTTTGCGTAAATAAAAACGCGGTTTCCCGCGCCTTTATTTTTTGGTAGTGGTAAGGTTAAACACCAGCGGCAATAAATCTTTTAGTGCTTTTGTTACAACCGTGCGTTTTTTGCCCTCCAGCATACCCATATAAATGGGGGCATTGGGCTGCATAAATTCCGCCAGCACTTGGCGGCAGGCCCCGCAAGGGGAATTTACTTTGGCGCCGGGCAGTTTCTCGGTTACCAAGGCTAAGGCAACCAATTCTTTTTCGCCCGCGCCCACGGCCGCAAAAACGGCGTTGCGTTCCGCGCAGACGGTTAAACCAAACGAAGCGTTTTCTATATTGGTTCCCGTATAAATACGGCCGCTGCGGGTCAAAACGGCAGCCCCTACTTTAAATTTCGAGTAGGGGGAATACGAATTTTCCCGTGCTGCTTGTGCAGCATCTAAAAGGGCGGTTTGAATCTCTTTTTTCGTCGGTTTCTTCATACTCTTATTTTATAATAACAGCCGGAAAAGTCAATCCCCGCCCAAGAAATATTTTTTATAATAAAATTATGAATAAATATTTTATATGGGCCGCAGTGGCCATAGTGGCAGCCTGGTTTTTGCTGGGGGGAAAAACGGAAATTAAAAATTTGGGTAATTCCGGCCAAACGGTGGTAGCTTTTGGAGACAGCCTGACCGCCGGTTACGGCGCAGGAAAAGATAAAGCTTACCCCGCCGTGCTTGGGCGTATGATTAACCGCCCGGTGGTAAATTTGGGTTTATCCGGCGATACGGCCGCCAACGCGCCCGCCCGCCTGCCGCAGGTACTGCAGGCCAACCCCTATATGGTGCTGATAGAATTTGGCGGAAACGATTTTATGCGAAGCGTGCCCTTTGACCAAACGGAACAGGCCATCCGCCAAATTGTGGACGAGGTGCAATCCGCCGGTGCCGTTGCCGTACTGGTAGATACGGGCGGTTACCCGGGCATGAGCCGCTATACCAAACTGTACAAACAAATAGCCAAAGAAAAACAGGCCCTTTTTGTGCCCGGTATTTTGGACGGTATTTTTGGCAAAAGCAAATACAAGGCGGACCCCATCCATCCCAACGCTGCCGGTTATGAAATAGTGGCCCAAAAAGTGCATAAAGCCATAAAGCCGTATTTATAAAACAATTTAATTAAAACAGCCCGCCGTAATAAACCGGCGGGCTGTTTTTTGTTGGTTACAAATGTTTTATACGGTCTTTGTATAAAAGGGAAAGACGGTTGTTTTCTTCGTCGTTTCCGGGCAGGTTGCTGCTTTGGTAAACGGGCAGGCGCAGGCCTTGCCTGGCCAGTATTTGCGCGGCACTAAACAACACGGCGTGAAACACGGCGCAGGCCGCTATGGTGGAAAGAGGGGCCAAAGAAACATGGTTTATTTCCAGGCAGGTTTCGTTGGCGCTGGCGTGGTTGTCCAGTGCCAGGTCCGCCGCGTCAAAAAGCATAAGGCCGCTTGAGTGGCGCGAGCGGCTGTTTTTGTGCGCGCTTTTGGCCGATACGCTAACCGTTTTTACGCCCTTTTCCTTGGCGTATAAAACGGCGTCAATCCCGGCCGGGTTTCGGCCGGAGTTGGAGAATACAAATAAAATGTCTCCTTTTTGCAAATGGTGTTTAGCCAAAATTTGGGGGGAGTATCCTTCCTGCCTTTCCAGGCGGGTTCCTTGTGCGGCACCGTGCATAAATCGCAGTTCCGGCGCCAAAATAACGTTTACCGCCGCAAAACAGCCCGAACGGTGGAACGGCTCCAGCGCGGGGCTTAAGCTGTGCCCGCAGCCAAAAGTATGTATGAGATGCCCTTGGCTGAGGGCTTGTGCCGTCCACTGGGCGGCGGTTTGTATGGCGGGGGCTTCGGGCCCGTCCAGCTGGGCCAGCAAATTTTCTATGGCGTTAAAATAAGGATGTTTAAAAGAGTTCATGGGTTTATGGTAGCATATTGGGCGGCGTGCGTATTTGATAAAATAAAAACATGCGGCCCTATTTTTTACGTTTTATTGAGTGTATTTTAACGGCTTGTTTGCTGTGCGCCTGTGCCGGGCAGCAGCCCAAAGGCGCCCGTGCCCTGCGCGCGGTGGACGGAGGAACGCTGAACCCGGCAGCAGCTTTTACTGCGGGGCAAAAGTTATATATCCGCTATGAATACCGGGATAAAAGTTTTTATTTGCAAGCTAATTTAAAAGAGGCCGATTTGACCAGCCACCTGCCTATGCTTACGTTAAGCGTACAACCGGCAGATGATAAACACGCGCCGCGCCGAAAAGATATGGTGGCCCTGGCCGGGGGGGACTGGCAAATTTTACTGCGTGAAACGCTCCTTTCTTTACTGCCCGAGCACCCCCTGGAAGGGCGCGTAGTTTTTATTCAAAATTATGAAACCATGCTTTACCGCCGCCCAGACGGCACTGCCGATTTGGTGGAACTGAACCAGGCCCCGGCGGAAGTAAAAATAGTGGGGCGGGTGTCTTCCGTCCAGTTTAGGGCCATGCTTTACGAGCGTTTAAAGCAGGCCGTTATTGCCACCAATGCCCCGTATACCAAATACTTGTTAAGTTTGAGGGGGGTGCCGCTTTCTCCCTTTTTGTATGTGGATGTGGAGAAGGACCAAATCATCCAGTTAAAACTGCCGGATTATTACCAAGTGGAAAAAGAGATGACGGGGCTGGGGTTTTCGCTCTCGTTTATTTATTCTTTCTTTGTAAAAAGCCATTTGTTTGGGGTGATAAAGGCGCCGTTTACGTCAACGCACAGGTTGGTGTCTTTGGGTACGTCCACGGTGTATACCATGCTGCCCCCGCAGGTAAAAGATTTGGAAACGGTCCCGCCCCTGTACACGGGCGAAGAGGAAATGGACTTGGCCGACTTTAACAAATGGTTAGACAAGCACATCAGCCGCCAAAACTACAAAGCCTCCGTTACGCTGTTAATTGACGGGGAGGAGTTTTTCCCACATTTTATTTTGGCTATGCAGCGGGCGCAGGAATCCATTTTTGTGCGCACCTATATTTTTGCGGCGGATCCTTACGGCCTGAAAATTGCCGATATGCTGCGCGCCCGCTCTAACGACGGGATAGACGTGCGCGTGATTGTGGATGAGTTAAACACCGTTTTAAACTCCGTTAAAGAGCCCGAATTCACCCCCGGCGACCATTTTAAAATGCCCAAAAGTATAGACGACTATATTGAAAAAAATTCCAAAGCCTCCGCCCGCACGCATTTAAACACCTGGAGCAATTTTGACCACAGCAAAGTGTATATTGTGGACCGTAAAATAGCCTATACCGGCGGTATGAATGTGGGCGAAGAATACCGCTACACCTGGCACGATATGATGCTGGCCCTGCAAGGCCCGGTGGTGGGGAAACTGGTTAAAAATTTTTATGAAACCTGGTCCTTTACCGGTTGGGGAGGAGATTACGCCGCCGCCTACCGCAAGCTGTTTAGTAAGTCTTCCCGCGATGTTAACCGCGAAGAACCCGGCATGATTAACGTGCGCCTGATGTACACCAAACCCACGGACGCGGAAATTTTTCACGCCCAGCTGGAGGCTATCCGCCGCGCCAAAAAACGCATTTATATACAGAATGCGTATTTTTCCGATGACCGCATCGTGCGCGAGCTAATACAGGCCCGTGGCCGCGGGGTGGACGTACGCGTAATTTTACCCGGGGAAAACGACATTGGCATTATGGACGCCAATAACCGCATTAAAGCCAATCAGCTTTTCCGCAACGGGATAGACGTATATTTTTATAACGGCATGAGCCACGTAAAAGCGGCTTTATATGACGGGTGGGCGGTGGTAGGCTCGGCCAATTTTGATAAGATGAGCCTGTTTATAAACGGGGAAATGAGCCTGGGCATTGATGACCCAGCCTTTGTGGCCGAGCTGGAAAGCCGCTTGTTTGAGAAGGACTTTGCCCGCTCCAAACGTATGACGCAGGAGCTGGACACGGGCTGGGCCTCTTTTATTGTAGACGCACTGACCAACCAGTTATAAACCGTTTGTTTTGTATAAACCGTTAAAAACCCGGGGATAAATGCCCCGGGTTTTTTGCGGTAAAAAAACCCCGGCTTTAAACCGGGGAATATTGTTTGTTTTTATTTGGCGGTGAGGGGTTCCACTTCCCGCTCGTAACCTTGGGCGGCCACTACGCGGGCCTTAAAAATACTGCCGGTTCTAACGGGGCGGGTGAAGGTAACGCGGCCGTCAATATCTGGGGCGTCTTTATAGGTGCGGCCAAAGTCCGGCCCGTCGGCAATGGCTTCCAGCGTGGTGCCCAGCAGGCGTTTGTTTAGTTTGTCTATTACGCGGCTTTGGGTTTCTTCCAGCTCGCGCGCGCGTTGATGTTTAACCACGGCCGGGATTTGCTTCATATCATAGGCGGCAGTGCCCTTTTCGCGGAAGAACTCAAACACGCCCATGTTGTCAAACTCGTATTCACGCACGAATTTTTTAAGTTCCTGAAAGTCTTTTTCCGTCTCCTGCGGGAAACCCACTATAAAATTGGTGCGCAGGGAAATGTCCGGCACTTCTTTTTTAAGCATGTCCAAAGTCTGGCGGATTTTGGCCGCGTCGCAATGGCGGTTCATGTTTTTAAGTACCGGGTCCGCTATGTGCTGGAGAGGGATGTCCAGGTAATGAAAAATCTTTTCTTCCCCGGCCATTAAACGGGCCAGTTCCAGCGTAACGCGGTGGGGGTAAGCGTACATAATGCGTAGGCGCCCCAGGCCGCGTATTTTAAGCAGTTTTTGTAAAAGTTCGGTTAGTTTTAACTCCCCGTATAAATCCAGCCCGTAAGAGGTGGTGTCCTGCGCAATAAGGGATATTTCCTTTACCCCGTTTTGCACCATAAGCCGCGCCTCTTTAATAATTTGCGTCATGGGTTTGGAGCGGTACGGCCCGCGGATGGACGGAATGGTGCAATACGCACAGCGGTTGTTGCACCCGTCGGCCACTTTTAAATAAGCGGTGTGGGGGGCCGTGAGGCTCATTTTAAACTCAGGCAATTGCAGCTTAGCGGGCAGAGGCTCCAAAAACAGGCCGTCTTTATCCAGTAAATCTTCTATATGTTCCTGCGCGGCGATGGAAAAAACGGTATCCGCTTCGGGGAAGTCCTTCGCCAGTTTCTGGCGGTAGCGTTCCACCATGCAGCCGGTTACGGCTACGCGTTTGATGACGCCTTGGCGTTTTAAGTCCAGCGCGTGGCGGATTTCTTCGTTTCCTTCTTTAACGGCCGAAGAAATAAATCCGCAGGTGTTGATGATAACCGTGTCGGCCTCTTCGGGCGAAAAAACAAGTTTGTGCCCATGGGCCAGCAAGCGGGCGGTGAACTCTTCGCTGTTGGTTAAGTTTTTGGGGCAGCCTAAGCTAATTAAAAAGAATTTCATAGATATATTTTACAAAAAATAGTTTTTGCTCCGGGGCGGGGCTAGATGGCCAGGTCCGCCTTTTCGGTGGGTTCCGGCTCCGGCTCGTCGTCATCATCTCTTAACAGGGCCATGCCAAAAGTAATTACGCCCACGCGGCCGATAATCATGGTGATGATAATGATAATCTTGCCCCAGGTACTTAATTGGGAGGTAAACTCCATAGACAGCCCAGCCGTGGCCAAAGCGGAGGCGGCTTCAAAAAATAAACTTAAGAAGGGTTTGTCTTGCTCGCAATACGTCAGCCAAAACACGCTGGACAAAAGCAAAATGGTGTAAAAAATAAAGGTGGAAGTGGCCAAATACAACTTTTGTATGGGGATGCGGCGATCTAAGAAAGAAATGTGCTTGCGGCCCAAAAGGCGGTTATACCAAATGGCCATAATGCTGACAAATGCCGTACTTTTAATACCGCCGCCGGTGCCGCTGGGGGCGCCGCCGATGCTCATTAAAATAATCATAACCAGTAAGGAGCAGGTGGACATGGCTCCAATTTCCACCGTGTTAAAACCGGCGGTGCTCATAGCGGCCGTAGCCTGAAAAAACGCTTCCCACAGGCTCATAACCGGGTTTGTAATATAAAGCATTACCGTGCCAAATAATACCACACTGCTAATGGTAAGCAAAATAATTTTAGACGTGTAAGACAGGCCTTTTGCGCGGCGGGTAATCCAATTAAAAACATCCGTTACCACAATAAACCCAATGGCGCCCAGTAAAGAAAGTAAAGAAATAATAATATTCATGGTTTTACTGTCATAAAACTGGATAAGGTTGTCGGGCCATAAACTAAACCCGGCCGTACAAAAGGCCGATATACTGTGAAAAATGCTGTACCACGCCGCCTGGAAAATGCCGTAATCGTGGTGCATAAAATAGTTAAACAAAAACACGGCGCCCAAGCTTTCCACCACAACGGTAAAAATGATGGCCGCGCGCAGAAAATCGTGCAGGTTTAGCTCACTGGGGAGGGAGAACTCCGCGCTGAGCACTTCTTTTTGGTGCGGGCGCAAACGGCGGGAAAACGAAAGAAACACAAAGGAGGACATGGTCATATACCCAAGCCCGCCCGCCTGTATTAAAATCAGTATTACCAGCTGCCCCAGCCAAGAGTAACTATCCGGCGTGCTTATGCTTGTTAAGCCCGTGGTAGTAGCGGCGGAAGCGGCTGTAAACAGGTTGTCTATCCAGGCCACGTCCTGCGTGTTCATAAACGGAAGAGAAAGCGCCACCCACCCCAAAAATGTGTACAACAACACACCGTGCAAAAGGTTTTGGTGGGGGGACAAGTGCAAAATCCATAAGGTGTATTTTTTTATGGAGGCTTTGGTTAAATCTTTTAAGGTAACAAGAATTTCTTTCCAGTTTATTTTAGGCATAGACCTGTGATGAGCTTTTTATAAATACCCCCGCCGGGGCATAGGCCCGGCGGGGGGAAAGGTTTATTTTACCGTAACGGTATATTCAATATCTTCGCGCAGGCTGTTGTGTACGGGGCAGGTTTTGGCCACGTTTACATAGAATTTTTTCTGTTCCGGCGTGAAGGTGGACGGAAAGTCAAACTCCAGCCCGATTTTTACAATGCGGGTGTGCTTTTCGTCAAAGGTCGGGTCCAGCGTCAGTTTGGTGCCGGTGGCATTGTCGCCCCGTTTAGAGGCGGCATACCCCACCATGGTTAACGTGCATGCACCCAAAGCGGCGGCCAATACTTCGCCGGGGTTCATATGATCACGCGGGGTATTGTATTGGGTTGCAATGGGGGTGGAAATGCCTTCGGTAACGCTGCTGGTGTGCAGGTTGTCGGCCAGTGTGGTAATGGTTTTTGCCATAGTAAATATCTCCTTTTTACAGAATATGTACGGTAAGGCCAATGTCCGCGCGTAAGCTTTGGTGCACGGGGCAGGCGTTTACCGCTGTTTTATAAAAATTTTTTTGCGCTTGCGTAAAATGCGCCGGAAAGGTGATGGTTATATTAAACGCACCTATGCGGCGGGGAGCCTGGGCCATTTCTTTGGTAATCACCAGGCGGGCTCCTTGCAGGTTTTCCCCGCGGGCGGCGGCCATTTTACCCATAATGGTTAACACGCAGGAGGCAAAGGCCGAAGCCAGCAAATCCGTGGGGGAAAACAACCGCCCTTTGCCGCCGTTATCGGGCGGCAAATCCGTTTTAATCACCGCGCCGGACGGGCCGTGTACAAGTTCGGTCTGCCCGTCCCCGGTGTAAGTGCAGGTAATTTCGGTCATATATACTCCTTAAGAAATGGCCGCCAGTTTGGCAAACAGGTCTTTCTGTTCCCGGGTTAATGTGCGGGGAACGTCAATCGTCAAAGTAATAAACAGGCTGCCTTTGGCGCTTAAGCCTTTGCCGCTTACTTTTAATTTTTTGCCGTTGTGGGTGCCGGCGGGAATTTTAACCTGCAGGGGGCCGTCCAGCGTGGGCACGTAAATGGTGCCGCCCAGGGCCGCCGTCCACGGCATGATGATGACGGGCACATGCAAGTCGTCCCCTTCCAGCCTAAACTGGGCATGCGGGCGGATTTTGATGATTAAATACAAATCTCCATTTCCGCGGGGGGTGGGGTTGCCCATGCCTTTTAATTTGATTTTTTTGCCTTCTCCCACGCCGGCCGGCAGTTTTACCGTAACGTTGCGGCCGTTGGGCAGGGTAAGCTGCATATTGCCGCCGCGGTGGGCGTCTTCCAAATTAAGGGCTAGTTCGGCTTCCACATCGCCCGATTGGGCACCGGCTGCGGCAGAGCGGCCAAAATTTTGCCCAAAGCCGGAAAAACCGCCCATACCACCCATGCCGCCCATTCCTCCAAAAATGCTTTGGAAGAAATCACTAAAATCTGCCCCGTTAAAACCGCCGCCGGAGCTGGAAAAATTATAAGTGGTGCCGCCATTGCCAAAGCCGCCGTATTGCTGGTATTGTTGGTAGGGGTTGCCACTATAGGCAGAGCTGCGGCTGCTTCTGGCGCTGCCGGCCCCGCCGCCTTTGGCGTAGCTTTCATAACCTTCTTTGCCCACTTGGTCGTAAATGGTGCGTTTTTGCTTGTCGGAAAGGACGGTGTAGGCTTCGTTTAAGTCTTTAAATTTTTCCGTCCATTTTGCTTTTTCGCTTTCCGGGTGCATATCCGGGTGGCATTTGCGCGCCTGGGTTTTAAACGCTTTTTTAATTTCAGCGTCTGTGGCGTTTTTGCCAACGCCCAATATATTATAGTAATCTTTATATTCAGCCATACTTCCCCCTTATATCACAATCATTTTATATAATTTTTAGGGGAAAATACTATGTTATTATTAACTAAATCTGCCAATAAAACCCCGTGGAAATTAATTTTAACAACAGAGGCGTTTTCGTCCCTGGCAAACCAGTTTATGCAAATTTTGCTTCCGTGGTATATTTTAAGCACCACCGGCAGCATATTGTGGACCGGTATTGTGGGGTTTTGTTCTTTGTTGCCAAATGTGTTTTCCGCTTTATTTGGCGCGCAGGTGATTGACCGGTTCGGCCGTTCTAAAGTAATGTTCGGGTGTGAAGTAACCCAGCTGATACTTATTGGCGCCATTACGGCATTAATCAGTGCCGGCAAAGCGGAGCCTTGGCTGGTGGGGGGACTGATTTTTGCCAGTTCGGTTTTTGACGCACCGGGGCAATTGGCCCGCACGGCGCTGTCGCCCACGTTTTCCCGTTATGCCGATGTGCCGCTGTCGAAAACTTCCGGCATTATAGAAGCATTTGACGGGGTAATGTCCGTGGCGGGGCCGCTGTTGTGCGGGGCGGTTATTGCTTATATGGGGCTATTGAGCGCGTGGGTTTTATGTACGGCGTTTTGTATGGTAATTGTTACCCTGTGTTTGTTGGTTTTTACCAACCGCAAACCGCGTGTGCTGCGCCCCAGCGTGGGGTTTAAAGAGGCGTTAGGTAATGTATGGAAAGATGAAATCTTAAAAGAAACCATTTTGTTTACGCTTCCCACTTATTTACTGGGACAGGCGTGGGAATTGGTGTTGCTGCCTTCTTATATTTATGAAAAGGGGTTTGATTCGGTTTATTTTGGTATGCTGGGCGGGGCGTTTGGGCTGGGGGCTTTTGGCGGGGCGTTATTTTTTGCCTCTGCGGCAAAACGGTTTACTTTTTTTACTTTATTAAGCGTAAACTATGCGGGGTATTTGCTGTCGGTAGTGGTGCTTTTATTTAATTTGCCTAAAGAGGTTGTTTTGGGGGCTACGGTTCTTTGCGGAATTCCGTTTGGCGCGTTTGGGGCTATGGTAATCAGCATTATTTTGCTGCGTACGCCAGAAGCTATGCGCAGCAAAACGCTGGGATTGTTTGCCACGGCTTCTTACACGGTGGAAAGTTTATGCGTGCTGGCCATGGCGGCTTGTATACACTGGGCGGGGCTGTATATTACTTTGTGCGCGGTGGCTGTGATATTTGCTATACTAATACTTGTGAGTTTGTTGGGCCGTAAACGCAACGATTTTTGGACGGTGGTTACGGCAAAAAATAAATAGTTGTTTACAAACTGAAATTTTTTTAATAAAATATGTATGTAGTGATTGGGAGTATTTCCAACAAACAATTTATTCCCCGATAGCTCAATGGTGGAGCGACCGGCTGTTAACCGGTAGGTTGTAGGTTCGAGCCCTACTCGGGGAGCCATTTTTAGACGACAGTGTAGTAAAAACTGTAGTAAATTTAAAAATCCTCGGTTTAAAACCGGGGATTTTTTATTTGACACTCAATTTTCGAATTCATATACTAAGAGCTATGAATAAAGACCTTTCTAGCCAGATGAACCCTTTTGAACAAATAAAGCAAACTAACGAATATGGCGCTGACTTTTGGAGCGCGCGTGATTTGCAAGCTGTCCTAGAATACAGCACTTGGCAAAAATTTACTAGTGTGATTGAAAAAGCAATTATCTCTTGTAAAAACAGCCAAGTGAACCCAGAAGACCATTTTAACCAAACGGTTAAAATGGTTACCATTGGTTCCGATACGCAACGACCGATTGAGGACTATAATCTCTCCCGTTACGCCTGTTATCTCATCATCCAAAATGCGGATCCCTCTAAAGCAATTATTGCACATGGGCAAACCTATTTTGCAATACAAACGCGCAAACAGGAACTAGCGGAAGAAACACCTTCTCTGTCAGAAGATGAATTACGCTTAAAATTACGTAAAGAAATGAAAGCTCATAATAAACAGCTCGCGGCGGCGGCTAATCAGGCTGGGGTTATTGAACCCCGTGATTATGCCATTTTTCAAAACCACGGCTATAAAGGGCTGTATGGCGGCATGGATAAAAATGCTATTCATAAGAAAAAAGGCCTCAAAAAAAGCCAAGATATTTTAGACCATATGGGTAGCACCGAACTGGCCGCGAATTTATTCAGGGCTACACAAACACAAGAAAAACTACAGCGAGAAAATATTAAAGGGAAAATGCAGGCAAATAAAACGCATTTTGAAGTAGGTCAGAAAATCCGGCAAACGATTCAAGAATTGGGTGGTACTATGCCAGAAGATTTGCCCACTCCCTCTGAAAGTATTAAACAACTCGAAAATAAAGCAAAAAAATTAGAAAACAAAAAAGAGTAATGGATCCCGCCTCTATGGTGACCTTTCTTGTTTTCTCATACATTACCTAATTTTGGAAGCTAATTCGTTAGCTTCCATTTTTGGGCCGATTTTTGGAAGCTAATTATCAATTTTTAGAAAATTGATAATTGTAGAAATAATCGCCACTTAATTTCTATTTTAAGGTGCAAAATAAAAATATCCTACATGTCAGTTACCGATATTCTCTCGGCAGCTTCTGCACGCCACGCGGCACGGAAGACCATATTTTTTACAGATAGCCTCGCTCAAATAGCGGTCAAATTCTGCCTGCGGGCAAGTCATCAAAAGTACACCCCCACTAACACACCAAGCCGTCCGCGGCCGCCATATAGGCCAACCGTGGTGTTTTTAAGAAGTCCAGTCAAATCGTCCAGCCTGCGGTCAACAAATACATATCCTTCCAAATCCGTATCCAGGCTTAGGCCGGCACCGTACCTATCAAAATACACCAAGCGCGCGCCAAGGCCGCCCTTTAACTCTTGCCCGATAAGCCCCTGCACCGCGGGCCGAAAGGTAAACCCCGCCCGTTTTACGGTGATTTCCGCCGGCCCTTCCGTGGGTTGCACTACCTCAGCGCGGCCTTCCGGTGGAACATACTTTACCTGCGTTTTTACGGTGCCGTCTGCCTGGCGCACCGTGGCCGTTAGTTTATTATCTTTGACCACCACGCGCGCAGCCTGGCTATACGGCAGCGTGCCGGACTGTTCAGCCAGCTTATCTATCTGGCGGCCACGCCACCAATTTGAAAACAAAAGCCCCGCTATTACTAGCAGGGCTATTAAGCTAATTAACTTTTTCACAATCAAGCCCCAGGGCTTTTTCGGCGCGGTTTAGTACAGCCTTTTTGATAGCTTCATACCCAATTTGGGATAAGGCCAAAATAGCCAGGCCGATGAGCACCGCCATAAGCGGGTTATGCGCGGTAACATCGGCACCGTACACGGCCAAAAAGCCGCAACCAATGGACGCCACCAGCACGACCACAGACCATACCCACCCGGGAACGGTTAAAAACTTTTCAAGCAAGTTCTTAAACCATTCAATAAGCCCCACCACCGCCACGGCGGCCAGGCACAGCAATATATATAGGTTCATTTCCATTCTCCTGTTTCCATAATTTCGGCCAGCTCCACCGCGCGGCGGCCCACCTGCACCGCCCATTTACTGTCCAGCATTTCTTCGGCGGCGGTTTGATAGTCGCCCGCTTCGGCGGCGGCCAAAAACTTTTTAAATTTTAAAAGGCCAATAAGCCCCAAATTGAAACACATATCCACCAGCACATATTGGCGGGGCTCGGTTAGTTTTAAGTACCAAATGAAAGAGTTTTTAACGTTTTTTTCTGCCCGTTCAATGTCCTTTTTCAGCAGCAGTTCGGCCGTTTCCTGGTCTATGCCGTTTGCGTCTAAATTATGGCCATAGCCAATGGTTAAATGCCCGGTGGGGCACTGGTATGGGCGAGGGGAAAAGCCCTCGTGTTTTTTAATTCTTTCTGCTATGTTTTTATAATCCATTTTGCCCCCGTTGCGAAAGTAGCGTTTTGACATCGGTGCGTAATTCGGACATTAATGAAGTTAAATTCTTAATGTCGGCAGAGGTGGTGGCGTACTGCGCCCGGATTTCGGCCAGGGTGGTTTCGGCCGAGCGGATTTTACTTTTTACCTCTACAATATCGGCCCGGTGGGAGTGTTCCACCTTTTCCAAGTTCTTTTCCGCTATGGAAAGGCGGGTGGAAAGGTTTTCCAGCTTTTTATGAAGGGCTACCCATACCCCGCCGATGGACACCGTAAGCGTGCCCAGCATTTTAAGCAGTTCGTCATTCATTGTGGGCCTCCCGCAGGGGCGCGGCCAGGGTTTCTATTTCCTGCGCCTGCTGTTTTACGTAGTCGCTCGCGCCGGAATTTTGCGCTAGTACCAGTTCCCGCACGACGCGCGTAAGGCCGGTTTGAGATTCTAACGCCTGCACCTTTTCCTGCACGGTGGGGGCCGGTTTAACAGGGGCGTACCCCTTTAAATACCAGTTGCCGTTGTAAGCTTGCTCCACTTCCCGCAATTTCATGCCGATAGAGGCGTAGTACTCGTCGTCCACGCCGGCGCCAAGACGTACTTCTTTGGTTTCCTCATTAATAATAAAACAATATTTTTTAGCCATAAAAATCCTCCTAGTATTTGATAAAATAGTTCACTGCAAAGTTCACAGGGCGGACTTCGTTAGCGGCCCCATATATAGAGTTAGAAGTAGCGGCGGAAAGAGCAATTTTATTGTTGTTGTATTTCCAGCCATCGTGAAGCTGGCTGTGCGCCCCATTGTTTTTAAATGCCCCGTTCGCCAAACTTCCCCCTTCTAAATCAAATTCACCGGTAATATCCGGCAACCCCTGCGGTTGCTTTTGGTACATAGTGCCCGCACTTCCGCCCGCCATACGCAGGAAACAACCCCTGTAATCGGGCACGTTAAAAGTGCCGCTTCCGTCCCCCGCGCCAAAGTTGGTGCCGATAGCGGCAAACAAAGCCGCGTATTGCGTGCGGCTTACGGCGCGGCCGTCGCACAAAATGTAGCCTGGCATTGTAGCCACAGGGCCCATAAGAAGCGCCCCCACGGGAATAATAAACCCGCCGCCGGTATTGCCAATTTTATCGTTTACCCATTGGGCGGTAATGGCGGTGTTGTCGTTCAAATCGGCCGCCGGGGCGGGCAGTTGTAGGGGGCCGGTCATGGTGTCGCCCGCTTTTTTGACGTACGTGGGCCCCATATATTCTTTAACCTGCTTGGCGGTTACTTTGTTGGTAATAGCGCCGTTATCAACGGCAAAGTTATCGTTGTCGGTAACTTCGGTTTTTTGTTCCAAATCCGTGATAGAAATTCCGTCTG
This sequence comes from uncultured Elusimicrobiales bacterium, assembly GCA_944327085.1. Lineage (GTDB taxonomy): Bacteria > Elusimicrobiota > Elusimicrobia > Elusimicrobiales > Elusimicrobiaceae > Avelusimicrobium. The sequence continues at coordinate 50,634 of CALVGG010000006.1, read as the reverse complement.
CCATAGTTCGCTCCTAAGTTACGATTAATCTAAAATCTACTTCCAAATAAATGCCGGCAGGGTTTAGGCTGTCCAGCACGCCTTGCACCTCGTAAAAGTTTTCAATACCCAGCACCTGCTTGAACATAAGGGGCCGGCCGCTTCGGGTGCGTATTTCCTGCGCTTTTTGGCTAAGCCAGTTAATAAAGCCGGTTTGGTCCGTTACGATGTATATTTTTAAAGCGCCGGGAGCCAGTTTTTCAAAAGTTATTTGCGTCTTGGGGCCAAATATCTGCATAAACACATACAGGTAGCTTTCAAAACTGCCCACGTATTCCCAGCGGCGTAAAATCTCGCCATAGTTTTTGATAAACACGTCCCGCGCGATGGTTTGGCTTAAGGGCACCAGGTTATTGTCATACAAAATGGCGCCCAGGCCTGCGCTGTTGTAGGCGTCGTTAAACCAGGCGGTCAGTTCCGTTTGCAGGTTTTGGAAAACCGCTTGCGCAGAACCGCTGAGTTTAATTTCTACATCGTCCCCTTTAAAATACTGCATTAGGCGATCACCACCTCTATGCGCTCTTTGCTAAAAAGCCACAAATCTTTAAAATTGGCCTGGTAAATGTCGCCGGAGTAGGCCCCGTCCGTTTTCCACTGCAGTTTGACGGCCGAGGCGTAAGGCGCGTCGCGCGAAATGGTGAAATATTTTTCCGGCTCAAAGTTATTGCCCAGCGTGTACAACTGCGCCAAATTGGCAAGCAGCTTGTCTTTTACCTCGTCTTCTTTGTCTGCCAAAATGGTGCTGTTTTTGGAAAGCGTAATATCCAGCTTTAAAGACGCTTCTTTTTTGGCGGGCGGATAAAAGCCAAATTCAAACACCTGGCCGTTGGAAAGGGTTACCTCGCCGCGTTCCGTGCCGGCGTAATACAGGCCGGCTACGGTATAGTCTTTAAGCATGGTTAAAATTTGGGCCTTTTGGGCGGAGTAAGTTTCGCCTGCCGTATCCACCAGTACGCACACGCCCAGCGTGCCGGCGTTCTGCTGCGCTTGCGGCTCAATAGAAATTACATAGCCCGCGTCTTTAAAGGTTTTGATAAGCCCTTCGCGCGGGGTTTTGGGTATGGCTATGGTTTCGTTGGTATGGCGGAAGTAGTCCTGCAGTTTGGTGTAGGCCTCGGCAAAGGTGTTTTCGGCCGCCAAAATGTTTTGGGCCACCTCGTAAAAGTATTTATAAAAGCCGGTGCCCACAAACGTTTCCGCCGTGTAGGACGTGCCAAAACGGTCGTTAACGCCCTGCATAAAGCGGGCCATAATGTCGGCCAAGGTTTCGGGTACATAGTTTTGATCGGTAGAGTAAGGCATAGTTAACCTCGCATTAAAGAGTTGTTCTCTTTGGCGTTGCCAAAGTTAAAAATCATTTCCCGCACAAAGCGCCCCTGCTTGGCCGCAAAGTTTATTACGTTCATGCCCCAAAAGCCAATGCGCTGCAGCAGGTAGGCTTCAAAACTTTCTGCCTGGATTTCATAATCCGGGTTTAAGAAATATTCCAAATCCACACCCCAGTCCGGCCGGTAGTACAGCTGGCCCAGTTGCACGTCTGTCAAGTTGGCGGCGCGGGGCAGTTCGCTGGACACTATGACCAAATCTTTTTGGGTTTCGTTGTATTGGATGTCCTTAATCATTGTTTGGCCCCCTTAAGGGTTTGCAGGTTTTGTTTTACCTGCTCTAACCCGGTGGTAAAGGTGGGGGAAGTAATGGCGCCCCCGCCGTTGCTGGCCAGCACGCCGTTTTTTACGGCGTCAGCCAGTTGGCCTACCAAATCAATCAGGCTGTCCAGCGTGTCCATAGGCACGGCAATATAAAACACGCTCGGCCCGCTGAAAACGGCCGCCCCTTGGCTTTTGGCCGCGCCGGCAGACAAAACCACCGCCCCCGGCACGGGCGCGCCGTTTACGGTTACTTGGCCGTTTTCACAAACGGCATTAAATACTTGCGTTTTCAAACTCGGCCCCCCTTAAAATAAATTGTTTGTTTACAAAGCGGCTTACGCCGTTGAAACTTAAAAGCACCTGTTGCCCGTAGCGGCCGCCCGCCTGGGGCAGTGCGTCCGTGGCAATATAGCCGCCGCTAAGTTGCGGGTAGAGTGCCTGGGCTTGGCGCATTTGGGTTTTATCGGCCAGGGCTTGGGCGCTTATATCAAATACAAAACCGTTGGCACGCATTACCTCAGCCGGCGTGCCGCAAAAGTTTACTTTGGCCGTTAAGTTGCCGTATGGCTGGCCCTGCACGGATACTTCCGGCAATTCTGCCAGCGGCGCAAATGTCAGGCGTTCGCCATACCCCACCAGGGTAAGGCCGGTGTTGAGTTCAAAAAGGGTTTTGTCGTCCAGGCTTTCCGCCTCAAAGGTGTAAAATCCGTGGTCGCAAAAAATCTTCATAGTGCTACCCCCAGCCAAACATTGCCATTGGCGTCCAAATACGCGCCGTATTTGCCGTCTTTGGTTACAAAGGGCACGCGGCCGTTTAGACTTGTTGGGATGTATACCCCGTTAAACACCAGGGCCAAGGCGTTGCCGCGGCACAGGCGCACCTCGGCCGTGCCGTAACCCTGCAAAGTAAACGTGCCTTGCACGTAGGGCAGGTTGGCCACCTCTGCCCGGTTAAAAAGCTGATACCACTTCATGCCGCCTCCTTGGGCACATCGTCCCAACTTTTACCTACCACACTTTGAGGCTCTTTTTTATCGCTGTTTTCGGGTACGATTTCCAAATTAAGCGTAAGGCTTACTTTGGTATCGTTGGAGCCGGGCGTCATTTGGTAAGAGGCCAGGCGCGCGTTAAAAATAAGCACGTTTTGATGAAAGTAGGCTATCTTATAATCCAGCCCGGCAAACACCTTGGAAAAAATGCTTTTAAGCATAGGCAAAATAATGTTTAAACCTATGGAGTTTTTATTGCCGATAAGCGTAATGCTTACGTTTTGCGTTTCGCCCCGCTGTTGCACTTTTACAGTGCCGGCTTCGGTTCCCTGTTCGTTAAGTACGGGTATAAAATCCGTGCTGATGTTTAGACTGTCGGTTTCGCTTTCCACGCATAGGCCGGTTGCTTCTTCCGACAGATAAAGCGGAACGGGAATGCCTGGTTTTAAGTCGCCATTTTCCTGCTTGTTAAGCGGGTAGAAAAGCAATACCGGGTCTGCTTGTTGCGTAATCATCGTCCGCCTCCCAACCATTTAGGCAAGCGTGAAATCAGCCTATTAAACAGATATTTGGTATCTTCAATAAATTGCGGTATCATTCCCAATCCTTTTAAACTGGTTTCAAGGCCGGTTTGAAGCAAACTCAATATCGGTTCCATTTTTAACAGGAAATCGTAGAGCTTGCTTTGCAGGTCTTTTAAACGCGCGTCAATGCTGGCAATATCGGCATAGGATTTTATTTGGTTGTTTTCCAGTTTGTTTGTGGCCCGGGCATTAACGTCCTGCATTTTTATGGTTTCGGGCGTGATAACTTTATTTTTTTGGATCAGGTCGTCCACGTCCCGCTTAAATTGCAATACGGCCTGCTGGTCGCCTTTGGCGCCCAGGCCCAAAACGGCGGCCTGGGCTTTATTTAAATCCACGCCTTGCAATAACTTTTTAAAATCTTCCGCCACAAAGCCTTCCGTCACCAAAGGCCCCAGTTGCGCCACGGCGCGCTGGCCAAACACGTCACTGGCCAGTTTGGCGCGCTGGGCAGGGTCCTGCACTTTGGCGATGTTGTTCATGACGTTATAGAACACCCTGGCCATGTCTGTTTCACCCGCGTAGTTGGAAAGGGCGTTCTCGTTACCGGCTTTGGCCTCGCCCACCAGCACCTGCATGCGGCTAAGGGCTTGTAAAAGGGTTTCTTCGTTTATGCCCTTGCTGGCGGCATAGCCCTGCAAGGCCAAATAGCTTTTAATGTCCGTTCCGGCGCCTTGGGCGCGGTCTTTAATATTGCCGGCCTTATCCAGCGTGGCGTTTATGCGCTCATTAAGCTGGGCAAGAGGGTTGAGCAGCGCCGCCAGCGCCGTGCCCATGGCGGAAATACCTGCGCCGATTTTAAGCCCTTTCCACGCCTTGCCAAAGCCGTTTTTAAAACGGTTGACCACTCGGTCAAAAGTGCTGGTTAGCTTCTTTTCCGTTTCTTTTAGGCTTTGGCTGGTTGGCGTAAACTTAATGGTTATGATGTAGCTTTCTGCCATAGTTCAAACTCCGCTCTGTTTAAGGCCCGGTAAAAGGCCGCTTCCAAAATTTCCTGCAGGCTGTAGTTGCCGTCCGTACGGCGGAAGGCTTCTGCAAACAAATCTACGCTGCCGGGTTTAAGTTTTTTTTTGCGTCTTCCGGGCAGATTTGCGGGCGCAGTTGCGCCAGCTCAAGGCATACGGCCAGCATGGCTTCCACCAGTTCCACAGGCGGCAGTTTATCCACGTTCTTTTGGCTGTAGGGTATGCCGTTTACGTCCAGGGCAAAGGCCAGCAAATTATTCATGTCTTCTTTGGATAAATTGACGATTTTAAGCGCGTGGCGCAGTTGCTTTTCTTTGTCCGCCAGCGGCAAGGCTTCAAACTTGGCCGTGCTGGTTTCGTAATCCTGCCCCAGGCAGGCTTGCTCTGTGGCAAGCCCGTAGACTAGGGTGGAATAAGCATTTAGCGCCCAAACGCTTTGCAGGCCGCGTAACTCTTTGGTTTTTATCATTTGTCTTCTACCTGGTAGCTTTCAAACACAACCTGCACGGTTTGTTCTTCGGCCCCGTCCGTAAGGGTGCTTTGCAGGGGGCGCTGGCTGATAATGGCCTGCTTAAAAGAACGCCGCTGGCCGGTTTTGCGGTCCACGATTTTAAAATCGGTGCGTTCTTCTTCTTTGTACATCTCGGCCAGCATGGCAGCCATTTCCTGCGACAGGCCGATAAACGCCACCGTAAGCGTTTTGGGGTCTTTGATACCCTCGGTATAAATAAGCCCCGTTTTGTTTTGGCCGGAAGAACCGCGCGTTAAATGTTTGCGTTCCGGGTCTTCAAAGGTGGCGCTGTCCACCGCGGCGGTGACGTCATAATCGGCGCCGTTGCGGGAAAAGTAAAAATCACATAAAGAAGTTCTTAAGGCGTACATGTTACAGGGCCTCCTGCGTTAAAATGCCTTTCAGCCGCCACAGGGCGGTAGGCTCGGGGATAGACACGGAAACCGTGCCTTCGTAATTTTTGCCGGCAAGGCTTACGTTTACCCGGGCGTAATCCAACAGTTTGGTTTGCACGTAGCGGGCGTCTGCGTCGGACGTTAAATAATCTTCCAGCAGTTTGGCCTGCGTAAGCGTGTATTGCGGGCGGTTTAAGTTTAAATACTGCAAAGCCGCGCCCTGCAAATTGGCAATGAGTTCCTGCGTAATGTAGGGGGCAATAATGGCCTGCCCGCCTGCCGCAAACAAACCCAAACGGCGGCCGTATTGGGGGCTGTCCAACACAAAGGTTACTTTGTCTGCAAACAGGCTGTCCGCTTCGGCCACGGTGGTTACGCCGTCCGAGTAGGGCATATCAATGTATTGCAGGTTGCTCCAGCCGGAAGCGCTGAGCAGTTGCCCAAAGGCGTAAAAAAGACTTTTGGCGCTCTTGGCCCCGCAGCGTTTGCTTTGCGCGGCAAAGGCTTTGGCGTCTGCCTGCTGTTCAAACGCGGCGCCTACTACGCCGTCAAAGGTGCCTACGTCCAGGCTGTCAATTTCCGTCTTGTTAAAATCACTGGAAATAAGCACGGTGTAAAATTTGTCCGCGGCGCTTTCCAAAGCCGTGCCAACGGCGGATAAATCGTCCACCGGCAGGATAAGTGCGCTGTTTAAGCCGCCCTTAAAAAGTTCGGCCACGTCTGCATTATCGGTAAGCGCGGAAGCCGCTTCTGCGCTGATTACTTTGGTGATTTGGCCCGTGGGGGTTTCTTCCTTGGGTTTAACCACGGCCACCACGGCGCGCAAATAATCGGTATTTGCGTCCGGCGTGGGGGTTCTTACATCTAACTGCAAAATATAGTTAAGCAGTACGTCGCCATTTTGTGCCATGTTGTTATGCTCCTATAATGTATTGCCAAAACAGTTTGGCGTATTCAATAATGCCCTTTACGGGGGCGTATTCTTCTTGGTAGAAGTACGTAAAATCCAGCTTATAAGCCTTTATTTCCCATTCTATGGGGAGTAAAACGGGGCTTTCGCTTGCGCCAAACCAAAAGCGGGAAAGTAGTTGCGGCGCGGACTCGGCCACTTTTTTGGTTAAGAAACCGGCGGGATTCTTTTTGCTGGCCCCGCGCACGGCCACCGTACCTCTTACCCGCGCCCAGGCTTTGCCTTCTTGCGCGCCAATGCGCTGGGCGGTAATGTCCACACAAAGCACGTCCTGCTCTAAAAGCCCTTCGGCCCGGCAGAAGCGCACCGCCTTGGTTTTAAAAATCTTCTTTAAATCTTCTTCCAGCGCTTTTTCAAACACGGTTTTTAAACCTCGCTTTAATGTTTTTAAACATCTTGCCCGTATTAATTAACAGGCGGTTAAAACCTTTGGCCTTGGCCCACTCTTTGCTGTTTTTGCCATAATCCCCGCGTGAAATCGGGTTGCGGATAAGGGCCTGCACCGCATTTAGAAACTGCTGTTTTTGGCGCCCTAATGTGCCCAAATCGGCCACCATGCGGCCAATCACTTCCACCACGTCTTTGTTGCCTTCCGCCCGCAGGGGGGCCAGCAGTAAGTTATATACCTGGGCCCAATGGGCAAACACCTCGCGCAGGGTTGTGTTTTTATCCGAACCGGCTTCTTTATTGGCCGGGCCGCCGGCAAGGCGTTTGCGCTCTTTTTTCCACTTGGCGGCGGGTGCGTCTTCCAGCAAACCTACTTCCACTTCATACTTGCCCAAACGTTTGGACAGAAACGAGTTAAGCCGCTCCACCGCCTGGAATTTTACGTCCTGCCCGCTCATAACGGGGCACCTATAAAGATGTTGCTAAAATTAGCCGCGGGCAAATCTAACTGGGCGGGAGAAAGGCCCAACGCCAAAAAATAGTGTTTAAGCCGTTCCAAGGCGTCGTCCTCGCCCCCGCGGGCTATTAAAACCGTGCGCAAAGCCCGGTATTGGCTTACGTTATCCGCGGCCCCGTTTAACACGCCGCTGGCGGTGTTCCACTCCGCGGTGGTCAAAAACGTGGCTCCAATAACCTGCAAGACATTATCCAAGGCTTCGCGCATAGTAACACCCCTTAGCTAAAAGTTACCGGCTGCACAATTACGCCGCCCAGTTTTTCCACATCCACCATGGAAGAACCGTCAATGAAAACAAACCAGGAATATTCGTTTTCATCGTTGTAGCCCATTTTGTACAGGCGGGGCAGGGCCGTATAGTTAAACGTAACAACCGAAGGCGTTACCACCATTACGCCGTCTTTCGTGCCGGCGCCGCTGGGCGCAAACAGCCATTCCAGCTGCTTGCCCTGTTGGGTGTAGGCGTCTTTAATGGCGCTGAGTACGGACACGGCCGTATTGGGCACAAAACCGCCCAGTTTATCACCCAAAGAGCCGGTAAAAACAATGCGCTTGGGAGCATTGCCCACCATTTCTTCCGCCTGTTTGATAATCCCGTCCAAAAAAGTTTTGGCGTCACTTAAAGCCAGGGCGGAAGCCAACTCTTTAGAGGTATTGGTAACGTGGTTAGGGTCTTTGGACTGCATAAGCCCGTTGTTGGAAAGGGTGCCGTCTTTCAGCGGGTCCCCGGTGAGGACGTTTATATCAAAGGCCTGCATGTTTTGATCCAACACCTGAGCGGAAATTTTGTTAATGTTTACTTCCGGCTGCCAGCCCGATTTAATAAATTTAACGGCGCGGATGTATTTATTAAATACTTTGTTGCTGGTGGCTAATTTGCCGGATTTAAACTCCGTATCCTGGGAGGTAATGCGGCGGGTGGTGGCGTCGCCGATGACGTCGGTCGTTTCAATTTTGATTTGGCCGATTTTAGGCTCATGCGCCACCGTTTTGCCCGCGTCAAAAATGCGGGAAAACAAAGGCACATAAGAAGGGGTATAATTACCCACAACCTGTTGCACCGTGGTGGGTAAAGAATGTAAATCAGTAGGCATAAAAAGTTATCTCCTGTTTTTAATGGTTTCTCTGGCGGAAACGGTGGTTTTCGCCTGGGCCGCGGGGGCCGGTTGCTCGCCGTTTGGCCGGGCTTGCGCCTGCGGGGCGCTTGGGCCGTCTTTAGCGGCGGTTTGTTGGGTTTCTTTGGGGGTTTTGGTTTTACCCATATTACAGGCCCCCGGGGAAATCAATCAGAGCCGCTTTGGCCGTTTCTTTGCTAACGGCGTCAATACCTTGCACCTCGCCGCTTTTAAAAATGGCGCCGGTGGCGGTGTTGCTGTCGGCCGCGTCCGTGGCTAAGCCGGCGGCGGTTAAATACACTTTTTTGCCGGCGGCAGGCTGGGCGGAAGCGTCAATAACCACAGGGGTCATTAACCCGCAGCGGATAACCGCCAGGCGGTTTTTTTGTTCGTGATAGCCGGCCACGCCGTAAATGTTGCCGTCGGAAGAGGCGAACTCTTTGGCGGTGCCGTCTTCTTTCAGGCTTACAATATGCCCGGCCTTAATGGTGCCGGCGGTGTCTTCCAAGTTGGTGATTACGTCAGATTTGCCGCGTTCAAGCGGGCTTCCCAATACGTATTGCATGGTTTATTTCTCCTTTTTTTGCCCCAGCGCAAACACGCGGCTTTCATAATCCGCAACGAAGGTTCCGCGCGGTGCGTAGCCGTTGTTGGCCCGCTGGGCTTCTTCTGCTTGTTTAATAACTTCTTTGCGGTCCACGCCCAAGGTGAGCACGTCCCAATAATCGGCGGCGCGGGTTTCTTTTTCGTCGTCCGCCAATTTTTTAAATTCCATGGCCCGGGTTTTTAGGCTTTCGGGCAAAGCGTCCAGGTTGGCCTGTTCGGAAAGATAATCGCACAGCAGGTTTTTTTGCAGGCTTCTGGCGCGGGCCAGCTCGGTGGAAAATTGTTTGGCGGCAATTTCTTCCACAATGCGCGGGGCCCGTTCGGACAGGAAGGCCTTTTTGGCTTCCACAAACTGCTGGGCGGAAAGGTTGAAGCGTATGGCGGCTTCCAACTCTTTGCTTTTTTGCTCGGCCAGTTTTTCCGCTTCTATTTTTTTGGCCACGTCGTCCACAATGTCTTTGGAGGGGGCTGGCTTTTGTTTGGGCGGTTGGCCCGGCTGGCTGGCTTTTTGCAGGGCTTGCACCTGGGCCTGAAGCGCGGCCACCTGGGCGGCTAAATCCGCGGTTTTATCCGCGCCGCCGCCGTCTGCCCCTGCGGCGTCTACTTTGTCGCGCAAGGGGTAATTTTGAAGCATTAGTTTAAGTAATTTTTTCATATCGTTTCCTTGAAAAATATGTCTTTTTTCGCTATACTGTTTATATCAGACCTAAGTTGCGGCGGAGGCCTCCGTCCGTAACGACACCGGGAGGGCCAAAGTGCCGAACGCTCCTGTGGGTCTGATTTTTTTATTGCTTAATAAAAAATGTTTTATTTATAAGCATTTTCTTTTTGCGGGATATATTGGTTACATAGCTGTATGTTTTCTTGTTTATTTTCTTCGTGAACAACAGTCTTTCGCCCGCTTTTTTCTTTTCTAAAATCACACGATCAAAATACTTCGTAATGGTCGGTATCAAAGCAAATTCCTTCGCAGTAACCGATTTTTGATTTCGCGCCGCTTCAATCGTTGCAAAACCATGGTGCAAATAGGAGTGCCTCATCCCTTCCACCCGTAACTGTTCGGAAAACCCTTTCAAATCCAATCCCGTTTGGCGTTTAATTCTATACCACCGTTTTCCTTTTATTTTTCCAAAAACAAAATCGGTTGAACGGTCTTCCAAACCTTGCCCTGCCACCGCCATATTAAACATTCGGCGAATACGGTCAATGGTGTTTGTTGGCGTGTGAAGCAAAATCAAATCTTCTGCTTCGTCCAGCCACTCTATGCCGCATTGGCAGCCCCAGCGCTCGCCGGGCATATAGCCTTCTTTGTCGCCTTCCCCTTCGTCAAACACTTTGCCGTATAAAAGCTGGTGTTGCGGGTCGGGCTCTTTGGCGCTGGAAGGGAGCCAGCGGTATTTGCGGCCTTTATGGGCCTTTTTCTGCTCCTGCACCTCGCTGTAAACGAGGAAGTTTTTTATACGCTCCGTCAGCAGGGCCTGGCCGTTTAAGGCCTCTTGTTTAAATGCTTTCACGCCCTGCGCTTTAAGACGTTCTTCTTTTTCCAAATAGAACTCTACCGTTTTGTAGATTTCCTGCGTCAGCTGCCTTTGGCTTACGGCCGTGGCCCGCACCAGGGCTTTTAAATACGTTTTTTTAATTTCCAGCTTGTCGTTCAATAAGCCGGATTTTTCAATTCCCTTCGGGAAAACCCGCTTTAGCCACGTTTGCGGGTCAAAGCGTTGGCCCATTAGCCAAACAATTCTTTAATCAGTTTTTCTTTGTACTCCGTGGGTACCATATCGGTGGCTTCCAGCACCGGGAGCAGGTTTGCAACTTCGGCAAATTTACGCCAGCTGGAACGTTTGTAAACCAGGTTGCATTTAAGCAATTTGTCACACACCGGTTTAAAAATGGAATTAAAATAAAAAGACAGGGCGCGCTCCACGGCCAGGCTGTCCGCCTCGCCCGTGTCGGACAGGCCGGAATTTACCAACCCGTCCACATAACTGCGCGGCAACCCCGTGGAAAGAGAAATAAGCCCAAAAATAACGTCCAGTGTTTTTTCCATGGGTTCCGGGTCAAAGGGCGGGGTTTCTATCAGGTCCCCGCTGTCTAACATGGCGCCTTTGCCGTCTTGGGTGAGGGCTTGCACCAGCGCTTTGGCCTGGGCAGTGGGCCCTTGGGAGTTAAGGACGGAAATGTTTTCCCGCAGGCCGGATATTTTTAATAGGACAGACTGGGAAAGGTGCAGCCCCGTATTGGCGTTTTTGAGGGCGCAAAATAACAGGGCGGCCAGCTGTTTTAAAATTTTGGTTTGATAAAAATCTTTAAAACTAAGGATAATGCCGTGATCGCCGGTAAGGTCATTTAAAATGGCTTGGCGTTCTTCTTCGTTTAGGGCGGGGCGTACGGTATTGTTTACGTACAGCAAATAGACTTCATGCTCGGTATCCGTCATGCCTTCCGCCAAAATGGAAACAAGCCCCCGGGCCGACTGGGTGTTTACCACACTGTCCCACAGGACGGATTCTTTCTTTTGGGGAAAATCGGCTGCGCGGGCATAACAGTCCAACAGCACTTTACGGTACAGGTTTTTGCAGAACCATTCGGTAAAGTCTTTTTGGGCCAAGTCCCAGGGGAAGCGAATGTCCAGCTGGAAATCGGTTTGCTGTTGGGTGTTTGTGCCAAAGAATTTTGAAAAGTTAAGTTCCATTATTTTACCAGTCCTACATATTTCATTAAGTTGGCCAGCGCGTCGGGCGCGTCGTCGTGCTCGGCCTTGTATTCATAGTCCAAAACCATATTGTTAAACGTCTGCTGCGCCTGCCTAAACGCCGGGGTTTGAAGCTCGGGCGGCAAATATTGGGCCAGCTTTATAAACTGCTTGCCGGTAGCCGCGTTTAAAATGCGGCCGTGTTTGTTTTCGGTGCTTTTCCACTCGTCCACCCGGGCCCCCATGCGGCGAAGCAAAATAACGGGATGTTTACCCAGGCCGTTGGTTTCAAACGCAAAACAGGCTACACGGTACGCTTTTATTACGCTTAGGATGTCTTCCAGACAATCGTCCCACGCTTTGGGCCAGGCAAAACCCGCCACGATAAAGCGGTCAAAATTCATGGCGCCTATCGCCATGGCGGTGTAGTCTACCCCTTCGTGGCTGGGGTCTATAAACCCTGTACTGGTGCCACTGGGGAAGAAGTCCACATATTCCACACCCGAAAAGGGCATGCGCTCGGCCTCGCCAATTTGCAGGAAGTAGCTTGCCTGTATGCTTTCCTCGCTAATGCCGGCGGCGCGTTGGGCGTCTAAATTAACGTCCAGCTGCGGGATAGAGCCGTAAGGTACTTCCAGCTTTTTTACGCCGGGCAGTTTGCGCAGTTTGGCGTATACGTCTTTGGCGTGGGCCGGCTGGCCGATAAAGCAAACGTTTTCGGTCAGCTTCATAAGTTCGGCCCGCACGGCTTCCACCTTGTCGCGCTCGGCCTTGCTCACGTCGTCGGGGGTGATAAGGTCGTCGCAAATAATATGCTTGGGGTGGCGGCCGCGGAAAGACTTACTGCGTAGCGGAAGTACCGCCACGTTGGGGTCTTTGCCGGTGTGCCCCGCCAGCACCAGGCGCAGGGAACTGCTTTTGGCAAGGCTAACGCCTTCCTCGGTCAAAATGCGGGCAATTTCGCTTATGATTTCCGTGCCGCGCGCTTTTTCTTTGGTAAGGATAAGATACGTGTCCTGCGGATTGTGCAGTATTTGCCAGGCGGGGGCACAGATAACCGCGTAATCCGTCTTGCCGTAACCGCGCGAGCCTAATACCAGCCGAGGGCCGCTTCCTTGCACAAATTCGGCCATTTCTACCTGTTTTGGGTAGGGCCGGGGATAAGCGTGGCGCTCGCAAAATTGGGCAAAATCTGCCGCGTTTTGCGGGGGCTCCTGCACCGGCTGGGGCGCGTTTTGTTTGGCTTCCAGCTTGTAGTAATGCTGGGCCAGTGCTTTACTGGCCGATAAGCGGGCAAATATATCCTCACTGCCGTTTTGCGTTGTCAAAGACCAAAAATTCAAAATGTCTGCCAGCGTCATAATAGCCGGGCCGGCAGCCTGTTGCCTAAGCGCTGCTATCCGGCTGGCCACTGCCGGGTTTTTTAAAAGGCGGCTGGCCTTTTCTTTGGCCGTTTTGGCACTGGCCTTACTGCCCGGGTGGCTTTTTTTCCATGCGGCAACGGCCGTCTTTTCGGTCAAGACGGCTTTTGCAAAATCTTCTTGTTGTTTGTTAAGTTTTGTTGCCACATTGTTCTATCGTGGCGGGCAACTCGGTGGGACAAAAAAAAGACTGCCCCGGCGCAAAAAGCGCCTTAGACAGTCTTCGCAGATACAGGTAGTATAGACAATTATGCTGAGTTTTTCAAGTCGGGGGATGTTAACCTTTCTGTTTGTGAATTAAGATATAATCTATTATAATTACATATATTTCTATCTTTAATTAAATAGAGTGCAAATAAAATGAAACAAGACTATCAAAAAGATTGGCCCGATGTAAATATTGGTTTTTTAATTTTATCCTGTCCTAAGCAGTTTGTTGTTTTTTTAGATCCTGAAAATGACTTAGATTGGAAAACTAGTGATAGTTATGATAAAAAGATGTCTAATGAGGAACGAAAATCCTTAGATAAAATTACAACCCGTTTATCTGGTTTGGAGCATTTCTTTAGGCCCAATTTGTCAAAAGAAATAATTATTGAATTTAAAAAACAATTAGGAGAAGCTTTAGCTTTGGCCCTAAATAAAAATTATGAGCAAGCAGAAAAAATGTTAAATTTAGCAGAAGAATATATACATGACAGACAAATTGAAACTTCTCGATATTTATTTCTTAAAGGCAGTCTTATAGCTGGTTTCGTTGTCGTTTGTATTATATTGTTAATTTTTGCGAAACATTCCTCCCTATCAACAGACAGTTTTTACTCTATATTAGCACTATTGCTGGGAGGTTTAGGCGCTTTATTTTCGGTTATTTTACGGATGGGTTATAGTTTCCCCAACTATAATGCCAGTAAAAAGTTACATTATTTAGAAGGAGGTTGTCGCATTATTGCTGGGATTTTATCTTCACTATTTATCATCTTATGTATTAAAAGCAAAGTGCTATTATTTCTAATAAACCACGACAACACAGACTACCATATATTATTACTTTGTGGTTTTATTGCTGGGGCTAGTGAACGCTTGGCTCCATCGCTATTAACAAAGTTGCCATTTAATTATAAAACTTTAGGAGACAATTTATGAAAAGAAAAGCCTTAATTATTACTAATCCTGGCACTCTCAACGATGAAAATTACTGCCGTGGCGTCTTAATAGATCAACAAAGGTATTATAAGTTTTTTTGCTCTCCTAAAGGGGGGGCTTATTTTCCAGACGATGTAACAGTGTTACAAACCCCTACACCTAAAGACCTGAAAAAATATTTAGATTCCATAAAAGGCAATTTGGATTTTTTTATTATGGTTTTTTGTGGACACGGCTACTACAACCCTAAGCTAGATACAAATGTTTTTATGTTAAATAGCACAGCTGGTGTAGCAGAAAACAGTTTGTTAGATTATTTTCCATCGAAGGCAATTCTTATTGCAGATTGCTGCCGGGAAAAATATGTTCCTTCGTTCCGTTTTTCACGTATAGTTAATGCGAAAGATAACAGCTTGTTTTTCTTGGATAGAGAAAAATGTCGCAAATATTATGATGAACAAATTAATATGTGCCAGCCTCAAACTATTCGGGTATACGCCTGTGGAATAGATCAAACGGCCCAAGATGACTCTCAACGTGGAGGCCTATACTCTTATAATCTATTAAATGTTGCGGACTCTATATCCCCTATAGATTGTTGGAGCATTGTGCATTGTCATAACAAAGCTGAACAACAAGTATTAATCCAGAGTAATGGAAAACAATGCCCCCAAATATCTAAGCCAAGAATACTAACTCCATATTTGCCTTTTGCAGTAGCTGTAAAATAAAAAAGTCTATTCAACGGGCATATAGTTAAAATTATTATATTTCTGTCTAGGACCTCTGGGAATTACACCTGGATGTATGGTAAGAAAAGCTAATAAAATTCCTCCAGCCTGGCTGGTAGGGGGCACAACAAACAAAAAATCCCCGCCGAAGCGGGGATTTTCATAAAAACTACTTATCGATACAAGATGTCTTTTATCAAACAATTAAAAGGACAAATTAGAAGAATTCTTTGCATTAAAATTATTCTTCCGAACAATTTTACTTAAACGTAACACTTCAAACGATTGTTTGTCCAACGCATTTTTTACTTGTTCATTTAGAGTCATCTTTATCTCCCTGTTTTTTTAACATATCCGATAAATCTAAAATAAGGCCGTTTCTGTCAGGAAAGTTTACAATAGGAATAGCTTTCTGTACTTGCTTCATCCAAGGTTCCATATCCTGAACCTTATTAAAAAATTCCTGGGCTTGTACTTTATCTAAAACAAAACTATGACAAGGATATCCACCTATTAGTTGGCCAATTTTGTCTTTTTTAAAATTAGAAGAAGACATAACTTTGGCATATCCCTGAGCAATATTCATAGCTCGGTGCATTTCTCCAATATCCAAGGGATTTATTTGGTCCATAATTGGAGAATACATTTTAGCAACCATTTCAGAAGCAATTTCCATAGAAGTTTTTAATGCAATACGACTTTTATTCGATAATTGCGAATGAAACTTAAAAAAAGAATCCACAATCTTATCTGACATCACTTCCATTGCCAAAAAGATATCTAATCCAGAAATAGTCTCATTCTCATCTCCACCTTTTCTACGAGACATTTGAACATCCAAAGGCCCTAATTCTCCTTTAGGTCCAAAAAACAGGACATTGGCAGCCATAGAAATAAGAGTCCCAGCGCTTTTACATAACCCGGGAATAATCAACATAAATTCCGAATAATTGTTTTTTATGCAAGAAGCCAATCTAAAAGAGTCATCCGCTGATCCCCCAAAAGTTGTTAAAAAAAGCGCACATTTTTTGTTCTTTTTTTCCTTATCTAAAATGAGATCTCTCAATTTATCTACATTGGAAAATTGAATTGGGCCGCTATAGATATATACATCTGTATCGGCTGGAATATTAGGAATAGACGGAGAAGCAATATTATTTTGTCTGAGGTCTTTTTCTGAAGTTTTGCTCATAGAAATAGTATAGCAGTTTTTAGAGTTTTTATGAGCTTTTATGATAATGGATTGTATTTTTAGAGAGGATATAGTTATTAATATTTTTTATTATAACATTTTATTGTTAGTTTTGTCAATAAAGATAACAAAGTAAAAGCGTGTATACCCCTCATATACACGCTTTTTTTGTTTACTGCTTGCTAATGGCCTCCTGCAGCCTTTGGCAGGCAATATCAAAGTATTTCTCGTTTATCTCAATGCCGGTGCCGGATATCCCCAGGCGCTGGCACGCAAGCAACGTGGTGCCAGAACCCATAAACACATCCAGCACATTATCTTTGCCGGCGGTTTCCAGCAAAAAAAGCAACAAATCCAGCGGTTTTTCGGCCGGGTGGTTGGGCTTGCGGGTCAAACGGGGGTAGGTTATCACATCCCCCAGGGCTCGGTTTTCCACTTTAAAGC
Source organism: uncultured Elusimicrobiales bacterium (assembly GCA_944327085.1). Classification (GTDB taxonomy): domain Bacteria; phylum Elusimicrobiota; class Elusimicrobia; order Elusimicrobiales; family Elusimicrobiaceae; genus Avelusimicrobium. The sequence continues at coordinate 34,278 of CALVGG010000006.1, read as the reverse complement.
CCTTGTTTCTAAACAGGGCAATCATTTCATACACCGGGCGAAAGCCGTAGGTATTGGTGCCTAAATGTTTTTTGTTCCAAACAAGCAGGTTTTCCATGGGCCAATCCAAAGAGCAGGACGCCCGCATAAAGGTGGCCACGCTGCGCCAGTTTAGGAAAGAGAATAAAGCCCCGTCTTCCGTCAGTTTTTCCCGGGCCTGGCCGATCCACTTGGAATAGAACACCGCAGCGTTCATATAATCGCCCCATGGGTCAATTTTGCCTGTGCCGTCGCTCTTGGTGTTTATCATATAGGGCGGATCGGTTAGCACCAGCCCGTAAGATTTGTTAGGTAATAAGTCCATTATTTCCAACGAATTGCCGCAATACAACGTTTGTTTGCCTATTACTTCTTTTCTCATTGACTACCTTCCTTTTTTTCGTGCTATGCCCGATACATAGCCAGCCGCCCAAAGCGGCGGAAAATAGTCGTAACCTCAAAAAATTATTTTTCTCGTCTGTTATAAAACCATTCAATGGCCATATCCCAGGCGCTTACGCCCAGGTAAAAGCCCAGGCCCAGGCCACAGCCAAATAAAATACCGTTTACAAATTGCATATATCCCTCCAAGGTTGCCTAAAAGTTGCCTCTGCCCCGCCTATGCTTAAGCATACATTTCGCACCGTTCTGCTTTGGGTTCAAAAAAATCGGCGCGGTGGCGGGGGCTTTGGTACTTGGGCAAATTGTTTACTTCAAAATAGCGGGTTTTAGATGTGGAAACCAGGTTATTTAAGGCGTTTGCGTCCAGGTTCCATTGGCGCACTTCCGGCCAGTGTTGGGCCTTAAAATCCGCCACTTTACCGTTTAGGCGGTAAAGCACCCCGTTATCGTAGCGTTTTACGTGTCCGCAACAGGGGCATTGGGAGCGAAATCCCAGCTCCACCCAGTTGCCGGAAGGCTCCACTAAATACACGGGTATACTGCTATAAACGCCCTGTTTATCGTTCCAGCAGAACTGGCACGCGTCTTGCGGGGTAGGCAGCAGTGCGGCCAGCATGATATCTTGTTTTTTTCTCATTTTTGGGCTCCTTGCAGGGCTTTTTGGGCTTGGGCATAGTATTCGGGCAGGTTGCGGCAAACGGCTTCGTAGCCGCCTTTTAGGCCGGCTTTGTCCAGCCTGTCCACACATATGCGTACCGTATGCACTGCCAGCGGTATGTTTTTACCGCAAAAGTTTAAAATATCCGCCAAACAGCGGCAGTTGCGTTTAAACCAAATGCCCTTTTGGGTATCGTTCATGGGGTCTTCAAACTCGGCCAGTACGGCGTTTGAAAATTCTTGAAGTTTATTCAGTTTCGGTTTCAGGTTCGGGATCGGTGTCGGTTCGGCGGTCAGGTGTGCCAACCCCGCGGCGCAGTCCGCGGTAAGTATTTTTTTCTCTCTTTCTTCTTTTTCTTTTTGTGTTACTTTTTCTTTTTCTTCTTTCTCTCTTTTTTGCGGTTCGACAGGCAAAATGGCGGTGCTACCGTCTGAAAACTGCCTTTTTTCAAGCAACGCTTGTTTGTCTGCTTGAAGCAAAGAAAAATTTTTGCTTGAAGCAAGCGGGGAAGCGTTGCTTCCGTCTGAAAGTTTGAGTTTGCTTTGCGTTGCCAATCCGCCTTTTCGGCCTGCTTTTTTACGTGACTTAATGACAGAAACGCTTGCGTTTTTCCAATTTAAAAGCATTTCGTAAAAAGAGCGTTCCTCTTCGTTTCTTGGTTTGTACGCGGTTTCATTTTCAAAGGCTTGTTCGCACACGCCCACCACCGCGCGGCCTATTTGTTCCGGGCTTAATTTGCGGGATTTGGCCAGCAAGTCGGCCGTGTATATTTTTAAGTAGGGTATTTTCATACACTGCCGCCTAATTTTAAATCCTGCTCCAGCTCCAGCAGATCGGCCTGTGCCTGGGCATAGTTTTGCGCGGTGTAGCGCAGCACTTTAAACCCCATTATTTGGGCCAGGTTGTATTTTTCACAATCGGCCGAATATCCGGCCAGGCTGGTGTGGCGGCTTTTGGCCGCAAAAATGCCCTCATACTCAATAAGCACGTTTAGGCTGGGGATGTACCAGTCCGCCCGGAACCTGCGGCCCGGGCAAAAGCGAAACTCCGCCCTCAGTTCTTTTCCGTACCGCTGGCTAAGCAAGACGCCCAGCAGGAATTTTTCGCGGGTGTTGGTATTACGGCGGAAAAATTTAAGCATTGTCTTTTCCTCTGTATTCTTTTTTAAGGATAAACGCCCTCACCCCGTTGGGCATAACCAGCAAATCAAAATGGCTGTTTGCCGTTTCCAGGCGTTCTTTGGGGTATTTGCGGTTGCATTCCCGGCAATAAGGCTGCAGGCCGTCATAACGGCGGTTAAATTCTTCGGCTGGTTTTATTTGCCTACACTTTGGGCAATGTTTATATTTCATGTCTATTCTCCAAATAATTCACCTTGAGCACGTTCCTTGCCAGCAACAAACCGTTCGCAAAAACCGATTATTTTGTTTATTTCCATGGCTAAATCTTCGTCCATAATGGTATTGGTGTTTTCGTTACGACAAGGAGGAATATATGGGGTATTCAAGCAGAAAGGAGTGGCCGAATTTCCCAAGTTTTTAACTGCACTTATTACCAAGCCGTAATTTTCTATATCCGCTCCGTCCGGGTTTTCCTGCCGTAAAGTAATTCCGGTAATGGTAAGCCCTTCCCCATATTCATTCCCAAAATCAAGGACTTTAAGTAAATATGGCTTTAGGGATTGAAGACAAGATAAAAATTCTGGGCTTTGCAGATCCCAGCTTTTAAATACCGTATCTTTATTGGCATTTAGGGCTTGAACTCCATAATGTATTTCGGTTTCATTAGACTTAATTTTTAATTTGGTTAAATTCATTTTCTACCTCCTAAAAAGTGGGGGGTGCGGAGGTGTAACACCCCCCGGCCAGCCCGCCCGGTTGGGGCAGGCTTAAAATACTTCGCGCATTTTAAGGCCCAGCTGCGCGGCATGGCGTTGCAGTTCGTTCACCTTTGCGGCGGTTCCGGTAATAATAAAGCGGCGCGTTTCCGGGCGTTGGGCCAGGTCCGCCATGGGCATATCGGCAAAGATGTCTTCTATTTCCGCTTGCGCTTCCTGCATAGGTTGCGTGGGGAGCGGCAGGGGTTCCACCGTGCCCAAAACGGCGTCTTGTTTGGCTTTTTGCGCTTTTAAGTTCTTTTCATGCAGGATGGCCTCGGCCAGGTTTAGGGTTTGGGTGTAGTGGGCCACGCATTCCGTGCGGAAGGCCGGGTCCACCACGCTTTCCAGATGGGCCATTTCCCCGGTTATTTTTTCCATCTTTCGGATAATCAGAGAGGTTGCTCTATTGTCCGTGGTGGACATTTTAAGCATTTCCGCGTCCACCACTTTTTCAAACTCCAGCAACGGGCCGAACGGGTTGCATTTATTAAATACCGTTTCCAATGCGTTGTAACGGGCTTTTTTGCGGCGCTCTTCCCAGTCTTTTATTTGGCCGTCAATCAGCGCCACGGGCTGGTCAATAAGTGCGGTAATGGCTTTTATTTGGCTTTCAAACTCCAAATAGGGGGCATTCCAGGCGGATTTTACCTGCTTGCGCTTGGTGTCTATATCTTCTTTTAGGCGTTTAAGGTCTGCCCGGTCCGCCTTGGCCAGCTTCATTTGTTCGTCCGTATAGGTGGCGTTTTGGTATTTGGCCACCACGCCCTGCACATATCCTTTTATTTGCTCCAAATTGGCTTGGATAGGGGCCAGTTCCTGGTGTTGTATTTGCAGTTCCATATCAGGCCCCCAGCGCGGCGGCGTGTTTGCGGTAATAATCGTTTAAGGTTTCGCGGTACGGATCTCCTAAAGATTTCAGCACGTCGCGGCAAATATCCTTTAACTGGGCCCGGGTTTGGGCAGACTGTAACACCCTTAAAACATTTTGCGGCAGTTCCAGTATTTCCACCGCTTCGGCCTGCACCGCGGTATCGGTGGGTTTGGCGGGGGTAGCTTTTATTTCTTCTTTCTTGTCTTCGGCGCCCAGTTCGTCATTGGTATAAGGCATACCGCCCAGCTCGTCCGAAAAGCACAGGCGGAAGCCCTGCGCTATAGCCACTTTTTTAAGCATAAAGCGGGGCATTTTTTTCCAAACGGAATTAAGCTCCCCGTCTTTGGTGCGGTTGGCGGCTTCCTCAAAGTACACTTCGTGCTTAAAGGTTTGTTTCCAGTCATTGCGGTAAATGGTAATGGTAGCCTTCATATCGTTGCCGGTACCTTCTATTTGCACGTTCCAGCCATCCAGCTTGCCGGTGCGTTCGGCCCGTTTAATGTACACCTCATAGCCGGTAATAATGGAAGTCTGCCCGCCATAGCCAACGCAGTAAATTTCCCTTTTAAACGGGTTTAAACCATAGGCTTTGGCAATTTCCACAAATTGCATGCGCTTATCGGCCGGCAGGTTTCTGCCCACGCCCGATATGTCCAAAAAATCATTTAGTTTTTGATCGCTTAATACTTCGCTTGGAGTATTTTGCGCCTTTACTATTTCATTTGTCATTTTTACACCTCTCTAATTAGGGGGCGGTTATTAGGCCGCCCCACACTATCAACAGATTAAGCAGTTTTATTGTAGGCCCCGTTTGTGTTTCAATCCGGGGCGGGCTAGTTGCGTTCACTCTGCCGGGTGTGCCAGTACGTCCACGCCGTCAAACGCTTTTGCCATACAAGGAAGTAAAGAACAAAACGGTTTTTTGCCGCCGTTTCGGCTCCGTTTAACCTAACGGCTAGGGCCCGGTATTACGCGGCGGCGCGCGGTAAATTATCCCCAAATGTAAAAGGCCAAATGCCCCAGCCAGTAAGCTATGCCAAAGGCGCCTAAAATGTATTTCATAGGGTTACCTTCCATAAATACGGCGCAGGCGCTCCTGCGCTTTTATTTGGCGCAAGGGTTTGCGCTGCCGCAGCCAGTTGTAAAATACGGTTAAGTCTTTTTCAAAAAGAACCTGCCCCGCGTGCTCAAAACACGGGCAGCCCTCTTTTACGTACTTAAGCAGCTGGTTGGGGGAAAGGCGGCTTCCGGCCGTGCGGCCGGGTATTTGGGCACACATGCCATACAGGGTGTAATAACTTTTTTCACCCAGTTGTTTTTCAAGGGCCATGCTGGCCCGTTTCTCTCTAGTCATTTTTTGGTTCCCCTTAACTAACTTAAATTTGTTAAAATAAAAACCGATAGCGACCTCTGCGAAAGGTTGGGCTACTGGCCCTGCTATCGGCTTCACAAACAAAGACTGTCTGTTTTGCGGTTGCCCGCAAAAATTGTTTTAGCGTGGTGTCGTACTCTCTTTGTTTGTGCCGCCCTTTGTGGCGGTTTGTCGCGTTGCATTCTTCGCAGTTTTCAACGCGGTATATTTTTAAGAGGTTTTTATGTTTGGAAAAACAAGTAAAACTTTTAAGTTTTCTGCCCCAGCACGTTTAGTGCGCAGTTATATGAACTACCATGAAGCGGAAGACAGAAGACTTACCAGCCAAACACTTGAATATGAGAACGGGCTTATTATCGTTGTTGCTTTTCAAAATGACGGGAATTTTACAATTACCGCCAACAAACCTTTGAAAATTGAACCTATTCTCGGGAAGATAAAGGCTTAACAATTACCGGGCGGTTAGCTTTTACAATTAAAAAACCAGTTAACTCGTCCACGTAAGTTGTGTAATTTGGCTTGCCTTTATCTGCCATGCTGAACCTCTTTTTTACAAGGATTTGCGCCTTGTCTTAAATATCTTAATAAGATTTTTAAGATATGTCAAGGGGATTTTGCGTTTCCCTATTTTACGACGAGGAAATTATAAAATGACTGAATTAGAAAAACTATTACAGAACTGGAATAATGGCGTTTTAAGAGGCGCAAAAATAAGATTAGCAAGAGAATTGCAAGTAGACGATAGCACAGTGTCTGCATGGGTTGCAGGCCGTGCAAATCCTCCAGCTGATAAGATAGAAAAGATTTCAAAACTATTTAAAACTTCTGAACGCGAAGTCAAAGCCGCTTTTGGCATTGAAGATAAAGAATTTTCCCGCTCTCTGCGTGTAACCCCTTTGACGGATAAAAACACCATTTCCCTGCCTATCCTTGCCGATGTTCCCGCCGGCCTACCGGACTTTTCCGACGCCGATGTGGAAACCTTTTGGGACATCCCGCGCTGGGTATTCCCGGGCGCCGATTTTGTAGTTAAATGCAATGGTGACAGCTTGGAGCCCAAACTCCACCTGGGCGACTATTGCGTAATAAGAAAGACGGAAGAACCCATGCACGGCCGCGCCATGGTAGTAAGAACGGAAAACGGCGTGTGCATGAAGGTGATTAAGAAGTTAAAGGACGGCACAATTCAACTTTGCTCCACCAACCCGAAATACAAGCCGTTTACGCCCAAAGAATTAACCATTATCGGGCTGATTATAGGCTCTTGGAGCCGCCAAGACAAAGAAAACTGGCTTGGCTTAATGGAAAAATAAAGGAGAAGTGAAATGTCTTTGCCTGCTAAAATTACAGAACGTTTAAATAAAAAGATGCGTATTTTTCAGGATGTATTGCAAAAAGCCAAGGATGCTGATAAAAATGAGAGCGATACCGTTTCTATTATCACGGATATGTTGGCTGATTTATTTGGTTATGATAAATATGTGGATATTACCAGTGAACTTGCAATTAGGGGTACTTTTTGCGATTTAGCAATTAAAATTGACGGTAAATTTCAGTATTTGATTGAATGTAAATCGGTAGGGACGGAACTAAAAGAAAACCATTTAAAACAAGCAGCAGACTATGGCGCTAACTCTGGCATTCCATGGATCATCCTTACCAACGGCATTGATTGGCAAGTCCACAAAATTCGCTTTGAACAACCTATCAGCCACGATTTAGTGTGCGAATTTAATATTTTGGAATTAAACCCCCGCAAAGAAGAAGACCAGGAAAAACTGTTCCTTTTATGTAAGGAAGGCCTTTCCAAAGATTCGCGCGAAGATTACTACGAAAAGATGCAATGTTTAAACCGTTTTGTTATTGGCGGATTTATTCTGTCGGAACCGGTAATTAATGTTATTCGGCGGGAATTACGCAAATTTGCAGAAGGATTAAAAGTAGATAATGAAGAAATAGAAAAAATTATCCGTCAAGAAGTTCTTAAACGGGAAATTTTAGAAGGGGATGATGCTTCTAAAACCCAGGCAAAAATTCGCCGCTTTTACAAAAAACAGTTGAAAGAAAAAGAACACTCTTGCACAGGAAGCGAAACTCAACAACCTACTCCTGTTCAAGCAACCGATCAGCAAGGAGTTCCACCTACCTCCCCAGTTCCTGAGGAGAAATAAAAATGAAAAAAATATTTTTATTATTTTGTGCTGCCGCCGTATTAACGGGGTGCGCTACGCATTATGTGGGATACTATAATGGAAAATCTTATCGCTTGGATACCCCTGTAAAAACCGAGAAAGAAGCAACCGCCGCGGCAAAAATCAAATACGAGGCGGAAGAAAAAGCACAGCGCGAAGAAGAGCAACAAAAGCAAAAAGAAAGACTTTCTGCTATTTGGCTGGGCAAAAAAATATACCAGACGGAAGATGAAAAATCTTTTGTTATAGAAGATGTTGTAGTGTCGGACAAGGAATATTGTATGCCCGGTATCAATTACTGTGGAAATAATAAATACGCTTTTGTTTTGAAGGCAAAATCTCCTAAGGGGGAAACGATAGAAATTAAGACCCGGGATAATTCAGATGATATCTTACCTGTATCTTATGAAAGTGAACAAACACGTAATGAAAGGATTGCTCAAAAAAAGGAAGAACAACAAGCAAAGGAAGATGTGTTAAAAAAGGCCCTTTCTGCCCCCTGTAATAAAGATGATTGGGAAACCTATAAAGAGGCCCACAAAGTTTGGGAAATCGCCCAAAAGGCCAAAATAACCCCTTTGAGTTTAATCACAGGTACGCCATATGAAACGCGAAGAGTGTCTGATTTAGACCTTCTCCTTGCAAAAAATTCCCATAAAATGATTTTTATTGATGTCTTTGAAACAGACGCGTTTTATTACTTATTTGGAGATTTTGATGTATCCAAAGAGTTGATGGAAAAATATTATAATAAACTTATTAATCACTTAAATTCTTGTTATATAAAGTTAAAATAACCAAAGCCCCGCTCCGGCGGGGTATTTAATCTATGCCTAAACTACCTTCTGTCTATAAGCGCGCCGGATCCCCGGTATATTGGGGTTCCGTTATGGTTAACGGCAAGCGCAAACAGTGCGCCTTGTGTGAAAACAAGGCGGCGGCCCAGCGCATGCTGGCAGACATCAAGGCGGAAAGCAAATCCCGCTCCAAATACGGCACCAGCACCTGGGAGGCATTTAAACAGCGGTATTTGGACTGGTCCCGCGCCAACAAAAGCCCCATTACCCTGGGGCACGACCGCCGCGCCCTTAATTATTTTGAAGAGTTTGCCTCTCCAAAAACGCTGGAAGAAATAAACCTCGCCCTTGTGGAAAACTTCCAAACCTGGCTTAAAAATACCTCAGATAAACTTGCCGCCACATATAACCCCAAAAAGGATAAGCGCCCCATTGGCCTTATGTCAAACGAGGGGATAAACCGTATGGTGCGCGCGGTAAAGTGCGCGCTTCGCAAAGGGGCGGAGTGGGAACTGCTGCCGGAAATGAAGCTGTCGCGCATTAAAAAGTTTAAAACTCCCAAAGGACGCGTGGATTTCTTTACCCCGCAGGAATTAACCCAAGTGCTAAAGTGCGCGGACGAAAAGGCCGAAGAACACGGTGGATACTGCCCCTATAAAACCGCCACATTGCTGGGGGCACGGGCGGGCCTGCGTAGGGGGGAAATGGTATTTTTGGAGTGGGGGGACATAGATTTCACTAAAAAGACCCTTACCGTACAGCCTAAACCCGGCTGGACACCCAAGACCAACGAGTGCCGAGACATCCCGCTATCGGCCGATTTGCTGTCTTATTTGCAGGTTTTGCCGCATTCTGATAAGTGTAACCGCGTATTGTATGACTATTATGGGGACCCGCTGACCCTTGATGGCATTGTTACCAAGTACCTAAAATTTATAAAAAGCACCGGTTTAAAGGGCAGTTTGCACAAGCTCCGCCACACATTTGCCAGCCATTTGGTACAGGCTGGGGTGGACCTATATACCGTATCCAAACTGCTGGGCCACAGCAGTATAAAAACCACGGAAATTTACGCCCATTTATCCCCGGTTACTCTGGCCAGCGCGGTGGAAAAACTGCCGGAATTGTAGTAAAAAATGTAGTAAAAAAAATAATGTTTTGAATTAATAGGCAGGGTATTGATAGGGGGTTAAAAAGGGCTTTTGTATAGCGAAAAAGCCCTCTTTTTAAGGCTTTACTATACAGGAAATAGTTTTTTCTTTATCTCCTACTCGGGGAGCCATTTTTAGAACAGATACTGACAAAAATGCTGACAGTTTTATTAACTGCCAGCATTTTTTATTCTCTGCAAAGGCTTTGTGTATAGGGAAATCCGGCAAAGTAAAAAGGGAGTGTGGATATAGGCCCAAAGTCCTATATCAAAATAGGGCCTTTTGGCGGATAGCGCAACTGCATAATAATTGTTACCCTAAAGGTACGGGGAGGGTGTTTCCCCCGTAAAATCAACATAAAATGAGGAAAAATTGTATGAAAAAATTGCTAGTAGTAGCATTAATGTTGTGTGTAGGAACCATTGGTTTTTCTCAGCAGTTGTTAACTTCCCTAAAAGGCGGTATACTGCTTGATAATCAAAAAGAAGTGGCATTTGAACAAGGAAAAACTTATTTTTACGTTATTAAAAACACGGATTTACAGCTGTATCAGACGGAAGGCGTTTTTTATGTGGCCGATTATTATGAAAAAGGCTGGTTTGACAGAGAAGCCCCTGCCGAAGAATATACCGGCGCTTTAGCTTTTGCTTTTAACCCGGTGCTGACGGACAAAGGCCTTGCCATTAAAATTAATACGGAAGTATTGGCGTGGGACGGTTTGGATTTAGACGGGTCTTTGCTTTCCGTAACGGAAGATGAAACGGGTTTAAAAGTAACTTTTAAAATGACCAAATGCTATAGCAAAACAACCACGGGTGAAAAATCTTTTGAAGTGTTAGTTCCGGCGGAAAAAGTAGCTTTAATGAAGCAACAGTTAAGCAAAATGGCGGCTAAAAACCTCCGCTTAGCTTTAGCCAGCAAATAAGTCTTGTTTTATCGCAAAAACCCCCGGTTATGCCCGGGGGTTTTTTGTTGCGGTATTGGCGGAAGAATCTGTTTTAAAACCGGATGATATAGGCCTCCTGCCCGTCTATTTCCGTTTTATTGTCTTCACTGGTGCGGGATAGGCAAAAATCCTTGCCGGCATCGTTAAACCCCACGCAGGCCAAATGCAGGAAATTATTGGTAGTGGTTAATTTATATTCCACATGGCCGGGATCTTTTTGCAAAAAATCGGCCTCCCAGCAGTTTTCTTTTCCGGGTTCTTCACGGCAGACGATGGCCACGTTAAAATATTTTAGCTTCCCGTCTTTGTTGGAGCGGTCCTGCAGGCGCTGGGCGGATTCGGCATCCATACGCCGCCCGTGGTAGAAATTTTTGGTGCGCCCCCATAAAAGTACGGCTTCCGTGTTGCGGGCGCTTTCCACCGCGTTAAAATAATAGGGTATAGCTATGCTGGAAAGCACCCCTATAATAATAATTACTACCAGTAATTCCACCAGTGTAAAACCTGCTTTCATATGTTCCTCTTATTTGCAATTTATAAAATACGTACTTTGTAACCTTCTTTTTCCAAAATTTGAGCGGTGCGTGTTTTTTTGTCCCCTTGTATTTCTAAAATGCCGTTTTTTAAAGTGCCGCCGCAGCCCAGGGCTTTTTTTATTTTTTTCAGCAGTTCTTCTTTCTCTTGCGGGTGCAGGGGCAGGCGTTCCACCAGGGTTACCCCGCTGCCTTTGGCGTTTTTCATAAAACGCACACGTACAGGCTCGGTTTGTTTTTTGGGCGCGCCCAGCTGATTGCACACACAGGGGATATGCTTGCAATGGGGGCAGAAGTTCGGGTCCGTAGAATAAAAAATTTCCGCCATTATTCAATATCCCCCAGGTAACCGTTTATTAAATTTTTTAAATAATTTGCATCCGCCGGAATGCCCAGCCCCCAGGCGGCTTCTTGCAAAATGTTTTGTATGGTGTAGGAAAGGCGGTCCTCCACTTCGGGCAGGTTCAGGGTGCGGTCCATACGCAGGTAATCTTCCAGCACGGTGGCTTTTTGTTTACCCAAAGAAACGCGCAGCGCGTGGCTGTTGCTCATTTTTAACCGGAAATATAAGGAACCTCCAAACGATATTTTATTTAAATATTTAATGGCGGTTACAAAAAACAGCACCAGTTCCTGCGCCAGTTTTTCCACGCTTACCACGCGGGCTTTATGCCCGTTAAATGTTTTGGTTTCCCCGGCAATACGTTTATCCATCAGGAGCCCATAGGCGTTAAATTCGGTAGTTTTGTGCACGTCTTTTAAATTGCTGATAACGGTTATGCCGTCTTGCACGGGTTGGAGGGGGTAGTCTTCCCCGGGAAGGGAGCCAAACCACGCCTGTGTGGTGCACTCTTTAATTAATTGCGGCAGGCGTTTGTAATCGGTCAGCGGTTCTTCCGGGTAGAGGGGAGAGACGGACAAAGTCCATACCGGCAATCCCTCGGAGCGGATATTTTTCATTTTTAAATAGTTTTCAAAATGGCTTTCTGCCTTATCGTACAGAATATGGCGCAGGCGTTCGGATTTTTTGCGGTGGTCCAGCAGCCAGGGCAATTTGGTGGGGTGGACGATGGCTTCCGGCCGGCTGCTTTGCCCGGTGCGTATATAGGCGCGTTTGCTTTTGCCTACCAAATGGGGGGTTAGATTGCTTTGCGGAATATTAATCACCACAAACATACGGTTATTGGGGCCCACGCAGGTGTTGATGTCCACAAACACAATGGGGTCTATGTATACCTGTATGATGTCTTCTATCGTGTTGCGTATTTTTTCGTGATAGGCAATGCCGGTAAAAGGGGGGGCGGGTTTGTCGTTTTTATCGTCTTGTACTCCGATGATGATAGTCCCTCCCAGCGCATTGGCAAAGGATGCAATGGTTTTGGCGAACTTTTCTTTATTTTTGGGCAGCAGATATTTATAATCCAGCTGTTTGCCTTCCGGTATTTCTTTTTTGCAAAAGTCCACCACGTCCTGAAAAGTTAAATCGTTAATGGGTTTATTAAAAAGCATATGCCACCTCACGTTTGGCGTAGGCGCCTGTTTATTTATTATAATAAAAATAATCAGAGGTAAAAGACGATTTATGCTTACCCCCGCAGAAACGCTGGCCCATTTAATTACCGAAAAATTCATCACCGCCGCCCCTCAAGCGGCGGCCAGGGCGCTGGAATCTTTGGCTACGCATGAAACGCTTATTTTAATATCACCTTTAAAAGCGCAAACTTTAATTACCTGTTTTAATCATATGGACCCGTGCAAAGCGGCCGCCGTGCTGCGCCGTTTGCCGGCCAGGCAGGGGGCGTATGTGTTTTCCCGGTTGGATGTGGTGCAGGCTGCCCGAATGATGAAGGAATTTTCCCAGCCGTACCGGGAGAAACTTTCCTCTGCCTTAAAGCCGGAATTTGTGGCTTTGCTTTCCCAGGTGCTGGCGTACCCTGCCGGCAGCGTGGGCGCGCTGATGAGTACCGATTTTGTTGCTTTAAAAACCGATGCCAAAGTGGCGGACGCTGTGGAACGGTTAAAAACACTTCCCCGCAAAAAATTGCCGGCGGTTTGTTTTGTTACTGCCAAGGACGGGCAATTAAAAGGGGTTATCCGCACGGCGGAAATGTTGTTCTACTCGCACACCAGCGCTTTAGGTTCCGTTATGAGTACGGATTTGGCCTCTTTGGCCCCGCAGGACAGTTTGCAGCATGCCGCTTTACTTTTTAAACAAACCCAAAGCCCACTTTTGCCCGTGCTGGACGCAGACGGCAAAATTTTGGGCGTGTTGGACGCGCGCCTGCCGGCCCTGCCTGCTAAGCCGGGCCCGCTTAGGCGGCTATGCAGCCGTTTTATAAAACAAAAATAAAAACCCTTCCTTTTGGAAGGGTTTTTTATGCTCAAAAATATTCCCTGCTTAGTAGGGAAACAGGCCGTTATTTCACTTCTTTAATTTCTACATCAAAGACCAATTCTTTTCCGGCCAGGGGGTGGTTAAAGTCCAGCGTGATTTCCTTGTCGCCAATTTCTTTTACGATAGCGCGGAAGGTGTGTTCCCCATTGCTGGCGCCCACCATATCGCCCACTTTTAAATCACCGGCGTTGGAAATGGCTTCTTTGGGTACGCGTTTGATGGCGTCTTCTCTCACCGGGCCGTAGCCTTCTTCCGGCTTAACGGTTACGGTTTTTTTGTCGCCCACTTTCATACCGGCCAGTTCTTTTTCCAACCCGGGGATGATCATACCCGCCCCGTGGGTATATTCCAGCGGCCCGCGCCCGGCGGAAGTGTCGGCCACTTTACCGTCAACGGTAAGCGTATAGTCAAATTTTGCTTTGGAACCTTCTTTAATCATTTATTTTCTCCTTTTCCGCAGGATACCCTGGGACGTTTAACTTTTAACTTGTACATTGTACCAGTTTTACATATATATTGGTACCCGTTTTTATAATGCGGATACGGTGCTTATTCATTGCCGAAAATGGTGTTTAGCTGGCGGTTTACGCGGTAGAAGGTGGCGCATTTGGGCATATCTTTAAGGCGTTTTGCGCCGATATACGTCATGCAGCTTCTCATGCCGCCAAGCAGGTGCAGCAGCGTGTGTTCTACCGGGCCGCGGTAGGGCAGCTCCACCACTTTGCCTTCGCTTGCGCGGTATTTTTTCATTCCGCCGTAGTGTTTTTCCTGTGCGTATTCGGAGCTCATGCCGTAGAATTTTTTATATTGTTTGGTTTCTATGGCCATGGCGCAGGTTTTATCGTCAATAAAATTTACTTCGGAGGTTTGAAAGTGCTTCTCGCACATTTCGCCGCCGCTTTCGGCATGGCCGGCCAGCATGCCGCCCAGCATTACAAAATCTGCCCCGGCGCAAAAGCTTTTGCATACGTCTCCCGGTACGGTGCAGCCGCCGTCTGCGCAAATCATACCGCCCACGCCGTGGGCCGCGTCCGCGCATTCAATAACGGTGGAAAATTGCGGCCGCCCCACCCCGGTTAATTTGCGGGTGGTGCATACGGAGCCCGGCCCAATGCCCACTTTTACAATATCGGCCCCGTTTAAAATTAAATCTTCGCACATATCCCCGGTTACCACGTTGCCGGCCATAATTAAAGCTTTAGGCCAGGTTTTGCGCACTTTTTTGATGTAATTAATAAGGTAAGGGGAATAGCCGTTGGCCACGTCCACGCAGATATTATTAATTAACCCGCTTTGCATTACTTGGGTTAATTTTTCAAAGTCCGCGTCGGACACGCCGGAGCTGACAAACAAAAAAGTATTCTCTTTATTTTGCTTTAAAAAATCTGTAATTTCCTGCGCGCTGTAATGCTTGTGCAAGGCGGTAAACAGGTGCAGTTTTTGCATTTCTTTGGCAATTTCAAACGTGCCGGTGGTGGCCATATTGGCGGCAATGACGCCTGTGCCTTTTAACGGTATGGGGCACCATTTAAAAGTATAGTCGCGTTCCACGTCCACTTCGCTGCGGGAAGCCAGGGCCGAGCGTTTGGGGCGAAGCAAAACGTCGCAATAATCTAATTGGATATCGTCATAAATTCTCATAAAAACCTCCGGCCTGTGTGGCGTTCAAGGCCGCTTTATATCATAGCAAATTAAACGGGGTAAATCTTTACGCTGCCGGGGGGATTTAGCTATAATTGGTATTGTAATTGTTTTAAAAAATCATACACTATAAATTAGCGGAGGTTTGTATGAAAAAAGGTTTTACCCTTATAGAATTGCTGGCCGTGGTGCTGATTATGGGTATTTTGTCTGCCATTGCCATGCCGCAGTATCGCCGCAGCTTAAACCGCGCCCGCATTGCCGAGGCGGAAAATATGCTGGCGCCTATGTACGAATCGCGCGAACGCTGGGCCATTGAAAACGGCTACCGCTCTTTTGGCGCGTCCGGCGGGGCGGGGTTTGCGGCAACAATGTTGGATATCGGGGTAAAAAATGCCAACAGCATTGCCGGCTCTAAAATT
Organism: uncultured Elusimicrobiales bacterium; assembly: GCA_944327085.1. Taxonomy (GTDB): domain Bacteria; phylum Elusimicrobiota; class Elusimicrobia; order Elusimicrobiales; family Elusimicrobiaceae; genus Avelusimicrobium. The sequence continues at coordinate 19,001 of CALVGG010000006.1, read as the reverse complement.
ACCACTACCAATTATGAGTATGACCTTTCCGACGGAGTGGTAGTGAAAGCCAAACTGCTTAGGGGCAGCGGCGTAAAAGGCACCGTGTTTGCTTATGACGGCAATAAAATGTATTGCTGCGGAACCGCCTGCGAGGATGTGTTTAACTTTGACGGTACACAATGTTTTTAAAGGATAATATATGAAAAATAAGAAAGGTTTTACTTTGGTTGAAATTTTAACGGTAGTAATTATTATAGGCATTTTGTCTTCCTTGGCGCTGCCTCAATACCGCCGCGTGGTGGAACGCGCCCGGGCGACGGAGGCCATGTCCGGCTTAAAGAACTTGTATGACTCCAGCGAACGCCTGGCCGTGGATTTTGGCTATGATGATTACAACGCTTTATTTAATAACCCGCCCACAAGCGACATTGGCATAGGCCGTTTGGATATGTTTCAGGACAGCGGCGCCCCTATGGATAAAAACGGCATTTTTACTACGGAAAACTTTGCTTATAAGTTTATTAGCGGCAGCCGCATTGCCGCCAAAAGAAGAGGCGGCCACTATGACGGCACCTGCATTATTTTTAACCGGGACGACCAAACCCTTTCCTGCGTGGGCACCACCGCCGCCTGCGACGTGTACGACTTGCCCGTTGCCACCGGTGTAACTTGTGCTTTTTAGGAGATGATTATGAAAAAAGGTTTTACGTTAATTGAACTCTTGGTAGCTGTAATTATTATGACGCTTTTGGTTACGATGGCCGTCCCGCTGTATGAAAAAACGGTGGAAAAATCCCGCGCGGCCGAGGCGCGCTCCTTACTTAAAAAAATAGCGGACTCTAAACTGCGTTTATTGTCTTCTATGGAGCTGGAAACTTTTGTTGGGCATGTTCCCTCCGCGTTTACGGCCAACAGTTTGGACGTAAAAACCCCGGGTACGGTATCCGGCAGCGGCTCTAACGCCACGTTAAGAACGGATGCTTTTACCTATCGTTTCTTCCCGGCGGGCAACGCGGATTTGGTTTGCTGCTCCCGCAATGCGGGGGATACGGCAGGCGTAGCCTTCTGGTATGACATTACTAAGGCCAGCGGCGGCGATTTTTATTGCACCGGCGGAGCGGAGAAATGCAGCGTATACGGTATGGCCAGTTCCGGCACTACTTCTTGCCATTAATTTTTAGACGAAGCATTACATTAAAAACCCCGGTTAAGTAGCCGGGGTTTTTTGTTGCAGGAATTAAATTTTTGCTCCGGGGGGAACGTCCTTAGTAATCCATTTGTTTGCACCCAATACGGCCCCTTTGCCTATGGTTACGTTGCCCAGCACGGTGGTTTCGGCATAAATAATAACGTCATCTTCAATATTGGGGTGGCGTTTTATGCCTTTTACCGGGTTGCCGTTTGCGTCCAGCGGGAAGCTTTTTGCCCCCAAGGTAACCCCTTGGTAAAGTTTTACGTGGGATCCTATTACGCAGGTTTCCCCAATTACAACGCCGGTGCCGTGGTCAATAAAAAACCCCGGGCCTATTTTAGCCCCCGGATGGATGTCTATACCGGTTAAGCTGTGGGCATATTCCGTAATAATACGGGGGATAAAGCGCACTCCCTGTTCCTGCAAAGCGTGGGCCATGCGGTAATAAGCCACCGCCAGAACGCCGGGGTAACAAAGCAGCGGTTCTAGGGCGTCCATAGCGGCCGGATCCCCTTCAAAAGCGGCTTGCACGTCTGCAATCAGCAGGCGCTGTATATCAGGAAGTTGCTGTATAAAACGGCGGGCTACCGTTTTGGCCTGCGCTTTGCATAAGGAGCAGGTGCCGCTGCCGTCGCACTGAAAGCACAGGGCGTTTACCAGTTGTTTTTCCAGCTTTTTGGCGCACCATTCCAAGCGCGCCGAGCTGGCAAAACGCCGCACGGTGGGGGGATATTGAAACAGATAGTCTTTTAGTTCCTTAAAAATGGCAATAACGGTTTTTGCGTCCGGAGTAAATTTGGTCCGTTCGTGAAATTGCTTGCCAAAAGCGTCTTTTAAGGCGGTTAAAACGGCTTTGTAATTGGTTTTTTGCATAATTACATTTTAAAGTCTTCACCCAGGTATAAACGGCGGGCGTTTTTATCGTTAAGCAGGGTGTTTTGATCCCCTTCCACCAAAATTTTACCGTCGTAAATAAGGTAAGCGCGTTCCGTAAGGGGAAGGGTTTCGCGCACGTTGTGGTCTGTAATCAAAACGCCGATGCCTTTGTCTTTAAGTTTAAAAATCATTTTGCGCAGGTCTGCCACGGTGATGGGGTCAATCCCCACAAAAGGTTCATCCAACAGAATAATTTTGGGGTTGCTTATCATACAACGGGCAATTTCCATACGGCGCTTTTCCCCGCCGGAAAGCGTCCACGCTTTTTGCTTGGCCAGGCGGGTAAGGCCAAATTCTTCCAACAGGGCGTCCACGCGGCGTTTTTGTTCCTTTTTATCGTCCAAAATACGTTCCAAAACAGCCAGCAGGTTTTCTTCTACGGTTAAACCTTTAAAAATGGTGGGTTCCTGTGCCAAATACCCCAGCCCGTGGCGTGCCCGCTGGAACATGGGCAGGGAGGTTACGTCGTCCTGGTCAATAAACACCTGGCCGCTGGTAGGGCGGATAAAGCCCACCATCATATAAAAAGAGGTGGTTTTTCCGGCGCCGTTGGGGCCCAAAAGCCCCACAATCTCGCCCGATTTTACGTGGATATTCACGCCTTTTACCACCATGCGGTCTTTATAAACTTTTTTGATTTCTTTGCTGCGCAGTTCCATAGTTAACCCCTTTTAAAATTTATCGTTAATTTCCGCTTTGTTTATTTGGTCGGACACTATCCACCCCGCCACTTTGCCTTTAAAAGATATTTTGCGGCTTTCGTTTTCCAGTTCGGCCCGGTCCGCAATAATGGCAAAAGTTCCTTCCTGCATTTTCCCTTGCCCCAGTACGCGCGAGCCATACGCATAGGAACGGTTGTTTTTCCCGTCAAATTCCATCGTTTGGGCGGTAAAAGAATGGTTGGGGGTGGTTACCTTGGCATTGCCTTCCAGCAGGGCGTATTCATCGGCCTGGCGGACGGATAATTTATCGGCCGTAACCGTGGCCAGCCCAAATTCGGTAGGGCGGCGGATGGTTACGTCTTGATATAAATTATATGTTTGGGTGTTTACGTTAAAATCTGCCCGGCGGGCTTGGGCGTGGGTGAGCACGTTGTCCGTATCGGTATATTCCAAGCGTACAAAATGGTTTTTGTCTGAGCGTAACTCCCCTTTGGCTGTGGTGTAATTATAAAAACCGCGGTCTGCCCAGGCTTCATACACGGGGCCCTGTTGGGGGGCCTGTTTTAAATATACATTGCCCCGGGCGGAAAAAGAGCCTTTTTTACGGTCTGAGAGGGCATAGTCCGAGCGGAAAGTATAAACGCCGTTATCGTAAGCCACATGGCCTTTAAATTCTTCCTGTTCTTTTTCCGGGTAAACTACCCAGCTGTCGCTGGAAACAATGCCGCCCAAGGTTTGGGGTACTTCAAAAAAGGGCTTTTTTTGTTTGGCTTTTTCTTTAGCGGCAGCCACTTTGGGCGCAGGGTTTTTAAGCACCGGGCCTTGTGCTTTTATGCCGGCACAGCCCGCTGTTATAAACGCGCCCAATACAAAAGAAAATAAATAAAAGCGTTTTGTCATTTTGGGTTTTTAATTTCTTCCACCGTTTGCGGCAACCGGGTGGTTTGGTTTTTAAATTCAATTTGGGTTAATTTGGCGTTGGTTTCCACCCCGTTTTTGGCCGTGGTGCGCACCCCGCCGCGGGTAACCACGGTTTTGGCGTCTGTCCAAACGCGGTCTTTATCCACGTCGTAATACATATAGTCCGTTTCCAGCGTAAGTTTCTGGGTAAAAGACACGGCTTTTACTTTTCCTTTCAGGGTAACCAGTTTATTGGGATAATTAAACAACCCGCGCTCTGCCGTTACTTTGGCCGCGTTTTGCCCGTCTTCTTTTAACAGCAGTTCAGGCTCGTCCAAAGAAGCGTTTTGCATGTCGGAAAAGTCCACATCGTGGGAGTTTAATATCCAGCGTTTTTGGCTGCCTTTGGATTCAAAAATAGATACCGTATTGGCTTGCTGCATGCCCGGGTCCTCATTGGGGGAGAACTTTTTATCCGAGCCGCACGCCCCCAATGCCAGTATTAAAAAAAGCCAAAGGAAGTTTTTCTTCATTTTTTATCCACCAAAGCTAAATATTCTATTAAGTCTTTTTCGTCCACAATTCCCACCACTTTGCCGTGTTTGTTTAACACGGGCAGGTTATCCACCCCCGTGCTGTGAATCATTTTGGCGGCTTCCACGGCGGGGGCGTCTTCGGTCAAAAAGCGGGGGGTTTTGGTCATTACTTCGGTAATATTGCGGTTTAAAATATCGGTGCCTTTTTGCAGGGCGCGGCGCAAATCACCGTCGGTAAAATACCCTTTTAATTTGCCGTTTTTATCCACAATGCTGGTTGCGCCGGCGGCGTCGCTCTTGGTCATTACCAAAAGGGCATCTTTTACGGTGGCGCTTTCCCGCACGGTGGGGTTGGCTTTGCCGGTGCGCATAACGTCTTTTACTTTTTGCAATAGCAATTTGCCCAGGGAGCCCCCGGGGTGGAATACGGCAAAATCCCGTTTTTCAAAATGTTTAATTTTCATCAGGCACAGGGCCATGGCGTCCCCCACGGCCAGGGTGGCGGTGGTGGAGCAGGTGGGGGCTAAATTATAGGGGCAGGCTTCGCGTTTGATGTGGATTTGAATGTGAATGTCCGACATTTCCGCCAGTTTGGACTGGGGGTGCCCCGTCATGGAAATAACGGTTAATTTGCGCCGCTCCAGCGAGGGGAGAATTTTATTAATTTCTTCCGTCTGGCCGGAAAAAGAAATGGCCAAAATAATATCCCCCGGCATAATCATACCCAAATCCCCGTGCAGGGCTTCCACCGGGTGCACAAAAATGGCCGGCGTGCCCGTAGAGGCCATGGTGGCGGCTATTTTACGGCCGATTAAACCGCTTTTGCCTATGCCGATAATCACCACCCGCCCCTTGCACTTGGCAATGGCGTGCACGGCTTTTAAAAAGTTATCGTCCAGGCTTTTTTGGGTGAGAGCCAGGGCTTCGTGTTCCAGTTTTAAAACTTGTTTGGCGGTATCTAAAATTTCTTGTTTTGTATAAGGCATAATTACTCCGTAAGCCAGGGCGTTGTTTGCGGTGCGGGGCGTTTGGGTGTAAACGTGTCCGGCAGCAGTTTAAAAGCTAGTTGTAAAGCCGCAAATAACAACACCACACCAACCGCTGCCGCCGCCAGCGCTTTTATATGCCACTTAAGGGAAGGTTGCCACTGGGGGCGGGGGGATTGTGTCATTATTTAAATTTTTTAACCACTGCGTCTATAGCGCAGAGCTGTTTGCACATGGTTTGCACTTGCTCTAAATTGAGCGAGTTGGGCCCGTCGGAAAGGGCGTGGTCCGGGTCCGGGTGGGCTTCAAAAAATACGCCCGCTATGCCCAGCGCCGTGGCGGCCTTGGCCAAAACGGGTGCCATGGCGCGGTTGCCTCCCGTTGCGCAGCCCAGCGCACCCGGTTTTTGTACGGAGTGCGTTGCATCAAAAATAACCGGATATCCAAACCCTTTCATTACTTCCAAAGAGCGCATATCCACCACCAAATCCCCATAGCCAAAGCTGGCGCCGCGTTCGGTAAGCATAATTTTATGATTGCCTTGGGATTCTATTTTCTTGATAATTTGTTCCATGGCGCCCGGGGCCAAAAATTGCCCTTTTTTAACGTTTACCACTTTGCCGGTGGCTGCACAGGCTAATACCAGGTCCGTCTGGCGGCACAGAAAAGCGGGTATTTGCAAAATATCGGCCACTTTGGCGGCTTCTTCGGCTTGCCAGGGTTCATGCACGTCTACCAGTAAAGGCAGGCCGGTTTCTTTTTTGGCTTGGGCTAAAATTTCAAGCCCTTTGGCCAGGCCCGGGCCGCGGTATGCGTCCACCGAGGTGCGGTTGGCTTTATCGTAGGACGCTTTTAAAATATACGGATGCTTGGTTTTGGCAATGATGGTTTTTAGCTTTTTTACGGTAGAAATATAATGTTCTTTGCTTTCAATTACACAGGTACCGGCCATAAACACAAGCGGTAAATTGTTGGAAATTTTTATATTGCCTATTTTGATTGTTTTTTGCATATATTTAATGATAACAAATTTAGGGCTAAAAGTCCCTATACAAACAGGGTATAAAACAAGCGGCAAAAAAAGAATTTGCCGCTGTTTAAAAAAATGCGCTTTTGCTTGCCCGGTTTATTTGGTGCCGGTGCTGCCGAAGCCGCCGCTTCCGCGGGCGGTGTCCGTCAATTCGGCAGCTTCTTCAAACGAAGGGTAAAGCGTGGGCAGCACTACCAGCTGGGCTATTTTTTGCCCGGCCTCAAAAACAAATTCGGTGGAATTTAAATTATACATACATACAATTAATTCCCCGCGGTATGGGGCGTCAATCAGGCCGGCCATGGCTTTTACGCCTTTGCTTTCCACGGAGCTTTTGCCCCATATAATGCCGGACGTGTTTTCCGGCAGTTCCACCGCTATGCCGGTATGCACATGGCTGATGGCATGGGGGGGAAGGACAGTCCTTTCCAGCGCAAACAAATCGGCGCCGGAATCCGTGGCGTGGGCACGCACGGGCAATTTGGCTTGCGGGTGCAGTTTTTTTACTTTCATAATTATTCGTTTAATTTTGCTATTTGATAAATGGCATTGTTGGCGTATACTTTTACGGAGTCTACATCCTTTTTGGCCATTATCCCCAGTTGGGGAACCAGGGTTTTTAATAAATCTTTGTCAAAAGAGACATCGCTGGAGTATTCGGCGGCCTGCGGGCTTGCCAATACGCCCGCCATATAGGCTGCGGCGCGGGCGGCGTTGATGCGCACTTCCACGTCTTTATCGTCCAATGCTTTTTTAATGCCGTTTAGGGCGTTGCCCGTCATAAAACCCAGCGCCAGGGCATAGGTGTTGGCTTGGGGGGTGTTGTGGTCTTTGTTTAAATATTTTAAACATTCTGCCAAGGTGTATGTTTGGTTTTGGGCCAAAGCCGGTGCAATGGCGGTGGTAACGTTGGCGGCGCGTTCCTTTTTGGCCATTTTCAACAGCACTTTAGCGGCGGCGGGGGTTTGCAAATCACCCAACCAGGCGGCGGCTGCGCTGCGCACTTCAGGGATGTCGCTGTCAGCGGCGGATTTTAAATATTTCAGGGTTTCTTTGTCGAACTTGGCCAGCAAATTCATGGCCCGTTGGGCGAAGGCTTCGTCGTAAATATACAAGTTTACCACCAAATCCGCATATTGTGGGTCTTGCGGGTTGATGATGGAGTATGCGGTGCCGGCATAGGAACGCAGGGCATTGTCCTGGCTTTGGGCGGCGTCGGTCAATAGAGGGAGAAACTCTTCCCGCGTTTTACCCATAGAGGTAATGATAACGGCCGCAAATACTTTTTTTAATAAGTCTCCGTCTCTAAGGATAATGCCGTAAAGGGTGTTTTCCTGGCTGGCGGGAGGAGGCAAGCGCACCAGGCTGGCGCCTGCAGCAAAAACTTCATCCGGCTTTTTGCCTTTTAAAAACAAATCCAAAACGTTTTGGTTTTCCTGTGCGGAGCGGTTGCTTTTTTGCAACAGAGACAGGGATTGGCTCAGCCCTTCCTGGGCCGGGGCCGCCTGGGCACACAAAAGGGCTGCGGCGGCAATAAAAGTGCAAAAGGTTAGTTTGTATATCATAAGATAATTATATCATTAGGCGGGGCAATAAAAAAATCCCCCGTTTAATGCAAATAACGGAGGATTTTTATAAACAAAAAGTTTAACGGTTTGCCACGGCTTCGGCCAGGCGTTCTATGGAAAGGCGGTTTTTGGTGGCGGGGCGGTTATCGCTATAAACGTTTAGGGAATTTTGATCTTTTAGCACCACTACTTTTTTGTTTCCCAGCGCCAGCAAAAAGCGCAAATTGCTGTTTTTAGTCATAACACACGGCTCCTAAAATAAAAAATCTCGTCAAATATCTTCTATATTTAAGATAGCGTTTTGCGCAAGCAAAAACAAGGGCCTTTGGGCCCATGGGTTGCTTAGGCCCTGTACAATGACCGGATAGATTTTGTTAAAATATCACTATGAAAAAATACTTTTTATTGTTAGCGGCGCTTTTGTCCGCCCATTGTGTTTTTGCCCAGGTGCAAGTAACTGAGCCTTTGATTTTGATAAATCCTTGGCGGGAAACTTTCCTTAATTTTCCCTCCAACACATTGCCGGGTAAAACGGTAACTTTCTTTTTGCCGGAAGAGAAGCAGCCTTTGCAGGGGCGTTATCCGGTGGTGTATGTGCTCGGGGCGATTCCCAAAGATGCACCCGCCGTGTTTAATTTTATCCAAAGGGCCAACCCCAAGCCGCTGGTGGTGGGTATTAATTTAACGCAGGAAGATTTGGCCGATGCGGGCCGGGTAACACGGTTTTTTACGCAGGAATTAATCCCTTATGTGGATACCAATTATTCCACTTTTGCCGATGCTTCCCACCGGGCTTTGATTGCCCAAGGCACCGAGGGGGGGCTGACGGCTTTTTCCCTCTTATACCGGTGGTTGTTATTTTCCAAAGCGCTGCTGTTGCAGGCGGACCCGTCTTTATTAAATGCAGCGGCCCTGCCGCGGGATTTGCGCCTGATTGCTATAGGGGACCGGGAAACTTTGGCGGGTTTTCAGTCCCGGCTGGAAAAAGCGCACTTTCGCTACGGGGAAAATTTTGTATTGCAGGAAGGCAAGCAGGATAAACCGCTTGAACAAAGCCCGCTAGCTTATTGGTTTGCCGATAAATCAAAAGTGCAAATTAAAAAGTTAATATGGAATATTTCACCCAAAAAATTAACTTTGCAGGATACGGCACAGGTGCAAATTACGGCCCGTTTAAAAAATGGGGAAAACTACGGTTTTTATCCGGCCGACTTATTAATCAGCCCGCCGTTTCTGGAGTGGAATGCCGAAAAAGGCACCCTGTCTGTTATCTCAGGGGCGGAGCCCGGACGCGTAAAACTAACCGCAAAAACGCCTAAAAAAGACTTTTCTGCCAAAATTACGCTTAAAAAACAATAAAAAATGTATTTTTGGGCCAAAATTGAACAAAAAAAGGCAGACTTGTCAACAGTTTTTTTAAAAAAACAGCAAAAAGCCTATTTTTTAGGGATAAAATGCTTTCTCCGACGGAGAAACCCCCTTTAAAATGGGCTTTTTACTATACAAAAGGCCAAGTTGTCCACAGTTTTTTTAAGTTATCCACAGGGGTTTTGGGTAAGCCGGGGCCAAGCATTAAAAAAATGCCTTTTGCGGGCTTTATTTGTAGAGTATAGGGGCAGTTATCCACAGGTTATCCACAGGGTGTTGATAAGTGTGGACAAGGTTTTAAAATAAAAATTTTTTGTGCAGCTTTGCGGGGGTTTTGCTATAATGGGTGCAGGAGGATTTTTATGAATTTTACCAAAGCCGCTTTATTATTTTTATTTGCTTTTACTTTTATGGGCTGTGCCTCTGCCCAAAAAGAGGATGAAATCCCCGAAGTAAAGCCGGACCCTGTTATTGAACTGGAAGCCAAACGCAATGCCAAATTATACAGGCAAAGCGAAAAGCAAATGCTTAAAAGCTTGCAGCTGCCTACTATTACGTATGAGTTTGACTCTATCCGTCCGCCGGATTACGCCTACCCGTTTTTGGATAAAGTGGCCAATATTATGAAGGACCAGCCTCACCTGCGCTTGATTATTGAAGGCCACACTGATATTATCGGTTCCAAAGAATATAACTATTGGTTAAGCGGTTCCCGCGCGGCGGCTATGAAGTCTTACCTGGTAAGCCGTGGTATACCGGCGGATGCTATCCGCATCCATGCCCACGGGAAGGACCGCCCGCTTACGCTGGATAATTCCGACGAAGGACGCCGCACCAACCGCCGGGTGGAGTTTACGTTCACCACGCGGGATTGGAACACGGTTTATTAATTATTTTATTTGCTTTAGAAACCCGGCTGAGAGGCCGGGTTTTTTTATTGACTGCAAAAAGCGTCCGGTAAAATAACCCCGCGCGGGCGGAGGGGGTATAGGCAATGTAAAGCCTCTAGCCATTAAACCCTTGTATAAGTTAAAGCAGCGTTTGCTTTATAAGATCCGCCGCCGGCATAAAAGGGGAAAGTTTGCAGACATGTACTTTTATTACAAGTTTACAATTTGCCTGGCCAATTTATTGGCCGGGGCGGCTGTTTCTTTTTGTATATTTACTTTCCAAACCCCGCAGGGCACGGTGTTTTGGCGCAAATATTGGGGAAACTCTCCCAGTTTGGCAAACGCCTGGCAGGTTACGGTGTAAATGTTTTCGTCTTTGGTGGGGGCAACGGCTAATTGGCGTTCCCCAAGCCAGAAGGTCCAGCCCTGTTTGGTGTAGTTTTTGTTAATAAAATAAAAAAAGTGGTCTATTTTGCTGCCTTGGGCCCGCTGTAAAATGGCTTTGGCTTCAGCCAGGCGGGTTTGGCGGTTTGCCTTCAGGGCAGCGGCCTGGGCTTCTGCTTTTTCCAGCCTGTCTTTGGTTTCTTTGCGCACGCGGGCTTGGGCTTCATCCTGCGCCAGTTGGGCCAGGCGGGCGGGGTCTTCCACCAGTTTGTATTTTAGTTTTACGCGCCCGTTGTTTTTAATCACGCCTTTGGGGTCTGTGGTTACGCGCGTGGTGTTTACTAAACCGGAGTGGGACACCTTAAACGTAATTTGCCCGGGGGTATAGTAATAGGCTTTGCCGTAGCGGGCCAAATCTTTTTTAAAATTTTTGTTAAAATCCAACGTAACGCTTTCTTTTTCCGAACGCCAGCAACAGGCGGAAACACAGCTGTCAATCAGGTTCAGCCGGCCGGCCGCTTCCTGCGGGAAAAAGTGCAAATTGAAACGGTAGCAGGAGTCATACTGTTTGCCGTCAAAGTCGGTTCGCTTGGCGGAAATTTCCAGCCAAGGTTTGGTGGTGGCCACGCCGGAGTTATTTAATGGTGTATAACACCCGGCGGCCAGCAAAACACAGGTTGCGCCCAGTAAGATTTTTTTCATACACTTAATTATAATAACTTTTTAGCAGGCAAGGAGCCGGTATGAACTTGATACTAGAATATGTGCAAAAAATTCCGTTTATTCCCGAACATTGGAACGTTCCGGCGGCGCAGGTAATTTCCGCTTTGGTTTTTATTTTAATTTTGTATGGCGTGGCCAGGTTCTTTTCGTGGTTTTTTAACCGGTATGTGTCAGGCCTGCTTTTACGTTTTAAAGTGGAGCGCTGGGCCAAGGCCATGCAAACGCACCGCTTTTTTACGGCTGCCGGCGTGGTGGCGGCGGCCATTGTGGCCATGCACCTCTACCCGGTGTTTATTACCAAAAACGTGGCATGGCTGGCCAGCGTAATGGGTAAACTGACGGGGCTTTTTATTATTCTTAGTTTTTCCTGGCTGATTAATGCCGGTTTGAACACGTTAAATTATTTATACGGACGCAACCCCAATATACCCATAAAGGGCTTGGTACAGGCTGTAAAAATAATTGTTTTTCTGCTGACGGCTTTGTTTATTTTGTCTTTGGTATTGGGGCGGCGGCCGATGTATATTATCACCGGTTTATCGGCATTGGCGGCGGTTTTCTCGTTAATATTTAAAGACCCCATTTTAGGGTTTGCCGCCAGTATCCAGCTTACCACCAATAAGTTAATAAAAATAGGGGATTGGATTACTGTGGATTCCGCCGGTGCGGACGGAAATATTATGGATATTTCCTTAACCAGCGTGCGGGTGCAGAATTTTGATATGACCATCGTCAGCGTGCCTACTTATGATTTAATTTCCAAACCGTTTAAAAACTGGAGCGGTATGTATGACGCCAAGGCGCGCCGCATACAGCGCAGCATTTTGCTGGATGTGGATACCTTAAAATTTGTGGATAAACCCATGCTGGAGCGCCTTAAAAAAATCCAGCTGTTAAGTGAGTATTTAAAAGATAAGGAAGAAGAAATTAAAGCTTTTAATGCCGAGCATAACGTAAAAGAAAACTTTTTAAACGGCCGCCACTTAACCAATGTGGGCACCTTCCGCCAGTATGCACAGCTTTATTTGCAAAGCCGGCCTTATGTGGTGTCTAACGACCCGAACTTCACCCTTATGGTGCGCCAGCTGCCCCAAAATGCGGGCGGTTTGCCGCTGGAAGTATATTGCTTTTTAAATACCACCGTGTGGACGGATTACGAAGCCTTGCAAAGCGATATTTTTGATCATTTGTTTTCCGTCTTGCCGGAATTTGGCCTCAGCGCTTACCAGCAGCCCAGCGGGCGCAGTATTGTGCAAGGGTTAAAAGAGTTTGCCGGCGGAGGATTGAAAGCTTAGTTTCCTTTTCTGCCTTATTTTAAAAACCCCGCTTTTGGCGGGGTTTTTGTTTGAGTGTAAAAGGGTGATAGCAAAATGGGGGTATGTGGCTTTTCAATGCGTAGTTTGAAATATTTAATCGTAAGCCGGTGCGGCGGTTTTTTATAAAAGTACTGCCCCCCCAATTAAAAACCCCGGGCCGCAAAACCCGGGGTTTTTAAGTTATTTGTTGGTATCCGGCGGGGGAACCTTGCCCACAATTACTTTAATGTGTTTGTGGGTGGTTTTGGTGATTACTTTGCGCAGGCACCACAGGGCCCAGATATTGGGTACAGTCATCATGGTCATGGTAAAAATGGCCAGGGCCCACATAAAGCGGGTGGAGTTGTTGGCTTCGGCCGTGCGGGTTAACGTATCGGCAATGGTTAAATCCCAGGAGAAGCTGGTCCCAATCCCGCCGCCTACCGCTACCAAAATAATAAACAGCACGCGGGCGGCTTTAATAAAGCGCTCTCCCTTTAAAAACTGCAGGGCTTTTTCCATATAATATCCCCAGCCGATAATGGTGGTGAAAGAAAATATCACCAAAGAGAATATTAATATAGGCGTACCGATTAAGGGCACCGTTTTGAATGCGCTGTTGCACAGGTTGGCCGCGTATACGTTGGGGTTTTGCCAATCACCGGCCAGGATAATTACAATCCCGGTCAGCGAGCAGATAAAAATGGCCCAAAATACGGACGTGGCCGACACAATGGCCATTTGCGTGGCGCTGCGGGTTTTGGCCGCGGCCGCCGCAATGGAGGCGGAGCCCATGCCGGCTTCGGTAGCCAGCACGGCGCGGGTTACCCCGGCGCTGATGGCGGGTATCATCGCTTTAATTAAAGCCAAAATCCCCACGCCCATGGCGCCGCCCAAAGCGGCTTTGCCGGTAAAAGCACCTTTAAATACCATTACAATGGCTTCGGGTATTTTTTCCAAATTCATACAAATAACCACTACGGCCAGCAGTAAATACATACCGCCCATAATGGGTACCAGCCATTCAGAATACGCCGCAATGCGCTTTACCCCGCCTATGATGACCACTGCCGTGGCAATGGCCACCAGGGCGCCCACAAACCAAGGGTTTAAATTGTAGCTTTCGCGCAAGGCGTCAGCAATGGAGTTGGACTGCAGCGCACTGCCTGCCGTAAAACCCATCAGCAGCGTGCCCAGGGCAAAAATAACGGCCAGCCATTTAAATTTAAGAATATCGTTTAAATAATACATCGGGCCGCCCACGTATTCTCCGTCCGGGCGTTTAACGCGGTATTTAAAAGACACCAAGCATTCGCAATATTTAATGGCAAAATTAAAGAAACCGGCCACAATCATCCAAAATAAAGCGCCCGGTCCGCCTTCGGCAATGGCGGTGGTTACCCCAATAATGCTGCCCGTGCCCACGGTGGCGCCAATCATTACGGCCAAAGAACCAAAACTGCTCACCATCCCTTCCGATTCTACTTTTTGTACGGATAGTTTAATGGCTCTCCAGGTGTATTTTTGTAAGAAATTAAGCCGAATGGTAAAATAAATGCCTAAACCCAGTAATACAATAATCATCGGCGGGCCCCAAACCAGCGTGTTGAATGCGTTCATAATTTCATACGCGTTTTGTACGGAGGGGGCCGAGAAGAATTCCGCTATACTGCTAAACAGTCCCGTAAGACTTTCCATTTTTTCTTAATCCTCCAAAATAATCATAACCTTTAAATTTTATCAAAAAAACTGCCGGTGGAAACTGTATTTTTATAAATGCGCAAAAAATAAGTTTTAAAAAAGGAAAAAAAGAATGCCCAAAACACAAGCAATATGATATATAATTTATTAATGTAGATTTAACCAATTTAGCAAAGGAGAAAGGGTTATGAAAAACATTTTGTTGTTTGCGGCTGCCGCCATGGTGGCTGTGGGTTGTTCTTCCGCCGATACGAAAAACGATGCGGCCACTGCCTCTTTGGAAAAAGAAGCGGCTAAATACCAAATTATTGACCAAGAATTTGACAATGTCCTCGCACCGGAAAGCGATTATGACAAAGTGGTTCCGTATGAAGAACAAATTTCTAACTCTTCCTATTTGCAAAGTGTAAGAGGGGGCAAAAAACCCTCCAAAAAAACCACCGCTAAGGCGGACGTGAACGACGAAGAACCCGTTCCGGCGGATAAACGCTAGTTATGTCCGTGCCGTTTACGCAGGAGCAACTTTCTCAAGAAGCCCATAGATTATATGGGCTTCTTGGTTCTGTATCCAAAACCAAAGCCGCCAAGTGGACTTTGCAGGATTGCCAGGCAGCCGCCCCGCTTACCTTGGAAATCAACCGCCTGAAAAAAGAAAAAAACGCCGTTATTTTGGCCCACTCTTACACCGGGCCGGAACTGGTTTACGGCGTGGCTGATTTCAGGGGGGATTCCTACGAACTGAGCCTTAAAGCCAAAGAAACCTCGGCTGACATTATTATTTTTGCCGGCGTATGGTTTATGGCGGAAACGGCCAAAATCATTAACCCCACCAAACAGGTGTTTATCCCGGCGGGGCATGCGGGTTGTTCGCTGGCCGATTCCATGACGGGGGAAGATTTGGCCCGTTTGAAAGCCAAACACCCCGGCCTTCCCGTGCTTTGCTATATCAACAGCACGGCCGATGTAAAAGCCCAGTGCGATGCATGCGTCACTTCCGGCAATGTGTATGATATTGCCCAAAAAATACCGGGTAATGAACTGATTTTTGTGCCGGATATGCTGATGGCGCAAAACCTGGCGGCCGAGCTGGAACGGCGCGGCACGCCTAAAAAGATTATCGCTTCCGGCGGCTCCTGCTGCGTGCATGACAAATACCGACCGGAAACGGTGGAACAGCTGCGCGCAAAATACCCGGGTATACAAATTGTGGCCCACCCGGAATGCCCGATAGAAGTTTGCCGCCTGTGCGATTATGTGGGCAGCACCAAAGGCATGGCGGCTTTTGTGGAAAAATCTCCCGCCCGTACTTTTGGTATGCTTACGGAATTTGGCCTCGTCAACCGTATGGAGGCCGAACACCCGGACAAAACCTTTGTGTGGCCCTTTGGCACGTGTTCTTATATGAAACGCAACACGCTGACCAACACCCTGCAGGCGTTGGCCGCCCCGCTGCCCGGGCAGGAAGTACATGTGGACCCTGCCACCGCCGCGGCCGCCTATAAAGCCATTGAGAAAATGTTTGAGTTAACCAAATGATTACCGATAAAATAATTTTACTTGCCTTGGAAGAAGACCTGGGGCTTGGGGATATTACGTCTGACAATATTTTTACCCCGGCCGACGGCGCCCGCGCCGTTGTGCGCGCCAAAGAAGATTTGGTACTGTGCGGTATGGAAGTGGCCCGCCAGGTGTTTGAAATTGTGGACCCGTCCGTTCGTTTTACCCCGCTTAAAAAAGACGGGGATGAAATAAAAAAAGGCGAAGAAGTGCTGGAACTTTCCGGCCCGGCTTTGTCTATTTTAAAAGGGGAACGCACCGCGCTTAATTTTATGCAGCGTTTATCGGGCATTGCTTCGGCCAGCCGCGCTTATGCGCGCGTGGGCGAAAAGTACGGCGTAATGATTGTGGATACCCGCAAAACCCAGCCCGGCATGCGCCGTTTGGATAAATACGCCGTGCGCGTGGGCGGTGCCCGCAACCACCGCATGACCTTGGCCGACAGCGTAATGATTAAAGACAACCACATCGCGGCCGCCGGTTCCATTACCAAAGCGGTGGAAAAAATAAAAGCGGCCATTGGGCATACCCCCAAAATCGAAGTGGAAACGGAAACCCCTGCCCAAGTGCGTGAGGCATTGGCCGCCGGGGCGGATATTATTATGCTGGATAATATGACCCCTGACCAAGCCAAGGAATGCAAGCAAATCGTAAACGGGAAGGCGCTGATTGAAATTTCCGGCGGGGTTACGCTGGAAAATTTAGAAGCGTACTGCCAGGCGGGGCCGGATGTTATTTCCTCGGGCGCGCTGACGCATTCCGTTCCGTCTAAAGATTTAAGCTTAAAAATTGTAGAATATAATAAGATTTAATAATTGAAGGAGCATGCTGAAGATGGATTATAATAAACTGTTTTCCGCGGTGGTTACGCGCAGTAAAGCCTCTGCCATTCGTGAACTTTTAAAATTATTATGCAAGCCGGAAATTATTTCCTTTGCCGGGGGCCTGCCGGACCCGGATATGTTCCCCACGAAAGACGTGTCCTCCATTATGCAGGATGTGTTGACCAACTCTCCCAAAGAAGCTTTGCAATACGGCACCACCGAAGGCCAGGAATCTTTGAAACAGGAACTGATTTCTTTATTAAAACAAAGCGAAGGCATTACCTGCCAAAGCGCTAATTTGTTAGTTGTATCCGCCGCCCAGCAGGCGCTGGATATGGTGGCCCGCTTGTTCTTAAACCCGGGGGACCACATCATTACCGCCGCCCCCACTTATTTGGGCGCTTTGCAGGCTTTTCACGTGGCGGGTGCGGATATTATCGGCGCCAAGAGCGACCATTACGGCGTACTGGCCGAAGATATTGAAGCCATTTTGGCCGCTTTGCAGAAAAAAGGCGAAGTGTGCAAATTTATCTATTTAGTGCCGGATTTCCAAAACCCCACCGGCACCACCATCCCGCAGGAACGCCGCGTAAAAATTTTGGAAATTGCCAAAAAATACGGCACGCTGATTGTGGAGGATTCCCCTTACCGCCAGGTGCGTTTTGAAGGCACTGCCCCCGATACTTTCTATAAACTGGATAATGGGGACGGCAATGTGGTTACGCTGTTTACGTTTTCCAAAGTGTTTGTACCCGGTTTTCGCTTGGGGTACATTTTAGGGCCGCAAGAAATTATTAAAAAATTAGTTATTTTAAAGCAGGCCATGGACTTGTGCACCTCCCCTATCTTGCAGCTGGCCGCCAAGGAATATTTAAAGCGCGGTTTATTGCTGGAACACATCAAACACATTGTAGCCGCCTATAAAGAAAAACGCGATTTGATGCTTCAAATGTTAAAAGAACATATGCCCGAAGGCGTAAGCTGGACGCACCCGGAAGGGGGGCTTTTCCTGTGGCTTACCATGCCTAAACAGTTGGACGCGGCAAAACTGTTACCCCGCGCGCTGGAAAACAATGTGGCTTATGTGTCCGGCGTGGATTTCTACCCGCAGGCAGATGTGCATAATGATATGCGTTTAAACTTCTCCTATTCTTCCCGGGAGCAGATTATCCAGGGCGTTAAACGCCTGGCGCAAACCATTAAAGAAAATCTGTAATTTGTAAAAGGGCCCTGTTGTGATAAGGGCCCTTTATTTTTTAGGTCTAAAGACTTATAAACACCTGGGCCCAATGGCCCTTTTTATTTTGCGTTTTAAATGCCAAAATAATAAACAACAAGGACTATTTATGCTTACTTATAAACAATATTTTATTTTGGTTTTATCTTGTGTCTTTCCGGTTTGCGGGTTCAGCCAGGGGATTATAAAAGGGGCCCAAGCCGTGGCGCGCAAAGGGGCAAAAACCGCCCTGGAAAAGGTTTCCGCTGCCCCGCGGGCCCAACTGCTGGCCCCGTTAAATAACGCGCGTATTGAAGCCCTGGTTAAACGCGGCAAAGAAAAAATGATTATCCAGCGTGCATTGGCCGTTGCCGCACAAAATAACAGCCCGCTGGTACAGGTGATAGGGCCGGAGGGCGTCAATAAACCTTTGTTAAACGCTTTATGGAAACAGACCAGTGCCACTATGCAAAAGTGGGACGCACAAAATACGCTGGGTTTAAATGCCTGGCTGATGGTGTTGTTTTCCAAATTACAAAACAATTTGTCTTTAAACCGCAACATGGCCCATGTGTTGGAGAGTGAACTGGCCTTGGCCCAGCAACAGGCGGAAGGGGCCTTCCGCTCCCAAATGCCGCAGCTGGTGGATAACCCCGGCCAAAATATAGAAATTTACGCCAGTTATAAGGCTTTGCTGGCGGAAGCGGTTGCCCAGCGGTTAACGGATAATTTTTTGCCGCTGTTAAATTCGGTGGATCAAATGCGCTTTTTAAAAATATTAATGCAAAGCCGTTTTGAAACGCCCGTGCTGCCTAAGGAACTGAACCAGGCCGTGTTGGAAAAAGACGTAAAAGTGGGCCTGCAATACCTGGGCCCGATTATGAAAGACATTACCGCCTACGGAAAAATAAAAAATAATTTAACCGAGTGCGCCTCCCGCGCGGCGGAAGAAGCCGCCGCCAACAATATTTACGGTCTGCTGGAACTGCGCAAATTAATGGTGGCGCAAATGGAAAAATTTACCAAGTTCTTCCCGGAGCAGTCTCAGGCCCAGCAGGATTGGAAACACTTGATAGAATTTTATAAAAACGGGGCACATATGCCGGACTATCCGCCCTCCCTCTTCTTGCATTAATTTTAAATGCTTAAAAAGCCCCGCTTACCCTAGCGGGGTTTTTTGTATGTTGTGAAAACCCCCAGCTAGGCTGGGGGTTCGGTAAAGGTTTTACCGTTACACAAGACAAAAAACTC
>CALVGG010000005.1 GCA_944327085.1 uncultured Elusimicrobiales bacterium | reverse complement strand
AGTGAAGGTTCTGCGGCTCCTGCCGCTCAAGCGGCAGCACCTGCTGCGCAACCTGCGGCCCCTGTGGCCCAGCCTGCGCCTGTAGCGGCCCCCGCCGCCCAACCGGCCGCGGCCTCTAAGCCGATGCCGTCCTTAAATGAAGCGGATGTACAGGCTAACATCTTAAACATCATTGCTGAAAAGACCGGTTATCCGCAGGATATGCTGGACTTGGACTTGGATATGGAAGCCGATTTGGGTATTGATACGGTAAAACAAGCTGAACTGTTTGCCATCATGCGCGAGACGTACCACATTGCCCGCCAGGAAGGCGTACAGCTTAAAGATTACCAGACCATTCGCTCCATTATTAAATACGCCATTGCCAATGCCGGCAGTGAAGGTTCTGCGGCTCCTGCCGCTCAAGCGGCAGCACCTGCTGCGCAACCTGCGGCCCCTGTGGCCCAGCCTGCTGCGGTAACCCCGGCCCCTGCGGCTCAGCCCGCGCCTGTAGCGGCACCTGCCGCCCCGGCCAAACCGGCCGCCGGCAAGTTGGACCCGGCCCAAGTGAGCGAAGAAATTGTGTCTATGGTAGCTGAAAAAACCGGTTACCCCAAAGACATGCTGGACCTGGACTTGGATATGGAAGCCGACCTGGGTATTGATACGGTAAAACAAGCCGAACTGTTTGCCGCTATGCGCGAGCATTACGGCATTGCCCAGCAGGAAGGTATTCAGCTTAAAGATTATCCTACTATCCGCCATTGCATTAACTTTGTGTTAAACGCGGTGAATAATCCGTCCGCTCCTGCCGCTCAAGCGGCTGCTGCGGCTCAGCCTGCCCCTGCGGCGGCGCCTGCTGCGCAACCTGCGGCCCCCGTGGCCCAGCCCGCGCCTGCGGCGGCGCCTGCTGCGCAACCTGCGGCCCCCGTGGCCCAGCCCGCGCCTGCCGCGGCACCTGCCGCCCCTGCCAAACCGGCAGTGGTAAAACCGGCTGTAGTAACCAGACCGACGGCTGAACACATTGGCAAACCGGCTGAAGATGCTTTAACCACCAATCCTACGGCTCCGATTGTACGCCACGAATCTCTGGCGGAACGCCCGGAAGCCCCCGGCTATAAAGGTGAACACTGCCACGAAAAGAAACTGCGCTATGTAACCATGGTGGCCGATGCTCCGCTTACGGAACGCGAAAACCGCCACTTATCCAAAGACCGCACCGTGCTCATCTTTGCCGATAATTCCCAACTGATTAAAGCCTATCAGGAAGAATTTAAAGAGCTGGGTGTAAAAACGCACGTGTTCACCACGCTTAAAACCCGCAGCAAAAACACCACCATTGTAAATTGGGAATCTTACGAAGAAACCGAAGCCGCTTTGAAAGAATACGCGGCCGAAGACCCCAACATACAGGGTATTGTGTATCTGCTGGGTGCCAGCATTAAGAAGTTTGACAAAAAAGTCAGCCCGCACAATGAACTGACCAAATACGTCATGCCGCTGTTTATTGCCTTGCGCGTGTTTGAAAAAGGCTTGTCCAACCATCAGGATGCCGACACCTTCTTTGCCGTGAACACCAAAATTGACGGTAACTTCGGTTACAGCACCAAAGATGAATTTAACCCCATTGTGGGCGCTTTAACCGGCGGCACCACCTGCTACCGCAAAGACGTGTACGAACGCACCGGCGCCATTTCTAAATTGATTGATTTTGAAACGGACGCCACGCCGGACGACATGGCCCAAATTACTATGGACGAAGTACTCCACGGCGATATGCGCCTGATGATCGGCACCAAAGACAAAGTGCGCTCCACCATCCTGTCCGTACCTATGCAGTTGGACCGCAGCGTGAAACACTTTGATTTGACCGGAAAAACCGTTATCTTTACCGGTTCCGGCCGCGGTATCGGGGCGATGCTTGCACAAAAACTTGCCGCCCAGTACCACAGCAAAATCATCGTGTTGGATATCATTGAAATCCAGGAAAAAACGCCGCTTTGGGCCACGATGAACGAATCCGAACTGGCTGCGCTTAAGAAACAAATGTGGGAAGAAATGCGCGCCGACCATACCAAGAAAGCCACTCCTGTCATGCTGGAACGTGCTTTCGGCCGTGTGAAAGATTCCGTAACGCTGTATAACAACTTGCAAAAACTGCGCGAGCTGGGCAGCGAAGTGGAATACTATCACTGCGACGTGACGAACTCTTCCATGGTGAAAGAAGTTTGCACCAAGATTAAAGCCAAAAACGGCCGTGTGGACGGTATCATCCACTTTGCCGGGTTGGAACGCTCCAAACTGATTTACGATAAAGACCCGATGGAATACTATCGTATCTTTGACGTAAAGGCCACCAGCTTTGCTTCTTTCTTGGCCAACAACGTAGTGAAAGACAAAGGCTTCTTCGCGTTTGCTTCTTCCATTGCGGGCAAATACGGTAACCTGGGCCAGAGTGACTACGCCAGCGCCAACGACTACCTGGCCAAATCTGCCTTGTCCTTGTCTAACCAAGGCTACCGCGCCATCAGCATTGCCATGAGTGCTTACAAAAATGTAGGTATGGGTGTGCGTGCCGGTGTGGAAACCTTCCTGCGCTCCAACGGGGTGGACTTTGTGGACCCCGAAGACGGTATGCAGATTTTCTTGGACGAAATCGTCTACGGACGCGTGCCGGAAATCGTGCTGACCGGTTCTTTGGGCCGCTTGGACTGGGACCATCAGCTGTTATTTGAAATGGACGAAATCGGGGCCGAGCAAAAGCTCGGTTCCGCTGATTCGGACAACAACAACACCCCGCAAGGCGGGCAAACTCCGTCCGGCTCTGCTTCGGCTCAGCCCGCGGGGGAAGCTACCCACTTTTTGGGTGAAGTAAAACAGCTGCAAGCCGGTAAAGAATTCCACGGTGAAAAAGAATTTAACTTAAAATCGGACCCGTACCTTTCCGATCACGCCATTGAAGGCACCCCCTATGTCCCTGGTGTAATGGGCATAGAAACCTTTATGGAAACCGCCACCGCTTTAACGGGCAATGTGCCGCAGGGGTTGGAAGATGTGCACTTCTTTCTGCCTATTAAACTGCTGCGCAACCGCCCGCAGGCCGTGCGTGTGATTGGTACTTCCGACGGGACCGGCGCCAGCATGGAAATAGAGTCTGACTTTATTAACAGCAAAGGCGTTAAAATGGGCAACACTCGCCGCCACTTTACGGCCAAAACTTTGTCTTCCTTCACCTCTACCTGGGATGAAGTAAAAAATGACATTCATTTGGACGTAAACGCCGCGCCGGTGGTAACCAAAGAAGAAATCTATAAAAAATATTTCCACGGGCCCAGCTTCCAGGTTTTGGGCGGTATTTTGCGCGTGAACGAAAAGGAATCCCTGGCCGTTTACAACACCACCCCCAAACCGCAGTGGCCGGAGCCTAAAACCCTGTTGGCCAACCCCATGCTGATTGAGGCCGCTTTCCAATGCTGCGGTTTCCAGGATATGAGCGTGGCCAATAAGATGACCTTGCCGGACGGCATTAAAGCCGTGGCCGTATTTAAGCGGGAAGTTCCTCCGCAGAAGCTGTACCTCTACGGTGTGAACAAAGGCCTCACGGCCGACGGCAAAACCCTGCACGACGCCTATGTGTTTGACGAACAAGGCAATGTGTGGGTGGAAATCCACGGTTACCAGGCCATTGGCCAGTAACTTTGGGTGGCATGAAGTACCAAATAAAGTTTGTTGATTTGACGAGTCTGCCCCCGGCCGACCGGATCCTTTCCGAAAGGGAGTCAGCGTTTTACCAAACGCTGAAACTCCCCAAAAGAAGAACCGAATGGCTTGGGGGCAGATTTGCGTTAAAACAGCTTTTACTGCCCGAACCGGGGGCTGATTTAACCCGCGTGCAAGTGTTGCCTCAGGAAGGGGGAAAACCGCAGGTCCTTTTGGACGGGGCCCCTTACACGGGGGCTTTTAGCATTACCCACAGCCACGGCTGGGCGGCGGCGGCCATCAGCCGGGAGTGCCGCTTCTTAGGCATTGATTTGGAAAAAGTGGAACACCGCATTAATGCCTGGGCGGAAGATTTTTTTCACCCGCAGGAACGCCTGCAAACGGATGATGCTTTTTTAACCGCCTTGTGGACCAAAAAAGAAGCGGTGGTAAAACTGCTTGGCACGGGGCTGAGCCTAAACAGTTTTGACGTACGCTTTGTGGGGGATAAAATTTCTTTTTACGGGGAGGCCCTAAAGGTGTACCACGCTATGGGGGAGCCGGATATCCGGCTGGAAGTAGCCCCCAAGCCGCAGGGGTTTATGCTGTGCGTGGCTTATGCACAATGAACGCAAGGGTCTAAGTTTGCTAAAATATAAGCATAATAGATTTTGGAGGGCACATGATTGAATTGTTTGAAGACCCTAGAGAGGACAAAAAGTCAGACCGTCCCGCTCCGGCCAGTTTAGTTAAATTCCGCCAGATTTCCCAAGACGCGCAAAAAGGTGCGGGCGAGGCCCGCATTAAAGCCCAAAAAGACAAGGGCAAATTCACCGCGCGCGAACGTATTTCTTATCTATTAGACCAAGACAGCTTTTTTGAAATCCGCAGTTTGATGGAAAGCTCCTGCAGTGATTTTGGAGTGAAAGACAAACATATTAAGGGCGACGGAGTTATCACCGGTTTTGGCCGCATTAACGGCCGGGAAGTGGCCGTGTACGCGCAGGATTTTACCCAGCTGGGCGGTTCTTTGGGTTTAGCCCATGCCCGCAAAATTGCCGATTTGATGGACCGCGCTTTGGAAGCCAAAGTGCCGGTGATTGGTTTGTTGGATTCGGGCGGGGCCCGTATTCAGGAAGGGGTAGACAGCTTAAACGGTTACGGGGAAATTTTCTACCGTAACGTAAAAGCTTCGGGTGTGATTCCGCAAATTTCCGTTATTTTGGGGCCTTGTGCCGGCGGGGCGGTGTATTCCCCGGCGCTGACGGACTTTATTTTTATGGTGGAAGGCATTAGCCATATGTTTGTAACCGGCCCCAGCGTGGTAAAGGCCGCCACCGGAGAAGAAGTGGATTTTGATACCTTGGGCGGTTCCCACCCGCACAGCGAAAAAAGCGGTGTGTGCCAGTTTGTGGCCAAGTCTGAGCAGGACTGCTTCCGCCAGGTGCGCGAGCTGCTTACCTTCCTGCCGCAGAACTGCTATGAAAAAGCGCCGTTGGAGTCCACCTCCGACGTGTTTGACCGCCCCGTGCACGTGTTGGAACGCGTGTGCGAAATGGACCCGAAAAAAGCTTTCCGCATTCACCACGTCATTTGGCGCTTGGCCGATGATTTCGGCTTTTTTGAAATTCACCAAAACTTTGCCAAAAACGTGGTTACCGGCTTTATCCGCTTAGGCGGTGAAGTGGTGGGCGTGGTGGCCAACAACCCGGCTTGCTTGGGCGGTGCGTTGGATTGCGACGCGAGCGACAAAGCAGCCCGCTTTATCCGCTTCTTAAACGCATTTAATATTCCGCTTTTAACTTTAGTGGATATCGGCGGTTATTTGCCCGGCGTGCAGCAGGAACACGGCGGTATTATCCGCCACGGGGCAAAGCTGCTGTATGCGTATTCGGAAGCGTCTATCCCCAAAGTAACTTTGGTTTTGCGCAAGGCTTATGGCGGTGCGTATATTGCCATGGGCTCTAAGTATTTGCGCGGGGATTTTAACTTTGCGTTCCCCAGTGCGGAAATTGCCGTTATGGGCCCGCGCGGTGCGGTGGATATTTTGTATTCGCGCGATTTAAAGGCAGAAGCAGACCCGCAGAAAAAAGAACAGCTGAAAGAAAAACTGACTAAGGAATATTCGGACAAGTTTGCCTCTCCTTATCAGGCCGCTTCCAACGGCTCTATTGATGAAATTATTGAGCCGGCCGAAGCGCGCGCCAAAATTATACGGGCTTTCCAAGTGCTTCGCAATAAACGCGACCCGAAAAAAAACCCGCATAAAGGCAATATTCCGCTGTAAGCGGTTTAAAACTTTAAAAGCCCCGTTTAAAGCGGGGCTTTTTTATGCTAAAATTTGGTTTTAATAGAATATATAAATTTATCTTTGCAAAAGGATATATTATGAAAAAACACCTTGTGTTCTTATTGGCCGGTTTCGTTTTATTGGACGGATGTACGCCTATGTTAGTGTCTAAAGGGGATGAAATAAGCAAAGCCCGCCAGGCGGGGGCCTTGTTGGAAAGTATTTCCGAACGTATGCACCAGTATTACCATAATACCGATAAAGTGCTTTTTGAAAGTTCCGCCAAAAACATTTTGCGTTTGATTGATATGCAATTGCCGGGGTATTCTTTCAGCGGGGCGGATGCGTATAATATGGATTTTGTGCTTAGTTTAAATATGCAAACGGCCAGCGGCAATTTGGTGGGGGGCACCACGGCTACCATGTGGCGCCGCAACCCCAGAAATGCGGGCGGGGATACGTTAAAAGAATTATACACGCTGGGGGTACAAACCATACCCAGCCCGCATATTGTGTATAAATACTGCCGCCCGCAAAGTTCCATCGGCCGCCGCGTGTGTGAGGCGTTAAAAGAAAACGGTTACGAGTATAAAGAATAAATGCCCATATTGCCCAGCCTTTTTACCCCCGGGGTTTAGCCCCGGGGGTTTTTGTTGGTTAAGCGAGTCTTTTTAACCTGTGCTTGCTTTGTTTTTTTTTGATATAGTGGATTTTGTGCAAAGCATAGGGAGGAATACTTATGACGGGGAAAAACGCCGGATTTACGCTTATAGAATTGTTAGTGGTAGTGCTAATTATCGGCATATTGGCAGCGGTGGCTTTGCCGCAGTATGAAACGGCTGTTTTAAAAGCGCGCTCTATGCGGCTGTTGCCGTTATTGCGTTCCATTTCCGACGCGGAAAATATTTTCTTTTTGGCAAATAATGCGTACACACTGGATTTTGAACAATTGGATATAGAAATGCCTGCCGGGGCACAGATGGTATCTGCCGATCGCCTGTCCTATGAAGATTTTTATTGTTTATTGCGTAAAGGTGAGTTGGGCGATGCGCAGGCTTCGGCTTATTGTTACGATACAAGAGAAGAAGCCCCTTTATTAGAAAAATATTTTAATGAAAGTGTTTTTATTTGCTGGGGCAACCGCAGTGAAACGGCTATGCGGGTATGCAGAAATATTTCCGGAAAGGATACCCCCGATAGAAAAAACAGTTCAGGCAGTTCCAGCACAGGTTTTACTTTTTAGTGTTTGAAACCCCGGGTAATGCCCGGGGGTTTTCGTATGTATGTTGTTTGGATAGTTGGGCAAAAGTATGATATGATTTATATATGGAAAACGAATCCTTAGACAGCGTAAACGAATATTTCAAACACTTGGGCCAGGTAACGCGTAATATGAACCGCGAGGAAATTGCCCAACTTTGGAAGCAAGTTAAAAAAGGCGATAAAGACGCCAAAAACAAAATGATGGAAATTAACTTGCGTTTGGTTATTCCCACGGCCAAACGTTTCCAGCGCCCGGGTATGGAACTAATGGATTTGATAGAAGAAGGCAACCTGGGCCTTATGCAGGCAATTGAAAAATTTGAGCCTGAAAAAGGATACCGCTTTTCCACTTATGCCATTTACTGGATTGAGCAATATATCCGCAAATATATTGAAGAACAATCCGGCTCCATTAAAATACCTTCCCATGCCTGGGGCAATTTAAAAAGATGGTTCCGCGCCTGGAACGCTTTAAAAGAAGCCAACGGCAGGGATCCTTCCTTAAACGAAATGGCAAAGGAACTGAATTTAACGGCCCGGCAGGTAAAATCCATCATGGATACGTTGAGCGCGGCCAAAGGGGTGGATTCTTTAACTTCTTTGGTACACGACGAGGAAGACCTTACCCTGGAAGATATGATTTCCGACGACGGCAAAGGCAACCCGCATGACGTGTTTATGAAGTCTGAAAATCAGGAAACCATTAAAAAAAGTATGGAAGAACTGAACCCGCGCGACCGGGAAGTACTTATTATGCGCTACGGCCTGGCGGACAATGAACCCAAAACCTTGGGAGAAGTGGCCGATAAAATGGGCCTCTCGCGCGAGCGTGTGCGCCAAATAGAAGAACGTGCCGTAATGACCCTGCGCCGTGCCGCCCAAAAAGCCGGTATTTTGGAAATGAGCCCGGCGGATTTCCGCACCCGCAAACTGCACAGCGCCATGCGCCCCCGCCAAAAAACCAATATTTTGGGGGAAGTGATTGGCAAAAGCCCGCTGGAGCGTTTAATTAAAAAGCGCCTGGAAGAGGCCCGCGCCGCCAAAGAAAAAGCCGCCAAGGCTAAAAATGGCACAAAAAAAGCCGCTTCCAAAAAGGCGGCTGCCCCTAAAAAAGCGGCAAAAGGCAAAGCGGGAAAAAATAAAAAATCCAAAAAATAAAATTTGCGCCCCCGTAGCTCAATTGGATAGAGCGATTCCGTCCTAAGGAAGAGGTTGCGAGTTCAACTCCCGCCGGGGGTAAAAGTTTTTAAATTGATGCTGGCAGTTTAGCTGCCGGCATTTTTTTGTGTTACAATCATTTTATGAATAATGCCTTGCCTATATGTTTTGCCCTTTTGGCGGCCGTTTTATATGCATTAAGTGCGCCCCTTGCCAAAATTTTACTGCAAACAGCGGCCCCCACGGTATTAGCCGGGCTTCTTTATTTGGGGGCCGGGGCAGGTATGGGCTTACTAAATTTGGGGTTAAGTGCGGTGCAAAAACAACCCCGCCGGGCAGGCTTATCCCGCAGAGACTTGCCCTATACTTTGGGTATGGTGGGGCTGGATATTGCGGCCCCGGTGCTGCTACTGGTGGGGCTTGTGCAAACCCCGGCTGAAAATGTGGCCCTTATTAATAATTTTGAAATTGTAGCTACGGCTATCATTGCTTTGTTTGTTTTTAAAGAGCGCATTTCTGCACGTTTATGGGGCGCCATTGGGTTAATTACCACAGCCAGTATAATGCTTTGTTGGCGGGGGGAAGCCGCTTTTGCTTTTTCAAAAGGGTCTTTATATGTGTTGGGGGCGTGTGTATGTTGGGGGTTAGAAAACAATTGTACAAGGATGCTTTCCAACAAAAACCTGCTGGAAGTGGTTACCGTGAAAGGTTTGGGGGCCGGCGCGGGTGCGTTATGTATTGGCATTTTTATGGGGGAAACGCTCCCTACCGGGGGATATTTGGCGGCAGCTTTGGGGTTGGGGTTTGTGGCGTATGGGCTTAGTATCTTTTTTTATGTGCTTGCACAGCGGCATTTGGGGGCGGCCAAAACCAGTGTATATTATGCAGTAGCGCCATTTGTGGGGGTGGGGGTTTCTTTATTAATTTTTAAAGAGCCCCCGCCTTTATTGTTTTGGGCAGCCCTGTTAATAATGGTGTGTGGGGCGTATTTGTCAGTTACGGATACCCGGTATGATAAAGTAAATAAAAAATAAAGTTAGTTTAATAAAACGGTTGGTACTTTTTGCCAGCTGTTTTATTTTTTATAAAAAGGGCAAAAAAATACCGCCAAACCATTTGGTTTGGCGGTACCCCAGTTTATATGGTTTCCGGACTAGGATTCGAACCTAGAATAACTGGACCAAAACCAGTGGTGATACCATTTCACTATCCGGAATTAAAACTTTCATAACCGTTTAGAATTTAATTCTAAACTGCTCTGAAAACCCTTTTTCAGTGCGCGTCATTACCCGTGTTGTCTGTCCCTGTTTCTTGTTCAAGAACGGTATTGTTTTGAGTAGCCCCGGTGGGATTCTTAGCTAGTTCGGCCTGATAGGCTTTCAAAACGTTCTCTTCCAAGTACTGCCTGAATTCCTGGTTGATGGGATGAACCATGTCTTTATGGGTACCATCTGGTAGTTTGCGGGAAGGCATACAAAGAAAAACGCCTTTTGTCCCTTCAACAACCTTCATGTTTCTTACAACGAATGAATCGTCAAAAGTAACGCTGGCAAACGCCTTAAGACGGTCCTCCCCCATAAGATGTATCCGTATTTCCGTTATTTTCATCCAACTCCCTCCGAAATGCCGAAAAGAATACTAATCTTTCTTTATTTCTGATATTATTTACCAAATCGATGGCTTGTTCTTTGGTATTAACCAAGGCAAACACCGTAGAACCGGAGCCGGACATAAGTACCGCCTCCGCATTGGTTTTACAAATATCTTCTCTGGCACTTCTTACGGAGCTTACATACGGAAACACGCAACTTTCCAACCTGTTGAAAAGAAACTTTTTCCAGGTGGAAAGTTCTTTACCGCATCCTATGTATGTTATCAATTTATCTAAATTGGAGCAGTTTGTCAAGGCCTCTTTTTGATTAGGCAACTGCAAACGTTTAAAAACATCTTTGGTGGGCACGGCTGTGCAGGGGTAAACCAGCACCACATAGGGCAACGGCCCGGGGGCGTGCACGGGGGTTAAAATTTCCCCAATGCCTTCCCCTTTTAAAAAAGTTTCGTCATACATAAATACAGGCACATCGGCCCCCAGTTTGGCGGCCAGGGCCATTACGTCTTTGCGGGGTTTGTTAAAAATTTGGCATAAAGCGCGCAGCACGCCGGCCCCGTCGGAGCTTCCGCCGCCCAGTCCGGCCCCCATGGGAATGTGTTTTTCCAGCTCTATTTTACAGTCCGCCGTTATGCCAAATTGTTCAAAAAACCGAGCAGCCGCTTTATAGGCAATGTTATGCTCGTCCGCCGCCAGTTTGTCACCCAGCGGGCCGGTGATGTGCAGCCGTATGCGGGTGTGCTCGGCGGGTGCGGCGGTAACGGTTAAATGGTCCCCCAAGGTTACTTTGGCAAACAGGGTGGCCAGCTCATGGTAACCGTCGGGGCGTTTGCCGGTTACCTCTAAAAATAAATTTATTTTGGCGGGGCAGAATTGTTTATTTATCATGTATTTTTTTCCGTTCTGTATTATGGGTTAAAGCGCCCCAGTGATAATCTTCGTTGGTTAAGATTTCACCGGTTTCGGAATAAATTTTCCGTTTGCCTTCCAGCATGCCGTCTACATAAAACTCTTCCAGGCGTTTTACTCCGGAAGTAAAATATCCCACGCGCTCTCCTTCCAGGCGGCCGGCTTTGTAATTTTCTTTATACCACAGTTCCCCGCTGGGAAAGTATACGGTGCGTTCCCCGGAAAGTTTACCGTCTAAATAATTTTCTCTTATTTCCAGTTTGCCGTTATTGTAATAGCTGGAACGCGTGCCGTTTAATTTGCCGTGGCGGTAGTTCTCTTCCGATTTTAGAGTACCGTCTTCATAATATGCAGTGCGCGGGCCATGCAGCAGAGAGTTTTTGTAGGTACAGTCTGCCTTTAATTTTTGCCCGTTGCGGTATTGGTAATAATGGGCTTCCCCCTGCAGCATGCCGCCGCTGTAAGTCTCGCGGGAGATAATTTCTCCCTCATCATCGTAACGTATCATTTGGCCGTTTAGTTTGTTGTCTTTATATTCGGCCTCCATAATTACTTGGTCATTGTCATTAAATTCTTTTACGGGGCCGTCCGGTATTTGGCCCAGCAGTTCCAGCGTGGTTCCGTTGGAAGAGACGGTCTCCTCGGCCACTTCTTTACCTTGTATATAAAAGGAGCGGCTGCCTTTGCTGGTTTTTACTACCGTTCCCGGATATAAAGAAGCTTTAGGTACCAATAAAGCGGGTTTAATATGGCGGCCGTGTTCGGTGCGGTCTTTTACGTCAATTAATTTCCCGTCTTGGTACAGTTCACTGAATGTTACCACGTTTTCTTCCAAATTGATGACTTCCAATACGCCGTCAATTTTGCCGTTTTTTAGGGTTTTTACGGTTTTGTTGCTTACTTCAATTTGTTCTATTTGGCCTTCCGGCAGTTGCCCGGCGGTATTAATTACGTTATGGTCTTTATCCAAATATTCTTTAGCCAGCGGAATGGCACGGTAATAGGTGCGGCTGTCCGGCGTAACGATACAAATGGTTTTTTCTTTCATATATATACCCTATGAATTAATCTTGCCCTTATTTTACATAATTATAGCCGTTTTTTTGTTTGCTTTTCTCATTTGGAAAGATTTGCATTGGTTATTAAATATGGATGTTATTCTGGGTAATAGTTGCACAGTATAAAAAGTAAAAGAGGCCTCCCCAAAAGGGAGGCCGCTTGATATAAAGGGGCTTCGTCGGGCTTGACAGGGCCCTTTTTGTTTATAGTATACTTTTTATATATTATTGTAGGAGATTTCCCATGAGCGAAGTGATTTTAAACGATTCTAATTTTGATGCTGAAGTTTTGCAGTATAAAGGGGTAGCTATGGTGGATTTTTGGGCTCCGTGGTGCGGCCCGTGCCGCATGTTGGCCCCGGTGGTGGAAGAACTGGCCGGGGAATATGCCGGCAAAGTAAAAGTGGCCAAATTAAATGTGGACGAAGCGCCCGACACCAGCACCCAGTTTGGGGTTTCTTCTATCCCCACGCTTATTTTCTTTAAAGACGGAAAAGTAGTTTCCCAAACGGTGGGTTTGCAAACCAAAGCCGCTTTGCAGGAAAAGTTAAATTCTTTGTTATAAAATTTTACTTTTCTTATTTTTGCCGCCATTCTCTTCCGCCCGTTACACTTTAGCGGGCGGAAGAATAAAAAACCTTCCTCTTTTTTTCCATTAAATTTTATGCCAGAAGACAATAAACTTTTTCTTATTGACGCACACGGCTTTTTACACCGCAATTATCACGCGTTGCCCAAGTTGTCCACCACGTCCGGGCAGGAGGTGGGGGCCCTGTATGGTTTTGTGCGCTGGCTGACTAAATTTTTAAAGGAAAAAAAGCCTCATTATGCGGCCATTTGTTTTGATTCCCCCGGCGGGTGTGCACGGCGCAAGGCCATGCTGCCCACATATAAAGCCAACCGCAAAAAACCGGACGACGCCCTCATCAGCCAGCTCAATTTAGCACGCAGTTTAGTGCGGGAAATGGGCTTTGCCGTGGTGGCACAGGAAGGTATAGAAGCCGATGACTTAATGGCCTTTATTGCCCAAAGCGCGGCCAAGCAAAATATTCCCAGCGTGTTGGTCACGTCTGACAAAGACGTTTACCAATTTTTAAACGACAAAATTTCCATTTGGCCTTCCGGCGGAAAAGACGGTTTTAAAGGGCCGGAAGCCGCCGTGGAAAAATTTGGCGTGGAAACCAAATTTTTACCCGATTATTTTGCCATCGTGGGCGACGCGGCAGATAATATCCCCGGCATTATGGGCGTGGGCCCCAAAAGCGCGGTGGAGCTTATTAAAAAATTCGGCCATTTGGAAGACATCATCCGCGCCGCCAAAAACGATAACCCGGATTTAAAACCCGCCTTAGCCAAAAAAATATTAGCCCATATGGAAGAGGGTATTTTATCCAAACAGCTGGTAGTGCTGGACGGCAACCTGTCCATGCCTTTTAATTTGCAGGATTATCAAATCCGCACCCCGCAGCCAAAAGCCCTGGCAGATTTATTTTCCCGCTATGAATTTAAAAATTTATTAACTTCGTTTGAGCTTCCGCCCCAGCAGGTGCAGGTGCAGGAAGATATTCCTCTCTTGCCTTTGGCGCAGGTGCTAAGCAAAGCCCCGGTGGCCGGGCAACTGTTTATTCATACCGAGGACGACCTGCTGCTTGCCGCCGTAAACGAAAAAGAACTTTCCCTTACCCCCTTGGCCGACATTGCCCCCTGGGAACGCGCCCAACTGCAGCAGTTGGTACTTAATGATGCTGTGTTAAAACTGGGGTACGATTTAAAACTTACTTTGCGTGAAGCGGAAATAGATTTGCAAGGCAATTTTATTCATTGTTTTGATGCGCGCCTGGCCCGGTATTTGATGGACCCGTCCGGCGATTTAAGTTTTTCCGCCGCGTGTGCACATTATTTTTCCGTCTTAATCTCGGGCGAAGACGCCCGCACCCGCCTGCCTTTATATAACCGCTATATTTGGGCGTTAAAAGAAAAATTGCAGGAAGATTTACAGCATGCGGGCATGTACGATTTATTTACGCAAATGGAACTGCCGCTCATGGCGGTGCTGGCGGATATGGAAAAACAAGGCCTGCGTATAGACCCGGATTGGCTGAAAGAATTTCAAAAAACATTGGAACAGGAAATTGTTTCTTTACAAGCGCAGATAGACGCCCAGGCCGGGTATGCGGTAAACGTCAATTCCCCCAAGCAATTAGGGGTGCTACTGTTTGAGCAGTTAAAAATTCCGCCGGTTAAAAAAACCAAAACCGGTTATTCCACCGACGAAGAAGTACTGGCGGAAATTGCCCCGCTTCACCCCGTTGCACAACAGATTTTGGATTACCGCTCCAGCAGTAAATTAAAAACCACATATGTGGATAATTTGCTTTTAATGGCGGACGAAAACAACAAAGTCCACTCCTACCTGGATCAAACCGGCACGGTAACGGGCCGCTTGTCCAGCTCCAGCCCCAATTTGCAAAATATTCCCGTCCGTACAGAAAAAGGGCGCCTGCTGCGCACGGCGTTTTGCGCGGGGGATGGAAATATGCTGCTGAGTGTGGACTATTCCCAAATAGACCTGCGCGTACTGGCGCATGAAAGCCAGGACCCTGTGCTTGTGCAGTCTTTTATAGACGGGGGGGACATACACACCCAAACCGCCGCGCAGATATTTGGCGTAATGCCTTTAATGGTAACGGAGCAAATGCGCTCTAGTGCAAAAGCAATTAATTTTGGTATCATTTATGGGCAGGGCCCCATGGGCCTGTCTCAAGCGCTTTCCATTCCCATGCGCGAAGCAAAAGAATATATAGACAATTATTTTAAGAATTATCAGGGCGTGCGCCGCTGGATTGATGAAAATATTGCCGCCGCCCGTAAAAACGGATACGTTAAAACCATGATGGGCCATATCCGTTACCTGCCGGAGTTTAATATGGGGGTGGGTTCCATGGCGTCTTTTGCGCAGCGTGCAGCCATTAACACCATTGTACAGGGCGGCTCGGCCGATATTATTAAAAAAGCCATGGTGGATATTTTTAAAGAAGTGCGCAATACCCCCGTAAAAATGGTTATGCAGGTGCATGACGAGCTGATTTTTGAAGTCCCGGCTGAACGTTTAACCGCGGTGGCTTCTTTTGTAAAAGAAAAAATGCAAAACGCCGTTAAACTGCGGGTGCCGCTTTTGGCCAGCGCCAAAGCGGGTAAAAACTGGTACGCGCTGGAAAAGCTCCCCCTATGAAAAAACAACAAACCATTAAACCGTTTGTGTTGGGGCTGACCGGTTCCATAGCCAGCGGCAAAACGGCCGCGTTGGAATCTTTTAAACAATGCGGCGTGTTTACGCTTAGCGCGGATGTGTTAACGCATCAGGTTTTAGGTTTGGCGCCCGTGCAAAAAAAATTGCAAAAAACTTTTGGCGTTACCAGCCCGGAGGCTTTGGCCAAACTGGTTTTTAAAAATGCTTCCGCCCGCAAACGCCTGGAGGAAATCCTCCACCCGCTTATACTAAAAGAAGCGCAAAAACAACTGGCTTCTTGCGCTTGTCCGCTGGCCGTGTTTGAAGTTCCTTTACTGTTTGAAGCCGGGTGGGATAAATATGTGGATATGACGCTGCTTATTGTAAGCAGCGGCGCAGGCCTGGCGGAGAGGCTTAAACAGCGCGGGCTTACTTTAGCCCAATACCGGGCGCGTTTAAAAACGCAGCTGCCGCAGGAAACAAAAGCCCAACGGGCCGATTTGATGATTGTAAACAATTCAACAAAACAACACTTGGAGCAAAAAGTGCGCCGCCTGGCGCGCGCGCTGAATAATATTTATGGTTAAACAAAAAGAAGAAACATTGGAAGAAAAATCCCTGCCGGAAAAACCGGCCAAATCCGCCAAAGAGGCCCCCAAGGCCGAGGCGAAAGACTTGCCTAAAAAAGAAGATGCCCACACCCCGCAGCAGCCTGCTGCGCGCCCGTCTTGCCAGCGCCACGCCATGCAGCGCGGTACCAATGCGTCCGCCCCGTATGTGCACGCGCCCGAAAAACGCCAGCCCAACGGCGCCAAACCCATGGACGCGCGGGAATTAAATAAACTTAGCGTGGCCGAACTGACCAAGCTGGCCGTCAATTATAATATTGAAGATATTTCCGGCCTGCGCAAACAGGCGTTAATCGGTAAAATAGTGGCCATACAGGCCAAGCAAAACGGCTCCGTTTACGGCGGGGGCGTGTTGGAAATTTTGCCGGATGGATTTGGTTTCTTGCGCTCCGAAGAAAACAACTATCTGGCCGGGCCGGAAGACATTTATGTGTCTCCCTCCCAAA
The DNA here is from genome assembly GCA_944327085.1 of uncultured Elusimicrobiales bacterium. Classification (GTDB taxonomy): domain Bacteria; phylum Elusimicrobiota; class Elusimicrobia; order Elusimicrobiales; family Elusimicrobiaceae; genus Avelusimicrobium. Next base: position 127,760 of record CALVGG010000005.1, on the reverse strand, counting down.
TTAAACGCTTTGGTTTAAGAAAAGGTGACACGATTGAAGGCCTCATCCGCCCGCCCAAGGATAACGAACGCTTTTTTGCCATGCTGCAAGTGCAAAAAGTAAACGGGGTGGAATCGGCCCAGATTTACAATCGCCCGCTGTTTGAAAACTTAACCCCTCTTCACCCTAACGAACGTTTTGTGCTGGAGCTGGATAAAAATTCCTACACCCAGCGCGTGATTGATATGATTGCCCCCATCGGCAAAGGGCAGCGCGCCCTTATTGTGGCGGCGCCCAAAACCGGTAAAACCATGATAATGCAGGCCATTGCCAACTCCATCACCACCAACCACAAAGAAGCCGTGCTGATGGTGCTGCTTATTGACGAACGCCCCGAAGAAGTAACCGATATGGCCCGCAGCGTAAAGGGGGAAGTGATCGCCTCTACGTTTGACGAAGCGCCCGAACGCCATATCCAAGTGGCGGAAATGGTGATTGAAAAAGCCAAACGCCTGGCCGAACAAGGCAAAGACGTGGTTATTTTGTTAGACTCCATTACCCGCTTGGCGCGTGCGTATAATACGGTGGCGCCGTCTTCCGGCCGCGTGCTTACGGGCGGGTTGGAAGCAACCTCCCTGCAAAAGCCCAAACGCTTTTTGGGCGCCGCGCGTAATTTGGAAGAAGGCGGCTCCTTAACCATTATTGCCAGTGCGCTGGTGGAAACGGGCAGCAAGATGGACGAGGTAATTTTTGAAGAATTCAAAGGTACCGGTAACAGCGAACTGTGCCTGGATAGAAAACTGGCCGAGCGGCGCATTTTCCCGGCGGTAGACATCAACCGCAGCTCCACCCGCAAAGAAAACCTGCTGTTAAGCGAGGACGAACTGAACAAAGTGTGGATTATGCGCAAAGTGCTTGCGCCGTTAAGCTCGGTTGACGCAATGACTTTGCTGCTGGAAAAATTATCGGCCACCAAATCCAATAAGGATTTTTTCAAGCAAATGGAAGTGAACGCTTTTTAGCGGTATTTTCGGCGGGGGAAACGGTTTCGTTTCCCAAAAGGCCGAAATATATGGTAAAATAAACTATAAGATTTTCAAAGGAAGATAAAAAATGAAAGAAAAAATACACCCCCAATATGATTTTGTGGAAGTGGTCTGCGCTTGCGGTAACAAGTTTTTGACCCGCTCCACCACCAAAAATTTAAAGCTGGATATTTGCTCCGCCTGCCACCCGTTCTTTACCGGCAAACAGAAATTGTTGGATACGGAAGGCCGCGTAGACAAATTCAACAAACGCTTTGCCGCCACCGCGGGTAAAACCGTGGTACGCAAGCCGAAAACGGAAGTAAAAGCCAAAGCTAAATTGGTGAAAAAAGTGGTAAAAAAAGCCGCTGCTCCCAAAAAAGCCGCCGCTAAAAAAACCGAAAAAAAGGCTGAAACTGCCGAAGCAAAGTAGCTTTGAAATTTAAAAAGAGCAGACTTCCGTTAGGGGGTCTGCTCTTTTGTTTATCCGGTTTTTTCCGTGCGGAGAAACGGGATAAACATTTTTTCCAAAGGATAGGTTATGGATACGTCTAAATATATTGCCGAATTTAAACAGCTGGAGGCGGATTTGGCCAGCGGGGAACTTTCCAGTACGGAGCTGGCACAAAAATCCAAACGTCATGCATTTTTACGCCCGATTATTGAGAAAGAAGAAGAAATCAACTCGGTAGAAAAATCCATCGCTGACGACCGCGCCATGATTGAAGCCGGTGAAGACAAAGAACTGGTTAAAATGGCGGCCGACGAACTGGCCGAGCTGGAAGCTAAACTGCCGCTGCTGCAAAAAGAACTGCGCATTTTGGTCATTCCGCCGGACCCGAACGACTCCAAAAACATTTATTTAGAAATCCGCCCCGGTGCCGGAGGGGACGAAGCCGCCCTGTTTGCCAACGAACTTTTACGCGTATACCAACATTTTGCCCAAACCAGGGGCTGGACGACCGAAATTTTGGAATTTACCCCCACAGGCTTAAAAGGCTGCAAATACGTGAGTATGTTTATTAAAGGGGATGGAGCCTACTCCTGGCTTAGGGGGGAAGCCGGCACCCACCGCGTGCAGCGCGTGCCCGATACGGAAACCGCCGGCCGCGTGCATACTTCTACCGTAACCGTAGCCATTATGCCGGAGGTGGAAGAAATTGACATTGAAATCCGCCCTGAAGATTTAATTATGGAAACCTGCCGTTCCGGCGGGGCCGGCGGCCAGAACGTAAACAAGGTGGAAACGGCCGTGCGCATTATCCATAAACCTACCGGGGTGGTGGTTTCCTGCCGGGAAGAACGCCACCAAGGCAAAAACCGCGAAAAAGCCATGGCCATGCTGCGCGCCAAATTGTATCAGATGGAAGAAGAAAAGCGCAATAAAGAAATTTATGATGAGCGTAAATCCCAGGTAGGCACGGGGGACCGGGCGGAAAAAATCCGCACTTATAACTTCCCGCAAAGCCGCGTGACGGACCACCGCACCGAAAAATCCTACCATAATTTAACCGAAATTATGCAAGGCAATATTGAACCTATTTTGGAAGATCTGCGCGCGTGGCGTGTGGAAGAAAAATTAAAAAATCTTCAAATTTAAACGGGTTTAATATGCAAAAAATTCCCAATGTGCGGGATTTAAAAAACATTCTGGTGTTGCGGGGGGAAGGCTCCCTGGGGGACGCGTTGATCTCTTCCTGCTGTTACCGGGAAATTAAAAAAGCAAATCCCAATATTAAAATTACGGTGGTGTGTTTTGGCTCTGCCGTCGGGTATTTGCGCGCTATTAAATATATTGATGAAATTTACCCGCTTCCCATCCGCCGCGTGTTGCGCCCCCATCAACATTGGGTAAGCCTTCTCTGGCACGCCTTGCGTTTGCGCCGCCGCCATTTTGATTTGGTGCTGGATTCCAGCGAAAAACCTTATAAAAACTGGACTTTGTTTAAGCGCATTATCGGTGGGGATAAAGTGTTGGATTGTTACACAAGCCCCGTGCCTTTAGGTAAAGTGCCCGGCCGCAGAAACGAGCACGAACAAGCCATTCTGCGGCAATTGGGGGTGGAAAATCCTTCCCGCAGTTATGATTTACCTTTTTCTCCGCAGCACCGCTCCCGGAGGGATGATTTTGTGCAGAAACATGCTCCCCAAGGATATGCGGTGTTAAATTTGTTCGGGTCTGTAGAGGCACGGTCCCTCAATAAATCTTCTTTTTTGCGCATCGCACCGGATTTGGCTTCACGTACCGGGCTAGCGATAATCATTCCCTGTATGCCCAGCCAAAAAGAGCGGGTGGCCGATTATGTTTCCGCCTGTACCAATAAACAAACTTTATTTGTCTACCCCACGCGGGACGTATTTGACCTGTTTGCCTTAATAGAAGGCGCCCAACTGGTGGTTACGCCGGATACGGCGGTGGCGCATGTGGCCAGCGGTTTTGGCAAAAAATCTGTCATTTTTTATAATACCTATTCTATGTATAACGACCCGGACAATCCTTCCGCCCGTATTATTAAAACAGACGTTTCTTCCGTCAATTTATTCCCGTACCAAGAATTTCTTCACGCTTTGGACTCTTTATTATGACTTTGCCCACCGTGCATACCGTCTTGCAGTCCGCCCGGGCACTTTTGCAAACGTCCGGAAGCGAGGACCCTGCCGCCAATGCGCAGTTTTTGCTGGCGCATGTGCTGGGGGTAAGCCGCACCTGGCTGGAGGCCTTTGGGCAGGAGCCGGTGCCCGAGGATAAACAGCGCATTTTTGAAACGCTGCTTGCCCGCCACGCGCAGGGGGAGCCGCTGGCGTATATTGTGGGCTTTCAGCCCTTTTGCGGTATGAATATAGCGGTAAACCCTGCGGTGCTTATTCCCCGCCCGGAAACAGAAAATTTGGTGGAGCTTGCTTGCCGGGCTTTTGCCCCGCAGTCTGCCATACGCATTTTGGATTTATGCACGGGAAGCGGCTGTATTGCCCTGGCACTGGCGCGTGCTTTTAAACAGGCGCGTGTTACCGCGTCGGACGTATCCCCGGCCGCGTTGCAGGTTGCCCGTGCCAACGCGCAAACTTATCAACTGGCAAAGCGCATCCGGTTTGTGCAAAGTAACTTATTTGAACGGCTGGAGGGTGAGTTTGATTTAATTGTTTCCAATCCTCCGTATATCCCGTCTGGCGATATACCGGCTTTAGCGCGCGAAGTACAGCGGGAACCGGCCCTGGCGCTGGACGGCGGTGCGGACGGCCTGCAGCTAACCCGCCAAATATTGGACGCTTTGCCCCGTTTTGCCGCACCCGGCTGCGTGCTGGGGCTGGAACTTTGCCTGGGGCAGCCTGCGGGGGTAGCCCAGGCGCTTTGTGCGCGGGGCTGGCAGGCCGAAGTAAAAAAAGATATATTTGGAATAGACCGTTTTGTTCTTGCCCGTAAAATTTAAACTAATTATTGAGCATATTGTAAGGAGAGTTTATGGATCGTTTTATTATTAACGGCGGTAAAAAATTGCAAGGCACCGTGCACACCAGCGGAAGCAAAAACGCTTCTCTTCCCATTTTGGTAGCCACATTACTGACGGACGAACCCTGCATTATCCACCGCGTTCCCAACTTGCGCGACGTGCGCACCACACTTAAAATTTTGGAATATTTAGGCAAAAAAATTGAATACGTCAACGGCACCGCTACCATCACGGCCGACGGGCCCCTCAAAAACAGCCTGCCTTATGAACTGGTCAAGCAAATGCGCGCCAGTTTTTGGGTGGCGGGGCCGCTGTTGGCCCGTTTTAAGAAAGCCGAGATCCCTTTGCCCGGCGGCTGCGCCATTGGCGTGCGCCCGGTGGATATCCATTTAAAAGGGTTTGAAAAACTGGGCGCTACGGCTATTACCCAGCAAGGCAATGTCATTTTGCAGGCCCAGGCTTTGCAGCCGGCCAAAATTGTGTTGCGCTTTCCCAGTGTGGGTGCCACGCAGAACTTACTGATGTGCGCCTGCTTGATTGAAGGGGAAACCGTGTTGGAAAACGTAGCCAAAGAGCCGGAAGTGGACGACGTGGTAGAATTCTTGCGCAAAATGGGGGCCGATATTACGGCGGACGCCAAAGGCAATTTGGTGGTGCATGGCAAAGCTTCTTTACACGGGGCTGAACACAGCGTGGTGGCGGACCGTATTGAATCGGGTTCTTATATGATTGCCGCCGCGGCCACCCGCGGGGACGTGGTGGTGGAAGACTGCGTGCCGGAGCATAACTCCATTTTGCTTGAAGATTTGCAAGAGGCGGGCGTTCCGCTGGAAATTACCTCCCGCAGTGTGCATGTGCTTCCTTACGAAGGGCGCTTAAAACCCATGCGTATGAAAACCGCCCCTTACCCGGGTTTTGCCACGGATTTGCAGGCTCCGTGGATGACGTTGATGACTTTGTGCGACGGCGCCAGCGAAATTGACGAAGACATTTTTGAAAACCGTTTTATGCACGCGCCGGAACTGGTGCGTATGGGGGCAGATATTTTAACGGAAAAAAGCATTGCCCGCATAAACGGGGTGGAAAAACTTTCCGGCGCTCATGTTATGGCGTCTGACTTACGCGGCGGCATGGCCTTGGTCATTGCGGGCTTGGCCGCGCAGGGCACCACGGAAATTGAACGCGTTTATCATATAGACCGCGGTTACGAAGATTTGGAGCAAAAACTAACGGCTTTGGGGGCGGATATCCGCCGTTATAACCCGGATAAAAATGAGTTTTAAAATTGTATTTGATTATATTTTAACCAGAACGGGCGTGGGTTGCGGGGCCGGGCTGGAAGGCTTGCGCGCTTTGCTTGAGCGGCTGGGCAACCCGCAGAACCGTTTTAAAATTATCCACGTAGCCGGCACCAACGGCAAAGGCTCTGTTTCTATCCTCACTGCGCAGGTGCTTAAAGAGGCGGGCTTTAAAACGGGGCTGTTTGTTTCCCCGCATTTGTGTGACCCTTGCGAACGCATACAAGTAAACGGGGCCCCGGTTTCCCGTCAGGAATTTACGGACGCCGTGCTTCAGGTTTTTCAGGAAGAAGAGCAGGAACTGAACTTTTTTGAAATTCTTACCGCGGCCGCCTTGTGCCATTTTGCCCGTGCGGGCGTGCAGTATGCCGTGTTGGAAACGGGCCTTGGCGGGCGAAAAGACCCCACCAATATTTGCTCTCCGGCGGCGTGTGTAATTACGTCTATTGGGTTGGACCATATGCAGCTGCTGGGCTCGTCTCTATCTCAAATAGCGCGGGAAAAAGCCGGCATTATTAAGCCCGGCGTGCCTTGCTTTTCGGGCACGGTAAACCCTTCCGCGCGCGAAGAAATAAAAAAAGCCGCCAAAGAAAAACACGCCCCGCTTTATTTTATAGGCGAGGGGGAACCCTTTTATGAGTACGCCTTTGATTTTGTAAACAATCAAACCATTCTGCGTACCAAAGACGGGCAGGAGTGGCCGCTTTCTGTTTTGGGCCGGCGCCAGGGTATCAACGCGTGTGTGGTGTACCGGCTGGCAAAATATTTAAAAATAGAGGACGCCGCCATCGCCCGCGCTTTTGCGGGGGTGCGCCTGCCCGGCCGGTTTGAAGTATTAAGCCAAGCGGGCAAAACCTTTGTGTTTGACGGGGCCCACAACGCCCAGGCAGTGGAATTGTTTTTAGAGTTCTTGGCCAAAACCCCTTACGCGCAGGATGCCACCCTGTTATGCGGTTTTATGAAAGACAAAGACTACAAAAAACTGCTTGCTTTGCTTTGCCCTCATTTTAAAGACATTATTGTTACTATCCCCAGCGTAAAGCGCGGTGCGGATAAACAGGATATTTTATCCGCCCTTCCCAAAGGGGTAAAAGTGCGGTTTTTTAAAGATCCTTCCCGCGCGTTTTCAGCCGCGTTCCACGCGCAAAAAGTGGTGTGTACGGGGTCTTTTTATTTGGTGGGGCTGGTGCGCCAAAAACTGCTTGAGCGGGGGAAAAAATAAAAAACCCCTTTCCCGTGTGAGAAAAGCGTGTTTTTAACTTGACACTTTCCTCGTATTGTGATTAAATTTAGTGTACGTTCATTTTTCTTCTAGGGATTTACCATGGCTTTTGATACCGAATTTGACGGACAAACGGATTTTTCAGACTTTTTGGAACGTTTCCGGATGCAGGAATTGCCCCCGGCAGACCCCATGCCCCGCCAAGAAAAATTTGACGGCAAAAAACAATTAAACGCCGCCAACCGTCAGGCCCAGTATAACCGTTCGTTTGAAAAGCTGGAAGAAAAAATACAGGAATTGGAAGAACGCTTTGAAGCGTCCGCCTCTCAGAACGATAAAATCTTAACCGAACTGGCCCGCACCCGCGAGGCCGTAGAAAGCCAAAAAGATAAAGATTCTTTCCTCTCCGGCCTGGCCGATACCATCAACAGTTTAAAAGCCAGTGTGGAAACCCTTTCCCGCGCCCAAACGGCCCGCGTGCTGGGGTATACCGATACGGCCGTGCGCCGCGGGTTTGACGATAAAGCCCCGGCTTTCCCGTCCGTAAACGCGGCGGATATTTCCACCTTTGAGCCGGAAACTTACCGCGCCCAGCAGGAAGAAAACGCCCGCAAAGAGCGCGAAGAAAAAGAACGCATTATTACCAGTTTGCATCAAAAGGCTTCCCAGTTAAAAGCGGTAAACAGCGCGCTGGACAGAGAAATTAAAAAAGTTCAGCAGGAAAAAATGGAAGCCCTTAAAAAATCGGCCGAGCAAGCCAAAGAAATCCTGTCTTTGCGCGAACAGTTAACCGCGGCCGAAGAACGCTTTAAATCCTTTAATTTTGAAGGCCGCATCATTTCCATCAAGCAGCAGTACCAGCAAAAAGTAAGCAGCTTGGAAAACCAACTGCATGAAATTTCCAACGTCTGCATGAAGCAGGTGGAAGAAATTGAATCCTTAAAAGCGGAAAATTTAAAACTGCACACCATTGCTTCTGAAAAAGAAGAACTGCTGGCCAAGTATGAAGCCAAAACCAAAGAGCTGGAAGATTTAAAAGCTTCTTTGAGCGATTTGGAAAACGAATATGCCGGCAAGTCCCGTCAGCAGATGTCGGTCTTTGGGGAGCGCATCCGCACGCTGGAAGAAGAGCGCGACGAACTGGCCGCCAAGCTGGCCGCCGTGCAGGAACAGCTGGAAGCCGTGCTGCAGGAAAAACAATTGCTGGAAGCCAACTTTAAAGAATTGTTGGAAAAAATCAACCGCAACGACGCGGTTATTGAAGATTTGAAACGCAAAATTGACGTGCTTACCGCGCAAAACGCCCACTTATCCGGCGAGCGCGACGCCTTGCAGACGGCCAATCAGGATTTAACCCGCCAGGCGGCCTCTTTGCATGATAATAACGAGGCCCTGCTTCGCAATCAAGAGCAGTTGCGCACGGTTAACGAAGAATTGGCCCGCAAGACGGAAGAATTAAACGCGGCGAACGAGGAGCTCCAGCGTGAGCAAGCCTCCCTTACGCGTGAAAAAGAATTTTTAACCCGTCAAAAAGACAACTGGGCGCAGGAACGCTCTTTGCTGGAACAGCAAAAGCAAACCTTAACCCAGGAAAAAGACCTTTTGCTTAAACAAAAAGGCGAATTGGAACAGGAAAAAGAAAGTTTATCGAACGAAAACAAGAACCTTCGTTCCAGCCATGTGGTGCAGGGGCCTGTGCCGCCTGCTCCGCCGGCTGCCCCGCATAAACCCTTGCCGCCGGATGCCCCTGCCCTGGTGCAGGTGCACAAGGCGCCGCAGCCTGTTAAACCTGCCGCGCCCAAAGTCCTGCCCATTAACGAGGTGCCCGTAGAAGTGACCGAAACTTTGCGCCCCAAGGTGCGCAGCGAGGAAGACCTGCCGGAAATTAAAGTGGCCCAGCCCATAGCTCAGGACGATTTCGGCCCGGGGGAGGATTTCCTGGAGAAAACGGACAGCTTTATCGGCCGAATGAAATGGTCCATCTTCCGGGAAGACAAATAACCGTTTTTTAAAAGCCTGATGAAAGTCAGGCTTTTTATAAGGAGTTTTTATCTATGCAGCCTTTAAAAATTGCCGTATTATACGGCGGTAAATCCACCGAACATGAAGTCTCCGTCCACAGTGCGCAAACCGTTTGCCGTTTGCTAAGCGCACAGAAGGACAAATATACCGTTTTTCCCATTTTTATCAGCCGCCAAGGCCATTGGTTTTTACAAACCGCGTGCAGTGAACAAACCCCGCAGGATAAGCCGCTTACCCCCTGCCTGCTGCCGGACTGCCAGTTAATCAGCCCGGACGGTTCTTTTAAACTCAGTGTGGACGTGTTTTTCCCCGTTTTGCACGGAACCAATGGCGAAGACGGCGTTTTGCAGGGCCTTTTGGAAAGTATTAACACCCCGTATGTAGGGTGTGGGGTGTTGGCGTCAGCCATGGGGATGGACAAAGAAATTACCAAATTGGTGGCTCAGCAGCACGGGGTGGCGGTACTGCCTTATCAAAAAATCCGCCGCGGGCAAGCGTATGACCGCGCCGCCCTGGAAGCCTGGGCCGGCCGGCAAGGCTACCCCGTATTTGTAAAACCGATGAGTTTGGGCTCTTCCGTGGGGGTAACCAAAGTAAAAACGGCGGAAGAGCTTCACCCTGCTATTGAAAAAGCCTTGGCGTTTGACGAATTTGTGCTGGTAGAAAAAGGCGTGGATAACGCGCGCGAAATTTTTTGCGCTTTATACGGCTGCGGCCCTGCTGCCAAGGCATCCTCCTGCGGGGAGCTGAAAATGCTGGCTAATGAGTTTTTTGACTATGAAGCCAAGTACCTGGTGCAGGGCGGGTGCGAAACGCGCGTACCGGCCGATATACCCCCTGCTATGCAAGAGCAAATGCAGCGTGATGCTTTGACTGTGTTTTCGGCGTTGCGTGCGTGCGGTTTGGCACGGGTAGATTTTTTGCTGGGCAAAGACGGCAAATATTATTTTTCCGAAATTAACACCCTGCCGGGCATGAGCGAAACCAGCCTGTTCCCGCAATTGTTTGAAGCCAGCGGCTATAAATATACGGATATTTTGGACGGCTTAATCCAAATAGCTTTACAGGTTCATCAAGAAAAGGCTAAACTGCAATTAAACAGATAAGTATATGCACAAACTTCTATCCTCTTTTATGCGTTTAAACATATGGCTGAAAGTAATTTTTATTTTCTGTCTGTTTGGCGCTTTGGTAAATTTTGTACTGTTGTGGGAGGACGTTTTAAGCGGCGGCATATTGCTGCGCCTGCATTTGGGGTTTTTAATTCTGTATGCGGGGCAAGCGGTGTTTATATTGCTGCGGGAGCGGTTTGTGTTTGTGCTGGCCTTGTTGCAGGCGCTGCTGGCCCTGTGGAGCAATGCGGATTTTACTTTTACGCCGCTTATTAGAATGCTGGGGCGGCTGTATTATGTGTCCCACCAAATGACGGTGCAGGAATTAAGCGTATACAAATACGTTTTTATTTCTTTGTCTTTCACGCTGGAGCTGTTTAAAGCATATTTAATATTTTATTTATTGCCAGCCCCCGCCGTTAAAAAGGAAACTCAAAAAGAAGCATAAAAATTATTTTTTCTGTTTTATTTCCCTATTTAAAAACGCCCTGCCAAAGCAGGGCGTTTTTTGTGTGCCAAAAGGGGGAAAAGTTTGGTTTTTGGGTACAGGATATCCCATAAAAAACCCCGCCTGCAGGCGGGGTAATTTTTATTTATATTTGGAAACCACTTCCTCTTTTAACTGCAAAAAAGTGCCATTTTTAATGGCTTCTCTGGCCCGTTCCATGAGGTGTATTAAGAAACGGATGTTGTGTATGGAAATAAGGCGGTGGCTGGTAAGCTCGGCCGCGCGGAACAAGTGGCTGATGTAGGCGCGGGAATAATGGCGGCAGGTGTAGCAGTCGCACTGGGGGTCTAAGGGGCCGGTTTGCAGGCGGAACTCGGCATTTTTAATATTCAGTTTGCCTTCGCTGGTCATCACCTGGCCGTTGCGGGCCACGCGGGTGGGCCATACGCAGTCAAACATATCCACGCCGCGTTCAATGGAATTTAAAATTTCTATTGGCGTGCCCAACCCCATAAAATAGCGGGGTTTGCCTTCGGGCAGCACGTCCGTCACCGCGCTTACGGCGGCGTTCATTTGCTCCAGCGTTTCCCCTAAAGAAAGCCCGCCTATGCAATAACCGTGCGTGCGCAGGGAGGCCATATGCTCGGCCGCTTCTTTGCGCAAATCCGGGTAAATGGAGCCTTGTATAATGCCAAACAAAAGGGAGTTGCCCACCGTAAAAGAACCGTCCGGGTTTGGGGTAATGTGTTGCTCGGTAATTTTTTGATGATAGGCTTTTTCGGCCCGCTCTGCCCAGCGTTTGGTAATATCCAGTGCTTCGCGCGCGTCATGCTTGGCGGGGTTTTTGGCGTGGATGCATACGTCCAGCATGGTCCAAATGTCGGAGCCTATTTGGCTTTCAAAATCAATTACGTTTTCCGGCGTAAAAAGGTGTTTGCTCCCGTCATGGTGGGATTGGAAAGTTACGCCCTCTTCTTTAATTTTGCGAAATTTAGATAAGCTGTATACCTGAAACCCGCCCGAATCGGTCAAAATGCTTCTGTCCCAATTCATAAATTTATGCAGGCCGCCCAGGGTTTCCAGCGTTTTGGTGCCGGGGCGCAAATACAGGTGGTAGGTGTTGGAAAGCAAACACTCCGCCCCCACATTGCGCAGGTCTTCATCGGTCAACGCTTTTACGCTGGCTTGGGTAGCCACCGGCATAAATACCGGTGTGTGTACGGCACCGTGCTTGGTATACAAAATGCCGGTGCGGGCCTTGCAGGCAGGATCTTTATGTAAAATTTGAAAAGGGGAAATAAGGGCCATATATTTATATTTTATCATATATAGTCTATTTCTATCTGCAGGCAATGTCTTGGGCCAATAGTTGAGCTTTATGCAATAGATGGTGTTTGTTTATAAATCTTGCCAAACGATTCCAACGGCGTTTAATTTTGGCTTGTGCGGCAGGTTCCCAATAATATTCCAAAGGAATAAAGGCGCCACTGCCCATATCATTTATAAACATTAATTTAAAATCATAAGGGTTTATTTTTTGGCAGAGGATGTTTTCCGGGTAAATAGCCATGGATATGATGTTGTATTTAAATAACGTTTCTCTTAAACCTATTAGGCCATATTTTAACCCGTGATAATGTAAATCCAAAAAAGCGGGATCGTTTAATAAAAAGCTGAGGGGGGTGGAAATACGGCCGTCAAAATCATAAATAATATCAAAAATAAAACCTTGTCCTTTATTGGTTTGTACAGAACCGTAGTATCTTGGTAAAACTCCGCTTTGGTTGCCGCGAGTTTTAAGAATGTGGGTTAAATAACGTACTTCTCGGTGCAAGTCTTTTTCTCAGGCGGGATTATACGCCACTTTAATACAACGGGTCTTGTCTTGCGGGTGAAAGTAACATTGTTTATGGCTCCCTTGAGCAATAAATAAGTTTGGGGTGAGAACAATTTTTTCGTTTGCTTTCATTATGGCCTCCTGGTTGTTGTGATGGACGATCCTTCACTTTTTAGGAACTGCCATAAAAAACGGCCATTAAACTTGAGCTTCTTAACGTAACCCAAATATAATAGCCGTGGTTTTCGTGCTTTATAAAAACACGAAAACACTTGGCATAAAAAACCAGAGGGATCAGTTCCAGTTTTCTATGCCTCAAACGACTATTTTTGGACGTTAAGAATGCCTTTAACTAAGTTAAAAGCTCACCAAACAATGTTCGGTTCCAAAAATAGTGAAATTGTAACTTCCCGGCGTTGCTGCGCCTTTAATAAATACTCCTTAAAACATTTGTTCTTTTAAAATAAATATATTGTTACTATACTAAATAATTATAAAATCATCATGCTGTCCCCAAACGAGTAGAAACGGTATTTCTTTTCCACCGCTTGCAGGTAGGCCTCGTAAATAAAATCTTCGCCGGCAAAGGCGGACGTCATACACAAAGGTGTAGAGTCCGGAAAGTGAAAGTTGGTAATTAAGCAGTCAATGGCTTTAAATTTATAACCGGGGTAGATGAACAGGTCCGTCCATTTTTTGCCGCTGTGGGTGTGGCGGTCATCATCCGTAAAGCTTTCCAGCGTGCGGGTGCTGGTGGTCCCTACGGAAAATACCCGCTTGCCGTTGGCGTGGGTTTGGTTTACCAAATCGGCCGTTTGGGGGGAGATTTCGCCCAGTTCGGCCAGCATATGGTGCTCCTGCGGTTCCCCGCGCAGAGGTTTAAAAGTGCCCCACCCCACATGCAGGGTAATGTAGGCAATATTAACGCCTTTGTCTTTTATTTTTTGCAAAAGTTCCGGCGTAAAGTGAAAGCCGGCCGTGGGCGCGGCGATGGAGCCTTCGTACTTGGCATACACGGTTTGATAGCGTTCTTTGTCCGTTTCTATGCTGGGGGTAAGGCCGCTGTGTTTGCGGGCTTTTTCAATATATTGGGGCAAAGGCATAAGGCCGTGCGCGTGGCAGAAGGGGAGGATGTCGTCCGTATTAAATTCCAGTACAGCCTCGTTATTTTCCGTTTTGCCCAACACTTTGGCGTTTAGGCCGTCTCCAAAATCCAGCGTGATGCCTTCTTTATAATCCCGCGTAAGCACAGCCCAGGTGCGGTTATTCACGGTGGGGCGCACCAGTAAAATTTCCACCTTGCCGCCGGTGGGTTTGTGGGCAAACAGTTTGGCGGGGAATACTTTGGTGTTGTTCATTACCAGCGTGTCGCCGGGGTTTAGATATTCGTGAATGTCTCTAAAAATGCGGTGTTTGATGGTGTGGGTATCGCGGTGGAGCACCATTTGGCGGGCGCTGTCGCGCGGGGTGGCCGGCTGTTTGGCTATCAGCGGGTCTAAGTTTAATTTTTTAAAGCGTTCAAATGCCATAATTATAAGTCCTTAATAGGGGTGAGTTTTGCCCCGGGGTAATATCTTTTTAAAATTTGTTTGTAGTCTTTGCCGGCTTTGGCCATGCCGTTGGCGCCGTCCTGGCACATGCCGACTCCGTGGCCGGAGCCGCGGCCTTTAAACAAAACATCTTTTTTGCGCAAAGACAGCTTGGTAATTTTGCAGCTTTTTAAACCAAACGCCATGCGGAAGTTGCCGCAGGGTACGGTTTTGCTGCCCTTTTGGGTGCGCACGGTAATGTTGGTGGCGCGGCCGGTGCCGGTTTTGCGGGCGATTTTGATGGATTTTAATTTTCCTTTTAACCCCAAAGAAGCGGCATAACTTTCCGCTTTCTGGCGGGATACGGTTTGTTGCCAGTTGTAATTTTTGGCGTGTTTATCATACCCGCATTTGGCGCCGGAGAGCGGCTTGATGGCTTTGGCGCCCGGGTTCCAGCTGGTTACGCTGTCCGTCGCGCCGCCGCAGTTGCCGTGGTAATAGGTGTAGAATAGTTTGCCTTCATACGCAAGCACTTGCCCACGGGTTTTGTCCACCGCGGTTTTTACAGAAGGGTACACCTTGCCGGTGCCTTTGTACATTTGGCTGCGCACATCGTTATATAAATCAAAATAACGCTTGCCGGTGGTTTCCATGCTTTTTAAAGTGAAGGTGCGCGCGGCCACCGCTTGGGTTTTTAAGGCTTCGGCGGGCCAGGTGTAGCTCATTTCATAGGGCAAAACTCCGTAAAGGTAGGTTTCCAGGGGTACATATTCCACAATATGAAACACACTGCCCTGCGGAATTAAATAAATTTTGCCCGCGTAGGCGTTGCCGTTAAAAGTAATGGTTTTGCCGGGGGCCGGTTCCAGCACAATGGGCTGGGCGCTTTGCAGGGTGCCGGCTTGCACTTTGCCGCCGCCCAGCGCCCGGGCGGATAAAGCCCCCGCACGGGAAATTTTGTATTTTTTGGAACGGTCACTCGTATAAATATACAAAAGGCCCGAGTGTTTAAACGTGGCGGATTTTTGTTTTTCCGCCAGCAGTACGCGCACGGTGGTGTCTTTTTGGGTTTGGGCGGAGGCTTGCCCCGCCCGGCGCGCGGAGGGAGTGGCGCAGGCCGCCATCAGCACGGCGCCTGCAATGGCTAAGAGTAAAAAAAGGATTTGTTTTTTCATGGTTAGAATAATAAATCCGTTGCCGGTTTGCGGTTTAAATGTTTATAGGCCTTGGGGGTAGCCACGCGCCCGCGCGGGGTGCGCGCAATAAAGCCGGCTTTAATTAAATAGGGCTCTATGGCGTCCGTCAGCGTGTCTACCGCTTCGGACACGGCAATAGCCAGGTTTTCCACACCCACCGGGCCGCCGTTAAAGCGGTCAATCAACGCTTCCAGAATGCGTTTGTCCACACTGTCTAAGCCTTCGTTATCAATGTCTAGCGAGTTCATAGCCAGGGTGGCAATTTCCTGCGTGATAACGCCCTGCCCTTTTACTTGGGCAAAATCCCGCGCGCGGCGCAGCAGGCGGTTGGCAATACGCGGGGTGCCGCGGGAGCGTTTGGCCAGTTCGCTCAGGCCGTCCCGGTCGGCCGCGATGTTTAACAGCCGGGCAGAGCGGGCCAAAATATCCGTGATTTCGGAAATTTCATAAAAACCTAAGTTAAACACAATGCCAAAGCGGTCACGCAACGGGCCGGTAAGTAGGCCGGAGCGTGTGGTGGCACCCACCAGCGTAAATTTAGGCACGGCCAGTTTTAACGTGGTGGAGCCAGGCCCTTTGCCGGTATTAATAAAGAAGGTAAAATCTTCCATGGCGGGGTAAAGGGCTTCTTCCACGGCGGGGTTTAGGCGGTGTATTTCGTCAATAAATAAAATATCGCCGTCGGCCAGTTCGGTAGTAAGCATGGCGGCCAAATCCCCGGGGCGGGCCAGCACCGGGCCGGAAGTTACTTTAATGTTTACGCCCATTTCTTTGGCTAAAATGTTGGCCAGCGTGGTTTTACCCAGGCCGGGGGGGGCGTAAAAAAGGCAGTGGTCCAAAGCTTCTTTGCGGGCGCGGGCGGCTTCTATAAATACGCGCAGGTTGGATTTTAAATTCTCCTGCCCTACAAACTCGTCCAGCGTGCCCGGGCGCAGGGCAGCTTCCATGCCGCCGGCTTCTTCGCTAAGTTGTTTAACGTCTAAAATATCGTTTTGGTTGCTCATTTTTTAAGTACCCGCAAAGCTTCTTTAATAATATTTTCTATCTTGTCGTTCGGGTTAACGCCTTCTGCGTAAAGTTTTTCAATGGCGCGGCGGGACTCCGAGGCCGAATACCCAAGCGCCGATAAGGCCTCCAGCACGGGGGTCATAAAGGGGGCTTCGTCCAATACTTTTATTTTGCTTTCGCCCTGTATGGATACGGCGTCCATCTTGTCTTTTAAAGAGTTGATTAATTTTTCAGCCGTTTTGGCGGTAAAGCCAAAAATGCCCGTTAAAATTTTAGGGTCTTTGGAAACAATGGCCTTGTGAAAATCCGCCACGCTGCGCAAGGCTTTGTTTAAAAATTCCAAGGCTTTTTTGGCACCCGTGTTGGGAATGGCGGTTTTGAAAAGCGTCCAAAGTTCTTTGTCTTCTTTGGTTAAAAAACCGTACAGCACAGTGCCGTCATAAGGGGAAATAGACTCGGAAATATATAGAGAGATTTCTTTCCCGGCTTCTAACTCCAGCACGCAGGAGTGGGCCATATTTACTTCATATCCCACGCCCGCACACAGCAGAAGGACGCCGTCCTCCCGCACTTCCAGCACTTCTCCTCTTAAATAGCCTATCATATCTTCATTTTAGCATATTGAAAAGCGCCACGCTTTTTACTTTTGGGCTGTTTTGTATAGGAAGGGGTTGTTTTGTTTTTTTTTTTTGATAAATTTTGTTAGAAACAAAATTTAATCAAAAAAGAGGTAAAAGATGAAAAACTGGTATATGGGGCAAATAGCCCGTTTAAAAAACTTCTCCGCCGGCCCATACAAAGGCTTTACGTTAATAGAACTGTTGGTGGTGGTGCTGATTATTGGCATATTGGCGGCGGTGGCGTTGCCGCAATATGAAAAAGCAGTGGCCAAGGCGCGTGCCTCGGAAGCGGTTACTTTATTTAAACAACTGGCCGATGCCGAGAGAAGCTATTATTTGGCTAATAATAAATACAACCGCTCTTTAGATGTGCTTGATATTGAACTGCCTAATATGGGGGGCAATTTTGGTTACGGATACAATAACTTCCGCGGTAAACATATGCAGTTTTATATAGAGGGCGGCTTGTCCGCCACCGGCAAATTAATGGGAAAAGCCTACCCCGTTAAAGCCACTTATAGTAACAAACAATTTGCTATTTTAATGACGCTTACCCCGCCTGAAGGAACTTTACTAGTTTGGTGTACGGAGGATTTTCGCCCGGATTATGGATTTTTCGGGTTTAAATCTTTTGATGAAAATGCAGAAGCCTCCCCTTTATGCCGCGCCATAAGCGGCAGTAAAAACGGGCGGATTATGTAATTATTTACTAATTTTTTTAATTTGTTGTTCCCGGGCGGCTTTCAGTTTTTCCAGGAAGGCCGCCTTTACGTTTATCATGTTACTTAGCGGGGCAGTTTTTAAATGGCAGATGGCAATGGCCACGGCGTCGGCCACGTCGTCGGGCTGGGGGGGCTTGTTTAGGTTTAGGGTAAGCTGCACCATGCGCTGCACTTGTTTTTTATCGGCCGTGCCGGTGCCGCATAACATCATTTTTACGCGTTTTGGGGGGTAAAAGGTAATTTTCTTTTGGGCTTGTTCGCACGCCAGCAAAATGACGCCGCGCGTCATAACCGTGTTGGCCATGGTTACGGCACGCTTTAGAAAAAAGTTTTGCTCCATAGCCACTTGCTGTGGGGCGTAGGTTTGAATAATTTGCTGAAACTGACGGAAAATATAATCCAGCCGTGTGGGTAATTCCTGCCCGGCCTGGGTGTGTATTAAACCGCAAGCCACTAAAGACAAAACGGAACGGGCATCCCTTGTAAGAATGGCCCATCCCGTTCTGTCTAAACCAGGGTCTATACCTAAAACGGTGGTTGTTTGATTGGTCAAGCGGCCTCTTATGCTTCCAATTTGGCGGCTACCGCTTCGTCAATGCTGGAGTTGTCGTACACGTTTTTGGTGTCGTCGTGATCGTCCAGCGCTTCCAGCATTTTCATTAAGGTTTCGGCGGTGTGCTCGTCGGTAATATTTACTTCCGTATCGGGCAGCATAGACAAATCGGCCGATACCGGCGTAATGCCTTTGGCTTCAATGGCTTTTTTAACCGCGTCCAAAGCGGCCATTTCCGGGGCGGTGATTACTTCGTACACGTCCGCCGCGGTGCGCACGTCTTCGGCGCCGGCTTCCAGGGCCAAATCCATCAGTTCATCTTCGCCGATGTCTTCTTTCTTTACTACAATAAGCCCTTTGTTTTTAAACATATAAGACACGCAGCCCGCCGTGCCGATGGACCCGCCGTGGCTGGTGAAAATTTTGCGGATTTCGGAAAAAGTGCGGTTTTTATTGTCCGTGGTGCATTCCACAATGACCGCCACGGAACCGGGGCCGTAGCCTTCATAAGTGATTTCTTCGTAAGAAACACCGGGCAATTGGCCGGTACCTTTCATGATAGCGCGTTTTACGTTATCGGAAGGCATATTGGCGGCGCGAGCGTCGTCGATAGCTTTACGTAAGCGGGGGTTTTGGTCAGGGTTGCCGCCGCTCATTTTGGCGGCGATGGTGATTTCTCTTAAAATTTTGGTAAATACTTTACCTTTTTTAGCGTCTACGAGGGCCTTTTTGTGTTTAATACCGGCCCAGTGTGAATGTCCACCCATAGGTATACTCCTTACTGCATTAAGATATTTTTATTTTACCAAATTTTACTTTTCCCTGTAATACCCCCGCCTTCAGTCGGTGTTTTTCTTTCCTTATATACTGGTTTTTGCATACCCTACAATTTATTGATACAATAAAAACGGGCCCCGTTAGCTCAACTGGATAGAGTACCGGTCTTCGGAACCGGTGGTATGGGTTCAAATCCCATATGGGGCAAAGATTTGTATTTATAGTGCTGACAAAAATGCTGACAGTTTTATTTGCTGTCAGCATTTTTTTTAGTATCAATATGGGGTATTTGGGGCAGCGATAAAATAGCTGTTTGTAAGTCTGCTGGTGCCAAATGAGCGTAAATTTCTGTCATTTTTATACTGCTATGGCCTAACAATTTTGATACACGATATAAATCAACGCCGTTTTGCACTAGGTGCGAGGCAAAAGTATGGCGCAATTTATGCAAAAAACAGTGTATTTTTTTACCGTTCATTTCAAAGTGGGCCATTTTCTTTTTATACGCCACAGATAAGAAGTATTGCGACTGCCGGGCAGAAGGGTCCCCTACTGTAACTACAAAATCATTTTTGGCCCGTTTTTGTGCATTTAACAAGGCGGCCCGTAAGTCTTGGGACATAGGTACAAAACGGTATTTTTCAGTTTTGTTGGGGGCAATATAGAGCTGGTTGTTTTTAAAATCCACATCCGCCCAGCGCAAAGCAGCCATTTCACCGCGCCGTAAGCCCGCGCGAACTCCCAGTAATACTACTATTTGCCAATCTTTATTTAAATGGGATAAAATAGCAGCTATTTCTTGGGTAGAGTGAAACTCTATGCGCCCTTTAGGCTCTTTGAATTTACTTACAATTTCCCATTTTTGAGGGGATATAAGAGCCCATTTTTCCGCTTGGCGCATCATAGTCTTTAAGGCACGTATACTACGGTTAATGCCAGCCACGTAAGAAGATTTTGCATTATTTTTTAGGTGTGTTTTTAGTTCGTCTAATACCTGGGGGGTTAACTCTTTTAGATATGTAAAAGTGCGCCAAGATGTTAATTTGTTTTTGGCGTTTTTAAAAATGTCTACGGTATTCTTACTACGGTTAGCTTGGATAAACGCTTCATATTTGGATAAAAAATCTTTCCACAAAATATCTGGCTGGTTTTGTTTGCCGTTATCTTCTGCTAGCTGGGCAGCCTTAAGCAAAGCCACCGCTTTGTTTTTAGTTTTTAAACTTTTGCGGATACGTTTTCCGTTGAGAACATAGTCAGCATATTTTATGCCGGTGCTTTTTTCCGCCGGGCTTAGCCAAGGCCAGGCGTCCAAACTGGCCGAAGGCTGGAACGAATACGTAAAACAGGCCCGCGCCGCCCAGCAAGAAGCCTACGCCAAAGAGCAGGCCCAGCAAATGAACGATTTGCAAAAAGAGTGGGGCGCCGAGTACCAAAAAAACGAAGAAGTGGCCCGCCAGGCCGCGCGGAAATACGGTTTAAATTCCGGCGAGCTGGACGCTATGGAGCGCGCTTTGGGCTCTGGTAAATTAATGAAACTGATGTTTGCCATTGGCTCTACCACCATGGACGCGGAAGTAAAAGGTGCTTCCGGCCCTGCAAGCCAGGCTGTTTATACCCCGCAGGAAGCCCAGGCCAAATTGGACGCGCTGGTTAAAGACAAAGAATTTGGCAAAAAATTTATGGCCAAAGACCCGGCCGCAGTAAAACTGCTGGACGAGTTAACCAAGGCCGCCGTAGGGGTGTGATATGCCCAAAGAACATATTACACGCGGGGATGTACGTATAGCCTTACATAGGCTAAATACCCGCCCGCCCAGTGCTTTTACCAAAGAGTTTATCTATGAAGTATTGGCGCCGGTGGTGGAAAAATTAAAAAAAGATTTGGGGATTACCCCCAAAAAAAGCCCTGATGAGGATAGGGGTTTAAAATTGTTTAAAAAGGAGAAATAAAAATGGACGGTTCTACCTTCAACCAAATTGAAATGCACCACTTAGCGTTAAAATACGCTACGGCGGTTCGCCTCTGTGCTCAGCAGACGCAAAGTAAGTTAGAAGCTACCGTTATGGTACAGCCCGATATTAAGGGTGAAACGGCCGTGGCGGCTAACTTCTTGGGAAAGTTCTCTACCAAAGCACGGACCGGGCGGTACGAAGCAACCAATGTGGTAGATGTTGACCGCTTTGTCCGCTGGTTTGAGCCCACTTTAAAAAGCGGGGCCGTATTAATTGACACCTGGGATAAAATCCGTATGGATGTAGACCCGGAAGACCAATTAGTGCAGTCTATTCTGGGCTGTTACCACCGCGACATTGACGACATTATCTACAAGGCCTACTTGGCCGCGGCCAAAACGGGCCAAAAAGCCGAAACCACGACCAATTATGATACGGCCATGACGGTTACGGCAGACGAAGGCGGCGGGGATATTATTAAAAAGATTAACCTTGCCCAACAGCGTTTGCAGGCCAAAGACGTAGACGTGGAACAGGAGGAAATTTTTATGTTGGTTCCTCCGGCCGTGGAAGCCCAATTGAAAGAGGCGGGGGTATATATTTCCGGGGATTATAGCGACAACAAGCCTTTGGCTGGTAAAAAATTAACCCCGTACTCCGGGATTAATTTTGTGCGTTACAATTTTGCAGATAGCGAGGGCAAATATATCTGCCCCGTGTACTGCAAAAGCGGTTTAGCCCTTGGCAAATGGTTGGATATTACCATTAAATTCAGCGAACGGGGTGATTTGTCCCACGCAAAGCAAATCTACGCCGAATATTCTTTGGGCGCTACGCGTTTGGAAGAAGCCAAATGCGCCGCTATTGAAGTTACGGCGGCTTAAACTTCCTCCCGCCCGATGTTTGGGCGG
The DNA here is from genome assembly GCA_944327085.1 of uncultured Elusimicrobiales bacterium. GTDB lineage: Bacteria > Elusimicrobiota > Elusimicrobia > Elusimicrobiales > Elusimicrobiaceae > Avelusimicrobium. The sequence goes on along the minus strand of CALVGG010000005.1, from coordinate 106,099 downwards.
CAAAGGGGAGGGGAAAACACCCCTCCCCTAAAATAGAACCGAGGCTGCACATGAGCGTTACCCAATTAGAAATGGCCAATAAGGCACTGTTAAAACTGGGCCAAACCCCTATTACCAATTTGGACGAAGACACCCCTACCGCCCGCGCGGTAAAGCTGGCGTACGGCAGCGTGCTGGATTATGAACTGTCTATTTATCACTGGGTGTTTGCCGTAAAACGCGTGGCCCTTCCCAAAGACCAAGATAAACCTGCCTTTGGCTATAACAACGCTTATAGCCTTCCGGCCGACTGTTTGCGCCTGGTAGGTTTAGAAGATTTACCGCCCCAAGCACGGGACGCTTACGTGCTGGAAGGCAACAAAATTCTTACCAATTTAGAGCCCCCGCTTAAACTAACCTACATTACGCGTGATATTTCTAAATTAAGCCTGCCGCCCTATTTTGTGGAAGTATTTACCACACGGCTGGCCTATGAGCTGTGCGAAATTTTAAAACAGGACCCGCAAAGAAAAAACACCCTTTTGCAAGAGTATCAGCTGGGTATTAGAAACGCCAAGCGCTCTAATGCTATCCAAATGCCGGTTCTGTCTTTGCAGCCAACCCCATGGGAGGGTGCCCATGGCTTTTAAAACGCGTGTGGCTTTGAACCAATTTAACAACGGGCTTGTTTCACCGGAAATGGAAAGCCGGGCCGATTTGCAGCTTTACCCGTACTCTTGCCGCACGGTGCAAAATGCCGTGCTTACGGCCTTTGGCGGCGTGAAACGGCGCGGCGGTACGGCCTATGTGGCCCAAACGCGCAATAATTTACCGGCGGTACTAATCCCGTTTAAACTAAACGAAAACGTGGCCTATATATTGGAGTTTACGGACTACGCCATGCGCGTTTATAAAAACCATGCTTTACTTTGCCTGGCGGACCAAACCCCTTATGAGATTTTAACCCCTTATTCCATAGACCAACTGACCGGGGCCAAAGGCAAGAAAGTTTCTTATTTGCAAATTGGCGACGTGCTGTATTTTGCCCATGAAACCACCCCGCTGCAAAAGTTATCACGCTATGGGGATTATGACTGGCGTTTTGAACAGGTTAATTTAAAAGGCGGCCCCTGGTGCCGTTTAAATGCAGACACCGAAAAAATGATGAGCGTGGCCGGAACCAGCGGAACGGTTACGATAACCAGCAGCGCCGGCGGGGTGATAGAAATAGACCACCCTTCCTGGGGGCCTTGGCTGGCCACAGAAAATGTTGGCTATGGCGGAAGTATTGACGGGGTAGCCGTAGAGATATACTTTGAGGATACTTTGTTATGCCGCTACTCGCGCGGGGATAAACACAACCAAAACAACTATAACGAGTACATTGTAAAAGCCATTAACAGCGTACAATGCGGTATACGTGCCGATGTGCTGGGTGCCGGATACAGCGCCATTAAATTGGCCGATACCACCCTGGAACGCCGTTACAGCGAGAAAAGCATAAAATTGCGCTGTTGGCGCCACCGTACGGACGGCCGCGACGACGGCTGGCAAGAAACCACCTGGACGTTTGGCTCAGAGAGCAATTTTTCCGCCTTTAGCCTGGCGGACGAAGGCCGCTTGATACGTTTAACGATGCAGAACGAAGGCGTGGAGTATTGGTACCAGGGCCGCACAGAAGTAAAGGCGGGGGATATTTTAAAAAGCGACGGTAAGTTTTATGAAGCTATCTCTGAGGGAACTTGCGGCAGTGTAAAACCTACCCACAGCGAAGGCAGCGAAAGCGACGGGAAAATATCTTGGAAATATTTGCACTCCGGTTACGGCTGGGGGGTAATTACCCAGTTTGTGAGTGAAAACCAAGTAAAGGTGTATGTGCATGAGAACTTCCCCAAAGAATTGGACAAAGGCACCTATAAATGGGAGCTGGGCGTATTGGGCCAAGGCGGGGTATATGCCAGCGGATTAAGATACTTCAAGGACCGCCTGGTACTTCTTATGGATACCCAAGAAGGCCCGGCTGCACTTTTTGGAAAAACCGGCGATTATGAAAACTTTGAAGATTTAACCTTTGGCGAAGTATTGGACGACAACGCTTTTAACCTGTATTTTTTGACGGAACTAAACACGCTTAGCTGGGCCGCCGTACAGGATTATTTGTATATAGGCACCCAGGGCAGCGTGCTGGAAGTGCGCCCACAAACCACCAGCGAAGCGTTTGGCCCAACCAACGTAGCTTACGACATTATTTGTTTAATTGGAAGCCCGGCCCAACGCCCGGTGTTATTGGGTTCCAGTTTGCTTTTTTTGGGCGCCAAAGGAAAAGCCATGTATGATTTGGCGTACCGCTCCGACACAGACCGCTACGAACCGGAAGAACTTAGTTTGCTGGCCCAAAATTACCTGGCGCGCGGCATAAAAGACTGGGATTTGCAGTACGAACCGGACCGTTTGATATGGACGATTTTAAACGACGGCAGCCTGCTGGGCCTTACTTACAATAAGACACAAAATGTAAGGGCCTTCCACCGCCATACTACCCAAGGCACTTTTGAAAGCCTGGCGGTTATTCCCGCACCGGACGGCCAAATTGACGATGTTTGGTTTGTAGTAAAACGCCATATAAACGGGCAAGACGTTTATAACGTGGAATATTTGCGCCCGCCTTTGCCGCTGGACGTACCCGCCGAATATAACGAGGACGAAACCAGCCTTTATAACTTAACGTACGCTTGGTGCCTGGACTGTGCCAAACAGTTTAAAGTAAAAAGCCCTACCGTGCTGATAGAAGGCTTAGAGCATTTGGAAGGGGCCCAGGTGGAGGGCCTGGCGGACGGGGTACCTTTTAAAAACAAACAGGTATTAAATGGCCAAATTACGCTGGATAAACCCGCCAGCGTAATTACCGTGGGGCTGCCATACCTCACCGTGTTTGAACCAATGCCTTTAAATTTAGATGCCAACAGTAGCGGGCAGGCCAAAAGTTACCGCATAAACCAAATTATAGCCCGGGTGCTTAACAGTGCTCAGTTTTTATACCAGGCCGAAAACAAACATATTTACACCGCGCGGCTCAGAAATGGACAGGACAAAACCGAACGCACCCTGTTAAAATCGGGCGATATAAAAATAGCCTGGCCGGGCAACAATACCGCTGTATTTGTTACCACCAAGCAAACACCCAATACCACCGCCCCGCGCGTGGTGTTAAAAATGCAGGAGCCTTTGCCCTGGCATTTGTTGGCCTTATTTATTGACGTGGAGGTGGCCAGTGATTAACCGAATTGAAAGTTTTTCGCCTTGCCATTTGGAAAAACTCCAAGTGCAAGCCGAGCAACGCCAGGAAGATTTGCTGGGCGGTTTGCAGAACAGTGTGCTTTTTTCCCTCTTTGACGGGGAAGAAGTAATGGCCGTTATCGGTTTTGTATGTTTGAGCCCCAAACGCCGTATGGCCGTTAGTTTGCTTTCGCAAAATTGTGGGCGTGATATGTTGCCCATAGTGCGCATCATGCGGCGCTGTTATGAAATTTATAAGACAGAACGGGTGGAAATGACCGTAAAAACGGATTTTAAACCCGCTCACCGCTTGGCCAAACTGCTTGGCTTTGAGCGGGAGGGCACGCTTAAAAAATTCTTAAACGGCCAAGATTACGATATATACGCGAGGTGCTTATGAGCTGGATTGTGCAAGCGGTAGGAAACACCACCGGTGCTTTGGGTGGATATGTACAAAATTTGGAACAGGAACGCCTCTATAAGCAATATGCCGCGCAGGACGAGGCCAACGCCCGTTTAACCGCGCAGGAAGGCGCTATAACGCAGGACAGCGCTTTAAAAAACGTGCGCGCCAGTATGGCTTCCTTAACCGCGTCTATGGCGGAAAACGGACTTTATGGCCCTACTTATGACCGCCTGGCCACACAAAGCCATAAAAACGCCCTGCAAAACGTGGCAGACCTTACCTACCAAAACCAAACCCAATGGGCACAGTATAAAAATTCGGCCAATTACAACCGGTATTTGGCCCAGCAAACCGCTAACAGCCGCGGCCTCAATTTACACATGAGCCTGGCCGGCGGCGCCGCGCAAACGCTGGGTTCGGCCGCGCAGTATTACGGCTGGGGAGGCGGAAAACGCCCTACGGCCAATAACAAAGAAGCCTTTAATCAGGCTTACAATAATACTTTTTCTGCCACCTCTTATGGTGCGGGCAATAAAAGTTTGAAAGCAAAACTTTCTCTTTAAGGCGGCAAGTTATGGATAAACCGAAAATTAACCCTATTATGAGCAGTGCGGCCCCACGTGGAGCCAAACAGAACTTGAACTACCAGCCCGGCCAAGCGGGCCAAAACCTGCAAAATTTAGCGGGCACCATAAATTCCATCAGCCAGGAGCTGCAACGCCAGGAAGCCCGCAGCGAACAGCTGAAAATGCAGAATTTTGAGGAGCAGCTGGACAACCAATACAAAGCCCTTCAAAACCGCTTGGACCAAAGCCAAGACCCTACCCAGTTTGACGCGGAAGTATCCTCCGCGCTGGAGCAAATGAAAGCGACCGGCAAAGAGTATTTGGGTGAACGCCTGTTTAAACGTTGGGAGCGGGATTTTGGCGCCAATTATTATGACGCCTTAAAAAATGATACGGACGCCAAAAAAATCAACCTGCTTTCGCGCATCAATTTTCAAACCGCGCAGGATACCGTGCGGCAAAAAGCGTATGATTACGCTTACGCCGCCCCCGAGGTGCAGCACGAATTGGACCGTGATTTTGAAAGCTACCTGGAACTCAGCGGATTTACCCCGCTTCAAAAACAGGAACTTGCCGGCCAGTACGATAAAGACAAGACTGTTTCCCGCCTGCATTGGCTTTTTGACGCGGACCCGGCCCAAATTGCCTATAAGGATAAAAACGGGAAAATAGTGTCCCCCATGGACGATAAGAACCAATACACCAATTTGACGGTGGAAGAAAAGCTGAGCTGGAAAAACCGCGCCTTGCGCTGGCAAGAAGCGCAGGAAGAAGCTGCTAAAAAAGAAACCGACAAATTAAAAAGCCAAAACCACCAGGCTGCCTTAAAAGATTTATACAACGCCGCCGTGCGCGATTATGAAAAAAACCCGCTGGCTTTGCAGCAGGATTTCCAGGTGAAAAGCAAAAATATGTTTTCCGCGCTGGAAGAATTAAACGCGGCCGGCATTGATTTAACCGCCAAGGAGTTTTCCTCTTACTTAAACTTTGTGGAGGATTTGCTGGACGACCCTTCCGGCCGCATGGGCCAACAGAAAATAGCCAACTATGCTGCCAGTAAAACCGCCTATGACGCTTTTGATATAGGAGATGAATTAGACGATTACAAAGTAAATAACAAAGATTTGGATTCCCCGGCGGCGTTGGCGGCTGCTGCTGCTGATTTGCGGGCACGTATTTTATCGGGTGCATTTACGGCGCAAGACACCCAAAAAGCGCAAGAAAACTTAAATAACTTGCGCCGGGCTTTGGGAACGCGAATTATAAAAAGGCCGGATTCCGATTGGTTTTCTACTAGCGGGGACGAGTGGGTGCAGAAAAAATTACAAAAACTTTCCCAATCCCCAGGGAATATGGATTTTCCGGTGGAAGACATAGCCGGTATGTATGAAAATATGATGCGCAAAACCGCCGAACGAAATATCAATTTGGCGGATTCATATCGGGACAATAAAAAAATTTTGGAACCGATTTTTGACGAGGTTAGAAAAGAGTTTGTGGCGGCTAAATACGGGGTGCCGGTAGGAGTGGTGGACGCGGCCATTTATAACGGGCGTATTATGGAACTTTCCCAGGAGCCCACGGCCCCCAAGGAAGCGTATTATAAAGAACTTTCCACCGCGGTGGAACGCTATAAAGCAGGCAGCTGGAACGGCCAGCGCGCGCGCATTAAAAAAGATGGGAATGAAGTGATAGACATTTTTTTTGAAGATGAACGGTAAATAGGGAGAGATAAATTTTATGAAAGAAGAACGGCAAAATACACCAATGAATGCTATACAACCACCCGCGCATAAAAGAAGCGTGTGGATAGACTCGTACCAAATACCGGTATATACAGATTTAAAGCGCGCGGACGAAATCCTTTATGCTACGGATACACAGATTTTAGGTAAACCCAAAAAAAATTATTTTGCCATGGTAGACTTGGGCGCGCCGACGGAAGAAGTGGTTTCCGGCGAACTTAAAAAACGCTCTTTTAACGTGCTTTCCGGTGCCACAGAAAATGCGCTTACCCCTTGGCGGCGTGTATTGCCGGAAAGTTTTCGGCGCGGGGCCGAAGCGGCGGTGATAAATACGGCGCGTCAGGCAGGGGCGTTTTCTATTAAAACGGGGTTGGCGCTTATGAATAAAATGGGGGAAGCGGCGGCTGCGGGTACAGGCGGTGCGTATATCCCCACAGAAGCGGACCGCCAACGCGCGCAGGAAGAATACCAAAGAAGCCAAAAATGGGCGGATGATTTTAACAACAAAGTAAAAGCGGTGGTGGGCTTGTTTACCAAACGCGCCGGACTAGAAAAAACGCAAAAAGACGGCTTTTTGTATGACCTGGGCAGTGGTGCCGGCAGTGTGCTTACCAGTATTGCTGCTTTGGCCATTACGCGTAACCCAGCTATTATGAGCGCTATTTTTGGTGCGGCGGAGGGGCAAGGCACTTATGAACAAGCTATAGAAGCCGGTGTGGAACCGGTGAAAGCCTATAAACTGGGGCTAAGCAATGCCGCCTGGATAGCCGCTACGGAATTTGTGGGGGATAAACTTTTTTTAAAACTGTTAAATGTGAACGGGGTACTGGATAAGTTTACGTCTAAGGCGTTAAAGTCCATAAAAAAGAAACCGCTTAGCGTGCAAGGGGGTACGGCTGCGGCTATTGGTGCGGCGCGCGGCGGAATGATTGAGGGCGTGCAGGAAGCCACGCAAAGCATTGGCAGTAACGTAATTAACGATGTTGGCGGGGTAGAAGATACTTCATGGCGGGAAAAAGCCAAACAGGCGTTATATGAGGGATTTATTGCGTTTATCTTGGGTGGAGTTCCCGGCGGCGCGGCGGCTGGGGGTAACTTTTTTGTATACCGCCAGAACATAGCCAAAAATTTAATGGCCGCGGGGGTAAAGGAAGAAGAAGCACATAAAGTGGCTACTGAACTGGCCAATACGGCTATAAGCGAAGATTTTACCAAAGAAGCATTGGGCAGCGTATCAGGCGAGATAAACAGCCCGCTTACGGCAGAGGACCGCGACGCCGGAACCTTTAAAGCTACGCTCACCCAGGCGCAACAGCGTAAGGTGGAGCATAACGCATGGGATGCACGCGAGCAACTTAAAAAAGAAGCCCAAGAAGCCGGAATGAGCGAGGAAGAGGCCGAACAAACGGCCGAGATTGCCCACGCCAATCAACTGGCTTTTTACCGTTTAACGGGTATTGCCCCGGAAGAAATGCGCTATATGAAGTTAAACATACTGGGGACGAATCAAAACCCGACCGCAGCGTATGTATACAATCAAGCCGCGGCTATGTATAAGAGCCCTCACAATGACTTTGCCAAATTTTACGAGGCGGCCCAGCAAAACAAAGGGGGCAAACAATCCTACTATACCCATACAACCCAAAGCGGGGTAAAATTACAAATCCCCAGCGATACCGTTTTGCACGATAAAAAGCACCCCGAAATGACGGCAACCCAATGGAAAAAAGGCCTTGCGGATATAGATAATATAGCGGCGATTACTATAACTACCCCGCGTTTTGGACCGGGGGTTGGGGTACTGGCGAAAGTAAATGGAACGAGCGGTATATATGGACTGGAAATAACCGTTTTCCCCAACGGGAATATACGGTTAAATACGTTCTTTAAATCTACAAATACAGGTGTGGACGCGTGGATGAAAAAAGAGAACGCCAGAACGTCTGCACCTCTCAGACGGGGTCAAGCCCCGGAAACCGGGGACGTTATTTCTGGTCGTTCTCTTATAGAGAAAGCTGCCGGAACCCCCGCGCCTCACTTCATCGGGGTGGGCCAAGCCTTGCAACGCAAGGACGTCATTTCCGGTCAGCCTTCTACTATTAGTATAGCGGAAATTGTGGACAAAATCAAGACTGGGGACACGTTTTACCAATCCGCCGCCATGTATAGAAGCAGAGAAAAAGAGCTGGATGCTTTTTATGATACCGCTTTGAAATCTGCTTCTGACGACAGGAGTTATTATTCGTTTCAAGCGGGAGAAGAAGAAATTCGTTTGCCGTCTGATATTATAAAGCATACTTACAATAAACATAAAAATACAGTCCAGGACTGGGAAAATATCCTGTCCGGTTTGAAAGACGGTATTATAGGCGTTGGGGTTAGCGTAAAGCCCCGTTTTGACGGCGTACCCGTTTTACTTAAAATAAAAGCGGGGAATACGTTTTATGGGGTAAGTGTGGAAATACAACCGGGGTATACTTTACTTACTACTGGATTTAAGGGAACGGAAAAAGGTATTGACGCTTGGATGAAAAAAGAACAGGGCTCCCAGGCGCAGAAACCATTTATTTTTAATTCTCTGCTCCCGTCATCTAAAAATGACGGCGGCGAACTCCTGGGCAGTCCTGCTAATATCAGTATAGCGGATATTGTGGCCAAAATCAAGACTGGGGACACGTTTAACCAAGCCGCCGCCATGTATATAGATAATTGGGCAAAAAATGAACCGCTCCAACGCCCTAGCCATAAAAAGCCGGTTCTCGTTGGCAGCGGTATTGATAATAGTATAGCGGGTTTGCAGGAGTTCGTCAAGAGCCAAGAAATGTTTGCCCCGGACGCGCAGACGGCCCAGCGGTTTAAAGCGCAGGTGCGCAAAGCCTTATCTGACCAAAGTGTTGCGGCAGGGACTTCGTTTGACATGGGAAATTTGCCTGCTATTTATGTGAAATTGGGCTTGCCTTACGGGAGTTTGAAAACCAATAAAACAACCCTGTTGAAAGCAACAGGCAAAGCGGGCCGAAACCTGCACAAGGTGCCGCAAGAGGTGTTGGAAAACCTGCCTGCACTGGTGGCGGACCCGAAAGCGGTGTTCAAATCTTCTCCTAACTCTACTAATCCGAACGGGTATGTGGCGGTTTTGGATGCAACAAATGACGAAGGAAAACAGATTATAGCGGCTATCTCCCCGAATAAAAAAGGCGCAGAGGGTTTTTCTTTTATTCCCAGTGTATATGACAAGGGAAATTTTGAGAATTTTGTAAGAAGAACCGCAGAAGAAGGTGGGGTGCTGTATATCAAAGAGAAAGACTCTGATATATGGGGCCCGCTCCAATCGCGTCCTCTCCATAATCAGAGTCCTATAAATAGTATACGTACGAAAGAGGACTTTGTCAATACTTTGCCGGATACCAACACGCTTTGGCAGGAAGGGAAAAACTTGTTTGCCCCGGACGAAACCGTGGCCAGGAAGTTTAAGGCAGACGTAAAAGCGGTGCTTTCGGATAAGCACACCCCCAATAATACCAAAGTGGATATGGGGGTAATTCCTCCGTTGTATGAGAAATTGGGCCTGCCTAAACAGGAATTAAAAACAAACAAACTGGCCCTTCGTAAAGCCCTGGGGTTGCTTACCCAAGAAGAATTAAAGGCAGATAAAAATTTACACAATCACAATGTACCGCAGGAAGTGGTGGAAAATTTACCTAAACTATTGGCCGACCCAGTTGCCGTTTTTCGCTCCAACACAAAGCCAGGGGCATATGTAGCTGTACTGAACGAAAAAGCAGGAAAAGACCAAATAGTGGCGATTTTAAGACCTTCTCCAAAAGAAAATGGTTTTACCTTTATCCCTACTGTTTATGAACACGGGAAATTTGACAAATTTGTTGAAAGTACCGTACGAAAAAACAATGTGGTGTATATAGACAAAAACAGGATGTCCTTACCAGAACCGCTTATCCAAGCCGGTACCATAGGTAAAAACATCCTTACAAATAGTATACGTACGAAAGAGGACTTTGTCAATACTTTGCCGGATACCAACACGCTTTGGCAGGAAGGGGAAAACTTGTTTGCTCCCTCCCAAACAAGCCTTAACACCTATAAAGAGGATTTGAAAAAAGCCCAGGCAGGAACATTAAAAACAGGGCAGCTTATTCGTATTGGAAGAATAGGGCTGTATGAGCGTTTGGGCTTTGCTGAAAAGCCGTTTGGGTTATCTGTAAACGTATTGAAAAAAATTACAGAGGGCAAACATAACGTTAAAATACAGGACATAGAAAATTTGCCCCAATTAATAGCGGACCCGGTGGCCGTGTTCAAATCCCGTACGGACCAAAACAGCCTGGTGGCCGTAGTTTCCGCTAAGGATAACAGCAACCGCCAAGTAATTACTATTTTGCGTGATACTCAAGGGAAAATAAATGTTATTCCCAGTATGTATGGCAAAGATAACTTTAATAGTTTTGTGGCCAGCAATATCAAAGAGGGAAATTTAATTTATATAGACGAAGAAAAAGCCCTTAAAACTATCCGGCCGCAAGAGCTCCAATTGCTCAAGGAGGATAGCCTTAAAGGCTCTATATATAATATACGCAGAAAAGAGGAATTTGTCAAGGAGAAACTCTTAACATATAACAAAAATTATCAAGCAAAACAGGAATATTATCAAAGCCGGCCGGCGCCGCGCGGCAGCGTAACCATAGACGAAGAAGCCAACCGGGCTATTATCAAAATATTTCAAAAGGGAGACGCTTCCACCATCGTGCACGAGTTGGCACACGTGCAGCTTGCCATGTTGGCAAGGGCAAGGGGCGTATCGGCCGATGAAGAATTTGCCCAACTAACGGCCGATTTGGACGCATGGCTTGGCGCACCGGAAGAGAACGGCCGCTACAGCACCCCCCAGCAGGAAAAATTTGCCCAAGGTTTTGAAGGGTATTTGGCCGCCGGTAAGGCCCCCAATAAACAGTTGGAAAGCGTGTTTGAAAAATTTGCCCAGTGGCTGGCTGAAATTTATCAGGCGGCCAAAGAGTATTTGAAAATAACCCCGGAAGTAAAAAGTATATTTGACCGCTTGCTGGCCCCTCAGGCACAGATACAAAAAAGCAAAATAGGCAGTAAGTTGGACGCGGCTAAAAAACTGGTGGAACAAATGAAGCGTGGGCAAGGAATGGATTTTGAGGGGTTGAGCATACAAGACATAAAAGAGTTGTTAAAAACGCTGTCCGTACGTAAACCGGCCGCCCCTAAACAGGATTTGCTGAAAGATTTGCGAAAACACGGGGCAGAGTACGCCAACGCCGGCAAAATAGATAAAGAAGCCTACAAGAACGCCAAAATTTACGATAAAAAAGGTGGGGTGGACGACCGGCCCGATGTATGGCTTCAAAAGCACGGATACATGGAGTTTGAAGAAAGCACCGAAGAAACTTTAGCGGCGGCGTATGATTTGATACAGCGTGCTTTGGAGGGGGAAAAGGTTTACCGTATAGAAGACCAGGTGGTGGCGCAAGCGCGCGCGGCGTTTGAAGAAAATATGGCCACTATCTTGCAGATATTCCCGGATATTAAGACCGCGCAGGAAACCCTTAAAAGTATTGCCCAGTTGGAAAAAATGGGCTACCGGGCGGTGGAAGCCAAAGACTTGGAACTTTTGCGGCGTACGCTGTCCAACCTGGAAACGATGGCCGGACAGGTGGAAGCGGAAAATACCAAATTATCCGCCGATGCGGTGGAAAAGAAGCGGCTGAAATTTGAGCAAGACGCCCTGCGCATTAAAAAGCGCGTGATGGCAGAGTTGGATAAACGCCAGCTTGCTCATAAAGAGGATATGAAAAAACTTCTTAAACACGCCAAAACGCCGCAGGAAATCCATGACGTGTTGACCGGGATACTGGAACAGATGGAAGCTGCCTGGGCCCAGACGGATGAAGGCAAGCGGGATTTACGCAAGCTGGCCGTACCAGACACCAACTGGGATAAAGTGCGCGTTGAATTACTTAAAAGGTTTAACGATATTGCCGCCGCCGCGCAGGAAGAAGTGCGCCAGGCGCAGCAAACGCTTTTTAAATTGCCGTTGATGGGCATTTTGAGTGAAGAACAGGCCGCCGCCAAAGAAAAAGCGGAAAAAGTGCTTAAAGAAAGTAATTTAGACGGCAAATATGTAATGGCCATGCAGGCCGTTTTGCGCGGCATACCGCATATTACCTATGCGGATGTGGCCAAGTACAGCGCCGTTTTGGCCAGAAGCAACAAGCGCTACCGCTTGCTGACGGAAAAAAACATAAACGAATTTATTAATCACGCGAGAAAAATTCAAGAGCGTAATTATAAAAAATATATGCGCGGTAAATTGAGCGCATTATTTAACCGCAAAGCCTATGAAAAATTAGGCTCCGTAAGACGGGCCAAATATACGCCGTATATGTTGAAATTTTTGGAAGACGCTTCCAAGATATGGGGCGGCAGCCAGCAAGAGGCACTGCAACAGTACGAGGCAGCTGTAGAAAGCATAGACCCCGATAATCCGCCCAGTGTGTTCCAGGCGCTTATCAACCGCGTATTATGGATAAAAGCAGACCCGGGCGGCGAAGTAACCATGCAGGATTTACATGCTTTTTATGAAGATGCTTTGGCCGCTGTACGTGGGGACGCAGCCCAAAAACGTTTGGACGGTGAGCGCCGCGCCGTGCAGGAAGCAAATATACGTTTGGCAGCCTGCTTGTCTTTGAAAGAGCGTAAATTGCCCAAAGGAATTGTAACGTATTTACTGCACGGTGGGGTAGATTTGCAAACATTTATAGACATTGCGTTTGGCCAATATGAAACGGACATGTACGAGAGCGACCCTTTACCTAGCAGAGCCGAACAGTCTTTGGCGGCGCTTAAAAAAATAGCGGCCGGAAGTGAAGAAGAAACGGTGCCCGGTTTGCGGCCGGACTTTGTGCAATATGGCGGTACCCCCGATGTAACCTTTATTTGGGGCGATAACAACAAAGGCCTGCAACATATTGCCCAAAAACATGGGGCGGATATTTTGCCCCAAGTTATTGATACCGTTGTGGCGGGGAGAGTGGAGCGTTTTACTGCTTCCAAAAAAACTTTGGTATTGCAAAAAGGCAATATAGAGGCTGTTTTGTCTTTGGATGAGCACGGAAAACAAAAAACGTGGTTGCTTACTGGGTGGGATGCAACCAGCCCAAAAGGCAATAAAAAAAGAACAGATGCAAACGGGCAGGTTAGTACTGGCTCCGCTGCTACGCAAACCCTGCCTACGTTTAGTCGTCAGGATTTGGGCGCTGTTCTTAACAATAGTATAGCGCAAAAGGAGCCGGTAAACAAGGGGTTAAAAAAACACAAGATAAACTTTAGAGAGGAACTGGCCCCGGAAACCAACCAAATTAAAGAAGCCGTTTTTAATGCGCAAATAAATAAAGACATTTTACGCGCCGTGGGGACGGCCTATCAATTAAAGACTTCTCAGCAAATCTTAGACAAAATTGCAGAAATGCAAAAAGACACCATGCAGCTGACAAACTATGCTTATGTGAAAGACCAGGCCAATGGCGAGGTAATAGCAACCTTGTTTAAAAACGGAAAACCGGTTACATACAATGCGCCGCGTGTGCAAACCATTAACCGTTTGGAAGCGCTTACTTTTTGGATTTGGAACCAAAACCATAACTTTGTTGATACGGCTAACGGTACGGAGGATTTTGGCCTGTCCGGCAGGTTGCATTATGCGTATGGCCAAGACCAGCTGAAAAATTTGTTTGACTGGTTAACCCCGCAGGATTTGCAGGCAGCTAAAAACCTGCAGGAATTGGTGGAAAAACATTACGAACAGGAAAGCCAAGTACACCAGCGCATTTATGGTTTTAAACTGCCGAAAGTGGAATTTTATTTCCCTTCCGTAACGGAGCGGGTAACGGACAGCATAGATTTAAAACAGGAATTTGTGCAAAACTCAAAATCACCCAGTTTTATTAAAAAACGTGTACAAAGCCAGCGGGTTATCCAGCGTATCGTAAACCCCATAGATTTGGTTTTAAAACATTTGCGCCGGGCCGGGGAATTTATTTTTGAGGCCGAAAATTACGCTGCCAATAAGCGTATTTTTAAAGATAGAGATGTAGAAAGCGCGTTTTTAGAAAAATTTGGGCAACAGGACGGCAAGAAACTTTATTCTAAATTCATGGCGCTTTTAGACCAACAAGCCCCGCAAAAAGCCCAAGTTAAGGATGAGTTTTATTCTGTAATGAATAAACTGTTTAACGGCTGGGTAAAAGCCGTTATGGGCCTTAAACCCATAACCGGTATTAAACAGTTTGCTTCCAGTGTGTCCTTTGCGGAAAACATGCCTTGGGGGTTATGGGCAAAATGGTTTGCAGAAGCTTTGGCCAACCCACGCAAAACGGCGGATTTTATGTTAAAAGCCAGCCCGTATATACAAGCCCGTTATGAAATGGGCGGCATGAACGAATATACGGCCCGCGCTATGGCCAGCGACGAAGTGGCCCCCATTAAAAGCCGGTGGAATACATTCACCAACTTTATGCTGATTAATACCCGCTTGGGTGATAAAGCCAGTTTAATATTTGGCGGATACCCTTATATGAAATATCTGCTGGAAGTAGAGGGCCTATCTCAGCAAGAAGCCGCCCGGGTATTTGAAAAACAAGCTACACGCACCCTGCAAAGCAGTTTGCGGGTGCACTTAAGCCAGGGCCAGGCCAATGCAGACAGCTTTGGCACGCGGATGTTTTTGGTGTTTAAAAACCAACAGCTGCAATATGTACGCAAAGTGGTTGATGCTTATGTGCAATTTAAAAACGGGGAAATATCCCAAAGTAAATTTGCCAAGACTGCTTTTATTTACCTCATACTAAACCCTATGGTTTACACCGCTTTAACCCAGGGATGGTTTGCGGCTGATGATGACGACCGGGAAGAAGATTTAAAAAACCTGCTGACCAGCCCGGTAAGCCAATTTTTTGGCGCTTACCCGTTTGGGGAAGGCGTGGCCGGGTTTTTTGTAGACAATGCCGCCAGCCTGGTAAGTGAAGGCAAACTAACCGCCCCGCGCCAAATGGGCCTGCCGATGTTTGACGATATAACCCGTGATGTGGCCAAGGGGGTAAAAACCGTCAATGCCGACGAGGTAGACACCATGGAATTTATAAACGTATTTTTGGCCGTGGCCAAATATACCGGCCTTCCCACGCAAAGCGTTATGAATATGGGCGGCGGCTTGGTAGATATTGTAACGGGCAAACCCGTTCGCGGGAGCCTGCGCGCGGTGGGTTACACGCAAAACCGCGCCGGTAAAATAACGGGAGATAAAGAGTAATTATGATTAACCAAGAAACTGCAAAAGGCGTTTTTATG
This sequence comes from uncultured Elusimicrobiales bacterium, assembly GCA_944327085.1. Taxonomy (GTDB): domain Bacteria; phylum Elusimicrobiota; class Elusimicrobia; order Elusimicrobiales; family Elusimicrobiaceae; genus Avelusimicrobium. Next base: position 90,740 of record CALVGG010000005.1, on the reverse strand, counting down.
GGGGACGGAAACAGCACCGAGTTTAGCGTTCCGTTTACCTTCTTGGCCAATGCGGCCGGGGAGTTCGGCAAAAAATATCAAATTAAAGTGTTTTTAACCGACCCGCTGGGCGCACAGACCTTACTAAACGAAGATACGGATTATGAGGTGGAAGGGCAAACCCTTCGGTTATTTGAAGCTCCAAAAGAAAATTGGCGCGTGATTGTGGTGCGCGATGTGCCGTTAAGCCAACCCATACAGTTTTGGGACGAAAAATGGACGCAAGCCCTGGACAAGCTAACCATGGCGCAACAGATGTTAGCCGAGCAATTAGAGCGTGCTTTGCTGGTACCGGAAGGGGACACGCAAAACCCGGGCGCCCAAGAGTTGGTGGCTCAAATACGCGCCTTGTATGGGGAAGTTACCGGCCTGGCAGACGAAGCCAAAGAGCAAGCCCAGGCCGCGCTGGAAGCTGCCGTAAACGCTTATGAACAGGCTGAAAAATTATATGCCCACCGGGAAGACTACACGGCAGGAACGGCTTTTGGCCCTTATGACGGGGATTTAAGCACTTTTGATTTAAATAAAAAATACCTGGCCGACGCAAACACATTAAAAGTATTTGTAAACGGGGTTCTTAAAATACCGGCGGCCGACTATACCGAAGTAATAAACCCCGATTTGGCCGAAAAAGGCAACCCTTACGGACAGCAAGTTTTATTCACGCCGGCCTTACAAACGGGGGACAATGTTACTTTTATGTGGGGGGACACCCTCACTATGCCCGGTGGGGAAGTGGCCCAGCGCGCGGCCGAGGCGGCCGCATCTGCTGAAAGCAGCGCGCAAGCGGCACTAGCCAGCGTGGAGGAAGCCCAAAAACGCTTGGATAAATTTTTGCCCAAACAGGTGGGGGAATTATATTTTTCTCAAAGCAAATTGCCCGAGGATAACCTGGGCGCCCTTCCGGGCTGGACCGGGGAAACCGTAACGGATGCGCACAAGAATTACCCCGGTTTGTGGAATTTTGTAAAAAAACACCCGGAGCTTTGCCTGGAACAAAGCGCTTACAGCCAAATGCTGGCTGAGCACGGGCACGTGCCTTTTTATGTGATAGACGAAGTAACCGGCACACTTACCCTGCCCATATACCGCCGTTTTATAGCGGCCGTGCGAGAAGACGAAAAGCGCGGGGCCTTCAAAGATACCATGCGCCCAATAACCGGGAAATTGGGACGCTTTTTTGGAAACAATAACGAAGCCGAAGGAGCCCTGGAAAAGGAAGGTTTCCCAAATACTTATGGCAATGACGGCAGCGGTACGTGGGAAGCCTTTAAAATGAAACTCAATAGCGCCAATTTAGGGGAGCATTATAACGGGGAAGAAACCCAACCGGCCCATGCGCGTGAATACCCATGGATAGTTGCCTTTAATATTACTCCCAATTTGGTGGCGGCAAACGGGGGCGTGGTGAGCATGTGGAGCGGCACACAAACCCAATACGAAAGCAGAACCAATATCCCGCCCACCCAGCTTTGTTTGGTGTATGAGGAGGAAGAATAATGTTTTGGTTGAACGGGAAAAAAATTACACAAATTTTTTACGCCGGCAAAAGCATGGAACGGGCCTATTTAGGGGGGCGGTGTGTGTGGATACGCCCCGACCAAAATAAATACCTCATGTATGACAAAGAAGCACAGGGCTACCTGGATGCGGGGGGAAAAGTGCGCTTGTTGTTTTCCAACACGGATATAAACAATAAGGTCAAAGAGTTTTCTGCCTTAAAGGACTGGTGCTTGTCTTTTGTTTTTACCCCGGCTAATATTTCCACCTTTACCCCGCTGATAAGTATTAACGGTGCACTGTATTTACAGTCTTCCCCCAAGCGCGGGCACGTGCTGGAATTAATGGCCGTGGGGCTGCCCAACGTGTTTTGGCTGGGGCCGGCCGCGTTTAAAGAAGGGGATAATTTAGTGGAAATAGCTTGCAAAGACGGCGTAACCGCTTTGTTTATCAATTCCACCCCATATATATTACAGCCCATTAATATACAAGCCGCAACGGGCGTTAATGTATATGCAGACCGTACCCAGGTGCGTAGCAGTGCGCTTTATAACAGTGCGGTTTTAAGTGCAGGAAGTGTTTTCCCAGTTCAATAGGAGGCTTATTTTATGGCGGATGAAAAAAAATTAAAAGAAATTAACGATTTAGAGCCGGTTTCTTCTTTATCACCTACGGCCCAGTTTGCAACGCAAATGCCGGGGGCACAAGAAGCCCAACGGACCAGCTTAGATTTAATTTCCAAAACTGTGGCCAGCACTTTGGAAACCGGAGCCCTGGCAGAATTACAAACAGCCGTAAGCCTGGGTAAAAACGCCCTGGCCCAGCGGCTTACGGAAAAAGGCGCGCCCTCTACCCCGCAGGATAGTTTAATTTCCATGGCGGACAAATTAAACAACCTGGTGATAGAGAACGAAAAACAAAATATATTGGGCCCTATTGTGTTGGATGCCAGCATGGTGGGTATATCCGGGGAAAGAAGCCCTTTTAATTTCCGTTTTTTAAATGACGGCTATGTGGCCGTAGCCGCCGGCCCCACTTTATTCTTAATTCCGCCCGGAAAGTATGAAAATATAGAAGCTGCCTGCCAAGCCCAAGTGGCGCAGGTAAACTTTCAAACCGCGCCTAGCGGTGAAGTATGGCTGGGCCGCAGCCGGGACGGGAACACCCTTATTGCCTGGACGGGCGGCACCACCTTTGAAATTTACGACGTTAACTACCAAACGCCGGCGCTTACTTTTGTAAAAGCCATAAGCGGGATAAGCGTTTATAGCAACATGCCCGCTGCCAGTATTTCTAACGACCGCAGTTTGTTTGCCTGGTATAACGGCTGGAACGATGTGCGCTTGGCCAAAGTAGACAACCCGGAGCAGTTTTGCACGTTACGCGGAAGCGACGGTTACGATGTCATTGACAGTATGTTTGACGAAAAAAACAACAGGGTATTTACTTTAGGAAAAGGCTCTTATGATGATAGAACAGTAAAGAACTTATATGAGGACGTTTACACCGTTACGGAGGACGTTATAACCTCTGTTACCAAAAGTTTGGGTCCCAAACGGGGGTTTTTCTTCCACCAAGCCAACATTTTAATTAATTGTGTGCCCGATAGCTCCGTACAATTACCGGATAGAATAACCCGCCCCAAACTGCAGGTGTTGGAATTAATGAACAATTACAACGTGCTGGAAATAGAATTGCCGCAATGTTTCAATTCAAATTCTCCCGCTTCAGCTGATACGGCGTATTTCTTAAGCGGTTGTTTAGGTTTTCCCATATTATCGGTTGGGGAAAATAAATGGCAGCTATTCCCACCCGCTCATAGCTTAAGTGAAATTGTATATGATGCGGCCGCGCATACCTTAACCAAAAAGTTTAACTATACTGCCGCCGTTGTGAATACTTGGAATTGGAATAGCGCTCTTAATTTCTTTTTTAGCCCTTGGCAGACACCTTCCGGCGGAGTAATTGAAGTGCGTTTTAGTGACGATAGTTATGCTTGGAAGTCTTTTAAGCAAGAAGCTGCTTATCCGGTAAGCGGTGTTAAATTCTTGGGGCAAGTGCGCACGGTTAATGAAAAAACGACAGAAATTCTACCCAATTCTTTTCCGACAGACCGAGTGGAAGCCGGATATTATGACTTGGAAACCAAGTATATAGAACTTAAAGCCGCCGAGGGGGAACAATGAACCCCGAAAAAATAAAAGCCTGGCTGTATATAGCCGGAGCGGCCGGGGCGGTGTTGTTTTGGTGTTTTACCATGTACGGCCTTCCGCCGCGGGTGGAAAAGCTGGAAGCCACCGTAAAAGAGCACGAACGGCGCCTAACGGAAAGCGGCGTTAAGATAGACATTATTTTAGACGACGTAAAAACCATTAAAGGGTTTATTATGCAGCGCCATGCGGGAGGTGAATAATGCCTAAATTCAGCAAAATTAGTGAAGAACGTTTGCTTACCTGCCACCCGGATATTGTGGCCGTATGCCGGGAACTTATTAAGCAAATGGACGTAAGCGTGCTTTGCGGCCGGCGCACCAAGGAAGAACAAGAAGCGGCCTATAAAGCCGGCCGAAGCTTTGCCCATTACCCACAAAGCGCACATAACCGGGTGCCCAGCCACGCGGTGGATTTGGCGCCGTACCCGATAGACTGGAACAACCTGGAGCGATTTAAAGAGATGTGGCTTCGGTTTGATGCCATAGCGCGGGTACTGAGAGAACGTGGGGAAATAATGAGTAATTTTGTATGGGGCGGTGAGTTTAAACGCTTAAAAGACTGCCCCCATATTGAGATAAAGGAGGAGTAACCATGATAGAGTTAGTAACACAGGTAGTAACGTTTATAGCCGGGCTGGCTGATAAAGCCCCCTGGCTTATGTGGGCGCTGGTTGTAATAGGCGGCCTTTATGTGGTGCTTATGATATTGCAACCGGTAGTATTGGCTATTGCTAAACTAACCAAGACGGATAAAGACGATACCTTTTTGGCCAAAACGTATGACGTGCTTACCGACTGGGGCCCGTGTTTTGCTCCAGCGGCTGCAGTGTTTGCCAAAAAGACCGGCTTTCAATTACCCCAGGCTGGGGCTGATAACACAAATACGCAAGTAACCCAACCCCCCAAACAGGAATAACACATGATATACGCGGTTATTTTTGCTGGGCTTGTGGCTTTGGCGGTGTTCGGGGCGGTACTATACCGCTCCGGCCGCAAAGCTGCAGAAAACGCCGTTTTTGATAAACAGGCAAAGGATAGTGAGCATGTGGATAAAATTATTCGTGCTAATGCTAGCCGTGAGCGCACTGAGCTGCTTGAACGGTTGCGCAAGTAGGGCTGTAACTTCGCCGGCGGCCGTATGCCGCATACAGTTTGACTTCCAGGACCAGGGTATTGAAAGCCTTAACTTGCAGAATTTACGCGCCTTAAACAGTTTCAAAGAGGCGTGCGAGTATTAATATTGGGAGGGGTACGATGTCTAAAGAAAAAATCTTGGCCAAGTTGGCCGTTTTGCGTGAAGAATTGAAAAACGTACATGGCACCAAGTGTGAAGTATACTCCCGGGTGGTAGGATATTTGCGCCCTGTGCAGGGTTGGAACAAAGGCAAAAAAGAGGAATACGCCATGCGGAAAAATTTTAAGTGTACATGCTGACAAAATGCTGACATCGTTATTGTTTTTAGCATTTTTATTTTTGCTATCGTTTAGGGGGTTTGTATAGGGAAAAAAGGAGGGTGGATATTTTGTATAGGGAAAAAAGTTTGTATAATAAAAATCCCATATGGGGCAAATTTTCCGTGCCGGACGAAACCCTTAGGCGGGGTTTGTCCGGTTTTTTGTCTGCGGGGGTATTTTGGGCCCAAACCAAAAATAGGCCTTTTGGCTCTTGCGCTCAAAAAGGTTTTAATGGAAAATTGAGAGAGAAGGAACTTTCTGTTTTATAATTTCTTAACTAAGGATTATATATATGAAAAACCAACCTGTATCTTTATTAGAGTTGTCCCGCCGTTTTGTGTCTTTGATTGTAGCGCTAGTAATGATTTTTAACCTAACCGGTGAAGCCGCCGCCCAAGCTGTTTCCGCTTCCAAACATAAACTAAATATTTCCTCAGAAGAACTAGAAAAGATTATTAAAGAAAAAACTACCGCCGCCAGAGACAACACTTTTGTTTATTCCTCCGCCCACCTTGAAGCCGCCCTCCAACGTTTTAATCAAGAAAGAATACAGAAAGACCCTGTTTTAAAACAATTAGAATCCATTAAAAACTTTTTCTTCCCTCTTTTTTCATTTTCTACCCAATCCAAAGAACCCGCTTTTGATGCATTTGTAAAACAAGATAAAGCCGCCATTGAAAAAGAAGCCGCCGCCACGCGGGACTATATTACCTCCCAGTATGACAAAACCCTTGCCCAATTTAATGAAAAAATTGCCGCCCTGAAAGCCCAAAGAATACAGGAAAGCACCCCGCAAGAACCCGAGCCTGCTGCCAAAAAACAGGAACGCCTGCAAAAAATAGAAAAAGAAATACAGGACATTTCCTCTAAATACACCAAAAAATTAATCACCTGGAAACGGGAATCCTTAGCGCAGCTGGCGGCGGAGGAACGCTCCGCCTTAATGGGCGCCAAAGACCGCTTTGCCTCTTTCCAAAAGAATCTGGACGAACAAAACGAACAGGCCATTTTGGCTAAAAAACAAGAATTGCTTTCTTTATATAACAAACACCCGCAAAAAGCGCTTTCTTATGTAATTACCATTGCGCCGCGTTTGTTGTCTTACCGTACTTTAAAAGGCGAAAGCTTTTTTACCCAAGACGAACAAGACCTGCTGACCGACCTTTTTATTAAAGACTTGCAAGCCAATGACGGCTGCTTAAACCCCAAATCCGCCTATTCGTGCGAGCGGGCCTTTTCTGCCATGTCCGGCTTAGGTATGGTGGGCAAGGGCAGTTTTGATGCCTCTATGGCAGTGAGCGAATTTGTAGAACGCCATTTAAATATTAATGGCGTGGCCGGCCCGGTATTGTTGGCCGGTGCCTCGGCCTTGTTGTCTATGGGGGAGGCCAAAGCGGTGGGCGGCATTTTACATTCCGCCGTTCAAAAGGAACACAATACCGTTTTTCCGTTGTCTTTTTCTGAATTTCACGATTTTGCCAAGTATGAGTTAGGCGGCAACCAGCGTTATTTGGGCGAGGTTTCTAAACGGGCCCAATTTAAAGGGGAAGGCAACACCTACTCCAACGCCTGGGAAGAGTTAGCCCTTATGTTGGCGGCCGAAGGCAGCGAAGACAGCCTGCAAGTATTGCAAGACTATGGTGTAGGCCGTTGTATGGTAACCCGCCGCGGCAATGAATTTTTTATTAATTGTGAGACCATTTTGCCCTTTTTAGCGGGTGCTTTATTTAGCGGTAAAAGCGGGGCAGAAAAATATACTCCCTCTAATATTATTACGCGTGCCGGGCAGTATTTCAGCAATGCGGGTGCCGGCAAGGGCGTTATTACCGTTACGAAAGAAGAAGCCCAAAAAGGCGCCTCCACCGTGGCCCAAAGCCGCCAGGCCCTGGCCGCTTTAAGCCAAAACACAGGTTTGCCGCCGGCGGCCATATTCTCCCGCTATTTGTTTTTAAATACCATGGGGGATTTAACCGCCGATGAAGAAATGGCCTTGGATAATAAACTTTCCACCGCGTTTGCCGCGGCCGTAAAAGGCAAACAGGTGAAAGAAGGCTATGACATTAAACCCTATAAACAGGGCGACAATATTTATGTATTAAAACGCAGCTCCTATGACCGCAACAAATGGTGGGGTATCGGCGCGGCCGCGTGTGATGTGGCCATGTTGGTATGGTTTGGGGCCGATATCGTGCGCAACCTGCCCAAAGCCGCCCGCTGGATGAAACTTTTGGGTAACGGGGCGTTGGCCTCTGTGGGTAAACTGGCCGGGCGCACCCGCGTGTTAAACAGCTTTAAAAACTTGGGCGATGCCGCCCCTTTAATGACGGAATTGTCTAAAATACACCGGCCTAACTGGACGCGTAATTTAAACGCCAAAATCGCTTCCCGCTTAGAGGGTGTTATCCGGGCACAGGCTCCTATGTTTGCCTCGGCCGAGTTTGGTTCCAATATGTTCCGCACCCGCACGGCCGTATCTTCGGCCTTGTCCACGGCCCGTTTTGAAGCGGGTAAAATTGTGCTGGACAAAAATTTAGTGGCATCTTCCCGTGTGGCGGCCCAAGCCCAACAGCGCTTAGATGTGGCCGCCACTAATGTAAATGAGCAGTTTATGCGGGAGGCTTTTTCCTTTAAGACCCGTCTTTTTGGTAAAGACGCTTTGTACCGCAATTTATGGCTTAAAGAACTTTATGCGGCTGTTCCGGCCGGCGGCAATGCTTTTGCCATCACGCCCAATCAGCGCGCTATGTTTGAATTTGCCGGCTTTATCCGCGGCAATAAAGCGTTTACCGTTCCGCAGGAACTTAGCAAAACGGTAAGCTTAATGCCCAACGGCAAAATAAACACGGCGGCCGTTTTGCATAATTTAAAAACGGCGGGCGTAAGCACAGGCTTTGCCAAAGAAACCAGCCAGGTGTTGGATAAAGCGGTTGAACTGGCGGACCAGTCTTATATGTACCGCAACCGCAATCTGCGCCGCTTTTTAAGCTTTGTTCCTTTTGGGAACGATGCCTACCACGCTTTGCGCGGTAATGCCGTATACCGCCAAATTTTGGGCAAAAAAGTAGGGGTTGTACTTAATGAAAGCACTTTCTTAAATCCGGCTGAAAAATTAAAACTTACCGAAACTTTGGCTTGGAATTTGCGCCGGGACTTTTCTATCAAAGCTCCCAAAGCGGCCCGCAGTTTGCAGTCAGCCGTTACGCGTAAGCCGTCTGTGGAATATGAAGCCCGCGCCGCCTTTGTGCGTTTAGATGATGGTTCCACCCAGGCCCTGCCGTTAACCCTGCGGATGGACCCGCGTTTAAACGGTGTGTCTGACCGGTTCTATCAACATGTGGATTTTATCAAAGAAAAAACGGGCGAATATACCCTTTCCATGATTAACGCGGCCGATAAGCCCTTTAAGTTGGAAAACTTTAAAATTATTGCCCGCCCCGGGGAATTGCCCAAATTGGCCAATGCGGTGACAGGGGCTTCCGATCCGTTAATGGTTACGATGTCTCCCTATGCCAAGCAGGGCCTGCTTATGCGCGGCTGGAACAACATGCAGAATTGGCTGGAAAAATTTTCCTGGTATCCGCAAAGCTGGCGCCGCGGCGCGGAAGAAAAAGCCCGTGCCCTGATGCTTAAAGACAACCGCCTGCTTGCCTCCCGCGTGATGCTCACCGGTGATAAAGAAGAACGTTTCTCCTCTTTATTGCAGGTGTACCGCCGCTTGGATGACGGCTCTTTGCAAGCCGTACCCATGATGGTAAAGGCCGACAAATTCTTTAATATGGGCGGTTTAGGGGTGGACAAACTGGTGGTTGGCAAAAACAGTTTCTCTTTCTTGGATAAGGCCAACAAAACCGTAAACATTAAAAATCCGTTCTTCTTTGGTATTCCCAAAGGGGAGGCGGGGAACTTGGTCAATGCGCTTCGCACCAGCAAAGTAACGGAACCTCTTTCTTTAGTGGTGGACGCCAAAAAAACGGGTTTGTGGCGTATGTATGTGGCCACCGGGCTCAGCTTAAGCTCTGCCTCCACCGGGTTGTTGGCCTCTTTGGAAGAATACTACCCCAGCAACAAACCTTATGGCGCCAGCGAAACCGATAAAATTTGGATTACGCTTGGCCTGCCGTTTATTCCGTCTTTCTTTGCCCCTGTATTTACCCCGTTTGTAAAACGCTGGGGTGCCTTGGGCATTACCAAAGCGGCGTTGGCTATCTCTTCGGCCGGGTTGGCATTCCCGTTAATGGGCGGTTTTGTGTGGAGTACCCCTCAAGATAAAACTTCCAACGTACGGCCTGAAGGCTTGCCCAGTTATAATTGGTTGTATATTTCTGCGGGCGCCATCGGCTTATCTTCCGCCTTGCTGCGCGCCAGCTTAAACACGCTGATTGGTAAGGCCAGCGGCAGCACGGGCCTGGTAAAGAGTATGTTGGCCAAAAATATCGGCTCTGCGGCGCTGCTCGTTCCGCCCCTGGTATTTGGCGGTTTATATTCCGAAAATGGCGACGGTTTTGCCTCTAAACCGCCTACATTTGCCTCTTCCTTCCCGGTGTTGGAAGCGGGCTCCTTGGCGGCTTTGGGCATTATGCATTTTTCCAGCATTAACCGCACCATCGGGCGCGAAAAAGGCTTTAAATTTGCCAAAGGCAAAGTGTGGAAGACCTTAAAAGATGAATCTTTAAACGCCTATAAATTGGTGGGCCGCCGTGCCATGTTGCCCATGATGGCCGGCGCGTTTATGCTTACCGGTTTTGAATCCGCCGCTTACAACAAGGCTACCAACCAAATGTTAAAACCGGCGGCGCAGCAGTGGGCTTCGGCCGATATGTTCAATATTTCTGCCGGGAATTTAAATCAAAGCCATCAAAAGAAAAACCTGACTGCCACCTTTACCGGCGGTGCGTTGTTGGTGGCTCCGTTCATCGCGCGTTGGAAAGCCGGGCCGATTTTAAACCTGTTCGGCGCGGATGAAAAAGTGCGCTATACCAAAATGCTGCAATACTCCTTATTGTCTTCTGCTGCGGGCGGCGGGTTGTTGCTGTCTGCTGACAAAGATCAAAACGGCAATATGGACGCCTGGAACTGGAGCAAACTGATTGCCGGCGGCACGTTGCTTGGCTTGGGTACGGCCAATGTGTTCCAGTCTTTACAAAACTTGGCCACGGCGCGCTATATGGGCTCGGACGAAGTGGTAAACGCTGTAAAGGCCGCTAAAGACTTAAAAGAACAAAAACGCATTAAAGACGTGTATAAAGCTACTTCCCGCACGGTGTTTTCCGCCGCCAATATAGGTATGGCGGTGCCGCCGGTGGTGGTTAGCGGAGCAATGGATATAATGAAGAGCGACGAACACGATAACGGGCCGCTGATTTTGGAAAAGCAAGTCCCGGCCTATTCGTTGGGTATGTCGTATGCGTTCTTGGGTGCTGGGGCGGCCATATCTTTAGGCTCGCTGGGTGTGCTGAAAAAAGGTCATTCCGCCAGCTGGCTTAAAGGGCTTTCCTGGCCGGTGGGTGCGGGTGTGCTGTATAACACGTGGAACCGCACTCAGTTAAAACCGGTCAAACTGCAGTTGCCTAACTTAGGGGTGGGCGTATATGCCAAACCGTTGCCCTTAATGCCCTCTATGCCTAAGGCCGTGCAAGTTCCGGAAAAATAAACGCAATATGTTTTGTACGCCCCGCGGATGATAAACCGCGGGGCGTTTTTTATTGTGTAAACAGTTACAAGGCTGTTTTTAAGGTGGGACCAAATGGGCCTGCCGTTTCCTTAATAAGGGGGGATAAACGGAAGCCACAGGGCCCATATGCAAAAAATCCCCCGTTGCCATAAACGGGGGGATTAAATAGGTTTATTATTGGGCTTTGTGTTTGAGGGAAACCGGCTCCGGGTGAATGGTTATAAAAGTTTCCGCCCCAAAGCGTTTTAGCAGTTGTTCTTCCATTTGTTCGGTAATGGCGTGTGCGGCAAGCAGGGTTAAGTCATCAGCCAAATACACATGCATTTCTATGGCGCTGCGGTTGCCTATTTTGCGGGTTTTTATATCGTGTGCGCCTTGCACACCGGGTATGTTTTTGCATAAAATGGCAATTTCTTCTTCTGCTTGTTCCCCCAGGCTTTGTTCCAAAAGTTCGCTGATGGAATCTTTAAAAATCTGCCAAGCGGCTTGAAAAATAAAGAAGCTTACCACAATGGCGGCCAGCGGGTCCAGCACGGTCCATTTATTGCCTAAGAAATAAGCGCCTGAGATACCCAATAATGTGCCAATGGAGGACATCGCGTCCGAGCGGTGGTGCCAGGCATTGGCTTCCAGCAGGCGGCTGTCCGTCAGTTTGGCGGCGTGCAGGGTGTAGCGGTACAGCCATTCTTTTACGGCAATGGAAACGGCCGCCATAATCAGTGCAATGGCGTGCGGGCGGGCGATGGGCATGCCTTCCGCCAGGTGTATCACAGCCAAAACCCCGTTATATAAAATTTTGGCACCCACCGCGGCCAAAGCCAGGGCAATTAACAGGGTGGCCAAAGTTTCAAAACGGCCATGGCCGTAGGCATGGTCTTTATCGGCCGGGCGGCCGGAAAGGCGCACACTGGCCAGCACAACAATGTCGGTCAGCGAGTCGGAAAGAGAATGCACCGCATCTGCCACCATGGCGGCACTGTGGCCCATAATACCGGCTAAAAATTTTAATGCGCACAATACGGTATTGATGATTAAACCTTGCACCGTTACCGTATTGGCTTTTTGAATACGTTGGGAAGAATGTGTCATATGATATATATTTTATCATTTTGTAAAAACGGGGTTTTAGTTACAAGAGGTACTTAATTTTGCTATAAAATATAGATATGAAATCAATAAAAGCAGAAGGGCGCGCCAAGTGCCCGAACCATTGTGAAGAATTTGATGTGGAGTATTGGTCCTTTGTCCGTGCGGACCAAGACCCCGATTTAAAAACCGCCGCCTTGGGCGGGGAGTTAAATTTAGTTTGCTGCCCGGAATGTAAAACTTTTTTTCATCATGACGGCAATTTAGTGTATTTGGACGCCCCCAGCGAGCTGCTGGTTTTTGTCTTCTCTCATACCGATAAAGACAAAGAAGCCGCCCTGGTAGCCAAAATGAAGCAGGACTATCAAACCATTAAACAGGTTTTATCCAAAACCCTGCATTTGGATTATGCCCCCTTGTATGTGTTTGGGTTGGACGGCTTAAAAGAAGTTTTAGAGAAAGAAGAAAAAACACTTTTTGAGTCGGAAGTCGTTGCTGCTTCGGCCGCGGCTGCCGGTTGCAGCATTGTGCGTTTAAAACCGGGGTATGCACGGGCGAAGCACTTTCCTTTATATGTGCCCGCACCCATGGGGGAGGGCCCCAACGCATACGCATTGGCCGCGCACAAAGTAATTAAACAAGGGGTGCAAAGCCTGCTTTTGCAGAATTTTTTGGACCAAATGAGCCAGGAGGGGGCCGAAATGCCCGTACTGGCATGAGTAAGCCCTTGGTGTCCGTCCCCAAAACCCATAAAGAGGTACTGCTGGCTATAGGTGCCTATGCCCAAAAATTGGGCACCCGGGCCTGGCTGGTGGGCGGCGCCGTGCGGGATTTTTACTTAAAAAAAGCTACTTTAGATATAGACATTACTTTTGAGGGCAATGTGGAGCCGCTGGCTAATTTATGCCTGCGGCGCTGGGGCGGGAAAAAACGCAAATTTACCCAGTTTGGCACCTACCGGGTAGAGCTGGAAAACGGCTTAAAGCTGGATTTGGTGCGCGCCCGCAAAGAAAGTTACCCTCACCCCGCGGCCCTGCCGGTGGTGGAGCCGTCCAACATTCAAGATGATTTGTTCAGGCGGGATTTTACCGTAAATGCGTGGGCTGTTAGTTTGTGGCCGCAGGATTTTGCTTCCTCTTTTGACCCGTATGGCGCCCGGCAGGACATAGACCTCGGCCTGGTGCGTATTCTGCACGATAAAAGCTTTTTGGATGACCCCACGCGCCTGTTTAGGGCGCTTCGCTTTGCGGGGCGTTTTGGCTGGAAATTGGCCCCCGAAACGGAAGTTTTATTTAAAGAAGCCGTTGCCCAGCAATACCCGCTTTTGCTCACGCGGGAGCGTGTAAGCCGGGAGTTTGTCAAAATTTTGGAAGAAAAACAGCCGCAGGCCGTATTTGCTTTACTGCAAACATACAGCTTGTTGGATTTTATTTACCCGGGTTTAAAATGGAACGCTGCGGCCGCCAAAGCCCAAACCATGCAGGAGCGTTTAGGCGTGTTGGTGTGTATGATGGGCAAAGACGGCGAGGATTTTTTAAAATCTTTACACCTGCCCAAAGAAATAACACAGGAACTTCAGCCGGCGTTAAATGTGTGTGCGGCATGCCGCTGCCCCATGGCCCCGCTTACGGATTTGCAAAAAACAATTCTTCGCCTTATATATCCTTCTTTGCCGCCTGTTGCGTTGGAGCCTTGCCTAATCCGCGGCAGTGATTTAAAAAACCGCGGTTTTGTGGGCAGTAAAATATCGGCCGCGTTGGATTATTGTGCGGAATTACAATGGCGGGGGCAGATATCCACCCCGGCGGAGGCTTTGGCCTGTGTGGAGAGCCTGCCTAAAAAATAGTTTTTAATGCATAAAAAAAGCCATAAACCAAGAACGGTTTATGGCTTTTTTGCTTTTCAAATGGAAATCAACCGGCCTGTGCCGAAAAATTGCGGGATAAAAACCTGGCCAGCGTTTCCCGCTCAATAGAAGAAGACCGCGGCATATACCCTACCGAAAACGTAATTTTGTTGCCGCTGTGCACGCGCAAAGTTTGCAGGGTGTCGTATACTTCCAGGCTGCGGCGTAAATCGTCGCTGGGGCGTACGGATAATAAACGTTTGCTGTTTCCTTCCTGGCACCAAAGCGCATATACCCCGGGTTGGTTAAGCGTTTGGCTGTAATGAGTAATGGCTGTTAAAAGGCGGTTAATATCAGTTAATGTTTTTAGCGGCATGTTCCTGCTTTCCCCCTTTATTACCGAATATTTAGTAAATATAGTTAGTTTTGGGCGGTAAGTCAAGTATTTTTTTTAAATAGTGCAAAATAGTGTTTCAGCCGGGTTTATAAAAAGAGCTCAAAAAGCTTTTTTTTGCCAAAACAGCCGTGCAAGAGGGGGTATAAATTAGTAGAATTACCATATATGGAAATCATTGTATATATACCCATTTTATTCTTTTCCATAGTATTGCATGAGTTTGCCCACGGCCTGGCTGCTTACCGCCTGGGGGATGATACCGCCTATTTAAGCGGGCGTTTAACCTTAAACCCCATTGCGCATGTGGATATGATAGGCACGCTGGCGGTGCCGCTATTTTGCTATATTTTCGGCATGCCGCTTTTCGGTTGGGCAAAGCCTGTGCCGGTTAATCCGTTAAGGCTTCATTCCCCTAAAAAAGATATGGGTAAAGTGGCCGCTGCCGGGCCCGGCATTAATTTGCTGCTAGCGCTGGTATTGGTGCTGGTGATGAAAATTTTATTGCTGGCTCCGCTGCCGCGTGCCGGGGTGGAGCAGGCTTTTGTGTTTTTGCAGTACGGGGTGTTGATTAATGTGCTGCTTGCCGTGTTTAATTTAATGCCCATTGTTCCGCTTGACGGGGGCAATATTGTGGCTTCCCTTTTGCCGGTGCGGGCTTCCGTGCGTTACCAGCATTTGTTTGGGCGCTACGGTATGTATATTGTACTGGCGTTGATACTGACGGGAGGCGTGAAATATCTCTTGCTTCCGCCCACGTACTTTATTTTAAATTTGTTAAATAAGTTGTTACTTCTGTAGAGGTATTTTGTATTATGACTAGCAATAAAATCGTTGTTTCAGGTATGCGGCCCACGGGCCGGCTCCATTTGGGCAATTATCACGGAGCATTAAAAAATTGGGTGGCTTTGCAAAAAAATTACCGCTGTTTCTTTTTCGTGGCGGATTTGCATGCCCTTACCACGGCGTATGACCATACCCAAAATTTGGCCTATAATAGCGAGGAAATGCTGGTAGACTGGCTTACTGCCGGGTTAGACCCCAAACAATCCACCATTTTTATCCAGTCCGACGTGCCCGAAGTAAGCGAATTAAATACCCTTCTCTGTATGCTTACCCCGCTTGGGTGGTTGCTTAGAAACCCCACCTATAAGGAACAAATTCAGGAGCTGTTGGCCCGCAAATATGCCGGCCAGTTAGCCGGGGACGAAAACACCCCGCTGGCCGAACGCGTAAAAGGGCTGACGGATGAAGACATTTCTTCCTTTGGCTTTTTGGGCTATCCTGTTTTAATGGCTGTGGATATTTTAATCCAGCGGGCAGAGTTTGTGCCCGTGGGGCAGGACCAAACCGCCCACCTGGAAATTGCACGCGATATCGTGCGCCGTTTTAAAGATATTTACGGGGTGGACGTATTTGTGGAGCCCAAGCCGTTGTTTACGTCTGTTGCCAAGGTGCCGGGGCTGGACGGGCATAAAATGTCCAAATCTTATCACAACACCATTGATTTGGGCGAAGATGTGGACAGCGTGCGCAAGAAAGTAATGTCCATGTATACGGACCCGAACAAGAAAAAAGCCAATGACCCCGCCAACCCGGAAGGCTGCGTGGTGTATGCTTTTCATAAAATTTACAACCCCAATTATCAAACCCGCTGTGCGGAATGCAAAGCCGGGGCCTTGGGGTGTGTGGCCTGCAAAAAAGAATTGTTTGCGTTAATGGAGCCGGAACTTTCGGCCTTTAATGAACGGCGCAAAATTTTTGAGGCCGACAAAGCCCAGCTTGCCAAAATTGTGGCACAGGGCAAAGAGGAGGCCCGCGCTTCCGCCGCCCCGGTGCTGCTGGAAGCTAAAAAGGCCATGCGGATTATAAAATGATAAACCCGGCTCCTATCAACGTACACATTAATGTCTTTGAAGGCCCGATGGACCTTCTGCTTCACCTTATCAAAAAAGACAATTTGGATGTGTGCGACGTAAACATTGCGGAAATAACCAAGCAGTATTTGGATTATTTAAACGTAATGAAGGAGCTTAATTTGGAAGTGGCGGGGGAGTTTTTGGTCATGGCCAGCACGCTTATGCAAATAAAAGCCAAAACGCTGCTGCCCAGCCAGGCCCCCACCACGGAGGACGAAGGCCCCAACCCGGCCAAAGAATTAATTGCCAAACTGGTGGAGTATCAAAAATACAAAGAAGCCAGCAAATTTTTGGAACAAAAACACGAGGCTTTAAAAGACCAGTTTTACCGCTCTGCCCCTATTTTTGACAACGGCGAAAAAGTCATCAATTTGCAAATGTTTGATTTACTGGCCGCCGTAAAACGCGCTTTTGACCGTTTGGACGAACGCAAACGGGTGGAAATGCTGAAAATAGAGGAATTCCCCATTGAAAGCAAAATGGAAAAGGTCATTTCTCTGCTTTCCCACCGGGAATGGATTTTGCTGGACGATATTTTTGTGGGGGAAACCAAAAAACGGGGCATTATCACCTGTTTTATGGCGGTGCTGGAGCTGATGAAAATTAAAAAATTGCTGGCCCGGCAGGATGAGCGCGGCGGCGATATACGCATTTATTTAAACCCGGAAAATAAAGACAAAGATTTTAAAACCCTTATGCATGGGGAGGCCGCTTAATTATGGAAACACAAGAAAGCCAAAACCAAACGCAACTGGTGGAAACAACCGAAGACGTAAAGAAAATTATAGAAACCCTTTTGTTTATTACGGACAGGCCCGTTAAACCTTCCCGCCTGGCCGAAGTGGTGGAAATCGTCAATGCCGCCCAGGTGCTGGATATTATTAAAGAATTAACCCAGCAATACGCCCAGCAGGGCAGTGCTTTGCAAATTGTGGAAGTAGCCGGCGGCTATCAAATGGCCACCAAGCCGGAATACGGCCGCTGGGTGCGTAAATTATATAACGAAAAAATGACCACCAAACTTTCCAACGCGGCGCTGGAAACCTTGGCCATTATCGCCTACAAACAGCCCATCACCCGCGCGGAAATGGAAGCTATACGCGGGGTGGATGTGGCCGGCCCCCTGGAACGCCTGCTGGAACGCGGTTTGGTGCGCGTGGTGGGCAAAAAAGATACCGTGGGCCGCCCGATGGTGTATGGAACGACGGACGAATTTTTAAGAATGTTTGGTTTAAACAAAGTGTCCGAACTGCCGGACCTGCAGGTTTTTGCGGCCAAGTCTTTGCATGAAAAACAGGCGGACTTGCCTTTTGATGAAGAGCTGCCCCCGGTAGGGGAGCCGGCCATCATCCCGCTGGAAGAATTGGAAGGAGCCGAAAAACTGGAAGCGCTGGACGGCGGGGCGGACCCGTTCTTTACCCGCACTTCTTACAATAAAACAGCTTTAAACCAGGCGGGCCTGCCGGGTATGGAAGAAGAACCCGCCGCTTTGCCGCCGCAGGAAACTGCCCCAGGGCAGAATGAACACACTGCCGAAGCGGCCCCCCAAGAGGCCCCGGCGCAGCAACCCGTAAGCGAAAAAGAATTGGAAGCACAGTTTACACAAGAAGCTTTAGCAATAGAAACCCAACAGGAAGAACACGCACCCGCCGCCGGCGGGGCAGAGGAGGATAAATAACCATGAATATCGTTATGGCCGCCAGCGAGGCATTCCCTTTTTGTAAAACAGGCGGATTGGCAGACGTGGTGGGTGCACTCAGCCAGCAGCTGGGCATGCGCAGAGGAAATAAGGTTATTTTATTTCTGCCGCATTACCGCAACATTACGCGGGTATCTTCCTTAAAAGTGGTACCCGGGGTGTATTTGATCCCCATAGGGGACCGCATAGAACAGGTCACGCTGTCTTACATTAACTGGGGGTCGGTGATTGTATTTTTTATAGGCAACCGCAAATATTTTGACCGCCCCGAACTTTACCGCACCAAAAACGGGGAATACCCCGATAACGATGAACGCTTTATTTTATTCTGCCGCGCCGTGCTGGAAGGGTGCAAATTTGTGGGTTTCCGGCCGGACATTATCCACTGCCACGACTGGCAAACCGGCCTTATCCCGGCTTATTTAAAAACCGTGTATAAGCTGGACGCTTTCTACACCCGCACGCGCAGTTTGTTTACCATTCACAATATTGCCTATCAGGGGCATTATCCTTATTCCACGTATGAAAAAGCCGGCTTCCACCCGGTAGATTATACGCCGGACAAATTTGAATATTACGGCGGTATGAGTTTCTTGAAAAGCGGTTTGGTGTTTGCCGATAACATCAATACCGTAAGCCCTACCTATGCAAAAGAGGTTCAAAACGATCCTTCCAAAGGCTTCGGGCTGGAAGGCATTTTGCGCTACCGCAGCAAAAATTTCTGCGGTATTGTGAACGGTATTGATACCGAAATTTGGGACCCGGAGACCGACCCCATCCTGCCCGTGGGTTATGACAGTTTTGATTTCCCTCGCGGCAAAACCGCCTGCAAAATGCTTTTACTGCAGGAATGCGGCTTGGAGCCAAACCCGGATAAACCGGTGGTGGGTATTGTATCCCGCCTGGACTATCAAAAAGGGCTGGACACGGTGGTAAACGTTATTGAACGCTATAAAGGGCGCGTGTTGTTTACCGTGCTGGGCACGGGGGAGCCGCGCCTGGAAAAAGCCTACCAGGCCTTAGCCCGCAGCAACCCAACCTGCGTGGCTTACCGCGGTAAGCTGGACGAAGAACTGGCCCACAAAATTTACGCGGGGGCGGATTTGTTTTTAATGCCCTCCCGCTTTGAGCCTTGCGGACTTAGCCAAATGATTGCCATGAAATACGGCACCCTGCCGGTGGTTACGCGCGTGGGCGGGCTGGCCGATACGGTAACGGGGTATCCCGCTTCCAACGCTACCGGGTTTTTTATTGAAAACCTGAGCGAAAACGGCATTGCCTCCACCCTGGAAACAGCCCTTAAAGTATATGCGGATAAACCCCAATGGGCTAAACTGGTTAAAAACGCCATGACGGTGGACAACTCTTGGGATAAGTCCGCCCAGGAATATATTGATTTGTATAAAAGAACGGTAAATTAGGAGTGTTCCCTTTATGAAAAAATGGTTGTTGGTAGTTTTTGTATGTTTCTTTGCGTTTGGCGCACAGGCCAAAACGGCTAAAAATTTAATTTGGGTGATTGGGGACGGCATGGGCCCTTCCGCCATGGGGTTTTTTATGGAGGCTGTACGCAACGGTCATAACCCGTCTTACCCGGACCAAAAATCTTATTTGGAAAAATTTATTAACGATTCCGACGTGGGGCTTTATTTTAACAACACCCACGCCAGCATTGTTACGGATTCCGCCGGCGCGGCCACACAAATGGCCACGGGGCAGTTTTCCCTGCCGGATTATATCGGGCAGGATTATTCCGGCCTGGACGTAAAAAACATTATGGAAGAAGCCAAAGCGCGTGGGTTGTCCGTCGGTATTATTTCCGACGCGTACGTAACGGACGCTACCCCGGCCGGCTTTGTGGCCCACTCCCGCAGCCGCGGCCAAAAGTATGACATTGCCCGGCAGATGATTGCTTCCGGCACGGACGTTATTTTAGGCGGCGGCCTTAAATATTTTTCCAAGGGTGAAAATAAAAAACTGTTAAAAGAGGCTAAAAAACAAGGCTACACGATTGTAAAAAACAAAAAACAGCTGGCTAACGCCAAAGGCAAGAAACTGCTGGGTTTATTTACCGAAGAAGCCATGCCCTTTTATATTGAAAAAGATTTAAACCCCAATGTGCCCACCTTAAAGGATATGACCGAGGCCGCCCTGCGCGTGCTCTCCCAGAACGAAAAGGGCTTTGTGTTGATGGTGGAAGCCGGAAAAATTGACTGGGCCTTGCACGAAAATGACGGCGGTGCTTCTTATTACGAAATGCTCACGCTGGATGAAACCCTGCCGGTTTTAACCGCTTTTGCCGATAAGAACGAAGACACCCTTATCTATTTAAACGCCGACCACGAAACCGGCGCCCCGGCTTTTGCTTACCGCCATTTGGATGAGGACCAGGTAAAACACAAAAACGCCCAGGGGGAAATGCTTTACGGCGGCGATACGGACTATATTGACTATAAAGAATTTGATAACTTGGCCAAACAGTCCCGCGTGTTGTTTTACGTAAACGAAGACTTTAAAAAGCTTCCCAAAGAAAAACAAACCCCGGCCGCCATGCAGGCCATGATGGATAAGGCTTTGGGGTATCATATTGATTTATCCGGTCTGGAAAACCCCACCGATTATGAGGCCATTAAAAAGCATATTAACCAGGTAAAAGGCCTTAGCTGGAATACGGGGTCCCACACGTCTGGCATGTTAATTGGCGTGGCGTATGGCGGGTATGACGGGTTTACAGGCGTGTATCATAACACGCAGTTAAAAGGCAAACTGATGCAGGCCCTGGGTTGGAATGACACCCTGCCCGAAGAAGACGAGGATTAATTTATGGATGATTTTTTGGAGCCGAAGAAGCGCAAGTCCAAACATATTTTCCGCCTGTACCGCCGCGTGTTTACGCTTACGTTTGCGGTGGCGGTGCTGTTGCAGGTAGTCAGCTTTACGCAAGTACAGCTAAAGGACTATTTTACCCGCTTGGATAATGAGTTTAAGGTCATCTTAACCGTAGACCCGGAAGTAAAAACCGAAGACCTTACCCAAATGGGCGAAAGCCTAAGCGCCAAGGAAGACATTATGGAAGTAAAGTTGTTTTCCCCGGCGGACGCACTGGCCGCATTGCAAAAAAAGAACCCCCAGCTGACGGAGGCGCTTCTTTTAATGGGCCGCAACAAAATGCCGGCTTATTTTGAGCTTAAGTTAAATTACAAAGCGGTCAATAATATAGGGCCTTTTGTGGATAACTTGGCGGCGGAATACCAGGGCTTATCGCCTAAATACAGCCCGCAGCACGCGCGCACCATCTTTTTGGTGGGGCTGTGTTTGCGCATAGTAAATATGGCCATGGTGTTTGCGTTGTTACTATTGGTGTTTTTTATGTTTTTGGTAGAGGCATACCCTGCTTCTGCCCGGCATATGGGGGCGGGGGTATTTTCCGGCGTGTTGGCGGCGGCGGCGTCTTTGGTGTTTATAGCGGCGCTGGTGTATCCGTCCGGCTATTTGTTGCCGGCGCTGAATTCCTTTACGTCGGTCGGGCGCCAGGCCGCGCTGTTTGTGCTCTGCGGGCTAATGGGGTGGACTTTAACTAAATGGCAAAAATTTTAACGCTTTTTGTATTTTTGTTGTGGGCTCCTTGTTTGTTCTCTAACGAAGCGGAGGACAAACGCAAGGAGCTTGCGCGTTTAAAAAGCCAAGCCGCCCAAAAAGAAAATGAACTAAAAAAATACCGCGCGGAGGAACAAAAAATTGCGCGGGAAATTTCCGCCCTGGATAAAAAACGCCGCGAGGCTGAACGCAAAAAAAACCAGGTGGAGGCGGACATTTCTTATATTGAACAAACGCTTCTTTCCACGGCGGACAAACTGGCCGTGTTGGAAAAAAGCATGCCTATGTGGCAGCGCGCCGTATTGGACGAACTGGACGAATATTATTTTACCCCGCGCTGTTACGAATGCCCGGAAGGATATAGCCTGGAAGAAGAAATTTTTGTGGACCGTATGATTACCCACAAAGCGGCCTTTACCGCCGCCATGAACGAGGAACAAAAACAAACGGGCAAAAAAATCTCCACTTTTGAGCAAAAAAATAAACAACTGCAGGCGCGCAGTTCCAAGTTGGAAGAAGAGCGGGAAGTTATTTCCACCAATTTCCGCAAGAAAAAAACCGCGCTGGATCTTACCAAACGCAAAGTGGAAGCGGTGCGCAAAGAAATTAACGAGTTAAACCGCTCCGCCGAAGAATTAAACGATTTGCTGGCCCAGTTTGAACGTTCCCGCAAGGCGCAGGTAGCCAAAGAAAATGCCGCTCAAAAGGCGGCCGGCAGCACCAAAAAAGCCGCTTCCGGCGGGCCGACGATAGACGTGCCACCCAAGTCTTTGCCGTGGCCGGTAACGGGTAAAGTGTTAAGCAAATTTGGTAAAGAATACCGCGCGGATTTAAATACGTGGATTTTCCGCGAAGGGATTAAAATTGCCGCCACGCGCGGGCAGTCCGTCCGTGCGGCAGCCGGCGGCAGCGTAATTTACGCGGGGCCTTTCCGCTCCTACGGCAACGTGGTCATTTTGGACCACGGAAAAGGCTTCTTCTCCATTTACGGGTTCTTGTTGGAAATACAAGTTTCCGTGGGGGACAAACTGCCCAGCCAAGGGGTATTAGGTACGGCGGGGCCGGATACGCAAACGTCTTCCGGTACGGGGCGCTATGCCGTGTATTTTGAAATCCGCCAAGGGACGGAAGCCGTAGATCCTTTAAAATGGTTAAAATAAATTTGATGAGGTAATTATGAAGAACAGAAAAGTCAGTGCTTGGGCAATTGCCGCGGCAAGCTTGTTTTTTGTGGGGACGCTTTTCCCGTATGCTTATGCGGCGGCGGACGGCGGACTGCGCAAAATACGTACTTTTGTAGACGTGCTGGAATACGTAAAAGAAAACTATGTGGAAAATACCGATACGGACCAGCTGATTACCGGCGCCATCAAAGGCGTGGTGGGGGAACTGGACGATTTTTCCCAATATTTGGAACCCAAAGATTACAAAACTTTAAAAAATGATACCCGGGGTGATTTTGGCGGTTTAGGTATCCGCCTGCAAATGGTGGACGGATACGTAACCATTATGAGCCCCATGCCCGGCACCCCTGCTTTTAAGGCCGGCGTAATGCCCGGGGACCGCATTTTATTTGTGGACGACCAAGATCTTTCCGATATGCGCTTGGACGACGCCGTGGATTTAATGCGCGGTGAGGTGGGCACCAAAGTAAAACTTACTTTAAGCCGCAAAGACGCCAAAACCGGCGAATATAAAACCCTGCCGGATTTAACGCTTAAACGCCAAAAAATCATTCCGGAAGTGGTATACCACCGCATGTTGCCGGGTAAAATCGGTTATGTGTATGTGGTGGATTTTTCCGGCCACACCATGGAAGCTTTAAACAAAGCGTTAAAAGATTTGCAAAAACAGGGTATGCAGTCTTTGGTGTTGGACTTGCGCTTTAACCCCGGCGGCTTGCTTAACGGTGCGGTGGATATGGCCAAGCTGTTTATGGGCCAGAAGCAAATGATTGTATACACCAAAGGCCGCAAGCAGGAATTTTACCAGGAATTTAAGACGGACGCCAAAGCCCCGTACGCGGATATCCCCATGGCGGTTTTGGTAAACCAGGGTTCTGCCAGCGCGAGCGAAATTGTATCCGGCGCCCTGCAGGATAATAAACGGGCCGTTATTGTGGGGCAGCGCACGTTTGGCAAAGCCAGCGTGCAGCAAGTTTTGCCGCTTAGCGGCGGGGCTGGCCTGCGGCTGACCATTGCCAAATATTATACGCCGTCCGGCAAATTGATCCAGCGCGATTACCGCGATAAATCCAAGGCGGACGAGGGCGGCATCTTCCCGGATATTGAAGTAGTGGTGGACCCGGAAGAAGAAATTAAAGTTTTTATGCAGTATAATAATGTGGTATACACCCCCGGCAAAGCGCCTGTTATGCCGGAATTTAAAGAGGCTGACCCGGTGCTGGATAAAGCCGTGGCTTACTTGAAAGGGGATTTAACCCTGGAGCAGGCCCAAAAAGAAGCCCAAGAAGCCAAGGCTAAGAAAGAGGCCAAAAAGAAAGCCGCCGCCGGCACTAAGAAAGGTGCTTTCAAAGAAGCTAAAAAAGCCGAAAGCGCTAAAGACGCCCAGCTTGAAAAACAGGATAAAAAAGCGGAGGAAAAATCTTCCGATAAACAGGCCAAATAAACGGGTGCAGTATTTATGAAAAAAGATTTTACAATTTTAGGTATAGAATCTACGTGTGACGAAACCTCCGCCGCTGTTTTGCGCGGGGGGGAGGAGCTGTTGTCTAACGTAGTATACTCCCAGATAGACGAACACAAAAAATACCACGGCGTAGTGCCCGAACTGGCCAGCCGCGCCCACGCGGCCAAAATTGCCGCCGTGATAGAAACCGCTTTGGGGGGCCATCACATAGACTGCGTTGCCTTTGCCAGCGGCCCCGGCCTGCCGGGGGGGCTTATGGTGGGGCGTGTGGCGGCGGAAACTTTGGCCGCCTATAAGCAGGTGCCTTTAATTGGCGTAAACCATTTGGAAGGCCACCTGTTTGCGTGTGAGTTTGAAGGAAACCGCGTTTGCCGCCCGCTTCAGTTTCCGCTGGTGGCGTTGGTGGTATCCGGCGGCAATACGGAACTTTTATATGTAAAAGATTACGGCGTGTATAAAGAGCTAGGCCGCACGCGTGATGACGCCGCCGGCGAAGCTTTTGATAAAGTAGCCAAGCTTTTGGGCTTGCCGTATCCCGGCGGGCCGCAGGTATCCAAGCAGGCATTGCAGGGCAATAAAGACGCCATACATTTCCCGCGCCCTTTGCTGCCCGGCACGTGGGATTTTTCGTTCAGCGGGATTAAAACGGCCGTCAGCTATTATTTGCGGGACCACCAAAACGTAAGCGTGCCGGATGTGTGCGCCTCGTTTGAAACGGCCGTGGTGGAAACTTTAGTAACCAAAACCATTAAAGCTGCGCTAAAATATAAAGTAAAACAAATTGCCGTAGGCGGCGGCGTGGCGGGAAACACCTTGCTGCGGCAAATGATGGAAGAAAAAGGCAAAGAGGCCGGCTTAACGGTGCGCTTTGTGGAGCGCAAACTCTCGTCGGATAATGCCGCCATGATTGCCTTGGCCGCTTATAAAAAATTAATTTATGCCCAATCCGTAGGTAAGCCGCTTCCGTGGGATATTAATATTAATCCCAACATGAAAGTGCATACCTGGAGGTAATTTATGATTATTTGGGTAATGCCGGATTCCGGCGCCCGCACCAAAGAGGATTACGCCCATCTCACTGCCCTGTTTAAAAAAGAATACCCGGGAGTGGATATTACCGTGCACGTGTTTACGCGCAATGTATTGTGGCGTAAAATTTTTACCATTAAAAACCCCACCCCGGAAGAGGAAATACCGGACGTAATCCAAATCCCGCATTATTGGACGGCGCTTTTAACGCGCGCCGGCGTGGCGGAAAATTTATCCAAGCTGGACCCGGGCCTTTCCTTAAATAACGTCCTGTTCCCGCTTAAACCGCATTGTTACTTGCCCGGTACAAAGGATATTTATTCCTATCCCTGGTGGTTTGATATGAGTGCCCTGCATTACCGCGGGGACCATTTAAAATTAGTTTCCTCCCACCCGGAAGAGGACCTGGCCACCTGGGAAGGCCTTTTGCAAATTTGTGAAGCTTTAAAACATACTTTTAAAGATAACCCCGGCTATTACCCTATGCAAAACAGCGATTGGCGGGGTTCCCTTTCCGTACGCAGTGCCCTGCCCGCCATTTGGGACCGCGGGGCCGATTTAATATCGGCCGATTTTAAACAAAGCCTGGTGCACACAGCCCAGTTTAAAGCGGGTATGAAAGATTACGTTACCCTGGCCTTAAAAAATTATATGCCCATTTTGCGCGAACGCGGCAGCCTAGGAACGATGATTTCCGGCAAGGCCAGTATTTTAATGTCCCGCAAGCAGGGGGTGGCCAGCTTTGACACCAAACGCGGTGTGCGCGTAAAAACGGTGCCGGTACCTACTACGGGCAATGTGTATTTTTCTTATCTGTCCGGCATGAACTTGATGGTGAACGTGCTGTCTAAAGAAAAAGAAAACGCCCTGGCCTTTATAAAATGGTGCGCCCGGACCGATAACCAAATCCGCTACGCGGGCATGATGGAAGTGTTCCCCGCGTTTGAAGACGCTTTTGAACAGTTTATTTTTTCTTCGGCCCGCCGGTTGCAAACGTACGGCAGCATTTTGGCTTCGGCCAAAACCCTGCCTAATATAACGGTAACGGGGACGGTTATTGAAATTTTAAATAAAGTGTTGGCCGTAAGCGCCACCCAAATTGTGGAAAGCCGCTTTACCATGGCCAGCCTGGACCGGGAACTGGACAGCGCTAGCAAAGAAATCAATTATTTACTGTCCTTATATGAGGGGTAATTTATGTTTGATAAAGAATCCTATACCCTGTATAAATTTCATAAGCAGTTGAACCAGTCTTTCCAGAACAAGCGGGAACTGTTGGAATGCGCCCTGCCTGTTTTGCGCAATTTATTTAAGCTGGACAGAGTGTACTTTTTTGACTGGCAGCAGGACCGTGCCCTCCTGTCGCTTAAAATGATGTGCAAGAAAGAATACTGTATGGACATGCAGGAAGATATTTCCGTCATTAACGAACCGATGTTTTTGAAAACCCTGCTTCGGGAAGGTTTTGTAATCAGCACGGATTTAAGCTACCCGGCGGCCTATGTGTTGGTGCGCTGGCAGCGGCCGGCTATGTCCATCAACGGGGAAACGCTAAAGACGTATATGGAAGAGCGCGTGGGCGTGATACGTATGGAGCGCTTTCGCAAAAACCGCGTGTTTACCGCACAGGAAGAAAAACTGATAAAAGCCCTGGCGGAAGAAATTTCCCACAATTTGCGCAATACGGAAATTGACCAAGCCAAAAACCAGCGTTTGGCCGTATCTACGGCGTTAAACCAGCTGGCCACCATTTTTGCCTCGTCTTTGCGGCTTAATGACGGCTTGGAGCTGATTTTAAAAGGTGTGCAAAAGTATTTCCGCTTTGACCGCGTACGCCTGTATTTAACCAATTATGACGGCACGAAAATAAAGTCTATTTTAGGGGCGGATATTTCCGGCCAGGTAACCGTGCAGGATGAAAGCGCCTTAAAAGAGGGGGAAAAAGAGCTCTTGCGCGAAGTGTTTGACTCCCCCAATACCTATACGTCCCGCCGCAGCGTGATTTATATTCCGCTTAAAGTGCAGCGCAACAAGGTGGGGTTTTTAACATTTGATAATTTGCTTTCCCGCCGCAAAATCGGGTATTTGGATTTTATCTCTTTAAAACAGTTTTCTACTCAAATTGCCCTTTCTATTGATAACGCTATGCTGTTTGAACGTGTGCAGGAACTCTCTAACTATGACGAGCTGACCAAACTGCCGGTGCGGCGTTTCTTTAACGAAAAATTTGCCGAGGAGCTTTACCGCTCCAAACGCTTTGATTTAATTATGTCTTTAATCATCTTGGATATTGACCTGTTCAAGCAGATTAACGACGGCTACGGCCACCAAATTGGTGACTGGGCCTTAAAAGAGGTAGCCCGCGTGATACGCACCAGTTTAAGGCAGACGGACTTTCCATGCCGTTTTGGCGGGGACGAAATGATTATTATGCTCCCCCGTACCAATGGGGAAGAGGCAAAAATCATTGCCAAACGCCTGCAGGAGCGTATACGCGCTATTACGCTTCCCACCCGGTATACGGAGGGAAAAGACGTACATTTAAGCATCAGCCAGGGTATTTCCGTCTTTCCGCAGGACGGGAAGGACGAATCTTCCCTGCTGGAGAAGGCGGATAAGGCTTTGTATGCGGTAAAACAGTCCGGCCGCGGTTCTTTTGCTTTATACCGCGATGTGGCCGGTGCGGAGGAATAATTTCCGCCCACAGCAAGGAGTATAAAACAGTTGACAAGTTCTCCAAAAGTTGCAAAAATTTATAGAAGCAGGCACGACGCGTATTTTTATATATAATATATTGTATGCGTTGGACCGGCACGTCGTATTATCGGTACGGCACAATCGATTTGGAATATATTCAATTAAACAGTAGCCGGTTTAAGGTTATGGAAAATTGCACAATGAACACAATTACTAATAAAAGCATGTGGAAAATTTTACTTGGTAAAGTAGCCTTTTTGGCGGCTTTGCCTTTGTTTTTTGTATTGACGGCCACCCCCGTGTTTGGCCAGGCCCAGGCAGACGTAAAATTTGCCGGGGTGTTTTACCAAAATGGGGCAACGGAAACGGCCCAGCAATACTGCGGTTGGAGTGCGGCTGATTTTAGCGGTAACTTAAAAACAGATCCGTCAAACCGCAGCTTTGTATCAACCGATATTACTAATGCCAACGGTTCCACTTATGCTGACCCTTGGGAGAACTCCGCTTTAATTGAATATGACCAGCCTTATCCCGGCCCGGGTGTTGCCAATAATTATCCTAACCAGTGCTTGGGTTTATGTATGACGGTTTACTGCGCCAATAAGCCTTTGGCGATGAGTACCTATTCCATTGCTTTCCCTTTACAAACCATTAAATTTGATATTGTTAAATATGAAAACGGCAAAAATATAGCCAGCAGCAGCGATACGCCGCCTATCCGCACCTTGACGATGTATCCTGGCGCCGGCGAAACCGGCACGGTGGAGGCGGAAGATTATATTTGCGGTTCTTACCATTGTTATGATGCCTCCAACGGAACCACCTGCCCTTCCGCTTTGTATTATTGTAACGGTACCAGTACAACCAGCTGGTGTGTGGCTGAGGGTGCTTCTTCGGGTCCTTCTCAGTGCGGAACTGATAAAGCAGATGCTTCTTGTTTCAAGTTTACTACCACAGGCTGCGATAACAACAATCCACAAAAGTGTTGTACAAACCAATATGGCGGAGTATCTGGTTCCAGCAACTGTGTAATTTTTGATAATAACGGTAAAGAGTACGGCAGCCCAATGTCTTTCTGCGCCGGGTGGGACGGCTCTTATGAAATCAGCGGTGAATTTGGTAAAATGAACGGCCAGTACGGCTTCCGCGCCACGGTGCAGAGCGATGTGCCCGGAGACAACATTACCGTAGATAAAATTACCATTGATTCTTCTGTCCCTTACCCGGGTGAAAACCAAATCCCGATACAGGTGGACGTTACCAACGTGCACACCGTGCGCAGCACGCCTACGGTGGTGGGTGATATCACGTCTGTTTCCGCTCAGCCGTATACGTTAGCGTATCGGTTAAGTAAAGATGCGGACGTGCGCATCGCTATTTATGATGCTTCCACCTCTAGCGACAGCTCTTATACCGGCACGGCTGACCCGGCCAATTTAGATACTGCCAACTTGCGCCGCCTGTTGGTGGATTGGCAGCCCCGCTTGGGCGAAGGTATGAAAGGCCAGTCTTCCGATAAACAACTGGTAGAGTTTGACTCTTGGGACGGGCGTGACGACAGCGGTCGCCTGTTGCCTGCGGGTAACTATGTGGTGTCCATCCAGGCCAAATCTCAGGATGAATGGCCGGGGATTGACTTCTCCCGCGCGGTAACCCGCCAGCTGTCCTTAGATCCTTTGAAACTGACGGACGTGGTGGTTGCCGGCTTGAATAAAATGGCCACAGCTTATGCCACCATTAAATATGTACCCACGGAAGCTTCCAAAGTATACTTCCAGGTATACTCGCCCGGTACACAATTTACTTCTTTGGTGCCGTCTGCCACCGGTACGGCGCAAGGCCCTGCCATTAAAGCGGGTACAGGCTTCCTGCTCTACTCCTCTGTGGAAGAACGCGGTTCCCGCGCTACCTATACCACCAAGTGGGACGGTACTTGTACCAATACGGCTGTGTGCCCTGTCAGCGGTACGCCCACGGCAATCCCGTCGTTGGACAACAAACAGTTCTTCTATGGTGCCCCCATGCCGGACGGTAACTATGTATATGTACTGTGGGCTGAAATTCCGTATGCGGAAGGTTCCCAGTATACCAATGCGGCCGGTGTTACGTATGATGCCGTAAAGACCGCTACCTATACAGTTGGCACGATGCCGGTGGAACGCGGATTGGTGGATATTACCATCCAACCGGTCAGCTATTCCACTGTGGGCTCCAGCCCCACGGCATACGGGTTGGATCC
This sequence comes from uncultured Elusimicrobiales bacterium, assembly GCA_944327085.1. Taxonomy (GTDB): domain Bacteria; phylum Elusimicrobiota; class Elusimicrobia; order Elusimicrobiales; family Elusimicrobiaceae; genus Avelusimicrobium. The sequence goes on along the minus strand of CALVGG010000005.1, from coordinate 60,708 downwards.
GTTCGTGTTCAAATACATTTTGTCCCGCGATGCGGTGGCTGTAGCCAGCGTGCAGAACTCGGCCGGTGTGACGGTTAAAATGCTCACGCCGCAGGAAGGCACTGCTGCGGTGTCTCAGCAAATTAATACCTTAAGCTGGGACGGGCGCGACGATGCCGGCCGTATGGTTGGCCCTGGCACTTATGTGTTTGCGGTAACTTCTAAAGATGCCATGTTCCCCGAAGTGCAAACCACGGCCACGGCGGTGTTCCCGGTGGACTTGTACCACGTGGTTGATGTAGGCACTACGGACGTGTATGGCGACAGCGAAGCCAAAGCCACCATCAGCTATTATTTGTCTAAAGCCATGAATGTTCAGGTGAACATTTATAATAAGGATGTGGTCATCCCCACGGCAAATACTTTGGTAAACGGGCAGACTTCTTCCACCACGGTGGAAGGCCCCACCACCACGTATGTGCCGTCTGCCACGGTGGGCACTACGTATGACACCCAAACAGATTTTGAAAATAACATCACCACGGTAACTACCACCAAAGAGGAAGTTGCCTTGGCCACGCAGGATGAACTGGCTGCCCAGTGCCCCGGCATTACGGACCCGACGGAACTGGCCGCCTGCTATGCGGAAAATAAATATAAAGTACAAACCACGGTAACCACCACCAAGAGCGTAATGGCCACCTGGCCGCCCCGCGTGTGCGACCAGACCGATACGGACATTATGACCCACGGTTATGTGGACCCGGCCAAAGTGGCGTCTACCGGTAAAAAATGTATTTATGTAAATGACCAAACATTTACAAACTATCCCGCTAACCAAAATTATACGGCGCTTGACGTACGTTTGCAGCCTGTAAAAACCTTTGATGCCAGCTCCACCCGCCCGGGTGAAGGGGCCCGCATTGTGGAAGAATGGGATGCGTTGTATTTCTACAATCCTTCTTCCCAGCAGTGCCAAGGTTCTACGGATTTGAAAACCTGCGCCTATGAAATGGTGCCGGATGGGCAGTATCCGTTCTATATCTCTGCCCGCTCCAATGAGCCCGTATCCTTATATTATGCGGACCGGGCCTATACAACCGGTACGGACGGTACCCAGTTTGACTATGCCGTCAGCGAGCCGTTTAAAACGCAGGAAGATGTGCAGCAAGTGGGCTATATTTACGCTACGGAAAAACCCAATTCCCGCATTAACGTAACCCGCGGGCCGGTGTTCTTCCTGGAAGGCTCTACGGCTGTGTATCCGAACCAGCCCCAGCTGTTTAATACATCCAGCGGCACGGCTTTTGTTCCGCCGTATGAAGTAAACTTTGCGGTATCCCGCGCCTCTACGGTGGACGTGCAGATTGTGGCCTTGCAGCCCAATGTGTGCACCACGTCGGCCACGGACGGCAGCACCAAAAACAATGCGGTGGGTGATGTCTGCAAACATTTGGCTACCACCACCATTTTGGATACGGGCCATTTTGACGCAAACGCCATCCGCAAAGTGTATTGGGACGGTACGGACGATAATGGCTACTATGTAAAATCTGCCATTTACGAAGTGCGTTTAATTGCCAAGAACTATCCGGATGCCAACTTGTATCAGGAAACGGTAAAGAGCCTTACACTCAATGCGGACTTGCTGAAAGTGTTTGACTTGGCCGAAGTGGACGGTTATGCCCAAGCTGCGCGCGGGCAAGTGGTGCCGATAAGCTACCAGATTTCCGTGCCCATGAAAGTAGCCATCCAAATCTTTAAGCCGGGTACCACCATTTATGACTATCAAAAAGGTACCTTGCGCAACCCGGCCACGGGTAAAGAAGTGCAGGATATTAATGAAGTATTGGTACGCACCATTGTGGGTATCCGCCCTTCCACCACGTTAATTACCGAAGAGTGGGACGGACGCGACTATGCCCAGCAGGAAGTGCCGGACGGAACCTATCCGTTCCGCTTCGTAACGGCCACCAACTCGGCCGATATTGATACCATTACCGGCGAAATTGTGCCGGGGGACGATACCTCGTTAGATGCGGCAGACTGGAAAGTGAATTATGTGGCCGATACGTATCAGTATCAAAACCTGCATAAAGCCACCATTGCCGTGGGTGACGGACGCTTCGTGTGCGAAGACTGGGAAAAGACCGTCTTCTTCTATCCGAACCCGTTGCGCCAGGCCTACGGTACGTTAGAAGTAACCAAGATGCCTGTTCCGGGTACGATGTCTATCAAGTTGTATACCTTGTCCGGTACGTTAATACGTGACAGCGGCTACACCTGCGTGGACGCAAATAACTATACCACCACCATGGGGCAAACCTTGTCTTTCAGCCCGGATAATAATATCAGCGGCACAGTGGCGGATGATTCTTTTGCCAATGTGCGCAATGCGGCCTTGCGCTGCCGCTGGGATAAGACCAACCAGCACGGCAAAAAGATTGCCCGCGGTGTGTATTTCGGCTTGGTGGATTTCAAAGCCCAAAACGGGCGTGAACACTGCCAAAAAGTAGTGAAAATTTTGGTCCCGTAAGGTAGAAAGGATTTATGAATATAAAAATAAAACTTTTAGCAGCTTGTTTAATTGCCGGTTTGGTGCATGTTCCGGCTTATGCCATTGACGACTGGGCCGGTACCAGCGGAAGCCAGTTTTTAAAGATTGATGCCGGCTCTCCGCGTGCGCAGGCTTTGGGTAATGCGTATGTATCTATTGCCGACGGGCCGGAAGCCCTGTTTTGGAACCCTGCGGGTTCTGCTTCAGCCACTTCGCGCGAATTGCAATTTTCTTACTTGGATTATTTGCAAGGTTATAAAGCGCGCACGTTAGCGTATTTGCAGCCGTTGGGCAAAACCATTTTAGGCGTTACGCTTAACTATATGGATATGGGCGGTTTCGATTACCGCGACGTACAGGGCCGCCCGCAATATTCCGGTGCGCACCCGGTGCAGAACTTTGTGGGCAGCGTATCTTTGGCCCGCGGGTTTTTCAGCCAGAAATTGCAAATTGGCGGTACCGCTAAATATATTAATGAAAAGTTAGACACCAACCGCTATACCAGCGTAGGTTTTGACGTAGGTGCAAAATTGCGTTTGGTAAATTGGTTGGGCTTAGGCGGCGCCTTGGTGAATATTGGCGATAGTGAAGATATGCCGCAAGGTTTGCGCTTAGGTGCGGATATTAATACGCGTTATTTCACCATTTCCGGCGAATGGATGGACTATGAAGACGACGACACCCGCTATGGTGTAGGTTTGGAAGTGCATATTCCGGAAGATTTGCTTTCCGTGGCCCGGTTTGATTTGCGTGTTGGGTATTATACGCGTGACAATACCGGTATTAGCGACAGCAAAGGTTTGCAAAGTTTGGGGCTGGATGAAACGTCCAAAGTATCGTTTGGGTTTGGTATTTACAGCTCTGAATTATTTGGGTACGGGGCGTCCATTGATTATGCCGTAACGCCGTTTGGGGCATTGGGCACTTCGCAACAGATAGCTATTGGTATCCAGTTTTAATGTATGATAAAAGGGGAAAAACCGCATATACTTAAAAGTAAAACAGGCCAAACCGCTATTGAATATGTAATTACTGCGGCGGCGTTATTTGGTGCGTTTTTAGCTTTTTATGCTTTTTATTCCCACATTGTACCCATGCAGTTTGAACAGGGTGCAAAAGTAATTTTAGAAGTATATGATGCAAATTAATTTGATTGGTAGAATCAGGAGGAGCATATGAAGTTCATTATTGCTTTGGAAAACAAGCTGGAAGCTGTAAAAAATGCCGCCTTGTCTTGCTTGAAAAAGAAAGAGGGCCAGAACACTGTGGAATACATGTTGATGTTAGCCGTTGTGGTAGGTGTGGCTCTGTTAGTGGGCGGTTTGGTTAAGAAAATGATGCCGGAAGTGTTTGAAAACGTAAAAGCCAAGATTTTAGGCGGCGTAAACAGCATTGAGTAGTATCGGGGCGCACGCATGAAATTTTTTCGTAGGGGGCGTGATGGGCAGGTAACGGTGGAGTTACTGCTAATATTGCCGATATTTATGTTGATGGTTTTTTTCATCCTGGAATATGGCAATATTGCATACCACACGCTTTTGGCAAATCACGCTTCCTATGAATTTGCCCGTATAGGGGCTATGGTAGCCGTAAAGGAGCCCAGCGGGCAGCCAAATAGTTGGACGGTGCAGCAAAAAATATCCCAGGCCAAGCGCCGGGTATTTGGGGCGGCCGGGGACAGAATAAAAGTGAGTATAAAAATGGAAACAACGGGCCGGGATCCGTTGTATTCTCCGCACCGCCATCAGGATATTGTGGTGGAGCTGAAATATCCTGTAAAATTGCTTTTTCCCGGCAGCAGTTTTATTTTAGCCAGTAAACCCCGCAGAGACGGGATCCGTTTTATAGAAACCGAGGCTCGCATGCCTGTGGAAAAGATGTATTTAAGTACGGATAAAAGATAGATTTTTATTAATTAACAGCGTTTTTAAGGAGAATTTATGAAAAAAGGAGTATTCTTGCCGTTCATTGTGGCGCTGGGCGCGGCATTGGTTTATTTGCTGATTGTCAACAGCGCTTCCAGCAAGTTAGAAAATGACAAAGTCATTAAACGGGTATTTGTGCCCGTGCGGGATATTAAAGAGCGGGAAGTAATTAAGAGGGACTCTATAAAATGGGTGCCCATACCGGCCAAATACGTACAAAAAGATGCATTAACCTATTCTACCGATGCGGATTTTTCAACCGTAGAAAACGCTGTTGCCCGCATTCAAATCCCCAAAGGAAATCAAATTTCTAAATACGCCATTACCTCTTTGTCTCCGGAGGCTGGCCTTTCCAGTAAAATCCCGGCCAGAATGAGAGGTTTTATCATTCGGGTGGATTCTGCTTCTGCCGGTATGATTAAACCGGATGACAACGTGGATATTTTGTTAACTTTCTCTGCTGTCATGAAGAACGGTGCGCAACAGAAAGTAACGGTAACCCTTTTACAGAATATTAAAGTGTTGGGCGTCGGTGCGAACTTGGGCCAAGGTTTGGATGCCAAGAGTGCCGCCGGCTTGCAAAGCAAAGAAGAAGAAGCTGCCGCTTATACGGACAGCTCTACCCTGTCTTTGGCTCTTTCCCCGCGTGATGCGCAGTATTTGGCTTTGGCGCAATCCGAAGGGGAAATTTCCGTCATCTTGCGTTCCCCCGGCGATGGGGCCAACTACCTGATGGAAATTGCTACATTTGAAAAATTATTTCAGTAAACAGGAACCATCATGATAAAAACAAACTTTATTACTAAACTATCTGTCGCCGTGTTATTTGTGGCCTTGGCGGCCCCGTGCGTGCACGCCAAAAAGACGCGTTTGGTATCCGTCAGCGCCGACGTGGTTGAAATTGCCGGCTCTATGAGTTCTGTTAAAGGTTTTGCATGGAACCAAATCTTTGACTTTGAAGAAGCCGCCATCCCCGGGATTTTCTCTTTGGGGGATTTTGAACGCAAAACGGCAGTAGCCACCCGTTTAAGGCTGATGGAAAACGAAGGCCGTGCGCAGATTTTATCTAACCCTAAAATTGTTACCAGCTCGGGCAATCAGGCTAACATATCTGTGGGTGGGCGTATACCGTACCCGGTGGTTAACAGCCAGGGTGCCGTGGGGACGCAGATGGAAACTTACGGGGTATTGTTAAACGTAACGCCTACCATCATTCCGGAACGCGGCAATATTATTGACTTGCAGTTGGAATTAAAAGTATCCCAGCCGGATTATTCCCGCGCCATTATGATTGGTACTTCCACCTCTTATTCTATTTTGGAACGTTTGGTGCAAACCCATGTGGAGCTCAACAGCGGGGAGACATTGGTAATCGGCGGATTAAAAAGCAGCAGCCGCAACGTGTCGGAAGACCGCGTGCCCTTCTTGGGCCGTTTGCCGTTAATCGGCTTGTTTTTTAAGAGCAAAGACGTAACCGAAGACCAGCGCTCTTTGTTCTTGTTTGTAACGGTAGAGGTTGTTGAATAACAGTTATGGCTGAACAGGACCCTTCTTTAAAAACAGACGCTAAGATTATTACATTCTCCGGCCCGAAAGAAGGAGCGGGGAAGACCACGCTTGTGCTCAATTTGGCATTGGGATGGGCGGGTATTCAAAAAAGGCCTGTTCTTATCGTCCCGCTGGACCCTTTGGCCCGGCAGGAGCATAGTTTTTATTTAAACATTAAAAAGCCCGTCAGCGTGGCCGATATTTTGCGCACGCTGGGTAATACCAACATTGCCGTGGTGGGGGGGCTTTTGCGCGGGAAGATTTCCATGTCTCAGTGGGGGGTGGGGGTGCTTCCGTTAGGTAATACCCGTGCACAAGTGGCCAGTATTAGCCCTAAAATTTTAATTCCCATTTTATCGCGCCTGTCCCAAACCTTTGATATCTTTTTGGATGTGGATTCCAGCTTTCCCATGCAGGCGTTTGCTTTTGATATTTCCGACAAGATTTTTTGGGTTACGCATGCTACGCGTTCCCATTTAAATTCCACCGTACAGTTGTTTAATGATTATAAAGAACAGCGCTACCCGCTGGACCGCATCAGCGTAATTTGCAATGCTTATGATACGCCCGGCTCTATCCCTTATGAAGAAATGGAGCGTGTGTATACGTCTTTGCTGGGGCGCAATATTGATGTTTTCCTGCCGTGGGACGAAGGCATTATGGCCTCTGCCAACCGGCGCGAAATTGAAATTATCGTCAATCCGCAAAGCGAGTGGATAAAAGGGCTTCGTTTAATTTTAGCCCAAATACGGGATTTAAAACCGGCTCCCAAAGATTGGGTGGCCGAAGTAACCGACGAAGAATTTACCCAAGCCGCCAAAGAAATTTGGAGCCCCATCCTTTTCCAAGGTGGGGATACACAGGCGGCTAATTCCCACTTTGCCGCGGAAGATGATTCCAACTCTGCCGCCAACAAAACCAAAATGTCTTTTTGGGATGATTTAAAACAAAAAGTACATAAAGAAGTGGTGCGCACGTTGGAAATTGAACATATTGTAATTAGCGACGAAAGCACCGCCAGTGAGCAAACCCGCAAACGTGTAGCTACTATTGTGGATGATATTTTACAAAAACAACCCAACCTGCAGTTTTCGCGTGAACAGCGCATGCGTTTTAGCTCGGAACTGTTGGATGAAATTTTGGGCTTGGGGCCGCTGGAAAACTTAATGAGAGACCCCAGCGTTACCGAAATTATGGTAAACGCGTTTGATAAAATTTTTATTGAACAAAAAGGTAAACTGACGCTGACCAAATATAAATTTCGCAATAATGAGCAGGTTGTGCAGGTTATTAAACGCATTGTATCCCCCTTGGGCCGCCGTATAGACGAATCCGTCCCGCTGGTGGACGCCCGTTTGAAAGACGGCTCCCGTGTAAACGCCATTATTGCGCCGTTGGCGGTATCCGGCCCTACGCTTACCATTCGCCGCTTCTCTCAAAAACCTTTCGGGCCGGAGGATTATTTCCGCTTCGGCACCATCAGCCGCGAATGTATGGACTTTTTGGAAAAATGTGTGCGCATTCGTAAAAACATTATTGTTTGCGGCGGTACCGGTACCGGTAAAACAACATTTTTAAATGCTTTGTCCGGCTATATTTCGCACGATGAACGTATCATTACGGTGGAAGACACGGCGGAACTTAGGCTGCAGCAGCCGCACTGGGTCTCGCTGGAAAGCCGCCCGCCAAACGTGGAAGGCAAAGGGGCCATTACCATTCAGGATTTGGTAAAAAACTGCTTGCGTATGCGTCCTGACCGCATTGTGGTAGGGGAATGCCGCGGCGCCGAAGCTTTGGACATGTTACAGGCTATGAACACCGGTCACGAAGGGTCTTTAACCACCATTCACGCCAATACACCGCGCGACGGGCTGTCTCGTTTGGAAGCCATGTGCATGCAAACCGGTGCGGATTTACCGATTTTCGCTATTCGTGAAATGATTTCTTCTGCCGTTAACATGATTGTGCAGCTTTCCCGTTTTTCGGACGGGTCCAGAAAGGTAACCTATATTACCGAAATGACCGGCCAAAAGGATGGGGTTATCCAATCTGTGGATTTATTTAGATATGTACAAACGGGCGTAGATGAAAACGGCAAGGTGGAAGGTTTCTTTGCACCTACGGGCAATATTCCTTCTTTCTTTGGCGATTTTAAGGCCAAGGGTGTCCCACTTCCGGAAGATATTTTTACCAAAAATGCGGTGCCTTTTGATGAAAACGGCAAACCGCTTTTAACCCCCGCACAAGCTGCCGGCAAGGCAGCGGGGGCGGTTGTTCCGCCTCCTCCTCCGGCGGTTAAATAGGGGAGCATAAAATGATAAAAAAATATTTGGTTCCTCTTTTTATTTTTACATTTACAGCCGGTGTGCTTGTGGCCCCGGCGGCGGTTTCTGCGCGCGGTTTAACCAGAAACGACAAAAAACGCATTGAATGCGCCATGTTTAAAATGGCTGCGCTGGCGGAAATGTTTGATGTAAAAGTGCCCAATGACAAAAAAATGCAAACCGTGCCGGAACAATGCCCCAATGCAGGCGCAGTAATTAAGCCGCCCAAATGGTTTATAGAAGGGCAGGATGTGCAGACAAAAGATTCTACCGGCAAAGTGGTAACTGTGCATAAAGAAGCGGAACTTTCCCGTATGGATAAGACCAAAGTGGTGTATATCCCCGGTGAAGGCACCTACAGCGAGGCCGATTTGTGGCGCCAGGCATTTTCTAACGTCTATTTGTATTTGGACCGCGCCAACACGTCCATGGATCCTTCCCAGCCTATTTCTATGGACCAACTTGCCCGCGGTTATGTGGGTAACCGCATCAATTTGGTGGCCACGTTGGACCGCTTAAACAAAGATTTGCTTTTTGGTTCCAAACCTTTAATTATGAAAAACAGTATGGACGGCCGCGGCCGGGCCATGCTGGCCACGCTGGAATTGATTAACAGCGAATTTTTCAGCACCATAGAATCTTTTTCCAGCCCGTCTAAAGAACGGGAAGACAAATACCGCCGCGCCGTACAGGCGGTGGTGGTGCTTTCCAACCAGTTGTATTCGGAGTTTATGTCCAGCGCGGTGCCGGTGTTCCCACCGGACCCTAAAAATTTGCAAACCACTGCAGCAGAAAGATTGATTTTTTGGATTATGCTGCTTATTGGCAGTGCGTTGGCCGGTTTGGCGGTATTTTTATTGTTGGAAGTAAAACGCCAAAGCATTGAACTGATGGTGGAAAATTACCGCGTGAAAAGCGTGGCCTGGGCGGAAGATTTCAACCGCCAGTTTTTAAGCATAGACATTCGTTATATCGTTTTTGGTACCATAGGGGTATTTGCCTTTTTTGGGTTGCTGGCCGGGATTAACACGGGCGGATTTAGCGGCGTGTTTATGTTTTTAATTTTTGTGGCTATGGGGGTGTTTGTCAGTATCCGTATGCCGGAAGCGGTATTGGACTCCCTTAAAAAAGCCCGCGGACGCAAAATCAATGCCCAGCTGATGGACGCGCTGATTTTGCTTTCTAACTCTTTGCGTTCCGGTATGGATATTGTGCAAGGTTTTGAAAAAGTATCCACGGAAATGCGTCCCCCAATTTCGGACGAATTTGGCTTGGTGATTAAAAACTATCAACTGGGTACCCCTTTTGAAAAAGCCTTGGACGGCTTGAACGACCGCGTAGACAGCCGCATGTTAAGCTATACCATTAAGGCGATTGTTATTCAGCGGCAAGTGGGCGGTAACTTAACGGTTATTTTCTCCCGCCTGGTGGAAAATATCCGCGAGGAAAGCAAGCTGGAAGAAAAACTGCAGGCCATGACGGCGCAGCAGAAGATCCAGTCTGTGGTGGTGGGCATTATGCCGTTTTTAATGTTGGGTGTAATGTTTGTTTTCCGCCCCGATGATATGATTTCGTTCTATTCCACTCCGTTGGGGTTGGGGATTTTCTTTGTTTGTGTGATCTGGATTTGTATCGGTATGAAAGTGATTAAGAAATTGGGCGAGGTGAAAGTATAATGGAAGTCTCTTTGGGCTTACGTTTAATATTGGGCGTTTGTGCTATTATTGGAACCATCGCGTTGTTTATTGGGGTGTTGATGTTGCTTTCCCCCAAAGAAGAAAAAGAAACGCTGGTGGACGTGGCCGTGCGTAAATATAAATCCACCTCCAGCTTTTCTAAATTGAACCCGGATAAATTTTTTGACCGTCTTGCCTTGTTTTGCCTGCACGCGTTTCATTTGGAACAGCCTTTGGAAGAAATGCACCTGCAGCTGGGCAGCCCGGATACACCCCAGCCGGTGGATATTTTGTATTTAAAGGTGGGGTTGGCGTTGGCTTTCCCGGTGGGGGCATTGATTATTTTTAATAGTTTTGTATTGGCGGTAATTGCTTTTCCCGTGGGGTTTTATTTGCCGGACATCATTTTAAGAAGCAAAATTCAAAAGCGCCAGGCGGAAATTTTGGGTAACTTTTCCACTACGGTGGATTTAGCCGCTTTGATTATTGAATCCGGCTTAGACTATTTAACCGCTTTTGAACGTATTATTAAAATAGCCAAAGAAAAAACCGTTTTGGAAGAGGAATTGGAAAAAACCATCAATGAAATTAGGCTGGGCTATTCCCGGCGCGAAGCGTTGGACCGTCTTACCGCCCGTACGGGTGTGCAGGAGGTCCGTTCATTGGTGGGGCTTATTAAACAGTCGGATGAATTAGGTACCAGCCTGGTGGATTTGCTGCGCAACTTCTCAACGGATTTGCGCTCCCGCCGTTTAAGCCTGGCCGAAAAGGTGGCCGCGCAGGCTTCTACCAAAATGTTGTTTCCGCTGTTCTTTTTCATATTCCCCACTATTTTTATTTTAATTCTTGCCCCTATGATTTCAGGCTTTTTTAAGGGCGGGCTTAGTTTTTAAAGAGGTTAAACCATGAAAAAACATTTCTTGTTTGCTCTGTTTGCTGTAACGGCCATATCGTCTGTGGCTGCCCCGGTTCTGCGGGAAATTCCAGTCCGCCAGCACGGTAAAGAAGCGGGCATGCTGTTGGATTTAAGCAAAATTTCCTTAGGCACTTTAAACGATGTGGAAGAACGCAAGCAATATTTATCCACCGTTCAGTTGGAAAAACAGCGCATTCAAAACTATACGCTGCGCATGGTGTACGAAAATGCCTACCAGCTGTATAAACACGGGGATTACCAGCGCGCACAAGAACTGGCCCAAACCATTTTAAGCATAGACCCTAACTTTACCCAAGCCCAAACCCTGGCCATGCAGGCCAACCATATGGGTACATATGGTACGGTTTCCGAGTCTCAGGTAATAGAGGCCAAATTTCAGGAAGCGTTGCGCCTGTATGACAGCGGCCGCCTGGTGGAAGCCAACCAAAAGTTGGATGAAATTTTAACCATTCGCCCCGGCAACAGCAAAGCCCAGACCTGGAAACGCAAAATCAATGCCGATATTGCGGCCGAATATGTACGCCGCGGGGATACGGCTTATGATGCCGGCAGTTATCAAACCGCTTTGGATAATTGGTATAATGCGTTGATGATTCGCAAAGAAGACTCCAGCCTGGTTACCAAAATTTCCCAGACGGAAAACCTGCTGCGCAAACAACAGGTGCAGGACGCTATGGAACAAGCCATGGCCTATTATAACCAAGGGCAATTTGTGGAGGCTTATTCCGTATTTGAACGGATTATTAAAATACAACCCGGCGACCAGCGCGTGCAAAAATACATGATGCAGCTGAAAGAAGAAATTTATGACGGCTACGCCAATGCCGGCAGCAAAGCGTATGGCAACGGCAAGTATGACTCCGCCATTGCATACTGGACCAAAGCCAAAAAATGGGGTGCCAATACGGCCGAAATGGACACCTGGATTAAAAAGGCCCGCAATGCCAAAGAAGCCGCTTTGCGCGCCGCGGCGGAAAAGACCAAACGCACCGTAAAACGCACCACGGATGCCCAAGGCAATATTGTGGAAGAAATTACCGAAACCACCACCGTTACCAAGCCGGTTCCTCAGCCGGAAGAACCCGAACCGCTGCCGGAAACAGTGGGTGTAAACGAAACCTTGCCTGAATTAACGCCCACCACGGGCCGCGTGTCGGAAGAAGCGCGCGCTGCTTCCCGCCAAAAATACGTGGAAGGTTTGGACGCCTTCAACCAAGACGATTACGAGCGCGCCCGCGAAGCCTGGGTGCAGGCCGTACAGTTAGACCCGGGCAATACGGATGCTGCCATCGGCTTGCAAAAGGTGGAAGAATTAACCGGCATACGTTAGTGTTGAGGATTTGAATAATATGAAATTGACATCTAAGTGGATATTGTGGTTTGCGCTGGTATCGCTGTATGCGGCGGTATTTGGCGGGTTGGTATACTACAATATGTTCAAATTTGTGTTTGACAAAAAACTGCAAAACGAAATGGTGGAAATGGTGCGTTTCCGTGCACCGCGGTTGGTGTCTGCTTTGGCGGCCCGCCCCAAGGGCCCGGTTTCGTTTGCAGAAGCGGATATTATGAAGTCCTGGAAGAATAATGATGACCGCATTAGAGATTTGATTTATTTAAACTATGACGGTTCCGTCCGCTGGCATGAAAACACGCAGTTTTTGGGGCTTTCCTATTCGGATTTTAACAATACGGTCGGTTTCCCTACCAGTGCCGTAGTGTACGCCATTAACGAGCGTTCCCCCAAGGCCATTATGTATGATAACGGCAACACGTATGATATGGCAATCCCGCTGTTGGCCAAGGATGCGGTGGCCGGGGTGGTGAATGTGTCGGTTTCACGCAAAAGCGCAAAAGACTTGATTCATTCCGCCATGATACGTTATACCATAGGCGTATTTTTTATGATACTGCTGATTGGCGGCGTGTTGTATTTGTTTATGCTGTTAAAGATTTTGCGCCCGTTGGAAGGATTGAAAGACGCGGTGGATGCGGTATCTTTAAATACGCTTACGCTGTCTTATCCGTCCCGCGGGGATGAAATTGGCGATGTGGCCAAATCTATAGACGGGCTTTTGCTTAAAATACGCGAAGACATAAAAAGTTTGGAAAATGTGGAAATTATGTCTTTGGAAAAAGAACGCAAATGGTGGAAAACCATTCTGGCCGTAACGGTACCCAAAGGCTCCCGCGCTTTGGTGATAGATGAGAACAACAATATTTTATATACCAATTTTGAATTGAACAGCAAAAAAACCGGCCCTGTGCATTTGTTGGATATTTTTGACGGCCGCCAGCAGAATATTATTCAGGTAGTGGGCGAAGCGTTGGAAAACCCCACCAAAGTTTTGCGCGGCACGGTGATTAATAAAAATGTACAATGTTTGGTGAAAGCCGTACAACTGCCGGATGATGCCGGCAAAAACCGTATGGTTTTGGTGTTGGAACCGGAGAAGTAAGCAGGTTTAAAAACGGGAGAGTTTATGAAAGTAGAAATTAAAAAGATAGCAGTCAGCAATGTCATTTTTTCCGCGTTTCCGGTGGCGGTATTTGCGGTGATGTTAATTACCGCACTGCTGGAGTTATTTAACCCGGACGGGGCCATTAATATGGATTACATCATGAGCCTGGTCATGCGCGCCATACAGGGCACGCTGCTAGCCTTGGTAAGTGTGGTGTTTTTCTTATTGGCATACAACATTTTATGCGCTGTGGGAATACGCGGCGTAAGGGTAGAATTAGAAGATAAGTAAACAGGAGATTACGGATAATGAAAAAATTATTGACGGTATTTGTGGTGTTTGCTTTGGCCGGTGCGGCATTTGCGGCCACGGCTAAAATCGCTAAAAAGAAAGCAGAACCTGCCAAACAAACGGCGGAGTTTATTATCGTTGAATCGGAAGATTACGACGCCGGGAAAGAAGACCCGCAGCTTACGCTGGGCATTTCCCAATTTTTGGGTATGGAACCGAAAGTAACCAAGGTGCCGGTGTCTGAAGCCAAAAAAGACCCCAAATTGGCCGAAATGAATTACTCTTTCCTGCCTTTGTATATCGTTAAAAAGACGGATGCCATTCGTGAAAAACTGAGCCAGCACATTCAGTATGGCGTAGCCATTGAAAAGGACGAGTTTATTGCCCTTCCGCGCCAAACCCGCCAGGGCGTTCTGCCTGAAAAAGAAGCCAAACCCGGCGTGTTGGAACTGTTTGTTATGTCTCAGTGCCCTTATGGTGCAATGGCGGAAAACAAAGTAATTGAAGCCCAAAAAGCGGGCAAACTGCCGGAGGGCAAAGATATCCGCGTGCGCTATATTGTAAATTACAGCGATAAAGACGGTTTCTCCAGCCTGCACGGTTCTGCTGAATGGGAAGAAGACATCCGCCAATTGTTAATTGCCAAATACTATCCCAAAAAATTCTGGAAATATTTGGAAATCCGCAATAAAGATTATCGCTCCAGCCGCTGGGATAAAGCCATGGAAGAAGCCGGTATCAACAGCAAAAAAATCATGAAAAAATTTGATACCGAAGGCGTAGAACTTTTAAAAGAAGAAGCCAAATACACCCAGGAATACGGGGTGAATGCTTCTCCGTCCTTCCTGTGGGAAGGCAAAGTAGTATTGGATTTTGGCGGTGTGGCCGAAATTGAAGGGTTTGAATTTATGAACCCTGCCGCGCCTGCTGCCAACGGGCAGCCCGCTGCTCCTGCCGGAAGCTGCTAAAAGACGTGCAAAACTGATTATTTAGTTTCTATAAATAACAGCGGGGGCTGGTTTGCCAGCCCCCGTTTTCCCTTAAATATCAAACGGAAGGCCCCACATGGTGAAATATAAATTAGGCGGATTATTCCCCAAAGCGTTATTGGTGCTTAGCATTGTGTCCATTGTGCCTATTTTTATTATAGGTTACCATGTGCTGGGGGTAAATAACCGCCTGTTAAATAATGAACTGTTAGAAAAACAACAGGCTGTGGCCAGCCGTTTGGTTTCCATTTTACGTAATAATGTGACCCGCCAGGCCAATATGTTCTCTATTTTTACCGATTTACATACGGATTTTGGCGGCCACCGCTTTATAGACCAGGCAGATATTGATTACCTTCGGGAACGCAACCCGGGTATTACACATATTTCCGTTTTAAACGGCAACGGGCAGCAGCTTTTTTATTCCAGTGAAGACAAAAGCCGCTTTAGTTACGCGGCCGAGCTGGACAATATTTTAACCACCTGCGTGATGAACGGGCGGGATTATGTGGGCTCTGTTAAACGGGCCGATAACCAAATGTATGCTTTAATGGCCTTTCCTATCCGGGAACATTTGGAAGATAAAGAAGTAACCGGCGTATTGGTGGTGGAGTTAGACTTGGCAGACCTGGGGGAAAGCCTGGCATTGGCGTATCCTCCGGATTTACAAATTCTGGTGTTTGCTTCGGACGGAACCATTATTTCTTATTCCGGCGCCCCGCATGGGCTGGCGCTTACGGCGCAGCCTGAACTAAAAGAAAAAGCTTTATATATAGAACGGCAACTGGGTGCCCGCCGCGCGGGGGAAGTGGTCCTGCCGGACGGGCAGCGCCTGCTGGTGGCATCGGCCGAGGTGGCACAAGCCCACTGGACGGTTTTTGTTATGCAGCCGGCCGACCAACCCACCGCCCTCTTGCTGGAAGATACTTTCAGCTCCATAGTGGATATACTGGTGATTGTGGTGGGGATGATTTTATTTGTGGTAATTGTTAGCTATTTGGTCATTATTCCCATCACGCGGCCTTTGGGGCGTTTGCAGGCGGCCGCCATTCGCCTGCGGGAAGAAGACAATTATGTGCCCACGGCGCAAGATGTGGAAATCCCCCATAACGAAATTGGAGACTTGGCCAGCGTATTTTTGGATATGGCCGCCACGTTGAAACAACGCAAGGCCGAGGTGTTAAAATCCCAGCAGGAACTGGCCCAGATGAACCGCACCCTGGAAAAACGGGTGGAAGAACGCACCCGGGAACTGAAAGAAACCACCCGGGAACTGGTAAAAACCGAACGTTTGGCGGCTATCGGGCAAATGGCTTCCATTATCAGCCACGAAATACGCAACCCGCTGGCGGTAATCAGCAATGCCACGCGGTTAATTAAAACCATTGTTTCCCCTAAGGAGCCCAAACTCATTAAACAATTTGGCATTATTGATGCGGAAATTAAACAAGCCAGCAGCATTATTAATGAGGTGCTGGGTTACGCACGCAGCCGGGAACTAATTTTAACCGCCATAGATTTAAACAGCTATTTAAAAGAAATCATTCTTTCTTTTCCCGTCAGCGGTTCCATACACATTAAAGAAGCATTGGACCCGGAAAGCGTGCGTATAAAAGTGGATGCGGAAGAAATTAAACAGGCCATTCGCAATTTAATAGCCAATGCGGCCGAAGCCATGCAGGATAAAGGCACCATTACCGTAGGCACTAAAGTGGGCAAGAATGTGGTGTGTATTTTTGTGGCTGACGAAGGCCCCGGCATCAGCCCGGAACTGCGCGGAAAGATATTTTCTCCTTTCTTTACCACCAAGGCGCGCGGTACGGGGCTTGGTTTGGCTGTGGTGGGCAAAGCCATGGCGCGCCATAAAGGCAAAATTTTTATTCACAGCCAGGAAGGCAAAGGCACTTGTTTTGAACTTTATTTAAAAATTTACAGAAAACCGGGAGATACCAGTTATGGAGCAGGAAGCTAAAATTTTAGTGGTAGATGATGACAATAACTTGCGCGAAACCATGGTGGATTTGCTGGAGATTGAAGGATATAAAGTCTACCAGGCGGGCAATGCCAAGGAATGTTTGGATATTTGCGCCAATGAATTTTTTAATATTATTTTAATGGATTACAACCTGCCGG
The DNA here is from genome assembly GCA_944327085.1 of uncultured Elusimicrobiales bacterium. Lineage (GTDB taxonomy): Bacteria > Elusimicrobiota > Elusimicrobia > Elusimicrobiales > Elusimicrobiaceae > Avelusimicrobium. Next base: position 43,890 of record CALVGG010000005.1, on the reverse strand, counting down.
ACGAAACCGGGCTGGAGTTAATCCGCAAAATCCGTGCGTTTAACCAGGATTCCCAAATTATTATGATTACGGCCTACGCTTCTTTAAACGCCATTATGGAAGCTATGCAGGAATCCGTTTATGATTTTTTGGTTAAACCGGTGGATTTTGATTATTTAAAACGCACCATTTCCCGCGCTTTGGACAAGTTTTTCCTGGAACAAAGCAACAAAGAGTTATTGGTCCAGCTGAAACAGCGTAACCAGGATTTGGACCGTTTAAATAATATGAAGTCCAAATTCTTTTCCATTGTGTCGCATGATTTGTCCAACTCATTAATGACGTTGAAAATGAGCTTTGATATGCTGAAAAAGAAAATCCAATCCCCCGATGAAGACCAAACCCGCAAGATGATGTTTATGGATGAGAGCATAGGGCAAATTGAACATTTAATTAAAGACTTGGTAGACTGGGCCGCCATAGAAAAAGGCAAACTGCGTATAGAAAAAGCCAAGTTTGAACTGACGTCCAGCTTAAAAAAGACGGCGGAAATTTTTAAAGCCAAAGCCGCCAAGCGCGGCATTGCCGTCACGTTTGAAAGCGAGGGGGAAATTGGCGTATTTGCCGACGAGAAACGCATCCGCCAGGTTATTTCCAACATTTTGGAAAATGCCGTTCGCCACACGCCGGATAACGGTAAAATTGCCATTCGCGTTGGCAGAATGGACGAAAAAAATGCTAAAGTATCGGTTACGGACTCTGGTGACGGTATTGACCCTGCCCAGGCCCCCAATTTGTTTACCAGTTTTACCCAGGTGGGCGATAAGAACCGCGTGGGTCGTTTGGGGTTGGGGCTGTCTATTGCCAAGGATATTGTGGTAAACCATGGCGGGCGTATTTGGGCCCAGAGCGAAGGTTTAGGCAAAGGGGCCACATTTATTTTCACTTTGCCGATTGTCAGTTTATAATTCTAACTAGGATATGGGAGCTAACACATGAACAAAAAGAAAAAAGTGTCAGTGTTGATTGCGGACGACCAAACCCTTTTCCGCGAAGGCATTAAAGATGTGCTGAGCAATGAAAAGTGGATTGAAGTGGTGGGTGAAGCGGCCGACGGCGTGGAAGCCGTTGCTTTGGCCAAAAAACTCAAACCGGACGTGGTGCTGATGGATATTAAACTGCCCAAGATGGACGGTATTTCCGCCACCAAGCAAATCCGCTTGGCGGTGCCGGAAGTGAATGTGCTTATGCTTTCCAGCTTTGAAGACGAAGCCCACGTGCTGGACGCTATCCAAGCCGGGGCCAACGGGTATTTGTCCAAAATGCTGCCTGCGGCGGAACTGGTTAATTCCATTAAAACTTTCACCAGCGAAGGCTTAATGATTCCCCAACAGTTAATGGGCAAACTGCTGCACGGTTTGCGCAAAATGGGGGATGGGTCTATGCCGTCTCAAGCCACTTTAACCAAAACAGAAATTAAAGTAATGGATCTGTTGGGCAAAGGCATGAGCAATAAAGAATTGGCTAAAGAGTTGGACTGCAGCGTAAAAACCATTAAAAACCATTTAAACAGCGCTTTCCATAAACTGGGGGTAAGCAGCCGCACGGAAGCGGTGGTAAAAGCCATTGAAAAAGGCCTTATCTCTTCTGAAGGGACGCGTATTTCCGACGATTACGGAGAATAGCTTTATGCTTTGGCGGCAGCATATTTTGCAGAAGGCAGCCTCTTGCAAGGGGCAGGCTACTATAGAGTACATCCTGATGTTGGGGACGATACTCACCCTGTTTTCTGCTTTTATTATGCTGTTTAACAAAGACATTGTACGCATATTCTTTTCGTTCATCGGCATGCTGATGGGGTACTAAATATGCTGGGTACTTTTGGGCGTTTATGTAAACAAACCGTAAGCAACAACCGGGCGCAAATTTTGCTTCCGGCGGTGTTGCTGGCTCCCATTTTTATTTTGGTTATTTACTTGTTATTTGAAACGTCCAAAGTATCCATGTATAAAATACGCAACCAGTTTGCCTTGGATAATGCGGCGTACAGCCAAATGTCATCCTTAACGGTGTACCTGAATGCCTTGGCCTATACCAACGGCAACATGGCCTACAGGGTTATGCGCAGTTATAATGGAGATTATCTTTCCCCCAAAGGGGCGGCCGGCACCAAAGGCCAGTACACTGTTTTTGATATTTTTTATCAGGCCGGGGCTTTCCCTGCTTTGGGGCCGGACCATGGCGCCAATGCCGGCTTTAACCCAAACCCCTCCCCGGAGGCGGACGATTGGGATTTTGCCTACTATCAAAATACCCGTAAAAACTGGAACAAGGAACAGCCGTCTGAATCTCCGGATGAAGAAGGCCGTTATGTGCTGACCAGCAAAAAAATAGCGGATGAAAACTTTTTCCCGTCTACCACGGTGGGTATTCCGTCTTTAAAACAGTATATTACAACCTATTTGCTGTTGGGGCAGATTTTCCAATCGCAGACGTTTTCCTTCCAGGATACCACCCGCGAAGCGCGCATGTTTAGAGAAGCGTATTATTTAAATTCTCCCTCTTGCCGCAATCAGAAAGACTGCGCCCGCCAGAGTGCAGCCATTATGGCAAACTATTTGCAAATTAATGCCAAGCCGTTTGAAATTGACAAAGTTCGCGCTTATTTTACGGAAGATATCGGCCAGTATATGACGGTATCTTATCCGATAGATTTAAATATGTCCACCGATGTGCGCAAGAAACTGTTTCAGTTTTCTTATTTGGATTCTTCCAGTTTGGACCGTCTTAAAAAATTGCGCAACGGTATTAAGCTGGAGCAGAGCTATCAGCTCCCTTTAAACAATTTTGATATTAATTTAACGGTTAAATACAAACCCAAAGTGCGTACCCAGGTGGGGGTGCAGTGCCCGCGCAGCGGCAACAACTGTGTATGGCCCAACCCGCTGCCTAAATATAGCATAAGGATGCAGCCATAATGATGGATTTGTCTTTTCTTCGCAAGCGTAAGGGGCAGGCCACCACAGAGGTGGTGCTGCTGTTTCCGCTGTTTGTTATTTTTGCCGTGTTTATCATTAAAATATTTGGTTTGCTGGTACTAAACCAAAAGATGGAAATTGCCGCATTTTATGCCGCGCGGCGCTACCAGTTGCAGGGTGGGGTGCCTGATTCTATGCAAAATTGGAACCGGCAATTTTTGGAAAAAGACATTCAAAAAAAGGTGGAAGATTACCTGGGTTTTAATAACAGCGGTATGAAAACCTTTTTAAGCTTGCGGCGTTTTGTGCTGGAGGTAGAAACTTCCGGCACATGGACCTTGGTTACCCTAAAAGTGTATACTAATCCGCCCCGTATTCGCTTTCTTTGCAATTATGACAAATTTGAAGTATGCAAAGGGGATAACCGCTGTTTTAAAGGGTATGAATATTTGTGTGATACCGGCGGAGAAATTGAGGTTAAAAAATTTGTAGGCAAGAACGACCGCGTTATGCCGTATGTGCAGCCGGATTAACGGGTGAAAAATGGGGTTTTTGTCCCTTGACAAGACCTTTTTGGTTGCCTATACTAAAAGTAACCCCCTATAGGGGAAACTATATGAAACTCTGTGTTTGGGCGTGCGGGTTACTTGCGCACGGGCCGACAAGAGTAATTTTTATATCATGTAAAAAGGGGTAATTTATGTTTAATTTTAAATCTCCCATGGCCGGCAAGGTATTTAAAAAACTGAGCCATATGGATAAAAAGCAGGCCTATACATACGGGGCTATTGCCATTGTGGCTTTGGTGGCGCTGTTAACGCTAGCCTCCGCCGCGGGGAGCGGGCCGGATGATTCTTTTGACGATTTGCAGGGCCGCGGGTACGATTTGGCCCAAATGCCCTTTGTAAATGACGAGGCCGAACAGTTTTTATTGGCGTCCAAATATCCGGATATGCGCAATAATAATGTAAACGCCATTTATTCCAAGGAAGAAAAAGAGGCCCGGCAAGCAGAGGACGCCGCTAAAGAAGAGGAGAAAGAGACTTCCTCAACGGATAGTTCTTCTTCCAGCGGGTATACCGGCTATAGCCGCGGGGGCGGCAGCGGGGCCGCACGTACGCCTACGCAAATCGGTTCTTTTACCCCCAGCAGTTCTATGGCTTCCGCCAGCGGGGGGAATACTTCTGCCACGTTTGGCGGTACGGTAAAGGGGGATTTTTCGCCTTTTCAACGTGAAGATAAAGGCCGGGAAGCCCCATTTGTAGACCCTAACAATGCCCGCCAGGCATTAGCTCGTTTTAATTCCGCCAGTCGTGCGGCTGCCCGCGGGGCCAATAAAGCGCGGGACTCTCAAAAAGCGTTATTTGGTTCACACGTATCGGGTACGGGTGGGTTTGACTCTAATGGTGTGCCGCTTAAAGGTACGGGCAGCGGGGTAAATTATGAAGCAAGCGATACGCCCGATTTGAGCGGGTTGGATGACACCATGCAGGAACGCGCCGCCGACGCGCGTGAAAAAGCGCAAGAACAGCAATTGGCGGAGGAAGAAAGTATTTGGAGAATGTTTGGGGAAGCTCTTTTTAATGCTGGGTTAGACTTGGCAAAACAGTGGGCCGGTAATAAAATTAATCAAATTACGGCTATGAACCAGGCCCGTTCTGCTTATGCCAGAGGTGCCTTTGGCGCTTCTCCCGGTGATTTAAAATCCGGCAAGGAGGCCCCTTTGACTTGGGTAACTGGGGAAAATCTGGATTCAAATTATGCCAATTATCAAACCAATGGTTATGTAACTTTTAATCAAGATTCAAAGAAATGGGTTATTACGGATAAAGGCGCCTCATACTTTCAGAATCAAATACGTGCCAATGCGGATCCGTCTAAATATTCCGGTAATATTATTGGAAATGGTATTTTGAATACACCCACAATCACTTTAGGGAATACAACGAATCGGTCTTCGGTTAATTCATCCAAGGATAATAAAAGTTGGACGGAATATGAAAATTGTAAAAAAAATAAGGGGCCCGATTGTGATCAGTATAAACCTTAATTTTGGAGGTTTTTATGAAATTATTCAAATTTTTTAGCAGCCAAGCAGGTAAAGCAGTACTTTCCGCCACACAGGCCATTGCTGCTTCTGCGGCGGTGGGCTTAGGCGGCATTGCCGCCTGGCAATTTTTAAGTTCATCTTCTCCTTCGGACACTGCCTACAACTCCTTGGGTTACCAACCGCAGGAAGAGATTGTTTATGTGTCCAGTGCTTCTACGGGTAAATATGGCCGGGGGGAAAGCACGGAAAGTTCTTTCCGGGCGGCCCCGTCCAAAGCCATAGAAATGCAACAGCAGGAAGCCGAGTATTTGCGCCAACAGGAACAGGCGCGGGAAGAGGCTGAACGTGCTGCGTATGAGGCCAATTTGTCTACTCCCAGTGTGCAGGCTAATTCTTTTGGCGGTTTAAACGAGGGCTTGGGCAACAAAAAACTGGAAGCCATGACGCCGGAAGAAATTAAGGCACTGCAAGCGCAGACCATGCAGCAAGCACAGGATGCCATAGCCGCAGGTAAAGCCCAGGCAGATGCCATAGCCGCTGCAGCGGCCAGTGGGGTAAATGGGGCTGCATCCCGCGGTGGTTTAGGGGCTGCGGCAGGGGCTTCTGGCCGTTCTGGCAGTATGATGGCGGGTACAGGCTTATCTTCTTCCGGCTCTGTACAATATGTAGGTATGCCGGGCGGGGCTGGTTCTTCTAGCGGTTCTGAAGGTATTGCTTCGGGTACGGATGCTGTTTATCTGCCCGGTCAGGAAGGGGCTCGCATCCCCACGGCGCGCAATCAGCGGGCTAAACCCAGTTTTGGGGCCAATGTAAATAGAATACAAGGTTCTCAGGAATTTAACAGCTTGGAAATGATAGCAAAACGTTCGGCGGAAATTGCCGGTAACGAAACCCGTTCCGCCAACGAAGCCGGGCGTGCCTTTTTGGCCAGCACCAAAAACTCTGGCGGTATTCGCTTAGATGGTATAGGGGAAGTTTCCGTAGGGCAGGGTGCCAGTTCCGACGATTTTGGCGATGCCTCTTTATCCGGTATTCACGGTGCCGTAAATGGCGCAATGGATGAGTTGTTAACCGCGGAAGAAGAGTTTAAGGAACAAAGAAAAAACCTTCGCCGTCAGCTTCGCCAATTGATTGGGGCAACAATTGGTGTGTGTTTCTTACCGCCGTTCTTGTCTTGGCGTGCAGTGAAAAGAAAATTTAATAAATACTTTGCGGATGCTGCCTCTTATAATGCGGAGTATGGCGACCGTAGCAAAGAAGCCAAAGCCGGGGAGAAAATTGCTAAAAAATTAAGAATTTGTGCCAAGGCCGGTGCCTTTGGCGGGTTGGCCCTGTTTGTAGCAATGATTCCGTGGATGCTGGCAGATGCTTTCGGATGGACTACTTCAGTAGATGAATTGCGTCATGATGACGGCTCGGCCGATGATACCCGTGTGGGTACGGTAAGCGGAGGCGGAGCGGGCGTCAATGAGCCCGGTTCCACGCTGGACGTGCAGGAAGGACGCTCTGCCAGCAATATGAGCCGGCAAGAAATGCAGTCACAAATATCTGGTTCGGATGCTGCTAAATAGGGGGCTTTATGGCAGGGAAATATATTTTGACGGAGCAAGAAATAAAAATATTCAACCGGGCCGGGTGGCTGTATGGCGCCTTATGTTTAATATGGGCCGTTTGGATGGTGTGGGGTTGGAGCGGTTATTTCCACGATAAAGCCGTTTTAAAAAAGCAGGAAGCGGAATATGAATTAAGACAGGAAGAAATGCGGCGTGCGCAAAGTTTTATGCGCGCCACTAAACTTAATTCTTCTTCTGCGGAAAACCAAAGCCTTAACGCGGTGACGGATCGCTAAAGGTAACTGGCGGAGGATTTTATGAACATATTGGCTATTTTAAAAAGTAAAGCCGGCAAGTTTGTATTGGGCTTGCCGCAAAAGCTGGCTCTAACGGCCGGTTTGGGGGCTGCCGCTGCCGGGGTGTGGTATGCAACGGGTAATCAGTCCGGCGCGCCCCAGCAAGAAGCCCGTGTGCGCGGGGCCGTTATGAGCAGCTACGGCCGCGAGGCAGATGCCGCCGGTACTATGGAAGAAACCATTAAAATTTCCGGGGCGCAGGGTATTACTTCTGCCAGCGGCGGCTTAGCCTCCGCCGGTTATGATTGGGGTGCTGATGACGCCAGCTTGGCCGCGGTAGATAAATTAGGCACTAATTTAAATGGCGGCAAAACACCTGCCGCACGAAACATGGCCGGCCATAGCGAAGGCCTGGGAGGCAACAACGATATTGTAATAAATAATCAAAAGGTGGACGCCAACGGCCAGGCTTTGGCTGCTGCCGGTGCTGCCGGCGGAACGCGTGCGGCTTCTGCCGCCATGGCCCAACGCGGTGTGATGGCTACTGCCAGCGGCGGGGTATCCGGCAATATGTATGGAGGAACTTCATCTCGTTCTGGCAGCGGTTCCGCGGGTGCCGTTAACAGAAGCGGCAATTCTTTAGGTATGACCGGTGGAAGTTCTTATAAATTATCCGGCGCCATGCCGGAAGGCTCTACGCTGGTGGCCAGTGCCAAATTTAGAGACGTAGATGCATCTTTTGATCCTTCCCGCAGTGCGCGTGCCGGGCGCGGAATGGATTCTGCCGAAGGCAGAACATTGGAACAAATACGCAAACGCTCGGCAGAAATTGCCCAAAACGCCAACCGCTCCGCTAACGAAGCGGGCCGCGCTTTTATGGCCAGCTCTCAAAATTCCGGCGGGATACAGTTAAATGAGGGGGAATTGTCAGAAGGAGGGGTAATGTCTGACGATTTTGAACAAGCCACTATTGATGCCCGCAATAATTTAGATCAGGCTGCCAATGACTTAACGGAACAGGAATTACAGCGCTTACAGGACCGCACCCGCTTGAAACGCGCTATGGTTGCTTTGGTTATGTTAACCATTCCCGCTATGTTTGCCATTAGTGCTTTATTTAGGAAACCACCATGGGGCACTGTTGCTGCTATTGCAATTGGCGCCGCGATGGCTGTAGCTATTTCTTTGTTTATGGTAGATGCTGGAAAGTACATAAAAAAATGGGGTGGCAGCGGATTAACCACTGCATGTATGATTGTTGGCCCTACCTTACTTGCTTTGATTGGTATTTCTTATATTAAATCTGTGGCGGACAAACTTAATAAATTTATAGGAAAGCTGAGTGAAAAATTGGGCGGCCCGCTTGTGGGAGGAGCATCGTCCATTAGTACAGCAGCAGGCGCTGGTTCCCAAGCGCTTAATTCTATAAAAGGTATTAAGGGGTATGAGGACAGTGATATTACCAATAACAATTTGGATGGAAACTAAGGGTGTGTTATGGCAAATGTAGATATTAAAATAAGACGGTTTATCGGCCTTTCGATATTAATTGTATTGGTTGCCACATGTGTTGGTATTTGGTTGTATTTTGACGCCCAATACCAAAGCGCCACCCAAAAGTTAAATGAATATCGTGCCCAAAAGGCAGAACGCCAAGCCCGCCAGGAACAGTTTTTAAAATTCCAGCGGGAATATGGCTCCCGCCCGTAACGCAAAGGGGTGTGTATGGTAGACCAACTTCCTCCGGATCATTCATCTGCTGCACCGGCCGCACAAAGGCCGGTGCAGGCTGTTGTGCAAAAGCCTAATCCAATGCCGGTTTCTGCCGCTCCCCAACACCAACCCGTAAACGGGGCGGGTAAGCCTTCTCCTTCCGGTTTAAAACAAAAATTGCTGGCCAAAAAATATTGGTTATTGCTTATTTTGCTGCTTTTAGTATTTGGCGGCGTGGGGGGCTTTGTTCCGGTTAGCCAAATACCGGTGCTGTCCTCGTTGGCGCGTGCGATGGGATATAGCGAAGAACAAATGCAGGAAATGTCTTTTTTAAAAACTTTGCTTTTTTGGGCCGATGACGAGCGCGGCCCGGCGGCACGTATAGCGGCTAATTCTTATTCCATTTTTTCTACCCAGCCGGGGCGTTTTGATGCCATAAAACGCGGCGCTGCGGCTTATGGGGCCGTGGGGGAAGAGTCTTCTTCTTTAATTGATTTTCAGGCCGTTAATGCCTCCTTGCGCCGCCAAGGCAAAAGCGGTGATTATTTGGCCTCCGTGGCGCCTGATACGGGTGATGATAGAGACAAACAAGGGGTTCGTTTTAATAAAGGCATTAATCAACTCAGTAAAGATGCACGCGCTTCTGCCCAAGCTCAGACGGAACTGTATTACGGAACGGATACGGGGTTAATCGCCCGGGACCCTAAGGACGGGTTTGACGGCTCGGCCGCTTTAAAAAATTTAAAAGCAGGCGTAATTGGCTCCCAAAAAAGTGATTGGAAAGCAGATATTGTAAATAAAGCCATATTGGAGCAAACCTCCGGCTTGGATAAAAAATTAGGCGGGCCCAGTTCTGCCATGATGCAATTGCAAAATGCAGGGCGTACGTTGACGGATTTCCGCTATATTTGGCTTACCAGCCAGGCTTCCAGCCGTGCCAAGCAAGTTCCGTTAAAGAAAACATTGGCCGCGGCCGGCTTCTTTGCGGAAGAAATGCCCCAAAAAGTATTTAGTGCCACAGGCGGAATAGCCGTAGCCGGGTTGGAAGAAGACGATGTGGTGGCAGATATAGAAACGGCTGAAGAACAACAAAAACGCCAACAGGAGTGTGAAGACGCCAGCCGTACTGTTGGCCCGCGGATTACGGAGATGACGTCCAGTGTAATAGCCCAAATTAATGCATTGCAGGGCACTTTCCCGGCGTTTCCCGGGGATTGCGCAAACACGGCCAAAGTAAATAATTGGCGCACTTCCCTGGCGCAGGTGCGCAATGCTTGCTCCCAGGTAAAAAAGGACTATAGCACCTTGCAAGACAAGTGCTACTTACAATTAAAATATAACCGCACCGGCCAGTGCAGCACCAATAATTTAGATGATAAATTAAATGAATATGAACGTATGTGCGCCGAATATTTACAAGATAAAGCCAATGCCGGTGAAGGCGCAGAAATTGATTTATCCATTTATAACCCGGAACAATTTTCTAACCAACAGGTAACCGAAAGCGTACAGGGTACGTTTAACGTGCCGGTGTGGGGCAATTCGGGCGGAACGTCTACCCCCAATGATTTCTTCCCGGAGACGGATCTTTCCGGCTCGCAAGGGTGGAGCTATTTAGAGTAAATTGGGCCTTGATTATTTGGCTTTCAGTTGCTAAGATAATAGTAGAGTAGTAGGCTGTAGGCAGTGCCCTGTTGTTTGGGGAACAATTTGTAACGGCTAAGGTTGTGTAATTGGGGATTTGTAAAATCCGGCAATTCCAACCTGGTTTATGTTTATAGGCAAATTTAATTTTCATAGGAGGCACTTATGCCAGAGGAAAAAAAGGACAGTTTTACCTTTAGCGATAAGATCAGAAACAGCAAAGCCGCTGGTCCTGCATCTTTTGCTAATCGTATTTCCTCCAAGATAGGGAGCAATGGCCGCCCGAAGAAAACGCTTTTTGAGCGTACCAAACGGGATGCGCCGTTCTTTATTGCGGCGCTGGCTGCTTTGTTACTGTTGCCGTTTTTGTATAAATACAGCGGTCAAGTGAATGAAGAGCCCGTCATCGCTCCTTCCAGCGAGGACACCATTTTTGACCCGGAACGCTACGGTTTTGATACTGCCGTGACGGATCCGGACGGTCAAATTGCGCAGCTTTCTGCGCGTGACCCGTTAAGCCTTATTAAAGGCTGGGGCAGTGATGAAGAACCGGCGGATACTTCTTACGATTATGACCGCAGCGGTTTGGATGACAGCAGCTCTTCTTATACTTCTTCTCCCACTACGGAGACCACAACCAATATATATAGAAGAACTGCCGCCCCTGCCACGCGTGCGGCAGTGCGTCGTTCTACCACCAAAATTAAAGAAATGGGCCGTGCCGCCATGGCTTCTGCCGGCGGTGGGTTGAACATTACTCCTTGGGGTGGCAGCTTAAAAGGTGCTGCCAAAAAGGTAAGTGCCCCCAGACAGGTAACCCCGCCTAAACCGGTGTCTTTGCAGCCTTTACAAGCGGCAGGACGCCCGCAGCGTGGTTATTTTGGTATGGGCGCGGGGGAACAGGCCCGTCGGTCTGCCCAAGCTTTAACCAAAGGCAATGCCATGCAGGCTTTGCGTGACGCGCAGTACGCGCCGATTAATCCCGGCCGCGTAGGCGGTTTATCTAGTGGGGAATCCCGCGGGCCCGGCGGCCATAGCGACTTGAAACACGGCTTTGGCTATAACGGTATTACTCCGTGGTGGTGGGATTTGATGAAAACCCGCTCCCAAATGGAATGGGAAAAACGCTTTAACCGCAAGTGGGACTGGATTGGCTGGGCAGATAAATTGGCCCAAAACATTTTGGGTGGCTTAATTAACTGCTTGCTGACCGGTGAGGATGATGGTGCTATGGGTGAAGTCTTAGGCTCCAGCGGAGAAGGTGCCCAAATGGAAGGCTGCAAATGCGGAAAATCCTATATTACAAATCCTCCGGCCTCTGCACCTCCAGGCTTATCTTTAAAGGATTTTTGTAAGTCCAAAGATGCTGAAAAGTTTGGCTGTAAATGGGTGGAAGCCAAAGCCACTGGTGGAAGTTTTATCCAAACACGTTTAGATTGTTTAGGTTTTGGTTTTGGACGTAATCGCCGTGGTTTGGGCGTGATAGCGGATATTTCTTCCCCGTCCGGTACTGGCCGTGCAGCTTGTAAAGACTTTCAAATTAATAAAGTCTATTCTATTAAGTTGCAGGGAGATGCTTCCAAATGGCATGCATATCACTTTGTGGTTGCCCGCAATAACAGTCCGTTTGGCAATGGCAAGCGTTTATGCGGTTTTGACAGCTCCCGCCAGTATACCAAATCTACCTCTACGGGGGTGGAAGATGTAATCCCTTATGTGTCTTTAAATGAAGGGTATCGCTTATTGTCTGTAGCGAAAGGGCAGTTAAAACAATTAGAAGCTGCCGGCAAGGGCCAACCGAAGGAAGTAGTTGTAGAAGGAAAAACTTATTCCGCCAAAGAATTAAAAGCGGAAATTGAAAAAATGGAACATTCCTTGGAAAAAGCTCGTGTTTCTGGTGAGGTAACCGTAGGCAACAACTTTGCTAAACGCTCCCAGCAGAGCGGGCGTGTACAAGGCCGCTACAGTTATGAAGACATTAATGCCAATGCCGGTAAAGCCGGTGATGAAAATACGGACGTAGAAATTAACTATCATGACTGTGTAATTTACTTGGCCGCCGGGCAGGTTTTTGAATGGCGCAAATTTAAAGAAGAAACGATGCTGTTGCTGGCGCAACTGCAGGGTAGCCAGGCAAATACCTTCTACGAACTGGAGCATGACCCAGGTTATGCCACAGCTTATAACGCGGCAAAACAGGCGTTTGGACGCTTAGAGTTAAGATATATCCGGGGTATGGCTTCAGAAAAGCCTTTGGCTGTGGATGGCAAAATTAGCAAAAATGATGCCAAGCTTCCGGCTATGCCCATGATTTACTTTGACTTTGACAACAGCTATATCCAGCGTACAAAAGGTCGTTCTGCTGGTAGAGAAAGGGACTTAGACAAAGTATTTAATCGCAAAGAGCGCTCCGAATATGTATTAACCACTCCGTGTGATTTTACGGACCTTGCAATCTTGGGCGAAAAAATTACGGATAACAGCCCTGTTGCAACGTTAAAGATTCCGGGAACGACGGACTTTAAAGGTTATGAAGTAACTGCTGTTATTACTTATGAAGGGGAAGGCCAAAATTACCAGGTGACTGTGCCGGCGTCTGAAATTGAGCCTGTACCTAATACCGTCAAAAAGGATGGCGCCAACCAAACGCAGCAGTATCGCATTAAGGACGCTAAAAAATTGTTAATGCAGCAGCACCCGGAATTAGTGGAAAACGGGAAACTGAAACCTGGTTTTGACTTAAGCGGTGCAGATGGCAAGGTGAAAGCCAATGTGAATTGGAAAGCCATGGAAAAAGCCAGCCAGCGTACGGCGGCGGATGAAGTACCTGTAGAAGCTGAAAAAGTAGAACCTCCGGCTCCCACCCCTGTGGTGGCAGTGCAAAGAGGTGGTTCTTTGGCTAATTACTCGTGCGATCCCAGCCAGTATGAAGGGGCACCTTCTTCCAGCTTGGTGTTTTATAATGGTCAAACCAAGAGTGTAGACATCAATACGGCATATAAAGAAAACCCCATCTGGTGCCGCGAATGCCAGGATACGGCCAAACAGGTGCTTTCTCAGGTTATTAAAACCAACGAGGACGCTGTAAAGACAAACGAAGCTTCTATTGAACAACTTAAAAAGGCCGGTGTTCCTGTGAGTGATTCTAAATATGCAGAATTAGAACTGGCCAATAAAAAAGCGAAACAGGCCATATCTGTTGCAAAGGGTATTTTGGATAAAGAAAAAACATCCGAATGGTGGCTGACCACCATGGATTATTTAATCGTCTTGGATTATATGTCTCAAAATAAAGGGGACAATACCGTACCGGTGCGCAGTGTGTGTTATTTAGCACGCTCTATTGCACAAATCTCTGCAGATCCGGACGTATCCAACAACTCCAAATTCCCAAATACTTTTGGTACGTTTGCGGTGTACGTAGGGCCGGATTCTTATCTGTTCCCTATGCAAACGTCTAAAGTATTAAATGTAAACGGTAAAGCCAGTACGGCACAAAAGGACCCTCGTTTTACCGGCCGGGCTCCTATCCACTGGGGTTATTATGACCATAGCTTCTGGGATAGCGGAGAAGGCTTTAACGGGGTGGATTCCACTTATCCGAGTGGGTTTGTGGGATATCAAGACTTCTTAACTGCTCATGGAATTGGTGTAGGCGGGTATTATCCGCTGGCTTCTATGCAGTTAAACTATCCTTCGTTGAATGTAGCGTTGAATGTTCCCAATCCGCGTGATCCGTCTTATGCCGGATCTGCAGGGAACAAAGCCTATAACGAATGGAGCGGTGGCCGTGCCAACAGCCATAAAGGGACCAGACAATGGCGTAATGAGTATCACGAACAGTATAATCGTCCCTTCTATGATGCGGGTGGATGTCAAGTTTACTCCAACCAAGCCAGAATGGCAGTAAATGATGTTTTGGCTTACTTAAACTTACTCTGTCGCAACGGTTTAAATTTTAAACCGCAAACAGGCTATGAAAAGATGGATGTGGACAGACGTGGTTATACCGGTGATACGGCTCAAGGCACCGCCGGACAAGGGGTAGTAAACGAATAGTAAGTGGTAGTTTTCAAACAGGGCCCGCATAATGCGGGCCTTGTTTTTTGTGCCAGGTATATTTACTGTTAAGGCCGTTTCAGCATAATTGGTAAAGTGTTTATATTGGCCTGTTGTTTTTCCTTTATATTTGCCGTGGGGCAACGTTTAAATAATCAAAAACAAAAAGGGCCGGTTGCCGTATAAACAGGTTTTTATCTATCATATATTTATGTTTAAAACAGGGCAAAAATGGCTGTGCGCTTTGGTTTTTATCAGCTTGGCATCTTCAGGCTGGGGGGCGGTTTTCCCGTTTTCGTTTGGAGAAAAAACCATTCGCACCGATTATTCTAACACCGTGTGGGACCAAATTATGCAGGACCAGTCCCGCTCCGACATGATGCGCGGCTTGGGGGAAATGAGCCTGGCCCGCTATAAAGACGCACAAAACTCTTTTGCCAAAGCCGTTATTAAAAACCCCAAAGACCCTATGGGCTTTTTGCTTTTGGGCGCCGCCCTGTACTGGAGCGGCAAGGTGGACGAAGCCATGAGCGAATACCGCGAAGCCCTGCATTTAGACCCTCAAAACGCCCTGGCTTACCAGCTTTTGGGCATTGCCTACGGCTGGAAGGGGGACCTGGAACAGGCGCAGAACTATTTTCAAAAATCCTATGATTTAGAGCCTGACAAGGCCGACACCAACATGAACCTTGCTTCCACCTTTGCCGCCCAAAAAGAGTGGGAAAAATCCCTTGAGCATTACCGCCGCGCGGTGGAACTGGCCCCGCGGGAGCCGCTGTATCATTATCAGTTAGGTTCTTTGTATGAACGTATGGGCCGGGACCAACAAGCCGAAGCCAGCTTTAAAAAAGCTTTATCTTTATTTTGGGGATATGAAGACGCCATGCTTTCTTTAGGCGCCCTGTATGAAAAAACGGGGGATGATTCCGCCGCTTTAAAATATTACAAAAAGGCCGTGCGCACCAAGCCGGGTGATTTTATAGCCCGCCTGCTGCTGGCCAAATTATATTACCAGCAAAAAGAACCCGCCAAAGCGCGCGAAGTGTTGGACGGGGCTTTTTCCATCATCCGTTTTAAGCAGGACGGCCTGGCCTTAAACGCGGTATACCGCTCCAGCGGCCGTAGCGCGCAGGATTTTAATAAAGAAATAGAAAACTTCCGCAACAATCTTTCCCGCGTTCCCGCCGCCAAAGACATTAATGTGGACGTTGCCCTGGAATATACCCCTTTGGCCAAACCGCAGGAGAAGTCCTCGTCTTCTTCCTGCGCGTTTGAACGGGCATACCAAAAACTTCGCTCTTCCACGGCCTTGCCTACCGAAGACGCCCCCAAACCCATGGCTTTCAGGCGCAGTTTTGTGTTGGGCGCCGCCACGCAAACCCAGCGGGAAGCGCAAATTAAAGAGTTTATTGACGGCCTGGAACAGGCTGTAAAACAAGGGGAAGGCAAATATAATGTTACGCTTTCTTTGCAGGGTCGTACGATGGATTACGCCTCCCCCAGTGCGCTGACGCAAAACGATACGGCCGCCCCGCGCGCCGCGTATGACCCGCGCATGGTGGGCAATGATATGGGGCTGTGGGTGACGGGCAAGTCCTGGTTGGCCTTGGTGGAAGACGCACTGGACGATTTATCCGCGCAAGACAGTGCATTAACTAAAGAGGAAACTTCCCTGCTTACGGGGCTTGCTTTTTTGGTGGCGGGCAAGGCCTCTCAGGCCGCCCAAAGTTTTGATGAGGCCCGCCGCCTGGCCCCGCAGGACGATTTGCCCCTTATGGGCCTTGGCACGGCGGCCGTTATTGCCGGTAATGACGGGGAAGCCAAAAAATTTTATAACCTGGCTTTGCAGTTAAACCCCAAAAACAAAACCGCCAAAAAGAATTTAAACGTCTTAAAAGAGGAATAATTTATGCGCCACATGCGCCAGCGTTACGGCCAGCATTTTTTGGTAAATGAAAGGGTGATTGAACAAATTATTCAGTCCGCCCGGCGTTTGCAAACCAAAGAAATGGTGGAAATAGGCCCCGGGAAAGGCGCCCTTACCTTTGCCTTAATTAAGGCGGGTTTTACCCATTTTAAAGCGGCGGAAATTGACCCGGAAATGATTGCTTTTTTAAAACAAAACCTGCCCCCGCAGGCCGGGGTGGAAATTTTGGAGGGGGATTTTTGCCTCCTCCCGCCCGGGGCCTTGCCCGCACAGGATACTTTGTTTGTGGGCAACTTGCCGTATGCGGCCGCGGCGGACATTTTGGATAAGGTGCTTTCCTTTCCTTATTTTTCAGCCGGTGTTTTTATGTTTCAAAAAGAACAGGCCAACCGCATACAGGCCAAAGAGGGGGGAGAGTTTTACGGCCCTCTTTCCGTATTAAGCCGGGCGCGGGCAAAAATTTCTTTGCTTTGCAATGTGGGCAAAGGCAGTTTTAACCCGCCGCCCAAAGTGGAAAGCGCCGTGCTTGTTTTTGAAAAACTACCCCAGCCTTTTATTGAGCCGCAAGATTGGCCCCGGTTTAAAAAGCTGGTGCAGGCGGCTTTTTTACACCGCCGCAAAACCATTTATAATTCCCTTCTTTTGTGCGGGTTTGATAAAGAAAAAGTTTCCGCTTCTTTGGCGTGCACCGGCATTTTGCCGCAAACGCGGGCGGAGCGTATATCTCTTTGCGCTTACAAACAATTGGCCGCCTGCCTGCATGGTTAAGTGTTAGCGGGGCGGCAGGCAAACGCGCAGTTTTTCTTCCAAAATTTGCTCTTGTGGCAGGAAAGGTTTTACATCATTTAAGTTTAATTTTTGGATGGCAAGCTCTACCAGTTTTTGCGCGGGGAGTGCTTCCTCTTGCGTGTAAAAACAGCCTGCTTCTTCCAACGCGCGGCGGGGGATAAGGCCTACCGCTTCGCACCCGGTGGCTTTCAGCCCCAGGCGTTGGGCCTCTTGTTTGCAGGCTTCAAACACTTGCGCGGGGCCGGTAATTTCATAATTAATTAAATTGCAGGAAACCTGCGCGCAGCCAAAATTTTCCATATACCAACCGATGGCTTTTACGGCCTTTAAGCGGCCGGTTTTTTCCCGCACGGCGGCGGCTATTTTTTTGGCGGGGGCCGGGTCCTTTGTGTTTAAATTAATGTTAAAAGCAATCAGCACCGGACGCGCACCAATGATGCAGGCGCCGGTTTGGCGGATGTGTTCGCCCCAGGTACGGGGGCCAAAATCCGGCGGGAAGTTCTGTAATTTTTGGGGCAGGCTTTCATATTCCCCGCGGCGCACATCTGCCAGGTTTTTGCGCTCAGGCGCGGTGGCGGCGGCTTCATACAAATAAACGGGTAAATTGTTTTCTTGCGCGGCTTGGCGGGCCAAGGTGCGGGCCAGCTGAGCGGTTTCTTCCAAAGTAATGCCTTGCACGGGTACCAGCGGGCACACGTCCACCGCGCCCAGGCGCGGGTGTGCGCCGCGGTGGGTGCGCATATCAATTTCCTGCAAAGCTGTTTTAATGCAGGCCCGCGCCGCTTGCACCACGGCGCACGGTTCCCCCGCAAAGGTAAGCACGGTGCGGTTGGCGGAGGGGTTTTCGTCAGTATGCAACAGGGCGGCGCCGGGCACTTGGCGCACAGCTTCAATAATGCGTTTTAATTTTTGCGCATTAGCCGATAAAGAAATATTTGGTACACACTCTATTATTTTCATAAAATAATTATATACTATAAAACGGGTTTGCGTGAGAAGAAAAAATCAAAAAATATTTTGCGCCAATTCTTGTGATTTATAGTATAATAATTGTAGGTACTTGTTAAGTTCAAGCACCTGATATAATTAAATAAGGAAGTAAAAAGTAAAATGGCTAAAGGAAAAGTAAAATGGTTTAATGACCAGAAAGGTTACGGCTTCGTAACCCCCGAAGATGGTTCTAAAGATCTCTTTGTTCACTATCAAGAAATCCAAGGCGATGGTTTCAAAACCTTAGCTGAAGGACAGGAAGTTGAATTTGATATCGTTGAGTCTGAAAAAGGCCCGAAAGCAGTTAAAGTTCGCAAACTGTAATTTAAGTTTAACTACTGAACAGACCTGCTCTTAAAGGGCAGGTCTTTTTTTGGTGCGTTGTATAAAGGAGTAAACAGAAGTGAGTCATAAAACATATCCGCAAGCCTCGTTGGCGGAATTGTGGTTTTTGTCTTATCCGTTAATTGTTACCATGGCCTCTCAGGTGGTGATGCAATTTGTGGATAGAATGTTTCTGGCGTGGTATTCGCACGACGCTTTGGCCGCGTGTGTGCCGGGCGGGGTGCTGGCCATGACGTTTGGTTCCCTGTTTATGGGGCTGGCCACTTACACCAGCGTGTTTATTTCCCAATATTATGCAAAGCGTAAGTTTGCGTCTGTTACGGTTTCTTTATGGCAGGGTATTTTGCTTGCCGTGTTATCGTCTGTATTATTAGCCTCTCTTACGCCGGCGGGAAACTGGGTGATTAAAATGTTTAACCACGGCCCGCAGGTTACCGCACTGGAAATACAATACTTTACCATTTTAAATTTGTTTGGCGGGTTTTCGGTCATTAATAATGCACTGGCCAGTTTTTTTAGCGGGCGCGGAAAAACCAAAGTGCCCATGTATACTTCTTTGTTTGGCAATGCCGTGAATATTGTGTTGGATTATGTAATGATTTTTGGCAAGTTGGGCTTTCCGGAAATGGGCATAACCGGCGCTGCCTGGGCCACCGTGCTGGGGACCGCCAGTATGACGGTAGTTTTTGCCACGCTTATTTTTGCTTCTAAAACGGGCAAAGCGTTTAAAGTATCCCGCCTGGCGGGGTTTTATAAGCCGGTATTTTCCCGCTTGCTTCGCTTCGGGGTGCCAAACGGATTTGGGTTTTTAATGGACATTATGTCTTTTACCCTGTTTACCTTTATGATTGGTAATATTGATACCATCTCCCTGCAGGCAAGCAATGTGGTAATGTCTATGCAGCCGGTGGTGTTTACGGTTATTTTGGGGCTGGGGATCGGCATTCAAATTTTAGTAAGCAAATACCAAGGGTTAAAACGCTCGGATTTAGCCGTAAAAGTAATAAAAAACGCCTGTAAATTAGGCTATGCGTATGCGGGCGCGGTGGGGTTTAGTTTTTTCTTTTTCTCTCCGTTTTTTGTGGGGTTGTTTATCCCGGCCAATTCGCCCGATGCGGCAGAAATTGCGGCCAAAACTTACCCGCTTATGAAACTGGTAAGCATATTTGTTTTGTTTGACGCCACTTACCTGATTTTTGGCGAAGCCATCCGCGGCGCGGGCGATACCAAGTTTTATATGTATGTCATGCTGTTTTGCGCGTGGGTGTTGCTGATTCCCGGCACTTGGGTGATTGTTTATAAACTGCACGGGACGGTGTTTCAGGTATGGAGCTGGCTTACCTTTTACGCCGCTTTAACGGCGGTGTTTATGTTGTGGCGCTTTTTGGGCGGTAAATGGAAGCATATCAGCGTAACGGGAAATTGATATATACTTTGTACAAAAACAACAAGGCCGCGTTTATAAAGCGCGGCCTTGTTGTTTGTAGATATTGGTTACGGCTGCGTGTGCAAAAGTGTTTTTATAATATTTTCGTGTATGCGGTTGATGGCTTCGCTTTTGTCTTCTAAATTATTGGCTATTAAAGCAAAAGAAATCAACTGGCCGTTTTTGTTTTTTACGTAACCTGCCATGGCTTTTACGCCGTCTATGGTGCCGCCTTTTACGTGCACGTCGTCCAAGCGTTTTTGCGGGTAGAGCCAGCGGCGCAGAAGAAGCAGGTCTCCCCGGTCGTTAGGGGTGGCCAGGGTTTGGTAATAAACATCAAAATACGGGGTGTTTACCATGGCGTTTAAGGTGCTGGTTAAGGCACGTGCGGTAAGCATATTATCGCGCGAAAGGCCGCTTGCATCATAAATTTTTACGTCACTAAGCGGTATATTGTGTGTTTTTAGCCACAATTCCAGTTGTTGTATACCGTTTTGCAGGGTGCCTTTTTGCCCGGCGTTTAGCGCTAGGTGGCGCACCAGCATTTCCGCATAAAAATTAAAACTGCGTTTATTAAGCACGTATAAAATATCTTTTAACTTGGGTGATTTTTGCGTGTAGAGCAAATGCATGGGGGCGTAATCGGGCGCCGGGTTTATTTTCTGCGCTTCTCCCGTTACGCTTACGCCCTCTTCCTGCAAAGTTTGTTTTAAATATTGTGCGGTAAAGAGGGCCGGGTCCGGCAGTGCGGCCTGGATGGTAAACCCCAGTAAATTGGTGGGAATGGTGCCGTAAATATCCAAATCAAACTGGCCGGGTGCGGCGTAAACATAGGCATTGTCCCGCCGGTCCTGCGCGTTGGCCGTTACATAAGAACGGATGGAAAGGCCGGGGATTTCGGGCTCGGTCTTGGACACTTTGGCTTCTTTTCCGTGCCCGGGCTGGGGTGCGAAGCGGATTTTAAAAGCATTATCTCCCAAAGACAAGGCCGACACGGGCGCCGCATAATAATTGCCCATATTTTCCCAATTTACTTTGGGGGGGACGGACAACCCTTCAAATAAAGTTTCATCGGCATAAATATTGCCGCGTATGGTTTTTATGCCGCTTTTTTGTATGGCTTTGGCCCAGGCGCGCATTAATTGTTTTGCGTCCGTTCCGCCTTTGGGGCGGGTGGAGCCGAGGGCAGGGTCTCCCCCGCCGCGGATATAAATATTGCCGTTTAACACGCCTTCTTCATCGGGTTGGGCGTCTGCGTATAAACGGGTTTCAAACTGATGGTCCGGCCCGAACGCTTCCAGCACGGCCGCGCTGGTAATTAATTTTAAGGTGGAAGCCGGCGCCATACGTTGGCTTTCGTTTACGGAAAATAAAACTTCTCCGCCCGGGTAACCGGCGGTTCCTGCCCACCAGGCCCCTTGTAAAACGGGGGCGTTGGCCGTCATATCGTGCACGGTTTGTTGCAGCGGCTGTGCCTGCACCAGACCGCTAAAAAGAAAAGGGATAATAAAAAATTTTTTCATAATTATAGAATAGCAAACGCTTTGCCGGGCGTGCAAACACAAATAAAAAACCGCGTTTTAAGCGCGGTTTTAAAATCAGTTAAACCAGGGGTACCATTTATCTTTATCCCGTATGTTTATTACCAGCGCGGCGGCCAGCATATCGCGCGCGGCAATGGCTTGGGGCTTGTCTATATTGCAGGTAAAGCGGTCAAACGCTTGGCAGGCGTTGGTAATGTCTCCTTTGCTGTCCATAGGGCCTTCAATATAATAACTGGCGCGCAGCAGCCCCCACAAATGCCCCGTAAATTTGCGAAGCACGGCTTTAAAGCGGTTGTTTTCTGTAATGACGGCCAGGAATTTTCCGTCCCGCGTGAACATTTTCCACTGCCTGTAATAGCTAAAACGTTTGCGCTCCAGTACTACCACATCTTTGGATTTGGCAAAATAAATTTCGTAGCGTTCTTTGGTAAGGCCAAAACCTTTCTGCAAAATAAACACGGCTTTTTGCCCGCGGCGGTCATACAAAGTGATTTCCCTTAACATTAATTGAGACCATATCACCCCGCAGAAAAATACCAACACCCCCAACGGCAATACCAAAGACGCACCCGAATAAATGGTGCTGTATGCAAATGCGGATATAGAAAACAAATTCAACGTTTGCAGCAACCCGGCCGCCGCCATTACGCCCAGGGCCAGCACTACGGCCATGGCGCCGGTAAACAGGAATACGGAATCCCAACGGGACGAAAGCGACGTGAGCGTATTGCCCTGGTTATCCCGCGCGCGAAAGATTAACGAAGGCGTGCCGTATAAACGTTTAAATTTAATGGGATATAAAGAGTTAGGGTTTACTTTTTGTTCCTGTTTTTTGGAGGGGCGCAGTATCTTTACCGCCAGGCCCAATACCAACGCCAGCAGGTAAAGTGCAAACAGCAAGGCAATTACGTCCAGCGTGTGGCCGGCCTGGCGGACAAATGGCGGCATATCCGCCGTAACCAGTGTGCCTGTGTTTAATTCGGGCAGGCGGTTTTTAAGCGCTTGCCAATATTTGTGCAGCACTTCTTTTTTGGATGCGGCAGGAGCCTCCTTGGCGGTTTGGGTTTGCGCGGGAGCTTTTTCCTCTAGCAAATTTTCTTCCTGCACTTGGGGTGCGGCCGCAATGTCGTAGGCGCGGGGATCCTGCAAGTCCATATTTAATGTAATGGTGTTTTCTGTGGATTGGGCAGTGGCTGGTTTTTCTTCTTGTTCAACGGGGTAGATAAAAGAGAAAATCAAATCCGTTTCCGCATAGGAAAGCTTTTTTGCCATAATGGCATATGCCGTTTGCCCTACCAAAAAATAACCGGAGCTGAAATCTTCTTTGGGGGAAAAGTAGCTGATGTAAAAAAACGGCTCCCCGGTGGAAAAATCAATCCGTTTAATTTCCTCCCCGGTATAAGTATTGCCGATTACTTTCATTTTCTTGGCTTTTACGGCGGCCAAGTCTTCGTTTATTTTCTTTTCCAGGCAGGTTTCGGTTTTGCATTCGGCAAAGGTGGCAATGTCTATGCGGGCGGAAGCTTTTTGCAGGCTTAATACATTGTTTTTGTCTTTAGAGGCGGCGCTTGCCCAGCCGGAGGGCATATCCATGGTAAATCTCCCGTCGGAAGATGTAAATACCCCGGCCATAAGTGTTTGGGCGCAAAACAGCACCGCTGAAAATAATAAAATTTTACGCTTCATTATATTTAAGTCCACAATATAAATTATTATATTATATTTCTGCCGTAAATGAGGCAAAAAATCCCAAGAATATCGGCTTTTTGGCGTTGTGTCGCAGGGGTAAAATTGTTATGATATATATAGAGGAGATCCCGCTATATGAACAAAAAACAAATCCCGCAGAAAATTACTTTATTACGTAAGTTGATGAAAAAAAACGGTTTGGACGGTTTTGTAGTTACCGATAATTTAGACCAATTTTATTTGGGCGGTTTTTATTTTTACCCGCACGAAGCTGTATTTTTAATTACTGCTAAAGATGTTTTTTGTTGGACGCGTGAACTCTATTTAACCGATGTAGCCGTGCGCGCCCCGTTTATGACCACGGCCGCCGACGAAGACCGCTTAAACACCGCCATTAAACAGGCCCAAAAATGCGGCCTTAAAAAAGTGGGTTTTGACGCCGCCAAAGAAGGCTATGCCTCCGGTAAGTTGCTGGCCAAAAACGGCTTTGTGGAATGCCCCAGCTTAATCAGCGTACTTAGAGAAGTAAAAGACTCCGCGGAAATTAAAATTATTCGCGACGCGTGCCGCATTGCTTATAACGCTTACGAATACGTAAAACCGTTAATTAAAACCGGCATGACGGAGTTGGACGTAGCCGCCGAGCTGGAAAAATATATGCGCACCCACGGGGCCACCACCACTTCCTTTTATACCATTGTAGGCTTTGGGGAAGATTGCGCCAACCCGCACCACGTAACGGGTTCCCGCAAGCTGAAGGCGGAAGATTGTATTTTGATGGATTTTGGCTGTATTTATAACGGATACTGTTCCGATATTACCCGCAGCTGGTGGCACGGCAAAAAAGAACCGGCCGAATACAAAAAAATCTGGCAGTTGACGGATAAGGCCCGCAAAGCGGGTATCAAAGCCGTAAAGCCCGGCATGGCCACCCGCGATGTGGACACTATCGCCCGCAATATTATTAAAGCCGGCGGTTACGGCCCGTACTTTACGCACGGCCTCGGCCACGGTATGGGTATGGAAAACCACGAAACGCCTTATAATAACCAGGAGTCCGACGCTGTTTTGGTGGCCGGCAATATTGTTACCGTGGAGCCCGGCATTTATCTGCCCGGTAAATACGGCGTGCGTTTGGAAGACACCGTAGCCGTTACCGAAACGGGCTGCAAAATTTTAACTAAAAAATAATGGCAGTAAAAGATTTATCTAAAGCACGCTTACACGCGTTTAAACGTTTAATTAAACAGGCCGGGCTGGACGGTTACTTTACCGCCGCCCCGCTGGAAATGCGTTACCTTTCCGGGGTGGAACTTTCGGAAGGAGAAGCCGTGTTGCTGGTTACTTTAGGTAAAACTTATTTTTTTACCCGCACAATGATTGTGCCCAAAATGGCGGGGGTTCGTTCTTTTATTAAAGTGCAGGATGTTTCCCTCGGCACATTGACGGACGCCGCCCTGCAGGCGGCCCACACGGCCGGGTTAAAAACGGTGGGTTTTGCCCAAGACAAAGTAAACTTTTTGCTGGGCCGCCGGTTGGAACAGGCCGGCTGTGTTTCCGCCGGGGCGTTAATGGACGAAATGCGCCTGACTAAATACCCGGACGAAATTGCCAAATTGCAAACGGCCTGCCGCATAGCTTCTGAAGCGTTTAAAGAAGTAAAACCGCAAATAAAAACCGGTATGACGGAGCAAGCCGTGGCTGCTTTATTGGCGGGGGCCATGCTTCGCCGCGGGGCGGAGGCTATCCCTTTTAACATTGTGTGTTTTGGGGAAAACACAGCCGACGCGCATCACACCGCTTCCAAAACGCGCAAATTAAAAAAGAACGAAGCTATATTAATGGATTTTGGCTGCCAGTATGAAGGATATTGCTCCGACATGACACGCAGCTGGTGGCATGGGGATAATCCCCCGGCCCAATATGAACAGATTTGGAATATTACGCACGCCGCTTACCGGGCATGCGCCAAAAGTTTGCGCGCGGGCCTGCCCTGCCGGGAGGCCGACGCCGCAGCACGCCGCATTATAGAAGATGCCGGTTTTGGAAAGGAATTTTTCCATTCCGTCGGCCACGGCGTGGGCTTACTGGTGCATGACGGGCCGTTATTGGGGCCCCGTTCGGTGCAGGAGCTGGAAGAAAACTCTCCCGTTACGGTGGAGCCCGGCATTTATCTGGCAGGTAAATGGGGCGTGCGGCTGGAAGATACCTATTTGGTAACGGCCGGCGGTTCCAAAAAGTTGACTAAAAATTAAGGGCTTTTGCCCCGAAAAGAGGTAATATTATGTTGAGTACGACTGACTTTCACGAAGGTCTTATTTTTGAAGACGAAAACGGCCAGCTGGTGGAAATTATTGAATATCAGCACCACCGCAAATCCCAAGCCCGTGCCGTGGTGCGCGTGAAACTGCGCAATATTCACACCGGCGGCTTAATTGAAACGGCCTACCGCCCTGAAGATAAATTTAAAGAAGTTGAAGTGGAAAAACGCCCCTTTACCTATCTGTATACTTCCGGCGATATGGCCACTTTTATGAACAGTAACGATTATGAACAGGTTGAAGTTCCTTTGTCCAAACTGGGGGACCAGCGCAAGTATTTAAAAGACAATATGGAAGTAACCGGCCTGTATATTAACGACCAGTTGTTCAGCATTGATTTGCCCATTAAAGTGCCGCTTAAAATTGCCTCTACCGTTCCGGGTGTAAAAGGCGACACCGTGGCCAATATGACCAAGGAAGCCACCCTGGAAACCGGTACCGTGATTAAAGTTCCTTTGTTTATTAACGAAGGGGACACCGTACTGGTGGATACGCGCGACGGTTCCTACGTGGAACGGGTAAACGCTTAATGTGGTTGCGGCGCCTGGTTTTGCCGGCCTGTTTGTTGTGTTGGGCGGCAGGTGCGGGCGCCGCAAACCTTTTGTATGGAAGTTTGCTTGAAGTACATGGCATTAGCAGAACAGATTCCCGCCTGCAAATGCCTTTAAGCCGTAAAAAATATGCCGATGTGCGCCTGCTGGACCGTTCTTTATATCAGTTTCTTTTATCTTGCGGGGAAGAATGTTCTTTTAATGCACCGGGCAAAGAGATAGAAATTGTTTCTTTCCGCGAGGCAAAAACCCGCCCCAATATGTGGATTGCCCAGGCAGGCATAAATAAACAGTTGTTAATTACATTTTTAATTTTTAAACGGGCGGACGCGTTTAATATAATTGCCCCGCAGGCAGTAGCTTTTAAAGATCAGCCTTTTTTTGAAGAAATTAAAACCGCCCTGTTGCGCCAAGTGCAGGCCAAACTATGAAATGTATTTTAAAAGGTACGGATTTTGTTATTGCCTCTGAAGTGGAGGACGCCAAAACTTTTAAAACCCGCTTATTGGGGCTCATGTTTCGCCCGTCTTTGGCGAAGGGGAAAGGGCTATGGCTGCAGCCTTGCTGCCAGATACATATGTTTTTTATGCGGTTTGCCATAGATGTAATATTTGTGGACGCTTCGGGTTTAGTAAAAGGGGTATTGGAAAATTTTAAGCCCTGGCGCGTAAGCCCTATTTTTTGGGGGGCAAGCGGCACGCTGGAGCTTCCGGCCGGCACTTTAAAAGGCCGTGTAAAAAAGGGGGACCGGGTGGAATTTACCCGCGCGTAAGATTTTATTTAATATCGCTGTGAGGAAGAATATGAATTGGAAAAAGCAGTTTTTTGTTGTGGCGGCGTTTTTGGCCTTTGCCCTGCCGGCCAGCGCCAGAAATATTTGGGACGATTTTGGTGACCACGTAACCGCCCAAAACGTGCGTGCGTTTACGAAGGACTTGGGCGGCTTAATCGGCTCCGGCACGTATACCACGGGGCGTGTGCTGGGCTGGGGCGGCTTTCAAATCGGCCCGCGTGCCAGTATGATTTTTAAAATGAGCGAAGCCAATGGCGATACGCACGAAGCCCGCCAAAAAACCGCTTTGGGGGACCGGGAAGAAGTAGGCACGGTGTGGTACCCTTGGCTGCAGGCGGATATCGGGATGCCGTTTCGCGTGGACGGGTTTATCCGTGCCAGCAGTTTTGAGGGCATGACCATTGCCGGTGGCGGCTTGCGGTGGGGTATTACCCGCCCCAGCGAAGTGCTGTATTCTTTCCAGCCCATGCTGGTGGTATCTGCCCACAGCGCCAGCGCGCGGGACTTTTCCGCCACGCATTACAATGCCAGCTTGGTGCTTTCTATGAAATTTAAATATGTGGTTCCTTATATTGGCGGTGGGGTGGATTATACCACCCTGCATATTAACCGGGCTGATTTAGATGCTTCTTTAGAAGGCGCCCGTGAATATGCCACCACAGCCCGCGCCACGGCCGGTTTAAATTTTAAATTGCCTGCTTATTTGGATTTGAGCATTGCCGCTAACTATGCCAACTATGGCTTAGGGGCGGAGGGGTCCATCTCTTTCCGTTTCTAATTTAGCTGTAAAGGTAAACCCGGGCCGCTTATTTTAAGCGGCCCGGGTTTTATTTTGGGCAAATATCCTGGTAAAAAAACCCGCTTCTTTACACAAGAAGCGGGGGAAAATGTTACAGGTCTTTCTCTTCGTATTTATACACCACCAAACCGCTTCTTAGTTTGGGTTCAAACCAGGTGGATTTGGGGGGCATAATCAGTTCGGCATCGGCCACTTTTATCAGCTCTTCTATAGAAGTGGGATACATACTAAACGCCACTTTAAATTCCCCGCTGTTTACGCGGCGTTCCAGCTCTGCCACACCCCGTATGCCGCCAACAAAATCTATTCTTTTGTCGGTGCGGGGATCCCCAATGTTTAAAAGGGGCTGCAGGACGTTGCGCTGTAAAATGCTTACGTCTAAGCGGCTGACGGGGTCTTCTTCATTAAAAGAGCCTTTTTTTGCCGTCAGCGTATACCACTGGCCGCCAAAATACATACCAAACATGTGGCGTTTAGGCGGTTTGGAAAGGCCCGTGGCCTGGACAAAAAAGTCTTTCTTTAGCGCTTGGATAAACTCTTGCGGCGTGTGGCCGTTTAAGTCTTTCACCAGGCGGTTATAGTCCATAATATACAATTGGCTGGCGGGAAAAATAACAGCCAAAAAGTAATTAAAAGAAGCATCTGCCCCGGCCTTGGGGTGTTTTTTGCGGCGCATGGCAGCCACGTTGCCGGCGGCGGCGGAGCGGTGGTGCCCGTCTGCAATATACAACACGGGTATTTTTTTGAAGGCGGCCGTTATTTTTTTAATGTCGCTGTCGTCGTCAATAACCCAAAAGGTGTGGCGGATGCCGTCGTCGGACATAAAAGAGCATACCGGTATTTGGGTGGTTACGCCGGCCACTACTTCGTCCAATTCCTGTTTATCCGGGTAAGTTAAAAACACGGGGCCCGTGGTGGCGTTTAAGATGTTGACATGTTTGCTGCGGTCCAGTTCTTTATCTTTGCGGGTCAGTTCGTGTTTGCGGATAATGCCGCGGTCATACTCCAGGGTGGATATGGCCGCCACCAGGCCGTATTGGGTGCGGTCCGCCATGGTTTGGGCATATAAATAAAAACAGGGTTTGCTGTCTTGTTTTAAAATGCCTTGGGCCAAAAATTTATCAAAGTTTTCTTTGGCTTTTTCGTACACGGCGGGGAAATAAGGGTCTGTTCCTTCCGGCAGGTCAATTTCCGGCTTGTCTATATGCAGAAAGGAAAGCGGGTTCCCTTTGGCCATGGCGCGTGCCTCTTCGCTGTTTAAAACATCATAAGGCGGGCAGGCTATCTTTTCAAAATCCTTTACCGGGCGCACGCCCTTAAACGGTTTTACTGTTGCCATAAATTAGTTTACCTTATATAAAAATTTATTGGTTTTGGCGTAGTGGTTGATAATTTCCACCGCGCGCTGGGCTACGGCGTCTTGTGCCTGGTCCGTAGAGGCGCCAATGTGATGCGTGCCGTAAAAGTCCGTCCCTTCAAAGGGGGTGTAATCAAAGGCGGTGTCTGTGGCTTTGGGTTCTTTTTCGTATACGTCCAAAGCGGCGCGCAGATGTTTGGTTTTCATGGCGTCTACCAAATCCTGCGTGTTTACTAATCCGCCGCGGGCCGTATTAATAAAAATGGCGCCGTCTTTCATACAGTCAAAAAATTTCTTGTTAAACAGGCCGTGCGTTTGCGGGGTATCGGGCAGGTGCACGGTTACCGCGTCGCAAAGGGCGGCCATTTGGTACAGGTCGGTATAGCGGGTAATGCCCAGTTGGGTAAAAGTTTCTTCTTTGGCAAAGGGGTCGTAAGCCAGCACTTTCATACCAAAGGCTTGGGCGCGTTTGGCCACTTCTTTGCCAATGTTGCCCAGGCCGATAATGCCCAGCGTGCGGCCAAAGATGCCTTTGGCTTTGCTGTATTTGGCTTTATTCCATACGCCGCGGCGCAAATCAAAAACATTGTCGCAGATGTGGCGGTCTAAAGACAGCAAAAGCGCCATGGCCAGTTCCGCCACGGCTATAGAGTTGGTGCCCGGGCAGTTGCACACGGCCACGCCTTTTTGGGCGGCGTGGGCGGTGTCTATCGTGTCATACCCGGCGCCGGCGCGGATAATAAGTTTTAATTTGGGGGCCGCGTCTATCACGGCGGCGGGCACTTTGGTGCTGCGCACAATTAAAATTTGCGTGTCTGCCACGGCTTGGGGCAGGGTGGTTTCGTCCAGCGCGGGGTTGGTGGTTACGGCATAATGTTTGGCTAGTTCCTCCGTCCAGCGGGCGGGGAATTTATCGGCAATTAAAATGTTCATAAAATCTCCTTATTTATTGTTGGCGCGTAAATCTTTTACGATTAAATCAATGCATTTAAGCAGTTTTTCATATTGCTGCGTACCGTGAATGTCTATAAATGGGAAACAACCGATGCGCAGGGAATTTTGCTTAACGGAAGAGTATTTTTTTACCCCGTCGGCCAGGTTGGCTTTGCCGGTGGCTTTTAAAGCGGCGGAAATATCGGCGTCTTTAATGGCCGGGTCGGTCACTTCCAGCGTAAGGGTGGTGTAAGAGCGGTATTTTTCGTCTTTAATCAGCGGAGCCAAATAATCACTGTGGCGGGCAAAATCCAAAATGGCTTGGGCATGCTGGCGGCATAAGCCGTCCATAGCGGCCAGGCCGCCGTTGTCCAACATCCATTTGCAGGCTTCGTTAAACATCCAAATATTGGTGGTGGAGGGGGTGTTTACCGTTTGGCATTTTTCCTGTGCTTTTTTAACGGCTTCCGCTAAATCCAGCGAGTAAGGCACCGTGCGGTATTTTTTTACCTCTTCCACGCGTTTTACCGCTTTGGGGCTTAAAATAATTACACTGCTGCCGCCGCCCACGCCAAAGCATTTTTGCATGGAAAATAACATCACGTCAAAAATGTTTTTGGGCAAGTCCCGCCCTCCGGCGCAGCTGGTGCAGTCCCAGGCAATAAGGGTGTCTTCCCCGCGGGATTTCCAGGCGTTTTCCAGGTATTCGTCGGGAATTTGCACGCCGGTGGAAGTTTCGTTAGGGGTAAGCACTACCAGGCTGGCGTTAAAGTCGGGCTTTTCTGAAGGGAAAAATTCCCCTTCTTTTGCTTCTTTAAAATCTTTGGTTACGCTGTCCCCCAGGCGGGAGGCTATCTTTTGGCACCATAATTTGGAAAAAGCCCCAAAGCTAAGCCCGGAAACGGAATTAGTAACCAGGTTCCACATGACGGCGTCCAGCGCGGGGGTGGCGCCGCCTAAAAAGAAAATAACCGTATAATCATCCGGCAGGGATAAAAGTTTTTTTAAATTTTCGGTGGCTTCTTTATATAAGCCGTCGGTAGATACGTCTTTAGCGCGGTGGCTGCGTTCAAACATCGTTTTGGAAATGGGGGTTTCCCGCAAGACGGGGTGCCCTTGGCTGGGGCCGCAGGTAAAGGTGGATGTGGGGAGTAATTCCTCGGGAATAGTAATCATAAGTTGAAACCCTCCTTAGAGTTTATAATTCTTTTTCTTTTAAATGTTCTTTTTATTGTATAAAAGTTTTTCCAAACCGGCGTATTTTTTTTAAAATATTTTTGGTTGGCGCGCATCTTTTGTGCCTGTTATTGTGTAACCAACGGCAGGTAAAAAGTTTGCTATATAAAAACCCCGGGGTGGTAAGCCCCGGGGTTTTGTATTATGCGGAAGGTATTAGTTTTTATAGGCGTCGGCCAGTTCCTGCTCCAGCACGTCCGGCGCCACATTGCCAATGGCCATCAGCTTGGCGTGGAAATCGGCCTCGTCAAAATGTTTGCCGAATTTCTTTTGGTATTTTTTATGCAGGGCATTTAACACGTCGTAACCTACCGTATAGCTTACGGCTTCACCCGGTTTTAAGGCAGAAACTTTGATGATGTTTTCAGCTTCTTCTTGTTCAAAACCGTTTGCCTGCACCAGGAAGGTCATGGCGTCCGCATAAGAAAATTGACGGGTTTGCAAATTTAGATCCACCAACGCCGATACCACGCGGCGGTAATCTTCCCACGCCAGGAAAAGCAAGTCCGTATCGGTAATAATAAAACCGTTATCGGCCGCCAAATGCTGGGCGTACACGCTCCAGCCGTTGGCCAAAGTGGGCACGGGGTAGCGTTTGCGGGTGGGGGAGGCATTCTGCCCGTATACCGCTTTATAATAAAGGCCCGGCACCAGCTGGCCGGCTATCATTAACTTGCGGGCCGGTTCGTTAAAATCCTTGGTAAGCATTTCGGCGCGGGTTACTTTGTTGCCGCTGGGCATGCGTACAAAAAAGTCAAATGTGGGCAGGTTTTGCGTGCCATACGGGGGAACAAATAGGTAAGGCGTCATATAAGCAAAATAGGCGGGCATGGGTTGGATGTTAAAAGATACGTCATTTTTGGGCAATACCTTTTTTTGCACCAAGTCCGCTTCCAGGCTTTGGGCCTGGTTTTTAATGCTGGCTAGCAGATTGATGTTTGCCGGTACATCCAGCGCCAAGCGGCCGCGCACGGTGTAAAAATCGGCCGCGGTGGGAAGGGGCTGGTGTTTGGAAATTTTACGTTTTTTATTCTTTTTGTTGGAAACGGGGGCGGAAGCACCGTCCACTGTTACCACTTCCGGGTCTTGTGCGGCAGTAAAGGGCTCCAAGGCAAAATATAAATTTTCACGCGCTTGTTTAAATTGTTTGGTTAAGGTTTTGCGCAGTTTGTCCGGCGCGGTGTTAATGAAATATTTGTTTTGCAACACAAAGCGGTAGTCTTCTTCTCCCAGGCGGAAATCCGGCGTGTCTTGCTCTTTAGACAATTTTTTAAAGAACTCAAACATTTCTTTTAAATTTCTGCGCGCCCGGTTGGCCGTAACGGCCGCTTCCTGACGGGATACGGTATCTTCGGCCGTGGTGTTAAGTTGAGCGGTGATATCGTCAAAAGACAGGTAAGCGTAGTAAGCGTGTTCCATAGCCAATTGGGATAAGAAAGCAGACGGATTTTTTAAATTAGCCTGCGCTTCTTTAGCTGTTCTGCCCAAAGCGCCTGCGCGGGCGGCCAGGGCTTCGTTTTGCACGGTGGGCGCGCTTAATTTTTTAAGCATTAGCTCATACACGGCGTCAAACGCCTGGGTGTAATATAAAGGGTCCTGCGCCAGGCGGTTGCGGGATAAACTCCAAATATCATAATTAATGCGGCCTTGCATAACGTTAAAATCGGCCTTTTTGGCGGGGGAAAATTCTTTCAAATCCATTTCCGCCATAGAGGTTTTAATGCCTTCCAGGGCTTTTAAAGCGGCCTGTTCCTGCGCGGTGTTGCGGGCGTTTAGCTGGCTGTTGGCAGAGGCGTAACCAATCAGGGTGGCCCGTTCCGGCAGGAATGTAAGCACGGCCGAAGCGTGGCGGTTGGCGGCGTCCATCAGGGCGTTGTCCTGCATCATATCGTCAATATCGTTAAATACGGCGAAAGGGTCTTGCTGGGCGCCGGCGGGCAGTAAAGCAGCCAAACAAATCACGGCGGCGGATAGGGTGTTTTTCCAATAGTTCATGTAAAAAGCCTTCCTGGGTAGATTTTCTTTTTATTATACCAATTGTTAATACAAAACCGAAGAGATAAAATTTTGCGCGCCCCCAATAAATATGTTAAAATAAAACATACCAATTTAAACGTGCGGCGGGGCTTCCCGCGGCCGGGCTCCAACGGGGCCGGGCCTGACCTTTCAGCGCGTTTTTTGCTATAATCTAAGTATACCTATTACGGGCCATTAGCTCAGTTGGTAGAGCAGACGCCTCTTAAGCGTAAGGTCGTGAGTTCGAGCCTCACATGGCCCATTTTATTTTTTTCGCGCAATTTTTAATTAATAATAAAGAAACTAGGACGGATGGCGGAATCGGCAGACGCGTACGCCTTAGGAGCGTATGGAGCAATCCTTGAGGGTTCAAGTCCCTCTCCGTCCAATTCTTGAACCAAACAGGAGTGTAATACATGTCTATCTTTAAAACCGCAGAAGCGGGCGAAGTAAAGGCCAAACAGCTCTCTAAAGAAGGCTGCAAGGTTACGTTAGCCGTGGAGGCTACCCCCGCTCTGGTAGCAAAAAGCTTTCAAAACGCCGCCGTGCAAGTGCAATCCCGCGCGCAAATGCAGGGGTTCCGTGCCGGGAAAGTTCCGTTGGATTTGGTCAAGCAAAATTTTGGCGGCCATATTAAAGAACGCGCTTTGGACTTAGTGGTAAAAGCCGCCATCACCGGCGCTTTGGAAGAAACCAAATTAAACCCCGTTACTGTGCCCGTGCTTACCAAGGGGGATTTTTCTACCTTTAGCGAAGATAAGCCCTTCTCTTTTGAAATTGCCGTAGACGTGGCCCCGGAATTTGACGTAAAAGATTATAAAGGGATTGTACTTTCCAAAAAAGAGCTAACCGCTACCGACGCAGAAGTGCAGGAAAACCTGGAACGCGTGCTGGACGCCAACGCCCGCCTGGAAAACACCGCCGATGACGCCGTAATTGACGATAAATGCTACGCCGTTGTGCACTATAAAGGCAAAAGAAACGGCAATGACGATTACAAATTAAGCGCCGACAGCGAATTAATTGATATGTCCGCCCCGCAAACCATGCCCGGCTTGGCCGAAGCGATTAAAGGCCTTAAAAAAGGCGCTGTAAAAACCTTTGAAACCAAAGAAGGCGACGATACCCTTTCTTTTGAAGTAACCGTAGACGAAATAAAAACCAAAGTATTGCCCAAGCTGGACGATTCCTTTGCCAAAGATATGGGTTTTGACACCTTGGACGCTTTAAAAGCCAAAGTGAAAGAAAGCCTGGACGAAGAAGCCAAACAAAACGCCCGCCGCGCCGAAACGGCCGAAATTGAAGACCATTTGGTAAAAATGAATCATTTTGATTTGCCGCAAAGCTTGGTGGATGAATATACGGAATCTTCTTTGCGCAACTTTGTAACCAGCATGACGCGTATGAAACCCGAACAGCTGACCGCCGAACAGCGCAAAAGCTTTGAAGAACGCATCCGCCCGTCTGTGGAGAAAGACCTGCGCGTAGGGTACATTATCCACGCCATTGCCAAGAAAGAAAACTTGGAAGCCACCGAAGCGGACTGGAAGGCCGAACTGGACAAGAACTTGGCCGCCAGCAACGGTAACAAAGCCGAAGAAAAGAAAATCAAAACCTTCTTTGAAGAACGCAAAGCCCACATTATGGCTACTTTAAGCGAACGCAAAGTGTTTGATTTCTTGAAGGCGCAAGCCGTTACCAAATAACAGAATTGTTTAGTTGTTTTGCCCTTGGCCCCGCAGGGTTTTATAAGCGGGGCCGCGGCATCTGTAGCCCCGTAAAGGGGCCGGCAGATTTTGCAGTATAGTCGTTTTGGGATATCCCAAGGCGATTAGTTTAACCTCAACCGAGGGGAGCCAAAAGCTTCCCCCGGTATTTTTATGCCGGCAGGGGGAAACACGGCACAGCACGCGGCCACAGGCTCACCCGACCGGCGGTTTATGCAGTAAATGGAAAGGAAGGGATAAGGATAGTTTTGGACAGCACGACACAGTAGGGTTGCAGTGGGGCAAATAAAAAATCCCCGCCGCGTGGCGGGGATTAAAAGTTTATTTATTATCTTTCTTTTTTAAAGCCGCTTTAATCAGCCCGTCAAACAACGGGTGCGGGCGCAGCGGGCGGGAGCCGAATTCCGGGTGGAACTGCACCGCTATAAAATAGGGGTGGTCTTCCCGTTCCACAATTTCCGGCAGTACGCCTTCGTGCCAGCCGGATACTTTTAAACCCGCTTCACGCAGTTGTTTTACGTATTTGGGGTTAAATTCGTAGCGGTGGCGGTGGCGTTCCACAATTTGGTCTTTGCCGTATAATTTGCGCGCCAGGGAGCCTTGCTCCAAATCGGCCGTATAGTTGCCCAGGCGCATGGTGCCGCCTTTATAAACCACGTTTTTTTGTTGGGGGGTTAAGTCTACCACCGGGTCTTTGGTGGTGGGGTCAAACTCGGTAGAGTTGGCATCATGCAGGCCGCATAAATTGCGGGCGGCTTCTATTACCGTGCACTGCATGCCCAGGCAAATGCCCAAAAAGGGTATTTTGTGTTCGCGTGCGTATTTGATGGTGGCAATTTTGCCGTCCACCCCGCGCCCGCCAAACCCGCCGGGTATTAAAATGCCGTCTACGGTTTTTAATTTTTCTTCCACTTTGTCTTTTTCCGTATTTACAAAGACAATATCTATTTTTGCATCGTTATTCATACCGGCGTGGCGCAGGGCCTCGCTGATGGACTTATAGGCGTCTTGCAGTTCGGAATATTTGCCGGCAACGGCAATTTTAACGCTTTTGGAAGGATTCATGGCTTTATCAAAAAATTCAAACCATTTGGGGTCCACTTTTTGTTTTGGGGTAAGGCCCAAAAGCTCTATAATTTGCTCGTCCACTTTTTGTTTATAGAACATTTCCGGCACGTGGTAAATGGATTTGGCGTCCGCACATTCAATAACGGCCTGCACCGGCACACTGCAGAAAAGGGATAATTTTTCCCGCAAATGTTGGGAGAGGGGTTTTTCCGTGCGGCAGATGAGCATGCTGGGCTCTATACCCACTTCGCGCAGTTTGTTTACGGAGTGTTGGGTAGGTTTGGTTTTTAATTCCTGCGCTACCGCAATATAGGGCACCAGGGTAACGTGCACGCAGATAACGTTTTTTGGGCCTTTTTCCAGGCGCAGCTGGCGTGCGGCTTCCAAAAACGGCAGGGACTCTATGTCCCCCACGGTGCCGCCAATTTCTATGATAGATACGTCCACATCATTTTCAAAAGCGGTAAAGCGTTTTTTGATTTCGTTGGTAATGTGCGGGATAACCTGTACCGTGGCGCCCAAATATTCGCCGCGGCGTTCTTTATCAATGACGGTTTGATAAATGCTGCCGGCGGTGTTGGTGTTGGCGCGGGTCATATTTACGTCTAAAAAGCGTTCGTAGTGGCCCAAGTCCAGGTCGGCCTCGGCGCCGTCGGTAGTTACAAAAACTTCCCCGTGCTGATAGGGGCTCATGGTGCCGGGGTCTACGTTAATATACGGGTCGCACTTAATCATATTTACTTTTAACCCGTTTAATTGCAGCAGTTTGCCGATGCTGGCGCCGGAAATGCCCTTGCCCAGCGAGCTGACCACACCGCCCGTAATGATAATAAACTTACTCATAAAACGCTCCTTTTTCTCCGTATAAAGGGGAAGCTCCCGCACAGGCGGGAGCCCCGTTATCTATTTAGCAAATATTTTTCAGCCGCTTCCAGGTCCGCCTCTGTGTCTATGGCGGGGCCGGAAGGTTCTATTTGCGCGCATTTTATCGTCATGCCTGCTTCCAGCGCGCGCAGCTGTTCCAGTTTTTCAAGCCTTTCCAAGGGGCTCATCGGCAGGTGAACAAATTTGTCCAGCGCTTCACGTTTATATCCGTAAATGCCGCAGTGTTTCCAGTACGGGGCTTTTTGGGCGGCCTCGTCCGGCTGGCGTTTAAACGGTATGCGCGAGCGGGAAAAATACAAAGCCCTCATTTCTTTGGTAAGTACGGCTTTTACGCAGTTGGGGTTATCAATTATTTTATCGTCCAACGTGGCAATAACGGCGGTGGCAATATCGCAGGCCGGGTCTTGTTTTAAGAGATCTGCCATTTTGATAATGGTGGAGGGGGAAATGAAAGGCTCGTCCCCCTGCACGTTAATAATGTATTTTTCCGTGCGGCCTTGGGCGGCTTCGTAAATGCGGTCCGTACCGCTTTGGCAGGCCGGGCTGGTCAATATGGCCTTGGCGCCAAATTGGGCGCAGGCTTCCACCACCAGCGGGGATTCGGTAGCAATTACCACTTCTCCCACACCGGCTTTTAAGCACTGTTCATACACGTGCTGCACCACCGGTTTGCCTGCCAGTTTTTTTAATATTTTGCCCGGCAGACGGGAAGACCCGTACCGCGCGGGAACCGCTATTAAAACGTCGCTCACGGCAAGACTCCTTCAATTTCTTTAATGCTGGCCGTAGCCGTGCCGGATTTGCCCACCACAATCCCGGCCGCATAGTTGGAAAGCACAGCCGCTTCCTGCAAGTTGGCGCCGGCCGCCAGGGCCAGGGTAAGCACGGAAATAACCGTATCCCCCGCGCCGGTTACATCAAATACTTCCCGCGCGGTAGCTTTTACCGTAATGGGGGTCTTGCGGCCTTTTTCAAACAAGCTCATGCCGTCTGCACTGCGGGTGATTAAGATGGAATCGGCATCCAACATTTTTAAAATTTTATTGCCCAGCTCCGTAATGGCTTCCTCGCCGCTGCGGGGGGATTCGCCCACGCCTTCCCAGGCTTCTTTGGTGTTGGGGGTCATGCAGGTAATGTGTTTGTATTTTTTAAAATTGTCAATTTTCGGGTCCACACAGACGGGGATGTTTTTCTCGCGGCACATGGAGATGATGTCTTCAATGTTATGGTCGCTCAGCATGCCTTTGCCGTAGTCGGACAGAATCACCCCTTTGGCATTTTTCAGCGCGGCTTTAAAGCTTTCCATGCATTGGTTTCCCACGCTGGCGTCCACCGTTTTTTTGCTTTCGCGGTCAAAACGCACAATTTGCTGTTGTTCGGCCATTACACGCACTTTTTGGGTGGTGGGGCGGTTGGGGTCTTCGGCCACGCCGCGCAAATCCACCTGTTTATCACGCAGGAATCCTTTTAGCATTTCGCCGCCCAAATCGTCCCCCACGACGGAGACCAAAATGGGTTTTGCCCCCATGGCAGACAGGTTCACCGCCACATTTCCGGCGCCGCCCGCTACAAAAAATTCCTTTTTTACGGCTACCACCGGCACGGGCGCCTCGGGGGAGATGCGGGTAACGTCCCCCTTGATAAAATGGTCCAGCATAATATCGCCCACGACGATGATTTGCTGGTCTTTAAATGAATGTAAAATTTCTTTTAGTCTTTTGGTAGGTACGGTGGTCATAAAACCTCTCCTTATTATATCCCATTATAAAATATTTACTGCCGTGTTTACAGCCTTTTATATTCCAATAAAGAGGCCGATACACTGCCTATAAAAACTTCCGTTTTCATCTTAACGGGCATGCGGTATTGGTCGTCCGTCAGCCAAACGGTAAGGCTTTTGCCCTTGCTTACAAATATGCCCTCCCCGCGCAGTTGGGGCTCCACCACAATGCAGTTGAACTCCCCCGCCGGGGTTTTTATTTTTTCTTTGCGAAGCACTTTTACAATAAGCGGGTATTGTTTTTCGCGGTTTACAATATCAAAAACAATGTCTTGCCCAATTTCCAGCTTTTGGGCGCGAACAAAATATAAAGAGGACAAAAAGTCCGCCACCGGTATAGCCAGCTCTCCTTTAATTTCACGTGGGGCGGGGTCTTTCTTTTGTATTTGGCCGTAGTAGCGGTTTTCCAGCGGGGCAAAGTTTACCCATTCGTCACGCTTGTAGCTGCCTTCCCGCACGCTTTGGCCGTAGCCGCGGGAGTAAAAAGTTTGCGTGTCTATCCAGGATTGGTTAATATCGCGCACTTTAAAAAAAGCGTCAATCACCGCGGCGGAAAACGCCGTGGTTTGTATTAAATAAGCTTTTTGCCCGTCAATATCCACCACGCCGCGGTTGCGTATATAGGCCGTGCCCGCTTTAATAAACGTATAGTAAATGCCGTATTTTAGTTGTTCCCCGTCCCACGGGGCACCGGTGCGGGCGGAAGCGTCCGGCTGTAAGTAGGCGTAGGGGTTTAACAGGCGGCCGGTGGTGTCTATCAGCTCTTCATCTTCAAAAACAGGGGTGTCTTTGGGTAAAATTTTGGGGGCCGGTTCGGCGGCTGGGGCCGGTTTTTCTTCGGGAAGGGAGGGTGTTTGTTGGGCCGCTTCCTGCGGGGCAGTTTGCGGCTCTTTCGTGTAGGGCTTTACCTGTTCAGCCGGTGCCGCGGGGATATTTTGTTTAAGAGTTTCTTGCGTTTGGGGCTTTGCGTGGGGGAAAGAGGGGCTTTGAACTTGCGCAACAATCGGTTGCGTGGCGGCGGTGTTTTGTTGGGGAGATACGGCCGGCTGGGCGGTTTTACAGCCCGTTAAAAGTGCCGCCACCACCACCCATAAAGCCCATTTATTCATTGGCGCTGTCCTGTTCAATAAATTTGGCCGCGTTTAGCATATTGCTGGCCACTTTACTGGGTTTTAGATCCGGGTATTTTTTTAGGTGGTGTTTGCCGTTGGCGGTGGTCATCAGTACGGTTTTTAAACCCAACGCCTGGCCAAAAAGCACATCTGCCTTTTTATCGCCAACCATATAGGACTTGCTTACGTCCACCCCGTATTTTTTGATAAGCTTCTCCCCCAGCAGGGTGCCCGGCTTGCGGCAGCGGCAGGCTTGGTCCGGGGAGTGGGGGCAATATACAATATCCTGTATAACCACCGGTTTTAAAAGCTGGCGCAGGCGGGCGTGGCAGGCGTCTACCTCTTTGGCGGTAAAATAGCCGCGTCCAATGCCGGATTGGTTGGATACAATAAAAAACGAAAAACCTAATTTTTGTAATTTTTTTAATGCGGGAGGTACGCTTTTATAAGGGCGCACTTTGGCGGGATCACTTAGATAAGTGCCCGGTTTTTCGTGTATGAGGGTGCCGTCCCGGTCAAAAAAAATGGCTTTGATTTTAGGCTTCATCAGGGTGTTCCTGTAAATAGCGTTCCCCTTCGGCTTCGCGTTTCCAGCGGTTGTGGGCCCACAGCCAGGAGGCGGGGTCTTCCTTCATCCAGTCTTCGTAACACTTTACTAAAACTTTTGTAAATTCCAACACGCTTTTTGGGGAATATTCTTTAGGCGGGGTAAGCGGGTCATGCACGATGCATACAATTTTGCCCATCTTACGCACTACCTGCACCGGGAATACCGGCACCTGCATTTTAATAGCCAGTAAAGCCGTAATGGGGGAAAACGCCGCCACCCGGCCCATAAAACGCACCCAAACTTCGCTGGCAGTGGCGTTTTGGTCAATCAAAATGCCCAGCAGTTTGCCTTTTTTAAGCCAGCGCATACAGGCAAAGAAAGGGTTGTCTTCGTGATTACTGTAGAATGTGCGCCCGGTAAAAATATTGCGCAGGCGGTTGGTTTCCGCGTCCACATAGGGGTTATCCACGCGCTGGGCCAAAACGGCTTTATCCACGCCCCATACGGCGCCGGCCAGGCCGAATGCTTCCCAATTGGTAAAGTGTCCGATGTGTATAATGCCGCCAATTTTTTTGTTTTGTGCGTCCAGCATTTTTTCCGCACCGATAATATCCACATATTTTTTAAATTTTTCGGGCGTCATGGCGGTTAAATGGATAAATTCCGATAAAATAGCCCCCATATTACGCCAGGATTCCAAGGCAATTTCATACACTTCTTGGGGGGATTTGTCCGGAAAGGCACGTTGTATGTCATACATGGTGCGTTTAAAGCGTTTGGGCATAACAAAACGCACGGCCCCCGTGGCAAAGCGGCCCGCCGCCACCGCCCAAGAGTAAGGCAGCAGCCTAAGTGCCGCGCAGGCGGCTTTCAGGCATAGGTATTGAATATAATGTAAAGGTGTTTTTTGAAAGCGCATACCTTAATTATAACAATTTTCTATAGGGACTGTATTGGGCGGGAAAGCGGGCTTTATAAATGCTAAAATATATTAACTGTCAGATTTTAAGAAAAGGATGGTTTTATGGATTTACAGGAAGTAAGAAATAAGTTGCAAAATTCCGTTCCCGGCCGCTGGCTTTTATTGGGGGCAAGTAAATTATATGGCGCTGCCGGCTGGCTGAACCGTTTTGCATATCAAAACGGGTGGAAGACGGTTAGAAGTGTCAATTCCCGCGTGGTATGTATTGGTAATATTACGGCGGGGGGAACGGGCAAAACCACGGCCGTTTTGCTGGCGGCCACGGCGCTGGCTAAAGAAGGCCTGCGGGTGGCGATAGTTTCCCGCGGCTACAAACGCCAGCAAAAAAGCAAAGATGTAGTGGTGCTGTTTGATAACCCGGACGCGGACTGGAGAAGCGCCGGAGACGAGCCTTTTATGATGAGCCGCGTGCTTAGCCAGTATAAGGTGCCGGTGGTCATCTCGCCGGACCGGGCCGAAGCCGCCACCGAAGCCTTGCGCCGCTTTAAAAGCCAAATTATTTTGCTTGACGACGGCTTTCAACACCACCGCTTGAAACGCGATGCCAACATTGTGCTGGTGGACGCCAAAAACCCTTTTGGCAATGGCGAGCTCTTGCCCTATGGTAACCTGCGCGAGCCGCTTACCGCTTTAAAACGCGCCGCCCTGGTGGTTCTTACCCATTGCGACCAGGCCACCCCGCGCGAATTGGAAGACATCAAAGACAAAATCCGCGAATATAACGACGAAGTGGAAATTTTGGAAAGCGAACACAAGCCCGAATATTACTTTGACGTATGCAAAGGCCGCAAGGTGGATTTGAAAGACGTACAGGGCAAAGCCGCCTGCTTCTGCGCGTTGGGCCACCCGGAAACGTTTGAAAAAACGCTTGAAAACCTGGGCCTTACCTTGGCCCAGCGCTGGCGCTTTCCGGATCATCAATTCTACACCGCCGCCCACTTGCGCACGTTTGAGGATACCCGCGGCTCCCTGCCGCTTATTACAACGTTTAAGGACTTTGTAAAATTTCCCGATAACTGGCGCGATATTTTAACTAAAGACGTGTATGTTTTATCCGTCAATTTAAAAATACGCGGCGGGGAAGAGCAAATGGATAAATTTACCCAGGTGCTGTATCCCAAATTTTTCAAACGCAAATAAACCCAACAAATAAAACAAAAAACCCCGGTTTAAGCCGGGGTTTTTTATGTAAAACGTGGTTAGTTTAAGCCCAGTTTGGCAAGCAGACCACCCAAAAAGCCTTCTTCTTTTTGGTGAACGGGGGCCGGGGTGTGGGCGTCGCGCTCCAGGGAGTGCAAAGTTAAGGCAATGGCCGAGGAAAAGACGGGGTCGTCGGCATCGGGCGCGTCGGAAATTAAATCGTCATA
Source organism: uncultured Elusimicrobiales bacterium (assembly GCA_944327085.1). Classification (GTDB taxonomy): domain Bacteria; phylum Elusimicrobiota; class Elusimicrobia; order Elusimicrobiales; family Elusimicrobiaceae; genus Avelusimicrobium. The sequence continues at coordinate 1,431 of CALVGG010000005.1, read as the reverse complement.
GGCGGCCAGGCGGGCTTTACGCAGGCTGAAAACGTCTTTAGCGGCTTCCCGCACGCTTAAGGAGCTTCCTCCCCCGCTAAGCACGGCCCAAACCGGGGGATATTTTACAAACGGCATAGACTGCAGAAGCTCTTTTTTAATGGCGCGCAGCATTTTTTTGGAGGCTTCGTCCAATACGTCGTCTATGATTTCGTCGTCGCCGTACTCGTATTGGGTTAAGGTGGCGCGGGTAGCTTTTAAATCATTTTGCAGCACATCGGCCACTTCCTGCACAATCATTTCGGCCCCGATGGGCAGTTCCCACCCTTCCAAAATAGTGTCTTTGCGGTACAGCAGGGCGGAGGAGTTCTCCCCGCCGATATCTAAAAATAAAGTAGTATTGGCTTTTTCTTCGGGTTTTAATAGGGTTTCCGCCAGGCAGATACTGCTGGGAAGGACAGTATAATCCGGGCATTCACAGGCACATAAAGCGTGGTTTAAATTATTTAGTTGGGTAACCAATGCGCAGGAAATAAATGTTTCCACTTCCAGTCCAAAGCCCTCCATTCCGCGCGGGTTTTTAATGCCGGTTTGCCCGTCTATGGTATAGGCCTGGGGAAGCACGTCCACCACTTCCAGCGTATCGCTTAAATTGCGGGGGACGGAGTTGTTTACCGCGTCGGCAATATCCCGGTTGGAAATAATGCGGTTTCTCCCGTCCGTATTTTTAAAACCGCTTGCGCGTTTAAAACTTAAAAAGCTGCCTCTAAGCCCAACCACTACCGAAGGGTTAAAAGAAACGTATTCCGAAATATCGGCAAAAATTTTGTTTAAAGCGTTTTGGGTTTCCTGCAAATCCAGCACCACGCATGCGTTAACGGCCTTGCACGGCTGCATAAGCGTGCGGCGCACGCGCAGGGTGCCGGTTTCATCATCATATGCGCTAAGGGCGGCTGCTATTTTTCCGCTGCCAAAATCCAGTGCCAGTATATTGCGGTTCATATAAACTCCTAAAAACTATACCTCATTTTATCAAATTTGCATATTTGTCAATTTTGCCGAGGGCAAAGCCTAAAATCAAATTTCTCTTTTTGATATTTTCCCGTCTGAGGGTTGATTTTTTTGTCTTTTTATATTAAATGGCCTTTTTTATTGGCTTTTATATACCGCTTGACTTGGTTTTTTTTTTTGATATAACGATTTTTATTTAAAGTACATGGAGGGGATTGTGAATAAAGCAAAAACCACAAATAGGCGTGCTTTTACGCTTACAGAGTTGTTAATTGTGGTAATTGTAATTGGTGTATTATCCGCCGTTACATTGCCAAAATTCAGCCGCGTGATAGAAAACCGCAAAGTAACGGAAGCGGAGGAGATGATGTCCGCGGTTAGAACGGAACAGGAAAGACGTTGCACATTAGACCAAAATTACACGACTAACTTTGACAGTTT
>CALVGG010000004.1 GCA_944327085.1 uncultured Elusimicrobiales bacterium | reverse complement strand
ACCTCTTTCATCCCTGTCTCATACGCTGTTTTAAAATCATTATAGCTAAGCTCGCCGGACACGCCCTGCTGCTCAGTTCCGGACGTAAGCGCCTTCACTACCGCCTTTACCTCGGCTACTTTGTCCGACACGGCAAATTTGCCGTTGCGTACCTGCGCACGTACGGCCTGGTCTATACCGGAGGCTACGCGGGATTCAATTAAAGCTTTTTGTTTGGACACAGAAGCAGCCGCTTCCGCATAGGAGGGAACTAAAGAGGTAAACAACAACGTGGTAGTCACAAGCAAAGACAGCAGTTTCTTCATAAGAATACTCTCCTACCAATAGTCTTGCAAACAAACGGGGAAAAAAACAGGGCCAAAAGTCCTATATTTATAAGATTTTTGGCCCTATGCGGGATAAATAAAAAAGATTGTTTTTGTACTACATCAAGCGGAGCGTTGAACTCATGCTGTACCGGTTTTACAGCCGGCACCCGTAGAGAAAAAGGGAAACGCAAGCCGCGCCCTGCCTGGCGGGTGTTTCCCCCGCTCGGCAAGCATGTACGCGAATGAAACCCTTGTTCCTTGCGGTACATACAATGTCTCCTTTAAATTGCTCCACCCATATTGTAGTAAACTTAAAAAGAGACGCACAAGGGGCCAAAAGTCCTATTTGGTTTCTGGGCCTTTTGTATGGCGAGAAGAGGAAACGGCAGCTATTTTGGCACGAAGGGCACGGGCGGTTTGTTCCGAAACATACCCCGGCAATTCACGCCCATAGGAAAAACTTTCGCGCACGGCAGAAGAACTGACAAAACAAAGGGACGGATCCGCCGGGAGCCAGACAATTTCTATATCCGGGTTTAACAAACGGTTGGCATGGGCGTAGGCGGCTTCCGCCTCGGCATCTGCCGGGCCGCGCACCCCGCGTACCACTACATTTAAACCGTTTTGCTCCAAATAATCAACCAGCAATCCGCCGAAACTGTCCACGCTTACACCCGGGATATCCGCCGTGTTTTGGCGGATCAAATCCATCCGTTCCTGCACGGTAAATAACGGACGTTTGCACGGGCTGTTAAACACCACCACCCGCACCGCGCCAAACACGCGCGCGGCCCGGCGGATAATATCCGCATGGCCGTTGGTAATCGGGTCAAACGAGCCGGCATATACAACGGGTTTGGTCATAAAACGCCCTCCAGGCGCAAGCCCGTTCACCGGGCTTTTATATTATGGTATCATAATTTTATGAACAAAAACCCCTTTTCCGATAAAATATACCTGCGCCGCAGCCATCCCCACACGCCGGACGTGCGGGACGAATACTTTAGAGACCAAACCAAAATCATCCATTCCCTTCCGTTTAGACGGCTTAAACACAAAACACAGGTTTTCTTTGCCCCGGATAACGACCACATCTGCACCCGCATTGAGCACGTGCTGCACGTGGCCACCATTGCGGCCAGCATCTGCCGGGGGTTAAACAAAAGCGGAAACTGGGATTTAAACCAAGACCTGGCCTACGCCATCGGCCTTGGGCACGACATTGGCCACGCCCCCTTCGGCCACGAAGGGGAACGCGCCATAGCCGCCTGCATTGCCCCTAAAACTTTTTTACATGAAATTAACAGCTACCGCGTGGTGGAACATTTGGCCAACTGCGGGGAAGGGCTTAACTTGACCTTTGCCGTAAAAGACGGCATTATCTGCCACTGCGGGGAAGACTTTGCCACCACCCAGCTGCGCCCCGACAAAAAGCCCAATGATTTGGAAAAAATTACCGGCCGCAACCAAATGCCCTCCACCTATGAAGGCTGTATTGTGCGCCTGGCGGACAAAATTGCCTATTTGGGCCGCGATATTGAAGACGCCGTAAAAGCCAAATTAATCACCAAGGCGGATATTCCCCAAGCCGTCCAGCGGGAACTGGGAACCAACAACGGGGAAATCATCAGCACCCTCTCGCTGGATTTGATACACCACTCGGCCGATAAAGACTATATCGGTTTCTCGCCGGAGAAGTTTGAACTGATTTCCTGCCTGCGCCATTTTAATTATGACTATATCTATCACAACGCCCAAATGCGCCAGCGCAAAGAAACCATAGACCGCCGCATTGCCGATTTGTTTGATTATTTCCGCACCTTGTTCACGCGCTACGGTTTTGATTTTGCCGCTTATGACAAAGAAGGCAAACAAACCGCCCGCGCATTTGCCAATTATATACGCTCCATGCAGCGCGTATATACGCAAACCAGCCAGCAGGACGAAATTATTGTGGATTATATTGCAGGGATGACGGACTCTTACGCATTAAGCGTAATGGAAGACGTGATATTGCCAAACTCTATTAAATTCTTGGGGTAAACGGCCTCAGCCCGCTTTGCGCCGGCGTTTTTTGGCCGGGGAAAGCAGCTTGGTAAATTCCTCGGGCGGGAGCGGGCGGTAAAAAAAATACCCTTGCGCCAAATCACAGCCGATAGACTGCAAAAATTGCGCCTGTTCTTTGGTTTCTACCCCTTCGGCCACAATGCTGCCGCCCAGGCTTTTAATCATACGCACCAGTCCCGATATAATGGCCCGCATGCGGGCGCTGCCTTCCTCGCGCATTAAAAATTCTTTATCCAGTTTTACGCAGTCAAACTCTAAATTCTTTAATACATTTAACGAAGAATAACCGGAACCAAAATCATCCATCGCTACGGAAAAACCTTTGGCGTGCAAATTATCCACAAAGCGCTTCATAATGGCCGTGTTGCCAAAAACTACGCTTTCAGTCAGTTCTGCTTCCAGCAAGCGGTGATCCACCCGGTAATTATCGGCCATACGGGCCAACTCATCCACAAAGGACGGGTCATCCAAATGCAGGCGGGAAAAATTAATCCCCACCGGCACCGCCTGCAAGCCCTGCGCCTTCCAGCTTTGCAAAAGGCCCAAAGTTTGCTGCAGCATAAACCAGTCCAATTTTAAAATAAAACCGTTCTTTTCAAAAATGGGGATAAAATGATCAGGCGGCACCAACCCTTTGCCGGGCTGTTCCCAACGAACCAGGGCTTCGGCACTTTTTATTTTTCCGGTTTTAAAGTCACACTTGGGCTGCAGGTATAATTTAAATTCACCGTTTTGCAGGGCGTCTTCCATGTGGCTTTCTATGTGCTTTTCGGCCACAATGCGGCGGCGGAATTCCTCGTCATAAAATGCATATACGGCGCCGGCGTGCTGGCGGGCGGAAGAAAGAGCCAGTTTGGCGCGGTCCACCAAAATATAAAAGGGGGCGTCTTCGTCCACCACATACACACCGCAGGTAAGCGAAAGCGGCATATATTTGCCGTCCTCCTGACAGAAACGGCCGGCCCGCTGGGCTACAGAATCTAACCGCAGGGCCAATTCCGTACGGCCGGGGCAGGCAAGCAATAACAAAAATTCATCGGCCGAAGAGCGGCAAAACAGCTCCCCTTCCTTGAGCCCTTCCTGCAAAGCTTGCGCCACTTGTTTTAAAATTTTGTCTCCTTCTTCCAAACCGTAAATATCATTAACGGCTTTAAAGCGGTTGATATTTACCACCACCAACGCAAAAGGAAGGCCTTGCTTTTTAAAATTGTCCACGGTCTCTGCATATTTAAAATGAAAAGCATTTAAATTATCCGCCTGGGTTAAGGCGTCTACAAAAGCCATGGTATACAGCGCGCGGCCATTTTTGTGCTGCATGCGCAGCATAAACACGATGCAAATAACCAATACGGCAATAACAGAAAAACAAATAAGCCAGGCCATTACCATCAGGCCCAGGGCCTTTTCGGCTACGAAAGCGGTGGGTAACACGGCAAAGGCATACCAGTTATTGTATTGAAGCGGATAATAAGACGCAAAACGGTGCTCCTCCCGCAAAGCATATCCGCTTAAACCTTTTGCGCCGGAAGACATATCCTGTTTGATTTTATCGGCCGAGAAGCCGCCGTCAAAACTAAAGTCGGCCGCCATATCAAAAATATTGCCAAAGGAAGACTTGGGAGCCGAAAGCACAATGTCTCCCTTATTATCCAAAATCATTCCCACCCCGTTGCCCTGCCACAAATTGGCGGTTAAGGTCTGCCGGTAGAAAGACGCAGAATGCGTGGCAAATACCACCCCTTGCGCCTCACCCTCTTGCAATGGAATGGCAAAAACCAATATATCGCCTTTATCAAAAGGGTCAATGCGGCGCCCGGATATATATTTGCCCTGTTTATATACGGTGGCCACTTCCGCGGGAGACAAAAACCACTGGCGTGTTTGCCCGTTGGAAAACCAGGCGGTGCCATCCGGCGCCTGATAGCCGGTGGTATCAAATAAATTGCGTTTGTTTTGGCGGTCCAAATAGGTTACTAGGCGGTGTTTGTGTTCCAAAATAGCAGGGCTTTCTATGGAAACGGAAATGGAAGACAAAATTTGAAATTCAGCCTCTAATAAATAATTAAAATTTTCGGCCAGTTCCCTGCCGGCAGAGGTAATAGATTCCCGCGCATCCTGAGATAAACGCCGCGTTACCTGTTCCCACGCCAACACGGAACCCGTGCCCACCAAAATGGCAGCAATTAAAATAAAAATAAAACTGCGTTTAAAACCGCGTAAATTATAAGTATTTTTACGCACGCGGCCCATTTCTTTTGTTTCCATAAATATAGTTTAGCAAAAACAACAGCCGTGTTAAAAACACAAAAAACCCCGGATAATTGCTTATCCGGGGCGGGAGGCTATGAAAAATTTAGAAAGAGGGAAATCTCTCCTGAAACAGCTTGGCAGCTTGTTGCACTTGCGGGCGCCGGGCCAAACGGCGGATAGCCTGGGGAAGCGTAAGGCCGCTTAAATCTTTGGAATCTTCCAAAACGGATTGCTTTTCATCCTGGGCCACCTGGGCTACCAAACCGCCCTGGTCCAGCTTGGCCTGCACCTTAGACATACGGGCAAACAACTGGGTTTGAGGGAAATATTTAATAAAAATGTCTCCTCTGCCATAATTAAGCTGGGCGCGGAGCGGGGTTTCCTGCAAATCGTTTTTCTGCTCCAGCAATTGCTGCACCCGGGCCTGAAAATGCTGCGGATAAAAATGGCGGATAGACGCCAACAGGGTTTCAAAGGTTTTCCGGTCGCGCGCAACATGCAAAACGTTGTTGCCGTCCTTGCCGGTTTTTAGCAAATATTCCCCGTTGGGGGCCACGTTTTGCAGCCATAAAATGCTTTTTACGTCCCCTTTAAGGGCAGCTGCAAACAGCGGGGTGTTGCCAAAGGAGTCTTCTTTATTAAAATCAACAGTGGGGGCAAAGCGTACATGATCCAGCAAGGCCTGTTGGGACGCCGTGCGCGCCTGTAATACTTTGTGCAAATTGGCGGACGGCTGGCCCTGTACGGCCGCTGCACAACAAAACACAAATAAAATGCTTAAAACTTTTTTCATAATGCCCTCTTAATTAGAGTATAACTTTCCCTGCGGCAACAGCCAGGGCCATTGGGCCCAAACGGGCCGTTTTTTGGACCCATAAATAAATGGGCCCTCCTGTGCATATGGGGAAAATAAAAAACCCCGGTTATTAACCGGGGGTTTTTAAATGGAGCGGGCGAAGAGAATCGAACTCTCGTCTCAACCTTGGCAAGGTCGCGTTCTACCATTGAACCACGCCCGCAAAAATCTGTTTTACTTCCAACAAAAATATTATAACAAATTTTATTTTAAAAGTATAGGCGCTATTTTTTTAAGATAGGTATTCTTTTCCACCGCCGCGCGCACAAGCGGGTTTTGTTTCATTTCCACCAAATAATGGTTGGAATTGATAATCTGCGCCGCTTCCTGCGGGTGATCCCGGTAATACTTGCCGGATTTGCTGATAAGCAAAAAAGCCATAAAACGGCTGCCGGCAAAGGTGTTTAACAGTTTTTCATCCTGCAATACACGGCGCACAGTTTCATCCTGGAAGAACTCGTCCATAGCGGCTTTATCTTCCACAAATAATTTTAATTCTATGGGGTCATTAAGTAAATTGGCGGCGTCCGGCCGGTTAATAAAGGCTTTAATCATATCGTCCCGGTTAAGCAAATAGGGCAAAATATCCGGGTCATCTATATTGGAAGAGATGTTAAGCGTCAGCGCCCACGGGGCGGCACCGATGGTTTCAAAATTTCCCTGGTTTAAGGTGTTTAAATTAAAACGGCTGAGAATGGGAATGGTGGTACCCAGCCCGGCAACGGTGGCGCTGCGGTCTCTGCCTTCGCGCACTTGTACATAACGCACCCCGGTGGAAGGGTTAAAATCCTGCTCTACAGACAGGCCTTTTAGATTTTCCGGGTCTAAGGCCGAGGGAATATTTTCCGCCTTGTTTTTAGAAGCCAAAACAAAAACGAGCGACAGCAACAGCACCCCCACCGTAACCCCCAATGCAATAACCGGCAAATAATCCAGCCAGGTTTTGGGGCGCTGGGCCGCCTGACGGCGGGATTCCGCCACCGCGGCCTGGTGGGCCTGTTCCTTTACCACTTTTTGAGGCGTGCGCAAACGTTTTTTTATTTCTTCTAAATTCATATGTTTATTGTAACAAATCTAAGCCATAAATACAGCCCGTATAATAAGTATAATAATATTATGAAATCATATACGCAATATCTGCAATTGCATACGCCTAAGCGTTATCAAATAGTCAACATCACCCCGCAAGTGGAAGAAGCCCTTGCCAAAAGCGGCATAAAAGAAGGGCTGTGCCTGGTAAATTCCATGCATATTACGTCCAGCGTGTTTATTAACGATAATGAACCTGGCCTGCACCGGGATTTTTTGCGCTGGGTGGAGGAACTGGCCCCTTACGGGGTGGACAAATATCAGCATAACCTGACCGGCGAAGACAACGGGGACGCCCACCTTAAACGCACCATTATGGGGCGGGAAGTAGTGGTGGCCATTACCAACGGGCGGCTGGATTTTGGCCCCTGGGAAACCATTTTTTATGCCGAATTTGACGGCCAGCGCAACAAGCGCGTACTGATTAAAATTATTGGAGAATAACCATGAAAAAAACTATTTTTTACCACGATACGGACTGCGGAAACGTGGTCTATTATGCCAACTATTTAAAATATTTTGAAGAAGCCCGCACCCTATATATGGCCGAAAAGGGCTTTAGCGTGCCGGCTTTAATCCAACGCGGGCTTTATTTTGTGGTGGCCCGGCAGGAAGTGGAATATAAATATTCCGTGCGCTACGCGGACGTGATTGACGTAAGCACCCGCGTGCTGGAAGTATCGGACATTAAAATTGTGTTTGAAAACATCATCACCAACCAAAACGGCCGCCTTTGCACCAAAGGCAAAACCACTTTGGTATGTGTGGATAAAACCGGTATGCCCACCCCCATGGGGGCGGACGTAAAAGCCGCCATGGCTCCCGCCGCTTAAACCCGCAGTTTACTGATAAAAAACCCCGCTTTTGCAAGCGGGGTTTTTGTATGGTGAAATCAGCTAATTGGTAAAAAAGTTGCGCAAAGCAATGCGTATATTGCGGGTGCGGCTTTCCTGCTCGGTTTGTTGCACTTCTTTAATCTTTTCAAAAGCCACACGCGCGCGGATTTCACCGGCTAAATCTAGGGGGGTGCGGTCCTGCCCATCACGCAAGAACACGCTGTAAGGCTCCCCTCGTAAAAAACTTTGCAGCAGCTCAAGTGCCTGGGGGTTATTCCCCGCGCATTGACGCACCAGCATATGCATAACGGTATCCCCGGCCACGGTTTTGCGGTTTAAGTCTGCATTTTTGGTTAAGTACAAGAAAGCCACGTCATAGTGTTTGGCGCGAACCTGGGCCATAAGGGGCGTTTCGGAGTGCAAGTCCCCGGCGTTAATCAGCGCGGTTTTAAAGGCACGGCGGTCAAAAACATCGCTCAAATCGCGGGTTTCGCGCCCGCGCAAAACGGCATAAGTTTTCATGAGCTCCAGGGCCGTGTCGTAATTAGCGGCCAGGTGAAAAGCATTGCGTTTTAAGCGGTCTTTGGCTTGAAAGACGCGGGTATCCGGCAGCACCTGCGCCAGGCGGGCAATCAGTTCCACGTCACCCTGGCGGCTGGCATGCAAAAGAAGGGTTTGCCCCTGCTGCCGGTAAGACAAAACACGGCGGACCAACTCTTCCGCAGCCGGTTCCTGCTGCCGGGCAGACATAACCTCCCCGCGCAGGCTGGCTAAAGTTTGCGGCTGGCGCCCCTGCGCCTGTACGCAAACAGAGAGAACAAAAGACATCAAGATCAAAACAATGGTCTTGGTATGAAACATAACTCACTTCCAGGGGGAGCGTTTCCAATCGGCTCCTTTCTTTTTTATAACAAATCTGGCCTAAAAAACCAACCCCTTTTCTAAAAGGGGCACGGCCCGCCGTGCAGGCGGCAGCGTTTTAACAGGGCTTCTTAAAATATACGTGCCACAGGTATTCCGTATTGCCGTGGGTGCCTTTAATGGGGCTTTCCATCAGCGCCATAGACCGGGCACCAAACTTATCTTTTAAGTTCTCTTCAAAAAAACCCTGCACGCTGGCAATGGCCGCCTGGCGGTTTTCTTCCGTCTTTACAATGCCGTGCGGAACCTGCTTGGGGGAAAGCTCAAACTGGGGCTTAATTAAAAATACAATATCCCCCTCCGGCGCCATGGCATTAAACAAAGGCTCCATAATCATTTTAAGAGAAATGAAAGACACGTCCACCGCGGCAAACTGCGGGGACTCTTCAAACAAATCGGGCGTCATATAGCGGGCGTTGGTTTCCGGCTTAAAATGAAAGTTTTTATAGCGCAGCATTTCACTGGCCAGCTGGCCTTTGCCCACGTCCACCCCGTACACGTCTTTGGCGCCGGCCTGAAGCATACAGTCCGAAAATCCCCCCGTGGCCACCCCAATATCCACGCATACTTTATCTTTTACGCTTAAATTCCAAGCCTTTAGCGCACCGGCCAGTTTTAAACCGCCGCGCGATACATAGGGGCAGCTTTTTTCTTTTATGCTCAGTACGTCTTCGGGCAGGATGGAGCGGTCCGCCCGCGTGTCCACCTGGCCGTTTACCAATACTTCCCCCGCCATAATGCTGGCCTGCGCGCGGGTGCGGCTGGGGAAAAACCCCTGTTCCACAAGTGCCATATCCAGGCGGAGTTTTTTACTCGGCATCGTCGGTTTCCTGTGCGTCAAACGGGGTTAAAGAAAGGGTTTCCCCCTGGCGTTTTAACGCGTTTACTTTAAATTTTACGTCTTCCAACTTGGCGCTGAGCGCCTGGGAAAGGGCCATGCCTTCCTCAAACAGTTTAACGGAAGCGTCCAAATCCGTCTGTTCCGCTTCCAGGGCGGAAACAATTTCTTCCAAACGGGCCAGTTGGCTTTCAAAGGTTTTTTTGGTCATGCGTCCTCACTTTACTTCGGCGCGTATTGTGCCGTCTTGTACTTGAATATAAAGGGTTTCCTGTTCGGCCGTTTGCAGTACGCGGCTGATAATTTGCCCCTGCGCGTTGCGGGTAATGCTGTAACCGCGCTTTAATACCGCCTGCGGGTTAAGCGCGCTTAATTTATGCGCGGCCGCTTCCAGCCGGCGGGAATATCCGTCCGCCAGGGTTTGCATACGGTCCTGCAGGGAAAGGGTCAGCTCGTCCACGCGCTGTTCCTGCTCCCGCGTTAGAACAGAAGGGTCCAAAAACACCCGGTTGTTTACGGCCGCTTCCAGCCGGCGGGCGGCGCGCTCGTATAACACGGATACGGCCTGCGCCAAACGCTTGGCCAGCTGGGATACTTTCTCGCGCGTGTTTTGCGCGTTTTGCACCACCAGTTCCGCCGCGGCGGACGGGGTGGGGGCGCGCAAGTCGGCCACAAAGTCGGCAATGGTAAAATCCACCTCGTGCCCTACGCAGGAAATAACCGGCACGCGGCTGGCCGCAATGGCCCGGGCAACGGGCTCTTCATTAAATGCCCACAAATCTTCCATACTGCCGCCGCCGCGGCCCACCAGCATAACGTCTATGGCGGGTTTTAATTGGTTTAAATCTTTAATGGCCTGCACAATTTGCGGGGCGGCTTCGTCCCCCTGTACCAAAACGGGGGCGATGATCACATCCAAATTGGGGTTGCGGCGGCGCAGAACGGACAGAATATCCCGCACCGCGGCCCCGGTGGGAGATGTAACCACCCCAATACGCTTGGGATAGGCGGGGATGGGCTTTTTGCGGGACTCGTCAAACAATCCCTCCAGCTGCAGTTTGCGTTTTAATTTTTCAAATTCTAAAAACAGTTTACCCTGGGAAAGCGGCTCTACCGATTTGACCACTATTTGATACCGCCCCTGCTTGGCGTAACAGCTCACATCGCCCATTACCCGCACGTTTAGGCCGTCTTCCAGCATTTGGGCAAAGCGCCAGCCGTACCCTTTAAACAATACGGCGGCCAGCACACCGTTTTTGTCTTTCAAATCAAAATAGATGTGCCCGCTGGCGGCTTCGCGCAGGTTGGAAACTTCCCCCTCCACAAAAATACCGGCAAAAACGCCTTCCAGCATTTGTTTAATAACGCCGTTTAATTCCGATACGGAAAACACCTGCCCGCAAAAAGGTCTTTCGGGTTCCATTTAGTCCTCTTTTAATTTTTTAAGGCGCTGGATAAGGGCCGGCTCTTTACCCAGTTCCCCCGGCACGTAAAACTGCATGGGGCTGGGCATATACTGCTGTTTTACATAGTGGTTTGGATAGTCATGCGCGTATTTATACCCGCGGTTTTTACCGCCGGAGCGCAGATGGTCCGGCACCGGGCGGTAGCGGCCTTCGCGCACTTCGGCCAGGGCCGCATCAATGGCTTTATAGGCAGAGTTACTTTTGGGGCAACACGCTATATAAATGGCCGCGTGCGCAAGCGGAATGCGCACCTCCGGCATGCCCAACACTTCGGCCGCTTTAAAAGCGGCCTCGGCAATCATAATGGCGGCCGGTTCGGCCAGGCCCACGTCTTCGCTGGCGCAAATTAAAATGCGCCGGGCGATAAAGCGGGGGTCCTCGCCGCTTTCCAGCATGCGGGCCAGCCAGTAGACGGCGGCGTCCGGGTCGGACCCGCGCATGGATTTAATAAAGGCGGAAATAATGTCGTAATGTTCGTCGCCTTTTTTATCGTAATTTAAATGGCGTTTTTGGATGCACTCTTTGGCAATGTCCAAATCAATTTGTTTAATGCCCTGGGCGTCCGGCTCGGTAGTAAGAACGGCCAGCTCAAAAGCGTTTAACATTTTGCGGCCGTCCCCGTTGGATTGGGTGATAAAATAGTCGGTCGCGTCGTTGGTGAGGGCGGCGTTTTCCTTCTTGGCGGCGCGGAAGAGGATTTGGCGCAAGTCCCCCGGGCCAAGCGGTTTAAACTCAAATACACTAAAGCGGGAGAGAAGAGCGGTGTTGATGTAAAAATAGGGGTTTTCGGTCGTGATGCCAATTAAAATAATGTCCCCGCGCTCCACGGACGGCAAAAGCACGTCCTGCTGGGTTTTGTTAAAGTGGTGGATTTCGTCCAAAATAACCAGGGTGCGGCGCTCCTCAAAACCGGGGTTGCGCATGCGCTCTTTGGCTTCGGTTAATACTTTTTTTAAGTCGGCCACACCGGCGGCCGCGGCGTTTAACTCCACCGTTACCGCATGCGTGCGCGAAGCAATATAGCGCGCCGTGGCGGTTTTGCCACAACCGGGCGGGCCAAAAAACACAGCGGATTTTATGGTGTCCGTTTCCAGCAGGCGGCGCAGCATTTTGCCTTTGCCCAGCAAATGGGGCTGGCCGGCAAAATCTTCCAGCGTTTTGGGGGCTTGGCGCGCGGCCAAAGGCATTAAATTTTCTTCATCCGCCATATATCATCCTTTATAAAGAAGCTTTTAATTTGGAAATTAAATGGTCTACCCGCGTTTCTTCTTCTTTGCGCCGGCCGCCTTCGTTTTCCCCCTGCACGTATACTTGGGCGGCAAAATACAAAGCAGCCAGCAGGGCTTGCTTTAAGGTGTCAATTTCTCCGTTCTCGCGGATTTCGGCCATTTTCTTGTCCACTTCCGCCGCCAGGTTGGTAATTTCCACCCCGCCCAGGCCTTGTATTTCCACATCCAGCGGGATTTTGCGTATTTCTACTTGTATAATATCTTTTGCCATAGTTGTATTTTACCTTTTTGCCGCCGCAAAGCAAGTTTATAAAACGGGCTAAAAAAGGGGAGCGGCGCCCCCCTTTAAAACAACCGCCCAAAAACGCGCGGGGTTAGACAATTTCGTCGCGTTTTTCCTGGACTTTTTGAATTTCTTTATCCACGCGGGCCGCCAAACGCTTAAGAGCCGTTTGCGTGTTGCGTTTCCACTCCCGCAAGGCCTTTAATTCGCTTTCCGCTTCGCGCAGTTTGGCGGCGGACTCTTCCAGCTGGCGCACACGCTGGCGCAGGGCGGCGTTTTGGGCCTCGGCCTCTTTACGCCGCGCCATGACCTGCGAAACCAATAGCTCCAGCTGTTTGAGTTTTTCCTGCATAGGTTTTACCTCAGGCTGGCTCCCAGTTTGGCGCCCAGCTCGGCCACTATTTTATTAAAAGCGGCGTCCGTTTCCGCATCTTTTAACGTGCGCTGCGGGTGGGAAAAAGCCAGGCTAAACGTCATGCTCTTTTTACCGGCGGGCAAATGCTCGCCCTGGTACAAGTCAATCAGTTCATAGCTCATTTTTACGTCCAGGCCGGTTTGGCCCAGTACGCTTTCCACCTTGGCATAAGGCACGTTTTCATCCAACACGACGGACAAATCCCGCAAAGACGGCGGGAATACGGCCGGCGCCGTCATGGGTTTAAAATTCTGCGCGCAGAAGGCTTTTTCCAGCGCTTTGCAGGAAAACTCAAAACCCCATACGTCCGTGCCTTTAATACCAAACGCTTTTAAAGTGAGCGGATGGAATTTGCCGAACGTGCCGATTTTTTTGCCCCCGTCCAAAATATCCATGGAAATTTTGGGGTGCATATACACCGGTGCCTGGGTGCTGGGCTGCAGTTTTACCGCTGCACCCAACAGGTTTTGCACCACGCCTTTTACAAAGTAAAAATCCGGCTTGGTCAGCCCGCCCGCAAAGAAAGGACGGGTTTGCAAATTGCCCGTCAGCACACCGGCCACGGTGTAACTTTCACCGGGGTAATTTTTAAATAAAGCAAATGTTTTGGTGGCTTCAAAAAATGCCATATTATGCTGGCCGTGTTTTTGGTTAAATTCAATATTTTTAAGCAAAGAGGGGAGCAGCGTGGGGCGCAGATAATCCCACCCCAAGGCCATGGCGTTTTTAATATGAATGCAATGTTTGGGGTCAAAACCAAAAGCTTTTAATTCTTTTTCACCCACAAAATCGATATTTTTGCATTCATAAAAGCCCATGCCGATCAGTTCCGTGCTCATCTTTTTGGTAATATCAATGCCTTTGGGGTTATCGGCAAATACCACGGTGGCTTTGCTGGGGGCCAGGGGGATATTGTCGTACCCGGCAAAGCGGGCGGCTTCTTCGGCCAGGTCCCAGCGGGTGGTTAAATCGCGCCGATAGGTGGGGGCGCGGAAAGACCATTTATCGGCACCGGCGTGAAATTCCAGCGCCAGGCGGGAGAAAATGCCTTTCAGCGTTTCCTCATCCAACTGCGTGCCCAAAATGCCATTTATTTGCGCCGGGGTAAATTCCACCACCGGGTTTTGGTACACTTGGGGGTAGGCGTCGGCTAGTTCGCTGGGGGTGCCGCCGCAAATATCGCAAATAAGCTGCGTGGCGCGGCGCATGGCCAGCATGGCGCCCTCAATATCCGTGCCGCGTTCAAAGCGTTGGGAAGAATCGGACGAGACGCCAAAACGTTTGACCGTTTTGTTAATGGTGGGGGCGTCAAAATAAGCGGCTTCCACAAACACGTCCTGCGTGTCGTCTTTAATGCCGGAGTTGAGCCCGCCCATCACCCCCGCCAAAGCGGTGGCTTTTTTATCGTCCGCAATGACCAAAGAATCTTCGGCCAGTTCCAGTTCGCGCCCGTCCAAAATGGTGAATTTTTCGCCGGGTTTGGCAAAGCGTACTATTACATTATCGCCATCCACCTCTGTACGGTCAAACGCGTGCAGGGGGTGGCCCAACTCAAACATGACATAGTTGGTAATATCCACCAAAGCGTTTTTGGGGTTGAGGCCCATGGCGCTGAGGCGTTCCTGTATAAACTCGGGCGAGGCGGTATTTTTTACCCCGCGGATTACGCGCCCTATATAGCGCGGGCAGCCTTGCGGGGCCTGTATATCAATATGCAAAGAGGCACCCTGGGTTTTAACTTCCGGGATTTGCGGAAGTTTGACCGGTTTGTTAAGCAGAATGCCCAACTCCCGCGCTACCCCTAAGTGAGAAAGCAAGTCCGGGCGGTTGGAGGTAATTTCCAAATCAAAAACCGTGTCTTTTTTGCCGTAGAGGGTGGAAACGTCCGTCCCCAGCGGGATGTTTTCGTCCAGCACCAAAATGCCGTGGGCACGGGTGCGGGTAAGGCCCAATTCATCGGAAGAACAAATCATCCCCTCCGAAGTAACCCCGCGGATGACGGCCGGCTTCATGACAATCTTGCCCAAGCGGGCGCCTACGCGTGCCAAAGGCACTTTTTGCCCCACAGCCACATTGGGCGCACCGCATACCACGCGCTGGGTTTTACCGCCGCCTAAATCCAAATCCACCAGGTGAAGATGGTCAGAGTTGGGGTGATCCTCAATGTGGGTAATTTGGGCCACGTGTACGCCTTCAAAATCGGCGCCGGTGGTTTCCACACTGGCTACTTCAATACCCAAGTGAACAAAGTTTTGAACCATTTCCTCGGGCGTTAAGTCCAAATCAATAAAATCTTTTAACCAAGAGTACAGTATTTTCATTTATCAAATCCTTAAAATTGGGAAAGTACGCGCAAGTCGTTTTCATAAAACGTGCGGATATCGTTGATGTTCATCATCATCATGGCCAAACGTTCCACCCCTACGCCAAAAGCGTAACCGCTGTATACTTCCGGGTCAATGCCGCAGTTTCTAAGCACATTGGGGTGCACCACGCCGGAGCCTAACATTTCAATCCAGCCGCTGCCTTTGCAAACCGGGCAGCCTTTGCCTTGGCAAAATACGCATTTTACGTCCACTTCCGCGCTGGGTTCCGTAAACGGGAAGAAAGACGGGCGGAAACGGATTTGCGCCTTGTTGCCGAATAAACCTTGCATAAAGGCGGTTAAGTCCTGCTTTAAATCCGCCATGGACACATTTTTATCCACATACAGCCCTTCAATTTGGTGAAATACCGGGCTGTGGGTAGCGTCTAAACTGTCATTGCGAAAAACGCGCCCCGGCGCCATAATGCGAATAGGCGGCTGATGTTTTTCCATATACCGGCTTTGCACGTTAGAAGTGTGCGTGCGAAGCACCATGGAAAGCATGCCGGTATCGGCAAAGAAAGTGTCCTGCGCGTCCCGCGCCGGGTGATGTTTGGGGATGTTAAGCATATCAAAGTTATGCTTTTCATCTTCCACCCAGGGGCCTTCGGCCCATTCAAAACCCAAACGGGAAAGAATGGTGGTCATGCGGTCCATCGCAACGGAAAGCGGATGCCGGTGGCCTTGGGCTACGGGAAAAGCGGGGAGGGTTAAATCCAAATTGGTTTTATTTAATTCGTCATTAATTTGCTTGGCGGCAAAAAAGGCGGTTTTTTCGTCCAGCGCAGCCACTAAGGACGCTTTAAGCGCGTTGCCCAGCGGGCCGGCGGTTTTTTTGTCTTCAATAGAAAAATCTTTTAATCCTTTTAAAAGTTCCGTCAATGCGCCTTTGCGGCCCAGGGCGGCAACGCGCAATTCTTCCACGGCGGCCAAATCAGCCGCGGCGGCAATTTTGGTTTTGTATTCCTGCTCAATGGCACTGCAGGCGGTTTTGAATTCTGTAATCGTCATAAATATATTATAGTATTTTAGGCGTTATATAGGAAATTTAAGGTATTTTAAACTTTTTTTGCGCCTGTGTATTAATTTTAGACAAAAAAACGGGCCTTCTGCCCGTTTGCAATATGCCGTTTACCTGCAAATCAGCCGTTAAAGCGGCTCATGGTTTTTTCCAGCCCGTTGGCCAGCCAGCTTTCCACCGCGTCCGCCGCTTTGGAAAGCGCCGGGGTTAATACATCCATATCCGCCCGGGAAAAGCGGGACAGCACAAAATCCGCCATATTAAACCGGGCAGGCTTGGGGCCAATACCCACCCGCAGGCGGGCGATATCCTGCGTGCCCATCAGTTCAATGATATTCTTCATACCCCTCTGCCCGCCGGCCGAACCGGAAGCGCGCATACGGATATGCCCCATATCCAAAGACACATCATCAAAGCATACCAGCATATGGGAAGCCGGTACTTTAAAGAACCGGGCCAGACTGGACACCATCCGGCCCGATTCGTTCATATAGGTAAGCGGTTTGGCAAAAAGAACGTCTTTGCCTTGCAAACATACTTTGGCATATTCTCCCAGGTTTTGCCAGGCTTTACAGTCAGCCCCGTGGCGGCGGAGGAGTTCATCCAATACCATAAAACCGGCGTTGTGCCTGGTTTGTTGGTATTCGGCCCCGGGGTTACCCAGCCCGGCAACCAGGAAGAGTTCTGCCATAGGTTATTTCTTCGCTTCGGCGTTTTTGGTCAGGTTGCCGTCCTCGTCTTTTTTACCCTTAGTGGAAGAGCTTTCCGGCTCGGCGGCGGCATCAGCAGCCGGGGCAGGGGCAGCAACTTCTTCTTCTTTCGGGATCATCAAGTGCACCACAGGGGCTTGCGGATCGGTTACCAATTCCACACCTTTGGGCAGTTTAATGTCGCCGGCAACAATACCTTTGTTGATGGTCATGGGGGTCATGTCCACTTCAATTTCATGCGGGATGGAGCTGACCAAGGCTCTAACTTCAATTTCGCGCATAATGTGTTCAACCAAGGCGCCGTAGTTTTTAACATCGGCGGCTTCGCCCACCAATTTAACCGGCACAACAACGTTCATCTTATCGGTTAAGGATACGCGCTGGAAATCAATGTGAATAGGGGTGTCTTTCACCACGTGGTATTGGATTTCTTTTACCAATACTTGTTCTTTACCGTTAGGCAAGGTAACTTCCACAATGGTGTTTTTACCGGCTTTAATGATTTTTTCAACGTCTTTTAAGCTGATGGTAATGCTGACGGGTTCTTTATGGCTGCCATAAATCACGCCAGGAACATTTTTTTCCGCCCGGATTTTGGACAAGGCACCTTTCACGCCGATGCCTTCTCTTAAAGAGGCGGTTACATTTAATTCTTCCATTTTATTTCTCCTGTATTTTCCACTAAGTGAAATTAGTTAAACATATCGCTGATGGAGCGGCCGTCATGGTTGCGTTTAATGGCATCCGCCAGTAAATACGAAACGGACAAAACGTCCACCTTCGGCCCCAGGTCCCGTATAGGCAGGGAGTCCGAAATAATCAGCTTGCGAATTTCGGATTTATTAATTTTGTCCAAAGCATTTCTGGACAATAATCCGTGGGTGCACGCAGCGTAAATTTCCCGCGCGCCTCGCTCTTTGATTTTTTGCGCCACGGTGGTGAGGGTACCGGCCGTGTCCACGATATCATCAAAAATAATGGCTATTTTATCTTTTACGTCCCCGATTACATTGTAAACTACCGCTTCGTTGGCTTTGGGGCGGCGTTTATCAATAATTACCAGGCCGGCATCCAACCGGGCGGCAAATTTGCGGGCGCGTTCCACACCGCCCACATCGGGGGAAACCACTACAATATCGGAGTGGTTTAAATGGTCAAAATAGTCCAAAAACACTTTGCGCGCGCGCAGGTGGTCCACCGGAATGTCAAAAAACCCCTGGATTTGGCCGGCGTGCAAGTCCACCGTCATAATGCGGTCCGCCCCGGCCGTGGTGATTAAGTTGCTGGCCAGCTTGGCGGTAATAGGCACGCGGGGAGAGGCCTTGCGGTCCGCCCGGGCATAGCCAAAGTACGGGATAACAGCCGTAATTTTGCCCGCGCTGGCGCGTTTGAAAGCGTCTATCATAATTAACAGTTCCATCAAGTTTTCATTGACGGGAGGGCAGGTGGGCTGGATGATATAGCAGTCGTGCGCGCGCACGCTTTCCAAAATTTGAACGTCAATTTCGCCGTCGGCAAATTTTTCCACGCGCAATTTGCCCAAATCCATATTTAGGTGTTCGCAAATTTTACGCGCCAATGCCGGGTTGGCATTGCCGGTAAAAATTCTTAAATCACCGTTTACGCTTTTAGTCATGTTTTATACCTTTTTTCTCCAAAACAACCTGACGCGAACGGGCTATCGCCAAAGACTCCTGCGGCACCAACTTGGTAATGGTTGACCCCGCGCCGATTTTTGCATAATTTTCCACCGTTACCGGTGCCACAAAATTGACGTTGGAACCCACAAATACATGGTCCCCGATGACGGTTTTGTGTTTATTCTTCCCGTCATAATTACAGGTGATGGTTCCCGCCCCCACATTTACGCCGGCGCCCATGTCCGTATCGCCTATGTAGCTTAAATGGTTTACTTTGGAACCTTCCCCAATGACCGATTTTTTAATCTCGGAAAAGTTACCCACCTTGGCCCCTTTCTTAAGCACACTTTGCGGGCGCAGGTGTGCATATGGCCCCAGCTGGCACTGTTCTTCTACCGTGGAGTCTTCTATATAAGTACCCATTTTAATGGTTACATTATCGCCGATGACGGAATCTTTGATATACACATTTCCTTCCAGCATGCAATTTTTGCCAATCACCGTGTTGCCGCAAATATAGCAGCCGGGGCAAATAAAACTGTCCACCCCAATTTGGGCCTGCGCGTCAATAAATACGGCTTGGGGATTGGGGATGGTTACGCCTTCGTCCTGCAGGCGGCGGGCTACACGCCCGCGCATAATGATTTCCGCCTGTGAAAGCTGGAACTTGCTGTTTACGCCAAGGGCTTGTTCGTAATCGTCGCTCCCGTATACCAAAACGGGGTGTTTATCCGCCTTGATGTGGGATAAAGTATCGGTTAAATAATATTCGTGTTTGGGGCCTTGCGGGGTAAGGGATTTCAAGGCTTTATCTAAGCAGGAAAATTTGAAAATATACATCCCGCTGTTAATTTCGTGA
The DNA here is from genome assembly GCA_944327085.1 of uncultured Elusimicrobiales bacterium. Classification (GTDB taxonomy): domain Bacteria; phylum Elusimicrobiota; class Elusimicrobia; order Elusimicrobiales; family Elusimicrobiaceae; genus Avelusimicrobium. Next base: position 133,719 of record CALVGG010000004.1, on the reverse strand, counting down.
ATTAACAGGGTTTTTTCATCCGCGTCGCTGTGTTCCACAATTTTTTCAAAGGTGCCGTCCCCCGCGCGCACCACGCGCCCGTATCCGGAAGGATCCGGCACGTTTACGGCCAGCACCATGGCACCGGCTTCATTGTCTTGGAAAGCGCTGTACATTTGCTCCAGTGTTTGGGATTCCAAAAGCGGGGTATCCCCGTTCAGCACCATTACGTCTTCAAAACGTTTCAGTAAAGGCAAGGCGGCTTTTACGGCAGAGCCGGAGCCGGAAAGATCTGTCTGTTCCACAAACACCAACGGTGCCGTTACCTCCCATTTGGGCAGGCCTTCTTTAACGGCTTCTTCCATCTTTTTTGCTTCATGTCCGACAACAAGGCCAATGGCGGCCGGGTTTAATGCCTGGGCCGCTTTTAAAATATGCGCTATAATAGGAAGCCCGCAAACCGGGTGTAAAGGTTTGGGGAGAGGGGATTTCATCCGGGTGCCTTTGCCGGCCGCCAAGATGAGTACACACAGATTTTTTTTGGCTACCATTTTGTTTAACTCTTGCCTAAAAAGAATCTAACTTGTTAACTAACAAATTATATTAATATTATACCAAAAACAAAAAAACGCCGCTACACACAGGGCTTGGTACTTCCTGCCTAGGCAAAGCATTACTTATATTGTAGCATTTGCCGCCGCACAATACACAATGGGCAAACGCCCTATAAATGCTCCAGATAACGCCCATAACAAAGGCCGTCTTGTGCGCGTTCTATTTCCGCCGTAACCAGGCCTTTTGTGCCGGCGGGCACCCCGCTAAGCACCACTTGCTGAAAATTAGAAGTAACGCCTTTTACCTGTCCTTCGTAACAGCTTTCTATAAACACTTCCTGCCGGCTGCCTACTAGAGAGGAGGCAAAATCCGCCCGGAGCTGTTTATCCAGCGCGCGCAAGCTGTCCGCGCGGCGTTTGATTTCTTCGTGCGAAAGCTGCGGCAACAGCGCGGCCTTTGTGCCGGGACGCGGGGAATAGCTAAACACATGCAGGCCGGACAAGCGGACCGATTGAATAAAAGCGTAAGTGGCGTTAAAATCTTCCTCCGTTTCCGTGGGGAAACCGGCTATAACATCCGCAAATATAGAAATACCCGGCACGCGGGAGCGCAGAAGCTCCACCTTGGCGCGGTAAGCGGCCGTATTATAGTGGCGGTTCATATCCGCCAGCACTTTATCGCAGCCGGCCTGCAAAGGCAAATGGAAATAATTGCAAAAGCGGTCCGGCCGGGCGGACATACAATCCACCACCCCGTCCGTTACCGTTTGCAACTCTATGGAGGAGAACCGCACCCGAAAACGCCCCGGCATTTGGGCAATTTGCCGGCAGAGGGCGGCCAAATCCGCACCGGTTTTGGGGCACAGATAGTTGCCGATATTAATGCCGGTAAGTACAATTTCCGTAAAGCCTTTTTGTTCTAGGGTTAAAATTTCATGCAATACGTCCGCCACCGGTTTGGAGCGTTTATCCGGCCGGGCAAACGGAACAATACAGTAAGAGCAGAAGCAATCGCACCCGTCCTGTATTTTGATAAACGCGCGGCTGTGCCCCTCATGGCCGGAAACCGTCCAGCACAGGTCTTCCTCCCCAAACAGCACTTTGCCCAGGGAATATTTACCCACAATTTCCGCTTGGGGGAAGGCTTGGCGGATATGCTCCTGATGCGCGGCTGCATAACAGCCCGTAAGCACCAACCGGGCAGCAGGGTTGCGGCGCAAAATTTGGCGGATTTGTTTTTCCACGTCTTTATCGGCCTGGTGGGTAACGGTGCAGGTGTTTAAAAGGCACAAGTCGGCCGTTTGCAAATCTTCGGCCTGTGTCCACCCGTGGCGGAAAAAATTTTCCAGCAGAGCCTGGCTTTCTACCTGATTGACGCGGCAGCCGAATGTTTTAATAAAAAATTTCATAGAATTTTGGCCACCGCCGCCACGCAAGCTGTTTCCGCGCGCAAAATATTTACGCCCAAAGTAACAGGCAGCACGCCGTATTGGGCGGCAATGACAATTTCCTCATCCGTCCACCCGCCGGCGGGCCCCACGTATACGCGCAAGCGTTTGGGGTGCAGTAATTTTTCCAGTCCCCAGGCAACGGTATGGGATTCTTCGGCCTCGTAAGTAATTAAAGAAGGGATTTTGTCCTGCACGGCCGTTAAAAAGGAAACCGGCTCGTGTATATCGGGCAGGCGGGGCGTATCGCACTGTTTGCAGGCGCTGAGCATAATCTGGCGCCAGCGGGGGTATTTGTCTTCCCATTTGCGCATGACGTCGTACTCGCTGCGGGCGGTGGTGATGGGGCAAAAAGCCGCTACCCCCAATTGCGTGCCTTTATCCAGCACCTCTTCCAGCCCGGTGCGGGAATTGGGGGCAAAATACAGCTCCACTTCTACAGCGGGCAGTTTAAGCGGCACTTTTTTAAGCAAAATGCCGCGCACAAATTTTTTTTGTATGCGCTCAATACGGGCCGTAAACTGCAGGCCTTTGCCGTTAAATACGGTGATTTCATCCCCCTCTTTATGGCGGGCAACCGCCGCCACGTGATGGGCTTCCTCATCCGTGATAAAAAATTCGGTTTCTTTGATATCGGCAAAATATTGGCTCATAATTTTATTTTAATAAACTTTACGCACAGCTGCCAGGGCCCCTTTTAAAAAAACCCGGGGCCAAAACCCCGGGTTTTAAAAGCTTGCCGCTTGCTAAGAAAACAATTCCTGAAAGAAACTTTTCTTGCCGCCCGTTTCCTTGGCCAAGGCTTCCAGCAGTTCTTTCTGGCGGGCTGTGGGTTTTTTGATCACTTCTATCTTTACGTTTACCAACAAATCCCCAAAGCCTTTTTTGCCCAGGCGCGGCATACCATTGCCCTGCATTTTAAGCACTTGACCCGATTGCGTGCCCTTGGGAATGGTAACTTCCAACTCTTTGCCTTCAATAGTGGGCACTTTAATGCTGCCGCCCAATACGGCCTGCGGGTAAGAAATGGAAGCGTCTATCAGCAAATCGTCCCCTTCACGGCGGAAAATTTTGTGCTCTTTTACACGCACTTCCACATACAAATCACCAAATCCGCCGCCGTTAACGCCAATGTTACCCCCGTTGGCTACGCGCAAAGTAATGCCGGTACGCACCCCGGAAGGGATTTTAACGGTCAGCGTTTCTTTTACCCGTTCCGCCCCGCTGCCGTGGCATTTTAAGCACGGTTTTTCAATCACCGTGCCGGTGCCGTTGCAATCCGGGCAGGTTTGGCGCATGGAAAGAAAACCCTGGGAATAGGTTACCGTGCCGCTGCCGCCGCAGGAACGGCAGGTTTTGCGGGCGCTGCCTTCCTGTGCGCCGGTGCCGTGGCAAACGGAGCACATATCCAAACGCGTGTAGGATACTTCTTCCTCCTTGCCGCTGAAAGCTTCTTCCAGGGAGACTTCCACGTCCACTTTTAAATCTTCTCCGCGTTGGGCGCGGGGCTTGCCCGCCCGGCGGCCGAAACCACCGCCGAAAATATCCCCAAACACAGAGCCGAAAATATCGTTAATATCGGCAAAACCGCCGGCATTAAAGCCGCTAAAACCGCCCGCACCGGGAACCCCCTCGTGGCCGTATTGGTCATACATTTGGCGTTTTTGCGGATCGGACAAGACGGAAAAAGCCTCGTTAATTTTTTTAAATTGTTCTTCGGCCTGTTTATCACCGGGGTTGCGGTCCGGGTGATATTTCATAGCCTGGCGGCGGAAGGCGGATTTTATTTCCACATCCGTTGCTGTTCTTTCTACATTTAAAATTTTATAGTAATCTTCTTTCATAGCGGTAGGCATATATACAAAACCTTCTTTATGTATATTTTATGAAATTTAGCGCCTTCCTGCACACACTGCAAATAAAAACCCCGCCGGTTAAGGCGGGGTTAGCAAAACTTCATTCATTGCTCGGCAATCATTAAACAAAAATCTTTGCCTTTTTGGGTGATGCCGTTGCATTCCCTTAAATTGGGGTGCGGGGAATTATCCAACCAAATCGTATAGATGAAATCCGCCTGTGTTCCGCAGGCTGACCAGGTGGCGGCCCCGGGGCAGCTGTATACGGCCATTTTCCAGGCATTGGGGTCCGTTACCACGCCGGTTCCGCTTAAATTATCAATATAAAAATAATTATCACACTTTAATACGTCCGTCCCCGTGCAGGAACCGTGGAAGTCATAATCCAAATTATCCGTATTGGCTATATAGTGGTTATTGGCCAGGAAATAAATTTCATGTGCTTTTTTTAAGCTTTCCGCCACCTGAAGCGCACCCGAAAAACGTGCCCGCATAACCGCTTTTTCATATTGAGGAACGGCGATGGAAGTTAATATACCGATAATGAGTACCACCACCAATAATTCTATTAACGTAAAACCTTGTTTCATAAAACCTCCAATACCCGTTATTGTATAATAAAAAACAAAAAAAGGGGCAGGTTTTTTACCTGCCCCTTAGTGATTTACCACCCAAACTTATTTATTGTCAACCACTTCGGCTTCTACTACATCGTCTTTACCGCCGTTGGCGCTTGCTTGCTGGGCGTCTGCCCCCGGCTGAGGGCCCGCCTGCTGCGCGCCCGCCTGGGCGCCGGCCTGAGCCTGCTGGGATTTGTACATCGCTTCACCCAGTTTTTGGCTGGCCTGCAAGGCAGCTTCGGTGGCTGATTTCATTCTGGCGGCGTCTTCGCCTTTCAGCGCGTCGCGCAGATCGCTCAAAGCGCGGTCAATAGCCAAGCGTTCTTCCTGGGAGACTTTATCCCCGTATTCTTTCAAAGCCTTTTCGGTTTGATAGAGCACGCTGTCGCCCTGGTTTTTGGCTTCAACTACTTCTTTGTGCTTTTTGTCTTCGTCGGCAAATTTTTCCGCATCTTTTACGAATTTTTCCACTTCCGCATCGCTCAGTTTGTTAGGAGAGCTGATGGTGATGTGTTGTTCTTTATTGGTGCCCAAGTCTTTGGCGGAAACGTTTAAAATACCGTTGGCGTCAATATCAAAGGTTACCTCAATCTTCGGAACGCCGCGAGGAGCTGGCGGAATGCCGTCCAAGTCAAACTTGCCCAGAGGCACGTTGTCTTTGGCCATGGGGCGTTCACCCTGTAAGACGTTAATGGTTACCGCCGGCTGGTTATCGGACGCGGTGGAGAAAATTTCCGTCTTGCGCACCGGGATGGTGGTGTTGCGTTCAATCAAGCGGGTGCACACGCCGCCCAAAGTTTCCAACCCTAAGGACAGCGGGGTCACATCCAGCAACAGCACGTCTTTTACTTCACCGGTTAAAATACCGGCCTGTACAGCCGCGCCGATAGCCACGCATTCCATCGGGTCAACACCGCGTTCAATCTTTTTACCCACCAAATCTTCCACATATTTCTGCACGATAGGCATGCGGGTAGGGCCGCCCACCAAGATAATGCGGTCAATTTGAGCTGCGGTCAGGTTTGCGTCGGACAAAGCCTGATTGACGGACTTGCCGCAGCGTTTTACAATGTCATCCACCAAGCTTTCCAATTTAGCGCGGGAAAGTTTCAATTCCAGGTGTTTGGGGCCGTTAACATCCGCAGAAATATACGGCAGGTTGATGTCCGTTTCCATGGTGGTGGAAAGTTCAATTTTGGCCTTTTCGGCGGCGTCTTTCAAGCGCTGAGCGGCCTGCTTGTCGTTGGACAGGTCAATCCCGGTCTGTTTGCGGAATTCGTCCACCATCCAAGCGATGATGGCATTATCCATATCCGTACCGCCCAGTTTCGTATCGCCGGACGTGGCCAGCACGTCAAACGTGCCTTCTTTACCCATTTCCATGATGGTTACATCCAGGGTACCGCCGCCCAAGTCAAACACCAGAATTTTTTGTTCTTTTCCGGCTTTATCAATACCAAAAGCCAAGGCGGCAGCCGTCGGTTCGTTTACCAAGCGCACCACTTCCAACCCGGCAATGCGGCCGGCGTCTTTAGTGGCTTGGCGCTGGTTATCGTTAAAGTAGGCCGGCACCGTAATAACGGCTTTTTCAACCGGTTCGCCCAAGAAGGCTTCGGCGTCTTTTTTCACTTTCTGCAAGACGAATGCAGACAACTGCTGCGGGGTAAATTCCTGCCCGCGCAAGTTGTATTTATAGTTTTCCCCCATTTTGCGTTTAAAGGCGGTTACCGTCCCTTCCGGGTTGGCAATGGCCTGGCGGCGGGCAGGTTCACCCACCAAACGCTGGCCGTCTTTGGTAAAAGCAACATAAGAAGGGAATGCTTTCCCCCCGATGGAGCTGCCTTCGGCAGACGGAATAATGGTTCCGCGGCCGCCTTCCATCACGGCCGCAGCCGTATTGGAAGTGCCCAAATCAATACCAATAATCTTTGCCATACTCATTTCTCCTTACTGTTTCTGTAAAAATGTTAATCTTGCGATTCCTGTCCGACAATGACGCGCGCCGGGCGCAATACTTTGCCGTCCATCATAAAACCCATTTGTGCTTCCTGCAGCACCAGGCCGGCCTGTTCCGAAGAGGACGGAACCATGGCTACCACTTCCTGGGTGTTGGGGTCATAGGGTTTGTCCAAAACGTCCATACGGGTGATACCCTCTGAGGTGAAAGCTTTTTCCAGCTCGCTTAATATAAGGCGCATACCGTCACGCAAGCTTTTTGCTTCTCCCGTCAAATCCTTATCCGCGGGCGCTTTGTCCATCTTTTCGCGCTCCCTGAGCATCACTTCATACGCCGGGAGCAATTTCTCTGCAAATTGTTTTTTGCCGTAGGCCAAAAAGGAAGCCTTCTCGCGTTCCGTCCGTTTACGGTAATTGTCAAAATCTGCGCTTAAGCGCACAAATTTTTCGTAATAGTCCGGATGGTCAGCCGGGTGGGCCTGTTCTTGGGTTTCTTCAGAAGCCGGCTCGGCCTGTGCAGCCTGTTCCTGTTCTTGGGCTTCTGCTTGTTCTGTATGATTGTGGTTTTTCTTACTCATAGTCGTCTTCTTTTTCAGCGGGCAGCGCGTTCCAGTTACGTATGGACGCTTCCAGCAAACTGCCAATGAAGTTCACCAGGCTCATCACCCGGGTATACTCCATGTGCTTGGGGCCGATAATGCCCAGCATGCCCACTGTTTTGTCCCCCACTTGATAGGCAGACGAAACAATACTTAAGTTTTTCAATTCCTTCAGTTCGTTTTCGCTGCCGATACTGACGTTTAACTTTTGGTTGGATTTTTGCATATCGGTCATCTTTTCACACAACAAAGCAGAAAACCGATCGCGCTCCTCCACCACCTTCATCATTTGCTTCAAATCTTCATAATCGTCCGAGCTGGTATTATCCAGCAAATGGCCGAAACCTTCCACATATAATTCATCCGCGCTGGCCTGCGGGCGCTCTATATCTTTTAATACCTGTACGGCCAAGTCTGCCACGTCGGCAATTTCTTTATGGCCGGAATTGATGTACCGCCATAATACCTGCTGTGCCTGCGCCAAGGGCAGGCCGGCAATTTCCGCATTGATAAAATGGCTTAACATCCGCAGGCGGTGGGGCGCCAACACGTACCCCAAGCGCACCGGCCAATGGCGCACCATGCCAGACTCCGTAACCAGCACCGCCAGCACCACCCCCGGGGCCAGCGGAATAAAATCCAAACGCCGCACGCATTGATCCTTCATATTACTGGCATACACAAACCCCGCCGCACCGGAAAGCATAGCCAACAGGCGAGACGTCTGCACCATCACGTTATCCACTTCATTTACGCGCTGGTCGTATTGGCGTTCTATCTGCTGGCGTTCCTGTGCGGCCATTTTTTGCACGCCGGTTAAATAATCTACATAATACCGGTAGGCCTTATCCGTGGGGATGCGGCCGCCGGATGTATGCGGCTGATACAAAAACCCTTCATCTTCCAAATCTTTAAGTATATTGCGGATAGTGGCGCTGGAAACATCCGGCAGGGCACTGTCGGCAATCATTTGGGAGCCCACCGGCCGGCGGGTTTCCACATATTGCTGCACTACCCAGCGAAGGATTTTTTCCTTGCGTTGTTTGGCTACTTCAGGTTTAAGTATTCTCATAAACTATCACGGGGAATGAGCTTTAATTTTAGCACTCTTTTGTTCCCACTGCTAAAATTATAATCAATTATTTTATTTTTGTCAACCCCTTTTTTAGACTGCTAGTTTTGAATTCCCGTTTAAAGAGCAAATTACCTATACAGCATAGGAATACTCAGCCCCAAATGCAACCCTCTTTTTATACTAGAACATAAAAAGTTAAAATAATAAATATGAACTTTTTTATTGATTCCCATGCCCATTTAAATGACCCGGCCTTTGACGCGGACCGGGATGATTTACTTTCCCGCCGGTTGCCGCGGGCCGGCATTGTGCACAGTGTGGAAATTGGCTGCTCGCCCGATGAATGGCTGCCCGCTTTGGCCCTGTGTGACAAATACCCCCAGCTGGTACACGCCGTGCTGGGCGTACACCCGGAATACTCCTCCAAACTGACCGACGAAGGGTTAAAACAGCTGGCCGCCTTGCTGCCCGACGGGCGCAACACCGCCGTGGGGGAAATTGGCCTGGATTATACCTGCCTGGACATAGCCCCCAAACAATTGCAACAAGATACTTTCCTGCAAATGCTGCAACTGGCAAACCAAACTCAAAAACCGCTGGTGCTGCATGTACGCCGGGAAGGGGAAGATTACGCCGCTTACGAAGACACCTTCCAAATTTTAAAACATAACTGGAAACAACAATCTTCCACCCGCTACCCGGCTGTACTACATTGTTTCTGCGCCCGGTACGAAGAAGCCAAACGCGCCTTGGATATGGGCATGCTGCTGGGGATAAACGGTTGTTTTTCCTATAAGAAAAATGAATACATACGTGAGGCCGTAAAAAAAGCCGGCGCCGATAAAATTATCCTGGAGACGGACTGCCCGTATCTCTCCCCCCAGGGCAAACGCGGGCAAAGGAACGACCCCTCTAACATCCCGCTGATTGCCGCTTTTGTGGCGGATTATATAGGTATGCCTCTGCCGGAGCTGGCCGCCATCACCACCCGCAACGCAAAAGCCTTGTACGGCCTGCCTTAAAATTTGTTATATTGGCTAAAAGAGGTTTCTTATGAAAAAACAATATTTGATATTTTTACTGCCCGCATTGTTATTGCTGGGCGGCTGCGAAAGCGGCAACAAAATAAAAACTTTTTGGGCCGGACAAGCCCAAAAGCTTTTAACCACCCCCTATGGGATGGTTATGCTGGCGGGGATGATGCAATATTCTATGAAAGCACAGCAAAACTTAAAAATGCTGGAAGTTCCCCCGCAAGCCGCGGCCGATATGCCCTGGATGAAACAACCCCAGCCAACGGCCACGCCGGCCCCGGCTACGGTGCCGCAACCGGCCGCACCGGCCCCGGTGCCCCAAGCCGCTGCCCCCAAACCCAAACCCCAACAACAGGCTTTTATGGAAATATCTTTGGAAGAAGAAACCCCTCAATTTAAGGGCAAGGCTTCTATTAAAGACCAGCAGGCCATGCGCCAAAGTATTGACTTAATCAAAAGCACCAATCAACAGGCGGTGGGGGATGTGCAGCGCTTAATGGGAAACGCCGCCCGGGATGAAGTAATCCGCTTAAATACCCGCACCGAAAAAAACCTGGAAAAAGCCAGCCTGCAGGCCCGTACTTTAAAACAATATCAGCAGCAACAAAATGCCATTTTACAGCAATATAAAGTACAGTTTCAAAAAATACTGGCCAAATATCAAAGCCAGCTAAACAACTAAACCCGCCAAAGGGAGCCAATATGAATAAAGGGCAATTGGTAGTGATGTTGCTTGCGGTGATGATTGTAATGACGTTGGTTTCCCAAAACTTAAAACGGGTAACCCCGCTGGTGCAGCAATTTGCCCAGCTGCGGCAACAACCGCAACCGGCCGCAGACAGCAAATTATTAAAACAACTGGGTGCACAGGATTTACAGTCCCCACAGTACCAACAAATACAAAACGTTTTAAACCAATTGGCCGGCGCTTTACCGGCGGCCCAGGCAGGGCATACCACGGCCCCCGCCACCCCGCGGGAAGACGCAAGCCTGTTTAAAGACTGGGTAAACAGCGCCATTGCACAAACCCAACCTGCGCCTAAAACACAAGCCGCTTTGCCCACACAGCCAAAGCAGCCCCTGCCGGAAACAAAACCGTTTTTGCAAATCACGCAGGAATTCCCGCCACAAATTACCAACCCGAACTTTACTTCCCGCCAATTAAGAAGTGCACGCATACGCCTGCGGGAAATGCGCCTGAATTACCAAGAAACGGCCGATGACGTAGGCTCCCATTTTGGGGCGCAGGCCAAAGAAGCGCTAAAACAAATATCTGCCCAGGCGGAACAGAAAGCCGCTCATGCGGCACAAACTGCCAAAAATTGGCCCGCTTTTGAAAAACAATTGGAAAAAATTAACGCCAATTACGAATCCCGCCTTAAAGATCTGCTTCGCAAATACATTAAATAATATGCCATACCCGCCCGCGGGCATGCGGCAAAAATATACCCGCCGGGGGGGTTAGCCGCATCTCATCATGTACGCCCTCAAAACCCAACTAGGTTGATATTTTTTCTGTGCCTTAAAAAGCAAAAGCCCAGGGGAACCTTTAGCGTATAACTGGGCACTTGCCGCAAAGCAAGTTTACCACAGCCCTTTTAAAGGCGCAGCCGGGGCTAACACACAATAAAAAACCCCCGCCGTTAAGCGGGGGTTTTAGCCTTAAAAAGAAACTTAGTTGGCGGCGGCTTTCACCACGTCAACCAATTTTTTGAAGGACACGGGGTCTTTAATCGCCATTTCAGATAACATCTTGCGGTTAAGCGTAATATTGGCTTTGGTTAAGCCGCAGATGAATTTGGAATAGGAAAGACCTTCTTCACGCACGGCCGCGTTGATGCGGGTGATCCACATCTGGCGGTAGGTGTGTTTTTTGTCCTTGCGGTCCACATAAGCATGAACATAAGATTTGTCCAGCTGTTGGGTGGCCATGCGTAAGCGGCGGGATTTATCCCCGTAATAACCGCTGGCGCGTTTCAAAACTTTTTTCTTTCTGGCATGTCTTGCGACGCTGAATTTAATTCTCATTTTCTAACCTCTTATTTGGCAACGGGGAGATACTTTTGCAAGGTCTTCCCTTTGGCGGACTCGGGCGTAATGACACCGGTCGCTCTCATATCATGCTTTCTGGAGGCAGAAACAGGCGTAAGCAAGTGTTTTCTGCCGGCTTTGCGATGTTGATATTTACCCGTGGCGGTAATGCGAAATCTTTTTTTCGCGCCGCTGTGGTTTTTGAGTTTTGGCATTGTATTACCTCTCGTTTTAAATGGTTCTTTTTGACTTACGGCTTACGTCAGGAGCCGACACGCCCCGCACGTAATACTACTCCAAAAGAACCTGAAAATCTATTTTTCGCTTTTCGGGACAAAAGTCATAGACATGCGGTTTCCCTGAGACTGAAGCCCGCCATCCACATTACCCAAAGGTTCCAAGCGTTTGGCCGCATCGTTTAACAGCTGCATGCCCAAATCTTTATGTTGGTTTTCACGCCCGTGGAAAACAACCGTCAGGCGTACCATGTCTTTCTTGCGCAGGAACTCTTCTATTTGTCTAAGTTTGACATCCAAATCATGCGCCGCAATGCGAGACTTAATACGCAGTTCTTTCAGCGTTACTTTTGCCTGCTTCTTTTTGGCGTCTTTGGATTTCTTCCCTTGTTCATAAACATACTTGTTGTAATCCAGTATCTTACAAACAGGAGGCTCGGCGTTGGGTGAAATTTCCACCAAGTCAAGCTCTTGCTCTTTTGCCAGGGCGATGGCTTCGGCCACCGGCTTAATACCAATCATGGTGCCGTCGGAATTAATCAGTCTCACTTCCGGCACGCGGATGTTTTGGTTTCTTCTGTATAAATCTTTCTTAAATTCTCTTTTTATATCGTATCTGGCCATTTAATTATCTTTTATGTGCACAAAAAATGTCCCCCCTATACCAGGGGACACTTTTATTATATAAACTTCCTTTCCCCCCTGTCAACGAGAGGAGTCCGGCGGGTTGCCCGCCTGATAAATCAGGTTATTTCCCTGATACAAAAACCAGCCGTCCGGCATGCGTTCCAACCGAAAAGCACCCTTTTTCCAAACGGGGCCATCGGGAGTGAAGGAGCGCTGCATAACCACCGGTTCCTGCTGGGGCATAAACAGTTCCACCTGTGAGCCGTCAGCCGAAATGACCGCATACGCCGCTGCGGTGGCATCTGGTTCCTGCACGTTTTGCAGGCGCACGCCGGCTTCCCACAGGCGCAGGCAATCGCCGGCTACCTGGCTCCAGGTATATCCGGCCGAGGCTATACAGCCGTAGGCGTCCCGGTCCGAACCGGTTTTTTGCAAACCCGCCCGGCAGCAGGCGCCCAATGCAACGCAAGCTGCCAGTAAAAATAATAATTTCTTCATAAAAGCATTGTAGCAAAAATAGGCGGGGCGCTATACGCTTTTCGGCAAGACGCGGACGTCTTAAATTTGCTAAAATTTATGCAAGATCATTTATAATTTTGAAGGTGAACTGCTATGAGCAACAGAAGAATGGCCCGGGAAAGCGCTTTACAATCTCTTTATTATGCGGACAGCTTGAAAGATATGGATATTGATGACGTTTTGGACTATGCACAAGACTACCGCAAAGAACTGGCGGACTGCTACCCCTTCTGTGAAGATCTTGTAAAAGGCACCCTGCAGCATTTGCCGCAAATTGATAAGCTTGTTTCTGCCTATGCTAAAAATTGGACGGTGGCCCGCATGTCCGCGGTGGACCGTTCCATCCTGCGCATGGCTACTTACGAAATGGTCTTCAGCCCGGAAAAGACCCCCATCCCCGCCATTATAGATGAAGCCATAGAACTGGCCAAAAAATATTCTACCGAAAACTCCAGCAAATTTATTAACGGCCTTTTAGACCAATTAAAAAAAGAACGCAAATAAACCGCTATGGAACCAAACCCCAAAGAAGAAATTGAGCGGCTTAAAAAGCTGATCAATTACCACAATAACCTTTATTATAATTTGGACAATCCTATCCTGTCCGACACGCAATACGACGAGCTTTATAAACAATTAAAAGATTTAGAAGATAAATACCCGCAGTTTCGCACCAAAAACTCCCCCACCCAACGCATAGGCGGCCAAGCCAGCAATTTGTTCAGCCCGGTGGTGCACGCCGTGCCGATGATGTCTTTGGATAATTCCTACTCGGCGCAGGACATACGCGATTGGTACGCCCGCGCCGCCAAACTGCTGGGGCGCAGTGATTTTAAAATGGTGGTGGAAGCCAAAATTGACGGCATATCCTGCTCGCTAACCTATCAGGACGGCAAACTGATTACCGCCGCCAGCCGCGGAGACGGAAAAACCGGAGAGGACATCACCCCCAACGTGCTTACCGTGCAGGATATTCCCCATACCCTGCCCCAGGCACCCTCCCCGCTGGAAATACGCGGGGAAGTATACCTGGAAAAGAAAGACCTCCAAGCCCTTAACGACAAACAACGCCTGCTGGGGGAAAATATTTTTGCCAATACCCGCAACGCGGCGGCGGGATCCCTGCGCCAGAAGGACTCTTCCATTACCGCGCAGCGGCCGCTTAAATTTTTTGCCCACTCTTTTGGCGCGGGGGATATTGGGGCGGACAGCTTCAGCGGCTTTATCCAATTATGCCGCCAATGGGGGTTTGCGGTCAGCCCCGTGCGGCTGGAAACAACAAACTTGGAAGAAGTCATCGCTTTTTATAATCAATTTGACAGTGCCCGGCACAACCTCCCTTTTGATGTGGACGGGCTGGTGGTAAAGGTAGATTTGTTTGAATGGCAACGCGTGCTGGGCAATACAGCCAAAAGCCCGCGCTGGGCCATTGCCTTTAAATACCCGGCCGAACAAGCCACCACCAAAGTAAACAATATTATCTTTTCCGTCGGAAGAAGCGGCATTATCACCCCGGTGGCCGAGCTGGAACCCGTGCCCTGCGCGGGGGTAATTATATCCAATGCCACTTTGCATAATTTTGATGAAGTAAAACGCCTGGGCGTGCGCGTGGGGGACAGCGTAATTATAGAACGCGCGGGAGAAGTAATCCCTAAAGTGGTAAAAGTGGCGCAATCTTTGGGCACGCAAGAAGTGCTTCCCCCCGTTCAATGTCCTTCCTGCGGCGGGCGCGTGTATAAAGAAGAAAGCGAAGTGGGCTACTATTGCATCAACCCCGCCTGCCCGGCCCAAATACGTGCGCGCATTTTGCATTTTGCCTCCCGCGGCGCCATGGATATAGAAGGCCTGGGCGAAAACGTGGTGGACCAACTGCTGGCCAACAAATACATCACCAATTTTACCGACATTTACCGCCTGACTTTTTTGCACTTGCTAAACTTGGAAAACTTCAAAGACAAAAAAGCGCAAAACCTGTTAGACGCCATAGAAGCCAGCAAACACCGCACGCTGGCGCGCCTGCTGTTTGCGGTGGGGATTGCTTTTGTGGGGGCCAAAACGGCCGAACTGCTGGCGGACCGCTTCCGCACGCTGGATGCTTTAATGAATGCTTCTTTGGAAGAGCTGCAAGCCATACCGGAAGTAGGCGTGGCCGTATCCAAAAGCGTGTACGATTTTATGCGGGACCCCAAAGTCCGCCAACAGCTGGAAGAGCTGCGCCAGGCGGGGCTGAATTTAACCCAGCCCGCCAAACAGCTTTCCGCCAATATTTTTGAAGGCAAAACCCTGGTGTTTACCGGGGAACTGACCACCATGACCCGCACCCAGGCCGAACTGAAAGCCAAAGAATACGGCGGCAAAACCAGCGGCAGCGTATCCAAAAAAACAGCCTATGTGGTGGCCGGGGCCGAAGCCGGCAGCAAATTAAAAAAAGCGCAGGAGCTGGGCGTTACCGTGCTTACGGAACAGGAGTTTTTGGATATGATATCCGCCGCAAAAAAATAATTTAACCGGCAAAAAACCTGTTTATAAAACCCCCGGGTTATGACCCGGGGGTTTTGTTTAAAAGCTGTGTTTGTGTTTTAAAATAATTTGCATATCAAACCCGGCAAAACGTCCCTCCCGGCGGTTTTTCCATAATAATAACCCGGGTTTATAAAAACGCCAGTCCATAAAGGCGTGAAAGATTTCCTGCCGGGCTACTTCCTGTTTATACCCTGCTGCCAAAAAAGAAATAAATACCATTTGGCAAAGGATGACTGCCCCATAAATTTCAACGCTCCAAATGTTCGGGCCGAAGCAAAATTTGCACGTCAAACCCGGCCAGGCGGGCCAAATGTTTGGATTTCCACACAATCACCCCCTGGCGGAAGAACCGCCCGCGAGTAAAGGAGTGGAAAATTTCATCCGCATAAAACAGCTCCGGCGCGTGGCGGGGCGGCAGCGGAATAAAAGAAAACACAAAAGCATTTTTAAACGACAGAGAAACAGACGCAGGATATTCATACCCCACATGCCCGCCCCCGGCATACACAAAAAATACGGCATCGGGATATTTGGCCTGCCAGTCTTTAATGCGCTGCACCCAATGTGCGTTGCGGGCGTTTACCCCGGCCAGGCTGTTGCCTGCCGGGCCCGCCGCAGGAACAAAAGTATGATCCGTCAAAAAATCTATTTCTTCCAGGCCGGAAAACTGAATATTTTGTGATTCCAAAAATTCCTGAAAATACCTTAAATACCAATGCGGCTGGCCGGGCGCCTGCCGAAAATCGGGGTAAGAATCGGGCAAAAACTCCGTAAGTAAAATCATTTGCGTATGCGGGTGTTGGCGGCGGTATTCGGCCAGTAAATCCGCCACGCGGTGGCGGATGTTTTTACCGTGGTATTCCCCCAAAAAAATTAATTTGCAATCCGCGGGGATGAAAGACACCCAATCCTCTGCCGTGCCCAGTTCCAGCATACGCAGGCCAGATAAAACTTCCTGTTGGCGGGCTTCCAATTCCCGGGCACGGCGTTCCCACCAAATGCGCTGAGAAATGCCCATTTGGTTGGACTTAATGGCCCAACCGTTAGAAAGCGCATACGCGGCCGATTTTTCACGCGGCCATTCCGCCTTGGAGCGGAAATATTTATAAAACCATTCGTGTCGGCCGCGCGCAAAGGCTTTCTCCACCGCGTCCAAACGGGAAGCCTCTTGCAAAGCTTTTTTATAAGCGCCTTCTTCCCCCAGCGCGCGGGACGCGCGCTGCGCCGCCTGCTGTGCTTTTTGCGCCGCCAAACGCCAATGCTGAGCGCAAACGGGCGCCGCACACAAAACCCCCAGTAAAACACTTATACACCATTTTTTTAACATGCTCTATCCTCTCCATCCGCTTAGCAAGATAAAATATCTTGCACAAAAAAACACTGCCGTTTTATTCATGCGGCGGTGTTTGAAAAATAATGCTTTTTTATTTATTCCCAAAGCGCGCCGTCATCGGAACAGACGGAATAATCATATAGTTTATACATTTCCACCAATGCATTTTGCGGTACTTTTACACGCGGGTTGCGGCGGGCCAGTGCAGACATAAAATAATAATACGGCACGGTTTTTTTATCATCATTAGAGCGGGTTAAAATAAAATACCGCAAATGTTTTTTGGTAACCGGCAGTACATAAACACCCATTTTACCGCGCAACGTATCCAGCGAGCATTTGGTTTGGTTTTCAATATTTTTTAAATCGGAAAGAGAAATTTCTATATATCCCGCACGCTGCAGTTCCTGCACGCGCTGGGCTATTTTTTTCAAATGTTCTTTGGTAGGGGGCACCACTTCGTTAGGCAAAAGGAAAGCTTTGCGGCGGTTTAATGCTTCGGAAAAGACATAGAAGCCGCTGTCTGTAAGGGTGCTGTCCTGATTAAAAATCTTATTGCCGCGCATATCGCGCAGTTCAAAAACGTCCCGCACCGGCACCCCCGCTTTTTGAAACGCCTCTATGGCGTCTTGCCCCAGTTGTTTTTGCAAGGCTTTGTAACCGGCCAGGGTAAGCACTTCGCGCGAAAATTCACTGTCGCGGTATAATTCCACCACATACCCGGGCGGCAAGCGGCTGTGTTTGCTTTTTAAATAGGCCACGCCCTGCAGCTGTTCGGCCCGGTGGATTTGGCTAAAAAGAACGCGGTCTTTTTCGTCCAGTTCTTTTTTATCCGGGGCAACGGCATAGCGTTGTTTTAAAGCGTCCAGCATTTCCGCATCGGTTAGATAATACGGCTCCAAATTAATTAAGCGTTTGCGGGCCACCAAATTTAAAGGCTCCACCGCCAGGGCGGAGCGGTACGCGTCGGACGCGCCCAGCTTATCCCCCTGATATTCCATAATAACGCCCTTCCCCACCAGCGAATTTACATTGGCCGCATTATACACAAGCGATTGATTATACAGCTTTAACGCTTCATCATATTTTTGCCGTTTTAACGAAATATCCCCCAACATGGAATAAGTATAAGACAAATAAGGGGAATTGCGTTTCATTTTGTTTAATGCCGCACGAAAGTGTTTTTCGGCCCCGTTTAAATCTTCCTGCGTAAGCAAAACCCCGGCTAAAGAAAGTTCCGCATCCAGTTGATTGGGGTCCAGCTTCATGCAACGGGTAAAAGTATCCTGCGCGGCCAAATAATTGCGCGCGGCAAATTGTTTTTTGCCTTGTTCCATGCAGTCGTCCCAATCGCCGGCATACAAAGCCGCCGCGGCCGAAACACACATAAGCGTTAAAACGGATGTTTTATAAATTTTTAAATAATGCATACACAATGTTTTTTAGCTTTTCAGCCCGGGTTAATTTAATTTTATCCTGAAAAACAAAACCTGCTTTCTCTATTTTAGCAAGATTTGCCCTATATACCCACCCCATAATGCGGCACACCAAAGCCGGCCGGCGCGGCAAACCGCTTAAAGCCTGCCCGGCTTTGCGGTATAACACCTGTGAAAGCTGCGCCATTTTGGCCAATGCTTTGCCCAGCTGCCGGGGTTGACTGTTTGATAATACGTCTTGAAAAGTAAGCCCGTATTGCTGCAATAACTGCTCCGGCAAATACACACGGCCGGCGCGGGCGTCTTCGTGCACGTCGCGCACGATGTTGGTGGTTTGCACCGCACAGCCTAACGCCAAAGAAAGCGGCACCGATTTTTTTTCGTCCACGTTCATAATGTCCAGCGTAGCCAGCCCCACCACCACGGCTACGCGGTATAAATACCATTCCAACTCTTCAAACGTAGCGTAGCGGCGGCCCTGCAAATCGGCCTCCATTCCTTCTATCAGCAAAAGGAAGCGGTCCTGCGGCAAGCGGAAAGTTTTAACCAACAAGGCCAAATCTTTGCCCAGTTCCGTTTCCGGGGTGCCGTAATAAACACGGTTGATTTCCTCTTTCCAAAAATTTAACTGGCCTTGCGGGTCCGGCACGTTGGGTTCGTCGGCAATGTCATCCATCAAACGGCAAAACGCATAATACACAGCCAAACCCCGGCGCTGTTTTTTGGTTAAAAATAAAAAAGCCGGGCCAAAGCTGGATTTTTTGTAAGCATTAGTGTTTGCCTGCACAACTGCCCCCGCCCTGCTTTTGCAGGAAAGACAACGCCGCCCCGGTAGCCGTGGCATAAATGGCGTTTTTGGGAATAATAAAATGCACTTTATGCATTTTTTCCAAAGAGTCAAACACGCGCTTGGCATAGGGCACCTGGGATAAAGTGCCTGTTAAAATAACGTCTTTTACCGAGTCGTTTCGGCAGGCAAAAACCGCCATCATACCCACGGTTTGAAAGGTCATATTCAACACGCCAAGCGTAATATCCTGCGGGGTGGCGCCGTCTTCCATCTTGCCAAAGTTGGAGGCGGTTGTTTCGGGCGGAAGGGTAGGGATAACGCCTTTGCTGATGTCTTCAATATTTAAATCCACATGGGACAGTTTTCCGCCCTGGCTCATCTCCACCACCGTGCGAAAAGAACTGGCCCCGCACATTTTTCCGCACAGGCCCAGCACCGTGCCGCCGCCTACGCCGCTGCCGCCAATGTGGGTAATGCCGTCCTTCCCCGCGCGAACAAATGCCGTGCCCGTACCCATACTGACAATTAGTCCTTCCTTCTTGCCGGACAGCGCCAGCCCGCCTAAACCAATGGCGGCAAATTCGTCCACCCCCGAAGTGGGAATGCCGTAAATGTCTTTTTTAAATAAAGAGGAACCCACCCCGGTTAAAATAATTTGGGTTACGTCCGTCAAAGCTAGGTTATTTTCATTAATAAATTTACCCAGCGCGCCATAGGCCGAGGTAAGCGGGTCGGCCGCTTCCACCTTTTGCATGGAAACTAATTTTCCGTCCGCGCGGTACCCCACAATTTTGGTGGTGGAACCGCCTACGTCTATCCCGATAACAACGCTCATAAAATCTCCTATTTGCTAAGCCCGATGGATTTAAGGAACGGCTCGTTAGAGGCTTTGCGGCCCAAGAAATTTTCCACCATTTCTTCTTCGTCCAGCGTGCCGCCGCGCTCCAAAATTTCCTTGCGGAATTTTAGCCCCGTCTGCGGGTTGCGAAGGCCCGCTTTGGCAAACTCGCCAAAGAAATCTTCCGCAATGACTTCAGACCATAAATAACCGTAGTATCCGGCATCATACCCGCCCATCAAATGCCCGAAAGACGCCTGCGGTATGGTGCCCGGCGTAAGCGGCAAGGCATTGCCGCGGATTTTTTTGGTTAATGAAAAATACAGTTTGGTAGAGTCTGGCGTTTTGGCGCGGGTATGCAAAGTCATATCATACTGCGCAAAAAAGTTCTGCCGCAAATACTGCCCGCCGGCACCGTAATTTTTGGCGTCCAGCATGCGTTTAATTAAATCGTCCGGCAGCGGTTCGCCCGTTTTGTAATGTTTGCTGATGGATTTTAAGACGGACGGATCCCACGCCCAACGCTCCAGCATTTGGCTGGGCACTTCCACAAAATCCCCGCTTACATTCGTGCCGGACAAAGCCGAATATTTGGCCTTGGTAAGCGCATTGTGCAGCACGTGCCCGAACTCGTGGAATAAAGTTTCCACTTCGCTGTGTTTTAAAAGGGAGGGAGTATCCTTGGAGGGCTTATTCATATTGGCCACAATGGCTACAAACGGGGTTTGGTAGGTGCCGTCTTCCTTCAATTCGCCGGAGACCAAATCAAAACACGCGGCATGTTTGTATTTGCCTTCGCGCGGGTATAAATCCATATAAAAATAGGCCAGCAGTTCTTTGTTTTGCGCGTCCACAATTTTAAAGGCTTTTACGTCCGGGTGCCAGGTGGGAATATCCGCCGGCTCAAACGCAATGCCAAACACCGTGCCAAAAAGTTCCAGCATGCCGTCCACCACCACCTGGGAAGGGAAATATTCTTTTATTTTTTCGCTGTCCAGTTCCAAATATTCTTTGCGGTATTTATTACTCCAGTATCCGCTTTCCCACGCGGCCAGGGTTTTGGCTTTGCCTCCGGTTTTGGCGTTTTTGTAGGCAATAAGTTCTTTGTCTTCCTTTTTGGCCATGGGTTTTAATTTTTTTTCCAAATCTTTTAAGAAAGAGAAAACCGTTTCCGGGTTTTTGGCCATGCGGTTTTCCAAGCGGGCGTGGGCGTGGGTTTTATACCCCAGCAGTTTGGCTATTTTGCGCCGCAGGGTAACGGTATTTTCCAGAAGGGTTACGTTTTCTTCCCCGCCGCGGCGGTTGTATTTAAATTCCAGCGCTTGGCGGGCGGAGGCGTCTTCGGCGTTGAGCATAAAGGGGACATAGTCCGGGTAGTCCAGCGTAACCAGGTATTTGCCTTCGGGCGTTTTTTCTAACTTATTGATGTAGTCTTCACCCAGGCCGGCCAGCTGCTCTTTGGTAACGGGCAGGGGGTCTTTATATTCCTGCACGTTTTTATCAAACTTAATTACATATTCGGCTTTTTGTTTATTAAGGGCTTTAAAAGTTTCCAGGTCTTTGTCGTTCAAATCCATACCGCTGTTTTTAAAACCAATCAGCATGTCTTTTACCAGTTTGGCTTCTTCCCCCTCCAGTTTGGGGTTGGTGTCGGTATATTCGCGGATGGCGCGGTACACGTCACGCCGGGTGGCAACGTCCACCATATATTGGCTGATTTGCATTTGCAGGGCTAGGGCCGTGTCTCTAAATTCTTTATCCGGGGATACATAAGACAAAAAACCGCTCATGCCCAGGGCGTCGCCATAGCGGTCAAAGGCTTTTTCATAACCCAAGATGGTGTTTTCAAAGGTGCGCTCGGAAGCCGGGATGGCCACCAGGGCGGCCAAATCTTTTTCCAGCTGTTGGCGGGCGGCGGCTTCGGCCGGGGCCAGGTCCTCCTTTTTATAATCAAAATGCAAAACGCCGTTTCTAAACATGCTTTCCATACACATTGCTCCCGAGGGCATTGCCCAGATTAATAAAACCAGTAAAATTATTTTTGTTTTTTTCATTGGAATATATTACACTTATTGTATCGGTTTTGGAACCGTTTGAAAAATAAAAAACCGCAGTGAATTATAACGGGATAAAGAAAGGATTTTTCCTTTTTTTATTTGTTATAATTAATATTATATTAATTCACAATAGGAATTAGTGGAAAAAATAAAAATGTACGAAGCTTTTGTACCCAAAGAGATATTCCTTACCAAAGGAATCGGCAGACACAAAGAAAAACTGGCCAGCTTTGAAGAAGCGTTGAGAGACGCCAAAATTGCCAGCTTTAACTTGGTGCCTGTTTCCAGCATTTTCCCTCCCGGCTGCAAAACGGTACCTGTTGCTAAGGGCCTTAAAGAACTGCACCCGGGCCAAATTCTGCATTGCGTCATCAGCAGAAACACCAGCAACGAATACCGCCGCTTGATTTCCGCGTCCGTCGGTTTGGCCATCCCGAAAGAAGGCCAAAAAACCCACGGTTACATTTCGGAACACCACAGCTTTGGCGAAACGGACAAACAAGCCGGCGACTATGCCGAAGATTTGGCCGCCCTTATGCTTTCCACCACTTTGGGTATTGAATTTGATAACAATACCACCTGGGACCAGAAAGAAGAAATCTGGCGCATGAGCGGCAAAATCGTCCGCACCACCAACATTACCCAATCCGCCATCTGCGTGGAAGGTATGTGGACCACCGTCGTCGCGGCTGCCGTATTTGTGAAATAATATCACCGGTAACATTGTGAGCGATAACGTACAAACCGATAAGTTTATGGGGCTAGAGAGCAAAAACAGCTCTCTGCCCCTTTGTAAATTTGCGGTAGTGCCCGTCCCGTTTGAAAAAACGGTTTGTTACGGGCACGGCACCGCCAAAGGCCCCGCGGCCGTGATTGAAGCCTCTACCCAGATTGAACTTTGGGACGAAGAAACCAAAACCGAAACCTGGGAATTGGGCATTCACACCTGCCCCGCGGTAAATTGCAAAGGCTCTACCAATACGGTTTTTAAAAATATTGATAAAACCGTACGCAACCTGATGCAATACAAAGCCATTCCGTTTTATATCGGCGGGGAACACACGGTAACCCAAGCCCTGGCCCAGCCGTACATTGAAAAATACAAAAACTTAAGTATTCTGCACTTTGACGCCCATGCCGACTTGCGGGAAACCTTTGAAGGCACCCCCAAAAGCCACGCCTGCGCGTTGTACCCGGCCAGCCGCCAGGTGCCCGTAGTGCAGGTGGGGATACGTTCCGTTGCCAGCGAAGAAAAGCAATACTGCAACGCCGGCAAAGTAACCACTTTTTTAATGCACGAAAACCGCGACATTAAAAAGTTAATCCCCCAAGTGCTTAAAAAATTAACGGATACGGTATACATCACCATTGACGTGGACGGGTTTGACCCTTCCGTTATACCGGCTACGGGTACCCCGCAGCCCGGCGGTTTTATGTGGTATGAAGCGCTGGATTTGTTCCGCGAGGTCATCAAACACAAAAAAATCGTGGCGGTGGACGTGGTGGAAGCCTGCCAAAGAAAGGCAGACCCCATTACGGAATTTAACGTATCCAAGTTAATTTACCGCTTAATGGGCTATTTGGCTTTAAAGAAATAAACCCGTTTATATTAAAAAGCCCCGCTTGAAACGCGGGGCTTTTTTGCATATAAACCGTTTAAGTAAATACTGTTTTAGAATAAATACACCACCTTTAATAAACCGGAAATATATTTGTGATACTGCAAGCCGGACACGCCGGGCAAATTATATTCCCCATTATTAAACCAAAATGCCTGGTAACGCATTTCCAATCCCCACGCCCAATGCGCGGCGAATTGCTTTTCCATACCTAAACCCAGGTAATAGGCAAAAGAAGTATTTCTGCCCGTAAACTTTTCTTCACGATAATCGCTAGGCAATACGCTGGTTTCGCTTAATTTAAGCGTACCTTTGCTAAACGCCACACCGGCCCCAAACGGAACATAAAACCTAAAAGAACTTTGAGGATTAAATGTAAAACGTCCGGCGGCCATTACATTATGCACATCCATATGGCTGTCTATATCCCGCTCCCACCAGGCAAAGGGTGGCAAAATAACCCCGCGGGTTTGGGTGACATCGTCAAAATTATTGCCGTTATATTCCAGCCCCAGCGCCCAACGAGGTTGCAGATGATATAAATACTGCACCCCGTACGAACCCGAAGCGGACCCCAATCTAAAGCACTATTTCCTTCAGAAGTCGGGTCTACATCCTGTTCCGAAATACCGGAATGACCTAAAGCAACTGATCCTCCCAACAACACACTTACTTCATGTGTGGCAGAGGCTCTTGCCTGTGCATGCACCGGTACGCAGTACATGCCTAACATAGCTACTAATAAGCTGAGTAGCAGCTGTTTTTTCATAAGTTGATCTCCGTGTCTTTCACAAGTTGCACGTTTTTACATAAACGGCCGGCGCCCGTACAGGCACCGCTATATATGCAAATCTGGGCGGGGCAAACCGCCAATATTGCCAATAAAAAAACCCGCCTAAAGACGGGTTGTAAAATCATAACTTTGGGCACGGCACGGTGGAACCGTCCGCCTTGCGGATGAAGCAGTCCCCATGACCGGCACGTTTTCGGGCAGCGGCTTTTTTACGCGCCAGCACAGCCGCATATTCTTCCACCCGGATTTTTTCTTCTTCTGCCACTAATTTATCTGCCAACTCCTTTTGCCCGTTTTTTAATGCGTAATAAGAAGCCGTATAACCGGCCTTATCCCGTTTGGTAGGGTTGGCCCCCAGCAACAACAAACTGGCGGCCAATTTTTCTTTACCGCGTTTCACCGCCACCAGCAAGGGGGCATCTTCATCGCTGTTCGGGCAGCCGTTAATGGGCAAAATGTTGCGAATTAAAAGAGAATCCACCACCGTTTGGTTTTGGCTTACATAAGCCGCCGGCCAAAAACAGCGGGAAGCAAAATCCGGAAAGGTTTGCGCTTTGGCTAAAAAATATTCTATGGTGCTTTCATATGGGCTGTAAGCAATCGCCCCGGAAAGTGCCTGGTACACCTCTTCCGCAGGCGCGTCCCCCGGCATCATAAAGCGGGCAATGTCCGGCGTCATACTGCCGGCATAAGCTACCCATAAGGGGCGCCCGTCTTGGCTTAAATCTTTACCGCTGGCCCCATTTTGCAATAAAAAAGTAACACTGCGTTCATTATTTACCTGCAGGGCAGCCTCCAGCGGGGTGATGCCGTTGGCATCTAAAGCATGCGGGTCCGCCCCTTGTTCAATCAAAAGCGTCATGGACGGAATATTGCCGTCTACAGCTGCCTCATGTAAAGAAAGCACGGGCGAGTCCCCGGGGGTTGCATTGGCAGAGGCGTTGTGTTGCATAGCAGTCTCCGACTTGGAGCACCCCGCCAGCAAACCCACACACAAACCAAAAACCAAAATAAAAAGGTAACTGTATTTCATATGCAAACCCTGTGGCCGCGTGTTTCAAGCGGCATACCATTATAATATAATTATATCTAATTAAAATGCAAAGGCATATAACCCAGCCGGCAAGGTGTTTTGTATGCCCGCCGTTGCCCAGGGTGCCTATACCTGCCCACCATGTGGTGTTGGGCACACTTTGCACAAATAATGATATATATAATATAACAAAAATCCCGCCCAAAGGCGGGATAAAATTTACAGCGGCGGCAAGGGGCCGGGATTTCCGTCCGGCGGCAGCACATAGGGTTTTTTTACTAAAGATTTGGCCAAATCATCAAAACCCCATTTATCTTTAAACGATAATACGTATTTATATTGTTTTACCGCCAAATCGCGCTCGCCCAACAAGTCATACACTTGGCCCAGGCGCAACTCGTTCCACAAGCCCCAACGGCTGACGGCCTGGCCTTTCAGCGCCTGGCGCCCTTGTTCAAACAAAGTGCGCGCACCCGCCATATCCCCTTTAGCCATAGCCGCGGTGCCTAAAGCGGTATAGGCGCGGGAAATATAAATATCTTTATAAAACGGGTCCGTACCAATCAGTTTTAAAAACTGGTTGGCCTGTTGGGTGACTTCGTCCAAGTTACCGGTTTCGTACAGGCAGATAATTTCCACATAGTGCATGAGCGGGTTATTGGGATATTTGGCGCGCAGTTCGCGTATGTATTCCAATGATTTTTGCGGATTATAATATTTGCTTCCGCGCACGTTTTGTATTTCAATTAAAATCAGTTTGGAACTGTCCGCCGTGAACATGGCTTTTTCACGCGAGAGATTGAGCTGTTTGACCCCTTCGTCCGGGTCCCCCTTAATGGCCACAATTTTGGCCAATATTTTAATGACGGACGGCAATGTGCCCGCATAATACTGGTAAATACCCAGGCCGAAGTAGGCGTCGTAATAAGTGGGGTCCAACTCCAGGGATTTTTCCAAATTGGAAATGGCTTTACGGCCGGAAAAATAGGCCGTTATCCAACTGCGGTTGCGCATGCTGAACATGGCGCGCAGCCCATACAAAGCGCCAATGCCCATATAGGCGTTGGGGTCATCGGGGTGTTGTTTCATCCAGCGTTTGATGCCGGAGATGGAGTCATCTAAAATCTGCTCAAAAACTTTTTGTTGTTTTTCGTCGCTTTTTTCAAACTCGTATTCATAGCGGGACCAGGCAATCATCGCATTGCCAAAATGGGCGAAGGGATGATCGGGGTATTGGTCAAACACTTTTTGAATATTTTTTTGGGCAACGTCAAAATCCAGGCTGTATACGCCGTTAATACCTTCGCGCGCCTGGGCCATTACATCGGGCGGGAGTTGAATTTCCGCATAGGACGGGGCGGCCAATAACGCCGCCCCCACAAAACCGGCAAGCCACTTGCGCATTATTTTTTGGCCTCAATTTTGTCTTTGCCAAAATACGGGCGCAAAGCCTGCGGGATAATGACGGAACCGTCTTCCTGCTGGAAGTTTTCCAAAATAGCGGCAAACGTGCGGCCTACGGCCAAACCGCTGCCGTTTAAGGTGTGTACATATTCCAGCTTGCCCTGGGCGTTTTTAAAGCGCATACCCATGCGGCGGGCCTGGAAGTCCAAACAGTTAGAGCAGGAGGAAATTTCTCTAAAGCGGTTCTCGCTGGGCATCCATACTTCAATATCATAGGTTTTGGCAGAGGAAAACCCGATATCCCCGCTGCACAGTTCCACCACGTGGTAGGGCAGGCCCAGTTCTTTTAATACTTCCTGCGCGTCGGACACCATAATCTCCAGCATTTGGTAAGAATGTTGCGGGTGGGAAAGCATCACCAGCTCCACCTTGTTAAATTGGTGGTTGCGGATTAAGCCGCGGGTGTCTTTGCCGTATGTGCCCGATTCTTTGCGAAAGCACGGCGTATACGCCGTTAATTTAATAGGCAACTCCGCCTCGGCAATTACGCGGGTGCGGTTTAAGTTGGTAAGCGGAATTTCGGCCGTAGAAATTAAAAATTGTTTCGGCTCTCCCACCAGTTCATACATATCTTCGCGGAATTTGGGCAGCTGGCCCGTACCCACCAAAATGTCTTCGTTTACAATGACCGGGGGCAAAATTTCCGTATAGCCTTTTTTGGCGTGCATATCCAACATAAAAGCAATAATGGCGCGTTCCAAACGGGCGCCGTCCCCTTTATACAAAGCAAAACGGCTGCCGGATAAAGAAGAAGCGGCGGCAAAATCCAAAATGCCCAGTTTTTCGCCAATGCTTTGGTGATCTAAGGGTTTAAAATTAAATTTGGGCAAAGGAATGGTGCAGGGAAGATATTCCGGGTTGTCCGCGTCGGACGTACCCACCGGGATATGTTCGTTAGGAATATTGGGGATAGAAAGCAAAGCGTCATTAATTTGTTTTTTAAGCGGTTCCAATTCCGCTTCTTTGGCAGCCATTTCTTCTTTTAATTTACCCACTTGGGCCATGGCTTCTTTGGCGGCTTCGTCTCCCTGTTCTTTTTTAATTTTGCCAATGTTTTTAGACATTTCGTTGCGTTTGGCGCGCAATTCTTCCACCTTGGCTAACACCGTTTTATAATTAGCATATTGCTCCAACACACCGTCAATTTGGGCGGCCAGTTCCGGCTTGCGCAAAGACAGGCGTTTTTTTACTTCTTGCGGGTTTGCAACGATATACTTAATGTCTAACATAAAATACCTCTTTTTATTCCTCTTCTTCTAATTGGATTAAATACGGTTCCGGGAAATACGGCCGGTACGGTTTTAAATTTTTGGCGGCATATTCTACGGTCAGCGCGGCTAACAAACGGGTGCTGACCGGCGCCACCGAACTTTGCGCCGCCACCAGGGCTGCCACGGCTAGCACCGTCAGCACGGTTAGCGCTTTAAAAAAAATAAATACGGCTTCTACACAGGCTTGGGCGTAGCCGCCTTCCAGCCCTTGGTTTTTGCGTTTCATTGTTTTTGTAATTTGGCTAATTCTTTGGTAAAACTCTTTACCAGTACGCGGGCCAAATAATCCGCGGCAGACAGGGCGCTGGAGCTTTCCGCATCGTCGGAGCCTATCCACACCACTTCACCGGTTTCCACATCCACCAGTTTGGCAATTACACCCACCTGGGCATTAATGGTGTATTCCTGGGGGGTCAGCTCGCTGGAGTGGGAATATTCCGTCCCCACCCGGCGGGAATAGGCCGCGTATGAACCATCCGGCAGCTGCATAACGTCCTGCCGGTACACAGGGCGGCTTTCCGTGCGGCGGGTAGCCACCAGGGTTAATTCTTTACGGGTAGGCGTATAGGCGGTTACTTCGCCTATCAGCAGTACATCCACCCCTAAAATTTTGCCTATCTCACGGGTAGTTTCCGGCGATAAATAACCCGATACGGAAATGTTGTGCTCTTGCAGTACGCTTTCCAGCTGGGAGCGTTCCACCACTTGAAACCCGGCACTGATTAAATATTTGGCAAACAGGTTTTCCACCCCTTGCAAAGAGGACCAGCTGCTCTCAAAAGACATAATCCCAATGCGGCGCATTTGATTAAAATTATACGTGCGGCTGATGACCGTTTTAGGGGTACACCCGGCAAACGTTATGCAAAAAACCAAAAGGGATAAGAAAATTTTCTTCATATGTTCATTATATAATTTTACGGCAGGGAGCACACCAATAAAAGCTATAATTTATATAGGAACTATTATGAATGATACGCTATTTGAACAAAAAGCCAAACAAATTAAAATGTTTTTAACGGATGTGGACGGCGTAATGACCGACGGCACCCTCAGCTTTTTTACCGATCAAACCGGCACCGCGCGTGAAATAAAACGCTTTGAATCATTAGACGGCATGGGCCTCTTATTTTTAAAATACTGCGGTATTTCCACGGGTATTATTTCCAAGGGAAACAGTCCCACGCTGGAATTTTGGGCCAAAGCCCTGGGTATGGACGTGTTATATTACAACATATCCGCCAAAACCCAGGCGCTGGCCCACGTGCAGCAAACCCGTGGTATTTTGCCGCAGGAAATTGCCTTTGTGGGGGACGACCTGATAGACCTGGGCGTATTAAAAAAAGTGGGCCTGCCTTTAAGCGTACCCAACGGTGTGCCGGAAGCCCAGCAAGCGGCCCTGTATGTAACCCGCAAAACGGGCGGGCGCGGCGCCGTGCGTGAACTGGCAGAGAAAATACTCAAAGCACGCGGGCAGTGGCAGCGCGTGGTGCAGGACGTGGAAAGCGGCGTTTTTCAAAACCCGCAAACCGAGCTTGCTGTAATAAGGGGCCTGTAGTGTATTGTAAAAATGCTTTAAAACAGTTACAATAATTTAACTTATTTCTTGTAAAGGAGCGGTATGAAAAAACTCATTTTGCTGTGTGCTGTATTAGCGACGGCGCCTTTATCGGCAATGGCCAAAGACGCCTACCATGATTATTACGGCCTGGAAGAATATGGCCTGCGCAACAATACCACCCGTGTGGAATTTTACGGCGGCGTGGCCGAACCGCAAGGCAACTGGACCCACAACGGCCAAGAAGTAAAAATAGGTAAAACTGGTTTTTCTGCGGGGTTGGCTTTCTTGCGTAACATCGGGCCGTTTTTTACCCTGGGGTTAGACGGTAACTATACCGGCTTTGCCAGCGGCGATAAATTTAACGCCGGCACCCAACAAGCCAAATACACCTCCGGCATTGCTACGGGGTTAGTAATTGGGCGTTTTAACTTTTTCCCTTCTCAACCCACCCGTTTGTATGTAACTTCCGGTTTGGGTATCGGGCATATGTTCTCTAAAGAGAAATTTGATGACGGCACGCATGATACCGTAAACAGCACCAGCTGGGCCGGTATGCTGGGCGCCGGGGTGGAGTTTGATATTGACGACACCGTTATTTTTGGCCTGGAAGGACGCTATAACCTGGTAGACCTGGACGGCGATTACAGCGACCAAATGGGCAAAAGCCGCTACCATTATTTAAGCGCTATGTTAAAAATCGGCTGCCGATTTTAAGCCTTTGTTGTGCGTATCAACCCGTTGCCCTAACGGACAGCGGGTTTTTTTATAACCTGATATTTTTTAGTTAAGGAGCAAAGCATGGAAGTACAAACTTATTCTGCTTTCACAATGGGGGCATTGGCCGTGGTGGTGCTGGCCGCGCTGACGCTGCCGTTTTTAATTCACAAAATTGAAGAAGAATTGGAGATTTTTTTACTGGTGTGCGGCGTGGCGGCCGTAAGTATTTCCGGTTTATGGTCCGGCCATTTGGTGGCGGAAGGGCTAAAAGAACCGCTTACCATTACGGCTGCCGTGTTGGTGTTGGGGGTGTTGTTTAAAAAATTCGGTGCGTATTTGGCGCACGGCATTCACTGGTTGGAAAAGAAAACCGGCCCGCGCATTTTGCTGTTTTGCACGGTACTTGTATTGGGGTTAACGTCCAGCATTATTACCGCCATTGTGGCGGCATTGGCAGCGGCCGAAATTATCAAATTATTAGATTTAGACGAACGCCTGAAAATTAAACTAACCGTATACATTTGTTTTGCCGTGGGGCTGGGCGCCGTATTAACGCCAATTGGGGAGCCGCTTTCCACCATTATTGTGGCCAAATTAAAAGGAGCCCCTTATTTTGCGGATTTTTTGTTTTTGCTTAAACTAATGGGTATATGGATTGTGCCGGGCATTTTGTTGTTTGCCCTGTTGGCCTCCCGCTTGGGCAAAGGGCGCCAATTAACCCAGCCCGCGCAGGACAATGCCCGCGGCGAAACGTACAAAACCATTTTAATACGCGCCGGAAAAGTGTATTTGTTTGTGGCGGCCCTCATTTGGCTGGGGGAAGGATTAAAACCGCTGGCCGCGCAAACCATTACCAAGCTTTCCAAATATGCTTTGTATTGGATAAACTCCCTCTCGGCCGTGTTGGATAACGCCACCCTGGCCAGCATAGAAATTATGCCGTCGCTGGGGAAAGAAACGCTGGTATTTTTAACCATGTCCCTCATTTTGGCGGGCGGATTATTAATACCGGGCAATATACCCAATATTATTTGCGCCTCCAAATTAAATATTAAAAGCAAAGAATGGGCGCGGGAAGCCCTGCCTGTGGGAATTGTTTTAATGGTAATTTACTTTATTATAATGTCTTTGGTATTATAAAGCTATGGATGAAATTTTAATTAAAGTGGCTTTGTCTTTAATCTTGGGCGGGGCACTGGGGATGGAACGCCAATACCACGATAAGCCCGCCGGATACGCCACCAACTGCTTAATCTGCTTGGGGGCCACGCTGTTTACCATACTGTCTCAATACATGGGCAACCAGGGCGGAGACCCCGGCCGCATTGCCGCACAAATTGTAACCGGTGTGGGGTTTATTGGTGCGGGGTCTATCCTAAGAGACGGGAACAAAATTTCCGGCCTGACCACCGCCGCCGGCGTGTGGCTGGTGGCGGCTATTGGTATGGCGGTAGGATATGGGGAATACGTACTGGCGGCATTGTTTGCGGCCTCTATATTGCTTATTCAGCTGGGCGTGCGCAAAACCATTAAACTGCTGGAATTTGTAAAACATTACGACACCATTTACCTGCAATGCACCCCCAAATGGGCCGTGGTAGATGATATTTGCCGCCGCATAGAAAGCCACAAAATTTCCATATTAAAACAGGAAGTAACCAAACAGGATAATATGTTTGTGGTGGCCATTACGGCTACATTTACGGGCAGAGAATTTTATAAAATCACCAAAGATTTACTGGAAATGCCGGAAGTAAAATCTTTATACAAATAAATACAGGAGCGCCTATGGCTGACGAGCCAATCCCATTATTTAACCTGCAAGCCCCATATCAAGCCTTAAAACCCCGCCTGCATCAAGCGGTTTTGGAAGCGTTGAATTCCAACCAATGGCTTTTAGGCCCTCAAACCGCCCGGTTTGAAGAAGAATTTGCCCAGTTAATAGGCGTTAAACATTGCATTGCCTGCTCCGGCGGCGGGGCCCTGCACCTGGCCTTACGGGCCGCCGGCATAGGCCCGGGGGATGAAGTAATTACCACGCCGTTTGCTTTTAGTACAACAGCCGCTTCTGTTGCATTAACAGGCGCAGATTTTGTATTTGCCGATATTGACCCGCGCACCTATACTTTAGACGTGCAAGACGCGGAACGTAAAATAACCAAAAATACCAAAGCCATTTTGCCCGTGCATTTATACGGCTATCCCGCCAATATGGAAGCCATTATGCACCTGGCTAACGAGCACGGCCTAAAAGTAATTGAAGGATGTTCCCAAGCCATTTTGTCCCAGGCGGACGGCGTTTGCGTGGGCGGTATTGGCACGGCGGGCGCATTTAGCTTTTACCCCGGCAATAATGTAAGCGCCTGCGCCAATGCCGGTTGTGTAACCACCAATGATGACGAACTGGCCGCCGCGGCCCGCGCATTGCGCCACTGCGGGCGCGCGACCGATGACCCCAACAGCTATATTTGTGACGGCTATCCCTTGTGCATGGATGAGGTGCAAGCCGCTATGCTGCGTGTACAACTGCCCCTGCTGGAACAATGGACAGACGCCCGCCGCAAAGCCGCCGCCTGGTATGAAGAAGGGCTCTGCGGGGTACCGGTTACCCTTCCCCCCACACCGCCTGCCGGCTGGAGCCAAGCTTTTTCTTTATACACCATACGTGCGGAACGGCGTGATGAATTAATGGCCTACTTGCGCCAACACGGCATTGGCTGCGCGGTGTATTATCCGGCCGCTTTATACAGCCAGCCCGTTTATGCACACTTACAATTAAACCCGCAGGATTACCCACACACACAACAAGCCTGCCAAGAGGTACTTTCTCTGCCGATGTTCCCCGAGATTACGCCCGAACAAGTGCAGCGCGTGTGCGACGTAATACGTGCCTTTTACGAGCAAGACGCCACCGTATAATTTGGCTTTTGTTTCTATACCCCCCGCGACATAACGCAGGGGCTATCTGTTCAAACGGTACTTAGGATTTTTGCTTCCAGCGTTTTAAAGACGGGAGAACCAGGCGCATCATTTCATGCGCTTGCCTGGGGGAAAGCTCCGGGTGGGACTGCGTCATAAACGGAACGCAGGTTTCTATCATTTCATCCATCGTTAAATCGGCGGTAAAATCTCCGTGTTGGTAACAGTAAGCACAATATTCGGCATTGGGGGAGCCGTCTTCATTGGTGCCCAAAGAGGCCTCATCCAACAAAGGCATACCGCAGCTTTGGCAAAATTTTAATTTTTCAGTCATATTCAAAATAATAGCAAATCTGCAGGCAAAAACTGCACCGTAAAAATTTAATGAAAATTAGTTTAACTAACTTTTAGAGTTTGCCGGCATGTTTTACGCATAAGCACGGCCAAACAGGCCCAAAATACGCAAAAAACGGTGGTGTCTCCGACGGAAAATTTTATTTTTAGCAAAACCGGGCCGCCTGTGTGTTTTTAAGGCTAACCCCATATACTTTCTTTATTTTTTAACAATCGCCCCGATAAACCGCCTTTTTGCTTAAAAAGGGCTTTTTTAAAGATAGAGGGAGCATAAACCACCTTGTTTTATGCTTTTTCCCCCATATGGGCCCCATAACGGCATAAAAAAACCCCGGGCTGAACCCGGGGCCCTGTAGGAAGGTGTTTATAATAACTTATTTTTTAAACGGCCGGCAATATTGTCCAATTCATCTAAAGAATTATAATGAATGACCAATGTGCCTTTTTTGGGATTCTTGCCGCATTTTACTTCTACCTTGGTGCCTAAAGCAGTTTGTAAATCCGCCTCAAACGCAGTGATTTCCACCGGTTTGGCCGCTTTAACCGGCTTGCCGGCAGGCAGCATTAAGACGCGGGCGGCGTCTTCCGCCTGGCGGACGGACATTTTGCTTTTTTGCAATTTGGCAAATAAAGCAGCCCTTTTGGCAGGATCCGTTACCATTAACAGGGCCTTGCCGTGGCCTTCGGTAATTACACCGTCTTGCAAGGCTTGTTGAATGTCTTGCGGTAATTCCAACAAACGTAAGGAGTTGGACACCGCCGCTTTGGATTTACCGCAATAAGAAGCCAGCTCCGTTTGGGTTACATAAAACTTGCTCATCAGGCTTTTGTAGCCCAGGGCGGTTTCTATAGGGTTTAAATCTTCGCGCTGGATGTTTTCAATCAACGCCAGGGCGCACATTTGCTTGTCATCCAAATGTTTATGGATAATGGCGTCAATTTCCGTAAGGCCGGCCAACTGGCTGGCGCGGAAGCGGCGTTCCCCCACCACAATTTCATATTTATCCAAGCCGGCATCATACACTACCACAATAGGCTGGGTAAGGCCGTGCTCTTTAATGGACTGGGCTAACTCGGCCAGTTTTTCATCATTAAATACCCGGCGGGGCTGGAACCGGTTGGGAACAATTTTGGAAATGGCAATTTTAGCCACCTGGTTGCCGTTAGCGGGTGCCGCGGCGGCAGGGTTTTCCACCATTTCACGGGTTTGTTTGAGTAAGGCGTCAAGGCCTTTGCCTAAAGCTTGTCTGGACATGTATGTCAGCCTCCAAAATCATAATTATAAGCAGCCGGGCCGGTAAAAGCGGCTTCTTTATAATCGCTTACATCTATGCCGCGGCGGCTTAAAAATTCGGCTGCTAAATCCAAATAAGCAGCCGCCCCCCGGCAGGCGGGGTCATAATCAAAAATGGCTTGGCCAAAGCTGGGCGCTTCCGCCAGGCGGATGTTACGCGGAATGGGGGTTTTATAAACTTTATCCCCAAAGAAATGGCTTACCTCTTCAAACACTTGTTTGGATAAATTCATGCGGGCATCATACATCGTAAGAATGCCGCCATCCAGCTTTAAGCGGGGGTTTAAAAATTGTTTAATTTTGCCAATGGTGGTCATAAAATGGGCCAGGCCTTCCATGGCGTAATATTCACACTGCACGGGAGTAATCACACTGTCCGCCGCCATCAAAGCGTTTAAAGTAAGCAAACCCAAAGAAGGCGGGCAGTCTATCAAAATAAAATCATACATAGGGCGCAGCGGGTTTAAGGCTTCCGCCAGCATATTTTCACGCCCGCGCACGTTCACCAGCTCCACTTCTGCCCCAGCTAAGTTTTTGCAGGCAGGTAGCACGTCCAGCATTTCATTGGCGGTTTGGCGCACTACGTCTTCAAAGCGGGCGGTTTTGGTAAGCAGATGATAAACCGACTTATCCGCATCCCCCAAGGTAACCCCCAGGCCGGAACCGGCATTGCCTTGCGGGTCAAAATCAACCAATAAAACCTGGCGGTTTAAAGTAGCCAAAGCATAGGCCAAATTAATAGAAGTAGTTGTTTTACCCACACCGCCTTTTTGGTTGGCGATACAAATTATTTCTCCCATGTAGTTCCTCCGTACGATACCTATATATTAAACCATAAAAGAACTGATAAAAGCAACTGAACAGTTTTCACGTGAAAACTATTTAATCATTCTCCAGCGTGAGACCGGCCAATGAATAAACCACGCCTTGCCTTTAATATTTTTCCGCGGTACAGGGCCCCAGAAGCGGGAGTCACAGGAATCATCGCGGTTGTCCCCCATTACAAAATAGCTGTTTTCAGGCACTATCACCGGGCCCATATTGTCCCGCAGTTCAAGGCCCAGTTCACTATCCAATTGGTGGGTTTCCCACACCAGCTGGTAAGACTCGGCATCATATTCATCATCCGGCTGCACCCGCTCCACATCTTGGTATTTTTCATAAGGTTGCACAGGCATTTCTTTATCATTAAGCCAAACATGCCCTTGGCGGATTTCCACCTTATCCCCCGGCAAACCGATTACTCTTTTTACATAGTCTTTACCATATTGGTAACCGCCGCAATTAATTTGATATTTATGCTTAGCCGGAAATGAGAAAATAACAATATCCCCGCGTTCAATCGGTTTATATTGCCCAAAGCGAATATCCGTTAACGGGATACGAAACCCATACACGGCTTTATTTACAAATAAATGATCCCCTTCCAGTAAGGTATCCCGCATAGAGGCTGAAGGAATTTTAAAAGCTTGGATAAAAAAGAACATGACAAAAGAAGCCACAAACCCGGCAAAATATACCGTGTTGGCCCAGTCCAAATCCGCCTTTTGGATTTTGTCTTTCTTTTCTTTTTTGGCTTCATAGCCGGATTTTAAACCATAAAACGCGGCCGCCAAAATAAACAAATACACCAAAGCCTGCTTACCCGCCGGGATGGCTTCTCCCCCCATGCCGTTAGATAAAATAAATGAAATAACATACCACGCACACCCCAATATACATACCAAAAAAGCGCTGTGCCATATAGCAAAGCGCCAAGGGGTTTTTAAAGCTTCCTTTTTATTTAAATAGCGGGTAATTAGGGTAAAAACATACATCACACAAGCAATCAAAAATAAGCGTTGTTCCATAAAATCTCCTAAGTTTTCACGTGGAAACTATTTAATCAGCGCGGTATATGCTTTATAATACGCCTGCTGATTATCAATCAGTTTCTTTTCTGCTATTTGAAGGGATATTTCCCCCATTTTTTTACGCAGCGGCTCATTTACGGCCAGTTCCGTCATTACACAGCTAAGCATGGTTTCATCACCGGGTTTAAAAACAAATCCGCTGCGGCCATGCTCCACAAATAATGGAACATCCCCCACTTTACTGACCAAACAAGGCAAACCGGCTGCTAAAGCTTCCAACAAAGCCAGCGGCAGGCTTTCTATATTGGAAGGCAATACAAATACATCCGCCCCGGATAAAAACACATCCACCTGGGTCTTTTCCCCCTCAAAAATAACCTTGCCGGTTAAATCATTAGAGGTTACAAATAATTCCAAATTATTTCTTTCCGGGCCATCACCCACCAGTACTACACAGGCTGACGGATGTTTGGCTAACATCTTTTTAAATGCTTTTAACAATAAAATTTGATTTTTTTCCGGTGCCAGACGGCCTACGCAAATAAATACCGTTTCCCGCATGGATACCCCCCACTTGGCCCGTATCTGCTGGCGCTTGGTAAAATCCCGCGCGAAACGTTTGCGGTCTATACTGTTGGGAAGTAAATACACCCGGCTTTTTAAATATTTTTGATGCCCAATTAAATATTGCGCCGTATATAAAGATTCCGCAAAAGACATGGCATCCATACTTTTAAGGGTACGGTCCAACGCTTGCAATAAATACGGCTGTTTGGACATATCAAAATGCGGCGTAGTTACCAAGCGAAATTTGGTTACATAACGCAGTACACGGCACATTTCTATGGCGCTATATAACATAGCGTGTACCAAATCCGGCTGAAAAGTGGTAATAATTTGGCGTAATTTAAAAACCTGCATAGGGGTAGGGATGTTTTCCATATCTAAGGTATGTACTTTAAATCCCTCTTTGGCTAACTGCACCCCAACAGCACCCGGAGTACGCAAAGACACAATTTCCACCGTGGCTTTTTGCTGCTTCATATAAGCAGCCAACTGCGCCATGGATTGTTCCGCCCCACCCACACACGTGGTGGTAATAACATATAAAATTTTCATACAGTTATTATAGCAAGTTCTTTACTTGCGCGTACGACCCCTTTCCTCTATTTAAATCACTCAGCCTAAATAAAAAACAGATTAAAAAGGCACTGCTAAAAACAGTGCCTTGTTTTATTATAAAAAATGCTTAAAATTTAAGCGTTTTTTTTAAAACTGCCGTTTTTAGCTAGTTTTGAGCCTTGAACTGGTCCTTACCTACCCCACAAACAGGGCAAACCCAGCCTTCCGGCACACTCTCCCAAGCGGTTCCGGCCGGTACGCCGTTATCCGGGTCACCCACGGCGGGATCATAAACATAACCACAAATTTCGCATACGTATTTAATCATTTTAAACCTCCCCTCAAAAGGGTTGTATTTTTAACGGTGCGTGGCACCTTCGGGCGTTTTGCCTTTAATGACTGTATGATAATATTCATACGTTAAAGGAACGCCGTGTTCACAGCATAAAATATCCGCGTCGGTCACTTCCCCGATAAACAGGGTATGTGTTTGCATATCCACCGTGTGAAAAACCTTCACTTCCATATAAGAAAGCGTATCTTTCAGCACAATGGGGCAGCCGGACGGACCCATTTTATACGGAACATTTGCAAATTTATCAAAATTGCGCCCGGTACGAAAACCGAAAATACCGATAAAAGGCAAAGTGGTTTTTTGGGCAAGCGGCATAGCCGCAAATACCCCGCTTTTAAGTATATATTCGTGCGTGAGGCTGTTTTTATTAACGGAAATAGCCACCCGGGCCGGCTCCGCAGTTACCTGAAAAACGGTATTTACTATCAGGCCGTTTTTCTTTTCTCCGTCTACAGACGTAACAATATACAGCCCGTACGTAATATAACTAAGCGATTCTCCCACTTCTTTGGGTAACATTCTCCCCCCTTTTGTTACGCTAATTTTTTTGCAATTTCTTTACTGATATTTAAGCCCAGTTCCCGGCAGGAAGCCAGCACGGTTTCATCCGGCACAAATAAAGATTTGATAGCCGGGGAAACCACCTGTACGCCCATACCTTCCAACATTTTGGTCAGTTCGTCCACCGGGGCGCCGTTCCAGCCGTAAGAGCCAAACGCCGCACCCACCAGGCCTTTTTTACGCAAACCTTTTAAGTAGCAAAGCACGTCGGCCATCGCCGGGAAAATGCCGCTGTTTAACACCGGGGAACCCACAATAAGGGCGCTGCTGTCTAACAGTTCGGTGGCTACATCGCTGCGGTGGCAGCTGTGCATGGAAAGCTGTTTTACTTCCGTGCCGCCCTGACGTAAACCTTCGGTAATTTGTACGGCCATTTTTTCGGTGCTGCCCCACATGGTATCATATACCACAATGGCTTTATTTTTAGGGGCTTGCGCGGCCCATTTAGCGTATAACTGAATAATTTTAGACGGATCTTTGCGCCAAATAAAACCATGATCCGGCGCAATAATCTTGGGAGATAACCCCATTTTGGTTACCTGATCCAAAAAACGAAGCACAATATCAGAATATGGCAGCACAATATTGGCGTAATATTTTTCCGCTTCATACATCCACATGCGTTCTTCGTTCTCGTCGTCAAATAATTTAGAAGTGGCATAATGCATACCAAAAACGTCGTTGGTAAACAGAACGTCTTCTTTTTCCAGGTAAGAGAACATACTGTCCGGCCAGTGCAGCATGCGGGCTTCCACAAAGGAAATTGTGTCCCCCCCCACGTCAATCTTATCACCGGTTTTTACCACTTTTAAATTTAAATCCTGGTGAAATTGTGCGGTAATGTCTTTCATCCCCATAGCGGAAACATATACTTCTTTGGGTTCAATTTCCGCCACGGCCTGGGGCAACGCGCCGGAATGGTCCATTTCCGAATGGTTGGAGATAATGATTTGAATTTTCTTGGGGTCAATTACGCTTTTAATGCGCGCCATCATCTCCCCGTAAAATTCTTTTTTTACCGTATCAATTAAAGTGGGTTTTTCACCCAGTACCAAAAATGCATTATAGGTGGTGCCTTTTTTGGTAGAATAACCGTGAAAGTCACGTATATTCCAGTCAATGGCGCCTACCCAATAAACTTTATCGGTAATTTTTACAGCTTGCATATGCTCCTCTACCAGTTAAAAATTAGTTTTCTTTCTGCCACAAACCGTGCAGGTTGCAATATTCGCGCACTAACACTTTATTGGATTCGGTTTTAAAATCAGCTTCCGGTTTTTCGCCCGGTTTTAAGTATTTGCGCTGGATTTTGCCGCATTCGGTGCAAATCATTTCAATCCATTCAATCCAGTGTACATCCTGCATCGGGTGAGGCACAGAACCTACTTCCACATGATACCCCCCCTCTACTTTTTTAATCACAGGCACGTGTTTTTCGGTGGCGGCGTCCGTCTCGCCGGGTACTTGCAATTTCATCGGTTGGCCGCAGCAAACCAATTGCCCGCCGGCCGCGTGCAATACTTCTACAATATTGCCGCAAACACTGCATTTATACACTTCGTATTGTTTGGTCATAAAAATCCCCTTTATTTGGTCTTTGTATTGAATATACCTTATTGTAGGTATTTTGTCTACTTTTGCTTTTTATTACTTTATTAATAATTTTTCTTATTTATTTTATAAAATATTTTATCCGACTGACAATGCTATCATTATATAATCCGTTCCCTACTTTAACAAGCCATAAAATGAATTAGGCTTATTTTATTGATTTTTAGGCTAAATTGCATTTTAAACGTTTAAAATAAAATCTTATAGTCTGGGTAGCCTAAAAACAAAAAAATTAAAATTTACCCCTTTTTTAAGCTTTTAAAGTAAATTTGAAGATTATGTTAATTGACGCAAAGGGGGGATAAGTAGTATCATATAAAATATCTTTTTAAACGGCGGAATGTATTGTGGATAATGTAACTGCTAACAGTATACCTGCTCCTATCTTAACAGAAATAGAAACGATTTTAGGCACGGACAGCTTTGATATGTGGCTGCGTCCGGCCGTGTTCCGTTATAACAATAATATATTGGAAATTGAACTGCCCAATCAATTTTGGGGCAAAACAATTAAAGAGCGCTACGAACATATTATAAAAGATGCGTTCTTGAAACATCTGGGGGCGGAAATTACCGTAAATTATGTAATTAAAGAACCCGCACCTGCTGCAACGGCTCCTGCGGCCCCGGTCATTACGGCGCCGGTGCACAGAAATCCGTTTGTGTCCAATTTAAATTCATCTTTTACTTTTGATAATTTTATTGAATCCGCCTCCAACCGCTTTGCCTACCGCATGGCGGAGGCGGTGGTTAATAAACTGGGCAACCGCCAAAACAACCCTTTATTTAT
The DNA here is from genome assembly GCA_944327085.1 of uncultured Elusimicrobiales bacterium. Classification (GTDB taxonomy): domain Bacteria; phylum Elusimicrobiota; class Elusimicrobia; order Elusimicrobiales; family Elusimicrobiaceae; genus Avelusimicrobium. The sequence goes on along the minus strand of CALVGG010000004.1, from coordinate 92,891 downwards.
TTACAGTACGCCCGGCCTGGGCAAAACGCACTTACTGCACGCCATAGGCAATAAAATTTTACAAAACAACCCCAATGCCCGCGTGCTGTATAAATCCGGCGAAGAATTTGTAAACGATTATGTAGATTCCGTCGTGAATAAAGACCGGGAAAACTTCCGCAAAAAATATCACCAGCTGGATTGTTTTTTAATGGATGATATTCAATTTGTGGTGGGCACCACCAAAGTGGGAAGCGAGGCGGAATTTTTCTACACATTCAACGCCTTGTTTGACAATAAAAAACAAATTGTTTTAACGTCTGATAAAACCCCGCAGGAACTGCAGCTGGAAGAACGTTTGTCTTCGCGTTTACTATCAGGTATTGTAACGGAAATTAAACTGCCCAATGTGGAAACCCGCATTGCCATTTTGCGTCAAAAAAGAGACAGTATTAATTTTGACATTGGCGACGATGTACTGGCTTTTATTGCCGAAGGCATCCGCACCAATATTCGTGAATTGGAAGGTTCATTTTTCAGTTTAGTGTCTTTCTGCACGTCCCACGGCATTACGCCCACCATTGGCGTGGCGCAGGAAGTGCTGGCCGATACCCTGGCCCAGGAAGAACAAAAACTGGCCATTAACGTAAATTTAATTAAAAAAGTGGTTGGTAAGCATTTTAAAATTAATATGGAGGATTTTAACTCCAAACGCAAAACCCAATCCATTACCTGGCCGCGGCAGATAGCCATGTATTTGGCCACGGAACTGACGGACCTGTCTTTGCCGGAAATCGGCCGGGAATTTAACCGCGATCACAGCACCGTGGTGCACGCGCGGGATTTAATTAAAGAAAAAATAGATGCAGACCCGTTTTTTACGGCCGAAATAAACCAAATTATTTTGGATATTAAAGCTGTGGATAAAAAGTAAATAACTTATGGAAAACCCCTGTGCATAAATGCCAATAGGGGGGAATAAAAATTTTGTTTGTGGATGGTGTTTACAAAATAACCGGGTTATACACAACCCACTGCCCGGTACGTGTATAGGTAAATCCACACAATAAACACCATCAACAGCACATTAATAATAGGATTAATAGATATGAAAATAAATATAACTAAAGAGACCTTTTTGGAAGGTATCCAGATTGTTTCTGCGGGGGTATCCGCCCGCACCACGCTGCCTATTTTGCACAACTTTTTGTTGGAAGCACAAGGCAATAAATTAAAAATGGTACGCACCGATATGGAAATGGCCACCGTGCATTACATTAATGCCGAAGTGGAAGAAGAAGGCAGCATTACGGTACCGATGAAAGAATTTTCCGAAATCATCAAAAACCTTCCCAATGACAAAGAAATTAACCTCTATAGTGACGAAAACAACAAATTTCATATCAAATCCGGCAAGAGTAAATTTTGGGTAATCGGTACACCTAAGAGCGAATACCCCGCCATACCGGAAGTGGAAAAAGCCAACAGCCTGTCTATGGACCCGTTGGAATTAAAAGACATGATTGAAAAGACGGCCTTTTCCGCCTCTACGCAGGAAACCCGCTATATTTTGAATGGTTTACTGTGGAATAACACGCCGGAAAAATTTGAAATCGTAGCTACTGACGGCGGCCGCCTGGCCTTGGCCACGCATGCCCCGCTGGAAGGCTCCAAAGAATTCAAAATTATTATTCCTACCAAAATTTTAAATGAAGTTTGCCGCTTTATCTCTATCGCCAAGCCGGAAAAAGACGCCCGTCTGGAAGTAAACGTATCTTCCAACCAGGTCAGCTTCTGCATGAACGAAACCACGTTCATTTCCCGCTTGATTGAAGGTAACTTCCCTAATTACAACCAAGTAATTCCTACCAAGAAAAACCTGGGTTTTGAAGTGTTTACCAAGGATTTACTGGCTTCCACCCGCCGCTCTGCCCTGTGCTCCGGCGAGTTTGGCAGCACCGTAAAATACAAAATGGAAAACAATGCCATTATTGTTTCGTCCAACTCCCAAAATATGGAATTTGTGGATGAACTGCCAATTGAATACACCCAGGAACCTTTTGAAGCGGCCTTTAACCCGCAATACATCATTGACGTATTAAAAAACGTAGGGGAAGAGAAAGTTTCTTTCTCTTTTGTAAACGCTTCCCAGCCGGTATTGATTGAGCCGGTGGATAACCCCACGTTTAAATACGTCATTATGCCGGTAAGGGCTTAGCATGAAGTTTGGCCAAACGCCCCGCAAAGCGTGGCACAGCACCCGGGAATTGGGCCATATGTTTAACGGGCTTAATTTAACTTTAAACCGTTTGATGGTGCTGGACCATGTGTGGACCCGTTTAACAGGCTCCAGGGGGCAGTTTTGGCGTTTACAAGGGGTAAAGGGCGGCACCTTGTACGTAAAAGTTACCGTCAGCGTGGCCAAAAACCATTTGCTTACCCAGCGTGAAACGCTGATAAGGGAAATGAATAAACATTTTGACCGCCCCTGGATACAAAAAATAGAGATTTTATAATTTGCGCCAATGCAAACAAGGAGCAATAGATGACTGAAGCAGAAAGAGAAAAGGAGTATGATTCTTCTAAAATTACCGTTTTAGAGGGTTTGGAAGCGGTGCGCAAGCGCCCTGCCATGTATATTGGTTCCACCGGGTTGCCGGGTTTGCACCACTTGGTGTATGAAGTGGTGGATAACTCCGTAGACGAAATTTTAGCCGGCGGCGCCACCACCATTACGGTTACCATTAAAGACGATATGACCTGCTCCGTTCAGGACGACGGACGCGGCATCCCGGTAGACGTAATGAAAACCGCCAAAGACCCTAAACTTCGCAATAAATCCGCTTTGGAAGTTGTAATGACTGTTTTGCATGCCGGCGGTAAGTTTGACAGCGGCGCCTATAAAGTATCCGGCGGTTTGCACGGGGTGGGTGTATCCTGCGTAAACGCCCTTTCCGAAACCATGGAAGTGGAAGTGCGCCGCGACGGGCACGTGTATTTCCAGCGCTATCACCGCGGCAAGCCGGAAGATAAAGTGCAAATCATCGGCGATACGCGCGAACACGGCACCAAAGTTACTTTTCATGCCGATAAAGAAATTTTTGGCGATGTGGCTTTCTCTTATGAAACCATCGGCAACCGCTTGCGCGAGCTGGCTTTCTTAAACGCGGGCGTAAAGATTATTTATATTGATGAACGCAAAGAGGAAAACCCGTCCGTTACCTTCCATTTTGAGGGGGGGATTTCCCAGTTTGTTACGTATTTAAACACCAACAAAACCGTCATCAACCCGGAACCAATTTATCTGACCAAGCAAGTGGGGGATAATTATATTGCTTTTGCTTTGCAATATAACGAAGGTTATTCCGAAAACGTATTTTCTTTCGTTAACAACATTCACACGGTGGAAGGCGGTACGCACTTAAGCGGTTTCCGCTCTTCTCTTACGCGTATTATTAACGAATATATTAAAAACAACAACATCTCCAAACACAAAGATATTTCCGTAGGCGGGGATGATATTAAAGAAGGTTTAACGGCGGTATTATCCGTTAAAATTCCGCACCCGCAGTTTGAAGGGCAGACCAAAACCAAGTTGGGCAACTCGGAAGTGGAAGGCATTGTCCGCTCCGTGGTGGGGGAAACCTTAGCTACTTTCTTTGAAGAAAACCCCAAAACGGCCCGTGCCATTTGTGAAAAGTGCGTGGGCGCAGCCGTAGCGCGCGAAGCGGCCCGCAAAGCGCGCGATTTAACCCGCCGCAAAGGCGCGTTGGAAGGCGGTGGCCTGCCGGGCAAACTGGCCGACTGCCAGGAAAAAGATTCCTCCAAATGCGAAATCTTCCTGGTGGAAGGGGACTCCGCCGGCGGTTCCGCCAAACAAGGGCGCGACCGCGTATTCCAGGCCATTTTGCCGCTTCGCGGTAAAATTTTGAACGTGGAAAAAGCCCCGCTGGTTAAAATTCTCTCCAGCGATACCATCCGCGATTTAATCGCCGCCGTAGGTACCGGCGTGGGTGAAGGGGAAGGCGGTTTTGATATTACCAAACTGCGCTACCACAAAATTATTTTAATGGCTGATGCTGATGTGGACGGGCAGCACATTTCCACCCTGTTGCTTACTTTCTTCTACCGTCAGTTAAAGCCGCTTATTGAAGCCGGGCACGTATATTTGGCCCAGCCGCCTTTGTATAAAGTAAAGAAAGGCAAATCCGAGCAATACCTGCAAACCGAAGAACAAATGCAGCAATGGCTGATGAAAGAAGGTTTGGCCAGTGTTACGGTAACCGATACGGTAAAAAACACCGTGCTGACGCAGGAACAGTTAAGCGATATGCTTAAAATTCTGCGCGATGTGGAAGACACCCTGGCTAAGCTGGAAGTAAAAAACATCACGCTGGCGGATTTTCTGGCCTTCCTGGCCGAGGGCCGCGTGCCGATGTACCGCACCCCGCTGCAAAGCGGCGGCTACCGGTATTTTTACACGGAACAGGAATACCGCGATTTTGAAAACCAGTATATGGAAGAAAAACGCGCCGAATTGGAAGCCGACGGCGTAGACGCCGCCATGATTACCAACGACAGCCTGATTCCGGAACACCAAGCCTTGTTTGAATTTGGCAAGCTTTTGGCCTGTGAAAAGAAAATGGAAGCGTTTGGTTTTACGTTTAAAAATTATCCCACGGTGGAAAACGAAAAAGACCGCGTAAACCCGCTGTTTAAAGTAAATAACGGCAAGACGGACGTGCTGGTGTACAGCCTGGCGGAACTTTTGTACGCGGTAAAAGAAGCGGCCTCTTCCGGCGCAACCATTCAGCGCTACAAAGGGTTAGGGGAAATGAACCCCGAACAGCTTTGGGAAACCACCATGGACCCGGCCAAACGCAAATTAATCCAAGTAAAAATTAACGATGCGGCCGATACGGAACAAGCCTTCACCATGTTGATGGGGGACCGTGTGGAACCGCGGCGTGATTTTATTCAATCCCACGCCTTGGAAGTAAAAAACTTGGACATTTAATTTCCCCGCCGGGGTTTATCCCCGGCCGGGTACGATTTATCCGTAACAGGAGATTTTGATAATGAGTGAAGAAACAAACAACCAGCCGCAAGTCCAAAACACCAATGTAGACTTGTTTGGCAATATTCAACAGCGCGACATCGCCAACGAAATGCGGTCTTATTATATCGATTACGCCATGAGTGTGATCGTAGGCCGTGCTTTGCCGGACGTGCGCGACGGCTTAAAACCCGTACACCGCCGCGTGTTGTATTCCATGAACGAAATGGGTTTAAAATACAATAAACCCTATAAAAAATCCGCCCGTGTGGTAGGGGACGTATTAGGTAAATATCACCCGCACGGGGACAGCGCCGTTTATGATACTTTGGTGCGTATGGTGCAGGATTTCTCCCTGCGCAAGCCGTTAATTGACGGGCAGGGTAACTTCGGTTCCATTGACGGAGACAGCGCCGCCGCCATGCGTTATACGGAATGCCGCCTGCAGCGCATTGCCGATGAAATGCTGGCGGACCTGGACAAAGACACCGTTAAAATGATTCCCAACTACGACGGTTCTTTGCTGGAACCTTCCGTGTTGCCGGGCAAATTGCCGGCCCTGTTGGTAAACGGTTCTTCCGGTATTGCCGTAGGTATGGCCACCAATATCCCCACCCATAACTTAAGCGAAGTGTGCGACGGGATTATCGCCTATATTAAAGACCCCAATATCTCCACCAAAGATATGATGAAAATCATCAAAGGGCCGGATTTCCCCACCGGGGCCATTATCCGCGGTACCAAAGGCATTTATGATTATTTTGAAACGGGCCGCGGCAGCGTAAAAGTGCAGGCCCGCACGGAAATTGAAGAACGCAAAGGCGGGCGTGAAGCCATTATCGTGTCCGAAATTCCGTACCAGGTAAATAAAACCGCTTTGATTGAAACCATTGTGGGTTTGGTGCGCGATAAAAAGATTACCGATATTTCCGATATACGCGACGAGTCGGACCGCCGCGGCATGCGCCTGGTTATTGAAATTAAACGCGACGGAAACGCCCAGGTAGTTTTAAACCATTTGTTTAAACATACGCAGTTGCAAACGTCTTTCCCGGTCAATATGTTGGCCATTGTGGACGGGCGCCCGCGCATTTTATCTCTTAAAGAGGTGATGAAAGCGTATGTAAAACACCGTAAAGAAATCATCACCAACCGCACCAAGTTTGACTTGAACAAAGCCCAACGGCGCGAACATATTTTGCAAGGGTTGTTAATTGCCATTGCCAATATGGACCAGGTAGTGGCCATTATCCGCAATTCCAAAGACCCGGCCGAAGCTAAACTTAAATTAATGAGCACGTTCAGCCTCTCTGAGCTGCAGGCCCAGGCCATTTTGGATATGCGTCTGCACCAGCTGACTCAGCTGTCTGCCGATGCCATTGCCAACGAACAGGCCGAATTAATTAAACTGATTGCCGAATTGCAGGGCATTTTGGCTGACCCGCAGAAAATCTTGGATATTATCGTAACCGAACTGACCGATTTAAAGAAAAATTACGGCGATGAACGCCGCACGGAAATCGGCCAGGATATGACGGACTTCTCTATGGAAGATTTAATTGAGAAGGAAGACGTCGTCATCACCATCTCTAATGACGGTTACGCCAAACGCATCCCGCTGGATACGTACCGCAGCCAGAACCGCGGCGGTAAGGGCATTATCGGCGGTAAAACCAAAGAGGAAGACTTTATGGAACACTTGTTTGTAACGTCTTCCCACGCTACTATTTTGATGTTTACCAACCGCGGCCGCGTGTTTGCGCTGCGCGCGTTTGAAATACCGGAAGGCAACCGCATGTCCAAGGGTAAAGCCATTGTGAACTTGCTGCAGCTGGTGGGTGAAGAAAAAGTAACCTCCGCCGTATCCATTGACAATTTTGACCCGAAACATTGCGAAAACACCTTCCTTACCATGTGCACGCGGTACGGTTCCATTAAACGTGTGGAACTGTCGGAATTTGCCAATATCCGCAAAACGGGTATTATTGCTATTGGTTTGGACGAAGGCGACGTGTTAACCAGCGTACAAACCACGCACGGCAAGTCTGACATTATCGTAGCCACGCGCAACGGTAAATCCATCCGCTTTGACGAAAACCAAGTGCGCGCCATGGGCCGCCCGGCCAAGGGTGTGCGCGCCATCAACTTGATGGAAGGCGATGTGGTGGTAGGTATGGAACAAGCCCCCAATGACGCGCCGCAGCCGGATGTGCTGTCCGTCTGTGAAAACGGCTTTGGTAAACGCACGGAATTTAGCGAATACAAACGCCAAAACCGCGGCGGTATGGGTGTAATCACCATCAAAACCAGTGAACGCAACGGCAAAGTAGTGGGTATTAAACTGGTGGACGAAAGCAAAGACTTAATGATTGTAACCGAAAAAGGGATGACAATCCGCGTCCGCTGTGAGGATATCCGCTCCGTGGGCCGCAATGCGCAGGGTGTAACCCTGGCCAAGCTGGAACCGGGTGATAAAATTGCCCGCATTGCCCCTGTGGTAAAGGCGGAGGACGCTTCCGCTGAGGAGTAAACCTCCCATACTTTCAAAACCCCTTGCTTTCAACGGGCAAGGGGTTTTTTGTTGGGCGTAAAGGGCCCGTGTACCGCCCGGTAAAAAAATATTTACAAGTTTGCAAAAAAAGTGCTATAAACTATAAGCAGGGGTACTCACTATGCGCACAAATCCACACATTTTAGAAATCAATACACGGGCGTGGCTGAAGCGTTTGGAACGCCGCCACGGGAAGGCCTTCACCCTGGACCAAATTCCCGATTCTTACTGGACGGAAATTAAGGCCTTGGGTTTTGATGCACTTTGGTTTATGGGCGTTTGGAAAGAAAGCCCCAAAGGTAAAGAAATCGCCCGTTCCCACCCCGAGGTATTAGACGCTATTAAAAAAGTAAAGCCGGATTTTTCTGTCGAGGACATCATCTCTTCCCCCTATGCCATTACCGAATATGTTGTGGATGAAACTTTAGGCGGGCCGGAAGCGCTTAAAAAACTGCGCGCCAAATTAAACGGTATGGGTATTGCTTTATTGTTGGATTTTGTGGCCAATCATACGGCCATTGACGCCCCCACCGTGGACAGCGACCCCGATTTGTATATTACCACCGGCAAGACCGAGCCGGGTGTGCATAAAGATTGGTTCTTTAAAAATAAAAACGGCCAATATATTGCCCACGGGCGGGACCCGTATTTTGCCCCGTGGACGGACAGCGCCCAACTGAACTATTTTAATCCGCGCACGCGCCAGGTGATGCTGCAAAATTTATTAAACGTGGCCGACCAGTGCGACGGCGTGCGCTGTGATATGGCCATGCTCAGCCTCAATAAAGTGCACCGGGACACTTGGTGGGAGTTTTTAGGCTCCGATATGCCTAAAGAAGAGTTTTGGTCCCAGGCGTTAACGGCCGTGCGTGAAAAATATCCGGAGTTTACTTTTATTGCCGAGGTATACTGGGGCTTAGAGTGGGACATACAGGAAATGGGCTTTGATTATACTTACGATAAAGTATTGTATGACCGGCTTCGTTTTTCCACGCCGGAAGATATTAAAGCCCACTTGGGGGCGGAACATTTGTTCCAAATGCGTTCCATCCGTTTTATTTCCAATCACGATGAAGAAGACAGCCTAAAAGCATTCGGGAAAGAAAAATCCCTCGCCGCCAGCACCATCATTGCCACGCTGCCCGGCGCGCGTATGTTTTATTTGTTCCAGTTATTGGGCCGCCCGCAGCGCCTGCCCATACAGTATGTAAAGGATTTATTCCCGGTGGATAAAGACGTGGCCACCCATTATGCGCGGCTGTTAACCATTGCTTCTGCGCCGGAGTTTCACGGTGGGCAATGGTCTTTAAAGGAAACGCGCCCCTTTGCCAAGGAAGATTTTTCTTATAAAAACATTTTGGCTTGGCAGTGGAAGCAGCGCAATACGGGCAAAATGGTGGTGATTAATTATTGCAATCAACCCAGCCGCTGCCGCCTGCCTATGAAAAGCGGCGAAGTGCCCAACGGCGTGGTAAAGGAAGAATTTTCCAAAGAGCAAATTACCGTTACCCCGCAAATGCGCACAGAAGGTTTTGTGCTGGATTTAAAACCTTACGAAAGCAAAATATTTACGTTTTCGTTATAAAACAGCGCTTGTATGAAAGCCGGCCCGCCGCAAGGGCCGGCTTTTTTATGCACTTGCGGTTTGCTGCCCCGGAAAAACTTTCCCCGCGGCCCCGTTATTTAATACAATAATTAAAAGGCCTTTTAGCTGTTTTTAAAAGTAGCTTTTTGCGGCAAATTGTTTTATAATATTAGTATACTTACCGATCGGTAAACAAAGGAGGCCCCTGTGCCGTTAGGCCCTTTTACCAAGCAGGAGCATTTGGAAATTGCCACCCTGGGCCTGCAGCTAGCCGTTAGCCAAACGCTGGGTGTGTTGGCGGGGTGGTGGCTGGATAGACATTTTAACAGCCTTCCTTGGTTTACGTTATTGGGGGCCGCGGCCGGTTTTGCCGCAGGGATGTACATGGTGGTTACGGGTGCGCGCAAGGCGCAGGCCGCAGCCGCGGAAAATTTGAATAATAAAAAGGCGGACAAATAAAGATGGACGTAGCTGAAATTTTATCACACCATATTTTAGACCATCACTGGGGTTACAGCTTAGGCGGTGTTGAACTGCCTATTACCACGCATACCGTAACATTGCTTAGCGTAAGCGTAATTATGTTAATCGGGCTTTATTGGATATCCAAAGGGGGGGCTTCTACTTTAAAACGCCTGCTTACGGCCGGAGCGGAAGAGTACGTTACGTTCATTCGCGACGGGATGGTCCTGCCCAATATGGGCACGGAAGGCAAAAGCTTCCTGCCGTATTTTTGCACTTTGTTTTTGTTTATTTTGCTTACCAACCTGGCGGGCCTAATCCCCAATATGAAAACCGCCACTTCCAACATTTCCGTTAATGCCGCGCTGGCTTTGTGCAGCGGCGGCTTAATTGTTTATTGCGGGCTTAAATTTCACGGGATTATCGGCTTTTTAAAAGGTTTTATCCCTTCCGGCACGCCGGGTTGGCTGGTGCCGCTTATTTTCCCGCTGGAAGTTATCAGCTTAATTATTAAAGTGTGCGTACTGGCCTTGCGTTTGTTTGCCAATATGTTGGCTGGGCATATGGTGCTTATCAGCCTGCTGTTAATGATTTTTATTATCGGGCAATTAAGCGCGGTGGCCGGTGTGGGCGCCGCAATTCCTGCCATGGGGCTGGAAATTTTTATGACGTGTCTGGAACTGCTGGTAGCGTTTTTGCAGGCGTATGTGTTTACACTGCTGACGGCTATTTTTGCAGGTTCGGTGATTCATACGCATTAATTTGAAAAATCTATCAATAAGGGCTTTGGCCCAAAAAGGAGAAGAATATATGGAACTCGTAGCACTTAAATACATTGCCGCCGGCATTGGCGCCGGTTTAGCCGTTATCGGGGCCGGTTTAGGTTTAGGTAAAATCGGTGCGGCCGCCTTGGAAGGTACCGCCCGCCAGCCCGAAGCCGGCAGCGCCATCCGCACAACCATGATCATCATTGCCGCTTTGTTAGAAGGCGCCGCGATGTTCGGTCTGGTTATTTGCTTGTTGACCATGATCATGAAATAGTTTGATTTTTCCAAACGGGGAAAACAATGGAAGATTTATTGAAACCTGATTACGGGGTGCTGATTTTAACGATAGTTAATTTCTTGCTCTTGGTGTTTTTACTTAAAAAATTTGCGTGGAACAGCATTATTAACGCGCTGGAAAAACGCGAAAATCAAATAAAAACCGATAAAGAGCAAGCAGCCGCCGCCCGTGCCCAGGCCGAAGAAATAAAGAAAGAGTTGGACGCCAAACTGGCTAAAATTTCCGAGGAAGCCGCCCAAAAAATACAGCAGGCGGTTTCCATGGGGGAAACGCAAAAAAACCAGTTGCTCGCGCAAGCCAAAGAGCAGGCTGAAAACTTGATTACCCAGGCCAAGGCGCAAATCCAGGCGGAAAAGGACAAAGCCCTTGCTGACGTGAAAAACCAAATCGTCAGCACCGCCATGCTGGCCGCCGCCAAAGTGGTACAGCAAAACATCAGCCAAGAATCGGCCCAGACGGTGGTGGAGAAAGTGTTGGCCGATGTGCAAGGCAAGTAATTTATGAATAGTTCAGACAGAATCCTGGCCCAGCGTTACGCCCAAGCCTATGACGGGTTGGCTCAGTCTGCCGCACAAGCCAAAGAGCGCGCGGCCGAACTGCAAGCCGCCGCCCGTGCGCTTGAAACGGCGGACGCGTTTATGCGCAACCCGAATGTTTCCGCTGCCCAAAAAATCGGCCTGTTGCAAGAGGCTTTTGCCCAAGCGCCTGCCGCGCGGGCGTTTTTGGAAACATTAATTAAGTGCAAACGCTATGCGCTGCTGCCGGAAATTGTGCGCCACGTAAACGCCCTGCTGGACGCGCGCCTGGGCATTACCCGGGCGGAAGTATATAGCGCCGGCGAACTTACGGACGCATTAAAATCCCGCACCGAGGCTGCCCTTTCTTCCCGTTACGGGGGTAAGGTGGAAGCCCGGTATCATACGGATCCGTCTTTAATCGGCGGGGTAAAGATTTTGTGCAAGGGGGAACTGATAGACGGCAGCATCAAACACCAGTTTGAGAAAATGCAAGAACAGTTAACCAAATAGACGGTGTAATTTATGGCAATAAGACCTGAAGAAATAACCAATATTATCAAAGAAAAGATAAGCAAATTTGAATCGTCGGCGGACTTGAGCGAGGTCGGCACCGTTATCCAAGTGGGTGACGGTATTGCCCGCGTACACGGTTTAAATAACGTAAAAGCTTCCGAACTCGTGGATTTTGGCCACGGCGTAAAAGGCATGGCGCTTAACTTGGAATATGACAACGTAGGCTGCGTGCTGATGGGGCCGGACCATTTGGTTCACGAAGGCGACAGCGTGAAACGCACCGGCGAAGTAATCAGCGTGCCCGTCAGCGCGCAAATGATTGGCCGCGTGGTGGACCCGCTGGGCAACCCGTTGGACGGTAAGGGCGCCATCAAGGGTGAAAAGAACATGCCCCTGGACATTGTGGCCCCCGGCATTACCGCCCGCCAGCCGGTTAAACAGCCGCTGCAAACGGGTTTAAAAGCGATTGACGCCCTGGTGCCGATAGGTAAAGGCCAGCGCGAATTAATCATTGGCGACCGCCAAACCGGTAAAACCGCCATTGCGGTGGACGCTATTATCAACCAAAAGAACATTCCCGCCAAAGACCGCTGTATTTGTATTTATGTGGCCGTAGGCCAAAAACAGAGCACGGTGGCGCAAGTGGTAAAAACGTTGACGGATTTCGGCGCTATGGAATACACCATTGTGGTGTCGGCCACCGCGTCTGACCCGGCTTCCTTGCTCTACATTGCTCCGTATGCCGGCTGCGCCATTGGGGAATACTTTATGTGGCAGGGCAAAGACGTGCTGATTGTGTATGACGATTTGTCCAAACACGCGCAGGCCTATCGCCAAATGTCCTTGCTGCTTCGCCGTCCGCCAGGCCGCGAAGCGTACCCCGGCGACGTGTTTTACTTGCATTCCCGCTTGTTGGAACGCGCGTGCAAACTGTCTGACGCCAACGGCGGCGGCTCCATTACCGCTTTGCCGATTATTGAAACGCAGGCGAACGACGTGTCCGCCTACATTCCCACAAACGTAATTTCCATTACGGACGGGCAGATTTACCTGGAAAGCAGCCTGTTTTTAAGCGGTGTTAAACCGGCTATTAACGTGGGTCTTTCCGTATCCCGCGTGGGCGGTTCGGCCCAGCGCAAAACCATGCGCAAAGTGGCCGGAACGCTGCGTATTGATATGTCCCAGTATCAGGAATTGGAAGGCTTTGCCCAGTTCGGTTCTGAACTGGATAAAGAATCCCAGCGCCAAATTGCCCGCGGCAAACGCATGAGCGAACTGCTGAAGCAAAACCAATATGCGCCGCTGCGCGTGGGTGAAGAAGTATTGGTGCTGTATGCCGGTGTGAACGGGTATTTGGACTCGGTGGAAGTGGCCGATGTGCGCGAATACGAAAAACAACTGCTGGCCTATGTACATGCCGAACAAACCGCCTTGCTGGACGAATTAAACACCGCCAATGAACTTTCCAAGGAGTTGGACGCCAAAATCCGCGCCGCTTTGGACGCGTTCAAAAGTATTTTTAAAGGGAGCAAATAAATCTCATGGATACGAAGAAAAAATATTTGGTAACCGGCGGGGCCGGGTTCATCGGCAGCAATATTGCCAAAACCCTGGAAGCCCAAGGGCACGAAGTAACCGTGATGGATGATTTTTCCAAAAACGGGCACTTTAAAAATTTAATTGGTTTTAAAGGGGACGTTATCGCCGCGGATTGTTTTAAATTTATGCCGCGCGATATGTACTTTGACGCCATTTTCCACGAAGCGGCCATCACGGATACCACGGTAATGGACCAGAAAGCCATGATGGAACAAAACGTGGAAGCCTTTAAAAATGTATTGGCTTTTGCGGCTGAAAACGAAATTAAAAAAGTAATTTACGCTTCCAGCGCCGCCACGTATGGCAACGGCCCGGTACCCAATGTGGAAACCCAGCCCACTCATCCGGAAAACGTATACGGGTTTTCCAAAGTAATTATGGATAACGTAGCCCGCCAATTTGCCGAAGATAACAATGATATGACCATTATTGGCCTGCGTTATTTTAACGTATACGGCCCCGGCGAATATTTTAAAGGCAAAATGGCCAGCATGGTGTTCCAGCTGTACAACCAAATGCGTGAAGGCAAACGCCCCCGCGTGTTTAAATTTGGGGAACAACAGCGCGATTTTGTATACGTAAAAGATATTGTCAAAATCAATATGTGTGCGCTTCATAACGGCAAGGAAACGGGCGTATATAACGCCGCCACCGGTATCCCGCGCGATTACAATGCCATTATTGCCTGCTTAAACAAAGAGATGGGGCTAAACCTGGAACCGGAATATATTGATAATCCGTATCCGTTCTTCCAACTTAAAACCCAGGCAGATATGAAGGCCGCCAAAGAAAAATTGGGTTACACGCCCGATTATACGCTGGAAGCCGGCATTGCCGACTATGTGAAAATTCTGGACGAACACTACGGCCGGAAATAGGATAAAAAATGGAATCGCTTAGAGACATACGGCAAAACATCAAGGCCATTAAATCCACGCAGCAAATCATGCAAACCATGAAGATGATTTCCAGCGCCCGCATACGCAAAGCGCAGGACGCCATGGTAAGCGCGCGGCCTTTTGCCCAAAAAATGCTGCAAATGGTGGATGACCTGAAAGCAGATATATTGGCTATGCCTGCCGAAGGGGAAGAATCCGAAAGCTGGCCGTCTCGTTTCTTTGTGAACAAAACGGGCAACCCGGATAAAATAGGCCTTATTTGCATTACCGGCGATAAAGGGCTGGCCGGTTCTTTTAACGCGGTTATTTTGCGCCGCGTGCTGCAGTTTTTAAAAGAAAACCAAGGCAAAGAAATCAAAGTGTTTGCCGTCGGCAAAAAAGGGAGGGACTTTTTGGCCCGCCTGAAAATGCCGGGGCTGCAAATTGTGTATGAAAGCGTGGGGATTTTTCCCAAAGTAACCTATGCCCATGCGGAACTGCTGGGTGAGGCGGTTATGAAGGAATTTTTCCAAAACCATTTGGGTTCCGTAACGCTTATTTACAATGATTTCAAGTCTTTGGCCAGCCAAAATTTGGTGGCGCAAAAGTTGCTTCCTTTTGATTTTGAAGCCATTGCCAACCCCAAAGAAGAAAGCGATTTTGCTTTTGAGCCGGGCTTAAAGGAAATCTTCCGGATATTGGTTCCGCGTTTGGTAAAAGCCAATATGTACCGGGTATTGCTGGAGTCTCAGGCCGCCAACTTGGCCGCCACCATGAACGCGATGGACGCCGCCAGCAAAAACGCCGGGGAATTGGTAACCGCGCTGGGCGTAAAGCTTAACAAAGTGCGCCAGGCCGGCATTACCAACGAAATTTTGGACATTGTAAACGGGGCGGAGGCCCTAAACAATTAGTTTATACCACTTACATAGGAAAACATATGAAAAGCGGAAAAGTAATTCAAATTATCGGTGCGGCGGTGGACATTCAGTTTGAACAAGGCCATTTGCCCGCTATCGAAAACGCCATTGAAATTGAACTTACGCCCGAAAAGAAAATCGTGGCGGAAGTGGCTCAGCAAATGGGCGATGGCATTGTGCGCTGCGTAGCTTTGGAAAGTACCGACGGTTTACAGCGCGGGGCCAAAGCCGTGGATACCGAAGGCCCGCTTAGCGTGCCGGTGGGCGAAGCCTGCCTGGGGCGCTTGTTAAACGTGTTGGGCAAACCGCAGGATCAAAAAGGCGAAATCAACGCCAAAATGCACATGCCCATCCACCGCGATCCGCCCTCTTTGGAAGACCAAAACCCC
Source organism: uncultured Elusimicrobiales bacterium (assembly GCA_944327085.1). Classification (GTDB taxonomy): domain Bacteria; phylum Elusimicrobiota; class Elusimicrobia; order Elusimicrobiales; family Elusimicrobiaceae; genus Avelusimicrobium. Next base: position 77,376 of record CALVGG010000004.1, on the reverse strand, counting down.
ACCCCGGAAATTTTTGAAACCGGTATTAAGGTAATTGACTTGATTGCCCCGTACATGAAAGGGGGTAAAGTAGGGTTGTTCGGCGGTGCGGGTGTAGGTAAAACCGTGCTGATTATGGAGCTGATTAACAACGTGGCGCGTGAACACCACGGCAGTTCCGTCTTTGGCGGCGTGGGGGAAAGAAGCCGCGAAGGCAACGATTTAATGCTGGAAATGACCGAATCCAAACTGGCCGACGGCAGCACCGTGTTGGATAAAACCGTGCTGGTTTACGGGCAGATGAACGAACCGCCAGGCGCCCGTGCCAAAGTGGCGCTTACGGCGCTTACGCAGGCGGAATATTTCCGCGATGTAAAAGGGCAGGACGTGCTTTTGTTCTTGGATAACATCTTCCGCTTTGTGCTTGCCAACTCGGAAGTATCCGCCCTGTTGGGGCGCATGCCTTCGGCCGTGGGTTATCAGCCCACGCTTAATACCGAAATCGGCAACCTGCAGGAACGTATTACGTCTACCAAGAAAGGGGCCATCACCTCTATTCAGGCCGTATACGTGCCCGCGGACGACTTGACCGACCCCGGTGTGGCTGCCACGTTTACCCACTTGGATTCTACGTCTGTGCTTTCCCGCCAAATTGCCAGCTTGGGTATTTACCCGGCGGTGGACCCGTTGGACTCCACCTCCCGCATTTTGGACCCGCGCATCATTGGCGAGGAACACTACAACGTATCCCAGCGGGTGCGCCAAGTACTGCAGAAGTATAAAGACTTGCAGGACATTATCGCCATTTTAGGTATGGATGAACTGTCCGATGAGGATAAGAAAACCGTGGCCCGTGCCCGCAGAATACAGAAGTTCCTGTCGCAGCCGTTCTCGGTGGCGGAACAGTTTACGGGGCACCCCGGCAAATACGTTAAATTGGCCGATACCATTAAAGCCTTTAAGGGCATTGTAGACGGCGAGTATGACCACATTCCCGAAACCTGCTTCTATATGTGCGGCGGGATTGAAGACGTGCTGGCCAACTACGAAAAAGTAAAAGACAAAGAGTAAACTCCTATATGGCGAAAAAACTAATCCTGAACCTGATTACGCCGGAAAAACAACTCCTTACCAACCTGGAGGTGGACATGGTTGTTCTGCCCGCCTTTGAGGGGGAAATGGGTGTTTTGCCCGGGCATGAAAAGATGATCGTGCAGCTGGGCATGGGCTCGCTGCGCTATAAACAGGGCGAGAAGGAAGAAGAATTCGCCGCGCTGAGCGGGTTTGCCGAAATTCTGCACGATACGGTAAACGTATTTGCCGAAGGGGCCGCCTTGGCCGATGAGATTGACGAAGAAGCCGAGGCGCAAAAAATCAAACGCGTAAAAGAAAGCCTGTCTAAAAAAGACGCGGATATTGATTTTGAACTGGCGGAAATTGAAATCAAACAAGCCATTGCCCGTATGAAAGTTAAAAAACGGCATTTGTCTTAATCTGGCCCGTGCTTTTAAAACCCCGCTTAAAAGGCGGGGTTTTTAATGTCGTTTTGAGTGGGGGGAAAAGGCGGTTTTACGCCCTGGCGTGTGCGTGCGTGGCGGCAGGCTTTGTATAATAAACAAAGTGGCCGGGTACCATAAAATAAGGGGAGACAAGATGAAAAAATTATTTATTCTTTTGTGTATTGCAGCCGCCTTTGGGGCGGGGTGGTATGGGGCGCTAAAATACGGTAAAAATTTTACGCTTTCCGCCCCGGCGCACGCCACGCAGGACCCTGCCGCCGCGCGGGAAATTTATGCCCAAAAAGCCGCCGCAGGGGACCCGCAGGCCGCTTATCAGTTGGGGGAATTATACTTAAGCACCCAAGGCGGCCCGGCAGACCCGCAAAGCGCGGTGGCCTATTTCCATTTAGCGGCAGGTAAAGGCTTTGCCCCGGCCCAAAAAGAATTAGCCCGTTTTTATAAAGAGGGCCTTGCCGGCTTGCCGGCCAACCAGGCGGCCTCTTTATTTTGGTGTATGCACGCCGCCCTGCAGGGGGATAAAGAATGCCAAACCCAAGTAAATGAAACCTTTACCCAAACCCCGTTGGTGTACGACCAGGCCCTTTCCACCTTTACGGCCAGCTTGCAGGCACGCATTGGGCACGGGCCGGCCGCGCTGGAATTAGGCAAAGCTTATGAAGAGGGCATTTTAAGCCCGGATTTGGAAGAAGCCGCCCGGTGGTATACCCTGGCTGCGGAACGGAAAATTCCGCAGGCACAAGCCCGTTTGGGGCTGTTATATGCTGAGGGCCGCGGCGTAAACAAAGATGAAGAAAAAGCCCGCGCCTTGCTGGCCCCGGCGGCCGAAGCGGGAGACCCGCAAGCCCAGCTGTATTGGGGCAAACAGGCTTTTACCCAAAGCGAGCAAGACGGCGGCCCCGACTATACCGAAGCCTTTAAATGGTTTATGAGCGCCGCCGCCCAAGGCAATTTAGAAGCCCAATACTTAACCGGCGTGATGTACATGCAGGGGTTAGGGACGGAAAAATCCGTCAAAAAAGCTTTACAGGCGTTTAGCCGCGCGGCCGAGGCCGGCCAGCCGGACGCCCAATATGTGGTGGGCCAAAGCTATTATAAAGGTTTAGGCATACGCCAAAATATGAAGGAAGCCCGCAAATGGCTGGGCAAAGCGGCCGAAAACGGCAACCAAGCCGCTAAAGAATTATTACAACAAATTCCCAACCCGTAATTTACAGCGGCAACAATGCCGTAAACGTACGGGCAGATACTGCGCCGCTGGTTAAATCGTACCGGTAGAGTGTTTGGCGGCAAAGGTCCGCCTGCGGCTGGAAATAATGCGGCGGCTCTTCAAATACCAATACATTAATTTCATCAGCCCCTTGCCAATTTAAAAATTGCTGCAGCTGGGCCGGGTTTGGCGGGCGTATGGCTTGCGGTTGCGTAAATCCATCCGGCAATGTGGGCCACTGCATACTGGCAAAAATTTTATTGTCTTTCTTGGCGTACACCGCCAAAACGGTTTGATTGGCGTGCAGCGCACCCAAATATTTCCCGTTAAAAATAAGTGCTCTTTCCCCTTGCGGCAGGCCGCGGTAAGCCGCCAGCAGGGTGCGCAGCTGTGATACCGGCACCGCAACACTTTGGTTTTTGTTTTTTTGGCTTCCGTTATGTATACCGGCCACTTCCCCTTTGGCATTAAGCAGGGGAGAGCCGCAATATCCGGCCGCCGGATGGTGCGCCGCAAAAGCATACGGGGTGATAATTTGCTGGGGGGAAACGGCCAACACTTCCCTTTTCCCGGAATAATAAAACAAGCCGCGGGTGTAGCCGTAAGATTGTAAAAATTCTCCTTCTTGCGGGTTTTGCCCTAATGCAAGCGGCTCCAACGGGGCATGGGCGGGGGTATCCACCTTTAGTAAAGTTAAATCTATGCCGTGCTGCGCCCCGGCAAAAACGGCCTGTACCGGGCAGCGGACGGCTTGCCCATTTACGTAAAATACGGCTTCAAAAGACGCGTCAAACAAATCAGTAATGTGTTTGGCGGTTACGCCCCACACATAGTTTTTGCCTTTAAAAACTTCCCGTATTAAAAAGCCGGACGCAAAAAACGGAGTGCGGTGGGAGGAGCCGGCATCTTGCAATAAAAACACGGTTTGCCGGGGTGCGGCAAAAAAAGAGGTTTTTGGGGCTGTGGAATTTGTTTGCTTTTGTGCTTGGGTAAGGGCACGTTTTAAGCGGTTGCGCAAGGTGCGTATGGTTTTTTGTTCGTTTACGGTTAGCCGATGTATGAGCTGATTAAAGGCTGCCTGGCGGTGCGTTTGCGCCCGCAGCGGCGTGGCCGGCACCGTGCAACAGATAAGTATCATTAAAAACAGGTTTAACTTCTTGTACATTTGTTTGTCTCTCGGATATATTGCCGGCTATAGGCCGTTTGCTGTATTTAGTTATGGGCAAGCATTTGTTTAATCCGTGTGGGCCCTTGGTTTTACAGGTGCAGGGTTTCCCGGGTTACGTCCGTCAGGCCGCTTTTTAAATCGGTTACATAGGTGCGGCGTATGTATGTTTTATCCGGCGTTGGGGCGGACTGTATCACTACGGCTATCCCTTGAATGTGGGGATGGTCAAACGTTTCCCGCAAATTAAATTCGTTTAAAAAGGGTTCTTTTCCGGCCAAACTGACGGGGCTGGCTGTGAGCTGTTTATCTTCCCCCGGGTAAAGTACGGCAACGCTTTCAATATGTTCGTTAATATCCACCTCTGCCACGGGGATACTGTCCCACAACACGGCACGTTTAAAAGAACCGCCCTGGTGATAGGCGCGTACTAAATCCCCCAGTAACAGGGACGGCACCGCCAAGCTGACGCGTTGGTTATGGTAACGTATGGGCCATATGGTTTGGCCTTTTGGCAGAATGGCCGGTTGATTTTGCCAGGCTTCTTCTGTTAAAGAACCGCAGTGTAAGCCCACCACTTCCCCCTGGGCATTTAATAAGGGGCTTCCGCAAAACCCGGCGCGTTGGTGGCGCTGCAAAGTATAAGTAGTGGTAATTAAAGTGGGGTTCAGTACACGCACTTTGCGATCCGGCGCGTAAGCAGGTTCTTTGCGTGCGTACCCCACTGAAGACAGCGTAGCCCATGGCAATACTTTGCGTTCGTTTAATACCAAAGGTTTTACAAAGGCAGCAAATTCGGGGGTTTCTTTAAATTTAATTAAAGCCGCGTCCAGCCGCATAGCGCTGCCCCGCAACACCAGTTGCGCCTGCACAACCAAGGGTTTTTTCCCGTTGTAAAAAGCCACATCAAACATTTCCCCCGGTTTTAAGGTTAAGGGGGTAATATGGGCGGAAATAAGGCCAAAAATTTCTTTTTTCCCTTCGTACATGGTTTGAAACACAAACCCGCTGGCGGCCACCGGCATTTGCCAGGAAGGTTTAATATAAAAAACGGAATGCTGCCACGGCTGAGGCGGTGCCGCGCGGCGTATTAATTTGTTATTTAAATGATTAATGGCGGCCGCAATTTGGCGGCGTGCTTTACTGGGGGCGGATATGGTTTTCTTTAAAGCCTGTTCCGCCTTGATTATTTTTTGCGGCAGGGAACCGCCGGCACAGGCAGGCTGGCCGGTAAACACAAAACAGCAAATAAACAGCGTAACTACAAACGGTTTCATCTGGTTTTTTTGGCGCGGAACGGAACAGAACGTGCGGCAGAAGCATTGCGCGGCAACTGTTTTACCTCTTTGGTGGCAAGATTGACAATATAATCAATAATACGGCAGCCTTCCGCCGGGGTGCCGGGGTCATATACGGTAATCAGCAGTCCGTCGGCTCCTTCGGTTTTTAAGAAACGTTCCAAATGGCTGGGGTCTATATACGGGCCGCCGTTTATGCTTTGTTGCAAATATTTATTTTTAAAGACGGCTACCTGCAAAATATGTTGATGCGGCAGCAGTGTGCCCACGGGAATATTGAAAGCTTTCATCAAAATGCCTTGCTGTGTGTGGGAGCGATACGCGGCCAATAAATCATACGCGCGGGAAATGGGCACGGCCAGGCTGATATCAGGCACTTGTACGCCGTGGCGTTTTAAATCGGTGCGCCAGGCCGGGTCCGCCTGTTTTAGCAGGTTGCTGCCGCAGTGCACGCCAATCACTTCGTTGCTGGCGTTTAATAAAGGGCTGCCGCAGTAACCGCGGCGGGGCATGTGTTGCAATTCAAAAGACGTTACCAGCCGGAAAGGGTTTGCTTCTAAAATTTTGCGTTTATCGGCTTTGGTAAATTTTCCCAGGGCATATCCCACGGAAAAAGAAGTCTGCCCCGTTTTAGGTAAAAACGGAGAGACGGACATCGGCTTTACTTTTTGTGTTGCTTGTTGCGGCAACAGCAGCAGGGCAATGTCTGCCCCGTCTTTATGGCCTTTTAAAATGGTTACGGGCGTGAAAGACACCGGATGATTGTTGATGCGAAACATCATCAGCGGGGTGTCGTCATACATATCAATTAAGTGGGAAGCCGTCACCCCCCACAGGTATGTTTTTCCGTCAAATTCTTCCGCAATTACAAACCCGGTGGAAAGAAATTCGGTATCACTTCCTTCCAGTATAAAAACGGAACGTTCCGCCTGGTTGGCAAGGGCTGCTTTACGGGCGGCGGCATCGGTTTGGGCCAGCACGGAAGGCAGCTTTTTTGCGGCCGCCGCGGCACGGGTTTTTGCCGCATAAGGCGCACGCTTGGTAATGGTTTTTGCTACTTTTTTTACCACGGCGTTCTTTTGCCCCCAGGCGTTGGGCGCGGGGCATAAAAACAACAGCAATAAGGCCAGCGGTAACAAAGTATGCATATTAATATTTAGTAACGGTTTTATGAATCAGGTCCACAATATAAACACGATGTTGTGAACGGTTTTTATTTACCTGGATTCTTACTTGCACGGCCCCTTGTAAGTTAAGCCAGGTGTCCAGCATTTCCGGCTCCAGAAAGGGATTTCTTTCCAATGTTTGCACGGTGCCGTCCTGATATCCTACATGGATAAATTCAATAAATTCGTTTATGTCTAAATCGCCCACTTTTAAACCTTGTAAATACATGGGGCGGCTGCCGGCTCCGGGATGGTAAAACTCTTTTAACAAAAGCACCAACCGGTTAGTGGGTACAATTTCGCTAATGCGGCTGATATCCGCATGGTTTAAATGCGGGTTGTTCTTTATTTTATTATACCACGCATTATGTTCTTGGACGGGCACGTAACCGCCGGTTTCTATGCCTACCAGGCGGCCGTTTTCATTCACTACGGGGCTGCCGCAAAAACCCGGCTTGGGTTGATTGATAACGGGGAAACGCGCAATGAGGCGTTCGGCATTAGTAAGAAGCACTTTGCGGGTTAATTTTTGGTATTTGCCGCGGCTAAAGCCAAAAGCAAATACATTTTCACCGGGCAGCGGGGCCGTAAGTTCCAGCGGGATGGGGCGCGCAATTTGGGCGGCTTCCTGCGGCAGTTGCAGCAGGGCGGCATTTAAACCGTATTTGCGGCCGGAAATGACATTTTTAACGGGGAACGTGTGCAGTTTCCCGTCCGCGCGGAAAGTGATTTGCAAATCCCCGTGGAAAGTGTTTAATATGTGTTTGGCCGTCACCCCCCACAAAACGGTTTTGCCGGATAAATTTTCGGCAATTACAAATCCGCTCCCGTGGAATCCGTTTTCGTATCCGACCTGGGAAACGGTAAAAATAAAATGGTGTATGTTTTGTTCAAGCGGGTCCAATACCGGGCTGCGCAAAGTTCTTGTGCGCAGGGTGGCGTTGGCCAGCAGGGCTTCGGCCTCTTGGGCGGCGCGCGCAAAAGACACTTCGGCCGCTTTGTGTTCTGCTCTGGCCGCGGTTTTGGCGGCCGTTTGTTTAAAAAAGCGCAGTAAACTGTTTTTGGGTTGCGCAGACGCAGGCAAAGCCAACGCGCAGGCGCAAAAAATACTCATTAAACGAATAGATTTCATATATATAAATTATCCCTTTTTTAAGACGGAACTGCCAGGGCCCTTAGGCCCAGCGCTTTCTGGGCCTTTAGACCTGTAAAAAAACGCGCCGTTTTTGGCGGCGCGTTGGAGATAAACCTTTCAGGCTGATTTACAGGTTGGGATAAAGCGGGAATTTTTCCAAAAATTGCTTTACCCGTTGGGCAATGTCCGCAAGCACGGCCTCGTCCTGCGGGTGGGTGAGGGCCTCGTCTATAAACGCGGCAATTTGGGCCATGTCGGCCTCTTTCATGCCCCGGGTGGTAACGGCCGGCGTGCCTAGGCGCAGCCCGCTGGTTACAAACGGTTTTTCCGGGTCAAAGGGAATGGTGTTTTTATTGGCGGTAATGCCGGCTTTGTCCAGCGCGGCTTCGGCCGCTTTGCCGGTAAGGCCTTTGGAGCGCAAGTCCAGGCACATGACGTGGCTGTCCGTTCCGCCGGCCACCAGGCGGTAGCCGCGGTCTTTAAGTTGTTTGGCCAGTTCCGCTGCGTTTAGTTTTACCTGGTGCTGGTAGGCTTTAAATTCCGGTTTTAAGGCTTCGCCAAAGCATACGGCTTTGCCGGCTATTACGTGCATGAGCGGGCCCCCCTGTACCCCGGGGAACACGGCCGAGTTGATGGCCTTGGCCAGGGCTTCTTTGCATAAAATCAGCCCGCCGCGCGGGCCGCGCAGGGTTTTGTGCGTGGTGGTGGTTACCACATCCGCATACGGGAAAGGATTGGGATATTCCCCGGCGGCAATCAGGCCGGCGTAGTGGGCTACGTCGCACACTAAATAGGCGCCGCAGGAATCGGCAATTTCGCGCAGGCGCTTCCAGTCAAACACGCGGGAATAGTTGGAGGCACCGGCCAAAATCATTTTGGGTTTATGTTCCAGGGCCAGCTTGGCGGCTTCGTCATAGTCCAGTTCTTCCGTATCGGGGCGCACGTTCATGGCCACAATGTGGTATAACTTGCCGGAAAAGTTAAGTGGGTGCCCGTGGGTTAAGTGACCGCCGTGGGATAGGTTGAGGCCCAGCACCGTGTCCCCCGGTTGCAAAAGAGCCATGTATACGGCCATATTGGCCTGCGCGCCGGAGTGCGGCTGTACGTTGGCGTGTTCCGCCCCGAATAATTTTTTGGCGCGTTCAATGGCCAGGTTTTCCACAATGTCTACATTTTCACAACCGCCGTAATAGCGTTTGCCGGGGTAGCCCTCGGCGTATTTGTTGGTCAGCACGCTTCCCTGGGCCTGCATAACGGCGGGGGAGGTGAAATTTTCCGAGGCGATCAGCTCCAGCTTGTTGCGCTGGCGGGCCACTTCTTTTACAATGGCGTCATAAACGGCGGGGTCTGTTTGGCGTATAAATTCGTACATAAAAACTCCTTTTTGGGCGTGGGGAAAAACCAAAGGGTAAAAAGCTGGATTTTCCCTATGAAAATGCCGTATAATTTAATATAATTTACTAAATAATTAAGTAAAAATAAAATAGCGCGTGATTTGCGTAAAAAATCAATACAAAAATCCAGTAAGAGGTGTTAAAAAAATGGCAAAATTGACAAAAAAAGACTTTCTTAAAGCAACCATCAAGCACATTGATATGAAAAAATACAATGTGGTTCCCATGGTGGAAGCTTTTGAAAGTATGGCCTACGCTTCCCGCGAAGTGGCCAGAGCAAGCAAAATCTACAATATGATGCTTTCCGACAAAAAATGCTCCGTTATTTTGTGCATTGCCGGGTCTTTGGTATCTGCAGGTCTTAAAAAAGTAGTAGTGGATATGATTCAAAACAATATGGTGGACGCCATTGTTTCCAACGGCGCCAATATTGTGGACCAAGACTTCTTTGAAGCTTTGGGTTTTAAACATTACATCGGCACCCCCTATAATGCCGACGACAATTTGCTGCGCGACTTGCATATTGACCGCATCTATGACACCTACATCGACGAAGACGAACTGAAAGTTTGCGATGAAACCATCCACAAAATTTGCAACACGCTGGAACCCCGCCCTTATTCTTCCCGCGAATTCATTTGGGAAATGGGTAAATGGCTTGAGAAAAAAGGCAAAGGCAAAGATTCCATCGTTTACAATGCCTACAAATACGGCGTGCCGGTGTTTGTGCCTGCGTTTTCCGACTGCTCTGCCGGTTTCGGTTTTGTAGCCCACCAGACGGAACACCCCACCGCCCATGTTTCTATTGACAGCGCCAAGGATTTCCTGGAGCTGACCAAAATCAAAATCAAAGCCAAAGAAACGGGCCTTATGATGTTCTCCGGCGGGGTACCGAAAAACTTCGCCCAGGATACTGTGGTAGCGGCCGAAGTGTTGGGTGCGGATGCGCCTATGCATAAATATGCCGTGCAAATCACCGTGGCCGACGTGCGCGACGGCGCCCTGTCCGGCTCTACCTTAAAAGAAGCTTCTTCTTGGGGTAAAGTTTCCACCGCCTTGGAACAGATGGTATACGGGGAATGCACAACTTTAATCCCGCTCATCATCGGTTACGGTTATCACAAAGGCGCCTGGAAAAAACGCAAAGCCGCCAATTATGTAAAATTCCTGCAGGATGAAGACAAAAAGGTGGCCGCGTTGAAAGCCAAAGAAGCCAAAGCTAAAAAATAATGTGCTTTCATAGCCTGATTGCCGTTCTGTTAATACTGGTCTGCCCGTGTGCGTTATGCTACGGGCAGCTCAGTTTTTCGGGCGTAAACGGCGAAAAGGGCTACGCCGCCCTGCGCGGCGAATATAAGCTGGATTTGGATAACGGCCTGATTATTACGCCCGATTACGGCTATTACCGCCGCACCGATAAAGAAGAAGACGAAGCCGGTTCCACCTCCCGTTACGGGTTACAGGTAGCGTATGAAACCGGCGACAGTTCCTCCCTGCTTGTATACGGCCGCTGGGTGCCCACTACTTTGGGGTTTCAAAGCGTGTCTTACGGAGCGGGGGCACAGTGGCAGCCGTTTTACCGCTACGGCATATTAAAAGAGCCTGCACTTAAGCTGCGCGTGGGCCAAACCCGTTATGACGTATATCGGGACGCGTTAGACCGGCCTTTGCCCGGGGGAAAGGCGTCCATTACCGAAACTTTCGCCCACGGCCTGCTGGCTCTGCAGGTGAAAAATTGGCGCTTGCAGGGCGTCTATGAGAAAGTGATAAAATATAGTAGCCAGCCGGCTGCCGGTATGGTTGCCAATTGGGCAGATATCCCGTTTATGGTGGCGGTGATACGCGGTTTTGTAAAAGAGTCCGCCGGGGCGCATGTCAGCTATCCCACCCGCTGGATTACGCCGTATGCCTCGTGGGTGCGTTATAAATACGCCGGCGCGCGGGATTTTGCCGTGGCCGTCAGCGCGGGGCTGGCACTGCATTTTTGGGATATGGATTTTACCGGCGGTGTGGAAATTTTTGAACCCAAGCGCGCAGACAGCCGCCGAACCTATTTTTCTATGTCTATAGAAGCCAAATTTTAAGGAGATTTTTATGCAGGAAATAGAATTACACTGTAAAATTGACGAGCAGCGTTTTTCTTTAGCCATGTTTCTGGGGCGTTTGTTAACGGGCCTTTCTTTATTGTACGTTACGGCCGGGTGTTTACTGTTTTACCGCGAATTTGTTTATAATATGACGGCGCTTCGGGTGCCGTTTTCCGTCACGGCGGGGTTTGTGCTGGTGGTGTTGGAAATTTTCTGCGCTTTATTTTTAATTTTGGGTTGGTATACCCGCTGGGCCGCCGCGGTGGGGTTTGTGTGCTCCTGCCTGTGTGCGTGGGTGTTTTTCGCGGGGGATTTAAATAAAATTTTTGTAGCCTTATGCGTGCTTTTGGCCACGCCGCTGTTAATGGTGGCCATGCTGGGGCCCGGGCGTATCAGTTTGGATTTCCGCCACGCCCAAAACCGCATAAATAAAAAAAGAAGAGGTTAATTTATGGAAATGTTTGATGAAAGCAACAAGTATGTCAGTTTAGCCAATAAATACCGCCCCCAAACCTTTGAGGATATGGTGGGGCAGGAAAGCATTTCCAAAACCTTAAAAAATGCGCTTAAGCTGGGGCGTATTGCGCACGCGTATTTGTTTTACGGGCCGCGCGGCTGCGGCAAAACCACCACGGCGCGTATTTTGGCCAAAGCGTTAAACTGCACCGGCAACGGCCACACCAAACCGACGGACGAACCCTGCGGCAAATGCCCGCAATGTTTGGAAATTGCCCAAAGCAGTGATATGGACGTGCTGGAGCTGGACGCCGCCAGCAACACGCAGGTAGAAAAAGTGCGCGAGGCCATTATTGATACCGTGGCGCTGGCTTCTTCGCGCGATCGTTTTAAAGTATTTATTTTGGACGAAGTACACATGCTTTCCACCAGTTCTTTTAACGCTTTGTTAAAAACCATTGAAGAACCGCCTGCCCATGTGGTGTTTATTTTAGCCACTACTGAAAAGCACAAAGTGCCTGCCACCATTGTAAGCCGCTGCCAGACGTTTCGCTTCCGCCCCATTACGGTGGAAGAAATTTCCAACCATTTGTTGGATCTTTCCGGTGCGGAAAATATCGATTTAACCCCCGGTGCGGCGCGCATTATTGCCAAAAACGCGGGCGGCGCCATGCGCGACGCGTTAACTTTGCTGGACCGCGCCATCGCTTACTCCGGCGATCGCATAGACGAAAAACTGGTGGGCGAAATGCTGGGCCTTACGCCCGATGAGCTTATTTCCCAGGCGGTAAATGCTTTGGCGGATAAAAATACGGCCGCCCTGCACCAAGTATTTGAAACCTTAAAAAATGAAGGGTTTGACTCCAACTCTTTCTTAAAAGATTTAAAAAACGCCTTGGGAGATTTGTTTTATTTTTCTTTAGGCCAAGGAAGCGAACCGTTTGAAGGCGCCAAACAAATTACGCAAAAAGTATCGCCCGGGTTTTTGGCGTCCCTTTCACGCAAAGTAAATAAACTGATTGAAGAAGTAAAATTTTCGGATAATGCCCTCGTCAGTGCCGAAGTTGGCCTGTTTACGGTAATGGATAGCTGCTTGGATATAGAAAATTTTGTGCGCCGTTTGGAAGCCCTGGAAAGAGGGGAAGCTTTACCCCCGGCCAGCGGCAGTGCGGCAGGCGGCGGTTTTAAGCCGTCCGCAGTGCAACCGGCACCCATGCCCAAACCGGCCCCGCAAATACGCCAAGCGGCCGCCCCGGTGCAACCGGCGGCGCAGCCGCCCAAAGGGGACGATGCCATAGCCGCCATGCTGGCCGATGAACCGGCCGCTCCGCAGGAAGTAACCCCTGCCCCGGCCGTACAAGCACCCACTGTACCAGTGGAGGTTAAACCCGCGGCCAACTTGACGGACCGCCAAGTGTGGGACGCGCTGCTTGCTCAATTTTCCAAAAGCCCGCTTATGTATGATGTTATGACCAGCTGCTCCGTGCAGTTTGGGGAAGACGGTTGGGCCATTTCTTTTGCCCCCGGTAAAGAGTTTTACCGCGTGCCCGCAAAAAGCAAACTGCCTGAGCTGGAAACCGCCGCTTTTAAAATAAGCGGCCGCAAAATAAAAATTACATTGGCCGAAGGGGCGGCCGCTTCCTCCGCGCCCAAAGCCCAAGCCACCGGTGTAAAAGCGGCCCCTGCCGCCAAACAGGCCACGGCGGCAAACACCCAAACCGCGCAGGCCATCAGCCAGGAAGAGCCCTTTGTAAAGGGGGATTTCTCGGCCGATGCCGGCGTGCAGGCGCAGGAAGCACCGGAAGAATTAAAAGATTTGTTTAGCGTAATACCCGGGGAGTTGATGGCATAATATGAAAAGTTTGGATAGGCTCGTGCGTGCGTTTCGCCGTTTGCCGGGGGTAGGCCCCAGGCAGGCGGAGCGTTTTTCGGCTTATTTTTTGCGGGCCTCCCAGGGGGAGACGGAAGAGTTTATCGCCGCGCTTTTGGCGTTGAAAGAAGACGTAAAGCTCTGCTCTGTCTGTTATGCATATTGCGAAGGGGACATATGTGAAATTTGTGCCGACCCGGACCGCCAGCAAGACACCATTTGCGTGGTGGAAGACCCCCAGGATATTGAATCCATAGAAAAAACCGGCGCCTATAAAGGTTTATACCATGTGTTGCACGGGGCCATTTCCCCCATGGAAGGGCGCGGGGCGGACCAGGTAAAAGTAAAGGAACTTTTGGAGCGTATACAGCATGCGTCCACCCCGGTGCGCGAGGTGATCATCGCCACCGACCCCGATAGCGAAGGTGAAACCACCGCCCTTTACCTGGCCGATTTACTGCGCGGCATGGTGGAAAAAGTAACCCGCATCGGCTACGGGGTGCCTTTGGGGGGAGATATTGATTATATTGACGAGATGACTTTGGGTTATTCCCTCAAAGGCCGAACGAAACTTTAATGCATCCCTGTGTATACAAACGCCCGCTTTTGTGGGCGTTAATTTTATATATTATCGGGCTTATATTGTTTTATCACCCGGTGCCAAAACCGGGGGATGTGTCCTCGTTTATTTCTTCCCGGCCGGTAGAGCTGGAAGGGCGGGTGGAAAGTTTTGCCTCCTCCAAAGAAGAATACCACAACGTTTACCTGCAAGTTTTTCGTATAGACGGGCAACCCGCCCACGGGCGTGTGTATGCGCGCGTAAAATATACGGCCCCGCAGTGGAAAGACACTGTCCTTCTGCGCGGAAAATTAAAAAAACCTTATAATGTGGACCTGCTGGGCAATTTTGCCTGGGGGGATTATTTGGCCTTAAAAGGCGTGTTTGCGGAAATACGGGCGGAGGAGTTTACCTTGGTTAAAAAGGCCGCCTGGCCCTGGCGGGCGCTGCGCACTTTGCGCGGGAGCATACTGCAAACGCTTCAAACCCATTTTACCCCGCAGCTGGCCGCCATTGCCGGAGGAGTTATGCTGGGGGAAAGAGGGGTTATTTCCCCGCAGTTATATACGGCGTTTCAAGACAGCGCCGCCATACACTTGCTGGTAGCCTCTGGCGGGAATGTGGGGTTTGTTACCTTAATGGCGTTTGCGTTTTGCGCTTTGTTTGGGTTAAGCCGCAAAAAAACAGTGTTGGTTTCTTTGGTACTAGCGGGGGTATATACTTTGGCGGCCGGGGCGGACGCGCCTTTGGTACGCGCTTATTTTATGGCGCTTTGCGCATGCGCGGGGTTTTTGTTAAACCGCAACAGCGGGGTTTTTCAGGGTTTGGTGGCGGCGTGTTTGGCTATTTTAATCATACAGCCGGGGGCATTGTTTGAGACGGGGTTTCAAATGTCCTTTTTGGCTACGCTGGCCATTATTATTTGTTTAAATTTGTGGACCCTGCCTGAAAAATGGCCCAAATGGGCGCGGTTTTTCGGGCAGATATTTTTGGCCACTTTAGCCAGCCAGCTTGTATTACTGCCGGTATTTACCAATGTGTTTTATAAAGTATCCGTGGTGGGGCTGGTGGCCAATATGCTGCTGGTGCCGTTGGCGTCGGTCGTGATGGGGGCGGGGTTTTTATTTTACGTGTTGGACCTGTTGCATATGGGTTTTTTATTGCAGGGGGTGCTGGGCGGGCTGCTGTGGTTATTTAAAACGGGGGTGGAGTTTTTTGCCTCCTGGCCGCTGGCCAGTGTGCCGTGCGCGGCGTGGGGCGGCGGGTGGATTTTGGCGTATTATTTGGTGCTGTTTTGGTTATTCCATTGGCCGCAGCGTTTGTTTGCTAAAAAACTAATGCCTTTTTGTTTGGCAGGGGCCTTGGTGTGTTTGGTGGGACAGGGGATATATAATCATGTTTCCCGCGGGTGGATATTGCGGGAGTGGAACCACGCCAGCGTGCTGGTGCGCACCTGTGAGGGGGAAACCCTTTTGTTTGGAACCGGGATAAAAGCGCCCAATTTGGCGCGTGCCGTTTTTAAAAGCGGCGCGCGCAAGTTAGACGGCGTATTTATTACTTCTTCCCAGCCAAAAGACTGGCAAAACGCCCAGGAACTGGCGGGTTTACTGCCCACGGGACAGGTAATTCCGGCCGCACCGGGGGACGCCTGGCCCGGGGACGAGTGGCGCTTTTCTTCTGCCCGTGTGCAAGCCGTGTGGGGGCTGCATACCAGCCAAAGCGGGGCGCTTTGGCACTCGCGCGGTTACAGCGGGCAAAAGGGGGAAACCCTTTCTTTTCAAATAACAACGTGCGGGGAAACCGTAACCCTGGGCGCCGGGCAATTTTTTGTGCAAACCCCGCAAGGGGTGCACAACAGCGCGCGCAACGGCACCGTTTTATGGAAGATTTAAGTTATAATAAAAGAAAGGAAGGTGTTTATTATGACTGAACAAGAACTGCAAGAACATAAACATTTTTTAAAACGCGCGGTAGAACTTGCCGCCCAAAATATGAACACCGGTAAAGGCGGCCCGTTTGGTGCGGTGGTGGTGCGCAACGGGGAAATTATTGCCGAAGGTTTCAACCAAGTAACCTCCGCCAATGACCCCACCTGCCATGCCGAGGTGGACGCCATACGCAAAGCCTGCCAAAAATTAGGCACTTTCGAACTGAAAGACTGCGTAATTTATTCTTCCTGCGAGCCGTGCCCCATGTGCCTGGGCGCCATTTATTGGGCGCGCCCGAAAGCCTTGTACTTCGCGGCGGACCGTTACTGCGCCGCCAAACACGGCTTTGATGATAAATTTATTTATGACGAAATCCCCCTCCCGGCCGAAAAACGCACCATCCCCACCGTGCACATTGTGTTGGACGAGGCCGAAGCGCCTTTTAATACCTGGAGTGCCCGCACAGACAAAATAGAATATTAATTTTTATTTATTCTATACCTTGGGCCCATATTGGTATGGGCCCATTTTTTTGTTTTATTAGGCCCAACGGCCCTGGCCCGGAGGGAAAGGGATAGATAAAATAATAATATAAGCTTTTATGTTGAAAGGGGAAAAAATGAAACATTGTTTGTTATTCTTTTTTTGTATTTTACCCTTCAGTCTTTGTGCGCAAACATGGCAGAAAGCCGTGCAAACGGTTACGCGTCAGGCAAAAAGACCGGGGGTTTATGCCGGCTTTAAAAGTGATGCCGCCCGTTTAAAAACTTTGCAGCAAGCCTTTCAAAAAACAGACATACTAAACACCTGGTTAGACGGCGTATACGCCCCCGAAAACGTATATACTATACGGGAAACCAATAAAGCGTTAGATGCCTGGGCTGCGCGTTCCAACCGTTTGCTGGCCGCCCAGCGCATTGTGCAGGAGCGAAACCTGCGCCGTTTGGAAGAACATAAAAAAGAGGTGCTTGCTTCCATGGCGTTGGTGGAACAAAAAAGCCCTTCTTTGTATGTGCCCCGCATGGGGGATAAACAAAATATCTTCTTGGGGGAAGATTATCATCTGGTTTCTGCAATAAAGCAAGTGCAGGTGATTATTAAAGATTTTAGGCAGCGCTACCCGGACAAAAAGATTGTTCTGTTTACCCAGTTCTTGCCGGACAGCGGTTTAACCCCTGCCGAGTCCTTTCCGTCCGGCGGCAATTATGAGGAGTATTTCCCGGCGTTTGCTTCGTTAAAAGCGCGTGGGGTGGATATTGTGGGGCTGGAAGAGCCCGGCACGCAGGGCCATTGGTACGAAAAAAACGGCTTTTTGGTGCGCGGGGCGGATACAGCCTACGGGCGCTATGTGCGCCATATGCATTGGGCCAAGCGCATTAAAGCCTGGCGGGAAAAATACCCCCAAGCCATTTTCTTTATCTACACCGGGGCAGAACATTGCAGTTATAATATGCCGCACGCCTTGCCGCAAATGGTGGGTGGGGAAAGCAGTTACGTGGCGTTACTGCAGTCCCGCGTGAGCTTAAAAAAGAATTTGTTCCACCGGTGGAGTAAATTCCAGTTTGCCAAACCGGGCGTGTTGTACACGAGGGACAAAAAATGGTCTCAAGCGATTGGGTTTGATGAACAGTTAATTTTTCCGTAATTTTTGTGGTTGCAAATAAAACCCCCGTTTTTTAAAAACGGGGGTTTTATATTTGTACGGGCAGGTGCCCTTTGGCCTTGCGCCGGCCCAGCAGTATTTCCGCCGCCGTTTGTTGGAACGCTTCCAGCGGGCAGAACGCGTGCACGGTGCCGTTTACGCAAGATTGCAAACCGGCCGCCGCAAACGGGCTGCCCAGGCAAACCAAAATGCTTTTGGAGTGTTTGCGGGTTTCAACTCGGGCGAGGGAGAGCTCCTCCTCGCTTAAATTAATATGCCCTTTAAAAGATTTGTAATTGGATAAAGACAAAATAACCAGTACGTCTGCCCGTTCTTGCACAAGCGTAATGCCTGCCTGGCGGAGGGTTTGTTCAAAAGGGGCAAAACCCCGTTTCTCATTATCCCCCAGTGCAAGCAGTTTCACGCGGGCTTGGGGCGGGATATGGCAATCCCCCTGTTGCACGCAGGCGGCGTGTGCGGCGCGTAAATTAAAAGAGGGAAGGGTGCTTAAATTGCCCCGTGCGTTGGCGGCCAGCAAATCAGCCTGTTGGCAAAGCCGGTCCAGCTGCCCGGTGGCCGTTTGCAGGAGGTCTTGGGGCAGTGTTTGCTGATGTAAAAACTGGATAAGGGCCTGCGGGTCATTCATGGCCAGCAGGATGTGGCTGCCCGCCTGCAGGGCTTTTAAAGCGGCTTGTTTTTCATCCCCAATGGCGCGCATAAGAAGCGCGTCCGTCAGCACGCAGCCCTTCCAGCCCAGTTGGTTTTTAAGTAAACCGGTCTGAATAGCGGGGGAAAACGAGGCCGGGTTTTGCGGGTCTATTTGCGGCAAAAGCAGGTGCCCCGTCATCACCCCGTGGGTAAAAGGCAGTAACTGCACAAAGGGGATAAGCTCGTGCTGTTTTAGTTGATCCAGGCTTCGGTTTAAAACAGGCAGTGCCAGGTGGGAGTCCGTTTCCGTCTGCCCGTGCCCGGGAAAATGCTTGATGCAGTTTAGTACGCCGCCTTGGGTAAGCCCGTTTGTAAAAGCGCGGGCCAGGCGGGCGGTATCCTGCCCGTTGGCGGAAAAAGCGCGCGTGTTTACAATGGGGTTGTTGGGCGTGTCGGCCAAATCCAACACGGGGGCAAAAACCCAGTCCACCCCCAGCTGGCGCGCCTGCAAGGCGGTTAAGAGGCCCTTTTCAAAAGCCAGTTGCGTATCCCCCGCGGCGCCCAGGGCCAGGTTGGGGGCCAGGCGCGGCGCGTCTTTTACCCAGCGGCCCAGGCCGTCTTCATAATCGGCGCAAATGAGTATTTTTTTTAGGGGAGAAGCTTGGCGCACTTTTTGTGTAAAAAGTTTTATTTGCTGTGTGGTGCCGCCATATAAACAAAAACCGCCCACGCCTTGGCGGGCTAAGTCTTCTGCCAGGGAAAGGTCTTGCCGGTCAAACCAAAAACCGGGGAATACCAGGCGGTTTATTTGCATAAAGTAATTTTACCTAAAACGGCATTCTTTTTGGCCCCCGTGGCCCGTGCGCAATGGTTGGGGCGGCCGCGGAGGGCTTCAAAAGCCATGACGGCAAAGGCGGCACTTTCTTTAGCCAGCGGGTGGAGCCCGTCCTGCCGGGTGGTGTATACTTGGGCCTGCGGGTTTAAAAGGCGCAGGTTGTTAAGAAGCGTATTGTTGAACGCGCCCCCGCCGCAAACGGCTATTTTGCCGCGGCAGGATTTGGGTAAAAAATCCAGCGCGCGCGTAATGGCGGCCGCGGTAAAAAGGTTTAATGTGGCAAGCGTATCGGCGGCCGGGCGGGCGGCGGTAAAATAGCGGTGCAAAAACGCCTCGCCAAAAGTATTTTTATCTAAACTTTTGGGCGGGCGTTGGTTAAAATAGGGCAAAGATAAAAGCTCTTTTACCAGGGTTTGGTCCGCACGGCCTTTGGCGGCCAGGGCGCCGTTTTTATCAAAGGGGGTGTGCAGGTTTTGCTGGCAGAAAAGGTCCATCAGCGTGTTGCCGGGGCCCGCGTCAAACCCGGTGGTTTTAATTCCTTTCCCCACCGCCGTTACGTTGGAAATACCCCCAATGTTTACCACGGTGCGGGGGGATTTGCGCCCCCATAAAAACTGGTCAAAAAACGGAATAAGAGGGGCCCCCTGGCCGCCCAGGGCCATGTCTTTGGGGCGAAAGTCACTCACCACCGGCACTTGCAGTGCGCACGCCAGGAAAGACGGCTCCCCAATTTGCAAAGTATTGGGCACCGCGTCCTGCGGGCCGTGGTAAACGGTTTGCCCGTGGGAGCCCACCGCGCAAATTTGTTTGGCGGAAATATGAAATTGACGTAAAAATTTTTGGGCGCAGCGGGCGTATAAACGGCCCAACTCAAAATTTAGGCGGCTTAGTTCCGGCGCCGTGCAGGCAAATGCGTTTAATAATTTTTGTTGCAGGGACGGCGGGTACGGGTAATTTTTAAAAGCCACCACGCAAAACGGGCGCACGGTAACGGCGCATATGGTTAAGCCGTCTGCGCTGGTGCCGCTCATGAGCCCCAAAGCAATGTTACGCGTCATGCAGTACCCTGCCTAAAAAGCCGTTAACTTTTTTTAATAGCTTCTCTGCGGTGGGTTTATCCACCTGTTTACAAATCATTACGCAGGCGGTTTTTACTTGCTGGCCCGATAACGTTAAATAGCGCGCGGCGGTGGCCTGGTCTGTGCGCGCGATTTGCATAATTAAGCGGGTGGCGCGGGCAATCAGTTTTTTGTTGGTGGGGCGCACGTCCGCCATTAAATTGCCGTACATTTTGCCGCATAAGGCCATGGCCCCGGTGGTAATGGTGTTTAGCGCCATTTTGGTGGCGGTGCCCGCTTTCATGCGGGTGGAACCGCAAAGCGCTTCCGGCCCGGTGGGCAGGTAAAGGGCAATATCCGCGTGGGAAAAATCCGCCCCCGGGTTGCAGGTAAGCAAAGCCGTATGGGCGCCCAGTTTTTTGGCTTCTTTTAAGGCACCCAATACATAGGGGGTTACCCCGCTGGCGGTAAGGCCGATTACAAAATCCTGCGCGTGGGCTTTGGCTTGCACGTCCCGCGCGCCTTGGGCGGCGTCGTCCTCCGCGCCTTCTTTGGCGCGAAACATCGCATTTTTACCCCCTGCTATCAGGCCGATAATTTGCGAGGGTTTCGTGCCAAACGTGGGCACGCATTCGGCCGCTTCCAACACGCCCAGGCGCCCGCTGGTGCCCGCCCCGATAAAGATGATTTTATGCCCGCCGGCAAAGGCTTGCGCAGCGGCGGAAATAGCCCGGGCAATGGGTTTGGCCGCTTTTTTTACGGCGCGGGCGGCGTTAAAATCCTGCGCGTTAATTTTGCGCGCAATTTGCAAAGGGGTCATGCGGTCCAGCCCGGCGGTTTGCGGGTTGGCCTCTTCGGTAGGGATGGCATAGGATACAGCGGTTTTATTGTTCATATCAGTCAGCGTCCTGTAAGCCGATGGAACGGGAGCGGAAATGTTTTTCCGTCTCTTCCAAGGTTTTTATTTTCCCGGTTAGGGGAACCACGGCCAGCGTAATAAGGCTTAGCAGGCTGGCCGCCAGAAAAAATAATTCATAACCAAAACGGGTTTGCATCCAGCCTGACAGCATAGACGGCACCATCATACCCAGTGCCATAATGCCCGTGGAAATGGCATAGTGGGAAGTTTTATATTTCCCCGTAGACACATACATAATAAACACGTTAAACGCCATTAAAGCCAGGCCGTTGCCAAAATGTTCCAGCGTAATTAATACGGCTGCCGTGCTTACCCCCGGTTTCACCCAAGCCATATACGCGTAAAAGAAATTGGGCAAAATTAAAATAACGGCAAACGGCCAAATACATTTTTTAAAACCGTATCTGCCCAGCAGCCAGCCGCCTGCCAAATTGCCGGCAATCACGGCGCCCAGGCCCAGGGTTCCCTTAATGATACCATAAGCGTGCAGACTTAGGCCCAGGGCGCCCTCGCTTTGCGGTTTGATTAAAAACAAAGGAACGATTTTTTCCAGCAGCGCGTCTCCCAGCCTGTACAGCAAGATAAACAGCAAAATATAGATAATGTTTGTTTGGGTAAAGTAAGTTTTAAACGAAGTTTTCCACGCCTGATTGACGGGTATCTGTGCAGGGGCGTCTTGCGCCGGGGCGGGCAAAATAAGCCGGTGCCACAGGCTGCCCGCGGCAAATAATAACGCTAAAAATAAAAACAGGCAGGACCAGTTATGCACCCCCAGCCCGGCCTTACCCAAAGTGCCTGCGGCGGCCACCAAAACACCGCTGCCGAAAATCATGGCCAGGCGGTAAAAAATGGTGCGTATGCCCACAAAGTAAGACTGTTGCTGCGGGGTAAGCGCCAGCAGGTAATAGCCGTCTATGGCAATATCATGCGTGGCGGAAATAAACGCCCCCGCCAAAAAACCGAAGAGAGATAAAGAAAAAAATGAAAGATTATTTAAGTTCTGCGCGTGGGAAAATGCATTCCAGGTGTTTAATGCACCCAAAAGCAAAAACATGCCCGCCAGGGTGATTTGAGCCCCCAGCAGCCAACGGCGTTTTGTGCTGTGGGAGTCCAAAAGTGGGCCCCAGAACATTTTTAAAATCCAGGGCAGGTAAAGCCAGCCGGTCCAAAAGGCAATTTGCGTGTTGGAGTACCCCAAATTGGCATATAAAACGGGGGATACCGCATTAATAATAATATACGGCAACCCCTCTAAAAAATATAAAGTGGGTATATAGGCCCAAGGGCCGGCGGCGGTTTTTTTTATCATTATTTAAATACCAGCAAACGGCCGGCCAAACAGTCTGCCAGCGGTTTGGTGGTGGCGTGGCGCTCCAAAATCATTTTGGCAATGGCCGTCATGGGCACGGCCAGCAGGGCGCCCATAATACCCCATACCAAGGCCCAAAAAATCAAGCAGGCTATCACCACAATGGGGTCCAAGTCCATTCCTTTTCCAAGCCATTTGGTTTCCAGAATATTGCCGATAATAAAATGCGCCGTGGTGAGCAAACACAAGGCCAGCACAATATGCCAGTCAAACCCATACTGCAAAAACAGCACCGGCGTGGGCAAAATGGTGGAAATGAAAGGCCCAATGTTGGGAATAAAATTTAAAATAAACGTAAGTATGGCCAGCATGCCGGCCAGTTCGCTGCCTACCAGAAGCAGCACAATCCACGTGGCCAAAGCGGCCAAAATAGATACAAAAATTTTAATAATCAGGTAGTAGGATATTTGTTTTTGTATGGTGCTTACCAGGGTGGTCCCGTCATTAGAGGCGGAAGCCTTCCCCATAAAAATGAAGATAACAAATAAACAAATCAGCACCGTGTTGGTAACGAAGGACACCAACCCGCCGCCCACGCTGCGCACCATATTAAATATAGGGATTTTGGCCAGGTGATCGGCCAATACCTGAGAGTTTAAACTAATGCCGTATTTTTGGGCTGTTTGCATGGCCCATTCCAGGGTGTCGTTTAGTTTTTCGGTATAAATATCGGCCCCGTTTACAAACGTTTCAATGGAGTTGGAAACAAACAAAATAGCCAGTGTGGCTAACCCTAAAAAACACACCGCACACGCAATTAAACCCAGCACATAAGGTACTTTCCAGGTGTGTTTCATCCAGCCGGCCAGGGTATTGGCCACAATGTAAATAAAAAAAGCAATTACAAACGGCATTACCACGGCCTTGGCGTATACTAATACGGCTGTTAAAGCGGTGGCGGCTAAAATCATTAAACAAATGTTGTTAATAGGGGCGTAAATCTCCCCGGAGGTTTTTTCTGCCATAGTAAATAGAATCCTTATTTAATTTTAATATATGGTAGCAAAAAACACGGCTTTACTATAGGGTTTTTATACGCGGGGCAGGGATGTAAAAGAATTTAGTTTTCAAACAGAGCGTAAATTGTTATAATAAATATATCGTTTTTGGGCAGTTGGCGCAGCGGTAGCGCGTCCGCCTCACACGCGGAAGGTCACAGGTTCAAATCCTGTACTGCCCACCATTTATTAATCCGCCCGTTTTTGTATAGACGGGCGGGTTTTCTTTCCCCGTTTGCCGCAACCCCGCGCGCAGGGTGATATTTTGATATACTGTTTATAGACCCCCAACGGGTATTTTGATATTTAAGGAGCTTACTAATTAATATGGATTGGAGTTTGCTGGTAAACGCTTTTATTGCCACACTGGCTATTTTGAACCCCATCGGCAACGTGCCGGTTTTCTTGGAACATGTGGATAATGACGAACCCAAAGTGCAGCGGGTGGTGGCCATGCTGATGGCTTTGTCTATATTCATTATGCTTACGATGTTCTTTATTTTCGGCAGTAAAATCCTTTCCTTATTCGGTATTACCATACCGGCCTTCCGCTTGGCGGGTTCCATTATTTTGTTGTTGGTGGGGCTGCGCATGTTACAGGGTAAATCCAAATTTGAAAGCAACGGTATTGAAACCGGCGCCCAGCAGGGTAATACGTTTGACCGCGCCCGCAACCGCTTAAGCCATATTTTGGTGCCGGTGGCTATGCCTTTGTTTATCGGCCCCGGTTCTATTGCCACGGTTATTTTATATGCCGAAAAAACCACCTCTTTCACCATGGCGGTAATGATGATTTTTGTTCTCTTTTTGTGTTCCGTGTTGGTGGGTTGCGCGTTGGTGGCTTCCCGCTATATTTTTAATAAAATCGGGCCGAACGGCACGCAGATTGTCATCCGCTTTATGGGTATGATTTTGTGCGCCATTGCCATGCAGTTTATGATTGACGGTATTGGTCAGTTGTTGCCCGGGGTGCTTGATTCCCACTTTTTGGGCAGTTTGGCGGCGTCTTCCGCTGCGTAAGCATTGCGTTTTTTAGACAGGCGGCCTGCTTACGGGCCGCCTTTTTGTTTTGTATGGGGTATAATAAACATATGGATAAGTTTGAACTGGTTTCTAAATTCAGCCCGGCGGGGGACCAACCCAAAGCCATTTCCGCCCTTACACAAGGGGTGCTGCAGGGGGTAAAACGTCAAACCCTACTGGGGGTTACTGGGTCCGGCAAAACTTTTACCATTGCCAATGTAATAGCCAATTTAAACCGCCCTACGCTTATTTTATCGCCCAATAAAGTGCTGGCCGCACAGCTGTATGCGGAGTTTAAACAATTCTTTCCCCACAACGCGGTGGAATATTTTATTTCTTATTATGATTATTACCAGCCGGAAGCCTATATCCCGCAGACGGATACTTATATAGAAAAAGACTCCGCCGTTAACGAACATATAGACAAACTGCGTTTAAAAGCCACCACTTCCTTGGTAACGCGTAAAGATGTAATTGTGGTGGCGTCCGTTTCGTGTATTTACAATATCGGCTCTCCGGACAGTTTTCGGGAAATGCGCATTTACGTAAAAAAAGGGGCGGAGATGACGCGCTCCCAATTAAGCGGGCATTTAATTAAAATACAATACCAGCGCGACGAGCTGGAATTTACTTCCGGCCGCTTCCGCATGCGCGGCCCCTTTACCGATATTATGACCCCCTACAGCCAAAATGCCATACGGGTGGAAATTAACGGCAAAATCATTTCCCATATTTATGAAATACACCCCATCACGGGCGATGTGGTGGCCGAGCTGGATGAAGCCTGGATTTACCCTGCCAAACACTTTGTGGCCACGGAAGAAGAAACCGTAAACGCCATTGCCCAAATACGTGCGGATTTGGAAACCCGCCGCGCCGAGCTTTTGGCCCAAGGCAAAGAAATGGAAGCCTACCGCTTAAAACAGCGCACGGAATACGATATTGAAATGCTGCTGACGGCGGGTTATTGCTCCGGCATAGAGAACTATTCTTTGTATATGGACGGGCGCAAACCAGGCGAGCGCCCCGCGTGTTTGCTGGATTATTTCCGCAAGTTTGATGATTTTTTAATGGTGGTGGACGAATCCCACGTGGCCCTGCCGCAGGTGCGCGGCATGTATAACGGGGACCGGGCCCGCAAACAAATGCTGGTGGATTTCGGCTTTCGCCTGCCCACCGCGCTGGATAACCGCCCCTTAAAATTTGACGAGTTTGAATCCCTCATGCCCCAAAGCATTTTTGTGTCTGCCACGCCCGGCCCGTATGAGTTAACCGTTTGCGGCAACCACATTGTGGAGCAGGTTATCCGCCCCACCGGCCTGGTGGACCCCAAAGTAACCGTGCACCCCACGGAAGGCCAAATTACCCACCTGACCCAAAAAATACAGGAGCACACCGCCCGCGGGGAACGCACCCTGGTGCTGGCTTTAACCAAAAAAACGGCCGAAGATTTAAGCGCTTATTTTGCCGAACACGGCATTAAAGCCCAGTATTTGCATTCGGACCTGGAGGCCCTGGAACGTGTGGAAATACTCAAAAAATTCCGCCGGGGGGATTTTGACGTACTGGTAGGCATTAACTTACTGCGCGAAGGCATTGATATCCCGCAAGTGGGGTTGGTGGCTATTTTAGGGGCCGATAACGAAGGCTTCCTGCGTAATACCACCACATTAATTCAAATTTCCGGCCGTGCGGCGCGCAATGCGGACGGGGAAGTGATTTTGTATGCGGACCGCAAGACGGACTCTATCCGCTACGCCTTAACCGAAATGAACCGCCGCCGCAGCCTGCAGGAAGCGTATAATAAAGAGCATCACATTACGCCTAAAACCATTCAAAAAACGGAAGTGGAACTGAAGGAATTTGAGCAGCAAACCAAAACCAGCGCTTTTGGTATTTTAAGCCAGGCCCTGCCTGTGCCCACCGCCAAGAATGCCAAAGCCCTGGCAGAAGATTTGGAACAGCAAATGCTGCAAGCGGCCGAAGCCCTTAACTTTGAGCTGGCCGCCGAACTGCGCGACCGCCTGTTTGAACTGCGTCAAATGCAGGTAAAGGGAACGGGCGCCAAAAAAAAGCGTACTAAGGAATCATAACCTGCATATCAAAGCCGGCCAAATGCGCCGCGCGCGGCGTTTGCCAGCGCAATATGCCCGGGCGGTAAAAAATATAATTGGTTGCGTGGTGGAAAGGCTCCAAAGCATATTGCGAAAAACCGTTAAAGTAAGGGATAAACTCCAATACAAAAGTTTCCCCTGCCGGGAAACGGGCCGAAACGGAAAACGCTTCCTGATAATCTGTATGCCCGCCCCCGGCATGTATGATAAACAAAGCGTCGGGGTGTTCCTTCCTCCATTGTTTTAATATGCTCAGCCAGTGTGCGTTGCGGGTTTTTATGCCCTTTAATGTGGCCTGCACGGGCATATTATATTCATCGCTTAATATAGCCGTTTTAAGCGGGGCGGGTTCTTTAAGCCCCACCCAGGTAATGCCGGCCTTTTCCAACGGCTGGATATAAGGCATAAGCGAAGGGTTCCCGGCGGATTGTTCAAAGCCCCACTCGTCTGCAAATTCCGAAAACACAATTATTTTTTTATCCGGGTACAGCTGCACAAAAGCCGTTAATGTATCCATTAAATGCTTGGTAATTTGCTGGTAATGGTATTCCCCCATAAAAATGTATTTTTTGTCGGCCGGTATAAGCGCTGCCAATTTTTTGGCCGGCATACCGGCCGGCATTTGTATTTTATTGTGCTGGAAAAAATCTATTTTCTTTAATAATTGGCGGATGTGTCTTTCGTAAATAATACGCTGGGAAATAAACAGGTTGTTTTCGTCCATGGTCCAACCGTAAACCATCGGGGTTGTGTATTGCCCGATAGGTTCTTTAACCGTAAATGCGCCGAGGCTGAAGGTGGGGGCAAAGTAATTGGTGCGGGCAAATGCCTGATGCACGGCCTGCGCACGGGTGATGTTTTTGTGCAGGGCTTTTTCTACATTCCCGTTATATTGTTTTATATTGCGCTGCAGGGTTTTTTCGGCGTGTTTAACGGCCGTGTGCCAATGCTGGGCGTGCGCGGGTGCGGCGGTAAACATACAAATAATCAAACATAAAATAAAAAAGCTTTTCATGGTAAACGTCCTTATTCATCCAGCGGCAGTATTACCTGCACGTTAAACCCGGCCATGCGGGCATATTGGGGGTTTTGCCAAATTAATGTGCCGGGGCGCCAGCGGGGGCGTGCTTTTTAAAAAGGATTCCCATTTATTTTGTTGTTTTGCTATTTGCCGCAAAGTTTTCTCATGCAGGATGCGCTGTATAAGCCACTCCCGGTTTTCGTTCAGTTTCCAGCCGTTTGCGGCGGCGGAGGTGGTTTTCCCATGGGAGTTATCAAACAATATAAAAGAGTTTACAAAGGCGTTTTCCGTGCTAAAGGGTTTAAAGGACGCATGCATTTTTTGTGCGCGCGCCGCGCTCTGCTTTATGGCCGCATGAATTTGCCCGTTATTTTTTACAAGGGTTTTTTGCGCCGTTTTTTGTGCGCGTTTTAAGGCCGCATGCCACTGCTGGGCGTGCACCGGGGGCAGGCCGGCGCCCAATAAACAAAAACATAAGCAGGCGGAAAATAAATATGGCATCCTCATAAATTTATTCAAACAATTATATGCTTATAATAAAAGGGCCTTTGGGCCTAATATGGGCAGATTTTTGGGCCTATGCGCGGCGGCGGGCAGATATGCCTTAAAATTGGTAGAATATAATTATGCAAGAAACCCAAATACCCGTGCAAACGGTAGAAAAAGTAATCGGGCTGGAAGTGGTGGACAGCACCAATAACGTAGCCAAAGAACTGGCCGAACAGGGCGAACCTGCCAACACCATGGTGCTGGCCTGCCGCCAAACCAACGGCCGCGGCCGTTTTGAGCGCACCTTCAGCGCAGAAGAAGGCGGCGTTTATTTCACCCTTATTTTGCGCCCGCATGCGTGCCCGTCCCGCAATCAAAGCTTTAGCATAAAAGCCGCCCAGGCGGTGAGTGAAGCCTTAAACGCTTTGTTTGAAATTAAAACCAAAATCAAAGCCCCCAATGATGTGCTGGCGTGGGATGCTAAATCCCGCAGCTGGAAAAAAATTTGCGGTATTTTGATAGAAGCCTCCGCCTCCGAAACCAAGACGGACTGGATGCTGGTGGGCATTGGCATTAACGTAAACAACAAAATACCGGCTTCTTTAAAAAGCACGGCTGTAAGCTTAAAGCAACTGCTGGGCCAGGATATTATGAAAGAAGTGGTATTGGAAGAAGTGCTGGAACATTTCTGGCGCCGTTATGCGGAGTGGGAACACTCCGTCTGCTAGTTTTGACATAAATAAAAACCCCGCGCTTTACGGCGCGGGGTTTTTTTGTTTGCGGGCAGATAAATTATAAATCCCCGATGGCTTGTTTTACTTTAATTACCAGGTCTTTGAGCACAAACGGTTTGGCGCAAAAGTCTTTCACCTGCGGGTAGGTTTCAAACAATTTTTGGGATTCTATTAAAGCGGAAGTAACAATTACCGGGATAGAGCCCAGCTGTTCGTCTTCATTTAATATTTTTACGATGGACGCCCCGTCCATCCCCGGCAACATCACGTCCAGCAAAATCAAATTCGGGTGGAATTCTTTTATCATGGCGATGGCTTCGCGTCCGCTTTGGCAGGCTTTTACCTCATAGCCTTCGCGCATAAGAACCAGCATTAAAAGTTCCACGATGGACGTTTCGTCTTCAATAATTAAAATTCTCTTTTTCATAGTACTCACCCCATAATGGCTGTAATATTTATTATACTTTTTTATATGACAAAAAAAAGTTTTTCAGCCTCCGTTCTTCCCCGAATGCGTGCTTTTGCGTCCCGTTTTATCAAACGGGGGGACAGCGTATTGGTGGGTTTTTCCGGCGGGCCGGATTCGGTATGCCTGCTTCATTTTTTAAATTATTTATCCAAAGAAAAACATTTTGAATTAGCCGCCCTGCATGTTAACCACTCTCTGCGCGGGGCGGACGCCCTGGCTGACCAAAAATTTTGCAAAGCTTTTTGTGCCGAGTGGAACATTCCTTTTTTTACCAAAAAAATAGCCGCGCGCCAGCTGGCCAAAAAGTGGAACTTAAGCCTGGAGCACGCCGCGCGCAAAGGCCGCTACCAGGCCTTGGCGGACGTGGCCAAAAAATGGGGCGCCACTAAAGTGGCCCTGGGACATCATTTAGATGACCAGGCCGAAACCGTTTTGCTCAATATTCTGCGCGGCACCAAGGCCAAAGGGCTTTGCGGCATACCGGTGCGCCGCCCGCTGGCGACCGGGGTGGGAATTGTGCGCCCGCTTTTGTGCATTACCCGCGTGGAAGTGGAAGCGTATTTGGCGGCCAACGCGCTTTCCTGCGTGACAGACCAAACCAATGCAGACGATGCCTACACCCGCAACTGGATACGCCACCGCCTGCTGCCGTTGATGGAAGACAAGCAACCCCAAATCCGCGCGCATCTTTCCGGCATGGCGCAGGAATTACAAGAGTTATTTGAAGAAAAAAATGCCCATGAATAACACCCAATACCGGCAGGTGTTTACCCGCTTGGAAGCATTGCCTGCCGGTACGGATAGCTTTGCCCGCTGCCGCTTTGAAAACTGCCGCCTGCCCGGGGCCGTATTAAACGGGCTTACGTTTGAAGACTGCCTTTTTTTCGGGTGTGATTTGTCCCTTGCGCAAGTGACAGGAACCGCTTTTAAAAATGTCGTGTTTGAGGAGTGCAAATTGCAGGGCTTGCCTTTATACGCTTGCGCGCGGTGGCTGCTAGCGGTGCGGTTTAAAAAATGCATGCTGCGCTTTGCTTCTTTTGCGGGGCTTCCACTTAAAAAAACCGTGTTTGAAGAGTGTGATTTGCGCGAAGCGTCTTTTGTGCAAACTTTGCTTCAGGAAGCGTCTTTTGTGCGGTGTGATTTAACCCACGCGTCTTTTTTGCATACTCATTTGGAAAAGACTGATTTTACCACCTCTTTTGGCCTTGCGTTGGACCCGGAAACCAACTGCCTGCGCGGGGCACGCTTTAGCGTTTATTCCCTGCCTGGCTTGCTTACCAAGTATGGGATCGTGACGGACGAACTTTCTTAATTTTCCAGTATTAGTTTACGCAGCAGTATGTAAAACGGGCCTTTTGCCTGCCGCTCCGCAAACGGGCTGTGCCCGCAGGCGGGCAGTATGTGTACGGTTAAGGGTTTTGCGCACCGGGCA
The DNA here is from genome assembly GCA_944327085.1 of uncultured Elusimicrobiales bacterium. Lineage (GTDB taxonomy): Bacteria > Elusimicrobiota > Elusimicrobia > Elusimicrobiales > Elusimicrobiaceae > Avelusimicrobium. The sequence continues at coordinate 46,861 of CALVGG010000004.1, read as the reverse complement.
AACGGTTCGTATACGCCTTGGGCGGGGTGCGGGTCTTGTTGACCTTGTATGAGCGTAACGGGCAGCGATAATTGGCGCAGGGCATTTAACAAATCCCCGTTTTGGCGCAGTGCTTGCGCCAGGGGCCAAACTTGGCTGAAGGCTTTTTCATCGGGCTGTAAGCCGTCCGGGTCCGGCCCTAAATCAAGAGGGTCCACATTGTCGGCTCTCTCGCATAAAGCGCCCAGTTCTTGCAGGGCGGCGGCTTGTGCTTCCTGCGGGCCTTGCTGCAGGGTTTTAATGGCGTGTACGTAGCGCTTGGCCAGGGGCAGGGGCAAATTATCTAAACGTCTTTCTTGTATCTTTGCGGCGTATTGCGGGGTAAGCGGCGGGCAGCCGATTAAAATTAATTTTTTAAACAGTTGCGGGTATTGCCGGGCGGTGAGCAGTAAAAGCCACGCCCCCCAGGAGTGCCCCACCCCAACAAGGGGTGTTTTTGCAAAGGGGGTTAGTTGTTCTTTTAGTTCTTCTGCCAGGGCCTGTGGCGTATATTGGGTTTGTATGGGTTCTAAAACGCCTGTATAGGAGGATAGTTCTTTTGCTAAAAAATACAAAGAACCTTTGGCCCCCGGCCCGCCATGCACAACGGCCGTGGTAAACGGGGGTTTGCCGTGGGTGCGCATCATCGGGCGGCTCCGGAAAGGTCTTTATAGTTCATATCGTCCCGAATGCCAAAGCGGGTGAGGCAAAAATCATATTTTATGGGGTCTTTGGGGCTAAAACGCGCCAGGGAGCGGGTAATTTCCAGCGCGGTGTTCATATCGGCCTGGTTGCGGCGGGTTAAGCCCAGCATGCGGCCCAGGCGGTGCATATGTACGTCCAGCGGAACAATCAACTGGGAGGGAGAAACCTTTTGCCAGCCGCCCGGGTCCACCTCGTCTTGGCGTACAACCCAGCGCAAAAATAAATTTAAACGCTTGAGGGCGGAGGTTTTTTGCGGGTCCGGCACCAGGGAGTGTATTTCCCCGCCGCGGCGCAGTTTGGCGGCAAAGGCGCGCAGGGCGGGCAGCACGGTGGGGTCCTGCGGGGAGTAGCTTTGTAAAAAGCAGTTTTCCAGTGTGCCGTATGTGGCCAGCAGGGTTTTTAAATTAACCAGCAGGGCGCATAATTCCTGACCGGTGGTAAAGCGGTATTTAAAGCCGGCAAAAGTTTTATGAAAGTCTTTGGCGCTGTGGCTTGTAATAAACGCGTGCGGGCCTTGGGGCATAAGCGCAAAAATGTTATTTAAATTTTTAATAATTTGTTTTACGTTGCCGTACGCAAAACAGGCCCCCAGTAAAGCGGCCAGTTCCCGGTCTTTTATGTGCGGGTAATGATACAGAAATTGCAGCGGGTCCGGCGTTACCAGGCCCCGCTTGTTAAAGCGCTTATAAAGGCGTTCAAAAAAGGCACGGTCTTTTTGCATAACTAAATTCTATCAATTTGATAACATATGTATTATGAGTTTAAGCAAAGTGCTCAGTTTAGCCTATTTGAACAATCTGCCGGTGGCGGATTTAACTTTTGATTCCAATGCCGTAAGGCAGGGATCCATCTTTTTTGCCCTGCAGGGGGCGCGGGTGGACGGCAACTTGTTTATTGACGACGCCATTGCCCGCGGCGCGGTGATGATTGTTTCCGCCGTGCCAGCTAAAAAACGCTACGGGGTGCTGTATTATCAGTCCGACGATATTGAGCGCGATATGGCAGACGCCGCTTACGAGTTTTACCAGCGCCCCTCGGACCGGTTAAAAGTAATAGGCATTACGGGCACAAAAGGCAAGACTTCCATTGCCTATTTGGTGGAAAGCGTACTCACCCACGCGGGCAAGCGGGTCAGCGCCTTGGGTACCATTAATTACCGCATTAACGGCAAAGTGCAGTGCGCCGCGCCCAATACCACGCCGGCCGCTTTGCCGCTGTTTAAACTGATGCACAAAATGGTGCTTAAAGAAAGCGAATTTTTGGTGATGGAAGTTTCTTCCCACGCTTTGGAGCAGAAACGCGTGCGCCGCATCCACTTTGATACGGCCGTATTTACCAATTTACAGCGGGACCATTTGGACTATCACCTCACATTTGAAAATTATTTTCAGGCCAAGCGTAAACTGTTTGAAGAACTTTCCAGCCTGCAAAACGAAAAAAAGAACCGCTGTGCCGTAATCAATGCAGACGATGCCTACGGCCGGCGTTTAGTGCAGGAATTTAAGGACAAAGTGCGCGTGGTAACCTACGGCCTGGAATCCCCGGCCGACTATGTGGCCAAAGACATCCGGGAAACGCTGGACGGCACCGCTTTTACCATTAATGGCGCGCCGTGCCAAATCCATTTATTGGGCCGCCATAACGTATACAATGCACTGGCGGCATACGCCGTGTGCGTGCAACAGGGGATAGACCCCCAAACCGTACGGGAAGGGCTTGCCTTGCTGCCCGGTGTGCCGGGGCGTATGGAGCGCGTACAGGCGGGGCAGGATTTTTACGTATTTGTGGATTTTGCTTATACCGATGAGGCTCTTAACCGCGCCTTTGATACGGTGGAGCGCTTTAAAAAAGACCGCATTATTACCGTATTTGGCTGCGGGGGCGAGCGGGACCGCACCAAACGCCCTTTAATGGGTGCCAGCGCCTGCAAACGCAGCGATATGGTTTTTTTAACTAATGACAACCCCCGCCGCGAAGACCCGCAGCAAATTTTTGCCGATATTTTAAAAGGCATGGAAGGCTGCAATAACTTTGTGGTGGAGCCGGACCGCGCCGCCGCCATACGCCGCGCGCTGGCATATGCCCAAAGCGGGGATATTGTCATCATTGCCGGCAAAGGGCATGAGGATTACCAAATCATCGGTACGGAAAAAAAACATTTTTCCGATAAAGAAACCGTTTTAGCGTTCTTAGGGAGTAAAAGCCGTGTTTCATAAAAACAAATATAAAAAAGCCTGCGTAATTGGCTTTGGCCGCAGCGGGCGCGCCGCAGCGGCCCTGCTTAAACGCCGGGGTTATAACGTGCTGATTAGTGAAGAAGCCTTTATAGAATATGCGGACTCTTTTAACCTGCCCGCCGGCATTTTGGTGGAAACGGGCGGCCACACCAAAGCCGTTTTTGACAGTGACTTTATTGTTAAAAGCCCCGGTATTTTGCCCGGCAGCCCGGTGCTTTTGGAGTGTAAAAAACGCGGCATACCCGTTTTTAGCGAACTGGAAACCGCCCTGGCCTTTGCCCCCAAAGATATTACCGTTTTTGCCGTAACCGGCACCAACGGAAAAACCACCACCACCGCTTTGCTGGGTGAAATTTTGGACGAACACTGCCAGCGGGAAGACAAAGGCCGGCAAACTTTTGTTTCCGGCAATATCGGCACGCCGGTTTCCAGCGTGGTGGAACAGTTAAAACCCGGTGATTTTTTGGTGATAGAAGTTTCCAGCTACCAGCTGGAAGACAGCACCTACTTCCGCCCCAAATACGCCTGTATTTTAAACGTAACGCCCGATCATTTGGACCACCACGGCGGTATGAAAAACTACATTAAAGCCAAGGCCAAAGTGTTTAAAAACCAGCGGGAAGGCGATGTGCTGGTGCTTAACGGGGCGGACGCGGCCTGCGCGCAAATATCGGGCAAGGCCAAGGGAGAACTGCTGGCTTTTTCCACCCACCCCAACCATTTATTAAAAACGGACGTATTTTTTGACGGGGATGAAATTATTTTCAGCGAAGGATACCAGCTCCGCCCGCCCCATTTAAAAGGCATACACAATGTGGAAAACGCCATGGCCGCCGCATTAATGGCGCTGGCGGCCGGGGTGAAGCCCGATACCGTACAGGCCGTTTTTAACCGCTTTAACGCCATGGAGCACCGCATAGAGCAATTTGCCCACCATGCGGGCGTGGTTTATGTAAACGATTCCAAAGCCACCAATGTAGATTCTACCGTTACCGCCTTAAAATCTTTTGATAAAAGCCGTAATATATGGCTTATTTTGGGCGGGAGGGATAAAGGAGCCTCTTACGCGCCGCTCGTGCCGCTTCTTAAGGAGTATTGCAAACGCGTGCTTTGCATAGGGGAGGCGATGGATAAAATAGAGGCCGAGTTGGGGCCGGTGTTCCCGGTTACACGCTGTTGGGACTTGCCCCGCGCGGTGGATTACGCTTTTGAAAACGCCGTAAAAGGGGATATTGTTTTATTGTCTCCGGCGTGTTCCTCTTTTGACCAGTTTAAAGATTTTGAACACCGCGGCCGCGTGTTTAAGCAGTTGGTGAACGCGCGCATTTTTGCCTCCCGCATGGACGGTGAAAAGAAAACGCAAAAAGGCCGCTAGTAGGTAATTTTGCCTAACATAAAAAACCCCCGCTTACTAAAGCGGGGGTTTTAAATTATTTGCTGTAGGCCATACAGCAGTTGCCCAGCAAGCACTCTTTGCAGGTGCCCGTTTTTTTGTGTTCGCGCAAGGCGTCCAAAATTTTGCGGGCAAAGTCCGTCAGGGTGGGGTCTCTGGCGCCAAGCACCAGGATGACGTCCCCCGGTTGGGCGCTGGCGGCAATATCAGCCAGCAGGCGTTCGCGGCAGGAGTCATACGTTACGTTTACGCCGCGTGCGCGCAGGCCCTCGTAAATGGTTTGGCAGGATACGCCTTGCGGTATGGTGCCACCCGGGTAATACACTTCCGTAAGCCAAAGGTGGTCATCCGGGCCGATGTGTTTGGCAAAGCTGTCCACAAATTCCGGCGCCAACAGTTTGATGGAGGTAAACGCATGCGGCTGGTAAAACGCCAGCACGCGTTTGCCGCGCAGGTGGGCAGCGTCTATCGTGGCGCCCAGTTTGTGCGGGTTGTGGGCAAAATCGTCAATGACTTCTATTTTGTTATAGGTGCCCACGCTGGCAAAACGGCGCGCAATGCCCGTAAATTTGTTTAAGGCTTTGGCGCAGGTTTCCAAGTCCACCCCCATTTCCAGGGCGGCGGCTACGGCCGCGGTGGCATTGGCCACATTGTGCAGGCCCGGAATATGCAGGCGAAATTCCTGGCCGTTGATGGTAAAGTCAGAGCCAAAACCGTCCGCCTTGATGGCCGAGGGGTGTATGTCCCCGCGGGTAAGGCCAAAGGTTTTGGCCTCGCCGGCAATGGCGGTCAGGTTGGGTTCTTCGGCATTTACAATGGCTTTTTTGCAATGGCTGATAAATTGTTTAAAATAGCCTTGCAGCACGTCAATTTCTTTATGGTCTTTTTGCAGGTTTAAGCAAATGCCCAGGTGCGGGCGGTATTGCACGATGGAGCCGTCGCTCTCGTCGGCCTCAATGACCAAAATGTCGCTTTCCCCTTTATATACATTGCCAAAGACGCCCTGGTCTTTCTGCAAAGAAAGAATAGCCGCCCCCGTAATGACGGACGGGCTAAGCCCCGCAAAGGCCAAAATATCATACACCATGGCGGTGGTGGTGCTTTTGCCGCTGGTGCCGGAAACGGCAACGGTGCGGTGTTCGGCCACGTGTTTGGCAAGCAAGTCCGAGCGGTGTATAATTTTAATCCCCATTTTTTTGGCTTTTTTCAGCTCGGGGTTATCCTCTTCAATAGCGGAAGACAAAACCACCAAATCCGTTTTTTCGTCAATGCCGCTGCCGTCTTGTGGAAAGAGGGCTATGTTTAATTTTTTTAAATAGTCCCAAAGGGCCAAGTCCGTATAGCCTTTGCTGATTAACCGGTCAGACCCGGTTACTATATCTTTACCCATTGCGTGCAGCTGCGCCAGGGCGCTCATACCCACGCCGCCAATTCCTACGAAGTGAATTTTCATTTTTGCTTTTCCTTAAGTTTAAATTTAGCGTAATCAGACATGGTGTAGAAGCCCGCTTCGCGCTGCATCAGCCACAGGGCGATATGCAGGGCGGAATCGGCAAACAGATCCCGGTTTAAGGCTTTGTGTTCCAGGGTGATTGCGTCCAACGCACAGCTGAAAGTGACGCGGTGCGTGCCAACGGTTTCCCCTATGCGTTCATAGGTTACCTTTTCCCAAGGTTGGTGCAGGGCGTCGGCCAGTTTTTTGGCGGTGCCGCTGGGTGCATCTTTTTTATGTATGTGGTGCACCTCGTGCAGGGCCACCTCATACCCCGGGAACATACGCGCGGCGGTTTTGGCCAGTTCGGTAAAAAAATACACGCTTAGGCTTACGTTGGGCGCGTAAAACACGGGGATTTTGTCTTCTTCCTGCATTTGGAAAAGGAATGTTTCCGGCAAATTGGTGGTGCCGGTTAAAAAGGGTTTTTTCTTTTCGCGGGCCAGGTAAAAGGCTTCCTGCGCGCCCTGGGGGGAGGAAAAATCAATCACGCAGTCAAACCGGGGGGGAAGCAGATCACCCGCTTCGTGCAGGGCGGCCACGCTGAGCCCCAGGGAGGGGTTCTTTTCTATCAGGCGGGCAAGCGCTTGGCCCATTTTGCCTTTGCCGCCGTTTATTAAAATAGATTTCATTAAAATTTCTCCAACAGCAACTCCACTATCTGGCGGGCGTTCATGGCAGCGCCTTTTAGCAGGTTGTCAAATGTAATAAAGTAATGGATGATATTGGGTTCATACAAATCCCGGCGCAGGCGGCAGGCATAGGTGGTTTCCTGCCCGCTTACCTGTTTGGGGGTTACAATATCGTCCGTATATTTTAAATTGGGGAAGGCGTTCATCAAGTTTTTGATTTCGTCTAAATCGGCCGGTTTGTCCAACTTGGCCGTTACGCCTAAAGAGTGGGAATTTTCCACCCCCACGCGCACCGTGTGCGGGTATACTTTTACGTTTGGCAAGTCTAAAATTTTGCGGGTTTCAAAAATGCCTTTTAACTCTTCGCTGGTGTAGCCGCTGGGTTGAATGGAGCCGATTTGCGGCACGCAGTTGCCGGCATATAAAGAACCGGGAGTGTGGAAATCTTCCAGCAGTTTTTTGCCGCCGCCGCTGATGGCCTGGTAAGAACAAAAGAAAATTTCCGTTGGCGTATAGTGCCCACGCAGGGCGGCCAGGGTCATCACCAGGCCGGTGGTGGTGCAGTTGGGGCTGGCAATTAAGTGCGTATTTGCGGTGATGGTTTGCGGGTTGATTTCCGGTATGACCAGGGGCACATCGGGCTCCAGGCGGAACTCGGAAGACATATCCACAATAAAGCGCACTTTGTCTTTTAATTCTTTGGCCAGCAGGCGGGAGTCCGGATTATCCGTACACAAAACGGCAATATCCAGGGGGGTAATGTTGTCTTTGCGGCCAAAAGTTTTTATTTCAAACGGAATTTTGATTTTTTTAAACTCGGCCAGCAGTTTCTGCCCTACCATGCCGTTAATGCCGATAATACCTGCGGTTTTCATAAAGTCCTCTTAAATAAATAAATTGGCGTCTGCTTTTTCCAGCAGGGCGTCCACCTTGCTTTTGGTTTCTTTTGCCACCGGGCCCAAAGGCAGGCGCACCGTCTCCCCGCATACGTTTAAGCGGGATAAAATATACTTTACGCAAGTGGGGTTGGTTTCAAAATAGCAGGCTTTAATAAGCGGGTAAAGCGGTTTATACAGTTCCCACGCTTTTTGCGTGTCCCCTTTTTGAAACGCTTTGTATACGGCCACAAAAGCCGGGGCAAACACGTTGGCCGCCGCGCTGATAATGCCGCTGGCACCAATGGAAAGGAAGGATAAAAACAAATCGTCATTGCCGCACAAATAATCTATTTTTCCCGTATGTTTGACGGCAAAATCCGTTACGCCGGTCATGTCATAGTCGGACTCTTTGACCCCGCGTATTTGCGGCACCTGTTCCAGCAGTTTGTCCATGGTGGCGGCGGGCACTTTAAGCCCTGTGCGGCCCGGTATGTGATACAGCACAATGGGCGCGCCCAATTGGGCAACGGCCTGGTAATGGGCAATTAGGCCCGCGGCATTGGGCTTATTATAATAAGGGGTAACCACCAGCACGCCGTCTGGCTTATAGGTTAAGGCCATGCGGGTGTTTTCCAGTGTGGTAACGGTGTTGTTGGTGCCGGTGCCAATGATGATTTTTACGCGGCCGTTTATTTTACTAACGGCAAAATCCAACAAATCTTGTTTTTCTTTAGCCGTCATGGTGGCGGCTTCGGCCGTGGTGCCCAGAAGAACCAGCCCGTCCACCCCGGCTTTTATTTGTGTTTCCAGCAAAGCCCCTAAGGAGGGGTAATCAATATTCCCGTTTGCGTCAAACGGCGTAATTAAAGCGGTGTAAACCCCGGTAAACATAAGCCCTCCCCCGCGTATGGCGCGGGTTTAATAAATTGGATAAAAATATTCTAGCAATTTAAATTGTATAATTAATTAAGATTTTACCGGAGAGGATTTTTATGACCATGAATACCGAAGACTGGAAAGACGCTTTTCCCACTGCCCCCACACAGGATAAGTTTGAAAAAACCTGGGAAAAACGCCTGTACGAAAACGAAAAAACCGCTTCCACGCTAGGGCTTCCCGCCCCGTTAAAACCGCAGCCCCTGCCTATCCCGCAGGACGTTGCGCACCCGGCCGCAGAACCGAAGGCCGCCCCGGCAGAACAGCCGGCGGAGAAACAAGACGCTCCTGCCGCTTCTGCCCACAGCAAGCATCCGTTCGGGCGCAATGTGTGGAGCACGCTTCTGTTACTGGCGTTTGTGGTTTCTTCCGTTTGCGGGGTAATGCTTGTGTTGAAACCCGGCGTATCCTGCCCGGAAATAAAACCGGAAAGTGAAAACGCCGCTTTGGTAGGCGCAATGAACAAAAAAAGCCAGCCCGGTATTGCGTGGATAAAAATCCGCGGGGTGATTGCCGAAAGTAATGACTCCGGCCCGTTCTCCCGCTCTCAGGGGGCTTCGGCCATTGCCAAAAGCATACGCACGGCTGCGGCGGATAAAAATGTAAAAGCCATTGTGCTGGATATTAATTCCCCCGGCGGAACGGTAGCTTCCGTACAAAACATTTACGGTGAACTGCAAAAAGCCAAACAGCAGGGCAAAAAGATTGTGGCGCTGTTTCGTGACGTGGCGGCCAGCGGCGGTTTTTATGTAGCCATGGCGGCCGATAAAATTGTGGCGGAACCGGGCACGATTACCGGCTCGGTAGGGGTTATTATGCAAACCAGCAATTTAGAAGGTTTGTTTGATAAACTGGGTATTAAAATTACGCCCATTACCTCGGGCAAATATAAAGACATGGGCGCCTATTACCGCCCGATGGATGATGCGGAAAAAGCCTTGCTGCAGGATATGGTAAGCGAAACATACGGCCAATTTTTTGCCGCGGTAAAAGCGGGGCGCCCGGGCGTAAAGCCGGAAGACTTAACCGAATATACCGACGGGCGTGTATTCACCGGGGAACGCGCTTACAAACTGGGCTTTATTGATAAACTGGGCGGAGAAGAAGAAGCCCGCCAATTGGCCGGTGAACTGACCGGTTTAAAAAACCCCAAAATCATCAACCAGCGCGGGGACGGTTTAAGAGAGTTCTTCTTCTCTTTAGGCAGCAGTATGGACAGCCGCACCGCTTTGGTTAAACAGCTGGAAACCATTACCACTCCCAGCGTATCTTATTTGTGGATGAATTAGAGGCATTATGCAACATTTGCTACAAGCCTATTATTTATATATGAAAGACCCCCGGCAAGGTTTGCGCCATCTGTTTGTCGTGCGTGCATATGGGGCCGGTTTTGCCGGGTACTTGCTGGCGGCGCTGGCGGCGGTATGTATTTTTAATGCCGGGTCCGCTTTGGGCGTGTTTGCCTTTCTGTTTAAAACAGCTGTTTGGTTTGCGGCAGAAATACTGCTGGGGCTGGTAATGGCTGCCTGCGCGGCATTGTTTTTGGATTTTTCCGGCCATAAGGCTTCCCCGGCGGAATTATTTATTTTAATTGGCACGGCCGGCTTTATTAAAGGCTTGCTGATTGCCGCCAGTGTGATTGCGTTGGCTGTCCCGGTATTATCCTTTATTGTACCGCTTTGTGTGTTATTGGTATTGGGGTTACAGCTGGGGTATTTGCTGCGCAATATCAGCCGTTTATGGAATGTAGGCGGCTGGTGCGCCTGCGGGGCGGTGTTCTTTTGCGCCTTGCCGGCAGTGGGCAGTGCCGTATTGGCTGGCATATTTTTTATTTGGGGCCTGGTATTGTTATTTTAGCCCCAAAAAGCCTTTTTATCCCGCCTCTGTATAGGGGCGGGATGTTTTTTGTAATAAAAAAGACGTGTTTGGGGTTGCATAAGTGCATGGAAGGGGTACGTTTTTATGATATAATGTACTTACCGGTAGGTAGGCTAACAAACTGGATGAGTATATTATGAAATCAAACGAACATACCAAAACGGATAAACAAACCCGGGAACGGCGCATGCGTTCTATTATAAAAAAGGCCGCTTTTTCTTTAATGGCCGAAAAGGGGATAGATCAGGTTTCCATGCGTGAAATTGCCGAAAAGGTAAAGGTAACCAAGCCGGTTTTGTATTATTATTTTAAAAATAAAGAAGATTTGTGCCAAAGCATTGTAGAAGAACATGAACAGCGGTTTTTGGTGTTAATGGACGAAGCTTATGCCAAAGGGCATGGGCTGGAAGAAGTGTTAAATTTATTGTTAAAGGCGCATTTGGATTTTTTTAGAAAAGAACCTATTAACTCTAAATTTGTCATGCAGATGATTGCTTATACCTTAAATAAAAAATTCCCGGCGGAAACCCGCCGCCCTACCGCGGAAAAACTGCTGGCGGATTATTTACGCCAAAAGGAGCAAACCCAGCGGCTGTATCCGGGTGCAGCGAGAGACATCGGGATTTTGGTATCCGCTTTGTTTTTTGAGGTGATGCTGAATTCTTATGTAGACACATATGTGTATGACGGCAAACGCGGTACGGATTATGATGAAGGCCAAATTACGCGTTTGATAAAAATCATTTTATTGGGAATTAACAAATATTACGAGGAACAAGGAAAATAATATGAAGAAATGGGTTGCCACTGCGGTAATGACCGTATGCGGGGCGTCCGTCTGTTTGGGCGCCATGGCCCCCACTCCGGCATCTAATTTATTTGCCGAGCAGGATGTGGGTGGGGAGAAAATTACTATTTCCGACGCTATTAAAATGGCCCTTTCGGACAGTTACCAAGTAATTGATGCCGAAAAGTTAAAGGCCATTTATGAGGAACAGCTGTCGGAAGCACGCTCCGGTTATTATCCGAAGTTATCGCTGGATGCGTCTTACTCCCGCGCTATTAAAAAGCCCCGGTTTGCCCTTGGCGGCGGGGATATGGTGGAAGTAGGTAAAAATAATACCTACGGAGCCGGTTTAAATTTAAGCCAGGTATTATGGAGCGGCGGGCAAGTGCGCAATAATGTAAACCTGGCCAAAGTGGGCACACAGGAAGGGGTATATAATTTAAAGCACGTGCGCGATTTGGTTACCCAGCAGGTGGTTAAGTTCTGTTACGATATTATTTACGCTTCCGCCTATATCCGCGTGCAGGAAGAGTACTTAAAAATTGCCCAGCAGCACCTGGACGAAACCCGCGCCAAATACAAGCAGGGTTTAGCCAGCAGCTTGGACGTATTGACCCAAAAGGTAAAGGTGGAAAATATTGAACCTACCGTCATTCAAGCTAAAAAGAATTTTGAGCTGGGCAACCTGTATCTGCGCCAAATTTTAAACCGGGACCCGGAAGACAAAATCTACCTTACCTGGACGCGTAAGGATTTAACGCTCCCGCAGGTGCCCTCTTTAGACGTTTTGTACCAAAAAGCCATGGAATACCGCCCGGAATTAATCCTTTCCAAATTGGCGGTGGACGCGGCACATTATAATGTTAAAATTGCCCAGTCCGGCCATATGCCGGTGCTGGCTTTAAGTGCCGATTATACGTTTAACGGCTTGACGGATCAGGGCTTTCCCAATGACAAACAGGAACGCTATTGGTCTTCCACTGCCGGGCTTACGTTAAGCATTCCGTTATTTGAAGGTTTTAAGGTAAGCTCTCAAGTGGCACAAAAAGAACTGGCTTACGAGCAGGCCGTGGCCGCGTATCAAAATAAGTTAAAAAATGTGCGCATTCAGGTAAAAGAAGCGTGGCTTAATTTGGACGAGGCCCGCAACCGCATTGAAGCCACCAAAGGCGTGGTGGAACAGGCGCGCGAAAACCTGGAAGCCCAAATGCAGCGCTACCGCGCGGGCTTAACCAGCCAGTTGGAGCTGAACGACGCTATTGCCAACGTGAACGACTCCGACCTGCAATACGTGCAGGCCGTGTATGACGGCGCCATTGCGCTTTCTGATTTAAAATTTGCCGTAGGGGTAGAGGTTGAACTGTATGAAAAAGAAAACAAGTAGAAACATTAAAATAGCCATCGTGGTGCTGATGGTGCTGATGGCGGCTTATGTATTTTTGAAACCTAAAGCCGGTTCCCCGTTGGACGGGGTAGCCTTGGATGTATTTGCCGTGCGACCGGAAACGGTGCAAAAACGGGATTTGAAACACCAGCTTTTAATGTCCGGCAGTATCAAAGCGTGGGAAGAAGCCACCCTTTACCCCCGTGTGGAAGGCAAATTGCTTAAAAACCTGCTGCGTGAAGGCGATGCAGTAAAAAAGAATCAAACCGTTTCTTTAATTGAACGCGACGAAGTGGGCGCGGTGTATGAACCGGTGGTGGTGCCTTCTACCTTAACGGGTGTAATCGGCCGTGTGTATTTGGACCCGGGCGCCAACGTAACCATTTCCACCCCGGTGGCCCTGGTTGTCAACCAGGAACGCGTGCGCGTGGCGGTGGACATACCGGAGCGCTATATCGGGGAGATTTACAAAGGCCAGCCGGCTACTTTGCGCATTGACGCTTTGCCTGGCAAAGAATTCAATGCCCGTCTGCAAATTATCAGCCCGGTGGTGGACGCAAACAGCCGCGCCGTGGCGGTGGAATTTTGGGCCGATAACCCCAAAGGTTTGTTAAAATCCGGCATGTTTGCCAAGGTGGATATTACTTTGTCTGAAAAGAAAGACGCCGTGTCTATTGCCAAAAAGAGCTTATATCGCCAGGAAGGTGAAACCTTTGTATTTGTCCCCTCTGCAGACGGAAAAACCGCACAGAAAAAACCGGTTACCGTAGGGTTTGAAAATACCGATTATTTGGAAATTGCCGACGGTTTAAAAGAAGGGGACGTGATTTTGGAATTTGCCTATGGCCTGCAGGATGGCAGCAAAATTGATTTAGGCAAATAAAGCGGGGTATTATGCAAGAAGAAAAACAAACTGCAGCACAGCAGCCGGCCCGCCGGGAAAAGAAACACGGGCTAACTTCTATTTTTATTCACCGCCCGGTTGCCACTATTATGTTAAGTGTGGCCGTGGTGGTATTGGGGCTTATGTCTTACTCCGGCATGGGGGTAGGCATGTTCCCCAATATTGATATTCCATACGTTTTGGTGCAAACTTCTCTGGCGGGCGCCAGCCCGGAAGAAGTGGAAACTTCTATCACAAAGGTAATAGAAGAATCCGTCAACCAGGTGGAAGGGATAGATGAAATTAAATCCCAAAGTATGGAAGGGGCGTCTTTGGTCAGTATTAAATTTGATATGGACAAAGACCGCGATGTGGCCGCCCAGGAAGTGCGCGATAAAGTAGAACTGATTAAGAACGACCTGCCGGACGGTACCGATGCGCCTATTGTGCAAAAACTGGATATGGACGCCATTGCCGTGTTAAACGTGGTGGTGTCCGGTGACCGCGACATTGTAGACTTAACTGAGCTTGCCAAAGATAAAGTAAAAGAAAATATTGAAAACATCCGTGGCGTGGGTTCCGTAAACATCGTAGGCGGCCGCGAACGTGAAATCCACGTTATCGTCAACCCGTTTAAATTGTTTGCTTTAAACCTGCCTATCAGTGATGTCGCCCAGGCTTTGTCTGAGCAGAACGTGGAAATCCCGGGCGGGCGCGTGGAACAGGAACACCAGGAGTATACCTTGCGTATTTTGGGCCGTATTCCCACGGTGCAGGCATTTAATGACGTGTTTATTGCCAAACGCAAAGGGGCTTCCATTAAAATTTCCGATATTGGCTATGCCGAGGACTCCGGCGAATATGAACGCGAATCCTCCTGGTTAAACAAACGCCGCTCCGTAACGCTGGAAGTAACCAAACAGTCCGGCACTAACACATTGGCCGTGGTGCAGGGTGTAAAGGATAAGCTGGAGCTGATTAAACCCACCTTGCCCAAAGACATCACGATTTCTTTAATGATGGACCAGTCCGGCAACATTAAGGCTTCCGTGCATACGGTGTTGGAACACTTGGTTTTGGGCGGTTTTTTAGCCGGGGTCATGGTGCTTATCTTTATGGGGTCTTTGCGCTCCACCTTTATATCCTTTTTGGCCATGCCTATTTCCATTATCGGTTCGTTCATTTTTATGAAAATGAGCGGGTTTACCATTGATACCATGACGCTATTGGGCCTTACCGTGGCGGTAGGTATCGTGATTGACGACGCTATTGTAATGTTGGAAAACATCTTCCGCCATATGGAAAAATACGGCAAAACCCCTGTGCAGGCGGCGGAGGACGGCTCACGCGAGATTACCTCTACCGTAGTGGCAACCACGCTGTCCATTTTGGTTATTTTCCTGCCGCTGGCGTATATGAGCGGTATGATTGGCCGCGTGGTGAACAGTTACGGCATGACGGTGGTATTTGCTATTGCTTTGTCCGGTGTGGTGGCGTTGACTTTAACCCCTATGTTGTGCGCCAAAATGTTAAAGCAGGGGCAAGCCAAAACCAAGCTGGATAAACTGGTGGACTCGGTAAACAAAAAACTGGTGGACTGGTATATCCCGCTGTTGGATTGGTCCATCCACCACCGCAAAATTATGGTGGCTGTAGCTGTATTTTGTGTGCTCATGCTGTTCCCGATGTTAGCCAAAGTGGGCGGGGAATTCATCCCGGTGGATGACAGCGGCAAGGTGCAAATTACGGTAGAAGCCCCGGTGGGCACCAGCTATAATGATACGCTGGATATTTTGCAGCAAATTGAAAAAGACGTCTTGCGCCTGCCGCATGTAAAAGACACCTTGGTAGTGGCCGGTGTGGGCAGCAACAGCTTTGCAGATTCGAACCCTTCCAACAAAGGGTTTGTGCGTTATGAATTGGAAGACCGCGAAAAACGCGAAGGCTTAACCACCAATGATTATTTGGAAGTAACCCGCCAAATGATGAAGAAATATAAGGGCTTACAAACCACCTCTTATATTGTGAGTGACGGGCCTTCCGCCGGTTCTTATGAATTGCAGTATGTATTGTCCGGCCCGGATTTGAACCAACTGGCCGAATACGGCAATACAATGATTGCCCAACTCTCCAAAGACCCGCGCTTTATTGATTTGGACTTGTCTTTAGACTTATCCAAACCGGAATACCGCGTGGTCATCAACCGCGATAAAGCCTACAGCATGGGGGTAAAAGTGTCCGACATTGCCTCCGCCTTGCGCACCATGGTGGGCGGTGAAGATGACATCACCAAATATAAGGAAGGGGACGACCTGTATGAAGTGCGCGTGCGCGTGGCGGAAGAATACCGCGATAATAAAGCCGCCATTGCCGCGTTGATGATTCCGGCTGATAATGAGGAAAACGGTATAGTCCGTTTGGATTCTGTAGCCTCTATTGAAGAAGGCACCGGCCCCAGCCAAATTGACCGTTTCAATCGCCAGCGCCAGGTAACCGTGCAAACCAACTTGAACGGTATTGACCAGCGCAGCGCCCTGGCCATTATGGAACAAGCCTTTCAAGACTTGCATGCCGGCGTGGAATACAGTGGCGGGGTAACGGGTGCCTCGCAGGAAATGGGCAAAATGTTTATGTCCTTTATTATGGCATTCATTTTGGCCTTCCTGTTTAAATACATGATTTTGGCCGCCCAGTTTGAAAGTTATACCCACCCGGTGGCTATCATCGTGTCCTTGCCGCTTACCATTCCGTTTGCCGTGCTTTCCCTGCTGTTAACGGGGCAAACCATGAACGTATACAGCTTGCTGGGTATATTCATGTTAATTGGTGTGGTAAGCAAAAACGCCATTTTGCAGACGGATTATACCAACCAGCTGCGTGCCCGCGGTTATGGCCGTACGGAAGCCATCCTGCAGGCAAACCGCGTGCGCTTACGCCCTATTTTAATGACCACGCTGACCCTGATTATGGGTGTGGCCCCGATGATTATTTCCAACGGGGCCGGGGCGGAAGAACGCCGCAGCTTGGCCATCGTGATTGTGGGCGGGCAGGCTTTGTCCTTGCTGGTAACACTGCTGATGACGCCTGTAACCTATATATTATTGGACGAATTTGGCGATTGGCTTAACTTAAAGCTCTTTGGTATCCCCATACCGCAGGATAAGAGCAAAGACGTCATTTTGCCGGAAGTCCCTCCGCAAGAGGATTAACCTCTGGGGAAACAGTCTAAAGCCGGGCCCCAAGGCCCGGCTTTTTTATTTCTACACATATTGGGGATATGTGGCTAAAATACGGCTTTTTCAAGGGGCGCTTTAATGCCGGATAAACAAAAAGCCCGCTTGGGCGGGCTTAGGTGCTAAAGGATAAAAAGGCAATAAAAAAAGGTGCGGGCGGGAATCGAACCCGCGAATATGAGTTTTGCAGACTCACGCCTTACCACTTGGCCACCGCACCATGTACAGCAAAAATTAGAACATAATTATTATATCAAAAAAAGCCACGCCTGCAAATAATTTTATGGAAATAAAACAGAATTTAAAATTAGGCCTTGAAATTTCAACCAACCTTTTTATAATAGCAGTATGGGAGTGCCAAGACAGACCCGTTTTTGGGTGAGCCTCTTGTAGGGGAATCGGCCTCCCTATTCTATTTACCGGCGGACGCGTTATGGGCGCGCCCGCCTTTTTTGTGTAATGGTATGTACGGCGGGCTTTATATTTGCTACAATAACCATATAATAAAAGCGGGCCGGGCGTACCTGCTCCCGCGTAAGACGGTTCCAATATACCCGGGGAATCTTCCGTTGGGAGTTTTTTTTTGGTATAATAAAGTGCTGTCTTATTGCGGGCGTAGTTCAATGGTAGAACACTAGCCTTCCAAGCTTGATACGTGGGTTCGATTCCCATCGCCCGCTTATAACACCCAATAAAGGGTAGTTGCTGGGGTAGCTCAGTCGGTAGAGCATTTCCATGGTAAGGAAAAGGTCGTGGGTTCGATTCCCACTCCCAGCTTGTTTTGAAATCATTAGTTAAGACCCGGCAGTATTTTAATGCTGGGGTAGCTCAGTCGGTAGAGCATTTCCATGGTAAGGAAAAGGTCGTGGGTTCGATTCCCACTCCCAGCTTTGGTTTTGGAACAACTAAACAATAAGAAGTAAACATTAGAAACAGGAGAACTAGACAAATGGCAAAGGAAAAATTTTCCAGAAGCAAACCGCACGTTAACGTCGGTACCATCGGTCACGTAGACCACGGTAAGACCACGTTAACCACCGCTATCACCAAAGTATTGGCTAAAGAAGGCAAAGCCAAAGCCATGGCTTATAGCGATATCGCTAAAGGCGGCGTAGTCCGCGACGCTTCCAAGATTGTAACCGTCGCCGTTTCCCACGTGGAATACGAAACCGATAAAAGACACTACGCTCACATTGACTGCCCCGGCCACGCCGACTACATTAAGAACATGATCACCGGTGCCGCCCAGATGGACGGTGCTATCTTGGTGGTTTCCGCTGTTGACGGCCCGATGCCCCAGACCCGCGAACACGTACTGTTGGCCAAACAGGTAAACGTACCGCGGTTGGTGGTATTCCTCAACAAAGTGGACCTCGTAGATGATAAAGATTTGTTGGACTTGGTAGAAGAAGAAATCCGCGATTTGCTGGGCAAATATGAATTTGACCGCGACAACACCCCGATCATCCGCGGCAGCGCTTTGAAAGCCATTGAAGGCGACCAGAGCGAATTGGGTGAGCCCTCTATCCACAGATTGATGGACGCTTTGGATACCTGGATTCCTGAACCGAAACGCGATACCGATAAACCGTTCTTGATGGCTGTAGAAGACGTATTCTCCATCACCGGTCGCGGCACCGTAGCCACCGGCAGAATTGAACGCGGTAAGGTACACGTGGGTGATCCGTTGGAAATCATCGGTTTCCGCGACACCTTGAACACCGTAGCCACCGGTATCGAAATGTTCCGCAAATTGTTGGACGAAGGTATCGCCGGCGATAACGTAGGTATCTTGTTGCGCGGTATTGAAAAAACTCAGGTTGAAAGAGGCCAGGTATTGGCTGCTCCTAAATCTGTAACCCCGCACAAACACTTTATCGGGCAAGTATACATCTTGAAGAAAGAAGAAGGCGGCCGCCACACCCCGCTGACCCCTGGTTATAAACCGCAGTTCTACTTGAGAACCACGGACGTGACCGGTGAACTTACTTTCAAACAAGACATGATTATGCCCGGCGACAATGCCGAAATTGAAGTGAAACTGATCACTCCCGTAGCCATGGAAGAAGGCTTGCGCTTCGCCATCCGCGAAGGCGGCCACACCGTAGGCGCCGGCGTCGTCACCAAGATTATTGAGTAGTAAAATTGTTTAGTTCACTGTTGCAGGGACATTGGTAACACAATGTCCCTGCAGATATCCTTAAAGTGAACGTTAACCCGGGGGATATCCCCCAAATATCAAGGAAAATTAAGATGGCAACTGAAAGAATCACCATTGCGCTGGCCTGCACGGAATGCAAAAATAAAAACTACTATCAGGTCCGCGGCAAAAAGAAAGAATATAAGCTGGAACTCAACAAGTTCTGCAAAAAGTGCGGCAAGAGCACCAAGCACAAAGAAAGCAAGGCTTAATTTTAGTGGGAGCGTCGGTTAACTGGTAAACCACCGGTCTCCAAAACCGGGACTGAAGGTTCGAGTCCTTCCGCTCCTGCCAGTTTTATTTTAGGAACAACGGATAACTTTATGAACAAAGCAATCAGTTTTCTGAAACAATCGGTAGCCGAGCTTAAAAAATCCACCTGGCTGACACGCAAAGAAGTGGTGCAATCCACCATTTTGGTAGCCATTGTGGTGGCTATTTTGGCCGCGTACGTCAGCATTATAGACTTTGGCCTTACCAAAGTGCTGGGGCTCGTCGTTGGAGGACGCTAATGTCTGAAGAAAAATGCTGGTACGTTGTGCATACCCAAACCGGTCATGAAGACAAAGTAAGAGAAAAAATTCTCTTAAATGTGGATTCCCAAAATTTTGGAGACCGTATCTTTAACGTTTTGGTTCCTACCGAAGAAGTAGTAGAAGTAAAACAAAATAAAAAAATCTTACGTAAACGCAAATTCTTCCCCGGTTATGTGTTGGTGCAGATGTTATTAACCAGTGAAGCATACTGGTTTATCCGCAATATCAGCGGCGTTACCGGCTTTTTGGGAGACCCCAACCCGGTGCCGTTGCCGGAAGAGGAAATTGCCGGTATTGTGGAACTTACCGATAATACCAGCGGCAAACCGAAACATATGGTGGAATTTGAACGCGGCGAAAGCGTGCGTATTACCGAAGGTCCGTTCAAGCACTTTATTGGCGTGGTGGAAGATGTAAACGAACAGAAAAACAAACTGAAGGTGATGGTAACCGTGTTTGACCGCGCCACCCCTGTGGAAGTGGATTTTCTGCAGGTGGAAAAGAACTAGTTTTACCGCAGTAAGCAGTAAAAAATATGGAGTAACAAAAAAATGGCAAAAGAGAAAAAAATTAAAGGATATATCAAGCTGCAGATTCCCGCCGGTGCCGCCAACCCGGCCCCGCCAGTGGGGCCTGCTTTGGGGCAGCATGGTGTAAACATCATGGAATTCTGCAAGCAGTTTAACGCCAAAACGGCTAAATTGGAAAAAGGGGTAAAGATCCCGGTCGTAATTACTGTATATGAAGACCGCTCCTTCACCTTTATCACCAAGATGCCGCCTATGGCTGTGCTGATTGTAAAAGAATTAGGTTTGGCCAAAGGTTCCGGCCAGCCCCACAAAGACAAAGTAGGCAAGATTACCCAAGCGCAGTGCGAAAAAATCGCCGCGCAGAAATTGCCTGACTTGAACACCAAAGACATCAAACAAGCCGCGGAAATGGTGAAAGGCACCTGCCGCAGCATGGGTGTAGACGTAGTAAAATAAATTTTGAAGGTAAGAGGGAGGGCCGTCCCGGCCCGCTAGTACCTAAAGGAGATTTTAGATGGGAAAAAGAATTGAAGCAGCTAGAAAAGCATACGATAAAGCCAAAGTGTATACGTTGGCGGAAGCCGCTCAAATCGTAAAAGACAATGCCAAAGCCAAATTTGACGAAACCGTTGAATTGCACGTCAGCTTGGGTATTGATACGAAAAAAGCGGACCAAATGGTTCGTGCTGCCGTAGTATTGCCGCATGGTACGGGCAAAACCAAACGCATTGCCGTTATTGCCAAAGGCGAACACGCCCAAGAAGCCGAAAAAGCCGGTGCCGACCGCGTAGGCGCGGAAGACATTGTGGAAGAAGTATTGAAAGGCAAAATTGACTTTGACGTTTTAGTTGCCACCCCGGATACCATGAAAGACCTGGCCAAAGCCGCCAAAGTGTTGGGCCCCCGCGGCCTGATGCCCACCCCCAAAACGGGCACCGTTACGTTTGACGTAGCCAATACGATTAAGGACTTAAAAGCCGGCCGCGTAGACTTTAAAGCCGACGCTTACGGTATCGTACACACCATTATTGGCAAGGCTTCTTTTGATGCCGCCAAATTGGCCGAAAATGCAAAAGCTGTGATGGACACGATCCTTCGTGTTAAACCGAACACCTCCAAGGGCGTTTATGTAAAGAGCATTTCTTTAAGCTCCACCATGGGCCCCGGTGTGTTTGTTACTACCAAATAGTAGCTCTCTTTTGCACTAAAACCCCTCCTGCAAGGAGGGGTTTTTTATTGTTGTAAACCGGCGGAGAATAAGCCGGCGCGCATTGCTGGCGGGCAGCCATAAACCTGTCTATTTGGTGGCAAATACCTGGGTATTGGGCGCGTGGTTTTCAAAAAGGGGATATTTTGGGTTGTTTTGGCGCTTTGGCGGGCGGCCACAAAGGGCGGAGGGTAAAAGCCGCGCATTGCAATAGGAACAACCTCCTGAAAACCCGTACCATAAGACCCACCTTAAAATGGGCCCAAAGACCCTGGCTGTATAGAGAATGATTATCTATCATAATAGTATGAGGATTCTCGCTATGAAGACTTTGGGGATTAAAAAAATTTTTGTCTTGTTTTGCTTATTGTGCATGGGGGGCTACGGTGTACAGGCACAGCAATGGGCCCAGGTGCAAAAAGCGTTAATACGCAAAGGAGAAAGGTTGATGACCAACCCGGCCAAAGCACAAAAAGAATTGTCGCGTACTTATGCCGCAGCCGATGCAGTGGCTCCTTTTTTACATTTTTCCGCACAGGATGTATTGCCTTGGAGTTTCAGAGTGCAAAGCCGCGCAGCCAGCGCCTATGAACAAGCGGCGGTTTTGACTAATAACCGTTTAGAGTTGGCAGCCCGTTTGTCTGTTGAGCACACGGTGCGCCGCTTGCGCGCCAACAGGCAGGAAATTAAAGAACGGCTGCAATATGCGCGTACGGCGGATTTGGTTTCTTTAATTCCGCCTTCGGCCAAATTTATTTTCTTGGGGGAGATGCACCATCAGCCTGATATAGAAAAACAGATTTTATATATTTTGGCCCGTTATAAAAAGCGCCACCCGGAAAAGAAAATAATGGTTTTAACAGAATTTGTTTTGGATACCAATGTGTCTTTGCTTCCCAAAGAAATGGAAGCGCGCGTTACCAGCAAAAGGGCTTTTTTTAATCTGTTAATGAAATGGCGCATACCCGTTTTTGGTTTGGAAGAACCCGTTGCCCGTGCGCAGGCAACCAACGAAATTTTGACGGAAAAAAAGGGCACGGCATTTTTATCTTCCACCGCGCTGGCTGTGCAAACGCGCAACAGACATTGGATTAAACAAATCCAAGCCATGCACGAAACCTACCCGGATATGGTATTTTTTATCTATGCCGGGTTGGGGCATACGGAATATAATTTATCGGCTTCGGTAGCGGCGGCGTTTCCCAAAGAGGAAACTTTTGCCATGGATTTTTTTGTAGGCAAACGTTTACGTTTTACCCCGTTTGACAGGGCTTTTAACGGCAGATTTTCCGGGGTAGGGGTTTGGTATTGGAAGGACCCCAAATATGCGCGTTTATCCGGGTTTGACGTAAGCGTAGTATTGCCTGCTGGAGCTAAAAAATGAAGAAGCATTTTGTAATTTTTTTATCGGTATTGCTATTGGCCGGCGGGGCACAGGCGCAAGGGCTGTTTGGCAAAAATTTTTGGAAAAAAGTTTCCTCTACCGCCAAGCAGGAGGCGTCCTCCGGCCGGACCATTGCCCCCAAACAGGCCCAAAAGGTATTAGCGCGCCGGAAAAGCAACTCTTTTACCAAGGCACAAACCGTGCATAAAGGGGATATGTCCGGCTGTATGTTGTATGGAGAGGACCCCATTTGCAAAATTAAAGGCTGGCCGTTTTGGAGCTCCAA
Source organism: uncultured Elusimicrobiales bacterium (assembly GCA_944327085.1). Lineage (GTDB taxonomy): Bacteria > Elusimicrobiota > Elusimicrobia > Elusimicrobiales > Elusimicrobiaceae > Avelusimicrobium. Next base: position 24,262 of record CALVGG010000004.1, on the reverse strand, counting down.
TTTAGGGCCTTATGAAGAAAACACCCTGGTGCAGCAATTGTCCCGCGCGGCCAAGCGGGATTACTTTGTGGCCGCCCATAACCGGGCTGTTTTGCGTGCGGCCGATGTGCGCCGCAATGCTTTAAAAGCCATGAAAGCTAATGAAAAAGCCCTCACCTCCGGTTTTTACAGCCCGGCCCCAAGCCAAAACCCGGCGCAAGATTTAGCCGCCAGGGTAAAAGATACGCATAAATATATTTTCTTGGGGGAAGTGCATTTTGTGCCCGTTATCCAGCAGGAAATAGAAAACGTGTTGGTGGCTTTGCGTAAAAAATATCCCAAGAAACAAATATTTTTGTTAACGGAATTTTTACCCAATACCGATACGGCAATTTACCGGCAGAAACTGTCTAATAAATTTTCCTCCTATGCCAGTATTTGGCGCGCGGCGGACGTATTAAAAATACCGGTTGTGGGGTTAGACCCTGTTTGGTTGTTCAATCACGATTCGCCCGTCATGTGGGTAAGCAAGCAAAGCGGCCTGGTGGAAAAAGAAGAGATGTGGCATTCCGTAGAAGTGCTGCGCCTGCGCAACCAAATATGGAAGCAGAAAGTATTGGAAATGCGGGCCTTGTACCCGGATGCTCTTTTTGTATTTCATACCGGGGCCTCTCATGTAGAATACAATGCCCCCTTTTCTTTGAGTGAGCAATTCCCCAAACAGGAAACTTTTGTGTCCACTTTTTATCAGTATGAAGTGCACAATACTAAACCTGTGCGCTGCGATTTGCTGGATGCGTTTAACCGCTCCGTTTTTGCCTGGCGGCGTTTTGTAGCCTGGCCCACGGCCGATATGGCCCGCCTGGCCGGGTTTGACGTGCGTTTTAAAATACCTGTTTTATAAAAGGAGATGCAAATGCCCTTTAGATGGTTATTGTGTATTTACTTTGCTTTATTTGTCTGTTTGGCAACCGGGCAGGAGGCGCTGGCACAGGGTGCGGCTAAACGGATTGTTTCCGCCGGCCGCCGTGTAGTGGGGAACGAAAATGTAAATGCGGCCCAAATAGAAAAAATTTTGGCAAACCGCAGCCTGCGTACCCAAGCGCGCCAAATAGAAAACTTAAAAAAGGGCAGCCAGTATTTAGATAATGAGGATTTCCCGGGCCTTAGAATTACGGGATGGCCTTCGCATTACGACTCCAATGCCCCGTATGGAGATTTACCCTTTTGGAAATATTTATCCGATCAAGCCAAACGCGATTATTTTTTATCCGCCAATAACCGTGCCGGCGCTTTGAACTTAAAAATTAAACAGCAAGCGGTTAAAAACATCCAAAAAAACTTACCGGCCCTTTGGGATGAGCGTTTGCAATTTGCACCTCAGCCGTTTGAAAAACTGCTGGCGGATGTGATTCCTGCAAACGCCAAATACATTTTGCTGGGGGAAGAACACGGACACAGCCAAATACAGGTGTTTTTGACCAAATTTTTTAAAGAATATAAAGCCAAATATCCGGGCCGAAAAGTAGTTTTACTTACGGAGTTTTTGCCCATAAACGGTAAAAAAACTTTATTGTTGCAAGATATGAAAGCTGAAGACCCTGCCTATGCCTATGTTTTAAACAGTGCCGCCAGCAATGGCATTGCAGTAAAAGGGTTGGAACCCAAGTATGTATATTTTGGCGAGGGCATTGTACATTTAGACCCGCAGTGGGCCGGGAAAGAGGATGTGACCGGGTTGTGGATAACCCCAGAAGGAATGCGTTTGCGCAATAAAGCGTGGCTTGCGCGGATTAAAGAACTGCGCCAGGCCTATCCGGATGCGGTATTTATGATTTATGCAGGGGCTGATCATTTGGCATATAATAGTTTTGCGTCTTTGGCTTCGCAATTGCCGGGGGAAGAAGTTTTTGTTGCGCATTTGTTTGCGGACACTCCCACCGATAACGAAGCCCGGGGTTTGCTGGAAGCCGTTGGAGAAGACAAATACCCCTTTTATTTGGAAGAAGTGCTGTCTTGGAAGGATGCCTCTCTTCGCCGTATAGCGGGGTTTGATATCCGTTTATTGCTTAGTGACAAAAACTATCCCTTTAAGAAACAAAAATGAAAAAAACTTACATTCTTTTTATCTGTATTTTTAGTTTGCTATTGCCGCATACAAGCTATAGCAGCAACGGTGTAATAAAAAAAGCGGCTTATGTTTGCAAAAATATGTTTTGCAAGCCGGCTGTTTCGCGCACAAGCATGTTGGAGCCCAAACAGATAGAAAAAACTTTGCATAAAAGAGTTTTACAAGCCAATAAAAAAATATATAAAACCATCCCCCCGGTTTTGATGGAAGAGTATTTATACTTGGGTGAACTGCCTGCTGTAGCGGTAAAAAATTGGCCAAATACACTTTCTGAGGGAATATACAAATCTGCTCCTTGGCTCCGCAATGCCGGCCCGGTAGCCCAACAAAGTTATTTTATTGCCCTGCATAACCGTTTGGTGGGGGTTGTGGCTAAACAGCGTTTGCAATTAAAAAAAGATATTCAGGCGCAAATCCCTCATTTTATAAGAGAAAAAATTAATTTTGAGGCCAACTCTCCCCTGGCGTGGCAGGCAGCCAAGCAGGTGTCTCCCCAGGTAAAACAAATTTTAATTGCCGAGCAGCACAGCGTGCCGGAAATCTCCCACGAAATATTGCAATTTATCCAGGCCGTTAAAGTGCAAAACCCCAACCGTAAAATTGTGTATTTAACAGAATTTATCCCGCAGGATATAAAAACGGATTATTGGCTTGAAATTATGCGTTCATTAGGCGGCAATAAAGAATATTTTGATATTTTTGACTGGGCGCACCGTGCCGGCTGGCCGGTGGTGGGGCTTGAGCCCGTATACGTGTGGGATAATGTAAACGCCAAGTTGTATTTGGGGCGCCTGTTTGAGCCGGATTCGCACGAAGTGTCTTTGTGGGAAACCCTGGGTGGTGTGTACCTGCGCAACTTGGCTTGGCGGACCACTATTGAAAAAACCCGCCGGCAATACCCGGACGCGTTATTTATTATTCACGCCGGGCAGGGCCATGTGGGGTATGCGGCACCGTACAGCGTGGCTCGCTTCTTTGCGCCGGAGGAAACTTTCGTGCTGGAAGTCCTTCAAAAGAATAATACGACTTTTAATATATTTTCTAATAGATTTTTTTCCAAATACCCCATATTGGGTTGGAAGAATAAAAACTTGGCCCGTTTGGCGGGGTTTGATGTGCGCATACAAATTGATTGATTGTTGAAAAATTTCCGGGCCGGATTTATGCTATGCGTTGCGGAAAATTGACAAATATATAAAATGAAAAAAATTATCATATGCCTGTTGGCTGCTGGATTGGTTTGGCTCCCTTCTTTTAGCCAGGCGCAGGGTTCTGTTTGGAAAAAACGGCTCTCGTTCTATAAAACGGCAGAGATAAAACCGGCCGGTTTTAAACGCAGCCGCGTGTTGCAGGAAAAACAATTAAATAAAATTTTAAAAGCCAGGGCCGAAGCTTCACAGAAAAACATATATAAAAAAGCCAATCAGCAGGACCTTAAAATTTTATTAGATGAATTGGAAATGCCGGTTGTGGGGGTCAAGAATTGGTCGGATGATATGTCTTTTTTCTTTTACAAAATGCACCCTGCTTTAAAAAACGCCTCTAACAAAGCTTTTAAAAATTATGCCCTGGCTTTTCACAACCGTTTAGCAGCCGGCACTGTGCAGCGGCGCAAAAAAATACAGGCAGATATGCAAGCCTATACGCAGCAGCTGATAGAGCAAAGCGTTTCTTTTAAGCCGGAGGAATTTGCCCAACGCGCGGCGGAAATGGTCCCTCCCGGCGTAAAACAAATTTTAATAGGGGAAGAGCATGACGTGCCGGAAGTATCTGCCTATATTTTAGATTTTATAAAAGCCGTTTATGCCCGCAACCCAAACCGGCGCATTATTTATTTTACGGAGTTTGTATCCCAGGATGTGGCCTTTGCCTCTATGTTGCCTATGCTCCGTTTTTCCGGCAAAGATGCGGCTTATTATCGTATTTATGACTGGGTGTATAAACATAGTTTCGCCGCCCACGGGTTGGAAAACCCGGCCGTTTCGTTATCCAATGATGTTGAACTGTTGTTTAAGCAAGAGGACGGCACTGTGCAAGCCCATTCTTTGTGGCAAAGCCTAAGCGGTATTTATTTGCGCAATACCTCTTGGCTGCAGCTGCTTATGCGCTACCGTAAAAAATATCCGGACGCTTTATTTATTATCCATACCGGCGCATGGCACAGCGGCTACATTATGCCTTTTAGTTTGGCCCAGGCGTTTAACCCGCAAGAAACTTTTGTAGCCCACTTTATGCGTAAAGACTGTACCCTGATTAATGAATTTACCCACGGCCTGGTAAACGCGCCGGTGCTGGGGTGGACGGATAAAAAATTGGCCCGCATAGCCGGGTTTGACGTGCAAATATTGACCGATTGGAAAGGAAGTGCAAAATGAAATTTTACCGTTTGTTTTTTTGTTGCATACTGTGTTTTTGCTTGCCCGGTTTAACATATGGGCAGCAGTGGCTGCATGGCAAGTGGCGCAATTTGCGCCAAATGAATACCATGTTGCGGCGGCAAAAAACCGATGCCTCTTTAACGCGGATTATAGGCCAGCGTACGGCAACGGCCAAAAAACTACATAGTTTTTGGCAGGATAAAAAAACATGGGAACAGCAAGCCTTTATGGATAGGCATTTTAAACATCTTGCCCCGGTGTTTTCTGTCGGAGAGATGGACCCTTTGGAAGAATTGGACGTACGTATAGATAATGCCTGGGTATACGCCAATAACCGCCGTATGCTGGCACTGCGTGCCGGGTTGGAACACAACTTTCGCCGCGCCACGCAGCTTATGCCGCAGATGGAAAAAGATTTAAAGGTATCGTTTAAAAAACCGGCAGTGTCTTTTCCCGCTTCGGCCAAATATATCTTTTTGGGGGAGGTGCACCGCGAAGAAAAAATCCAACAGTTTTTTTTGAACCTCATTTTAAAATATCAAAAACAGCACCCCAATAAACAGGTAATTGTACTGACGGAATTTCAGTATGATAAAGGCCTTTCTTTTACGCCTTTTAATGCAGAAGAGCGGTTTGAAAATTATCAAGGTTTTTTTGATAAACTGGCCTGGAATGTCATTGCGTTTGCCGGGTTGGAAGAAAAAATTATTACGGCAGATGAACGCCAGTTTATTTCTTTTAACGGTTCTTCCGTCCCGCAGCAGGCCACGTGGGAGGGGGTGCGCCTGCGCAACGCTCATTGGGCGCAGTGTATACGCGCTTGGGCAAAAAAGTACCCGCAGGCTGTATTTTTTATTTACGCGGGTAATGCCCATATTGATTATCAAATGCCGTTTTCAGTAGCCAGGCAATTCCCACAGGGCGAAACTTTTGTCCTTAGCGCCTATCAACAGTGGCATGCCCCGCGTTATTTCTTCCATGCCGCAAGCAACGGCCGTTTTATTAAGCCGGGGGCTTTGCTAAGTTGGAAATCCCCGCGCTGGGGCCGCCTGGCCGGGTTTGACGCCGCCTATATATTGCCTTAACCCTGCCGTGCCTGTGCAATTTTCCGGAGGAGTTTTTCTGCATTCGGCCCCTGTTTTGCTATAATAAGGGGCGGAAAGGGGGATTTGATGAAACTATTTTTTACCATATGTTTGTGTTTGTTTAGCCCGCTTGTTTGGGGGCAGGTGGGGGTAGTGTCTGTTACGGATGAAGACCAGCATACCTCTACCGAGGATTTCTATCACACCTTTGAATACCAAATACAACCTTTAGGCAAAAATGCCAAGTGGAAAAAATGCCAGGCCACGCGCATCGGCCGGCGTTGGTTTGCCACGGCGGCCCACTGCGTGCTGGAATGTGCAAAAGCCGGTTGCAATATTTATATGGATTTGTTGGACGAAGACTATACTGCCATGGCCACGGTTCGCTCCACCCCCAAAAAACCGGCCGTGTTTATCCACCCGGATTATGACTTGGAAATCCCCGCTTTGGACGATTTTGCCCTCATCCGTCTGGATTTAAGCCGCGCCCCTTATTATTACTTCCGCCGTGTGCCCAATGCCAAACCCGGGGAGGCGGTATCCAAACAAACCTTTGACCGTTTTTTAAATACCAACCGCCGCGCCGCTTCCAAATTGCGCCGCGTACTCAGCGGGGATTTACCTCCCATATTGGCGTTTGATGACGATACCTATCAGTTGGACCGCAAGCTGTCCGTCATTTCTATTTTTGACGGTGTGCGCAGCATTAAACCCAATCCCAACCCGGTATATTATGTAAAGGATTTGGGCTTTGGTTATACCAAAAATTTTGGCATACGCAGCGGGATGAGCGGCTCGGGCGTGATGAGTAATACCGGGGAGCTGGTGGGTATGGTGTCAGCCAATTTATATGTAAACACAAAGCAAACCAACCCCAAAACCGGCAAACCGGTTACGCTGGCGTATGATTTCTTTCTTTTCAGCGCATTTAATAAACCCATGCGTGCGTTTATGGAACAAACCATGGGCAGCGATTACTACCAGCTGGAATTTAAAGACGCCTACCCCCAATATATTGTGCCCGGCAAACGGGGGGACCACAGTGTGATACGCGCCATAGTAAAACAGATTAGGCAAGATGCGGCTAAAAAAGCCAAGAAAGCCAAAAAATAAATGAATACATATAAAAAACGCCTGCTCTTGTAAGCAGGCGTTTTTGTTTAACAGAAAACCTAATCTTGGCGTTTTTTGGCTTCCCGCCGCATACGGCGTTTGGCCAAGCGTTCCGCTTTGGTTTCACGCTGTTTATAACCGGCATGTTCGGGGGAGACGGGGGCTTCTTCGTCAAAGTTGCCGTTCCATTCAAATTCTTTCCCGCCCACCATCATGGGGTCTCCGTCCTGCACGCCAAATTTAAGCAGGGCTTTTTCCAAACCGATTTTTTTAAATATTCCGCGCAGGCGGGTAACGGCCTGCGGCTGGGAAAAATTCGTCATACGGATAAATTCTTCCACCTTTTTGCCGGTAATATGCACAACGCCTTCTTCATCGCGCTCTATGCGAAACATCGGCTCCACTTTATGGGTGGCGGTGGTTTCTTTGGGAAGCACCGGGGCCGGCACCGGGGTAACAGAAAGCACTTTTACCACTTCATCCAGCACCTTATCCACGCCCTCGCCCGTAGCGGCAGACATCAGCATTACTTTATGTTTTTTAAATTTCTTTTTAATGGTTTCATAAGCCGTTTTTGCGCCGGGCAAGTCCATCTTGTTTACGGCAATAATGCGCGGCTTTTTGGCCAGTTCTTTATCAAAGGTTTTTAGTTCTTTTTCAATTACTTTTACCGAGGTTACCGCGTCCATGCCGTCAAAGCCTTCCGGGTCTACCAGATGCAGCAACACGCGGGTGCGCTCAATGTGTTTTAAAAATTGATATCCCAGCCCTTTGCCTTCGCTGGCGCCTTCAATAATACCGGGAATGTCCGCCGTGGCAAAGCTGCGCCCCTTGTGCATGGTAATGCCTAAATTGGGGTTTAAGGTGGTAAAGGGATAATCGGCCACTTTGGGGCGCGCGGCGGAAATGCGCGTTAAAAACGTGCTTTTGCCCGCGTTGGGGAACCCCACCAAACCCAAGTCCGCCAGCACTTTTAATTCCAAAATTAAGGTTGCTTCTTCCCCCGGCTGGCCCAGTTCGGCAATGCGGGGGGCGGTGTTGTTGCGGGTTTTAAAGGATTGGTTTCCCCGCCCGCCGTTGCCGCCTTTGGCCACCACCACTTCCTGCCCGTTTTGGGTTAAATCGGCAATGATTTGGCCGTCTTGGCGGATGATGGTGCCGCAGGGTACCAGAATGATTTTGTCTTCCCCGGCACGGCCGGTTTTGTTATAAGTGCCGCCCTTTTCGCCGTTTTGGGCTTCAATATGCGGGTTATAGGCCAGTTCCAGCAGGGTGGTCAGGTTGCTTTCGGCGCGGATGATGACATTTCCCCCTTTGCCGCCGTTGCCCCCGTTGGGGCCGCCAAATTCTATAAATTTTTCTCTTCTAAAAGAGAGGCAGCCGTCACCGCCTTTTCCGGCGGTTACGTAAATTTTTACACGGTCTAAAAAGCTTCCTGATTGCATATTGTATCCTTAATGGCGTTGTATTGGGGCTTTTACTCCCCTTGCAGTTCTTGCCCCAGTAATTTTTTGGCAAGCCGGCGTTTGGCCTTTGTGCGGGCGCGTTTTGCCTTGCGCCGCGCGGTGCTTTGCGTGCAGGGGTAAGCCCACTCGTCCTGTTTTACATGTAAAGGGTCTTGCTTCATACTACATTTTACAACAGTTTGTTATTTTAAGAACGGATAAAAAAAGCGGCAGGACAAGTCCCGCCGCTTTTTAAAACCGTACGTTTTTATTTAGCCGCGTCAGCTTTTTTGGCTTTGGCAGGCGCTTTTTTTGCAGCCGGTTTTTTGGCGGCAGGTTTAGCGGCGGCCTTGGCCGGAGCTTTCTTAGCAGCGGCTTTGGTTTCTTTCACTGCCCCTTCTTTGGGGTAGACGGAAACCTGTTTCTTGCCGCGGGTTACCCATTCAAAAGTAACGATGCCGGCCACGCGGGCGAAGAGGCTGTCGTCACTGCTGCGGGATACGTTGTTACCGGGCAGGAATTTCGTACCGCGTTGGCGGACGATGATTTCCCCAGCGTTCACAAACTGGGAGCCGTAGCGTTTAATACCTAAACGTTGGCCGTGGCTGTCTCTTCCGTTAGAGGAAGAACCTTGTGCTTTTGTGTGTGCCATAGTTTATCGCTTCTCCCAATTTACGCCAACTGGATGTCGGTGATTTTGATTTGAGTTAAATCCTGGCGATGACCGCGGGTTCTTTCGTACCCTTTTTTCGGTCTTTTCTTAAATACGAGGATTTTATGACCTCTCAAGTGTTTTACCACCTGAGCGGTGACCTTAGCCGTGTTAGAGGCTTTGGTATCTGCCGAGGTACCTTCTTCGTTAGCGGCCCAGAGAACTTTCAGTTCTACATTGTCGCCGGCTTTCGCGTCCAGTTTTTCAACCTGCAGATCTTGACCGGGTTTTACCCAGTACTGTTTTCCACCAGTTTCAATAATTGCGTACATAATTTTATTTTACCAAATAAAGAAACAAAAACCCCGCCCAAAACCACCGGGGTTTGAGCAAGCAGGCTTTTGCCCTTCCTTAATTTGTACTTATATTATAGCATAAATGGGGTTTGTTTGCCCCGCTTAGCCTATCACGCCGCCGCCCAGCACGGTGTCTCCATCATACAACACGGCGGACTGACCCGCCGTTACCGATAGCTGCGGCTCTTTAAATTCGGCCTGAATGGAGCCGTCTTCCTGCACGGTTACACGCACCTGTGCGGGCAGGTGCAGATTGCGTATTTTTATTTGGCAGTCAAACACCGGGCCCGGGGCTTGGCCGCTTATCCAGCTTACGTGAGTTGCTTTTAAAGCGCGGGAATACAGCGCTTCTTTGGGGCCGATAACCACCTGGTTTTTTTGCGCGTCTATACGCACCACGTACATGGGGGTTTTAAACCCGCTGATGCCCAGCCCTTTGCGCTTGCCAATGGTGTAGCCCCAAATGCCGTTGTGGCGGGCGACGGGGGTGCCGTCCTGGGTGACAATATCCCCGGGGCGGTTGGGGAAGTTTAGCAAATCGTTATAGTCCCCGCAGTAAAAGTCTTGGCTGTCTTCTTTATCGGCCACGGCCAGGCCGGCCTGGCGGGCCAAATCGCGTATGTGCGGTTTGGTCATTTTCCCCAGCGGGAATAAAATTTTAGAAAGCTGCTCCTGTGTTAAGCGGTGCAGGAAATAGCTTTGGTCGCGGGCCGGGTCCAGCCCTTTTTTTAGCAGATATTTGCCGGTGGCAGGGTCAAATACAATGCGGGCATAGTGGCCGGTGGCAAATTTGTCAAAATGAATGCCTTGGCGCCGGGCTTCCTGCGGCAGTACGCCAAATTTAATGCGGCTGTTGCAAATAACGCACGGGTTGGGGGTATGCCCGCAGGCGTACTCTTGCCGGAAGTTATCCAGCACCACTTGGCGGTAACGCGCGCGGCAGTCTATGGCAAAAAATTCAATATCCAGGCGTTTGGCAATGGCCTGTATTTCGCTTAAGTCTTCCTTCTCCGGGGAGAGGCAGGCATTTTTTGCATAAGGCCCCGCGGGAACGGGGAGGGACGGGTCCCAAATTTGCATGGTTGCGCCAATGACGCGGTACCCCTGATGTTTAAGAATAACGGCCGCGGCGGCGGAATCCACCCCGCCGCTTAAACCTACTAAAACGGTCTCTTTTTCCATCAAAATCCTCGCAGTATAAATTTGTACTTAAGGTTGAAAGCCAAAAGGACACTATATTGTATTAATTTTAAGGAGTATAAACAAAAACGGCACCTTTTATGTGCCGTTGGTTAGTTTTCGGAGAGGTGTTGCACTGGTTGTGTTTCTTTGGCGGCCTGTGCGGCCGCAGCGGAGGAGGAATTCTCCCGCTCCTCTTTGGTGGCGTAAGATGCCGCCGGGGAGTACAGTTTGCGTATGGACGGATAGATTTTTTTGAAAGCGGCCACAATGCGCGGGTCAAACGCTTTGCCGGATTCTCCCACAATATAAGCGTAGGCGTCATCGGTCTTCCAGGCTTTTTTGTATACGCGAAATACGCACAGCGCGTCAAACACGTCGGCCACGGTTACAATGCGGGCTTCCACGGGTATTTCTTCGCCTTTTAAGCCTTTGGGGTAGCCCAGGCCGTTCCATTTTTCGTGGTGGTAAAGGCTCATTTTGTGGGCAATTTGTAAAATTTTGGAGTGCGCACCCTCTAAAATCCGTCCGCCGTATACGGTGTGGGACTTCATAATTTCAAACTCTTCCGGCGTTAATTTGCCGGGTTTAAGCAAAATATTGTCGGCCAGGGCCACCTTGCCTATGTCGTGCAGGGGGCTGGCGTTTTTAATCAAATCGGCTTCTTTTTTGCTCATGCCCAAGGCTAAGGCCAGCAGGTAAGAAATAATGCTGATGTTTTTTAAATGGGCGCGGGTGTCTTGCTGGTCGCGGTATTCTGCGGTTACGGCCAGGCGGTAAATGGTTTCCAGTTGGGCTACATGTACGTCTTGATACAATTTTGCAATTTCAATGGCGCTGGCGGCCAGGGTGGCAAGCAAGAGCAGGATGCCTTCGTCTTTTTTATCAAAGGGGGTAGCGTCTGACTTATTGGCCACCTGAAACACACCCAATACTTTGCCGGAATTATTTTTAAGCGGCACGGCCAACATGCTGTGGGTGCGGAAATCCGTCACCATGTCTACATCCATGCAAAAGCGGGGGTCTTCGTAAGCGTTGGGTAGGTTGATGGTTTCGCCCGTGCGCGCTACAATGGAGATGATACCGTTTCCGTTTAAGGGCAGGCGTATTTCGGTATGTTCCAAGCCGCGGCCCTGAGCTATTTTGGACCACAGCTCGTTTTTCTCTACGTCTTTTAAATAGATAGTACACCGCCCCACATCTAACATTTTGGTAATTTGCTTGGCAATGATGTCCAACAGTTTGTCCAAGCGCAACTCACTAGAGATGCGGGTGCCGAACTCCACCAGCAGGTTCAGTTTCTCTTCGGCAGAGAGTTTGGGCGTTTCCGATTTGAACGATTGCATAAGCGTCACCCATTCAAACGTACTATATGTTCCGCCTTGGCGCCGGGATAGTATTTCTTAAGCCAGTAGTTCAGCTCCAGTGCGGACAACCCGGAAAGAAAAAACACGGTATCGGTTTGCGTCCGGGCGATGTCTTTTACCCTGCAAAAGCACACCTGTTTGGATAGGTTTCCTTTGCGAAAGCTATAGCCAAACGGCGGTGTGGGTGTATCCCTATACCCATAATGTAGCAAATTTTTCTTAAAAATAACACGAAATATTTTTTCCGTTTTTTCAAAAGCCTCATTTTCAAAAGAAAACAGCGCTCCGGTGTCTATTTGCACCCGGCCGTAAGGCAGGGCATCCGCCTTTTTGGGCAGATAATCGGCAATAAAGCGCACGCGGGCGGCCAGGCGTCGGGCTTTGCGCTGCCATACCTTGCTGTGGGCAAACAGCCGCGGGTAGTTTTTGATAAAAAAGTATACGTCGGCCGAGTCCGTTACCAAAGGCGCGGTACCGTTGCCGGCCTGCATAATCAGTTTTTGGGCGGCGTGGCGCGCGTGGCGCAGGGAGCCGTATACGTATTCAAAAAGCCCGCTGGACGTGCCAAATAAAACCGCCGGCTGGTGCCCTTCCAGTTTGTGCCAGGCCGCCAGGCCCAGGGAGCCGTCCAAATAGGCCGCTTCTAAAGAAGGCAAATAAAATACTCCCGGGTTTTGAGGAGAAACGGTTTTTTTGAGGTAGTGGCGCAAAAATACAATTTTGCGCGGAAGGATATCGTCTGCGTGGTTTATCCAGCGTAAAAAGGGCAGCCGGGTAAGCCCGCTAAGGCGCAGCAGTTTTACGCCTCCCCAGTTATGGGCCGTGCGGCACAGGGCGGCTGCCCAGTCAAATAACCGTGGGGAAGCCGTGCGCCAGGACAAAATTTTATGAAGCAAAAAAGGAAGCGGCCTAATGCCCAGCGCGCGCTGCATTTCCAGCACGTGTTCGGCCGTGGGGGTTTTTCCGGGGCAGGCCGCCGTGCATGCCCCGCACAACAGGCAGGAAGACATGCTTTGCTCTATTTGGCGGCGGTAAGCCGAAATTTTAAATTTCCCTTCCAACACCAGGCGCAAGATTTGGTTTCGCCCGCGGGGGGAAGCATATTCATCTTGCGTTAAACGGAAAGTGGGGCAGCTTTGCGCACATACATTGCAGCGGTTGCAAAAGCATACGCTGTCATACAAAGTGCGCAGACCGCCGTGCGCGGGGAGGGCGTCTATATGCTCTTTGGGGTGGTGTGGGTCCAGCGTGGGGGAGAAAAAATCGTTCATAGCGCGTTTTCCTTTTTAATTTGGCCAAATAAAAATTCCGGGTCCGCCGCTTGTTTGACGGGAAGGAATTCTTTCGGCCACTGTACGGCGGCGGGTTTATGCACCGGGTGGCGGGAGGGGGTGGCATAAATTTTAAAGGTCAGTTCTGTAATAAGCCCCAGTTCCCCGGAGGAGCCGGAAAATAAACGGCACAAATTGTATCCTGCGGCGTTTTTCATTACTTTTCCGCCGTAGCAGATTAATTTTCCCGTAGGTAAAATGGCTTTAATGCCGGTAACCTGGCGGGAAAATTCCGGGCAGATATTGGCCGCAAACGCGCCGCCCAGGGTGCCTTTGTCCGCCGGGAAAGACGCATAAACGCCTTCTTTTTCCAGGCGTTTTGCCAGTTCCGCCGTGGAAACGCCCGCCTGCACGGTGGCGGTGTAATTGGTTTTATCAATTTCAATAATTTTATTTAACATACGGGTGTTTAATGCGGCGTGCGGCAATGGCTTGCGGCGCGAAGCGTTGCCCGTTACGTAAGAAGGTGTTTTTTGTTCAAAACGTTTTTTTATTTCCTGCGCCAGTTGTTCTTCGGCCGGGGATAAAGGCGTATCCGGGCGGCATTTTTCGGCAAAGTCCACCGGGATAATTTTGCCCGGGTTGGCAAGGTGCATAGGGTCCAGCGCGTTTTTTAAAGAGGCAAAAAAGCCCAAGGTGTTTTTATCATACTCAAAGGCCATCGCTGCGCGTTTTTCCACGCCTATGCCGTGCTCTCCCGATACCGTCCCGCCGCATTCCACGCAGGCTTGCAAAATTTCTTTGGCGGCTTTGGCGGCCTGGGCAGCCTGCAGGCGGTTGCGTTCGTCAAACACCAAATGCGGGTGGAAGTTGCCGTCCCCCGCGTGGAATAACAGCCCGGCTTTTAAACCGTAACGGGCAATAATGGCGTTTACTTTTTGCAAAGCCAACGGCAATTGACTGCGCGGGACGGTGCCGTCCCCCACCATTACATTGGGGGCAGTAAGCGTTGTGGCCGCATAGGCCGCACGGCGGCCCAGCCAAAGTTTGGCGCGTTCGGCCTCGGTGCGGGCGGCGGTAAAGGTTTGGCACAAGTTTTTGCGGCAAATTTCTTCCAGCCGGGCGGCTTGGGTTTCTATTTGTTTGGGGGTACCGTCCAACTCTAAAATAAGCAGTGCATTGGCCGAAGTGGGGTAACCCGCGTGGGCAAATTCTTCCACCGTTTGGGTGGTGTATTGGTCCATGGCTTCCACGCAACGGGGGATAATGCCCTGGGCGGCTAAATCGCTTACGGTTTGTATACCCGCCTGTAAAGACGGGAAAGTAACCAAAAAAGTTTTTACGTGTTTGGGTTCGTCAATTAATTTTAAACGAAGCTGTGAAAAAATGCCCAACGTGCCTTCGCTTCCGCACAGAAAGCCAATCCAATCCGGGCCGGGGTTGCTGCGGTTTAAATGCAGGGTTTGCCCGGAGGGGGTTATCCAGTCCGCCTCCAGTATATAGTCTGCCGTGCCGCCGTATTTCATACAGCGCGCGCCGCTGGCGTTTTGCGCGGCGTTTCCGCCTAAGGTGCACACGCGGGCACTGGCCGGGTCCGGTGCGTATAAAAGGTCCTGGGCGGCGGCTTGTTCTTGCAAATCGGCCGTGATGACGCCGGGCTGCACGTCGGCAAATTTGGCTTGGGTGTTAATGTTTAAAATATGGTTCAGGCGGGTTAAATCCAGCACGGCCCCGCCGTATAAGGTAACACAGCCGCCGGCGTGGTTGGTGGCCGCTGCCCGCGGGGTAAAAGGAATTTTGTTTTCTGACAAGATTTTAATGATTTCAGGCAATACCTGCGGGGCAGGAACCAAGATGGCCACGTCCGGCTTGGTGCGGGAGAGGGAACAATCATAAGAATATAAGGCTAAGGATAGCCCGTCGGTAAGGACGTTTTGCTCTCCGGCTGTTTTTTTAAGTTGTTTTAAAACGCTGCGGCTGATTTGCATATTTTTGCCAAGATTGCGCATTTTGTAAATGCTTTTTGTATACTATTATTATATTATTTAGTAGGCCGGCCAGACTATGGTTAATGGAAAAATAGCAAGAAAACTAATTGTTATTGGGGATGTGCACGGGCAGTATGACTCCTTTGTGCGCATCTTGCGCCATGCCGATTTGGTGGACGAACACCTAAACTGGGCCGGCGGGAATAACCGCTTGCTGCAAATGGGTGATATTTTTGACCGCGGCCCCCAACCCCGCATGGTGGACGATTTGCTGGATAAACTGCAGCGCCAAGCAGGGGACGTGCAGGGGGACGTAATCCGCCTGGTAGGCAACCACGAGCTGGAACTGCTGCTTAGCAATTATTTAATTTCCGGCTTTAATAAAGAAGAAGCCAAACTGGTGCGCGATAAACTGGCGCGCCAGGTAATTAATGGGGCCCTGCGCGCTGCTTATGCCTATAAAGGCTATTTGTTTACGCATGCGGGGGTAACGCGCAAACTGTTTAAGATTTTTCAAATGCAGTTGGATGACCCCAATGCGGTAAATCTTTCTATGTTAATGAATATGATTTTCCGCGAGGCCATTAAGCACGAATTTTACCGCCACCCCATTTTTAACATCAGCATTACCCGCAGCGGCCCTGATAAATACGGCGGTATCTTTTGGGAAGATTTAGACGATTTGTTAAATTCCTACCCTGTCAGCCCCATTACGCAAATAGTGGGCCACACCCAGGTGGATCATATTGACTTAAACAACGGCCACAATATTATCCCCGTGGATGTGGGCCTGCACCGCAAACTGCAATATTTGGTGTTTGAAGAAGGCAAGCCGGAAATTAAAGAGGCGCCTTTAGCTTCGGAAGTATAAACTGTTATATTTTTTGGCAAGCCGTTTTTTAAAGGGCTTGCTTTTTTTTAGTTAGAACGCCCATTTAAATAAAAAGGAGGCAAAGGGAAAATGTCTTTAAATCAATCATTTAAAGGGTTTACACTTATAGAATTGCTGGTAGTTGTTTTAATTATTGGCATTTTGGCGGCAGTGGCTTTGCCTCAGTATGAAAAAGCGGTGGAAAAAGCCCGCATGACGGAAGCCATCACCGCCGTAGAAGCCATTGCCAAGGCCAATCATTTGTATTATATGGCCAACGGTTCTTATACCCGGGATATACGGGATTTGGATATTTCTTACGAAGGGCAAGACGGCCTTTACGGCAACGGTGTGCCCGTTAAAGTAGGCCAGGATTTTATTTTTGTTTCCACAGCCTGGGGGCTGCCCGGGTACATTGCTTTGGTAAGCCGCCGCAAAGACAAGAACGACACCAGCGGCGAGAGGGTTTATTCCCTGGCTATTAAACAAAACGGGGAAAGGATGTGCGCGTTGTATTCCTTGGCTACGGATTACCAAAGGCAACTGTGCCAAGAATGGTCTGCCGGGAATACCCTTAACTGGTAACGGCCCGGCCGCTATTTAACCAGGGATTTATTTTTTGCTATTTAATACACGGCGGATAATGGCTTCGGCCCGGCGGTCCATTTCCGCGCGTTCGGGCAGGGTGTGGTCGTCCATTCCGGTTAGGTGCAGCGTGCCGTGCACGGCGTACATCATCATTTCCTGCAGGAAAGTATGGCCAAAGTTTTTGGCTTGCTCTCTGGCTACCGGGTAGCAAACAAACACGTCTCCAAAGGCCCAAGGCTCGCCGGCGGTAAATGCCGGCCGGGGTTGATTAAAAGAAATGACATCGGTTACGTAGTGGTGGTCTAAGTACGCTTCATTAATGCGCAGGATTTCTTTTTTGTCTACAAAAATAATATTTACTTCCGCTTTTTCTTTACGGTATTTGCCCAGGGCCTCCAACACGGCTGTTTTAAATAATCCTGTGCGGCGCAGGTGTTTGGGGACGTCCGTTTGATAAAAAATATTTACATTCATTTAAATTATTTCTCCGGGTGTTTCTTTTCCCATTTGGTGTAAGCGGCTAAAATGTCTTTCACCAGGGGGTGGCGTACAATGTCTTGCGCTTCCATAGGGGCAAAGGCAGCGCCGGGTACATTTTTTAAGATTTTTTGTATTTGCATAAGTCCGCTTTGCTGTTTGGAGGGCAAGTCAATTTGGGTTAAATCCCCGTTTACCACCATTTTGGAATGCAGCCCCATACGGGTAAGAAACATTTTCATTTGGGCAGGCAGGGTGTTTTGTGCTTCGTCCAAAATAATAAAAGCGTTTTCCAGCGTGCGGCCGCGCATATAGGCCAGGGGGACGATTTCCAACACATTGTTGTACTTCATCGCGCGAAAGCGCTCCGCCCCCAGCATATCGTAAAACGCGTCATAAATGGGGCGGAGGTAAGGGTCCACCTTTTCTTCAATGTCGCCCGGTAAAAACCCCAGTTTCTCGCCGGCTTCCACAATGGGGCGTGTAACGATAATGCGCTGCACCATGCCCAGCTCCAGCGCGCGCAAGGCGCAGGCGCAGGCCAAAAACGTTTTGCCCGTGCCCGCCGGGCCGATGGAAATAACCAGGTCATTTGCAAAAACGGCCTCTATATATTTTTTTTGGTTTTCCGTGCGGGCTTCTATGGGGCGGGCATGTTCCGGGCGGAAGACGATATTATCGGCAAAGGGTTTTGTGTCTTTGAGTAAAGAAAGAGGTTTCTTTTGGGCGCCGAGGGCCAATTCTTTTTGAATTTTAGCCAAGGCTTTGTCCACGCGGGAATTGGTGCCTTTCACGGTCAGTTCGGCCCCGTCCCCTTGGGGGTTATATTTAATAAAACACTCCACGCGCATTTCTTTTTCCAGCGCGCGCAGTTTGCTGTCCTGTATGCCGAGTACGAGCAGGATTTCGTCTTGATTTTTTAATTTTACGGTTTTAAGCATAATAAAAAAACCGCGCGGTGTATGCCGCGCGGTGTGTGTATTAAAACTTATTTTTTCCGCGCGGTATGACTACAATGCCGGAGGGGTCAATATAGTATTTCTGGGCGTCTTCTTCCGGGTTATGCCCGATGGTTTGCTTGGGGGAAACCGTGTTGAAGCGGTCCATAATCACTTTTTTTAATTTGGCCCCGGCTTTAATTTCGCACGAGTCCATAATCACGCAGTCTTCAATTTCGGCCCCTTCGTGTACAATCACGCCGGAGCTGAGCACGCTGTGTTTAATTTTGGCTTTGGGGTAAATTAAACACCCGCTGCCCACCATAGAATCTAATACGGTGCCTCCTAAATTTTTCGACGGAGGCAAACGGGACGCCGTGGTATTAATGGGCCATTGGGGGTTGTTTAAATCCAGCTTGGGTTTGGGGCCAAGCAGGTCCATATTGGTTTGCCAGAAAGATTCTATGGTGCCTACATCGCGCCAGTAGCCTTGTTCTTCATAGGGCTTTGCGCCGGGAAGGGTTTGGCTTTGGAAATTGTAGGCAAAAGTGCGGTGATCCGTTAAAATTTTGGGCAAAATGTGTTTGCCAAAATCCAGCGCGGGCACATCGCAAAAGCGTTTTTGCAATACTTGCAGCAGTACATCTGTATTAAAGATGTAGTTACCCATAGAGGCATACGCCATTTTGGGGTTGCCGGGTATATGCTGGGGTTTGGCGGGTTTTTCTTCAAATTGGATGATCCGGTCGGACTCGTCCACCCCCAATATGCCAAAGGAAGACGCGTCTTTAATGGATACGGAATTGGCCGCCACGGTAACGTCGGCCTTGTTTTTCAGGTGGAAGTCCACCATTTGCCGTACGTCCATGCGGTAAATGTGGTCCGCGCCGAAAATGGCCACCAAATCCGGGTTAAAATCTTTAACCAGGTTGATGTTTTGGCGCACGGAATCGGCCGTGCCGCGGTACCAAATTTCACCCAGGCGCATTTGCGGCGGCACGCAGGTAAGGAAATGATCGGGTATAATCCCTTCGTGGCGCCAGGTGGTGCGCAGGTATTCAATTAAACTTTGCGACAGATACTGCACCAATACATAAGACGAAAATATGCCGGAATTAACAAAATTGGAAAGTACAAAGTCCACAATTCTGTAATTGCCGCCAAAAGGCACGGAAGGCTTGGAGCGGTCTTTCGTTAACGGATAAAGGCGCTCTCCTTTCCCGCCGGCCATAATCATGCCCAGTATTCTCATACAGCCCCCTAAATAAGTTTATTTTATTCAGAGCCTAACGGCAGTTTGCGGTTAATTTCTTCAAACGCTTCCCAAGACCACGGCATCTTTTCCTGGAAAATTTTTGCAATGGCATCTGCATACACGCGTATTTCCCATTGTGCGTGTTTATCGGTACGTAAGGATAAGAAGTTCAGCAAACTGCGGGCGTTAACGCTCCAGTAAAATTGGGTATATTGGCACACGGGCAATACGCCGCGGGCCATTTCGCGGGCTACGCCGGCGTCTATCAGTTTTTTATACGCGGCGTAAGAGGCTTCCACGCTGTCTTCGTACAATTTAATCAGCGCTTTTTGGTCCAGCGAAGAAGTGGGCACGGAGCCTTGTTTGTTTTTGGTGTCCTGCCCGCGGAATTGGGAAGGAATGTAAAATTCGTCCTTCACCTGGGTATAGCGGGCGCTTACTTCGTTATAGGAACCCCAGCGGTGGCGCATCCACTGGCGCGCCACAAAAATAGGGCAGCAAATATGAAATTGAAAATAGCAATGTTCAAAAGGGGTGTGGTGGGCATGTTCCAACAAATATTTAATTAAACGTTTGTCTTGTTCTTCCCCTTTGGAAACCGCACCAAAAGATACGCGGGCGGAGCTGACTACGCGGTTGTCCCCTCCCATAAAATCTACCAGGCGGATGAAGCCTTTGTCTAACACGTCAATTTTTTCATTGGAATCAGTCACAGTAATCTCCCGGGTTATTTGGCGATGGCTTTTACGGCGCTGTAGCCGTCTTCAAGCACTTCGGCCGTCAAAATAGCGTTAGCGGTGCAGGCCGTATCATAGACATAACCGTCCAACTCCACGGTGTCTGCGCTTACCAAACGTCCTTTTTCTATATTTAAAAAATGAATTTTTCCGTCTTTATATTGGCCAAACAAATCCGCCAGTAAGCCTATGGAGGCTGTATTTTCTGCGGCAACAATTACAGGCGTATGATTGGTTTGATATACTTGCAGCGACGGATAAAATTTTACCACATCTTGTTTATATTTTACACGATTTGGGGTTGATGCGAAAAGACTTTTGCTTTTTGCCCAGTGTTCTTTGTCTGTTTGCGCTTTTAAGGTGCCGCTGGTGGTGGTGTATATCAGGCCTGTTTGCCCTTCAGCATACGGGTAAAAGTTCAGCCCGGTTAACCATTGGCGGCGGGTGTTTTGGTCTTGCTTATCCAGGGAAAATTTGCCCTCGCTAAACAATACTTTGCGGGCGTTGCCGGGCCGGTCCCCCAATACAAAGGGGATTTGGCCCCAAAGGGTTTTGTCCGGCGTGCAGCCCAGCTCTTTGGCAAAAAAGTTTAAAGTGTCGGTCGTTTCTAATTTTCCGTTTTCGTCTTCCAATACGGCCGTGAATATACTTTTGCGGGAAGGATTGTAAAAAGTGGCAAATATTTGGCTGCGGCTGGTTTGTTTTACGTCTACGGCGGAAATAGCTATCGGTTCCGTTCCGGCAGGCAGGGAAGCGGTTAAAACCGGAATTAAGGCCTCTTCCTGCGGGGTGTAAACCGTAATTTGCCCTTTATCGTTTAAAGTAATAATTTGGTTGGGTGCGGTGAGCATTCCTTCGGTTAAGCCGATGATGGTTTGTTCCACTGGCTGATAAGTAATAATGCCGCGGGTGGATTTCCCCTTGCGGGAAATAGCCGCGTTTGTTTTGGGCGCGGGCTGTGAGGGCTTTTCAAACACGGCTTGCGCGCCTATATCATATGGGGCGGACTGTTTGATTTCGCCCACGGCATATAAGGGCTGCACTTCCGTAATGACGCCCAATGGGGAATATTTATAAATGTTTCCAAGGTCTTTGCCCGTAGCGGGGTTGATGAGTTGTTCGGTATCGGTAATGATTTTAAAAGAGTCCCCTTTATTTACTTTGGTAGTGAGGGAGGAAATATCCAAATAAATCTTATCCCCGTCTTGTTTAACCACAACGGCCCGGCCGTCCTGCGCCTTGGCGGGCAGCAAAGCAACCGCCACAAGCAAAAAAGCTGTAATTATGTTTATTTTCATATAATAACTGTATAGCATTTTTTAGAAGGGCGAACAACCGACAGGAGCATAATATGAAACACACTTTTGATGAATTGGTGGAAACCTTTGCCATTTTGCGCGGGCCCAATGGCTGCCCGTGGGATAAAAAACAAACGCACGAAAGTTTAATTAAATGCCTGAAAGACGAATCCCAGGAACTGATAGACGCCATTGAAAAGAAAGATGACGAGAATATGAAAGAAGAACTGGGAGACGTGCTTTTGCAGGTGCTCATGCACAGCCAGCTGGCGGCCGAAGAAGGCAAATTTACCATTCAAGACGTAATGGACGGCCTGTATGATAAACTGCACCGCCGCCACCCGCATGTGTTTGGGGATCACGCTAAAGCCGCCACGGCCGAAGAAGCCCTTGCCGTGTGGCGCGAAATGAAGAAAAAGGAACGGCAGCAAAAATAAATCTTCTCCTTTATATATAGCAGGCCGCTTGCTGTTTTACACAAAAAATAAACCCCCGCGTATCATCAGTCGGGGGTTTAGCTCATTCTTGTCATTATCATGACTCTATGTTCCTCTTTCTTTCGGGGGCAACGCATCTGGGTCTTCACGCAATCGGGATACACGCAGTGCATCCAGCAACTGCAACCAAAGATGTCGGGCTTTCCCGAAATACTTTGTACTTATACTGTAATGCAGATACGGTAAAATTCAAGTGCCAAAAAGGACCTATAAAATTTAGGCCCTGCGGCGGGGGGAGAGCCCGTCAGGGAATAAATCCATTTTGCGTTGCAGCCAGCGGGAAAACAAGCGGTTGCTGGGTAATAGAAAGAGGGATAAAAACATGGTTCTATAAATAACCTTGCGCGGTATTTTTACCCGGCGGGCCGGGTTGAGCAAATCTTTTTCCCGATATACCTTATATAAGGTGTCAGCCGTCCAAAGTACCGGCCAGGCCACCGCCGCCCGGTGCCGCAGCTGGGTACGGGGCAGGGCTTGCATATAGTCAAAAGCGGCTCGCAATTTATTAAGCCCCCAGGTAATCCACTTTTGTTTAACGGGTTCAAATCGGGGGGAATTTTCCGGATTTAGCAAGTCTTGCGGGGTGAGGTCGTGGGCAGAAAGCTCCTCCAGCGGAAAATAACAGCGCCCGATGCGCAAATCTTTGGGTAAATCCCGCAAAATGTTTACAATTTGCAAAGCATCTCCAATGTCTTTGCCCAGCTGCAGCAGCCGTTCGGGCGGAATAGGCAAAGAAACGGTTTGCGCAATCAGCGTGCTCCAAAATACGCCGGGCGCCCCTCCCATTAAATGGCAATAATGCTGCAAATCTTTATCTGTATGCAGGGCGCTCAGCTCGCCGCAATCTTCTGCCGGGAAGGTTTTTAAGTCCATTTCCATTCCTTCACATACATGGCGGGCCACCGTTAAAACAGCTTGTTTCTGGTCAGCCGGCAAGCGCTGAAAGCCTTCCAAACACAAAGGCAAGTTTTTTAACAATTCTTTTTCATACGGATTGTCCGACGCGCCGCAAATCTCTTGCACTAAAAGTTGTTGCTCTTGCGGTTGGGGGGAAGCAATCATTTGGGGATATTTGCTAATCCAATATAAGCGCCGGCCCGGCGGCAGGAGCGGGGTGTCGGCAATACTGTCCGCATAGCGGCACAGCAAGTAGGCAATTCCAAACGCATCTTGTATGGTACGGGGCAAAATCCGCGCGCTTAAATATAAACTGCGCGAAGTATGTTTTAAAAGCGTTCGGGTGGCTTGGTTCATATATATAAGGATAGCAAATTTTAAAAAATTGACATCGGTTTTTTAAAAACATATAACTTATATATATGAGATATATTTCTAACGCCAATTCTAATAAACATTTCCCTTTCCATAATAATGAATGGAAAGCGTATGTTTGCGGGCGTTAGTTAAGTACTTTTTATATTTTGTTTGAACCCCGCAGCTAAATAAAAGTTGCGGGGTTTTTATATGGGGGTTGTTTTACTTGCGTTGTTAAACGCGTGTAAAAATAAAAACGGGTACAAAAGGGGCTCTGTATATGCAGGGCCTCTTTTTTGTTGCGCGGGCAAGGCAAAAAGTGTATAATAAAACCTGTAAGGCAAACAGGTTTTGCCTCATTAAATGGTGTGAGCAAAATTGCAAAGGAATGATAAGTTCAAAATTTTCTCGTCGGGAAAATCCCGCTTGACAAATATTTGCAAATTATATACACTAGATATATAAGGAAACAAAAAGGCTTGTTTCCACAGAAGCTCAAGGACCCCTTTTCAAAATCATTTTTGAAAAAATAGAAAAAGGGGCTTGACATTTCTGTCTTTTTTTGCTAGACTATATCTTGTAGTCGTAATTGATCTTTTAAATATTTATTTAACAAAACTTCTGGTTTTTGTAAGTCCCATAAGCAAACAGAAAACTTTCAGGCAGCGAAACGTCACCTTATATAGAGAAAAGGCTGAAGACGGACTGAGCCGAGCCGGACAAGTTAGTTTTGCGGAGCAAGCAAAAACAAATAGCTGTACAGTTAAGTCTTTACCCCTTTGGTCCACAGCGGCCGCGAATTTCTTGAATATTCCAAGAAGTTTTAAAAAAGACTTGACAAACAAAAATAAATTTGCTTTAATAGTAAATGCAGTAAGAAGCATAAAGCGAAAGTCAACCTTTAAAAATAAAAAATAAAAAAGTGCTTGACAAACGCAAAAAATATGCTTTAATAAAAGAGTAGTAAAGATTTTGACAAGCCGAGCAGTTGGAAAGTAAAGCTTTAAAAAAGGCTTGACAAAATAAAAAAGATTTTGTTATAATATCTTTACAGCTTTGACAGCGTAAAGAAGTGAAAAACTTTCCTTTGCCTCTTGAAAAAGAGAGCAACGAGGAAGTTTCGTTCTCTGAAAATTTGACAGCAATGTGCGAATGGGCGATTTGAAATGGAAAAACACTTCGTGTTTAACAGTTCAAAAGCTCATTAAAGCTAAGTCATATAGCTATATATATGACACCAAGTTAATTCAAAGTAGAGAGTCAAATGTCAACAGCTCGATGTTAGCGATTTACGATCTTTGAACCGCTTGCGGTTTAAAGATTATAAATTCTAATGGAGAGTTTGATCCTGGCTCAGAGTTAACGCTGGCATCGTGCATAACACATGCAAGTCGAACGGGACT
>CALVGG010000003.1 GCA_944327085.1 uncultured Elusimicrobiales bacterium | reverse complement strand
CAGAGTGTGTAAGCACAGCAATGTGTTCAGCTAATCTGTACTAATAGGTCGTGAGGCTTGGCCATATTCTTTAATCCTGATTGAAGAATGTGAGTGTAAAAAAACACTTGCGCTTTTCTAAAATATCTGATATCATAAGATAAAGGTTGAAAGGATGGCGATGACCTGTTGCAACTAAACAGCGAGCACGAGTTCAACCGCTTTTAAAAAGGAATTGTCTTATAGCAGTGCGATAGTTCCTTTTTAAACAGATTTGTTCTTTTAATTAAGAGGCTGGAATGAGACTGATAATAATTCCGAAGAGGCAACACCCGTTCCCATTCCGAACACGGCAGTTAAGCTCTTCAGGGTCGATGGTATTGGCGCCCAATTCGGCGCTGAGAGAGTAGATCGTTGTCGGTCTCATCCCAGCCTTTTCCTTTTGTAAACCCCGCTTATAAGGCGGGGTTTTTTTATGGGTAAATAAAAAATCGGGTTGTATATAGAGCATAGAATATTTAAGACAGCAGAAAAATATTTAGGAAAAGGCTGGGAAGTTATTTCCTGCGGCAACATCCCCCGGGTGGGCATACCATACGCCCTAAAGCGCTTAACAGCGTGTTCCTCATGGGAAACAGGCCAGGGGCCCGCTGTGTGTGTATCATTTAGACAATATCCCTCAAAATACTGTGCTTATAAAATTTGCTTTTAAGCCTATGTTGAATTAAGAATATATTCCCTTTCTTTTATGTGTGCCTCTCTGATATCCTTTGATGTGTATAATGGCTGATGAGCCTGTTGTAAAAGCAATGTATTGATTAATTATATTTTTGCTTCTTTCAATTTAGCCCTGCTTTGTGTGATAAAATACCTGTGACCAAAACTAAACCCGGTGTAAACCGGGGATAAATATACCTGTTAAACAAAGCTGTACAGGGTGGTTATATATTTTGATAGTATATTGCTATATGGATCATATTACTTTTCGTCCGCTTTTACCAAAAGAATATCCGCTGCTGCGTGCTTTTTTATACTAGGCTGTGTTTGTCCCGGAGGGAGAGAAGGCTCCGCCGCGGGATATTGTGGATTTACCGGAACTTAAAATATATACGGAGGATTTTGGTACTCACCCTGGAGACTTAAACTTAGCCGTAGCGAAAGAGGGGCAGATAATAGGGGTGGTTTGGTGCCGTCTAATGAGAGATTTTGGGTACTATCAAGATGACATGCCTTCTTTGGCAATGGCGGTAGTTAAAGAATGGCGCGGCAGAGGGATCGGCTCGCACCTATTAAAACAGTTTTGCCAACAGGCCGGTGCTTGTTCTTTTTCGGCGCTTTCTTTATCTGTACAAAAGCTAAATCCGGCTGTCAGGTTATACCGGCGTGCAGGGTTTCAAGTAGTACGGGAAAATAAGGATGATTTAATTATGTTGTGCCATTTAGAACACAAACAGTAAAAGTTTATTTTGTAAAATATTTTTAAGTTTATGAAAAGAACAATTCGTCTGCTTGGTTTATTGGTTTTATTGGTGTTTAGCGGTTGTGGGGCTTTGCAGCTGGCGGCTCCGCACGCGGTAGATTACGCCCAAACACAAAACTGGGCATTTTTACCGCAAGAGCAACCCCCCGCCAAACCGGTGGACGTATTTTATGTATACCCAACCATTTTTGGGGGAAACGGCACGCAAGTAATGGATGTAGCCAATGCAGATTTGCGCAACAAGGCGGATGTGCAGATTCGCATCAATGCCGGTGTATTTACGGACGAAGCCAATTTGTATGCGCCTTACTATCGCCAGGCATCTATTGAGCTGTTGTGGCTTTCCCCGGCAGAGGGGGAACAGTTATTAAGCAAAGGCTATCAAGACATTATTGCCGCCTTTGAGTATTATATTCAACATTTTAACAAGGGGCGCCCGTTTATTTTAGCCGGCTTTAGCCAGGGGTCTATGGCTTTGTTAAATTTAATGGAGCAGAAGTTTGATAATCCCGCCAGGCGCAAACAACTGGTGGCCGCGTATTTAATCGGTTATTCTGTTACAGATGAGGACTTGCAAAAGTATCCTTGGCTTAAAATGGCTCAGGGAGAAACCGACACGGGAGTCATCGTCTCTTATAACACCCAGCTGCCGGGGCATGGTTATTCCTATGTATTAAAAAAGGGCGCAAAAGGAATTAACCCCGTTAGTTGGAAAACGGATACTTCCGTCGCCCCGGCTAAAGAACACAAAGGCGCCGTTATTTTTGATATTGTGACAGGGGAGAAAAAGGAAGAAGTTCCCCACCTGTCTGACGTGTGGCTTGAGAAAGAAACCGGCGCTTTGGCGGTAGTGGTGGATGCGGAAAAATACAACGCCAGCCAAAGTGTTTTTGCCCCCGGTATTTTGCATATGTACGACTATATGTTTTTCTATAATAACTTAAAAGAAAACGTAAAAAAACGGGTGCAGCATTTTAAATAATTTAATTTTTAAAAATTCTTTTCATGTGCAATATGAAAAAACATTTCAGTAAGATAGGCGCAGCTCTTTTGGTTGGTTTACTGGCGGGAAATGCCGGTGCTTCCCCCTGGGGGATTAATCAGCCGGCGCCTTCTGCCAATATGCTGCAGCGTATTGTAGCGCGTCAGCCGGTTTCCGTATGCGTAGATGGTGATTTAACGCAATATGCTTTTGATCCCACCCAATTGGGGGAGGCCGTTTCCCGCTGGCTGCGTTCGATGTACGAGCGTATAGAGGCTGCCGGCCGCGCGGAGGAATTTAAAGATTTGCAAGAGGTTCTTACCCGCCCGGTTATTGTGAACCGGCAGAATTGTTCTTATAATGCGCCCATTGCCAAACAATTTGGCCGCATGCTGGATAAAGGCTCCGGCGCGCCCGGCTATGCTTATGCCAACACCCGCGAGGACATGCGTATCATTTTGCTCCCGCCCCAATATGTTTCCGCTCAGGCGGGCGGCAAAAAAATAGTGGGTTATTTATTGGGTGGTAATGCCCAGCGCCCGGCAGTGGTGGCTTTGAACGGGGCCTCGCCGGATATTCATTTGCTTTGGCAGGATATGGGCGTGGCGCTGGCCATGCCCAAACAAACGGCTGCCGGCAGCCAGCCGGGCTATGTGGTTAATGGCAGTGCGGATTTTTCCTGCTCAGACTTGGATGATTTCATTTTAGGTTTGGATTGTGTAGCCGGCGTGCGCCCGCGGCGCGGCGGCGCGGAAGGCTGGAAAAGCTTTTGCCGCGGCAGTTTAAAAAGGTATGTCAATTGTACCGAACAAGGCGGCTGGAGCCGGGAGGGGGAAAAGGGGCTTCCCTCGCGCGAGGTATATAATGTATGGCGGCAAATTGCCGTGTACAAACAGGAGTTAAACCCCGCCATTTTAACCCAAGGCTATGACCCGACCGACTGGGAAAATTATGACTCTACCCGCAAGGATGACCAAGGCCGCCTGATATACGCCCGCCGCGGAAAAGAAGAATACCGCTGGACGTATTACCCGCAGTATACACGGGTGCAGTCCCTCTTAAACGGGGAATTGTTGCATACTACAGACATTATAGACACCCCCCGTTATTTATCGGTAGAGCGCAAGGCCGGCAATTACCATAAATTGTGGACGGTGGACTTTTTAGACAAGGGGGCGCTGCTATCCGAAACGGAAGAATTGCTGGACGGGAAAGAGACCGTATTTGCCCGCAAAGTAAGCTTTGCCACGTGGGACGATTCCCGCGAGGAAACCTATGACGAGCCGGACCTAAATTTAAACACCACCGTGCTGCGCCCGAAAGGCTTTGAAGACGGGGAATGGATTGTGGTAAAAACGGACCGCCAAAAACGCTATGCCGGTTTGCGGGTGGAGTTGGATGCTTCCGGCCCGCACGGGCTGGAGGAATACGTGCCGCTTAAACCGCAAACTTTCTTACGCAGCGACCGGATGCTCCCCATTTCCACCCGGTTTGGAACGGACGGCCCGGAACCAAATTTTAAGCAGGAGTTTTCTATTTCCTCTTTAAAGCGTGACAGCAACGAAAGCCGCGTGTATGAAGAAAAATTCCGCCGTTTAATGTACAATTTTTACCCCGGGCTGGATTTGGACGGGGAACCGCTGGAAAATGCCCGCCGCCAAGCCGGCAAACGCTGGTATGACCGCAAACCGGGCGCATCCCCGCGTGTGCGGAAATTTGTGCTTAAAAAATAAACAAATTCGCCAAAAATTTTGTATAATATTTACAAGAGCCGCGGATAAAACGTTTGCAAAACTGGTTGCAATAGGCGGCTTTTATTGATAAAATAATAGTAGCAACAAAACAGATTTACTTAAACGCATACCAAGACATCCTCCGACGGGAAACCGTAGGGAAGGGGTGTCCTTGGCTGTCGTTTTCTCTGTCTAAAAACAAGCGGGAAACGGCAGGCGTTTGTTAGTAATACAGGCAAGAAAATGAACCTGACCAAAGACCAAAAGAAACAAAAGTCGCAAGACTTATCTCAGGAAATTCAACAAGCCGGCACCTTGTTCTTCACGGCCTATCAAGGCTTGAAGTTCGTGGACATGGCCGAACTGCGCGCGCAGCTGCGCCCCACGGGAGCTAAATTCCGTGTGGAACGCAACTCCATCGTGGAACATGCCATTCGCCAGGCCAAAGTTGAAGGCGCGGATGCCAAGCTCTTCCAAGGGCCCACGGCTATTGCCGTAGGCGGTGATATTGCCGCCGTGGCCAAAGCGCTGGTGGATTTCCAAAAGAAATTTGCGGCTTTGAAGCTCAGAGCTTGTTATTCGGACGGCGTTTGGTACAGCGAAGAACAGGTAAAACAATTGGCTACCATCGGTACCAAGGAAGAAAACCTCTCCAAGCTGGCCGGCGCGCTGTACAGCGCGGTTGCGCAGTCCGCTCAAGTCCTGCAAGCTCCGATACGGGATTTGGCTTACGTCATCAAAGCCGTGGAAGACAAACAAAACGGCAAATAAGGCGTGCAGCCTGCCGGGGTGTAGGGAACTGCATCTTGGCGGTCAAGGTTTTTTGGGCTTGTCTAAGCATAAATATGGGTGGAGAATTTCTCCGGCGTATATTGCTTAAGCCCAAAAAACCGGCGGGCTTTTTAATCAGCCCGGCTGTGTAAACCAAATCTAAACCCGCCAAAGTGCGGTAGTAGCCCGAAAGGATAAATGCACGGGCGTGGGCACGGCCCACGCAGAAGGCAGCTACTCTATAAAATAAGGAAATAAATAAAATGGCTAAATTGACCAAAGAAGAATTAGTAAACGCTATTGCTGAACTCACCGTTCTGGAACTTTCCGAACTCGTGAAAGCTATTGAAGAAAAATTCGGCGTAAAGGCCGCCGCTCCCGCCGTGGCCGTTGCTGCTGCTCCTGCTGCTGCCGGTGCTGCCGCCGCTGAAGAAAAAGACGAATTCAACGTTGTGTTGACCGCTGTTGACGCTGCCAAAAAAATCAGCGTAATCAAAGTGGTGCGCGAAATCACCGGCTTGGGCTTGAAAGAAGCCAAAGACCTGGTTGAAGGCGCCCCGAAAGCCGTAAAAGAAAACGTTGCCAAAGCTGAAGCTGAAGAACTGAAAAAGAAAATCACCGAAGCCGGCGGCACCGTAGAACTCAAATAGTTCAACAACGGTATTATTTAAGCCCTTGCCCCGTGTAAAAACGGGGCTGGGGCTTGCGTACCCCCAGGGTGTAATGGGGTATCCAAGCGGCCGGTTTGGTTTTTCTTGTGCGTGAAAAACGCAAACGGGCTGACTTCCAAAAAGCAGCAGGATATTGGCAAAATGATTGAAAAGCAAACAAATTTCGGCAAAATCTCCACCAAGCTCCCTTTACCCGATTTATTAGACATGCAAAAGCAGTCTTTTAAAGACTTTTTGCAATTAGATGTCTCTCCTTCCAAGAGAGAGTTAAAAGGTCTTCAAGCCGCATTTGAAGACGTTTTCCCTATTGAAGCCCCCGACGGGAGCATGAGACTTGAATTTTTAAAATACGAATTTGGCACCCCGCGTTATGCCACGCCGACGGAAGCCGCCGTGCGTGACAGCACTTATTCCGCCCCTTTAAAAGCGTTGCTGCGCTTATACGTAAAACAGAAAAACGGCAAAATGAAAGAAGCGTCCGACCAGGACGTCGTTTTGTGCGACGTTCCGCTTATGACGGACGCCGGCTGCTTTGTATACAACGGCGCGGAACGCGTGGTGGTAAGCCAGATGCACCGCTCCCCGGGTATTATTTTTGAAGAAGACGAAGAGAAAAAACAGTCCACCTTTGGTAAACGCCTGTATGTGGCGCGCATCATTCCGTACCGCGGCGCCTGGATTGAATTTTCTTTCGACTTAATGAACGCCTTGTGGGTACGTATTGACCGCAAGAAAAAAGTGTTAGCCTCCACCTTCCTTCGCGCCTGCGGTTTGGAAACCAACGCACAGATTATCCAAACTTTCTACAATTGCGAAGACGTGGAAGTAAAACCCAGCGCCATTGAAAACGTAATCGGCCGCTACGCCGCGGATGATATTTACGATCCGGCCACCGGCGAAGTGTTGTGGAACCTGGACGATAAAGCCACCCTGCCGATTGACGATAAACTCTTTAAAACCTTAATTGAAAAGAAAGTAAAAACCATTAAAGTCATTTCCGGCAAGCCCCGCCAGGACGACCCCGGTATTTTGGCCACCCTGGAACACCGCAAAGACTCTATCCGCACCGCGGCCGAGGCTCAGGCTGAAATCTACAAAAAGATGAGAGGCCAGGACTTTGTGGTAAAAGAACAGGCGGAAACCTTCTTAAATAATTTAATTTTTGATAACATCCGCCGCTATGACCTTAGCTTTGTGGGACGCTACAAAATCAATAAAAAGTTCCACAAAATGTTTGAGTTAATCAGCAAATATAAATTTAAAAAATTCACCATGCCGTCCGAAAAACGCCGCACGTTGGCGCCGGAAGATATTATCGTAACGGTTAAATATCTGTTGGCCTTAAACGCCGGCGAAGACGCCCAAAAGATGTATGGCGAGGACATGACCTTTAAAGTGGATGATATTGACCACTTGGGCAACCGCCGTATCCGCGGGATTGGTGAATTGTTGGAAAACCAAATCCGCGTGGGGCTTTCTCAGATGGCCAAAACTGCGCGTGACCGCATGAACCGCGAGCTGACCTCCTTCACCCCCCGTGCGTTGGTAAACGCCCAGCCGGTGCAGGCCATTATCCGCAAGTTCTTCGGTACGTCTCAATTATCCCAGTTTATGGATCAGATCAACCCGCTGGGTGAATTGACCCACAAACGCAGACTTTCCGCATTGGGTCCCGGCGGTTTAAACAGAAAGCGCGCCGGCTTCGAAGTGCGCGACGTGCACTATACCCACTACGGCCGCGTGTGCCCCATTGAAACCCCGGAAGGTCCGAACATCGGTTTGATCACTTCTTTGGCGTGCTATTCCAAAGTAAACAAATTCGGTTTGATTGAAACCCCCTACCGCAAAGTGGTGGACGGCAAAGTAACCGATCAGGTAGTATCCTTAACCGCCGATGAAGAAGACGATAAATTTGTAGCCCAGGCCAATACGCCTATGGATAAGAACGGCAAAATCACGGCGGACCGTGTACAGGGCCGCGTCCGTTCCGATTATCCGCTTGTTACCCCCAAAGAGGTGGACTATATGGACGTGTCTCCTCTGCAGGTTATCAGCGTGTCGGCTGCTTTAATTCCGTTCTTGGAACACGACGACGCCAACCGTGCTTTGATGGGTTGTAACATGCAACGCCAGGGTGTGCCGCTGCTCATTACCGAAGCCCCCTATGTGGGTACCGGTATTGAACACGAAGTAGCGCGCGACTCCGGTACCGCCGTGGTAGCCAAACGCGACGGCGTGGTGCAATTTGCCGACGCGTCCAAAATCATCGTTCAGGCCAAAGACGGTTCCAACGATGTGTATGAATTGTTAAAATACAAACGCTCCAACCAAGACACCTGCATCAACCAGCACCCCATTGTACACACCGGCGATAAAGTAGTGGCCGGCCAAGTACTGGGCGACGGCCCCGCCATGGACAACGGTTACCTGGCTTTAGGCCGCAACCTGCTGGTAGGTTTTATGTGCTGGGAAGGTTATAACTACGAAGACGCCATCTTGGTTTCCAGCCGTTTGGTAAAAGACGATTTGTTTACCTCTATCCACCTGCATGAATTTACGGTGGATGCCCGCAACACCAAACTTGGGGCGGAAGAAATCACCCGCGATATTCCCAACATCGGCGCGGAAGCGCTCTCTCACCTGGATAACGACGGCATTGTGCTGCCGGCCACGGTGGTGGAACCCGGGGATATTTTGGTGGGTAAAGTAACCCCGAAAGGGGAACAGCAGCTTACGCCGGAAGAAAGACTGTTAAAGGTCATCTTCGGCAAAAAGGCGGACGACGTGGTGGACGCTTCTTTGCGCGTGCCTCCGGGCACCAGCGGCAAAGTAGTAGGCACCCGCGTATTTGTGCGCAAAGAAAAGCTGACCAAAGCGGAAGAAAAAGCCCGCTTGAAAGCGCTGGAAGATGAAAAGAATTCCACTTTGGAACTCTTAAAAGAACAGCGCAAACGCGCTTTGGCCAATGCCAAAGAAACCATCAAGAAAGAAGCGGACTATAAGAAAGAAGAAGCCCGCTTGACTGCCCTGTACAAATTGATGGAGAAAAAGGCCGAAGAACACTATGCGCGCGAAATTGACTTTTCCAAACAGGGCGACGAACTTGGCGTAACGGTTAACAAATCCGTTAAAGTGTTCATCGCTTCCAAACGCAAACTGCACGTGGGGGACAAAATGTCCGGCCGCCACGGTAACAAAGGTATTGTGGCGCGTATCTTGCCGGAAGAAGATATGCCCTTCCTGCCGGATGGCACCCCGTTGGATGTGGTGCTCTCCCCGCTGGGTATTCCTTCCCGTATGAACGTGGGCCAGTTGTTGGAAACCATGCTGGGTTGGGCGGCGCATCACTTGCATTATAATGCCGCTACCCCGGTGTTTGACGGCCCCAGCGAAGCGGAAGTGGTGGAACAGGTCAAAAAAGCCAAAGAAAAAATCTTGGACGACAAAGGCCTAACCGGCAAAGCGCGTGAAGAATACGCCGCCAAATACCTGCCGGACGATTACTGCCGCATCACCCTGTACGACGGCCGCACCGGTGAACCGTTTGAAGAAAAAGTAACCATCGGTTACATGTATATGCTTAAACTGATTCACTTGGTGGAAGACAAAGTGCATGCCCGTTCCACCGGCCCTTACAGCTTAATTACGCGCCAGCCGTTAGGCGGTAAAGCGCAGTTTGGCGGTCAGCGTTTCGGTGAAATGGAAGTGTGGGCCATTGAAGGTTACGGCGCCACCTACACCTTGCAGGAATTCTTGACCGTAAAGTCCGACGACTTTGTGGGCCGCACCAAGATGTATGAATCCATCGTCAAAGGGGAAGCCCCCGCCCAGCCCGGTGTGCCGGAATCCTTTAAAGTACTCATTAAAGAATTGCAGGCCTTGGGCTTAAGCGTAGACTTGCTGAAGAAAGTGGACGAAGAAGGCGCGAACGCCGCGCCTTCCGCCTCCGAGAAGTTGGACGAGGCTAAAAAAGACGCCCCGGTTGAGGCGCAAGACGTTACGAAATAGCGTTCGGAGCTTTTGAACATGCAAACGAAAAAAGTGAAAAAACTTAGCGAATTAAATTTCTTTGACTTTGAT
Source organism: uncultured Elusimicrobiales bacterium (assembly GCA_944327085.1). GTDB lineage: Bacteria > Elusimicrobiota > Elusimicrobia > Elusimicrobiales > Elusimicrobiaceae > Avelusimicrobium. The sequence goes on along the minus strand of CALVGG010000003.1, from coordinate 298,854 downwards.
GCCATCAAATTGGGCATTGCCAGCCCGGAACAGATTCTGTCCTGGTCTTACGGGGAAGTAAAAAAACCGGAAACCATCAATTACCGCACGCTCAAACCGGAGCGCGACGGCCTGTTCTGCGAACGCATTTTCGGGCCGACGAAAGACTACGAATGCGCCTGCGGCAAATACCGCTGGGTAAAATTTAAAGGCATCCAGTGCGACCGCTGCGGTGTGGAAATTACGGAATCCAAAGTGCGCCGTGAACGCATGGGCCACATTGAACTGGCCGTGCCGGTGGCGCATGTGTGGTTCCTGCGCAAGAACCCGTCCCGCATTGGTATTATGCTGGATATGCGCACCACGGATTTGGAACGCGTGGTGTATTATGCCGCTTATGTGGTTATTGAAGACTGCGTAGACAGCGTAACCGGCCGCACGGACTACAAAAAAGGCACCTTACTTTCCGACGTGCAAGTGCGCGAAGCCCGCAAGAAACATGGCTCCCGCCTGAAAGTGGACATCGGCGCCCCGGCTATTAAAAAACTGCTGGAAGATATTGATTTTGATAAAGAAATTCCCGCTTTGCACGAACAATTAAAAAACACGCAGAGCGAACTGGAACGCAACAAACTTATCCGCCGCATTAAAACGATGGAAGAGTTTAAAGAAAGCGGCAACCGCCCCGAATGGATGATTATGACGGTGCTGCCGGTAATCCCGCCGGATTTGCGCCCGCTCGTCCCGCTCGACGGCGGCCGTTTTGCCGCGTCTGACTTAAACGATTTGTACCGCCGCATTATCAACCGCAATAACCGCTTGAAACACATTGAATCCCTGCGCGCGCCTGAAGTAATGATTTATAACGAAAAGCGCCTCTTGCAGGAAGCGGTGGACGCGTTGATTGAAAACGGTGCCCGCGGTAAATTCTTTATCGGGCCCGGCGGCAGACCGCTTAAATCTTTGTCTGACAGCATTAAAGGCAAACACGGGCGTTTCCGTCAGAACCTGTTGGGTAAACGTGTGGACTATTCCGGCCGTTCCGTTATTGTGGTAGGCCCGAACTTGAAACTGCACCAGTGCGGTTTGCCCAAACTGATGGCGTTGGAACTTTTCAAACCGTTTATCATTGGCGAACTGATGAAAAAAGAAGGGGTAACCCTTAAATCCGCCAAAAAAATGTTGGAGCGCGTGCGCCCGGAAATTTGGGATATTTTGGAAAAAGTAACCAAAAACCACCCGGTGCTTTTAAACCGTGCTCCTACCTTGCACCGCTTGGGTATCCAGGCGTTTGAACCGGTGCTGATTGAAGGTAAAGCCATTCAGCTGCATCCGCTTACCTGCGCCGCTTTTAACGCTGACTTCGACGGTGACCAGATGGCCGTTCACGTACCGCTTTCGCTGGAAGCACAAATGGAAGCGCGCGCTTTGATGTTGGCTTCCAACAACATTTTGTCTCCTGCTTCCGGTAAGCCGATTGCCACCCCCTCCCACGATATGGTATTGGGTATCAACTTTATTACCACCATTAAAGACGGGGATATTGGCGAAGGCTCCATCTTCGGCAGCAAAGAAGAAGCCCTGGTGGCTTTGGAATACGGCAAACTTTCCCTGCACGCCAAAATTAAAGTGCGCGGGATTAATGCCATTCCGGAGCCCGGTTTAAAACCCGAAGAAGAATCCGACGCTTCCAAATGGAAGGATTTTACTTCCGTGGGCCGCATTATTTTCAACCAAGTGATGCCGGAAGGTTGGGAATACATCAACAAAACCGTTGATAAAAAAGTGTTGGCCTCTTTGGTGGATGAATGCTACAAGAGCAAAAAATACGGCCGCTATGCCGCCGTGCAGCTCTTGGATAACATCATGAAGATGGGCTACAGCTATGCTACCAAATCCGGTTTGTCCATCTCTGTAGCGGATATGACCATTCCCGCCGCCAAACAAAAATACATTGCGGACGCCAAAAAACAAGTGGCCCAAATTCAGGCTCAAGCCGAAGCCGGTATTATTACGGAAGGCGAACGTTATAACAAAGTAATCGATATTTGGACCCGCGTAACGGACGACGTAGGCGCGGAACTCTTCAAAGAAATGAAAAAGTTTGAAGATTCCAAATACGACCCGACCAACAAGGAACACAGCGGCCAGCGTTTTAACTCCGTCTACATGATGGCGGACTCCGGCGCCCGCGGTTCCCGCCAACAGGTGCGCCAGCTGGCCGGTATGCGCGGTTTGATGGCTAAACCGCAGAAGAAGCTGACCGGCGGCCAGGGTGAAATTATTGAAAACCCGATTACCGCCAACTTCCGCGAAGGCTTGTCCGTGTTGGAATACTTCATTTCCACGCACGGCGGTCGTAAAGGTTTGTCCGATACGGCTTTGAAAACGGCCGACGCCGGTTACTTAACCCGCCGCTTGGTGGACGTGGCCCACAACGTAGTAATTACGGAAGAAGACTGCGGCACCCACAACGGGATTGTTGTTAAATCCTTAATGAGCGGGGAAGATATGGTGGAACCCATTGAAGAACGTATTTTGGGCCGCACCAGCTTGGAAGATGTGGTAGTCAAAACCAAAGACGGTAAAGACTTAACCATCATCAAAGAAGGCGATTTAATTACCCTGGAACAGAGCAAACTGGTAAAGAAATACGGCGTGGAATCCGTACGTATCCGCTCCGTACTTACCTGCGAAGCGCCCTACGGCGTATGCGCGCGCTGCTATGGTTTGTCTTTGGCTACGGCCAGCAAGAGCAACCCCGGCGACGCGGTAGGTATCATTGCTGCCCAGTCCATCGGTGAACCGGGTACCCAGTTAACGCTGCGTACCTTCCACATCGGTGGTACGGCTTCCCGTGTATTGTCCCGCTCCCAGGCCGTGGCGGAAGTTTCCGGTAAAGTAACGTTTAAAGACGTTAAATTGATTACCAACCGCTACGATAACAAAATTTGTATTTCCAGAAACGGCTCTATCTTTGTAGAGGCCGGAAATGGTACAATAAAAGAATATAAGATTCAGTACGGTGCTTCCGTTTATACCGCGGATAAAGCCACCGTGGAAAAAGGAACCTTGCTGGCCGAATGGGATCCGCACTCCATTCCTGTGCTTGCCGAAGTGAAAGGCACGGTCAAATTGACCGACGTGGTGGAAGGTATCACCCTGCAGGAAGAACGCAACAAAGTGACGGGTGTTATTGAACGTAAAATTATTGCCAGCCGCATGGGTAAGAAAAACCCGCGCATCAGCATTGAAGGCAAAGGTTCCAAAATGAACTTGCCGCTTCCTATTGACACCATCTTAATGGTGGAAAGCGGCGAAGAGGTAGAACCCGGGGATGTATTGGCGAAGATCGGCCGCGAAGCCGGCGGTACCAAAGACATCACGGGCGGTCTGCCCAGAATCGCGGAGTTGTTTGAAGCGCGCCGCCCCCGCAACCCGGCTATCATTTCCGAGTTTGAGGGTATCGTAAGCTTGGAAACCTCTCCCAAAGGTTTGATTGAAGTAGTCGTGCGGAACGAAGAGACCAACCAGGTCAAGCAGTACAGCATTCCGCAGGGCAAACACTTGGTCGTATACGAAGGCGACCATGTCGGCGTGGGCGAAGCCCTGACCGACGGCGCCATTGACCCGCACGATGTGTTGCGCGTCAAAGGCGACAAAGAAGCGCAAGAGTTCCTGTTAAACGCCATCCAGGAAGTGTACAGACTGCAGGGCGTTACGATTAATGACAGACATATTGAGGTTATTGTCCGTCAGATGTTGGGGAACGTGAAAATTCTGGATGCGGGAGATACGCATTTCCTGAAAGGGGAAATCATCAGCCGTGCCAGCTGGCTGCGTGAAAACGCAAAAATGAAAGCCGCCGGCAAACGCATGGCCGATGCCGAAACCATCCTTTTGGGTATCAGTAAAGCGTCTTTAGCGTCCGAATCATTTATATCTGCGGCAAGCTTCCAAGAAACCACCAAGGTTTTGACGGATGCCGCAATCACGGGCCAAGTTGATGAATTGCAGGGCCTGAAAGAAAACGTAATCGTAGGCCATTTAATCCCGGCGGGTACTGGTATTTCCGCCCGGCAAATAGCCGAAGAATTTAAAGAACAAAGCAAAGAAACAGGAGAGAAGTAATGCCAACAGTAAACCAATTAGTAAAATACGGACGGGCGAAAGAAATTCACAGAACGAAATCCCCGGCGTTGCAGGCTTGCCCGCAGAGACGCGGCGTCTGCACCCGTGTTTACACCACAACCCCCAAAAAGCCTAACTCTGCTTTAAGAAAGGTTGCCCGTGTGAAGTTGACCTCCAAAGTGGAAGTCACCGCTTATATTCCCGGAGAAGGCCACAACCTGCAGGAACACTCCATTGTGCTCGTGCGCGGCGGCCGTGTGAAAGACTTGCCGGGTGTGCGTTATCACATCATCCGCGGCGCGTTGGACGCGTCCGGCGTGGAAAACAGAAAACAGGGCAGATCTCTTTACGGCGTAAAGAGACCCAAGGCCGGTAAATAATTTAGGAGTTAGAAGAATATGCCTAGAAAAGGTTTAAGACCCAGAGACAGAAGACCGCAACCCGCACCGGATTTTAAATACAATTCCGTGTTGGTTTCCCGGTTTATTAACAAATTAAATTTTGAAGGTAAGACGTCTACCGCCGAGAAAATCTTGGACGGTGCCATGGCTATCATTGCCGAAAAAACCAAAGAAAACGCCATTGACGTTTTTAACAAATGCATTGAAAACGTCCGCCCGTTGGTGGAAGTAAAAGCCCGCCGCGTGGGTGGTGCCACCTATCAGGTTCCCACGGAAGTGAAACCTCTTCGCAGCACCTCTTTGGCTATGCGCTGGTTAATTGGTGCCGCGCAAAGCCGCAAAGGCCGCCCAATGGCCGAAAAATTGGCCGAAGAAATCATCTTGGGCTCCAAAAAAGAAGGTACCGCGTTTAAGAAAAGAGAAGACGTGCATAAAATGGCCGAAGCCAACCGCGCTTTTGCCCATTTTAAATGGTAATTGGGAATAAGATATGGCCGAATTTAAAACTTACCCTTTAAATAAAATCAGAAACATCGGTATTATCGCGCACATTGACGCCGGTAAAACCACCACGTCTGAAAGAATCCTTTACTACACCGGTAAAGTGCACAAAATCGGGGAAACGCACGACGGCGCTTCCGTGACGGACTGGATGGAACAGGAACGTGAAAGAGGCATTACGATCACTTCCGCCGCCATCTACTGTGTATGGAAAGACTGCCAGCTCAACATCATTGACACTCCCGGCCACGTGGACTTTACCGCCGAAGTGGAACGTTCTTTGCGCGTTCTGGACGGCGCGGTGTGCTGCTTTGACGGCGTTCAGGGTGTGGAACCTCAATCTGAAACCGTATGGCGCCAGGCTGATAAATATCACGTGCCCCGCATTGCCTACATCAATAAGATGGACCGCATCGGTGCCGATTTTATCCGCTCCGCCAACTCCATCAAAGAAAAACTGGGCGGTAACGCCTGCCCCATTCAGCTGCCGGTAGGCGCCGAAGACAAATTTGTGGGCGTGGTGGACTTGGTAAAAATGAAAGCCATCATTTGGGATGGCGACCACAACGGCGCTACTTTCAACGAAGTGGAAATCCCTGCTGATTTGAAAGAAGCGGCCGAAAAAGCCCATACGGAAATGATCGAAAAAATCGCCGATTTTGACGAAGCCATTATGGAACGTTACTTAAACGGCGAAACGAATTTCTCCGTAGAAGAAATCAAAAAAGCCATCCGCAAAGGTACGCTTACGGGTAAGTTCTTTCCGGTAATCTGCGGTTCTTCTTATAAAAACAAAGGCGTACAGCCCTTGTTGGACTGCGTGAACGATTATCTTCCCTCTCCTGAAGACGTTCCCGCCATTAAAGGAACCAACCCCAATACCGGTGAAACCGAAGAACGCAAAGCCTCTAACAAAGAGCCTTTCTGCGGCCTTATCTTTAAAATTCAGACCGACCCGTTTGTGGGTAAGTTAAGCTTCTTCCGCATTTATTCCGGTGTATTGCACGCTGGCGATACGGTATTGTTCCCCGGCAAAAACGCCACGGAACGCGTGGGCCGCATGATGCGTATGATGGCCGATAAACGTGAAGAAGTGAAAGAATTGGGCGCCGGCGAAATTGCCGCCACCGTGGCCATTAAAAACGCCCGCGTGGGTCAAACCATCTGCGCGCCTGATCATCCGATTGTGCTGGAAAGCATCACCTTCCCGGAACCGGTAATCACCATTGCGGTGGAACCGAAATCCAAAGAAGATGAAGAAAAAATGTCCAACGCGTTGGCCCGCCTGGCCGAAGAAGATCAAACCTTCCGCGTGCGCACCAACGAAGAAACCGGCCAGACCGAAATTTCCGGTATGGGCGAACTTCACTTGGACATTATTGTGGACCGCATGAAACGCGAATTTAACGTACAGGCCAACGTAGGCGCCCCGCAGGTAGCCTACCGCGAAACCATCACCAAAACGGTGGAACAGGAAACCAAGTTCGTGCGTCAGTCCGGCGGTCGTGGTCAATACGGTCACGTATTCCTCCGCTTGGAACCGCAGGAAAAAGGCAAAGGGTTTGAGTTCGTTAACGAAATCACCCAGGGCCGCATTCCTAAAGAATACATTCCTGCCATTGAAAAAGGCTGCCGTGAAGCGTTGGACAGCGGTGCCTTGGCCGGCTATCCGCTGGTAGACATTAAAGTAGCCGTGTTCGACGGGTCCTTCCACGAAGTAGACTCTTCCGAAATGGCCTTTAAAATCGCCGCTTCTATGGCTTTGAAAGACGGTGCCAAGAAAGCCAACCCGATTATTCTGGAACCTATTATGAAAGTAGAAGTAGTGGCTCCGGAAGCCAACTTGGGTGATATCATTGGTGACTTGAGCTCCCGCCGTGGCCAAATCGGTGAAATGGGCGTGCGCGGAAACGTGCGCTATGTGCGCGCGGAAGTGCCGCTGGCCGAAATGTTCGGTTACGCTACCACCGTGCGCTCTCTGTCTCAGGGCCGTGCTTCGTTTACGATGGAACCCAGCCACTATGCTGAAGTTCCCGCCAACGTGGCTAAAGCAATTATTGAGAAGAGAACCGCCGCTAAAGTGGCCGCTTAAGTATAAGCAGTTTGTATAATAACGGGGCAGCTTAACCGCTGCCCCGTTTTTGTTTTATAAAAATATTTTCGGCAGAAAGGGCTGGCCTTTTATAAAAATTTTGTTAAAATACATAATAGTATGAGGCAATGGGTTTTTATAATAGGTGCTATGGTTTTGGCGGGGTGTAATGCCAGTTTGGAGAAACACATGAACGCCACCATGGCCTACTATATAGAAAAAGTACACGTCGCTTGCAGTGCCGACAGCGACTGCACGGCCGTGTTGCTTTCTTGCCGTTACCCGCAATGGGGGTATGCGGCCGTTAACAAAATGGAAGTGCCGGATTTAAACCGTATCCGGCAGGCAGATTGGTATACCCGATGTGATAAAACGCCGGATACTTCCCACATCAAAACCCGGTGCGATAACGGCCGCTGCCGCCTATTGGAAAACGAGGGGAAAACTGCCCGTTAATTTTGATATAATATACCTGTAATTTTTTGGGAGCGTGAAATGAAAAAAAGCATTTTATGTGTAGGGTTAGCCCTGTGCGGCCTGCTGGTGGCGGGTTGCGCGTCGGCCGATAAAACCAATACCTATCAAGGTATTATTAAAGCCAATATGGATTGCCAAACAGATGACGATTGCGTGGCTGTAAACCGCACCTGCTGCCGTTGCGACGGCAAAATTGCGGTAAACCGCCGTGTAGCGGGCACTTTGCGTGCCAAATGGGTGGCGGAGTGCACCTCTGCCCCGTGTATGCAGGTAATGTGTTTTACGGATTTGGATGTATCCTGCCAAAATAACCGCTGTGTAGGTAAATTAATGGATAATTAAGGATTAGATATGCAAAAGGTAATTGTTTTATTAGGGTGTGTATTATTAGTGGGGGCGTGCTCTTCCGGAATGAAAAACGCCCCGGTAAATGCTACTTCCGCCACGTATACCAAGTTGTTGGCTAAGGCAGATAAATCCTGCCAAACGGACGCAGACTGCGTAGCCGTTAAAAAAGGCTGCTGTATGTGCCAGGGGTATGAATCCGTAAACAAAGCGGCGGCGGAAAAGTTACAAACCGCGTGGGAAAAGCAATGCGCCGCTGCGGCCTGCACCATGCAAATGTGCTATGTGGAAATTGACCCCGTATGCCAAAACAATGTATGCACGGGTACCCCTAAGCCGATGGACTCTTACTTTGTTAAATAAGGAGTGTGTTTGATGAAAAAAGTATTCTTTTTAGTATTGGGCGCGGGTTTAATGGTGGCTTGCGCATCTTCCACCCCTAAACCGGTGGGGATTAATGCTACGCCGGATGCCGTAACCAAAGCCATCGCTAAGGCAGATAAATCCTGCAAAACGGATGCGGATTGCGTTGCCGTTAAAAAAGGCTGTTGCCCGTGTGCCGGCTATGCGGCTGTAAACACCAAAGCGGCTGATAAAGTAAATAAAGTGTGGGAAGAAGAGTGTAAAATTGCCCCGTGCACGCGTGAGATGTGCTACGTGGAAATTACCCCCAAATGTGAACAGAGCATTTGCATCGGGGAACCGAAACCCATGGAAAGCTATTTTGCTAAATAAAGCAGTATAAATATTTTACTATAGCGGGAGGAACCGTTATGAAAAAGATATCTTGTGTATTGGGCCTGCTGTTATGGGCGGGCGGCGTATGGGGGTATCAGTTTCAGGTTTCTCCCGTTGTGCTTCAGGGCCCGTTGACAGAAGACCAACACCGTTTGGATATGAACGGAACAGAATGCGGCGTTTTGCTGGTCACTACTCCTATTGAAAATATAGATTTTAAAATGTCAGTCATCGGCGGGTGCGGGGTGGAAAAAACCGCCGCCGGGTACGCCGTGTTTTTGGGGCAAAACACGCGTTATGTTACGCTTAGCGCGCCCAATTTTAAACCTTTACGCTGGGAGTTTAATTTACCTGCCGGCGGCATGCAGGAAAAAGCGTACACGGCTGAACTACAGCCTGCTGGGGAAGACGCCGCATCGTTCTCCTCTTCAACCTGTATATTAACAGCCTCTTTTAAGGCGGAAATGTTTGGCTTGGCGGCCCGTTTTTCCGGTAAAGGGCAGGCCGTGCTTAAAATTTATACGGATCTGCCCTTCTCTGTTTTACAAGAGAACTTATTAATCCCCGGTTCTTACACGGTTCAACCCCCGCAGGATGCGGCCCCCTACTATTTGTATATAAAGGGGGGAACCGCGTTGGGAAAGGTAATACAAAAAGAAAGCTTATCTAACGCCTTGGATTGGGCCGCCCCGCTGGAAGCAAAGACAGACTATGTGTTGGATTTAACCTGGCAGCCTAACCCCAGCCAACTGGCAAAACAAGCCAAAGCACAATTGAAAGATTTAATCAAATAACATCAATGCTTACAGCCGGCCCTGCTAAAAGGGCCGGTTTTTATTTAGCTAAAACCTCGGCCTGTGGCTGGGGTTTTTGCTGTAAAACGCAGGGTTTAAGGCTTGGTGTGCAACAGGGCAGGAATGGCTGCGGCAACGGCAACGGCTGGGGCGGGCTTGGCGGCGTTTATCCGCCTACCCAGGGGGAGCAACGGGCCGGTTTTGGCAATCGGTTTAATCCAGCAGCCGGGCCGCTTGCGTTTGGTTGTGTTCCAGCGCCAAATCCAGGGCGGCTTTGCCGTCATTGTTTTTACGGTTTTTGTCTATGCCCGGCCAGGCAAGCAGCAGCGGTATGATGTTCGCTTTTACCCAAAAAAGCGTTTAATATATAACATCTTTACAATAGAATACGGATATTATACAATATATATAAGCGAATTTTAGGCGGTGAATTTGAACGCAAAACGGTGAAAATTGTTAGTAAAATTCCCCCACAAGCGCCCCTAATTTTGGTATAATAATACAGTACCGAATTTAGAAGCATGGCAGCAAAATTCCTTACCGGCTCGTCGTAGAGGGCGAACCGGGGAAGGATTTTCTGTCGTATAATTTTTTTACAAAAGTTGTTTTAAGGAAATCAAAATGGCAGAAAAAACAGACAAAAAAGCTCATGTGTTGAGCCAAGAAAGAATCCGCATTAAATTGCGTTCTTATGACCATCGCATGTTGGACACCTCGGTTTCCCGTATTGTGGAAACTGCCCAAAAAACGGGTGCCATCGTGGCGGGTCCTGTTTTATTGCCGGTTCGGATTAAGAAGTACACTGTGCTTCGCTCTCCCCATACCGACAAGAAAAGCAGAGAACAATTTGAAATGCGCATTCACAAAAGACTCATTGACCTCAAAAGCCCCACCTCTAAAACTGTGGACGAATTAATGAAACTTGATTTGCCCGCCGGCGTAGATGTGGCCATTAAAAGCAATTAAGGAAAATAGACACTTATGACAGAAGAAATCAAACAAGCTGCTGGTGCCCAAGAGGCAACCCCCGTTGCTGAAGCGGCCAAAGCAGAAACTGTCAAAGAAGCTCCCGAAACTTTCCGCTTTGTATTAGGCGAAAAAATCGGTATGACGCAGCTCTTTGATGAAAAAGGCAATCTGTATGGCGTGTCCGTGGTAAAAGCGGGCCCCTGCAAGGTTGTACGTGTCAGAACCATGGAAAAAGACGGTTACAATGCCGTTTGCGTAGGTTTTGGCGAAGTGAAAGAAAGCAAACTGAACAAACCCGAACTCGGTTACTTTAAAAAAGTAAACGCCGCGCCGGTCAAACATATGAAGGAATGCCGTGTTGCCGACGTGAACGGTTTTGAAATTGGCCAAGTCATTTCACTTGAAAAAGTATTTAAACCCGGCGATTATGTAGACGTACAGGGCAAGATTAAAGGGCACGGTTTTGCTGGCGCCATGAAACGCCACGGCTTTGCCGGTCAGCCTGCTTCCCACGGTGCGTCCGACAGAGAAAGAGCCCCGGGTTCTTTGGGCTCCCGCCGTTCCTTGGGTAAAGTGCTTTCCGGCCAGCGTATGGCTGGGCATTACGGCACCACCACCCACACCGTATCCAAAATTGAAGTTATCAAAGTGGACAGCGAAAACGGTCTTCTTTTCTTAAAAGGTTCCGTTCCGGGCGCCAAAGGCTCCATCGTGTCCGTATTGGAAACTTCCAAAAACAAAAAACACGTAGTGGCTCCCATCGTGCAGAAAATTTCTGCCTCCAAAGCCGCTAACAAGAAGTAAGGACTTGGACCTATGGAAACAAAAGTTTTAGATATCAAAGGTAAAGAAAAAGGGACCTGCGCCTTGCCGGAAAGCCTGTTTGCCGTCAAAGCCAACCCCACTTTCTTGCACGAAGTCGTCACCGCTTTCTTAGCTAACCAAAGAAGCGGCACCGCCGATGTGAAAACCCGCAGTGAAGTTTCCGGCACCGGCAAAAAACCGTGGAAACAGAAAGGCACCGGCCGTGCGCGTCAGGGCAGCTTACGGGCTCCCCAGTTCCGCCATGGCGGTGTGGCTTTTGGTCCCACCCCGCATTCTTTCCGCCAGGATTTGCCCGCCGGCAAACGCCGCTTGGCTTTAGCCATGGCTTTGTCCACCAAACTTTCCGAAGGCAACCTGGTTGTGTTGGAAGATTTAAAAGTAAGCGAACCCAAAACCAAGGGCTTTGCTGCCGTGTTGGAAACTTTAGCCGCCGGCCGCAAACCGCTGTTGCTGGGCAACTTTACGGATACCAACACCAAACTGGCCAGCCGCAACATTGCCGGGCTTACCCACATGCTGCCGGAAGATCTGAACGCCTATGTAGTGCTTAACAGCACCAAGGTGATTATGACCAAGGAAGCGTTGGAAAAAATCAGCGCCACGTTCGCTAAGGAGGCCAAATAATGACCCGTACTTACGAAATCTTAAAAAAGCCTCTTTTAACTGAAAAGAGCCTGATTGCCAGAGATTCCCAGAACCGCTATGGTTTTGTGGTATCTAAAGATGCATCTAAGGGCGAAATCAAAACTGCCGTAGAAAAGATCTTTAACGTTACCGTTGTTAAGATTAACACCATTACCGTTACGGGCAAAACGCACCGTATGGGCCGGTACGAAGGGAAAAGACCTGACTACAAGAAAGCTTTCGTAACCCTTAAAGAAGGCGATAAAATAGAAGTGGTGGAAGCCACTGCTAAGTAGAGTATTAAGGAGAACTACTAACTATGCCTATTAAGTCATTTAGACCTTATACCCCTTCCCGCAGAACGATCACGGTGGCCGACTTTTCGGAAATCACCAAAAAAACCCCGGAGAAGAGCTTAACCAAAGGTCTGCGCAAAACCGGCGGCCGCAACAACACCGGTATGGTGATGGTACGCCACATTGGCGGCGGCCACAGACGCGCTTACAGACAGATTGATTTTAAGAGAGAAAAACTGGGTATTCCGGCCAAAGTCGTTTCTATTGAATACGACCCGAACCGCAGCGCCCGTATTTGTCTTTTGAATTATGCCGACGGCGAAAAGAGATACATTCTTCACCCGCTTGGCGTAAAAGTAGGGGACGTGTTGATGTCCGGCCCGACTGCCGAAATTAAAGTGGGTAACTGCCTTGCTCTTAAAAATATTCCTGAAGGTACTTTTATCCACGCCATTGAATTACAAGTCGGCAAAGGGGCTCAGCTTGCCAGAAGCGCCGGCTCTCAAGCCCAGCTGATGGCCCGCGAAGCGGAATATGCCCACATCAAGATGCCGTCCGGCGAAATTCGCTTGGTGCCCAGCGATTGCTGCGCCACGATTGGCCAAGTCGGCAATGTGGATCACTCCAACGTGGTAATTGGTAATGCCGGCCGTAATCGTCATCGCGGTATCCGCCCGACGGTACGCGGTAGCGCCATGAACGCCGTAGATCACCCGATGGGTGGTGGCCGCGGCCACGGTAAAGGTGGCAACATCCCTCGTTCCCCCTGGAACCAACAAACTCGCGGTTTGAAGACCCGCTCTACTAAGAAAGCGTTTGGTTGGATGATCGTCAGCGACAGAAGAAAAAATAAGGCTGGTAAGTAATTATGGGAAGATCAACTAAAAAAGGTCCTTATGTAGATTTAAACCTGTTGGAAAAGGTTCAGGCGATGAACGCTTCCAACGAAAAGAAACCTATCAAAACGTGGGCGAGAGCCTGCACGATTGTTCCCGAATTTGTGGGACACACCTTCTTGGTGCATAACGGCAGAAAGTTCCTTCCCATCTATGTCTCTGAGAGAATGGTAGGTTACAAACTCGGTGAATTTTCTTTCACCCGGGTATTCAAAGGCCACGGTGGTATGACCAAAGACTCCACCGCCTTGAAATAAGAGTTGAGGATTTGATATGGAAGCTTGTGCAAAAGCTAAATTTCAACGGTACGGTAGCCGCAAGGTGAACCTCGTGCTGGACCAGATCCGCGGGAAAAATGTCAAAGCGGCGGAAGACGTCCTTCCGTTCATTGCCAAAAGAACCTCTGATCTCGTGTTCAAGACTATTCACAGCGCTGCCGCCAACCTGGAAGTAAAAGCGGGCAAAAAATTGGATATGAGCAAAGTATTCATTAAAGAAGCCTTTGCCAATTTGGGGCCCAGCAATCATTTAAGAAGAGTGCAGCCCGGCCCGCAAGGCCGCGCTATGCCCTATAAAAAGAGCATGTGCCATCTGACTGTCATCGTTTCCGACGAAAAAAAGGGAGGTCGCTAAGATATGGGACACAAGATTCACCCCCGTTCTATAAGACTGGGTTATATTCAGGATTGGCGTTCCCGCTGGTTCGCCCCCAAGAATATGCCGGCGCTTATTATGGAAGATTTCCAAATTCGCAAAATTGTAGATGACAAGTTCAAAATGGCCGCTGTAAGCTATGTAGGCATTGAACGTGCCGGCGCTTTCCTGCGCTTGAACATTCACACCGCCCGCCCGGGTGTGGTGATTGGCAAGAAAGGGGCCGATATTGAAGCCCTTCGCAAAGAAATTGAAGCCCTCACCGGCAGCAAAACCTTTGTGAACGTAATTGAAATCAAGAGCCCGGAAACGGATGCCCAGCTGGTAGCGCAGTCTATCGCCATGCAGCTTGAAAAACGCGCCCACTACGGCGCTGCCATGAAGAAAGCGATTGAAAAAGCGCTTGCCGGCAAAGCTTTGGGTATTAAAATTATGGTATCCGGCCGTTTAGGCGGTGCCGAAATTGCCCGTACGGAATGGAAACGCGAAGGCCGCGTACCGCTGCACACCCTGTGTGCGGATATTGACTACGGTTTTACCGAAGCGTCCACCGTCAGCGGTAAAATTGGTATCAAAGTGTGGATCTTTAAGAGAACGCACTTTGCCAAATCTCCCAAAGAGATTATGCAGGAACTGAAAAAACATAGAGATATGGAAAGCGGTTCTGCCGAAGGCGTCACGGAAGTCGTTGCTCCGGCCAAGGAAGCTAAATAGTAGAGGTCTTTACTTATGTTAATGCCTAAAAGAGTAAAATATCGCAAACCGTTTAGCGCCCCCCGCATTAAAGGCAATGCCAAAAGAGGCGCTGAGGTTGTGTTCGGTGAATATGGGCTGAAAGCGTTGGAACCCAAATGGATCACCGCCCGGCAGATTGAAGCTGCCCGTATTACGCTGTCCAGATTCATCAAGAAAAAAGGTAAACTCTGGATTCGCATTTTCCCGGATAAAGCCATCACCAAACACCCGGCTGAAACCCGTATGGGTAAAGGTAAAGGTGCTCCGGACCACTGGGTGTGTGTCGTAAAACCCGGCAGAGTGTTGTTTGAATTGGAAGGCGCCACGCTGGAAGATACCAAACAAGCCATGAAGCTGGCCGCCGACAAACTGCCCATCAGAACTAAATTGGTGACGAGAAGATAGTATGAAGACGAACGAAAAAGAAGCTTTGAAACAAAAAACCGTGGCTGAATTAAACGAAGCGCTCGGTAAAGCGAAAGAAAAGAAATTCAACCTTCTTTTCAAACACAGCACCACCCCCATCGCCAACCCGATGGAAATCCGGGCTGTAAGACGCGAGATTGCTCTTCTGCAGACCTTGATCAACCAGAAGAAAGAGCAGAACTAGAGGTTTTATATATGGAAAAACAAGAATCCCGTGGACAAAGAAAAGTTCTCACCGGCGTGGTGGTTTCTGACAAGATGAACAAAACCCGCACGGTGCTGGTGGAACGTCTGGTTCGTACCGGTCTGTACAGCAAAACGCTGAAGAGAGCGGCCAAGTTCCATGCGCATGACGAAGGCAATGAGAGCAAAATCGGGGATAAAGTGGAAATTATGAGCACTCGCCCCGTGTCCAAAACTACCAAATGGCGTGTTTCCAAAATTGTGGAAAAAGCCAGAGCTTAGTTTTTAAAACTTACGGAGTTATTAAACTATGATTCAACTCAGAAGCATCCTTAACGTGGCCGACAATTCCGGCGCCCGCAAAGTACAATGCTTTAAGGTGCGCGGTGGCCACCACCGGGATATCGCAACTTTGGGAGACGTCGTGATGTGCTCCGTCAGAGATGCGATCCCTACTTCCGCCATTAAAAAAGGCGACGTGGTGCGCGCGGTAGTAGTACGCGTAGCCCGCGAAAAAAGACGTAAAGACGGTTCCTATATCCGCTTTGATGACAACGCCGTTTGCATCATTAACGATAATGGCGAACCTAAAGGCACGCGTGTGTTTGGCCCTATTGCGAGAGAATTGCGGGAAAAGAACTTCCTTAAAATCATCTCTTTGGCCCCCGAGGTAGTATAGTTATGATTATCAAGAAAAAAGACACTGTGTTGGTTTTGTCCGGTAAGGACAAAGGCAAAAAAGGTGAAGTGAAATCTGTCAACCCGTCCAAGAATAAAGTAGTCGTGGTGGGTATTAATATGATTTCTAAACACGTTAAGCCTTCCCAAAACAAACAAGGCGGCATCACCAAGATGGAAGCTCCTTTAGACGCTTCCAACGTGGCGGTGGTGTGCGGCAAATGCAAAAAAGCCATGACCCCTAAAATTCAAATAGCGGCCGATGGCACCAAAACGCGCGTATGCCGCAAATGCAACGAGCCGATCATTTAATCTAGGTAAAGTTAAAATGACAAAAGAAACGAAGAATACGAAAGTTCCGTCAGATTACCAGCCCAGACTGCAGAAACTGTACAAAGAAAAAGTACTGCCTGCTTTGCTTAAAGAAATGGGACAAAAGAGCCCCATGGCCGTTCCGAAGCTGGAAAAAATCGTCATCAACGTGGGTGTAAAAGATGCCCGCGAAGACATCAAAGCGTTGGACATTGCCCGCGAAGACTTGACCGCTATTGCCGGCCAGGCCGCCCAGGTAAGAAGAGCCAAGAAATCCATCTCTAACTTTAAACTTAGAGAAGGCATGCCCATTGGCGTACGCGTAACTTTGCGCGGTGCCAGAATGTATGAATTCTTGGAACGCTTTATTTGCATTGCCTGCCCCCGCATTCGCGACTTTCAGGGCTTTAACGATAAAGCCTTTGACGGCAAAGGCAATTTGAACTTGGGCATTAAAGAACACTATATTTTCCCGGAAATTGACGTGGAAAAATCGCCCAAAGCTCATGGTATGAACATTACGTTCGTAACCACGGCTAAGAACGACGACGCCGGCCGCCTGCTCATGACGTACATGGGCATGCCTTTCCGCAAAGCGGCTGCTAAATAAGGAGCAAACACTTTATGGCTACCAAAGCATGGGTTGCAAAAATGGCTAAAGACCAAAAGTTTGCCGTGCGGTATCACAACAGATGCCAGATCTGCGGCCGCGCGAGAGGTTACTATCGCGACTTCGGTCTCTGCCGTATCTGCCTGAGAAAGATGGCACACCAGGGTTTAATCCCGGGTCTTAGAAAATCGAGCTGGTAAAATTTACAGGAGGAGGCGCCTTATCGGATTAACTCCGTTAAGCGGAAAGTGTTCTGAGAGGGCGGCCTATACACATGGATCCAATCGCAGATTTCTTAACCAGAATAAGAAACGCCAACATGAAAAAGAAGGAAAAAGTGGATATTCCTTTTTCCAAGATCAAAACGGAAATTGCCCGCGTTTTGAAAGAAGAAGGCTATATTGCCAATTTCAAAGCCGTGCATAACGAAACCAAAGGCGGCGTAGTGAGAGTTTTCCTCAAATACACGCCTGATAACGAATGCGTAATCCAAGGGCTCAGAAGAGTCTCCAAACCGGGGCAGCGGGTGTACAGCGCGTACAACAACATTCCCAAAGTCCGCGGTGCGTTTGGTATTACCATTTTGTCTACGTCTAAAGGCATCATGACCGACAGCCAAGCCAAAGCCCAAAAGATGGGCGGCGAATTGCTGTGCCAGGTTTGGTAAGGGGGGAATATGAGCAGAATCGGTAAAAAGATTATCAATGTTCCCGCCAAAACCAAAGTGGAAGTGAAAGGTCAAACCATTACCGCCACCGGCGCGTTGGGCACCTTGTCTTACACTTGCCCGGCGGACGTAACCATCAACTTTAAAGACAATGTCCTTTCTTTTTCCATCCCGGAAGGGAAAGAAAAAGAACTCAACGCCATTCACGGCACCACCCGCGCGAACGTTTTCAACATTGTTGAAGGCGTAACCAACGGTTTCACCAAAGTGTTGGAAATCAACGGTTTGGGGTATCGTGCTTCCGTGGCCGGCACCAAATTGAATTTGGAATTGGGTTTTTCCCACCCGGTAAATATGGACATTCCGCAAGGTTTAACCGTAACCGTAGACGGCAAGAGCGGTGCGGTTTCCATTAAAGGAAGCGATAAATTTTTAGTGGGTGACTTTGCTGCTAAGATTAGAAGAATCAGACCTCCGGAACCCTACAAGGGCAGCGGTATTAAATACCAGGGCGAACATATTGCCCGCAAAGCCGGTAAGACTGCGGCAGGAGGCAAATAATTATGGCTACTAAACAGGAAAGATACCAATTCAGAAAAGACAGAAGCCGCGGCCACTTGCTGGCCACCGGTGCTCACAGACCGAGACTGTCTGTTTACAGAAGCTTAAAATACATCTATGCCCAAATTATTGACGACAAGACCCACAGCACTTTAGTGTCTGCCACCACCTTGTCGGCCGAATTGGAAGGCAAATATAAAGCTTCTGGCAAAAGCATTGAAGCCGCCAAAGCCTTGGGCGCTGTAATTGCCAAGAAAGCTTTGGAAAAAGGCATTACCGAAGTGATGTTTGATCGCGGCGGCAGAGTCTACCACGGCAGAATTAAAGCGCTTGCTGATTCCGCCAGAGAAGCAGGCTTGAAATTCTAAGAGTTACAGGTGAATTTAATGTCTAACGAAACGCTGAAGAGCGAAAACAGAAAAGAAGCGAAAGGCAAAAGAGCCGAGTTTCCTAAAGCCAAACCGGCGATGGAAGGAAAATCCACTGTAATCCACGTGGCCCGCACGGCCAAAGTGGTGAAAGGCGGTAAACGTTTTGGTTTCCGCGCGTTGGTAGTAGTTGGCAACGGCTCCGGCAAAATCGGTGTGGCCATCGGTAAAGCGAACCAGGTACAGCTGGCAATCGCCAAAGCCGAATCCCACGCCCGCAAACACATGATCACGTTCCCCATCGTGGGCGAAACCATTCCGCACGAAATCATCGGTAAATTTGGTTCCGCCTCTGTGTGGATGAAACCTGCCGCCCCCGGTACCGGTGTAATTGCCGGCGCGGGTGTGCGCCTGGTGTTTGAAGCTGCCGGTATTAAAGACGTGTTGGCCAAAAGCTTGGGCAGCACCAATCCGTGCAATTTAGTATACGCTACGATGGAAGCCTTGAAGATGCTCAAGAGCAAAGAAACCGTAGACGTGTTGCGCGGCAAAGCCGCCGCTGCCGCGGCGGAAGCCCCGAAAGCCGAAGCGCAAGCCGAAGCCGCCAAGGCCGAATAGTTTTGTGGAGAAAAAGATATGGTAACTTTGAATAAACTTTTCCCTAAACATGGTTCCAGAAAAGCCAAAAGAAGACTGGGCCTTGGCCCCGGTTCCGGCTTGGGCAACTACTGCACCAAAGGTATGAAAGGGCAGACTTCCCGCTCCGGTAATACCCGCAAAGAAAGCAAAGAAGGCGGCCAGATGCCGTTGATCCGCCATACGCCGAAGAGCGGTTTTTCCAATAAAGATTTTGCCAGACGGTTTGATTATGTAAACGTAGGCACGTTGGAAAAATTGTTCAAAGCCGGGGAAGAAGTAACCCCCGAAGTTTTGAAAAAAGCCGGCGTTATTCATGATGCCAACAGCGTAAAAGTCCTCGCCATGGGCGAACTGACCAAAGCGCTTAAAGTGTCCGCCCACGGTTTTTCCGCTACTGCTAAAGCGGCTATCGAAAAAGCCGGCGGCACCGTTACCGTTATTGACAAGAAGACCAAATAATGGATAACAACAATACGGTTGCAAATATCTTCAACGCCCCCGAACTCAAGAAGAGACTTCTCTTCTTGATAGGGGCGTTGGCTGTTTTCCGGATTGCGTCCGCAATCCCGATACCCGGTATCAATGCGGAAGTGCTTCGCCAGATGTTTGCCCAGCACGAAAACGGAATTTTGGGTTTTATGAACCTGTTTTCCGGCGGCGCTTTAGGGCGTTTTTCCATATTGGCCTTGGGTATTATGCCGTACATCAACGCTTCCATTATCATGGGGCTTGTGCGCGGGGCGCATATATTCCCGGCGCTGGACCGCATGCATAAAGAAGGCGAAAGCGGCCGAAGAAAAGAAAACCAGATTACCCGTATTTTTGCGTTGTTTTTAGCCCTGTTACAGGGCGCCATGATGACTTTTGCCATCACCAAGGTAGAGGGCGCGGGTGGTATGACCGCGGTGGTCAACCCGTCGGTAATGTTTTTTATTACCACGGTTCTTACGTTAGCGGCAGGCACCATGTTTGTAATGTGGCTGGGGGAACAGATTACCGAAAAAGGGGTAGGGAACGGTATTTCCTTAATCATCTTTGCCGGTATTGTGGAACGTTTGCCCAGCGCCATTATGGAAGTGGTAAACCGTGTAAAAACGGACGAAATGGATTTCTTTATGGCTTTGGTAATTTTGGCCGCGGTGGCGGTTATTACCGCTTTGGTGGTGTGGTTGGAAACGGCCCAGCGCCAAATTCCGGTGCAATATGCCAAACGCCAGGTAGGCAACAAAATGTACGGCGGGCAAACCAGCTATCTGCCGCTTAAGATAGATCAGAGCGGCGTGATTGCGGTAATCTTTGCCTCTTCCGTTATTTCTTTGCCTCTTACGATAGCCAGCTTTAACCAGGAAGCCCCCTGGGCCCAAACCCTGATGAGCTATATGAACCCCAGCAATATTTGGTATATGCTGTTGTTCTCCGGCTTGATTATTTTCTTCTGCTATTTTTACAATTCCATGACGGTTAACCCCGCGGATTTGGCTGATAACATGAAGAAATGGGGCGGCTTTATTCCGGGCATTCGCCCCGGCGAACCGACCAAAAACTACATTGAGTGGGTAATGAACCGCTTAACTTTCTGCGGCGCGATTTTCGTGTGCGCGATTGCCATTTTGCCGGATTTCTTCCGCACAAAATTTGGTGTAGATTTTTACTTCGGCGGTACGGCGCTTCTAATCGTGGTAGGTGTTGCGTTGGATACGGTGGGCCAAATACAGGCACACCTGTTGGCGCGCAATTATGAACCCTTGATGAAAGGAAGCAAAAGAATTAGAGGCCGCTGGTTTAACGTAGGCCAGTAATTTTGTTAGTTTAGGGGCTGCCGCTTTTGCGTGAGAACGCAGCGGCAGCCTCTGTGAGCTTTAAGCAGTAATTAAGATAAGCAGTTTAGAACAGATTTTTTATTTTTAAGGACAGGCTTTTGCAATGATGAACATCGTGTTAATGGGCTGCCCCGGCGCCGGGAAAGGCACCCAGTCGGCCAAGATGCAGGAAAAATTCCATTTATATCACATTTCCACGGGGGACGTACTCCGGGCCGAAATTTCCAAAGGAACCGAACTCGGCAAAGAAATTGCCGGCATTATTAATAAAGGCAATTTGGTGCCGGATTCTTTAATGATTTCCATGTTGGAAAACATTGTAAAAGGAACCGATAAGGGCATTATTTTTGACGGGTTCCCCCGCACGGTGGCACAGGCGCAGGCGTTGGACGATATGATGAAACGCCTGAACCGCAAAATTACGCAGGTGATTATGATCACCCTGCCGGAAGAAGAAATCATCAGCCGCATTACTTCCCGTCGGCAATGCAAAAAGTGCGGAGAAATCTACCACGTAGACCCCTCTGCTCCTATGCAAACCTGCAAGGCCTGCGGCGGTGAATTGTATACCCGTGCGGACGATACGGCCGAACGCGTAAAACACCGCATAGAAGTATATCATCAGGAAACCTTGCCCGTAAAAGATTATTACCAAAACAGCGGCGTATATAAAGAGGTGGACGGGCACCAAACGCCGGACCAGGTTTTTGCGGAAATTTCCAAAGTATTGGAAGAAGGCGCAAAATGATAGAAGTTAAAAGTAAACACGAGTTAGACTTAATGCGCGCCAGCGGCAAAGTAACGGCTGCGGTATTAAAATTAATGACGCAGCTGGTTAAGCCGGGCGTGTCTACATACGATTTGGACAAAGCGGCCGAAGAAACCATTCGCTCCTTCGGGGCGACGCCGTGTTTCCTCGGTTATGCAGGATATCCGGGCAGCATTTGTGCTTCTATAAACGAAGAAGTCGTGCACGGAATCCCCAAAAAAGATAGAATATTAAAGAGTGGTGATATTATAAGTATAGATACAGGGGCCCGGCTTGACGGCTTCTGTTCTGATGCCGCTATCACCCTCGGCGTGGGAAAAGTGTCTGACGAAGCCCAAAGACTGATGGACGTAACCAAAAAGTCTTTGTATAAAGCGATTGGGCTTGTCAAACCGGGAGCCCGGTTAGGAGATATCGGGCACGCGGTGGAGACTTTTGCCGAGCTTCACAACATGGGTGTAGTAAGAGATTATTGCGGGCACGGAATCGGCCGCAATATGCACGAAGAACCCAGCATACCCAACTTTGGTAAGCCGGGGACAGGCCCTCTGTTAGAAGAAGGCATGGTGCTGGCTATTGAACCCATGATTACAGCGGGAACTTACAGAGTCAGGCAGCTTAGTGACGGATGGACGGTGGTCACGCGGGACGGCAGTAATGCGGCCCACTTTGAGCACACGGTAGCCGTTACGGCTCACGGCAGTGAAATTTTCACTGCTTTTGAATAACTCCTACGGGAGCGTATTCTGATTTAATCCGAACTCGGAGATGTATGAGCGATAAAATCGAACTGGAAGGAAAGGTTTTGGAAGCGTTGCCCAATGCTATGTTTAAGATAGAGATAGCAGGCGGCAAAACGGTTCTGGGCCACATATCCGGCAAAATGAGAGTTCATCATATAAGAATCCTGCCCGGGGACAAAGTGAAGTTGGAACTTTCCCCGTATGACTTGACCAAAGGCCGGATTACTTATAGGGAGAAATAAATGAAAGTCAGAGCCAGTGTGAAAAAGATATGTCAAAAATGCAAAATCATTAAACGCAACGGCGTAGTTCGGGTGGTTTGCGAAGTAGCGAAACACAAACAGCGCCAAGGTTAATTTACAGGAGTTTTAGAACATATGGCAAGAGTCGCAGGTATTGATTTACCGAAAAATAAAAGAATAGACGTAGCCTTAGAATACATCTATGGCATCGGCAAGAAAAACGCCAAAGAAGTCCTCGCCAAATTGGAAGGCCAGATTGAGCCCGCCACCCGCGTGAAAGATTTGACCGAACAGCAGGCCGGTCTCTTGAACACCATCTTGCAGAAAGAATATAAAGTGGAAGGTGAATTGAGAAGAGAAGTAGCCCAAAACATTCACCGCTTTATTGAAATTGGTTCCTACAAAGGCCAGCGCCACCGCAGAAACCTGCCCGTGCGCGGACAGAGAACCAAAACCAACGCCAGAACCCGCCGCGGCCGCCGCAAAACTGTGGGTTCCAAGGCTGCAGCTAAATAAATTTAGAGACTTAGGAATTTAACTATGGCAGAAGAAAAAGTAACGAAAGAAGCCGCGGCAGCAAAAGCTCCCGCAGCTGTGAAAGGAAAAAAGAAAAACGCCAAAGCGCCGGTATTCGGCGTGGTGCACATTAATTGCTCGTTCAACAACACCATTGTAACGATCAGCGACGACAAAGGCAACACCATCGCCTGGTCTACCGCCGGTTCCCACGGTTTTAAGGGCACCAAAAAAGGCACTCCGTTTGCCGCTCAGATTACCTGCAACAAAGCTGCTGAAAAAGCCGTCGCGTTGGGTATGCGTGAAGTGGCCGTAAAAGTATGCGGCCCCGGCCAGGGCAGAGAAACTGCCGTCAGAGCCGTACAACAAGCCGGACTTACGGTGTCTTCTATTAAAGACGTCACCCCTATTCCGCACAACGGATGCAGACCGCCTAAAGCCAGGAGAGTATAAGATTTATGTCTAGATATACAGGAGCCAGCTGCAAAAAATGCAGAAAATTAGATTGCAAACTTTTCTTGAAAGGGACCAAATGCTACACCAACTGTGTGGTGGACAAATTGGCCGCCACCGTTAAACGCGGCGGCAAAGTAAGAAGAGCCAAAGTTTCCGAATACGGCATCCGCTTGCAGGAAAAGCAGAAAGCCAGACTGCAGTCCGGCATGTCCGAAATTCCCTTCCGCAATTTGTTTGACGCCGCCGCCAAGGCCGAAGGCCAGACCGGTGAAAACTTCTTGCGCAAGTTGGAAACCCGCTTGGACAACGTCGTGCGCCGCTTGGGCTTTGCGGTTTCTTTGAAATCCGCCCGCCAGCTGGTATTGCATGGTTTTGTAAAAGTAAACGGCAAAGCCGTAAACGTGCCTTCTTACCAATTACGCATTGGGGACAAAGTAACTTTGGACTCTAAATTGGCCGAGAATGCCGGCGTGAAACAAGGCTTAACCGAAACCGAAAAACGCAACCAGCGCCCGAGCTTCTTGGAATACGACGCGGAGAAAATGACCGGAAAACTTTTAAGATGGCCCGACAGAGCGGAAATGTCCTATCCTGTCAACGAGCAGCTCATCGTCGAATACTATTCTAAATAGTTTGGAGGCTTTACATGGCTTTGAATAAATTGGTTCTTCCCGAGAAAATTCAATTAGAAGAAAAAACCTCTTCTGACTTTTACGGCAAATTTATTGCGGAACCTTACGAAAGCGGCTATGGCCACACGGTAGGGAACTCCCTGCGCCGGATTTTGCTTTCCGGTATGGAAGGTGCCGCCGTTACCGCCGTTAGAATTGCGGGTGCCGTGCACGAATTCAGCACCATCCCCAATGTACGGGAAGACGTAATCAATATTCTGCTTAACCTCAAACGTTTGCGCATTAAAATGGAAGGCAAAGACCGCGAGTATGTAACCCTGCATACCGAAAAACCCGGTACGGTTACCGCGGCCGATATTGAAGAAGTGGACGGTGTGTCCATCATCAATAAAGACCTTCAAATTGCCAACATTGAGGCTGGCGGCAGCCTGGAGATGGAAATTGAAATTTCCCGGGGCAAGGGCTATGTACCGGCCGAAGACTTGGCCAAGATTCAACGCCCTGCCGGTTTTATTCCGGTGGACGCCTTGTTCTCTCCCATCGTGAAAGTACACTATGACGTGGAACCCGCCCGTGTGGGGCAGAAGACGGACTACGACCGCTTAATCCTTGAGATTACGACGGACGGCACCCTGGAACCTGCCCGCGCGTTGCACCGCGCCGCCGTGTTGCTTTCCAATTCTTTGCATATTTTCACGATTGAAGGCGAAGATGACTGCGTAGCCACCACCAGCGATGAAGCCGTGGAAGAACCCGTTTCCTCCACCGGCAGCGTAGCGGGGGCTAACGTGAACTCTAAATTAGATGAACTGCTCAACCAGTCCATTGAATTTATTGAGCTTTCTTCCCGTTCCATTAACTGCTTAAAATCTGAAAATGTGAACACCGTGCGTGATTTGGTAAGAATGACCGAAGACGATTTGAAAATGATTAAGAACTTCGGCGCCAAATCTATGGACGAAATCAAAGAAAGACTTGCCGAAATGAAATTAACGCTCGGCATGAAAATTTAAGGATAGGATTTTAAACGTATGATTAAAAACACAGGATACAGAAAGCTGGGCAAAACGGCCTCTCACCGCAAAGCTATGCTTAAAAATATGGCCACCAGCATTATCCTTCACGAAGAAGTGAAGACCACTTTGCCCAAAGCGAAGGAAGTTCGCCGCGTGGTGGAAGGTTTAATCACCTCCGCCAAAGCCAACGACCATTTAACCGTTAAAGACACTTTGAAAGACAAAGCCGCTTTCAAAAAACTCTTTGACGTATTGGTTGCCAGATATGCGAACCGTCCCGGTGGATTTTGCCGCATTTACCGCGCCGGCGTACGCCAGGGCGACAATGCGCAAGTCGCCATCATTAAATTGGTGGAATAAATGGTAATTGATTACTTGGGGGGCCTTTTCTCTTCCGACTTAGGTATGGACCTTGGCACTGCCAACAGCCTTATCTATGTGAAGGACAAAGGCATCGTTTTACGCGAACCGTCCGTCGTCGCCGTTGACCGGGAAACCGGCGAGGTGAAGGCGGTCGGCTCCAAGGCCAAGCAGATGCTGGGCCGCACCCCGGCTAACATTATTGCCGTTCGCCCGATGAAGAACGGCGTAATTGCGGATTTTGAAGTAACGCAGGAAATGATCCGCTACTTTATCCGCAAAGTGCATAGCCGCAGCAGCTTGTTGCGCCCCCGGATTGTAATTGGCATCCCTTCCGATATTACCGGCGTGGAACGCCGTGCGGTGGATGATGCCGCCCGCCAAGCCGGCGCGCGCGAAGTGTATTTGATTGAAGAACCGATGGCTTCTGCCATGGGTGCTGATTTGCCCATTGCGGAACCGCACGCCAGTATGATTGTGGATATCGGCGGCGGCACTACGGAAGTGGCCGTTATTTCTTTAGGCGGTATGGTTGTGGCCAAGTCTATTGACGTGGCCGGCGATGAGTTAACGGAATGCATTGTGCAGTATTTTCGCAAGAAATATAACTTAATCGTAGGGGAAACCACCGCTGAAGAAGTAAAAATTAATTTAGGTTCCGTTTATCCGCTTAAGGAAGAAAAAACCATGGAAGTAAAAGGGCGCGACCAAACCCAAGGTTTGCCCCGCACTTTAACGGTAACTTCCGAAGAAATCCGCCAGGCCCTGATGGAGCCGGTGCGTTTGATTATTGACGTAATCAAAAGCACGCTGGAAGAAACCCCGCCGGAATTGGCGGCGGACTTGGTGGACCGCGGCTTAGTGGTAGCCGGCGGCGGCAGCTTGTTAAGAGGTATTACCGAGCTGATCCGCAAAGAAACCGATATTCCTGTTCACCGCGCGGCGGACCCGCTCAGCTGTGTGGCTTTGGGTACCGGCAAATTCCTTGAACAGTTAAACGAAAAAGGAAGTAAGTTTTTCGGTTCCCGCGGAAAGTCTTACTAGGCTTTTCTTTGGTGCCGGATGATTTGGGCGGGCACGGTTCTTTTTAAGAGGACGGTGCCCGCTTTTCTTTTTAGTGCCGCTTGCCGCAGGGCAGGCATCGCCCAACAGGATTGGGCAAAAATATTTTTTAACGGCAAACCCTTTTAATTGATTATGTTACACACCAAAAAGAGAAAACGCAATGCTGCCCCTTCCGGGTTTTCCCGCAGGGCGCTGCTGCCGCTTTTTTATTTAACGCTTTCTTTTTTACTGATGATTTTACCGCTGGACGGATTGGTCAGTTCGGTTAAAGCGGTGCTGGGGTATATTTTTATTCCGCAAATTCGTTTGTCGCACTCTGCCGTAAAATATGCCGATAACGTTTCCAACACGGTAAAAGAGCTTTTAAATACACATCATGAAAACCGCCAGCTTCGCCAGGAAATAGAAGCCGCCAAAATTTTGGGCGCCCAGGCGGAAATGGTGTTTGAAGAAAACGAACGCCTGGCTTCCATTTTAAAGTTGCAGCCTTCCCGCCCGTGGAAGGGCACCTGGGCCCAAATTGCTTACCGGGAACCCAGCCAATGGAATACCGTTATTTTGGATAAAGGCGCGCGGGACGGAATACAGCCGCGCAGTGCGGTCATTTCGGTAGAAAACGGCATAGAAGGCTTGGCGGGGGAAGTGGTGGAAGTGTCGGATTCTACAGCCAAAGTGTTGTTGGTGCGCGATGAAGATTTTTCTGCCGCCGCTTATTTAAGCCCCAGCCGCGATGAAGGCCTGCTGGTGGGGGGCGGCTCCGGTGCGGTGCACCTGAAATATGTGCCGCTGCTGTCTTCCGTTCAGGAGGGGGACCGGGTATACACTTCCGCCTCCAGCAGCATTTTCCCCGCGGGGATTTTGATTGGGGAAGTTTCTTCCGTTAAAAAGGGGCACTCCTTTCAAACCGCTTTAACGGTGGAGGTGGCTCCGGCCATCAGCTCCAGCGCGTTAAAAGAAGTGTTTGTAATTTTAGATGATAAAGGTAAAAAATAATGTGGGCACTTTTTAAACTGTTTATTGCTTTTGTAGGGGCTACGGTTTTTCACTGGGCATTTGCCACGGCTTTTGCCAACATCGGCATACAGGTAAGCGTGATGTTGGTTTTTGTGGTTGCGGCCTGCACCCTTTTAAAGCCGGCTTATGGTTACCCCCTGGCGTTTTTGTGCGGTTTATTTTTGGATTTTTTTGGTACCAAATTATTTGGCAACAATGCATTTACTTTTTGTTTGCTGGCTTTGTTTGTTTATATGCTTAGCGAACGTTTTGATTTTGAAAGTATTTTCCCCCAAATGGTAACCGTGTTTTGTTTAAGCGTGTTTGCCGTGTTGTTTAACGCCTTGTTATTAAGTTTGTTTACTTCTTCGGCCGTGTGGCAGGGGTTTTGGAGCCTGCTGGCCGGCAGCGTGGTAAACGCTTTAATGGCACCGGCGGTATTTTTTGTATTAAGGATAATGCTTTCTAAAGGGTTTAGCAGTAAAGAGGCCTAAACAAAGGCCGGAGGACTGGGTATATGCCCGCTACCAAGATTTTTTTTAACACGCGTTTAAAATTATTGTTTTTTGTTGCGTGTGCGGCGTGTGGTATTATTGCCTTGCGTTTGGTGGATATACAGGTGCTTCGCCATAGTTATTATTTGGAAATGGCAGAGCGCAACCGTACGCAGGTGTTGTACCAAACTGCTCCGCGCGGGCGGATTTTTACGTCCGACGGAGTGGTTGTTGCCAGCAATGCGCCTTCTTTTAGCTTCTATTATCTGGCGGCTGGCCGCAAAGATATCCCCTATCTGCAGCAGCTGGCGCAGGATTTTGCCCCCAAACTGGGCATGAGCGAAGAAGCCCTTACCGAAAAACTTACCGAAGGTTTAAAAAGCGGCAAAGCCATTGCCTTGGCGGAAAACCTGTCCCCCAAAACCACCATTGCCTTGCAGGAATTACAAATTTACTACCCGGGCGTGTATCTTTTGGAAGAAACCAAAAGGGACTATCCTTACGGCGGTTTTGCCAGCCATTTAATTGGTTATTTAGGCAGTATGACGGACAGCGAGTGGCGCCGCCGGGACCCGGCCATGAATTACCGTTTGAATTCCAAAATAGGCAAAAACGGTATTGAAAAGAAGTACGAAGCCGAACTGAAAGGGGAAGACGGCGGCGCGTATTTGGAAGTGGATTACCGCGGCCGCGTACGCCGCGTGATTGAAGACCGCAAATGGCAGCCCGGCAGTGACGTACACCTGACGCTTAATTTTGCCGTTCAGCGTGCGGCGGAAGACGGTTTAAAAAGTACTTCTACCGGGCGCGGTGCGGCGGTGGCGCTGGATACACGCACCGGTGCGGTGCTGGCGTTGGCCAGCGCGCCGGCCTATAACCCCAATATTTTTGTGCCTTATAATGATGCCGATGTTTCCAATATTTCCAAAAACATCAGCGAATACAATTTAGCCATACAAGGCACCTATCCGCCGGCCTCTACTTTCAAAATTATCACGGCCATTGCCGCTTTGACGGACCCGGACTTTGACCCCTCTGCTCACGTAAACTGCCCCGGGCATTATGATGCGGGCTCCCGCATTTTTAAATGTTGGAAAAGAACCGGCCACGGCCTGATGAACTTGCTGGACGGATTGGCCAATTCTTGCGATGTTTATTTTTATGATGTAGCCGCCCGTGTGGGCGCGGCCGCCATAGAACGGGTGCAGCGGGCGTTTATGTTTGGGCGTCCCACCGGCATTGATTTACCCGGGGAACGCGCCGGCAATTTATACGGCCCCACCAAACGCGCGCGCAATAAATCCTATTGGTTTATTGGGGATACGCTTAACTTGTCCATCGGGCAGGGGGAACTGCTGGTTACCCCGCTTAAAATGGCCCAATTTGCGGCGGCCATAGCCAGCAAAGGGAACGTATATCGCCCGTATTATATTGAAAAACTGGTCAGCAACCGCACCGGGAAAGAAACCCAGGTGGGCAAGCCCGAGATTTTAAACAAGGCGGATTATCCCGCCTCTACTTACGATTTAATCTGGACTTCTTTAAAATACACCACCGATACCGGCACCGCCCGCTGGGCCAAAATCCCGGGGCTGGATGTGTATGCCAAAACCGGCACGGCCCAAAACCCGCACGGGGATGACCACGCCTGGTTTTTGGCCTTTGCCGGCAAACCGGGGGAAGAGCCTTCTATTGCGGTGGTGGTATTTGTGGAGTACGGCCTGCACGGTTCCAGCGCGGCCGGCCCCATTGCGCGGGAAATGCTGAAAGCTTATTTTGGGGTGGATGATATGGGCAACCCGGTGGCACAGCGTCAATCCCTCTTAACGCAGGAAAATTATGAAGAATTATTGGAAACCCCGGCGGGAGAATAAAAAATGTTAAAGGAAGCGGTTGGACGCAGTAAACTGGATTGGATTTTATTTGGCGCCATGTTGGGTTTGGTGCTGGTGGGGGCGTTGTGCATTATGTCCGCCATGAACAGCATTTCTTTTTCCAACAGTGTGGTGCGCACGCATGTGTTGGCATTGTGTATCGGTGCGGGGGCTTTTGTAGCCGGGTGGAGTTTTAACTACCAAATTTATGACGAACAATGGAAAGCCCTTTATACGTTTATTTTAATTTTACTGGTGGGGGTGTTGCTGTTCGGTTCGTATCAGCGCGGGTCCCGCTCGTGGTTTGTGTTGCCGTTTTTCTCTATGCAGCCATCGGAAATTTGCCGTGTATTGACCCTTTTGGTTGCCGCCGCTTTTTTGGACAGGCGCGGCCCGCGCATACGCGATACCAGTTCGTTAATCGGTTTGGGGTTATTGCTTATTCCCATTTTCGGGCTGATTATGCTGCAGCCGGATTTCTCTTCCATTGTGATCACTTTCCCGGCGCTGGTGGTGCTATTGTATTGCACCGGGGTGAATATGTTTTATTTGTGGCTACTGGTGCTGTTTGGCGCGGTGGCCGGGGTGTGTACAATCGGCTGGACGTACATTTATTTGCACCCGGATTTAACCCAATATGCGCTTATTAAAATTTTCCAGCAAACCAGTTCCAATGTGTTGTATATGGGCGGTGTATGTGCGGCGGTGGCACTGCTAGGGTATGGGGCGTGGTGGTTTTTTAGGCAGCTTCGCATCTTTTTGCCTTCGTTTTATTTTGTGTTAGCCACGGTGGTGGTTTTGGGCGGTTTTTTTGCCGGCGTGTTTGTGGACCATCAAATGAAAACCTACCAGCGCAAACGTGTGGAAGCTTTTTTGGCCCCCAAGTCTGACCCGCAAGGCGCGGGCTATAACGTATTGCAGGCGCAAATAGCCATGGGTTCCGGCGGGGTGTTTGGCAAGGGGTTGTTTTCGGGTACGCAGTCCCGCCTGGGGTTCGTGCCGGAAAAACATACGGATTTTATTTTAGCTGTCGTGGGGGAAGAACTGGGCCTGTGGGGTACCCTTTTGGTATTGGGGCTGTATTTGGTTATTTTATGGCGCTTGGTGATGATTGGTTACAGCGCGGGGGACCGATACGGCTATTTGGTATGCGGGGGTATGTTTGGCATGTTTTTTACATACATGCTGATTAACTTTGGTATGTTAATAGGCATTGTGCCCGTAGCGGGGATACCGCTGCCGTTTATTTCGTACGGAGGGTCCAACCTGGTGGCCAGTTTGTATGCACTGGGGGTGGCGCAATCCGTCTATGCGCGGAGGATACGTTCCTAACCTATGTGCGCTATGATAAACACGCCAAAAATTTATAAAATGCGTATAGAGTTTACCGTATCCGCCCCGGCGGATAATAAGCGCATTTTTGGGGCGTTGCGCAATGCCGTTTTAAAAAGCGGGCTGCCGTTTGAGCCCGCCAAAGTAAATAAAAATTGGCCCCGCCTGGCTTACGGCCCGGTATTGGGGTATGCGTTGGAAAGTTTGGGGGAATTTGCCGATATTTATTTATTGCAAAATGTTCCCCCGCAGGAAGTGCACCAAGCCCTGGCGCGCGCGGCCGGCCCGCAGATTACCGTTAAACGGGTGGAACGGGTGCCGTATGCGTTGCCGTCCGTAGCCAATTTGGCGCAGGCGGCGCGGTATATTGTGGAGGGAGATTTCTCCCCCTGGGCGCCTAAACAGAGCTTGACTGATTTTTTAAACGGGCGTAAGGCGCTGGCCGTACTCACGGCCCCTAACGCCACTGTGACGCAGGAAGTGCAGCTTCGCCCGTATGTGGCTGCATGCGAACAACCGGAAGCAAATAAATATTTGCTTACCCTGCAAACCGTGAACGAAAAAACCCTTAAACCGCAGTATGCGGTGGCCGCTTGGCTGGGTGAACCGATTGTGCAGGGGGAGGAATTTACCCTTCCGGGTATACGGTTTATTAGAGAAGGTTTATTCTGGCGCGACTCGCAGGGCGGGTTGCACCGCATTTAAAAGGCGTTAAGCCTAAGAGAGGAATTTGTATGAGTAAAAATTTGGAAACCAGCCCCAAGGTGGAAGTGATTGTAAACACTTCGTTTGAGGAAACCCGTATTGCCATTATGGAAGACGGCCGCATTAACGAGCTGATTTGGGAACGCCGTGGCGCGTTAAACATTGTGGGCAATATTTACAAAGCCACGGTGGAAAACGTATTGCCCGGTATATCCAGCGCGTTTTTAAATATCGGTTATGAAAAGAACGCCTATTTATATATTTCCGATATTTTAGGCGGTGATAAAAAGAATATTGATAAAGTGCTTAAAAAGGGGCAGGAAGTAATGGTGCAGGTAGTGAAAGACGCCATCGGCACCAAAGGCATGAAAGTAACTATGGACGTTACCCTCCCCGGCCGTTATTTGGTGTTAACTCCCAACCAAAGTTTTGTGGGCGTATCCAAAAATATTGAAGACAGCGAAGCCCGCCATAAATTAAACGAAATTATGCAGGAACTGGCCGATAAACACTTAAACGGCATGGGCTGCATTGTGCGCACGGAAGCGGAAGAAGCCAGCAAAGAAGAGCTGGAAAGAGAAGTAAAATATTTGTACCGCCAGTGGCAGTCTATCTTAAAGAAGTTTGACAGCGTGCGCGCCCCCCAGCTTTTGCATGAAGATATGGACGCCGTCTTGCAGGTAGCGCGCGATGTGCTTTCCGAAAATGCCAGCGTGTACTTATTGGATAACCAAAAAGATTATGAGCGCGTGCTGGATTTTGTAAAAAAGAACTCGCCCGAACTGGCGGACCGCGTACAGCTTTACAAAGGCAAAACCCCTATTTTTGAAGCGTATGATATTGAGCCGGAAATTGACAACCTGCGCAAAATTAAACTGCCCTTGCCTAACGGCGGCAGTATTATCATACAGGAAGCCGAATCTTTGTGCGCCATTGACGTAAACACCGGCAAATTTACGGGTAACAAATCGCAGGAAGA
Source organism: uncultured Elusimicrobiales bacterium (assembly GCA_944327085.1). GTDB lineage: Bacteria > Elusimicrobiota > Elusimicrobia > Elusimicrobiales > Elusimicrobiaceae > Avelusimicrobium. The sequence continues at coordinate 265,957 of CALVGG010000003.1, read as the reverse complement.
AACCGTTACCCAAACCAATATAGAAGCCGCTAACGAAATTGCCCACCAGCTGCGCCTGCGCAATATCGGCGGGATTATTGTGATTGACTTTATTGATATGCGCAAAGCCTCCAGCCGCCACCGCGTGGTGGAAGCCCTTTCCAAGGCCGTGCGGGGGGACCGCGCCAAAATACGCATTCTGCCCATTACCCGCCTGGGGTTGGTGGAAATGACGCGCGAGCGCAAACGCGAAAGCACCGGCAGCTTTATTAGCGAAGAATGCCCACAGTGCCACGGCTCCGGCCGCGTATTATCGGCCGAAAGCATGCGCATTAAAATCCAGCGTGAAATTTATGATTTGACGAACGGCCGCCCCGGCGGCACCCTGCGCGTGGTGCTGCACCCGGTACTTGCGGAAGCCATTAAGCAAAAACAGGCCGATATTGAAGAAAACATTCACCGTTCGCTTAAAATCCAGGCGGACCCGCAAATTGCCTGGGAAGATTACAAAATTGTGTTGGAATAAACTAACGGAGTCCGCGCCGGATATGGCGCGGACTGTTTGTCTATGATTAAAAAATTTCTATTGCTTACAGTTGCTGCCGCGCTTTGGCTGGCGGGTACGTCCTGTGCTTGGGCGCAGGGTAAAACCGCCATTAAAATAATCGGTAAAAATAAAGGCGCCGTTTCGTCCATCCAGTCTGGCGGCGTTACGTATTTGGACGTGCAAAAAACCGCCAAAAAACTGGGCGCCAATGTGGAACTGTACGCCGCCGCCAAACAGGCCAAAGTAACCTTAAAAGGGTTTTCGGCCATTTTAACGGCGGGGGAAAGCGCCGTTGTGGTAAACGGCAGCCAGGTACCTCTGGGGGAAAGCGTCATTGCATATAAAGGCGACATTATGGCCCCGGTAGTGTTTTTTACTTTGCCGTCCTTGCAGAAAGCGTTGGACCGCCAAATTGAATTTAAAGACAATACCCTGTGGGTGGAAAAAAACTTTAACCTGGCTTATGAAGATAAAGTGCAGACGGCCAAAGGGGACCAGCTGATATTTTTCCACAGCGGCGGGGTGCAGTATGTGTTGCATACCGTGAATAAACACACGCTGGAAGTTACCTTTCCCAAAGCGGTTGTAAAGCGGGAGTTTACTTCCCGTCTGCGGGATGATTTTATTCAAACCATTACCATCAGCCAGGAAGAAGACAAAGCTGTTTTGAGGGTGATTATGGGCCGCAAAGCCAAAAACTGGTCTATGGAAGAATCCGGCGGCAAGTGGATATTGCGCGTGGCTCAAAACGCGGCGGATATGCAGCCGGTTGCTCCGTCCCCGGCGCAGGATGACGGCCCGCAAATTTCGGCCGCCGCACCTGCCCAGCCCAAAACGGCTTTCTTATTGCCTGCCCCCAGTGTGATTGGGGAAGAAGACGAACCCGCAGCTGAGCCGCAAACCGCTTCAGCCCAAACCCCGGCTAAAGAAAATAAGGATTTAAAACCCGCCATTGTGCAGCCGGCCCCGCCTGTGGCGCGCAAAAAGATGCGCATTGTGGTGGACCCCGGCCACGGCGGTAAAGACCCCGGCGCCATCCGCCGCGGATACCGGGAAAAAACCTGGAACCTGGCCGTTGCCAAAGAAGTGGCCGCTCTACTTAAAAAAGGCGGTTTTGAAGTACGCATGACGCGCGAGAGCGATAAGTTTATTGCCTTGTCTGAGCGCTCCAAAATTGCCAATAATTTTAAGGCGGATTTGTTTGTTTCCGTACATACCAATGCTTCTAAAAATTCCCGCGCCAACGGTTTCCAGGTGTATTTCCGTTCCGAAAAAGCGACCGACAAAGAAGCCGCCGAAGTGGCCGCCCTGGAAAACGAAGCCCTGCAATATGAAGAGGTGCATTATAATTTTGTGGACGCGCTTTTGCAGTCTTTGGCTAAAAACGAGTATATTAACGAAAGTTCCAAACTGGCCGGTTATGTGCGCAATGCGGTATACAAACAGCCCGGCATTGGTATAGCCGTTAACCGCAACAGCAGTGTGCGTCAGGCCAACTTTTACGTGTTAAAGGGTGTTAACAGCCCGGCTATTTTGATAGAAATGGGCTACATCAGCAGCACCAAAGACCGCGCCCGCCTATCCCAAAAAGTGGTGCAAAAGCGTATGGCTAAAGCCATTTACCAAGGCATTTACGATTACGCCAAAAAGGAAGGCTGGCTAAAGTAAAGATTTAACCCCCTGCATAAGGGGGTTATTTTTGTGGGTTTGGGCCGTACCATACAAATTGATAAAATATATATAAATGGCAACCTACTGGAATTTATTTTTAATTTTTTCCAAAATCGGCGCTTTTACTTTGGGCGGCGGATATGCTATGTTTCCGCTTATCCAGCGGGAAATTGTGGAAAAACGCCAATGGATAGACCGGCGGGAATTTTTGGACCTGCTGGCCATTGCCCAGTCCGCCCCCGGGGTTATTGCCGTAAACATTGCCATTTTTGTGGGTTATAAATTAAAAGGCATTAAGGGCAGTATTATTACCACGCTGGGCACGGTTCTTCCTTCATTTTTTGCCATCCTTTTAATTGCATTGTTTTTTAGGGAATTTAAAAACAATATTTACGTACAGCATATTTTTATGGGCATACGCCCCGTGGCGGTGGCATTAATTGCGGCGCCGGTGCTGCAAATGGGACGGGCCGCGTGTGAGAAAAAAATTTTATGGCTTATCCCGCTGGCGGTGGCGCTGGCCATTTGGCTGGCGGGTATGTCCCCGGTGGGGATTGTGCTGGCGGCCGGGCTTAGCGGCTGGCTGGGCGGGCGGATAAAGGAGCGTCGCAAATGATTTATTGGCAGTTATTTGTTACGTTTTTAAAAATCGGCCTGTTTAACTTTGGTGGCGGATATGCCATGGTGTCTTTTATCCAGCACGAGGTGGTGTTTAAACAGGCGTGGATGACCACGGCCGAGTTTACCAACGTGGTAGCCGTCAGCCAAATGACGCCCGGCCCCATTGGCATTAACTTAGCCACCTATACCGGCTACACCGCCACCGGCAGCGTATGGGGGGCGGCTTTGGCCACAGCGGCCGTGTGTTTGCCTTCTTTCTTTTTAATGTTGTTTGCCAGCAGTTATTTTTTAAAACATCAAAATTCCCAAAATGTAAAATCCGTTTTCTATGTGTTGCGCCCGGTAGTGGTGGGGCTGATTGCCGCCGCGGCCCTGGTGCTGTGCAACAGTGAAAACTTTGTGGACTATAAAAGCATTATCCTCTTTGCGGGGGCGTTTGCCGCCATGCTTTCCAAACGCGTGGGCCCCATTAAGCTTATTCTTTTGGGCGGGTTGTTTGGCCTGATCTTGTATTAAAAATTTTCATAATAAACAAAAGAAGAGTACAACTTTTCCGTAATAAAAGTTAGGTAAAACTAAAAAATGCTTGTTAGTTTAACCTAACTTTTGCTATAATTTCTTTATCCAAGTAGTATAAAAGTTGTATTTTAGGAGGAAGAAATGAAAAATGCCGTTGTTGTAACTGCCGCCTGTATGCTTTGTTTTTTGCCCGCTGTTTTGCAAGCCCAGCCGGACGCGCAGGTGCAGAAGGTCTTGCAATCCAAAACACAAGCCGCCCGCCGCGCGCAGGCACTAAAAAGCCCGGTGGTGTCTTTGCAGCTTTCTTGGCGGTGGGACGCACGCTACAGCAAAACTTATCGCTTTCGCAACCGTTTCCGGCCGGGAAGCCCGATTGAATTTTCTATACCCAAAGGGGACGTAAAAACCAAAACCACCCTTTGTGCGGGCGCCGCCGTGTCCGGCGGGAAAGCCGTTACCCATAAAAACTGTTTTGCGGCTCCTAATGAAAATAAAAAACAAAATTTTGTTTTGCAGTCCGTTTCGCTTACGCTTAAAAACGGGCGCACGCTTACCGTGCCTGTAAGTAAAGTGCAGTACAGCGGGGAGTTTGCTTTTGTGGCTATTCCTGCCTCCTTTACACAGGGCATAAAATTGGCGGAGGTTCACGTACTACCCAATGGGCAGACCTTGCAAGACGTGTATGGGGAAGCGTTTGGGGAGATGAAACTTTCCCATGCGTTTAAAAATATGGAATCGTCTTCCCGCTTTTCGCGCCGGTTAAGAAACAAGCCCGCCGAGGTTTTTGCAAAAGCCATGCCGGGGCAGCCTTTGTTTTGGCGTGGCAAGCTGGTGGCGCTTAGCAGTGCCACGGCCGATAATTTTTGGAACAAGATTAAAAACGGGGGGGAAAACTTCATCTGGACGGCGTTTTATTTTGCCAATGGCGCCAGCCAGCTGATTTAAGTTCCGCAAGGCGTTTGCCATGGCGCCTAAGGAATAATAAACACGCGGCTTAGTCTCCTAGCGTGTGCAAAAAGAAAATTCGCGCCGCACCGGGCAGGGTGCGGCGCGGTTTTATTTGCTTGTGCCCATAATTGCGTGGAACGGCGTGCTTTTTATAACAGTGTATTTGCGTGAGGGCAAACTTTTCTGTAAGTGCGCAAACGGGGGTTGTGCAGCCTGTAAAATAAAAACCCCGCTTAAAAGCGGGGTTGTAAAGAGTTGGCCGGATTATTTGCTTTCTGGGTTTACAGCCTCACCCTCTCCCAGAGGGGCGTTTTGCGCAGAGGAAGTTTCAGCCTCTGCCTGTGGGGCGGCTTCTGCGGCGGGAGCCTCTGTTCCTTGCGCTTTAGCTTGCGTGGCGGCGGTTTCGGCCGCTTCGGCAGTTTGGGGCTCTTCTGGCGGTTCTTCCTTATAGGTTAATTCCACTTCGGCAAAGATAGAGCCTTTGTTTTCATTTAACCATTTGCGGTGTTGGTTATAGTCCGGGCAATATTGGGCTACCAGTTGCCAATATTCCTGCCCGTGGTTCATATGAACCAGGTGGGAAAGCTCATGCACGATTAAATAATCCTGCACGGCCAGCGGCATTTTAATAATGCGGTAAGAATAATTGATGTTCTTCTTGCCCGAGCAGCTGGCCCACAGGGTGCGTTGGTCTTTAATGGTGATATTGTTGTACTCCACGCCCATTTTTTCGGCCCATTGTTGGGTTTTTTGGCGCAGGGTTTCGCCGGCTTTATCTCTAAGCCACTGGGTTACCAGGGCGGAAGGGTCAGAATCTTTGCTTTGCAGATAAATGTGGAAAATTTCCCCGTCAAAAGCCACGCCTTCTTCCTGGTCCGGCGTCAGGTACATGCGGGCTTCATACAAATCCCCGTTATACAGCACGCGGTTTTCGGGGGCGGAGGAAGACGCCTCCGCCGGGCCGGAAGGGTTGGAAAATACTTCCGGCAGTTCCTTTTTCAGGCGTTCTATAAAAAGTTTTACGTCGCTAATTACGCTTTGTGTATCTGCCATATTTATATTGTATAAAAAACAGTTAAATTTTATACAATGAACATATACTTTTGGAGGCCTGTGTGACTAATAATTTACAAACCACCCCGCTGTATGACGCCTGCTGCAAAGCAGGGGGGAGAATGGTGGACTTTCACGGCTGGCTTTTGCCGGTTCAGTTCCAAAGCATCATTGCCGAACACAAAGCCGTGCGGGAAGCTGCCGGTATGTTTGACGTATCCCACATGGGGCAAATTTGGGTGGAAGGCAAAGACGCCTACCCTTTTGTGCAGTATATTACCTGCAACAATATTAAAAAAGACCCTTCTGCCGGTACCTATACCCATATGCTTACCCCGCAAGGCACCATCATAGACGATATGATTGCCTTTTGCCTGAACGAGGAAAAATTTTTAATTGTAGTAAACGCGGCCTGCCGCCGGGAAGATTTTGCCTGGATGCAAAAACAAGCCCCGCGTTTTAACGTAACCGTTACGGACGCTAGCGACCAATACGGCATGATTGCCTTGCAAGGCCCGAAAGCGTTGGAAAAGCTGGAAACGCTAGTGCCGGGTATTGGCGCGCTTGCGCGTTTTCATATCCAAAAAGAGCAGCTGTTTGGGGAAGACGGTTACGTGACCCGCACCGGATACACCGGTGAAGACGGGGCGGAAATTATGCTTAGCCCGGTGGCTATTGTAAAACTGTGGGACGCGCTGCTTGCCGCGGGGGTAACCCCGTGCGGCTTGGGCGCGCGCGACGTGCTTCGCCTGGAAGCCGGATACCTTCTTAACGGCCAGGATGCCGACCAAACCCGCACCCCGTACGAAGCGGCCTGCGGCTGGGTGGTGAAACTGAGTAAAGAAGATTTCATCGGTAAGCCGGCCCTGGAAAAACAAAAAGCCCAAGGCCTGGCCCAAAAATTAACCGCGTTTGAATTACAAGGCGCGGGCGTGCCCCGCCACGGGTGCAAGATTTTTTATGAAGGAAAAGAAATTGGTTTTGTTACCAGCGGTACCTTCTCCCCGTTGTTTAAAGGGATTGCCGTTGGCTACGCGCAGGCGGGTTTAACGCCCGGTGCGCAGGTGGAAATAGAAATCCACGGCCGCCGCATACCGGCGGCAGTAACCAAAACGCCGTTTTATAAAAACAGAGTGTAGAGTGAGGGAGGAACCTTTATATGTATAATGCAGAAAACAGCCGTTACGCCAAAACCCACGAATGGGCCCATATGGAAGGAGACGTGGCCACCGTGGGCATTAGTGACCACGCCCAAGAAGAAATCAGCGATATTGTATTTGTGGATTTACCCAAAGTGGGCCAGCAGGTAACTGCGGGGCAGAATTGCTGTGTGATAGAGTCGGTTAAATCCGCCTCGGAAATTTATGCCCCCGTCAGCGGTGAAGTAATTGAAGTAAACACCGCTTTAAATAATGACCCGGGCCTGGTAAACCGTGAACCGCACGCCGGCGGCTGGCTGTTTAAAATTAAAATGACGGCGCCCGCCGAATATGAATCTTTGATGGATCTTTCCGCTTACAAAGCTACAATTCAAAAATAACGGTTGCGGCCTTTTAAAAAATCCCCCGCCGCAAGCGGGGGTTTTTACTAACAGAGGTTTTATGTTTATTCCACATACTCCAACTGAAGAAAAAGAAATGCTTGCCCGCATTGGTGCTTCGTCTGTGCGGGAATTACTTAATATCCCGCAGGATTTGGCTTACCCCCATTTAAACCTGCCCCCGGCCCTTACCGAGGCCCAGCTTACCGCCCATATAAAAGAGTTGGGCTCGCTCAATAAACCGCTTAAAAATTTTATCGGCGCCGGCTGTTATGAACATTTTATCCCGGCCGCCGTAAATGCGTTAAGCTCCCGCGGGGAATTTTTAACCGCCTATACCCCTTACCAGGCCGAAGCCAGCCAAGGCACCCTGCAAACGATTTACGAGTTTCAAAGCTGTATTTGTGCGTTAACGGATATGGACGTAAGCAACGCCTCGCATTATGACGGCGCCACCGCCATGGCCGAGGCTGTTTTGGCCTGCGTACGCATTAATAACCGCCAAAAAGTATTAATCAGCTCCGCCCTGCACCCGCATTATAAAGAGGTACTGCACACCTATTTGCAGCATTTCCCGCAGGTAACCGTGCAGGAACTGCCCTGTATAAATGGCCGGGTGGACGTAAACGCCGCGCAGCGCTTGCTGGATGAGCAAACCTCCTGCCTGGTGCTGGCCAACCCCAATTTTTACGGCCAGTTGGAAGACGCCCAGCGCTTGGGTGAACTGACCCACGCCCAAGGCGCTTTGTTTGTGTATGTGTTCCAGGCTATGAGCCTGGGGCTTTTGCGCACCCCCGGTTCTTACGGGGCGGACTTTGCCGTTGGCGAAGGCCAAGCCTTTGGCAACGCCATGCACTTTGGCGGGCCCGGGCTTGGGCTGTTTGCCTGCAAAGAAGCATACAAACGCCAAATGCCGGGGCGCATTGTGGGTATGGCCAAGGATAAAGACGGCAAACGCGCTTTTGTGCTTACCCTGCAGGCGCGCGAACAGCACATCCGGCGTGAAAAAGCCGCTTCCAACATTTGTTCCAACGAAGCGCTTTGCGCCTTAAACGCACTTATTTATTTAACTTTAATGGGCCCGCAAGGCCTTAAAGAAACGGCTGAGCTGAATGTGGAACGTGCCCACCAGCTGGCGGATTTGCTTTGCCAAACGGACGGCTTTAAACTTAAATTTACGGGTCCGTTTTTTAACGAGTTTGTACTCCAGTGTCCGTTCCCGGCTAAAAAAGCGGTGCAAAAATTAGCCAAAAAAGGTTTTGGCGTATACGCGCTTAAACAAAAAGACCTGCAGGACTGCCTGCTTTTGTGCGCTACCGAAACCAAAACCCTACAAGACTTGCAGGACTTAGCCGCCGCTTTGAGGGGGATTTAATATGCAAGAAATACTGCAAACCAATGCTTTGTCTATAGAAAAATCCCGTCCCGGCCGCCGCGGCGTGCGGGTGGAAAAAGCCCAAAAACCGGCCCAGGCTTATTTACCGCAGGACGTGCTTCGCAACGCTGCCCCCAAACTGCCGGAACTGAGCGAGTTTGACACCGTGCGCCATTTTACCGCCCTGTCTGAAAAGAACTATTGTTTAGACAGCCGTTTCTATCCGCTGGGATCTTGCACCATGAAATACAACCCCAAAGCGTATGACGCTTTTACCGCTTTGGAAAGCTTTGCCAATGCCCACCCGCTGGCGCCGGAAAGCGCCGTGCAAGGCACGCTAAAAATGATGTACGAACTGCAGGAAATGCTAAAAGCCATTACGGGCCTGGCCGCTTTTACCTTGCAGCCGGCCGCCGGTGCCCATGGGGAGCTTACCGGTATTATGACGGCCAAAGCCTATCACGCCGCGCGTAAAGACAAAAAACGCACGGAAGTCATCGTGCCTGATACGGCCCACGGCACCAACCCGGCCACCGCCAATATGGGCGGGTTTACGGTCATTAACATTAAATCCGGCCCGGACGGCTGCGTGGATAAAGAAGCCTTGTCCCACGCGCTTAGTGAACGCACGGCCGTGGTAATGCTTACCGTGCCCAACACCGTGGGTTTGTTTGAAAAAGACATTGTGGAAATTGCCCGCATGGTGCACGCGGCCGGTGCTTTACTGTATATGGACGGCGCCAACTTTAACGCCCTTTTGGGCCTGGCCAAACCCGGGGATTTTGGCGTAGATTTACTGCATTTTAACTTGCATAAAACGTTTGCCGCACCGCATGGCGGCGGCGGCCCCGGTTCGGGCCCGGTGGGTGCGGCTGCGCATGTGGCGCCGTTTTTGCCGAGTCCCATTGTAACTGAGAAAAACGGCAAATATACCCTGCAGGGCAAAATGCCCAAAAGCTTGGGCCGTATGAAAGCGTTTTACGGCAATATTGCCGTGTGCCTGCGTGCATACGCTTACTTGCGCCAGCATGACGGCAATACTTTAAAAGACATTGCTGAAAAGGCTATCTTAAACGCCAACTATGTGCGCGCTGCGCTAAAGGATAAATTCCCGGCGTTTTTTGACCGTACTTGCATGCACGAGTGCGTTCTGCAAACCGTTCCCAGCCAAATGAACGGCGTACACACTACAGACGTAGCCAAACGCCTGCTGGATTACGGTTTTTACGCACCCACCATTTATTTCCCGCTCATCGTGCCGGAGGCTTTAATGATAGAGCCCACGGAAACGGAAAATAAAGACATGTTGGACGCGTTTATCCGCGCGATGGAATGTATTTACGAAGAAATACAAATCCAGCCGGATACGGTAAAAGCGGCCCCGCACAGCCAGTGCGTAAAACGCATTGACGAAGTATCCGCCGCGCGCGAACCCAACCTGCGCTGGAAATAAACTGCACCGCTGTTTTTACGCCGGGCATCCTAAAAACTGCCCGGCGTGTTATTTTAGTGGGTTTGCTTGCTTATAACTGGTAAAATATACACATGAATGTATTGCTAAATACCCCTTTGTTTGCGGTGGCCCAGCACATGGCGTTTGACGAGGCTTGCTGCGCCGCTTTTTCGGGCGGGGTATGGTTGCGTTTTTACCGTTGGGTGCCCGGCAAAGCCGTTACTTTTGGCTACGCACAGCCTTTTAGCTTGGTGCAGCGCGCGGCCGCCGCGCAAGGGTTTGCAGACTGCATGCGCCGCCCCACCGGCGGGGGTATGGTGTTTCATGCGGATGATTTAACATTTTCCTGCTTGTTTGAAAGTTCCTTGCGCCCGGGTGAAATTTATAAAGAGCTTCATGGCGCCATACAAACCCAGTTAAATGCGCTGGCCCCGGTGCACGCGTGGGGGAAAACTGCTCCCCAGGCTTATGCACCCGCGCGCAACGGGGCGGCGGGGGCTTGTTTTGTAAACCCGGTGGAAAATGATTTGCTGGCCGCAGACGGGCACAAAATTTTAGGCGGCGCCATACGGCGTTTTGAACGGTCGGTTTTGTATCAAGGCTCTTTGCAACTGCCCGGCGCACGGCAAAACCCGGCTTTAAAACGGGCCGTTATTAACGGGGTGGAGGCTTGCTTTGGCGTGAGTTTAACCCCTCAGGCCGCCGGCCAAGAACTGCTGGCCCGCACTGAGCAACTGGTGCGGGAAAGATACACTACCCCGGAGTGGAACCAAAAATTTTAATGCGTAATTTTTTAAAAACCCTCATAGCCGTTTTGTTTTTGCCCACGCTTTTTTTTGCCGCGGCGCAAACCGCGCGCTTGTTGTATGCGGGGCTTGGAAATGTAAAAACATTTTTGTGCTTTTTGCTGGGCATTTTGCTGTATGCGGGCATTCATTTCGGGTTTTATAATTTTTCCCGCATGTATGTTTTAGGGCACGAACTGACCCACGCCGTGGCCGCCATATTGTGCGGGTGCCGCATAAAAGACATTTATGTGGGTAAAGACAGCGGCTACGTAAAACTGACCCAATGCAATGCTTTTGTGGCGCTGGCGCCGTATTTTGTGCCGGCATATACCGTGTGTTTGGGGCTGGTATACTGCGGGCTTACTTTGTGGCGGGATATGGCCCCCTACCGGTTATGGTTTGTGTTTGCCAGCGGGTTTTTTACGGCTTTTCACTTTATACAAACATTCAAAACTTTGTTTGAAGCCCAACAGCCGGATTTAAAACTGGCGGGCGGAAAGGTGTTTTCGGCCATATCCATTACATTGGTCAATGTGGTTATTTTGGCTTTGCTGTGCAAAATATTATTCCCGGAGCAGGTATCCTTAACAGAAGCCTTGCGCAATGTATGGGGCGGCACCTATAATACCTGGAGAATTTTAGTAAACTATATAATAGAACGCGTATTTAACGCGGCCTGAGCGTTGGCAAAAATATGACGGCAAAAAAGAAGAAAAAAGCCAAAAAAACTTTTTGGTTGTTTCGGTTTATCGGCGCGTGCTGCACGTTAACATTGCGCACGGTGATGTTTGCCGTTATGTTTGTGTTGTGTTTGTTGGCGGTGAGCTGGGTGCTGTTTATTAAGTTCTTTAATGCCCAGTATTTAAGTGAGGAAATCACCCAACAGCTGCAACAGGCTTTAAACAGGCCGGTGGTGATGTCCTCGCTGGATTTAAAGTTTTTTAATACATTGGAATTAAAGGGCTTTTCCGTCTTGGATAGCGAAGTGGCCCACGGGGAGGCCTTGCTGTCGGCGGAATCGGTTTTTGTGCATTTTAAATTACTGCCTTTGCTGGATCATCAACTGGTGATTGATGAAATTACTTTAAACCGCCCGCGGATTAATATTGTGCGCGGCACGGACGGGCGGCACAACGTGCCGGAAGTAAAAATATCTTCGGCACAAAGCCACGTATACCGCAGTTCCGGCGGGCAGAATTTAACCGTCAGTGTGGAAGACTGGACCATTAAAGACGGCGTATTTAGTTATAAAGATTTGCAAAAACAAGTCAGCCATGCGGTGTATGGGGTTAATTTGCATTTTGAGCGGCTGCGGTTTAATGAACTTTCCCGCTTTCAGATGGAATTTGTCCTGCGCAATAAATGGCAGAATAATATTTCAGACATAGACATTAAAGGCACGGGCCACGTAAATTTTGCCAATTTTAACTGGAAGGATTTTGCCCTGCGCAGTTTGCGCGCCCAGGTGTTTTTGTTTAGAAAGCCCATCTCTTTAACGGTGGATTTGGATAATTTATACACTCCTTATTTTAATATCCGCGCGCAGGTGCCCGCCTTTGAAGGGAAAGATTTATCTGTATTTCAGAATGATTGGGCGGAGTTTTATCTCCCGGCGTCCTCCATGCGTTTAAAAGGCGTATTGGCTAACGGCTACCGCACCTTAACCTTAAATGAAGCGCTTATATTGGCAGATGATGTAAATTTAACCGCCTCCGCTCAGGCGGATTTTGCCCAAACCCCCTGGACGGCCGATATCTCCTTCTCCACCGAGCCGCTTGACCTGGCCGCCTGGAGTAAAAACTACCCGCGTTTAACTCCCTATAAGCTAACCGGCAAAACAGCCTTCAGCGCGCATATCCTGCGCCAAAACAACCGGTGGACCTTGCCCCAGTTTGATGCTGCGCTGCAAGACGTATCCGGCGAGTTTTACGCCTTCCCGGCACAGGGAGTAAGCGGGGAGTTCTCCGCCAAAGACAATTTTGCCGATTTGTATGCCAGCACTACCTCCGGCAAAGTAACGGTGGACAGAAGCACTTTTGATAAACTAAATTTTTCCGGCACCTACCGCAACGGCAATTTGTATGCCAATATTGCATCTGGAGAGTTAAACGGCGTGCCGCTTAAAATGAATTTATCTATTAACCGCTTGAAATCCTCCAACCGCCGCATACGCACCAATATCTATTTAAAACATTTTGACCCGATGGCCTTTATTGAAGTGGTGCGGGACTTTGTGACCGTAATAGGTAAAAATAAGCCCATAAAAACCAAAGCGCCCGTAACCGGGAAATTGGCCTGGCTGGAAAACTTTAGGGACCGCCTGCCCAAATTTATGCCCAATTTTGCGGGTACATTATCGGCCGATACTTTTTCTTCCGAGGTCATCTCCGGCAACAGCTTTTATGCGGAGTTTGATTTTAAAGGCCTTCTGCCCGGCATGAAACGCCTGGACGGCACACTGGACGCACGCATGCAGGACGGGGTCATCCACCAAATGGAAAAACTGGCCGAAGAGCAAAAAGCGCTTAACATTACTTTTACGCCGTTTATTTTAATGCACCGCATGGAACGCGCCGGAAGTTTTAAAGTGGGCCAAGTGCTTAGAGATGTGCCTTATGAAGAGTTGGCCGTCTCGGCCGATTTTGCCGGCGGGCATATGACCATCAATAACGCCTACACCCAGGGGCCCACTATTTCCGCCCTGGTGCAGGGCTGGGTGAACTGGGTGGAAGAAAATTTTGATATTATTATATGGACGATGTTTAACAACACCTCCCGCTCCGGCGCGCTGGCCGAGAACCTGACGGACGAGTCCGGCAACCCGGCGCTGGCGTTTAAGGTGTCGTCTTCCATGCTTAAACCCAAGCTGGAGATGTTGCGGGCAAAACAAACGGGCGCCCAAATAGAAGCCGCCCGCCAGCGCGGCCTGCGTACAGATTTTAAAACAAACCGGGATTTTATTAAAGGAGATTTCCATGCCAAGAAATAACTTAGACGTTTTATGCCTGCTGCAAGAGCACGGCGCCATTATGGAAGGGCATTTTGTTATGCCGTCTGGCTTTCACAGCCAAACGTATATACAAACGTCGCTCTTGTTGCAGCACCCGCATTTGGCGCAGCGCATTGCGCAGGCCATGTCGGACAAGTTCTCCCAAAAGGCGGACGTGATATTGGCGCTTACGCCTTCTAACTCCGTCCTCGCGCAGGAAGTGGCCCGCGTGCGCCAGGCCCGCGCCATATTTGCCTCCCGCAATGAAAAGGGACAAATGGTTTTAAAACATAACTTTGTATTAAAACCCGGCGAACGCGTGTTGATTGTGGACGACGTAACCGTGGGCGGGCGCAAATTGGCCCAAGCCATTGAGCTGGCCCAAGCGGCCGGCGCGCATGTGTTTGGCATCAGCGTGATTGTGGACCGTTCCATGGGTTACCTTCCGCTTACCATTCCCATGCGGGCTTTGCTGTCTTACCCCATGGAAACTTTTACGGCGAAAGAGTGCCCCCTCTGCGCCGCCAAAATTCCGTTTACGGATGTGGAAACGTTAAATAAATAGTTCAGGGCAATTTATTAATAAAGGATACTGTATGATTGAAATTAAACTAAAAGCAAAAGAAGAAAGAAGACTGGCCGCCGGCCATTATTGGGTGTTTTCTAACGAAATTGACGGCTTGGATACCTCCATTGAACCCGGTACTTTGGTGCGCGTAATGACCCATGACGGCCGCCAGGCGGGCATTGGCTGTTTTAACCCGCACAGTTTAATTTCCGTACGGTTGCTTAAAAAAGGCGAAGGAGACCTGCCGGAAGATTTTGTGTTTGAAGCGTTGGACACGGCCTACGGCTACCGGCGCGAACTGGGCCTGCGCAAATACGGGCGCATGTGCTATGGCGAGGCCGACAATATGCCTGGCCTGGTGCTGGACCGCTACGGCGATGTTTTGGTAGCGGACGTGCTGACCGCCGGTATGGAAAAATTAAAACCGCAAATTGTGGCCGCCTGCAAAAAAATCTTTAAGCCCAAAGGCATTTTCTTCCGTAACGACAGCGCTTTCCGCGCCCTGGAAGGCCTGGGCGGCACGCCCGATATTGTGGGTGAAGTGCCCGAAACGGTGGAAATAGAAGAAAACGGCATTAAGTACGAGGTGCCCGTTCGCGTGGGGCAGAAAACCGGTTTTTATTTTGACCAGCGCGAAAACCGCGAATTTTTAAAACCCTATTTTAAAGATAAACTGGTGTTGGATTTGTATTCTTACATCGGTTCTTTCGGCATTACCGCGGCCAAAGCGGGCGCGGCGCAGGTGTGGGGGTGCGATTCTTCCGCCGTGGCGGTGGAATTTGCCCAGAAAAACGCCAAATTAAACGGGGTGGAAGATTTAGCCGTGTTCCACCGCGACGATGCCGAACGCCTGCTTTCCGCCATGAAAAAGGGCGAACTGCCCGACCAGCCCGATATGGTGCTTTTGGATCCCCCTGCCTTTGTAAAAAGCCGCAAGGCCCTGCCGCAGGCGGTGGGTTTGTATGTAAAGCTGGTAAAAATGGCTTTGGAAGGCTTAAAACCGGGCGGCTATTTGGCGTTTTCCACCTGTTCGCATCATATTTCGCGCGAGCTGTTTGTGGATATTTTGCGCCAAGGGGT
This sequence comes from uncultured Elusimicrobiales bacterium, assembly GCA_944327085.1. Lineage (GTDB taxonomy): Bacteria > Elusimicrobiota > Elusimicrobia > Elusimicrobiales > Elusimicrobiaceae > Avelusimicrobium. The sequence goes on along the minus strand of CALVGG010000003.1, from coordinate 250,826 downwards.
CAGCAAATCCGGCAAGCGTGCGGTACTTTTGGAACTGCGCGGCCAAGCCAAAGACCACCCGGTCTTAATCGGTATGCCGGAAACGGAATACCTGCACTTTGGTTTAATTCAAGTGCGTTAGTTTTGTGTGTCAAACAAAACCCCGCCCCGCGTTTTTGCCGGGCGGGGTTTTTTATGGATAAATGCGGTTTAGGGCGCAGGGGAAAAGGCCCCTTTTGCAAAGAAGTTTGAACAGGCGTAAGAGGCTTTGCCAAAAAGCATGCCCCCCAAAAAAGAACCCCCCACTGTTTAGTGGGGGTTAAAAATAAAAAGCGTTTGTATATAAAAAAAGAAATGCCGAGGGACAGGATCGAACTGTCGACACCTGGTTTTTCAGACCAGTGCTCTACCACTGAGCTACCTCGGCATTACCTACATATAATACAAAATTTGCGCGTGTTGGGCAAATTTATCGTTTTTCCCTATACAAACCGCCTTTATAATGCACTGCTTTGGGTGAATAGTCCGGCCAATTCTTCCAAAAACCGGCGGTCTGTATCGTCAAAGCGGGCAGGAAGGGGCGAGTCTATATCCAGCACGCCCCACAGTTTTCCGTTTTTAATAAGAGGCACTACAATTTCACTGTTGGAGGCCGCATCACACGCAATGTGCCCGGGGAAAGCGTGCACATCTTTCACCACCAGGGTTTCCTGCTTTTGGGCGGCACTGCCGCATACGCCTTTGCCTATGGCTATACGCACGCAGGCGGGTTTGCCCTGAAAGGGGCCCAGCACCAAAGTATCCCCGTGCAAAATATAGAACCCGGCCCAATTTAAACCGGGCAGGGTGTTAAACAGCAAAGCGGCCGTATTGGCGGCATTGGCAATAGGGTCGGTTTCGGCCGCCAGCAGGGCGCGGGTGGCTTGTAATAAAGATTGGTACACAGGTGTTTTATCCATGTGATTATTTTAGCAAAAACCGGGCTTATATTATTGCACGCACGGTTATAAAAGAAATATACTTTAAGTATCAGGGAACAACCGGGCCTGCCCTGGGCCCACAGGAGACTGTATGCCAAGAATTGAAGTAGACGCCAACAAATGCAAAGCGTGCTATTTGTGCGTAAATGCGTGCCCTAAAAAATGTTTGGGCAAATCTAAAACAATTAGTAAGAAAGGTTATTTCCCGGCCGAACAGGAACGCCCCGAAGATTGCATCGGGTGCAAGATGTGCTACTTGGTCTGCCCCGATGTGGCCATTACCGTTATCAAATAACGCAAGACCAATTTAAGAGGATTTTTATGACAGAAAAAACATTAAGAAAAGGCAATGAAGCCTTGGCCGAAGGCGCCATCCGCGCCGGGTGCCGTTTCTTTGCCGGCTATCCCATCACCCCGCAGAACGAAGTGCCGGAGTATATGTCCGCCCATATGGCTGATGCTGGCGGCGCGTTTGTGCAGGCGGAAAGTGAAGTGGCCGCCATCAATATGGTATATGGGGCCGCGTCCACCGGTACGCGCAGCATGACGTCTTCCTCCTCCCCGGGGATTAGCCTTAAGCAGGAAGGTATTACCTATTTAGCCAGTGCCGATTTGCCGTGCCTGATTGTAAACGTGATGCGCGGCGGCCCGGGTTTGGGCAGTATTTCCGGCGCGCAGGGGGATTATTTCCAGGCTACGCGCGGCGGCGGAAACGGGGATTACCACATTATTGTGTTGGCACCTAACTCGGTAGAAGAGTTGGGCAACTTCCCTAAACTGGCTTTTGAACTGGCCGAAAAATACCGCATGCCCTGTATGATTCTTGCCGACGGTATTTTGGGGCAGATGATGGAAAGCATGTCTTTTAATTTTGACCCGATTGACCCCAATCAGTTAGGCAAGTTTGACTGGGCCGTGGACATTAACAAAAACGGCCGCAAGAAAAACAATGTATTTTCTTACAAGGGCGACAATTTAATTGCCGACGTAGTGGAACGTGCCAAACGCTACGGCTATATAGAAAAAACCGAACCCCGCTTTGAAGCCCGCCAAACCGAAGACTGCGACGTGCTTTTGGTGGCGTATGGCTTGTCTTCCCGCGCGTGTATGGAAGCGGTGGTAAAAGGGCGTGAGGAAGGCTTAAAAGTAGGTCTTTTCCGCCCCATTACGCTGTGGCCTTTCCCGTCTGAAGCGTTGCGCAATGCCGCCAAAAACGCCAAAGCCGTGGTGTGCGTGGAACAGAGCCTGGGCCAACTGGTGCAGGACGTAAAACTGGCGCTTAACGGGGCCAAACCCGTGTATTTAAACGCCTATCCTGCCGGCGGCCAGCCGGACGGGGGCACCATCCTGCCCGCCGTAAAAAGCGCGTTAAACGGCGGTACGGAAGGCTTGTTTGATTTGCAGCGCCACGCCGAAGGCTTTAGCTATGAATGCAAGCGCGATACGTCCCTTGGCATCCAGGGTGATTGGAAAGGAGGCAAATAATTTTATGACTATTCTTGCCCAAAGACCTAAATCTTTATTAGACGTGCCTATGCACTATTGCCCCGGCTGCGGCCACGGCATTGTGCACCGCTTAATGGCGGAAACTTTTGACGAATTAAACATTGCGGACCGCGTTATCGGCGTGGCCCCGGTGGGGTGCGCCGTATTTGCAGACAGCTATTTTGCCTGCGATATGGTACAAGGCGCCCACGGCCGCGGCCCCGCCATTGCCACGGGTATTAAACGCTCCAAACCCGGCGCCATTGTGTTTTCTTACCAGGGTGACGGGGACTTGGCCTCCATCGGCATGGCGGAAATTGTACACGCGGCCGTTCGCAGTGAAAAAATTACCGTTATCTTTATTAATAACGCCATTTACGGTATGACCGGCGGCCAAATGGCCCCCACCACCCTGGTGGGCCAGGTGGCCACCACCGCCCCCAAAGGGCGCGACCCCAAACTGCAGGGCTGGCCGATTAATATGTGCGAAATGCTGGCCCAGATTACCGGTTCCAAATATTTGGCCCGTGTAGCGGTGGATTGCCCGCAAAACGTAATTAAAGCCAAACAGGCCATTAAAAAAGCGTTTGAAAACCAAGTAAACGGAGTAGGATTTTCCATGGTGGAAGTGATTTCCCAATGCCCTACCAACTGGGGTGCCACGCCTTTGCAGGCCTTGGAATTTGTGCGTACCAAAATGATACCGCAATATCCGCTGGGTGTATTTAAAGATGAGGGGGCAAAATAATGTATCAAGGTATTAGAATAGCCGGTTTCGGCGGGCAGGGTGTGGTTTCTGCCGGTATTTTGCTGGCTCAGGCCGGTGTGGAAGGCAAAAAAAATGCCAGCTGGCTGCCCTCTTACGGGCCGGAAATGCGCGGCGGTACGGCTAACTGCTCGGTAGTTATTTCCGACGGGGAAGTATATACCCCTATTGTGGCGGCGCCGGATACGGTGATTGTAATGAACGAGCCCTCTTTGCCTAAGTTTGAGCCGCTTATTAAAAAAGGCGGGTTGTTAATTATTAACAGTTCTTTAATTAATTCCCGCCCCACGCGCACGGATATTAAATCCGTTTGCGTGCCGTGCAATGAAATTGCCGAAAAAATCGGCATGGACCGCATTGCCACCCTGGTAGCCATCGGTGCGTTTTGCCGCCTGACGGGCGCCGTGCAGGTGGAAAGCGTGGTACACGCCATGAAAAAAGTTTATAAACGTGCCAAGCCGGAAATGCTGGAACTCAACAAAAAAGCGTTGGAAGCCGGTTTTGAAGCCGTAAAATAACTTAATAAGTTTGTACCACACCCCCGGTTAAAAAGCCGGGGGTGTTTTTATTTCCTAAAAATGCCGGGTAAATATACGGGGTTTTTAAAAGTATTTTGATTGTTAGCCGCGCATTTTAAGCACAGCACAATCAGGCCAAGCGGACAGTTAAAAACAGTAAATGCACTTTGCAAATTATTTGGAAGCTTGATAATACGCCTGCAAATGGCCGGTTTTGCGGGCAAACAGGGCCGACAGGGCCGTAAATATGCACGCGGGTATCACCGTGAGGGTGCACAACAAAACTGCGGTTTTAAGGCCCCATAAGTCCGACGCGCGGCCCAGGATAACGGGGGAAATGGCATCCCCCAGTGCATGAATAATAAAAATATTAATGGCAAACGCCATGGAGCGCACCCGCGTACGCGTAAGCGCCACCAGGGCCGCACTGATAGGCCCCATGGGAAGAAAAATAAACACTACCGCGGCCGAAAAACACACAACAGCCCATAAGGTTTGCGTGCAGTATACGCCCAAAGCCGCAAACGGAAGCGCCAATAAAAAACTGCCAAAAATGGTAATAAAATAAGCCAGGTGGGTTCTTTTTAATAGTTTATCAGCCAGCCGCCCGCCCAAATAAGTGCCCAGTGCCCCGCATACCACCACCATCACCCCAAACACAAGGCCCGCGTGGGAAACGCTGAAATCAAAAAAACGGTGGAAATAAGTGGGCATCCAGGCGGAAAGCCCGCCCAAGGCAAAAGTGCCCATGGCATGTGCCAAACACAAAAAGATAAAAGATTTATTGCGCAGCAAAATCAGGTAATCCACCGTGCGGGCGCGGTCTCTGTCTCCCTGGGTTAGGCGCAGGGTGTCTTTTAACTGGGTAAGCGCCATCAGCCCCAAAAAAATGCCGGGTATCCCCACCAGCATAAACGCGGCCCGCCAACCCCAATGCTGCCCCACAAAACCGCCCGCCAAATAACCGATGGCGCTGCCGGCCGGCAAAGCCAGCGCAAAGCCGGCCAAAATGGTGGCGCGTTTTTCTTTGGGGTAATTTTCCGCCAGGAAGGGCTGTGCAATGGTGGTAAAACCCGCTTCCCCAATGCCGATAAACCCGCGCGTAACAAGCAACACCATATAATTTTTTGCCCAGGCGCAGGCCATGGTGGCGGCGCTCCAAATAAGTGCGCTGGCGCCTATCCATTTTTGGCGTTGGGTGCGGTCGGCAAAGTATCCCACTAGCGGGGCATACAACATGTACACAATCATAAATACCGAGGCCAATGTGCCCAGCTGCGTGTCTGAAATATTTAAATCCGTTTGTAACAGGGGGAAAACGGCAAACAGCACTTGCCGGTCAATATAATTAAACAGGTTTAAGAGGAATAAAATCCAAAATAATTTTTTTACGTTCATTAGGCTCATTTTATAAAAAATACTGGCTTGCCCGTCAAAAAGAATTATACTATAAGAATACAAACGTAATTGCTATAATATTGCGGTATGGAGGGTGAACAAATGAAGAAAGGTTTTACGTTAATTGAATTATTAATTGTAATTATTATTGTGGCTTTGCTGGTAACTTTGGCGGTGCCTAAATATAAAACCGCTATGGAAAAAGCCCGTGCGCAGGAAGGCATTACCAATTTAACTTTAGCGGCGGACCAGGCCAACGGTTATTATATGTCTCACGAGGGAACGTACAGCGGTTTTTCCGGCAATTATACCCAAGGGGCGGATAAAACCAAAAAAGTATATTTCAATACGGTTGCCATCAGCGGCGGCGGGGAAAGCCTTACGCTTACCACGGCGCGCACCACGGGGGCGTATACTTTGGGCATAAATCTTTCCGGCGGGAAAGTGTCCTCCCGCACCTGTACCGGGGACACCCGCCTGTGTGACGCCATCGGCTGGGAATAATTTTTAGCGTGTATGTTAAAACCCCGCTTGTTTAAAACAGGCGGGGTTTTTTATGGCTTTTAAAGGTTCGGGCAGGGTTTACTTGTCCGCACGGGTTTGGCGCAGAGCTTCAAACAGCGTGATAGCCGCCGAAGAAGACAAATTGAGCGAGCGCACCGGCCCCGGCATGGGAATAGTGTAAAGGCGGTCTTTATAGCGTGCGTAAAAATCTTTGGGCAGCCCGCAGGATTCCGCCCCAAACACCAGGTAGCTGTTGGGGGAAAAGTGCGCGTCCCAATACACTTTTTTGCCTTTGGTGGACAGGAAGAACATATCCTGCAAATCGGGTTTATTGATGTTTAAAAATTCGTCCCAATCGGCGTAGCGGCGGTAGTTTAAATTGGGCCAGTAATCCAGGCCAGAGCGGCGGATCTCTTTGGATTCTATTTTAAACCCCAGCTTGCCCACCAAATGCAGCATGGTGCCCGTGGCCACGCACGAGCGGCCAATATTGCCAGTATTAAAAGGGATTTCCGGGTTAACAAGAACAATGTTTAACATAAGTTTTTTACCTTCTTAAAATAGAACTAAAAAGGACGGGTTTCCCCGCCCTTTTCAGTGGTGTTGCAAAAGCACTAATCTTCCCAGCGTATGTAAAGCGGGGTAAGCACGTTGGGGATGTCTTTATTGGCGGGCAAAATGCGCAGGGCATAGTCCTGCCGGCCGCTGTTAATGGGGGATACCTGTACTTCATAAATATAGGCGTCCCCTTCTTTGCCGGTGCAGTTCATGTCCACGGCGTCTTCTTTTACCATATCGCCCAGTGTGCCGCGCTGGCCCAGGTAAAGCTCCACCTGTATGTCTTCGGGCGCCAAATCACCCAAAAACACACGGGCTTTAAAGTTTACTTTGTCCCCCATCAAAATGGCGCTTTCCATTTTGGGGGTGATATCCACCACGTTTACGCGGTACCAGTTTTCGGCAATTTTCTTGCGCCAGGCGGCAACGGCTTCTGCCTTGCCGGGGGCGGATAAAATGCCAAAATAATCGTTGGCCGGCACGTAAAAACGTTCGTAATATTCTTTTACCATGCGGTGCGTGTTAAAAATAGGCGCAATGTGTTTGACGGATTCTTTCATCAGCGTCAGCCACGGCAGAGAAATGCCGTCGTCCCCCTTGGCGTAGTAAGCGGGGGCGATATCCTGCTCAATTAAGTTGTAGAGGGATTCTGCTTCCACCGCGTCTTGCTCCGCGTCAGAGGCATATTTTTCAGCCCCGCCGATGGACCAGCCGTATTCGCACGGGCCTACTTCGTCCCACCAGCCGTCCAGGATAGACAACGTCATCGCACCGTTTAAGGCGGCTTTCATCCCGCTGGTGCCGCTGGCTTCCATCGGGCGGCGCGGGTTGTTAAGCCATACGTCCACCCCCTGCACCATATAGCGGGCGGTGTTCATATTGTAATCTTCCACAAATACGATTTTGCCTTTAAAGCGCGGGTCATTTTGGGAAATGTTGATAATGGTTTTGATAAATTCTTTTCCCTGCGTATCGGCCGGGTGCGCTTTACCGGCAAAAATGAACTGTACCGGCTGTTTGGGGTTGTTGACGATTTTGTCCAAGCGGTTTAAATCTTTAAACAGCAAGGTGGCGCGTTTGTAAGTGGCAAAGCGGCGTGCAAAACCGATGGTCAGCACGTCTTTTTTAAGTACTTTGCCGGCTTTGTTTACGGTCATTACGTCCAAGCCCTGGCGGGTAAGCTGGCGGCGCAGGCGGCCGCGGGCCATATCAATCAGTTTCTCCTTGCGGATGTTGTGCACTTTCCATAATTCCGCATTGGGGATTTGATCCATCTTTTCCCACATTTTGGCGTCGGAAGGGTCTACCTCGCCGGTTTGGTCGTTATCAAATAAGTATTTACGGTACAGGTCATTTAATTCGTGGGAAATCCAGGAAGAGCTGTGAATGCCGTTGGTAATGCTGGTTATGGGCACTTCGTCCACCGGCAGTGTGGGCCAAAGGTTTTTCCACATTTCGCGGCTTACGGCGCCGTGCAGTTTGGCCACCCCGTTGGCAAATGCCGTCAGGCGCAGGGCAACCACCGTCATACAATAAGTGGTGGAGGAGGGGGTTTCTTTGCCCAGGTTTAAAAATTCCTCCCAGGAAATACCCATTTTGCTTGCGTAAGATTCCATATATTTGCGCACGAGCATCGGGTCAAAATGTTCGTTACCGGCAATTACCGGGGTATGCGTAGTAAATACCGAGCTGGCCCATACAATTTCCCGCGCTTGGGCAAAATTCAGGTTTTTCTCCTGCATAATTTCAATAATGCGCTGGAACAGCAGGAAAGCGCTGTGCCCTTCGTTAATATGGTACACGGTGGGTTTAATGCCCATAGCGGCTAGGGCTTTCACGCCGCCAATGCCCAAAACCACTTCCTGGCGGATGCGGTTTTCACGGTCTCCGCCGTAGAGTTTTTCGGTAATTAAGCGTTGGGCGGGGGTGTTTTCCTGCAGGTTGGTGTCCAGCAAATAAAGGGAAGTTCTGCCCACGGGTACACGCCAAATGCAGGCTTTTACGGTTTCCTGCCCCAGTTCAATGTCTACGGTAATTTCTTTGCCGTTGGCGTCGGTAACGCGTTCCACGGGCATGTGGGCCCAGTCGTTATCGGGGTATTCTTCGTTTTGCCAGCCTTCACGGTTTAAAATTTGGCGTACATAACCCTGTTTGTAAAATAAACCCACGCCGATAATCGGCATGCCTAAATCGCTGGCGGATTTCATATGGTCCCCGGCCAGCATGCCTAAGCCACCGGAATAAATCGGCAAGCCTTCGCCAATGCCGTATTCCATAGAGAAATACGCCGCCAGCAGGTTGCCTTGTTCGTGGCGGTGCTGCTGGTACCAGGTGTTGGGATTATTTTTGTATTTATAATAGGCTTCTTTCACCCGGTTTACGTTGGCTACAAATTCCGGGTTGTTGCTAAGTTCTTCAAAGCGTTTTTGCGGTACGCAGCCCAAAAACCATTTGGGGTTGCGTTTGGAGGCCGTCCATAATTTGGAATCTACCTGTACAAAAAGCAAAATGGCCTGCCAGTTCCAGGTAAACCACATATCGTTGGCCAATTCTTCCAGAAATTTAATATTTTCCGGCAGATTGGGCTGTACGTTAAAAGAATGAATTTTCATTAAACCCTCTCCCTGTTTATTTGATATTTAAAATTATATAAAAAAACAGCCTTTAAGGCCCCAAATAATATGGTGTATAAAAAAACGCCCAAGCGTTTGGGCTTGGGCGTTGGACAAAAATATCAGGGCTTATTTCATTACTGCGCTTAAAATGACAAAGAACGCAATTAACAGCACAGCCCCCACGCCCACGGCGTGTTTGGCCCATTCTTTGCTTTTAATGCCCAGCTTGGAAGCGCAGATAATATTGGGTATATTGCCCGGGATTAACATCCCGCCCGAGATAATCAAGCTCATCAGCAAGAAGGTAAGCGACCGGGTGGTAATATCGGGCGTTACCTCAATAGCGGCCATGGTGGCGTTATCCAACACGGCGGAAAGCATATTAATCCAGTACAGCCACTCGGCCGACAGTTTGGAAATGGTTTGCTGGGCCAGCGGTTTTAAGCCGTCCCCCAAAAATACCAAGGCCATTACAAACAGGTATACTTTTGCGGCGCGTACGGAAATGCTTTTAATGCTGTGTTCGTCCGCGGTGGCGGCGTCTTCCTTTACGCCGGGGGCGTTTTTAATGGTATCGGCGCGGATAGCGCTGGCCAGCAGGGAAACAAACGCCACCCCGCCCAAAATATACCAGCCCAAATGTTCAATTAAAAACCAAAAATCGGCATTGTGCGGCTCTCCGGACAATTTGGATAATACCACCGTGCCCAAAGGTTCCCCAATAGCAGTCAGCACTGCCCCCATGCCAATGGCGTAGCAGGCAAACACCACGGTGCGGGTGCGGCCTTCGCGGTTTAAGGGCAGCATCATGACCGCTTCGGACAAAATAAGCGCAGAAATGATAGCCGTAATTAAACTGGAAAGCATACCCAGTAAAAAAACAATTAAAAACAACGTGGTTCTAAGGCCCAAAAATCCCACCGCTTTTTTGGCAGCTTTTTGCAGGTGCTTGTTGCAATATTTAAACAGCAGCCCGGCAAAAAATACGGCCAGGGTAATTTTGATGGGGTCTTCCAACGCGGTAAGGATCAGCCCTCCGCTCCAGCTTTTTGCCACCGTAACGGCAAAAATGCCGCAGCAGAACAAAAAAGCTTCCAGGTTTTCTTCCACTTTATGTACTGTAAGCGGCAGTAACAATACCACTAAAATAAGCAAAGACAAAGACACAGTCTGCCAAAGTGCTAATTCCATATTTCCCTCTTGTTTTGGCGGGGAAACCCGCCGAAATAAAGCCCTCAGTAAGCGGCTGTGTAAAAATTATATAAAAAACGCCGTTTTGTTGGAAAATATCCCTAAAAAGCCTGGCTGTTTTGGCGGGGGCAAATATGATACAATTTATATGTTGTCCCGTTCGTCTAGTGGTCCAGGACGCCGCCCTCTCAAGGCGGAGATCACGAGTTCGAATCTCGTACGGGACGTATTTTTTTATACCCTCCTTTCAGGCGGGTTTTTCTTTTCTTTAGCCAAAAAAACGGGCCTTTTTAAAAAGGCCCGTTTTTGTTTTACGCAAAGAATATTAATACATGGGTTGCACTTGCAGTGCCTGGGCCACGGCCGGGTTGCGGTTGTATTGCTGGGCCACGGTAAGGGCCGTCCAGCCGTTGGGGGCCTGATAGTTCGGGTCTGCCCCGGCCTGCAGCAAAAGCTGTATGCTTTCTGGGCTGTTGGCAGAAATGGCGCAGAACATAAGGGGCGTCATGCCGTTTTCGGACACGCTGTCCACCTTGGCACCGTGGGCTAAAACGGTTTGCGTCATTTTGGGGCTGATGGCGCAGGCGGCCGCCACCAGGGGGGCGCCTTGTTCGTTCACGGCGTTCACGTCCGCCCCGGCCCGCAGGAAAGCGTCTGCCGTTTCCGGGTCCGGGTATTTGGTTTGGGTTAAATAAACGATAAGGGCGGTTTGGCCTTTTTCGTCGCGGGCGTTCGGGTCGGCCCCTTTTTCAAGCATGGAAATAATTTCTTGCGGTTTTTGAGTCACCACCGCTTTTAAAAAGCTCTCATCATCTACGCCGGCTATGGCGCGTTGGCGGTCTTGGGCTTTTTGGGCGGCTTCGGGGGCTAATTTGTCTGAAAGTTCCCTAAGCGGCTTTAAAAAGCCGTCGTCACCGCAGGCGGCCGTAAACGGCAGCATGGCGGCGGCAAATAAAATAAAAAAATGTTGTTTCATAGCTCCTCCACTAGAGCGGGTATTTTCTATTAGTATACAAAATAATATATTGAGAGTTGGCTGGGCCAAACCCGCTTGGGAAATGCTAAAATATACTTATTATCATTTGTATTTAGAAGGAGATTTTTTCATGGAAATTGGCATTGTAGGCCTGCCCAATGTGGGCAAATCCACTTTGTTTAACGCGCTTACGCAAGCCGGTGCGGAAGCCAGCAACTACCCTTTTTGTACCATAGAGCCCAATGTGGGCATTGTGCCCATACCGGATAAACGGCTGGACGCGTTGTTTGAACTTTTTAAACCGCCCAAGAAAACCGCCGCTTTTATTAAATTTGTAGACATTGCCGGTATTGTAAAAGGCGCCAGCAAAGGGGAAGGCCTTGGCAATAAATTTTTGGCCAATATCCGCGAGGTGGACGCCGTCATCCACGTGGTGCGTTTGTTTGAAGACGAAAACGTAACCCATGTGATGAACTCCGTGGATCCGCTGCGCGATATTGAAATTATTAATACGGAGCTTATGCTGGCCGATTTGGAAACCGCCACCAAAATTTGCGACCGCCTTGCCAGCAATGCCAAAAGCGGCAAAAAAGAAGCCGTAGCCGCTTATGAAACCATGAAAACCATTAAGGAAGCGCTGGAAAACGGCAAGCCGGTTTCCTCTTTGGGTTTAGAGCCGGAAGTGCTAAAAGAATACCAATTTTTAACTTCCAAACCGGTGCTTTACGTGGGCAACAACTCCGAAAAACGCAATGTGGAAAATGCCGAAAAGGTGGCCAAATACGCCAAAGAAACCAGTGCCGGGTTTGTGGAACTGTGCGTTAAGTTTGAGGCGGAAATTGCCGAATTTTCCGACGAGGAAAAACACGCTTTTCTGGAAGAAACCGGCAGCGATTACACCGGCCTTGAAAAAATTGTGCGCGAAGGGATGAAACTGCTTAACCTGTGTACCTATTTTACTGCCGGAAGCGAGGTGGAAGTGCGCAGCTGGTTAATCCCGGTTGGGTGCACGGCGCCGCAGGCGGCGGGCAAAATCCACAGTGATTTTGAAAAAGGCTTCATCCGCGCCGAAGTGTATACCTTTGATGATTTAATGAAGTACAAAAGCGAGAAAGCTTTAAAAGAACACGGGCTTGTGCGCTCGGAAGGGAAGGACTATATTGTAAAGGACGGCGACATCTGCCTGTTTAAACTCAATGTCTGATTTGACTTGTAAACATTTTAAAGAGTGCGGCGGCTGCGCTTTGTTGGATTTACCCTACCCGCAGCAAATTGCCCAAAAAAAGGCACACCTGGCGGACCTGCTGAAAGATTTTTGGCAGCAGGATATCCCTGTTACGGTAACGGATAACCCCGTCTATTTCCGCAATAAGGTGGAGCTGGGCTTTTGCCATCAGGTAAAGTGGGACCCGAATTACAATAAAAAAGACCCCGCCAACAAAACCCGCCCCCTGGTTTTTGAGCAAACCCTGGGATTTAAGTTAAAAGGCAAGTGGGACCGCGCCGTAGACATCCAGGAATGCATTCTGTTTGATGACAAATTGATTTCTTTGTTAAATGCCGTGCGCGCCTGGGCTCAGCAGCAAAACCTGCCGTATTATGACCAGCGCAAACATACCGGCGTTTTGCGCCATTTAATGGTGCGCGAAGGCAAAAACACGGGCGAAGGGTTGGTGGTTCTGTTTGTTACCAACGATTTTGACGAAAAATCCTTCGTGGCGGCGGTGGAAAGCGTATACCCTGCTTTTAGCATTATGTCTGCCGTTAATACGGGCCTGGCCGATACGGCCGCCCCGGAAAGCCTGAAAGTGCTTAAGGGTAAAGACTATTTTGTAGAAAAAATACTGCTGACGGACGCAGCCGGCCAAACCGAACGGGAAGTATTGTTTAAACTGTCTGCGCAGTCTTTCTTTCAAACCAATACCAAAACGGCGCAAAAGATGTACTCCCGCGTGCGGGGTTTGGTAAAACAAATTGCGCCCAAAATAATTTATGACTTGTACGGCGGTGCGGGCAGTTTCAGCCTTTCCTGCGCGGATTTGTGCCAAAAAAGCATTTGCGTGGAAAGTGTGGCCCCCGCCATTTACAACGGGTTGGAAAACGCCAAATTAAACGGGGTGGAAAACGTGCAGTTTTTCTGCTCTCGTGTGGAAGATTTTGTGAAACAGCACACGATTGAGAAAAAAGACGCCCTGATTATTTTGGACCCGCCCCGCGGCGGTATGCACCCCAAAGCCGTAAAAGCGGTGGCAGGTTCCAACGTTAAAAACGTGCTGTATATTTCCTGCAACCCGGTGGCTTTGGCCGCTGAGTTAAAAACCTTAACGCAGGCTTATCAAATTACGGGTGTGGAAGCGTTTGACTTTTTCCCCCACAGCCAGCATATAGAAACTTTGGTTCAGCTGAAACTGAAGGAATAGCTTTATGTGGGTGCGCCCGGAAACCCCGGCCGATTATCCGGCTGTTTACGCGTTTGTTCAATCCGCTTTTGAAACGGCCAAAGTGTCTAACGGCCAAGAGCAGGATTTTGTAAACGCCCTGCGCCAAAGCCCCCGCTATGTGCCGGGTTTTGCCTGGGTGGGGCTGGAAGCCGGCCGTTTAATTGCCTTCATTATGCTTACCCGTCTTACGGTAAAAAGCGCGCGCCCGGTGCGCGGGCTTTTGCTGGCCCCTTTGGCGGTGGAGCTTTCTTTTAGGCGGCGCGGGTTAGGGGCGCAGATGGTAAACCACGCCTTGCAGGAAGCCAAAAAACACGGCTACGAGGCCGTTTGCCTGGCGGGGGACCCTGCCTATTACAGCCGTTTTGGTTTTGCCCGTTTGGATAGTTTGGGCGCGCAGGGCAGCCGGCAGTTTCCGGCGGCGTATGCTTTAGGGTTGGAGTTGGTGCCCGGGGCGCTGGCAGGCGCAGAAATTGATTTTTTAGGATAGAAAAATGAGTTTAGAAGAAGCTTTAAAATCGTTAAACCCGCAGCAGCTGGAAGCCGTTAATTACGACGGCGGCCCCTGCTTAATTGTAGCCGGTGCGGGTACCGGCAAAACCAAAACGTTGACGACCAAAATCGCCAAACTGATTGCGGACGGATACAATCCTTTCCGCATTTTAGCCGTTACCTTTACCAACAAAGCCGCCCAGGAAATGCGCGAGCGCGTGGAAGCGCTGGAGCCGGGTGCCGGCAGCCGGGTGTGGATACATACTTTCCACTCTTTGGGTGTGCGCATTTTGCGCCAACATGCCGAACGCCTGGGCCTCACGCGTGATTTTGCCATTTATGACGACAGCGACCAAAAAAAGGTGGTCAGCCTGATTTTGGAGCAAATGGGCATTAAAGACCCTAAAAAAGAAATCAATCAAATTGTGTCTTTAATTTCCCGCGCAAAGGATGATTTGGTCTCGCCGGATGGGATGATGCAGTCCGCTTCCGCTTCGGGCTTGGATTACAAAATCCGCGCGGCACAAGTGTACAAAAAGTACGAAGAGCGTTTAAAAGCTGCCGGCGCGCTGGATTTTGGAGACTTGTTGGTTAAAACCGTTCAGCTCCTGCGCGACCATGAAGACGTAAGAAATTATTATCAGGACCTGTTCCAATACGTCTTGGTGGACGAATACCAGGACACCAACCATACCCAATATATGATTACCCGTATGCTGGCCGCCAAACACCGCAAGCTGTGCGTAGTGGGCGACCCGGACCAGAGCATCTATTCCTGGCGTGGGGCCAATATCCGCAATATTTTGGAATTTGAAAAAGATTTTAAAGACGCCAAAACCATTACTTTGGAACAGAACTACCGCTCCACCAAAGTAATTTTGGACGCGTCCAACAAATTAATCACCAAAAACAAAAAACGCAAAGACAAAAGTTTATTTACCGATAAAAACACCGGAGACCCCATTGTGGTGCGTGAACTGCTTACCGAGGGGGAAGAAGCCCGCTGGGTGAGCCAGCAAATTAAACAGCTGGTGGAAGAGGACGGCGCCAGCTTAAAAGACATAGCCGTCTTTTACCGCACCAACGCCCAGAGCCGCAGCTTTGAAGACCGCTTCCGCCAGTATCAAATCCCCTACCGCTTGGTGGGTACGGTGCGCTTCTATGACCGTAAAGAAATTAAAGATATTTTGTGCTATGCGCGCATTTTAATTAACCCGGCTGATAATGTAAGCCTGTTGCGCATCATCAATACCCCCACGCGCGGTTTGGGCAAAGTGGCGCAGGACCGTTTAAGCGCGTACGCGGAAGAAAAACACATCTCTTTGTTTGACGCTTTGGTGCAGGCCCCGTATGTGGAGGGGCTTAGCTCCGTAGCCTGCAAAGCGGCGCTTAATTTGGCCAAATTATTTAACGGCTGGCGGCAGGATATGCTGCTGACGGACCCGGCCGATATCTTTAATAAAATCCTGCAGGAATCGGGCTATCTGGCCGCGGTGCGCGCCGAGATGGAAAAAGACCCCGAGGCCGAAAGCCGCCTGCAGAACTTGGACGCGTTGGTCAACGCCGTGAAAGAGTACGAAGAACGTTGCGAAAAAGGCGAAAAAGAGCCGTCCGTTTCGGACTTTTTACAGGAAATTTCTCTCTTATCCGGCGAGGACGATTCCGCCGCCGGGGAAGGCGGCGCCGTTACCTTGATGACGGTGCACCTGGCCAAAGGGTTGGAATTTAACAATGTGTTTGTAACCGGGATGGAAGAAGGCCTCTTCCCCATTGCCAAAGATGACGAGGACGAGCTGGAAGAAGAACGCCGCCTGTGTTATGTGGCCATGACGCGCGCGCGTGAAAAGCTGTACATGTGTTACGCGCAAAGCCGCCGCAAATTTGGCCAAACTTATACCAATGTGCCCTCCCGCTTTTTGTATGAATGCGGCCTGCTGGACGAAAGCGAACGCGAAGAGCACGAAGCCCGCCAGGCCCGCTTTACGGATTTTAAAAGCAAATACGGCTTGTACGGCGGCACGGCTTCCGGCGGGTACAACGGCGGGCATTATGGCAATGGCTATTGGAAAGGCAAAAATAATTTTGGCGGGGGGAGGGACTCCTTTGAAGGGTATGCTTCTTCCAGCCGCTTCCAAAAAAAGTATGACAGCCACGGCTATGAAATAGAAGATAATGACGATTTGGATTATACGTCTTCTTACCGCGGGTCTTCTGGCTTGGGGTCTTTGTATTCCCGGCCGCAGGCCTCTTCGCGCCCGGCGTTTGAGCCTTCCCGCCAGCAAAAACCGCCCGAAAAAAATGCCGACGGCGTTGCCGTGGGGGGGCTTGTAAAACACGGTGTGTTTGGGCAGGGCAAAATTGTGCAGATTGCCGGCTCCGGCGAGAGCGCCAAAATTACCGTCCTTTTTGGCAACGGCGTGCGCCGCACGTTTATGCTAAAGTTTGCCCCGCTGGAAATACTGTAATTTGTGTTTAAGTCAAATAAAAACTCCCCGGTAAAAGGGGAGTTTTTGTTTTATAGGGTTTTAATTTCTTAAGCGGCCGCCATAATGGCGCCCAATGCAGCCAGTATAGCCCCGCCAAAAAAGATAAGCGCCAAAAGGGGCAATAGGGCCAGGATAATGGTTAGCCAGCTAAAAAAGGCGGACCAATAAGCCATTTGGGCGGCTTCTTTAGGCAAGTTGTTTTTTAACAAATCTTGCGCGCGTAAAGAAAGTATCAGCGCGGCCAAAGCAATGGCAATGGAAAAAAAACCGCTTGCGCAGGAAAAAATAACCGCCACCAACGCCAGCGTAAAATGAGTGTTAATGTTGTTTTTATTGTCCGCCGCGGCCGGGCAATTTTCCGCCTGGGCGGCACTGCCGGCATACGGGCAGGAAGAATGTTGTTCTTGGCTCATAAATCCCCCTTGCCGCCGGGGCGCGGCTTTGCGCGCGCGTACCTAGCCAAGCGGCCCCATTATTATATAAAATATACTTTCTAGGAGTGCACAAAACTATGGAAATAACCAAAAAAGACGTTGAACTTTCCGGCAAATTGGCCAAAATGCAGGTAACCGGCCAGGAAGCCGATATTTATAAAGAACAGCTGGAAGCCCTGTTTAAATGGGTGGCGGAGTTGCAAGCCGTTAATACAGACGGCGTAGAACTGACCGAAACCGCCCACAGCGCACATATGCGCCACGATGAGCCCAAGCAGGACCCGGCCCTTTGCCGCACGCTCATTTCCGCCTTTAATGAAGAACAGGACGACTGTGCCAAAGTAAAAAAGGTGCTTTAATTATGATGACCATTTCCGAAATTTTAAACGATATTACCTCCGGCCAGCGCACGGCCGAGGCCATAACCCGCGCCAGCTTGGATAAAATTAAAGAATTAAACCCCAAAATAAACGCTTTTGTGGAAGTATGGGAAGAAGACGCCCTAAAACAAGCCCAAGCAGTAGACGCCAAAAAAGCCCGCGGGGAAAAACTGGGCGCATTGGCCGGCGTTCCCGTGGCCATTAAAGACAATATTTTATACAAAGGCCATAAGGCTACCTGCTGTTCCAAAATGCTGACCAATTATGTAGCCCCTTATAACGCCACCGTAGTGGAAAAACTGCTGGCGGCGGACGCGGTGATTATCGGCCGCGCCAATATGGACGAATTTGCCATGGGCAGCAGCAACCAAACCTCCGTTTACGGACCGGTGCACAACCCGGTGGATTTGGAACGCGTGCCGGGCGGTAGCTCCGGCGGCAGCGCGGCGGCCGTGGCCAGCGGCATGGTGCCGGTGGCTTTGGGTACGGATACGGGCGGTTCGGTGCGCCAACCGGCCGGCTTTTGCGGCGTGGTGGGCATGAAGCCCGGTTACGGGCGTATTTCCCGCTATGGTATTATTGCCTTTGCCTCCAGCGCGGACCAGGTGGGCGTGCTTACCCACACGGTGGCGGACTGCGCCAAAGTGCTGGAAGTGTTAAGCGGTAAAGATAATAATGATGCCACCTCTTTGGATGCGCCCGTCCCGGAATATGAAAAACTGTTTACGGACGGTTTAAAAGGCGTGCGTATCGGTATGCCCAAAGGATTTTTGGACGGATTAAACCCGGTAATTAAAGAAAAAATAGAAGCCGCCGCCAAACGCCTGCAGGAAAAGGGTGCCGAGCTGGTGGATATAGAAGTGCCTTACGCCAAATATGCGGCGCCGTGCTATTATATTATTACCAGCGCGGAGGCTTCTTCCAACCTGGGCCGTTACGACGGCATCCGCTACGGATACGCCGCCAAAGACGCCAAAGGTTTAAATGATTATTACGAACTTTCCCGCGCGCCGTTTGGGCTGGAAGTTAAAAAACGCATTATCATCGGTACCTACGCACTTACTTCCGAACGCTATGAAGAATGCTTTTTAAAAGCCATGAAAGTGCGCGAATTAATCCGCCAAGACTTTAAAAAAGCCTTTGAAAAAGTGGACGTGATTTTAACGCCCACCTCTCCCACCACGGCGTTTAAATTGGGCGCCAAGGAGGATAACCCCCTGGCCCTGTATTTGGCCGACTTGTACACCTGCCAGGGCAATATCGGCGGTTTGGGCGGCATCAGCGTGCCGTGCGGCAAGGACGAACAAGGCCTGCCAATCGGTTTGCAGCTGTATGCGCCTATTTTGAAAGAAGAAACAGCATTAAACGTAGCTTACAACTTTGAGAAAGGTTTATGATTGTATCGGAATTTTCGTGCGGCGGTGTAATTTTAGACGGGCGCAAAGTTTTGTTGGTGCAAGTAAAAAATATGAAGGGAAAAAAGATTTGGACTTTTCCCAAAGGACATATTGAAGCCAACGAAACCCCCCGCCAGGCCGCCTTGCGCGAAGTGCTGGAAGAAACCGGTTATAAGGCGGTTATCGTCCGGCCGATGATTCGGGTACGGTATGCGTTTACGTTTCAGGGCAATTATGTTAAAAAAATGGTTCAGTGGTATTTAATGAAAAAGCTGGGCCGCATTGGCAAGCATGATGCTTCTGAAATTATTTCCATCCGTTGGGTTTCTTTGGCAAAAGCGCGTGAATTGGTGCAATATCCCAGCGATATCCGCCTGGTGGATATGCTGCTGGCCTCTTTGCATATTACCCATACCGAGGTTCCCGAAACGGAACCGGCCGAAGAATAACCTGTTTGTTTTTGATAAACCCGCCCCCAGCAAACGGGGGCGGGTTTTTGTTTGGTTAAGGGGCTGATACAGGCCCTTTGGGGCCATTAAGGCCACAGGGGCAGGGCGGAAGCCAGGGCTTGTTTGATTTGGGGCCTTTCCTCCTATTACAGCCGCCGCAAACAAGCGGTACTTACGGGTTTGGGCGTAGTGGTATTGCCAAGGGAAGGCTTTGCTGCCCCCGGCGTGTTTGCCGGGCGTTTTGGGCAGTTTGCGGCGACCGAATAGAGAATAAAAAACCCCGCTTTTGTAAGCGGGGTTTAAGTTCAGCAACAGAGTTTTTATTGCACGCCGTTCATCCACTGGATGATCTTCTTGCGCAGCAGCATCAAAATACCGCCGCCGATTAACGGCATAACCACTAACCAACCAAAGAATTGGACATTGCTGATGTGCCCAAAGTAACCGGAATAGAAACCGGCGGTAAAGTTGGCAGCGGCGTTTGCCAGGAACCAAGTGCCCATAAGCAAAGAGGCAAAGCGCAAAGGCGCCAATTTGGTTACCAAGGACAAGCCCACAGGGGACAAGCACAGTTCGCCCATGGTGTGGAACATATAGGCAAACGTAAGCCAGAAAATACCCACTTTAACCCCGGTGGTTTGAATGACGTAAGAAGCCGCCACCAAGATTAAGAAGCCAAACGCCAAGGACATAAAAGCCCAGGTAAATTTGGCCGGGGTGGAAGGTTCCAAGCCTTTTTTGGCCAGTTTAATCCATAATTTGGAGAACAAAGGCGCAAACAAGATGATGAACATCGGGTTTACGCTCTGAAACCAAGAGGTAGGCATTTCCCAACCGAAGATGTGGCGGTCGGTAAATTTCTCGGCAAAGATGGTTAAGGAGGCCCCTGCCTGTTCAAAAGCGGACCAGAAGAAAATGCTGAAAAACGCCATAATGAAGATAACGGCGATGCGCTGTTTTTCCACGGTGGTTAACGGGGCAGTGGGATGGGCCAGTTTTTCTTCTTTGGTTAATTTTTTGGGTTTTTTGCCCTGGCCTTGTAAGAATTTCTTTTTACCCCATACAAATACGGTTAAACCCAATACCATACCTACGCCTGCAGCGGCAAAGCCCCAGTGGAAGCCCACTTTTTCGGCCAAGGTGCCGGCCACAAAGTTACAGATAAACGCACCCAGGTTAATACCCATATAAAAAATGGTAAAACCGGCGTCGCGGCGGGGGTCATTCTTTTCATACAGTTCCCCTACCAGGGTGGAAATATTCGGTTTAAACAGGCCGTTACCCAATACAATTAAGGTAATGCCCATGTACAGGAACATCAAAGACGGATGCGCCGCAATGGAGAATTGCCCCAATGCAATCAAAATACCGCCGCAGATGATAGCCCGGCGCTGGCCCCAGAAACGGTCGGCAATATACCCGCCGATAAGGGGGCTCAAGTAGATTAAGCTGGTCACGGCGCCGTAAAAACGGCTGGCGTGGCTTTCGGAAAATTCCAGCACTTTAATAAGGTAAAGCACCAAAATGCCGCGCATAGCATAATAGCTGAAGCGTTCCCACATTTCCGCAAAGAAACAGAGGTACAAGCCTGCGGGCTGTTTTTCCAGCTTTGCAGTGTTAGCAACTTCTGAACTCATTCGTTTTCTCCTTATTTTTAATCAAAAGGGTACTACTTATTTTACAAAATATCTATAGAGCGGGCGGTTTTTTTTAATAAGGCATGGGCAGTGTGGTGCTTAACATTTGTTGGGCAAGGGTAAAAAATTGCCAGCAAACATAGCCCAGGTAGACGGTAAAGAGAGTAATAACCACGCAATAAACGGCTTTTGCCGTGGTGCTTAACATTTTGGAAAGATATACCGGTATTAACGCAAACGGCCCCAATACAAGCATTAACAAAATAATGCCGGAGTGGGAAAACCAAAACCCCGTTCCCGGTTTTAACGCGCGGCCGCAGCGGCGGCAAAAATTATCCCGCTCATCAATTTCCTGCGAACATTTTGGACAAAATAACATTAAATATCCACCCCCTTGCTGCGCAGGTAACGTTTAATATGGCTGCGTGCGCCGGCCGTGCGGGCAAATTCCAGCCAGTCGCGTTTAGGCTCGCTGTTTTTGCGGGTGATGATTTCACACACGTCTCCGGTTTTAAAAACATAGTCCATACGCACCATGCGTTTGTTTACCATAGCGCCTACGTAATGGTCGCCGATATCGGTATGAATGGAGTAGGCAAAATCTATCGGGGTGGCGCCTTCCGGCAGAGACTTTACGTCCGCCCGCGGCGTAAACACAAAAATTTGCTGCAGGTTAACGTCCGTCTTAAACCCTTCCAAAAATTCCCGCGGGGCGGTTAAGTCCCGCTGCCATTCCACCCATTGGCGTATCCAGTTAATTTTTTCGTCAAAGTTTTTATCCTGTTTTACGTTGCCCATTTTATAGCGCCAGTGCGCGGCGATACCGTACTCGCACGTGCGGTGCATGTCTTCGGTACGTATTTGCAGTTCCACAATGTCCCCCGTGGGGCCCAGCACCGTGGTGTGTATGCTTTGGTACATATTGGCTTTGGGGGTGGCAATATAATCGGTAAACGTACCGGCAATGGGTTTAAAGCGGGAGTGTACAATCCCCAACGCTTTGTAACAATCCTGCACCGTTTTGGTGATAATGCGTACACCCAGGGAGTCTTGTATCTCCTGAAAGGAACACTGGTGTTTTTGCATTTTGCGGTAAATGGAATAATAATTTTTGGCGCGGGAAAGCAGGCGGTATTCCAAATGTTCCTCCTGCAAGGCCGGTTCCAATTGCTTTTTAAATGCGTCCAGCGCGGCTTGCCGGTCTGCGGTGCGGGCTTCCACCTGTTGTTTTAAATTGTTGTATTCCTGCGGATAAAGGTATTTAAAGGACAGGTCTTCCAAATCGGTCTTGATGGTAAACATACCCAGGCGCTGGGCTAAAGGGGCGTAAAGGGTTAAGGTTTCATAGGCTTTAAATTTTTGTTTTTCGGGGGGCATTACGTCCATGGTGCGCATATTGTGGGTACGGTCCGCCAGTTTAATTAAAATAACGCGTACGTCTTCGGCCACGGCAATAAGCATTTTGCGCCAGTTTTCCACGGTTTCTTCGTCTGTAGAGGAAAATTTCAAATCACTTATTTTGGTAACGCCCTGCACCATGTGGGCAACCTGTTTGTTAAATTCACGCTTTAAATCTTCCAGGGTAACATCGGTATCTTCCACCGTGTCGTGCAGCAGGCCGGCGCAGATGGTGTCTTCGTCCATTTTAAAATCCAGCAAAATATCGGCCACGTGGTAACAGTGGGTAAAATACGGCTCCCCGCTTTCGCGTTTTTGGTGTTCGTGCGCTTTTTGGGCAAAATGGTACGCTTTGGCAATTAAATCGCCAGAGCTGTTGGGGTTGTATTCTTTAAATTTATTTAAAAGCGCTTGTAAATCCATATTATTTCTTTAAATCCAGCAAAATATCGGCCGCGGCCCTTTGGGCTACACCCTTTTCCCCTAAAGAGGCGCGCAGTTCCAGCAGTTTTTTATGCATATCTTCCAGCCGCTGCGGGTTTTGAAACATAGCCGTTGTTTCTGCCGCCAGGGCTTGGGCGTTGGCATCCTGTTGGATAAATTCTTTTACCAGCGGTTTTTCTTTGGCCAGTAAATTAACTAAGGAAATATAATTTACCTTAATTACCATTTTAGCTATTTTATACGTTGGCCAGGAAAGTTTATACGCCACTAACATCGGCACGCCCAACAGTGCGCTTTCCAGCGTGGCCGTGCCGGAGCAGCAAAGCAGGTAATCCATTTGTGCGCGCAGGGCGTAGTGCTCGTCACGCACGATATGAAAATTGGCGTGCGGTTTTTCCCCTAACAAATTTAAAAATACGCTGTCCGGCATAGAAGGAAGCGCAAATAAATACGCTTCGGTTTTGGGGAAAGATTTTAATACTTTTTTAAAGGTTTGATAAAAAACGGGGGTTAAACGGGTGATTTCACCCATGCGGCTGCCGGGCAGCAGGCCCAGTTTCCAGGGGTGGTTTTTGGAATCTTGTATATGGGTGTAAGTTTTGGCCGGGGCATCCGGCATAATGTCTAAAAGCGGGTTGCCCAAAAAGACGGCGCGCCCGCCGAATTTTTGGTGGAAGGCCGGCTCAAACGGGTAAATAACAAACATTTTGCGCGTAAGTGCCGCCAAACGTTTGGCGCGGTATTGGCGGCTGGCCCATACCTGCGGGGTAACATAATAATACGCCGGGATATGGCGGTGTGCCGCCAGGCCCAGCACCTGGTGGTTAAAGCCGTAAAAATCCACCGCAATCAAGGCAATGGGGTTTTGGGTTTCCATATATTGGCGTATCATGGAAAGGAGTTTTATCCACATGGGCATTTTTTTAAGCGGCTCCACAAAACCGCTGGCTCCTTGGCGTGCCAAATTAAAAAGGAATACGTCCGCCTCTTTTTCCATCAGTTCCCCGCCTATGGCGGTAATTTTCACTTCCGGGTCTTGCGTTTTTAAGGCTTTAATTAAGTTAGAGGCGTGCAAATCGCCGGATACGTCCCCGGCTATGATTAATATGTTTTTAGTGATGGGGGTAATGGTCATAATTAATCTTCCCTTTTTATATTGCCGAGGGTTTCGTCTAGCATAATTTGGGCGGCCCTGGCCACATTGCTTACCATTTGAAAAGGCTTAGGCGTATGCAAGTGGGTGGTTTTGGGGATATCAAAACGTTGTATTTGTTCCGTAATTTTTAGCGCCAGTTCCAGTGCCCGGGAGCCCTTTTCCCCGCTGGGGGCAGACGTTTTATTGGTGCGTATGCAGTCTATAAAATGCAGCAATTGCGCCGTAAGGGGCATTTGCTTTTCCACTTTGGGGTATTGCACGGTAATATCCTGCATATTTTCTATAACGGGTTTTTCTTTTTTGTAAATTTTTACGCGCGCGTTCATAAAGTCCACAGATACATACCCGTCTTTTTGAAACAGGTGCATATAGCGGGCGCGTTCAAAGCTGGCGCGGCTGGCGGTAACATCGGCCACGGCGCCGTTGGCAAAGCGCAAGCGCACGTTGGCAATGTCATCATGGGCGGAAAATACGCTTAAGCCGATAGCGTCTATGGAAACCACTTCGCTGGGTACCAGCGTAAGCAAAAGGTCAAGATCATGAATCATTAAGTCCAGCACCACACTGAGGTTTGCCATGCGCGGGTCATACGGGCCTTGGCGGTTAATGGTAATAAAGCGGGGGTCTTTAATAAATTTGTTGGCTTGCACTACGGCCGGGTTAAAGCGTTCCACATGCCCCACTTGCAACACCAGTTCTTTGCGTTTGGCCAGGCGGATTAAATCGCGCGCTTCTTCCAGGCTGGCGGCAATGGGTTTTTCCACCAAAGTGTGCAGGCCGTTTTCCAGGCAGTACATGCCCAACCGGTGATGCAGCTGGGTGGGTGCGGCAATAATAACGGCGTCCACCTGCGGGATAAGTGCTTCCGGCTTGGAATAGGGCGTGCAGTTGTTTTCCCACGCCAGTTTTTGGGCGCGCATCAGGTCCGGGTCGCACACGCCTACCAGGGATATGCCGGCCTGTTTGAGACCTGCCAGGGCGCGCGTGTGCAAGGCGCCTATTTTCCCGGCGCCCAAAACCCCAAAGCGGATTGTTTTTTCTTGTGCCATAGGGACCTCGCTTTCTTATTCTCTATTATAGCAATATACGCCGCAAAAGGGGTACCTCTTGGGCGTTGACTTAAGCTTTTATATTGGTATAATGTTTAAATATGAGATATATGGAACGCACACTCGTACTTATTAAACCTGATGCCATTGAAAAACGCATCAGCGGTCTGATCTTGGACCGGTTGGATCACCTCGGCCTGCAAATGACCGGGGCAAAAGTGGTTTCTTTAACGGAAGAGCTGGCCCGGGCCCATTATAAAAACCTGGAAGGCAAACCCTTTTTAGAAGAAGTCATTCAATATATGATGGGTGAATTTAACAATGTGCCCAACCATAAAATTTATGCCTTCGTTTTCCAGGGCGAAAACGCCATTGCCAAAGTGCGCCAGGAAATCGGCAGCACCAACCCGGAAAAGGCCGCCCCGTGGACCATCCGCGGCAGCTTTGGGCGCTTTATCGGGGATGTAATGCAAAACTGTGTGCACGCGTCCGGCTCTCCGGAAGATGCCGAAAAGGAAATTGCGCTTTGGTTTAAACCCGAAGAGGTTTTGGACAGATAGCATGAAAGTGAAGCCTTTTTTGTTGGCGGGGGCCTTGGCGGTTTTGGGGTCCCTGCCGTTATCTTCCGCGGAAATTGCCGGCCAGGCCGTTACATTAAACACGTCTGACGGGTGGGCTCTTTCCGCCATATACAAAGCCCCGCAGGAACAAACCCGCACTGTTATTTTACTGCACGATTTAGGCAAAGACAAAACGGCTTTTACCAAATTTGCCGCTTCTTTGGAGCGTGCCGGTTTCGGTTATGTAGTGCTGGATTTGCGCGGCCACGGCCAAAGCATTAATCAGGGCCAATATACCGATTTTTCCCGTGAAGGCTTAGATAATGAATTTAACAAAATGCCGCGTGATGTGGACGCGGCCGTTTCCTTCCTGCAAAAAAAAGGGGTGGAGCCGCAAGATATGGTTTTGTTGGGTGCCGGTTTAGGCGCAAACGTGGCTGCCAAAAGCGTTACGCTCACGCCGGATATCGGCTCCTTGGCTTTAATTACGCCCACCGCCAACACGCGCGATGTGCTTACCATTCCCGCTATGCGCTTATATAAGGGCAATGTATTAATTGCCGCCTCGGCCGATGATAAAAAAACTTTTTTGGAAGCCAGTGTAATACGCAATGTGGCGTATTTGACGGCAGAAAACGCCGGTAAAGAAGGCACCCTTACGTTTTTAACGGCGTATGATTTAATGTCCCACGAAATGTTGGACAAATACTTAATTCCGTCCGTATTGCAATGGCTGGAAATTCCTGCCCGCCCGGAAATAAAACCCGATGTTGTGCCGGAAACCGCAGAAGAAACAGTTCCCGGCGGGGTGTTTTTGGTTGGGCCTTCCGCTACGGAAGAAGCTTTAGTCCCCTCAGTATTAGAGTAACGGAGCACGCATGAAAATAGCCCGCATTGTTTTCCCCGGTTTTTGGTTTGGAGAGAGCGACATTCCCACCGCTAAGCAATTGGCGCGTATGGGGGTGGGCGGGTTTTGCGTGTATGGCGGAACGGCCGAACAAACGCGGGCGTTTACGCAACAAATGCAGGAAGTTTCCCCTTACAACCACCTGCTTATTTGCGCCGATATCAACGAAGACTTGACCGAGGTGGTTACCGATGCCCCGGCCTTGCCGTCCAACCTGTCTTTGGGGCAGTGTGCCTCGGCCGAAGGGGCATATAAAAAAGGCAATGTGCTTGCCTTACAGGCGCGCAGTTTGGGGATAGACTGGCTGCTGTGCCCGGTGGTGGATTTGGGGTATTCTTCTCCCGCATTTTGCGAAGTCCCTTCCTGCGTAACCCGCCTGGCGGGGGATTTTGTGGCCGGCCTTTCCAACGGGGGTGCGCTAAACTGCATTAAATATTTCCCCGGGGTAAGCGGCGTATTAAAAACTTTATCCCAAATGGAAGACGCCGAATTTATGCCTTATAAAAGTTTGTTCCGCCGGGCGGACGCCATTATGCCGTCCGACATGACCTTCCCCAATATTGACGGGGAAAACCAGGCCATGCTGTCTGACAAAATTTTGCGCGGTTTATTAAAAAAGCGTTTAAATTACAAAGGCTGCATTCTCAGCTTTCCGCTGTGGAAGGCATACGTGCGTTATGAAGCGGCTGCCGCATTAAAAATGCTGCACTGCGGGGTGGAAAATATTTTGGCCCCGGCGGACCCGTTTGCCGTTATAGAAGCCATAGAAAAAGAAGTAAACAAAGGTTTCTTGGTGGACGAAATTATCCACTCCATTTCCAATCACGAAATGGCCATCAGCAAAGTTTCTGCTCAGTCGGCCATTGACGTGAAAGAAGCTTTTGCCTTGGCAAAAGATTTTTGCAATAAAAAATAATTGTGTGTGCGTTTTGTAAAACACCCCGCTTAATACAAGCGGGGTGTTTTGGTTTAAAATTGTAAAGGCCTGTATTTAATTGGCAGGACGCACCGGGGCGTCTGCGCAAGGGGCTTAAAAAATAACCCCCGCTGTTAAGCGGGGGTGTGGGAAAAGAAGATTAGTCTTTTTTAAATTTTTCGGTTAATTCTTCTTTGCGTTTGTTGAACTCTTTGGTCAGCTTAT
The DNA here is from genome assembly GCA_944327085.1 of uncultured Elusimicrobiales bacterium. Classification (GTDB taxonomy): domain Bacteria; phylum Elusimicrobiota; class Elusimicrobia; order Elusimicrobiales; family Elusimicrobiaceae; genus Avelusimicrobium. Next base: position 223,488 of record CALVGG010000003.1, on the reverse strand, counting down.
CTTTCACGTCTTTGGCTTCCTCGGTCAATTTTTCTTTTACTTCATTGGCGTGTTTGGTAAGCTTTTCTTTCAGTTCGGCTGCCGTGTCGGCAATTTTTTCTTTTTGTTCTTCGTATTCTTCATCGGCCCAGTTTTTAATTCTGCGGCGGGTGGTTTCGCCTTTGGCGGGGGCAAACATCACGCCCAATGCCGCACCTACCACAGCCCCCAGTAAGAAAGAAGCCAAACTTGCTCCTGCACAATCACATCTGTCGCTCATAACCCCTCCTTTTTACAGCTAGAATTGTATAATATATATTGTACAACAATTGGATTATATTTCAATTGTCGGCACAGTTAGTATAACACATGTTTGCCCTGTGGGGCAGGGTGTTTTTATATTAGTTGAGAGGTGAGTTATGCCCAATCCGTCCGCGCCGCGCCAAAACGGCACAAATCAAGCGCCTGAAGTAAGAAAACACAATTTTGATGAAGTAACCAAAACTTTTACCAAAGAGGAAGCCCTGGCCGAGGCCGAGCGCTGCCTGCATTGCCAAAATGCCCATTGCCAGGCCAACTGCCCGGTAGGCGTGCAAATACCGGCTTTTATTGCTTTGTTAAAAGAAGGTAAAGTGGGCGAGGCCGCCAGCAAAATTATGGAAACCAGCCTGTTGCCCGCCATCTGCGGCCGTGTTTGCCCGCAGGAAAAACATTGTGAAGGCAACTGTGTGCTGAAGGCCAAATTCGGTTCCGTAAATATTGGGATGTTGGAACGTTACGTGGCGGATACCGCCCGTAAAGAAGGCTTGTTAAAAGCACCGCAAACGGCGGCTCCCACCGGCAAAAAAGTGGTGTGTGTGGGTTCGGGCCCGTCCTCCATTGCGTGTGCGGCCGAACTGAAACGTTTAGGGCATGACGTAACCGTACTAGAAGCATTGCACGCTTACGGCGGGGTGCTTCGCTACGGGATACCGTCTTTCCGTTTGCCGCGCGAAGTAATTAACCATGAAATTGAAACCGTGCAAGCCATGGGCGTAAAATTTAAGACGGACGTTTTGGCCGGGGTGACCATTCCGGTGGAAGAACTGCGCAAGGAATACGACGCCGTATATATCGGCAGTGGTGCCGGCCTGCCCACCATGACGGGCGTTCCCGGGGAAAACGGCGTGGGTGTTTACAGCGCCAATGAATTTTTAACCCGCATTAACTTAATGCAAGCCTATAAATTCCCGCAGACGGATACCCCCATTACCGTGGGTAAACACGTGGTGGTGCTGGGCGCCGGCAACAGCGCGATGGACGCCGCCCGCTGCGCCATGCGCCTGGGGCCCGAGACGGTAACCATTGCATACCGCCGCAGCGCGGCCGAAATGCCGGCCCGTGCCGCCGAGGTGGAACACGCACAGGAAGAAGGCGTTAAGTTTGAATTTTTAGTTACCCCCAAAGAAATCCTGCAAGATGAAAAAGGCCGCGTAACCGGTGTGCGCTTTACGCGCAATAAATTGGGCGAGCCGGATGAAAGAGGCCGCCGCCGGCCGGTGGAAATACCGGGGTCTGATTTTGTAATGGAAGTGGAAACGGTGATTGTGGCCATCGGCCAGAAACCCAACCCCATTTTGCCCAAACACACCCCCGGTTTAAAAACCACGGAACGCGGTGTTTTGGAATTGGATGAAAACGGCTCTACCTCTTTACCCGGTGTATATGCGGGTGGGGATATTATCCGCGGCGGGGCCACGGTGCTTTTGGCCATGAAAGACGGTCTGCAGGCCGCACACCGTATAGACAACTATTTAAAAGGGGAGAAATAATATGGAAGAAAATACCATTTTAGTAAAAGAGGATTTGAGCGACGTCGTTTCCAAATTTGTTATTTATAAACCCTTGGTGGCCCAAACCGCCAAAGCCGGGCAGTTTGTTATTTTGCGCGGTTGCGAAGGAGGGGAACGCATCCCCGTAACCCTGGTGGATTGGGACGCCAAAGCCGGCACCATTACCGTAATTATCCAGGCCATAGGCAAATCCACGGTAATGTTTAACTCTTTTAAACAGGGCGATAAATTTGCCAATGTGGCCGGCCCCTTAGGTACCCCGGTGGAAATAAAAAATTACGGTACGGTAGCCGTTGTGGGTGGCGGTGTGGGTATTGCGGAAGTATACCCCATTGCCCGCGCGTTTAAACAAGCCGGCAACCGCGTAATTGCCGTTTTGGGTGCGCGCACCAAAAGCCTGCTTATTTTGGAAAAAGAGATGCGCGCCGTGTGCGATGAAACCGTTTGCGCCACGGATGACGGCTCTTACGGGCAGAAAGGGATGGTGACGGATGCTTTAAAAGGCATAGTGGAAGGCGGTGAAAAAATAAAAGCGGGCTTTATTATCGGGCCTATCCCCATGATGAAGTTTACGTCTTTATTAATGGATAAACTGGGCATTGAACCCCACGCCAGCTTAAACCCCATTATGTTGGACGGCACCGGCATGTGCGGCTGCTGCCGCGTAACGGTGGACGGAAAAGTGCGTTTTGCGTGTGTGGACGGGCCGATGTTCCCTTCCCGCACCATTGATTTTGACGAACTTATCCGCCGCACCAGCGAATATAAACCGCAGGAAGCCGCCAGCTTGCAGCAGTACGAAAAAGACCATGTTTGCAAATGCGGCCTGCATTAAAGCAGTTCACTTGGTATTTGATAAAACCCCCGGTTTATGCCGGGGGTTTTTGTTTGGGCAAATTATTGCGTAAGGGATAAATTCTTGTATTTTTGCGGGGCAGGCGGTATGGACGCCAGACGGATAATGAGAGGAGTTTTAAAACGGTGTTTTATAGTTGCAATATATAAATTGCCCCGCAGGCATAAAAAACCCCGGCCTGTGGGGCCGGGGTTTGGGTTAAAAGTAATAATCGTCACCTGAAAAGGCATCTTCGTAATCAAAAGGATTAATGCCTAACAGCAGGGCTTCGTATAAAGACTGCCACTGCTGGGCAATTCCGCCGGTTTCCTGCGTGGCGTATTTATCATCCATTTGCTGGTAATTTTCGGCCAGTTTCTCTTGCAGTTTCGTATCGTCCGGGTTGGTTTGTGCCTGTTCCCATAACGCTACCAGCGATTTGGCATCCGTATTAAAAGATTGCTGTAACTTTTCCACTTTTTGGCGGTATTCTTTTAAATACGGGTTGTTTTCCACCTGGGCGGACATTTCTTTCCCGTCCACCGTGTTGGAGCGGATGACTTTATCCCATGCGGTGCTAACGCCTTTCCACGCGGCCGCAAACGGGAAGATGATGGAAGTGCCGGCGGCTTCGTCATAATTTAAAATGGCGTTGCCCACATTATTAAAATACTGTCCAATTTCCGCATACCACGGGGCGCCGTCCGGGGCGTTTTGGTATTGGCCGTCAAGCGCCTGGGAAAGCGGATGGAAGGCCACGTCTGCTGCGGCAAATTCACCCGTCCATTTGGAAATTTTCCATAAGTAGTTAAGGCCGCCTTTGCCGGCTACGGAAGCCGTTGCGGTTAATACGCCGCCGGGGGTAGAAACGGTTTTTATTAAATCGTTTCTTAACATACCGGTTAAGGGAATACCCGCCCCGTTATGTACCACCTGGGAGCTTTTTGCCAAATCTACCCAAATAGGCTCATTGACGGAGAACAGTTTTTGGTTTCCGTCCAGATACCAAACTTTTTTCATGCCAAAACCGCTTTTAAAGTTGGCGGAGGATACTTCTTCCAACCCGGTTCTAAACAGGTTTTCCGTGGCAATGGCTTCTTTATACGCGGCGGGGGATACCCCTTGCGGTATTTTGGTTATATATTTTTCTGCCAATTCGGTTACGCTGTTTAAAGTGCCTTTTTCCGCCCCTAATTTGGCCGGCATATTGGGGTTGAAAGCCCCGCGGGAGATGACTTCCCCTTCTATTGTGGTAATTTGTTCCTTCCCGCCGGGCAAGCGCTGGGTAATGCGGTAACCCAGGGTGGTGCCTTTGGGGTTGGTTTCTTTTAAAGCGTTTACCACATAAGTTTGGGCGGAAGGTTCTTTCACTTTCATACCCATCTTTTGTTTCAAAGCGTTTACTTTTTGTGTAAAGGCGGAGGGTTTTGCCGCAGGGCGCTCCACCACACGTTCCACTTTTACGCCAAAGTTGGATAATTCCTTAGCGGCCTGTTTGGCCTGTTTAATCTGTTTCAGCGTTCCTTTAAAATAGGCAATGCGTTGGCCCACGGGCAGCTTGCGCGCTTGGTTGGCCGTGCGGGCTATTTGGGCCGTGTAAGAAACCCCTTTGCCCACTGCCTGGAAAGCCCCGCCGATAGCCACCCAGGAAAGGACAAATCCCATAGCATCGTCAGCCATTTCTTTTGCGTAAACAAATTGGTTGCGCTCTTGCACGTCCCGCACATAGCACTGTTGGAAAACAATGGCTTTGCCGTCTTTATTGGCAGGCAAAATTTGGCCTTGCGGGTCTCTGCGTACGCGGCGGTAAGACTGGGCCAACTGGTCCGCCATTTCCTGCATTTGGGCAGAATTTAAGCCGTATACGCTTTCCACCGCCTGGTCTATATGGCAGTAAATCTTTTTAATACGGTCCGCCACTTGGTTGGCCGTTTGGGTGCTGATGGCCGGGCCTCCGGCGGCGCCTTTATCGTAGCCTTGGCCGCGGGTCCACTTGGGGGAAGTTTCCTGATAAATCCGGGTTAATAAGTCCAAGGCCAGCACCTGTACCGGGGCCGAACCGTGATTGGCATAGTTAATTAACGTATTTACCAAATGGGTTTTTTCTTTCTGGTCCATGGCAACTTCCCGGCTGGAAAGTTTCGGCAAATAAAATAAAGCCAGATAATCAAACGCGCTTTTTAAGAACGGGAAGTTATACTGGTCCAGGCGGTATTGTTGTTTGCGGCCGTTTAAGTTGGTGTTTTCTTCGTCAATATAATCCACCAGGCGTTTAAATCCGTCTACTCCGTCGTAAGTTATCAGGGCCATGGCAACATAATCGGCATTTAAAATGCGTTCGTTATTAATGCCTTGCACACGTTCTTTTAATGTGCGGGCATAATCCAGGCTGTGCAGCAGACGGTCTTTTTGTTTTTTATAGAAAGAGTCCGGCATAGGGTCCGGCGTTAAAAAGGTGTTTTCTCCCATAGGCCACATCATTTGGTCTTGCTGTTCCAACAGCGGGCGCAGCTGCGGGTCTTGGGATACTTTATACAAACGGGATATATCCGCCAGCAACACATTTAATATCCCGCGCATTTCTATGCTTTGGGCCGATTCCGTTTGCTTCGGCGCCAGTTTTTGCACCAAGCGGTGCCCCGGCGTGGCGGCGCGGTTTGCCTGCGGGTTGGAATAGGATGCATCCAACCGGCTGGCGGCAATGTTTTGCATTTGCGGGGCAAAGCCTAATAACATATAGATGGTTAAAGGGTCTTGCACGGTTAAGGCGTCCTGCAAAGTGGAATACAAAGACATACCCGCAAAAGAAGCAATTTCAGCAGAAGGCGCCTTGATTAATTCCAACAAATCTTCAGGGGTTAATTGTTGGTTTTGTTGTAAAATTGTTAAATTCTTTAAAGCGGCTTTGGCCGATTCTCCTGCCGCTTTTTTCAGGTGCAGCCCCGGGATGTATTCATTCATCCCCATTTGCCAATCGTCTTGAGGAAGCTCGTTTTTAGACAGCCATTCTACTAAAGGTTCTTTGGGGGAATTGGCCAAAAATTGGCGCAGTTTGGCATCTTGGGTGGCAATGCCGCGTTTAATGGCCTTAGCGTCTTTTTGGGCGTTATAGTTAATCGGGTGGCCTAAGATGTCTTCTGTCGGTTCTTGTTCTTTATAGGCAGACAAAGCCGTATAAGCAGCCCAAGGGGTATCTAAAAGGATTTCTTCTTGCTCAGGCGCCAAAGGGGAGGGGCGTGCGCCCGGGTAAGCGTCGTCTAAATACAGTTCATTATAAAGTTCGTCGGAAGAATCCTCGGTATAATGTTGTGCAAAAAGGGCCGTTTCCGGTAATAATATATTGCAGGAAAAGGCCACTATCAGTACACGGCAAATAAAGCTTTTCATAGCAGTTCCCCTTATAAGTAAGATACCCTCTTACTATATTATAGAAAAAAAGCCGTTTTTTCCCAGGGGTCATAGGGCCTAAACCATATAGGCCAAAGGGCCCACTGTATAGTGGGCCCCGGCTTTTGACAGGTTGCATTTATTAAAGCAGTTTGGAGGCCAAATCCGCCAGGCGGCTGCGTTCCGTTTTGGTAAACGTAATGTGCCCGTGGCTCTTTTGGCCTTTTAGGCGGTCCACCAGGTAGGTTAAACCGTTGGATTCCACGTCCAGATACGGGGTGTCAATTTGGTACGGGTCCCCGGTTACCACTACTTTGGTGCCTTCACCCGCGCGGGTAAGGATGGTTTTCATCTCGTGCGGGGTTAAGTTTTGGGCATCGTCCACAATCATATACTGCCCGGGGAGCGAGCGCCCGCGCATATGCGTAACGGAGGCAATTTCTATTTTGCCGCTGTCCAGCAGATAGTGGGCTTTTTCTTCGCCTTCGTCCGGGTTTTTACGGTCCGCCAGGAAGGCCAAGTTATCATAAATGGCGCCCATCCAGGCTTCCAGTTTTTCTTCCTTGGTGCCGGGCAGGAAGCCCAAGTCCTTCCCTACGGGCACGATGGAGCGGCACACCACCAGGCGGCGGTAGGCGTTTTCGTCCATCGTGCGCTGCAGGCCGGTGGCCAGGGTAATTAAAGTTTTGCCCGTGCCTGCCGTGCCCACCAGGGTTACGATGTCCAGGCTGTCGTCGAGCAACAGCTCCATGGCAAAGCGTTGTTCTTTATTTAGCGGTTTAATACCCCAGGCAGTGGGTTCCGGCTGGGAAAGCGGGCGTATGCATGCTTCCCCATTGTTGGAAACGCGCCCCATGGCGGATTTTTTGCTTCCGTCATTGGCTTTTAGGATAATAAACTCGTTAGGGAAATAAAGATTTTCGTCTATAGGCAGTTTTTTATCACGGTAAAAAGCGTCTATCTGGTCCGAAGACACTTCCATTTCCGCCATGCCGGTATAAAGTTCGTCCACATTTACTTTGTCGGTGGTATAATCCTGCGCGGCCAGGCCAAGGGCTTCGGCTTTTAGGCGCATGTTAATGTCTTTGGTAACCAAAATGACGGGGTTGGTGTTCTTTTTATAGGTGCCTTCTTTTTTGGAAAGCGTGTAAGCAATATTTAAAATGGAATTATCCGCCTTATTAAAGGCCAAAAACGGGGGGAGAATATTGGGCTTATCCAGCTCAATTTTTAGGGTGCCGCCGCCTTTTAAGGGGACTCCCTCGTTTAAATGCCCCAAAGAGCGCATTTCGTCCAGCGCGCGCGATACCATACGCGCGTTTTTGCCGCGGGTATCGCCTTCGCTTTTAAAACTGTCCAGCTCTTCAATAACAGCCATGGGGATAATGATGTCGTTATCCTCAAACGCGTGCAGGCAGTTTACGTCGTGCAGCAAAACGTTCGTATCTAAAATAAATGTTTTTTTCATAAGCGCACCTCGGCGGAACGGAAGATAAAAACCTTCCCTTTTAGTATAGCGCGCCGTTTGGGCTTTATCAAGGGCCGCTACGGCGGAAGCTTGTGCATATTTTACCATTAATTGCTATAACATATATATGAAATACCTTTGCATTCACGGACATTTTTACCAACCCCCGCGCGAAAACGCCTGGCTGGATGAAATAGAAATCCAGGAGAGCGCCGCGCCCTTTCACGACTGGAACGCCCGCATCTGTGCGGAATGTTACGCCCCCAACACGTTGGCGCGCGTGCTGAACGATAAACAACAACTTACGGATTTAATTAATAATTACGCCCGCATCAGTTTTAATTTCGGGCCCACTTTGCTCTCCTGGATGGAAAAGAAAGAGCCGGAAGTGTACCGCGCCATTCTGGAGGCGGACAAACAAAGCCAGCAAAATTTTTCCGGCCACGGCAGTGCCATAGCCCAAGCCTATAACCATATGATTTTGCCCCTGGCCAACCGGCGCGATAAATATACCCAGGTGCGTTGGGGCATAGCGGACTTTAAAAAACGTTTTGGCCGTATGCCCGAAGCCCTTTGGCTGGCCGAAACCGCCTGCAATACTGAAACCCTGGAAGTACTGGCCGAGTGCGGGATGAAGTTTGTTATCCTGGCCCCGGGGCAGTGCGCCAAGGTGCGCAAAATCGGCGAGGAAAAATGGCAGGATGTTTCCGGCGCCAAGGTGGACCCTAAACGCGCCTATTTGTGCAATTTGCCCAGCGGGCGGCGCATTGCGCTGTTCTTTTATGACGGGCCTGTTTCGCAGGGGATTGCTTTTTCCGACACGTTAAAAAGCGGTGAAACCTTTGCCGGCCGCCTGTTAGGAACATATAACTCCGGCCCGGAAGCGCAGCTTATGCACATTGCTACCGACGGGGAAACCTACGGCCATCACCAAAAATTTGCCGATATGGCCCTGGCCTATTGCTTAAAATACGTGGAAGACAAAACCGACGTGGCCCTTACCGTATATGGCGAGTTTTTGGCCAAAAATCCGCCCTTGTATGAAGCGCAGATTTTTGAAAACTCTTCCTGGAGCTGTTTCCACGGGGTGGAACGCTGGCGTGCGGACTGCGGTTGCAATTCCGGCATGCACGGCGGCTGGCACCAGAAATGGCGCAAACCCTTGCGCGATGCGCTGGACTGGCTGCGCGATGAAATGATTAAAACCTATGACACCGTTGGCCGCCAATATTTTAAAGACCCTTGGGCCGCGCGTGATGAATACATTGATTTGGTATTGGACCGCAGTTTAGACGCCCAACACCGCTTCTTCTTAAAACACGCTACGGAAAAAGCCTGGACGGACCGCCCCGGCGCCCTGCGTTTATTGGAAATGCAGCGCTTTGCCATGCTGATGTACACCAGCTGCGGCTGGTTCTTTGACGAGATAAGCGGCATTGAAACCGTGCAAATTATGCAATATGCCGCCCGCGCCGCGCAGCTAAACAAGCAAATCAGCGGGGTGAATTTGGAGCCGGAACTCATCAAACGCCTGGAAGCCGCCCCCAGCAACATACGGGATTTAAAAAACGGCGCCGTGGTATACCAGCGCTTTGTGCTGCCGCAAAAAATGCCGCTTGAAAAAATTGCCGCCCAGCACGCGGTAGCGGTGTTGACGGACCCGACCTTAAACCCCAACCGCGCCTATGACTGCGAAGTGAAGGACTTTACCCACACCCTGCTTACGGCGCCGGCCAACCATTTGTATTACGGGGAGATGACCGTATTTTCCACCATTACGCTGGAAGAACGCCACTTTGTTTTTGTGGTGCTTCAGCAGGGGGCCACGTCTTTCTTAAGTGCGGCCATGGACGTACCTGCCGATAAAGACGCTTTGTTTGATACGCTTAAAACCTCGTTTGAAAAAGGCCGCTATGACGAGTGCGCGGCCCAAATCCGCGAACGGTTTAAAAATGTCTACCCGCTGCTTTCTTTATTTAAAGACGTACAGCGCAAAGTGATAGACAGCGTAATGAACAAAGTGTACGAAGATACCGACCGCAAATTCACGCAGATTTTTGAGGAGCAATACCCCGTGGTGCGCGGCCTGCAATATATCGGCACCCCGCTGCCCAAACCGTTTTTAACGGTGGCGGATTTTGTGCTTACCAGTGATTTAAAGGCCGAGTTCCGCGCCAAAGATGTGGACATCAACGCCGTGGAAGAACTGATGGAAGATGTTAAAACACTGGGTTTGGACGTAAGCGGGGAGGAACTGCGCCGCGTGGTGAGCGATAAGTTAACCGTGTTGGCTTTTGCTTTTGCACGCAACCCGGCGGACAGCGCCGCCGCTATGAAAGTGGTGGAATTTTTAAACTATATGGAAATATTCGGTTTTACGCCCGATATTACCAAAGCGCAGGAATTTGTATTCCTGGCGTTAAAGGGCCTAGGCAAAGAAAAAATGAGTAAAGACGTATTAAAAGCTTTAGCCCGGAAATTAAAAATTGCATTATAAAGGTTGTTATCCCAAAAGCAGGCGGTAAAAACCGCCTGCTTTTTTATGGCCTTTTTGGGGGAAAACAGGGCGCAGTGGCGTGTGCGTATCCCGGCTGTTTTTAGGCAGAAACGCGGGAGAAAAAATATAAATTAAAAACCCCGCCTTTTAAAAGCGGGGGAAAAAGAGGGTTTAAAAAATAGCGTCGTGGCGTTCTATAATATGGTCCAGCGTTTTTAAGCGTTTTTTGGCGTGAGGTTCGCCCTGCACGGCGGCCAGCAGATAGTAACGGCGGGCCTTGTCTTTATCTTGCGGGGTGCCGGTGCCGCAGGCGTAAAAATCACCCATCATTACTTGGGCAAACGGGCTGCCCGCGTCGGCCGCTTCCAGGGCCAGGGTAAAGGCTTGGTGCGGGTCTTTGGGGGTGCCGATGCCTTTTAAATGGCACATAATTAAATTCAGTTTGCCTTCATAATTTCCCTGTTGGGCGGCAGCCTGATACCAGCGGAAGGTTTCCCGGTCGTTCTGGGGGCAGCCGTCCCCCGCGCGGCACATGGCGGCCGTAAGCACCTGGGCTTGGGCCAGGCCGGCTTTGGCGGCTTGTTTAAAGCAGTTAAAGGCTTTTTCGGCATTTTTTTCCACTTCTTTGCCTTTGTAATATTTGTGGCCTAACGCCACCAGGCTGGCCGGGTCCCCCTGGGCGGCTTTGTTTTGCAGGGCTTGCAATTGGCGGCGTTTAACGTGTTTGTAAACGGCGTAGGCAAGGCCTCCTACAATAAAACAGGCGGCGGTAAGAAGCAGGGTTTGGTTGGTCATAAAAATCCTTATTTGGTTTTTAGCAGTTTGCGGTTTTCCAGGGTGTACACGTCGGTTGCGTAGTTTACGGCGTGCACGTCGTGCGTAACCATCAGCACGGTTAAGCCTTGGCTTGCCATATGGGCAAAATCTTTAAACACTTGTTCTTTGCGAGAAGCGTCCAAATTGCCGGTGGGCTCGTCGGCCAGTAACAGCACCGGGTTGTTGCGCAAGGCGCGCGCAATGCTGGCTCGTTGTTTTTCCCCGCCGGAAAGTTCACTGGGGAATTTGTGGGAGATGGCCCCTAAACCCAAATTTTCCAGCAGTTCCTGCGCTTTTTTGGGGTTGGGTTTGCCTTGCATAATGGCGGGCAGTTCCACGTTTTCCAGGAGAGAAAACTCCGGCAACAGCCCGTCAAACTGAAACACAAAACCCATTTTGTTTAAGCGCAGGGCGGAACGGGCGGATTCTTTGCGCATATTGGTAAGTTCTTTGCCTTCAAAAAATATTTGGCCGCTTGTAGGTTTATCCAGCATGGCAATTAAGTTTAACAGTGTGCTTTTGCCGCTTCCGCTGGGGCCTAAAAGCACGGTAAAGCTGCCCTTGGAAACGGACAAGGAAACATCTTCCAGCACGCATAAATTTTCGTCCTGCTGGCTGTAAATTTTGGTTAAATGGGTGATTTCTATGATATTATCCATAACGTATAGCGTCCGTCGGGTTCACGCGGGAGGCCTTGGCCGCCGGGTACAACCCCGCAAAGAAACAAATTAAATAACTGCCGCCCACTACGGCCAAAATGTCCGTCCATTCCATGCGTACGGGTACTTTGGTTAAGTAGTAAATGTCTCCGGGCAGTTCCACAATGTTAAACGTGGCAATAATCCAGCACAGCAGGCACGCCAGCGCAATGCCTAAAAAGATACCCAGCGTGGCAATGGCCATGGCTTCCCACATAAATACTTTGCGTATCATTTTGGGGCTGGCGCCCATGGCGCGCATGAGGCCGATATCGCGCAGTTTTTCGGTACCCAGCAAAATCAGGTTCCCGGCAATGTTTAGGGAGGCCACGATAATAATTAAAAACAGAATAATAAACATAACGGCTTTTTCCAGCTTTAAGGCCGCATACAGGGTGCTGTTTAATTGGGCAAAAGTGCGCACGGCATACCCGTAGCCAATGGCCTGGCGGATTTGTTCGGCGGCTTGGTCTGCCTGGTTTAAATTGTGCAGTTTAACGGCCACCCCCGTTACGCCGCCTTTAAGGCCCAAAAAATCACTGGCGTGGGGAAGGGTGGTGTAGGCAATGGTATTGTCAAACTCGTAATACCCTGTGCGCAAAAGGCCGCTTACGCGAAATTTCTTCATTTTGGGGAACATGCCCGCCGAGGTGGAAATGGACTGCGGGGAAATAAGCACCACGTCATCGCCCACCTGGGCGCCCAGGCTGTAGGCGAGCTCCGTACCTAATACCAGCGGGGCGGGGGCGTCTTCGTCCCAGTCGGGGGTAAAGGAGCCCTCGGTTAAAGAATCGTTTAAATTGTTAATGTGTTTTTCTTTTTCCGGGTCCAGCCCGCGCACCACCAGGCCCACGCTCTGCCCGTCATAAGACAAAATGGCCTGCCCGTAAATATGCGGCGCGGCGGCCTGTACCAAAGGGATTTGTTCAATTTTTTTAATGTACTGCGGGTAAGCGTCCGCCGCCATGCGCCCAAACACCAAAATATGGCTTTGCGCGCCGATGACTTTTTCTTTAATATCGCTTTGAAAGCCGTTCATCACGGACAGTGTGGTAATTAACGCCGCCACCCCCACGCTTACGCCCGCCACGCCAATAAGCGTGGTGATAATGGCAAATAAGCCTTTGCGGCGGGTAAGATAGCGAAGCGCTACAAAACGTTCAAATTTCATATGTATATTGTACTTTATTTGTAGAAAACACCCCAGTGTGTTTTGTGGGGTTGTTTGCCGGCCGGGAATATGCAGGAAGGGCTTGATTTGTTTTTTTTTTTTGATAAATTTTGTTGGAAACAAAATTTAGTCAAAAAAGAGGGGAAAAATGAAAAATGCGTATATGAGGGAATTAGGAGGCTTTACGCTTATTGAGCTTTTGGTAGTGGTATTAATTATTGGTATTTTGGCGGCGGTGGCGGTGCCGCAGTATCAGAAAGCAGTGGAAAAATCCCGTGCGGTTCAAGGCATTGCATTAGTGAAGTCTTTAGCTGATGCACAAAAAGTATTTTTGATGGCGAATGGAAAATATACGAATAATTTGGAAGATTTAGATATTTCTCTGCCAGGTAACCCAACGGGAAGCTCCCAGCAAGTAGGGGATTTTGTCGTTAAACTAGACAGCATGACCGGTGCTATCCCTCATATTCAGGCACAATATAATAAAGCGGGTAATTTGGGCACTTGGTATATTGTGCAGTATATGAACCGCGGGAAAATAGATTGTGTAAGTTGTGGAAATGCCCATGGCGACAGCATTTGTAAAACATTTAATGCAAACCCGGAGACATGCCCGGAAGCTAGTTGCAAATGTTACAGTATTCAGTAAGTAATTAGTTAAAATATAAAAACCCCGCCGGTAAATTCGGCGGGGTTTTTTATAAGGGGTTGGAAATATCTTAGTCTTCCAGCTTTTTAAGGGTGGGGAATAAGATAATTTCGCGGATAGAGTCTTGACCGGTTAACATCATTACAATGCGGTCAATCCCAATACCCATGCCTCCGGTAGGCGGCATGCCGTTTTCCATGGCTTCGATATAATCTGCGTCCAAAATGTCGGCATTTTCGGCATCTTCGCCTTTGGCGGCGGCTTTTTCGGCCGCTTGGTCTTTCAGGCGCTGCAGCTGGTCGGCCGGGTCGTTAAGCTCGGTATAGGCGTTACCCAGTTCCTGCCCGTTTACAAACACTTCAAAGCGTTCCACAATTTCCGGGTCGCCCGGTTTGGTTTTGGCAAACGGGCTGACGGCGGTGGGATAATCCAGCGCGATAACCGGGTTGTGGTACTCGGCCAGCAATTTGCCTTCAAATAGTTCGTCAAAAATAGAACCGTCGGAATCGTCCGGCCCGAATTTTACGCCCTGTTCTTTGGCAACTTCTTCCAGTTTGGCGCGGTTAAATTTGCGGCCGTCTAATACTTCGTGTATGTCATGGCCGAATTTTTCCTGCCAGGCCTGCGGAATATAAAGGCGTTTGTACGGGGGGCGCAAGTCCACGTCATATCCGCGGAAGTGTACCGTTTCCGCACCGATGGCTTTGCCCGCGTTGCCCAGGATTTCTTCAAACAAATCAGCCATGGTGTACACATCTCCATAGGCTTGGTACATTTCCATCATGGTAAATTCCGGGTTGTGGGTGGTGTCTATCCCTTCGTTGCGGAACATATGCCCAATTTCGTAAATTTTGTCCATACCGCCCATAATCAGGCGTTTGTGGTGCAGTTCCAACGCAATGCGCAGGTACAGCGGCATTTTAAGCGCGTTGTGATACGTTTCAAACGGGCGCGCAATAGCCCCGCCGGAAGAGGGGTTCAAAATAGGGGTTTCCACTTCCAGGTAGCCTTTATCGTCCAAGGTTTTGCGAATGGAAGTGATAATTTTGGCGCGTTTGATAAAAATTTCTTTTACGTCTTCATTGGCAATTAAATCCAAATGGCGTTTGCGAAAGCGCACTTCTACGTCTTGCAGGCCGTGGTATTTTTCCGGCATGGGGCGGATGGCCTTGGAGATTAAGGTAACTTTAGTGGCTTTGATGGTGCTTTCGCCCGTTTTGGTTACAAACATATGGCCGGTAACGGAAATAAAATCCCCCACGGCTATGTATTTTTTAAAAAATTGGTAAGCTTCATCGCCCAAATTATCTTTGGCTACATACAGCTGCACGCGGCCCGTAAAATCACGCAAGTGCGCAAAAGCGGCCTTGCCCATGCTGCGCAATTGCATAATGCGCCCGGCGGTGGTTACTTCGGCTCCTTCGGGGGAATTTTTGGCTTCCAGGCAGGACTGCTTTTTTTCGCAGTGGGCGGGATACGGGTCAACGCCCAGGGAGCGGATGGTTTTTACTTCCTCGTAGCGTTGGTTGATAATTTCTTGCAGGGCGTTGCCCTGTTCTTTGGTGTGGTCTTTCGTTTCCGGCATAAATACCTCTTAAATGATATTATCTTTATTTTATCAAATTAATAAGTGCGAGCGGAAATGCTAAAATAAATTTTATATGAAGAAATTGATTGGACCTTTACTTATTATTGCCCTTATTTTGGGCGGCGGTATGCTGATGCGGTTTGGAACGGACAGGCGCGATGAACGCGGCGCCACCCGGTTGATGCGCTCCATAGAAAGCGGGGCGGACTCGTTAGAAACGGAAAAGTTAATTGCCCGCTCCAACGATGTCAATGTGGAAGACAATGCCGGCCGCACGGCTTTGTTTTATGCGGTGTTGCATTCCCAAAAGACGGATTTGCTCTCTAAATTATTACAGGAAGGGGCAGCCGTTAACGTGGCCGATAACAACGGGCAGAATGTGCTTTTTGTAGCCGCGGGGGAAAACCCTTCGCCGGAAGTGGCAGAGTTTTTGATTTCTTCCGGCGCGGCGGTAAACACGGCCGATAAAAACGGCCAAACCCCGCTTATGCTGGCAGCCCAAAAAAATAATAAGGAAGTTCTGTCCATTTTCCTCCGCGCCGGCGCAGATACCCAAGCCAAAGACGCCCAAGGCAAAACCGCGGCCGATTATTTGCTGGAAAACCCCAACTTGACCGATCAGGAAAAGACGGATTACCGCCAAGCCATGCTGGTGCTTTATTTGTTAAAACCGCTGGCTAAGTAAATATTTTGTGTGAAAATAAAATCCCGGGGTATCCCCCAGGATTTTTTATTTATAAAACCTATTTGCTGCTGGGCCTTTGCAAGGCGCGCAGTAAATTTAGTTTGGCCTTTTGTGCAAAAGAAAGCTGATAAGGGTAAAAGGCAAAACCGCCTTCTTTAAGCGGCATAATTTGCCCCCAGCGGTTTTTGCCGTTAATATTTAAATAGGCGCTTACGCGCACAATGTTTTTGGCAGGGATGTCGTGGCTGGTGGTCCAGATGTGTTTATTTTCCCCTTTAAAACCGGCAATGTGCACAATAACAGGCACGCCGGGTTCCTGCGGGCAGGTGTAAATGTGGGCAATTTGGGGCACGTTTGTCATAAAAATTAAGCGTTTTTTTGTCCATCCGTCCACAGCGCTGCGGGCCGTTAGCAAACCTTTGGAAAAAATGGTTTGTAAATCCTCTTTAGGGTTTAGTAACAACATGCCGCGGGCCAAATCCCCCGGATAGAGCGACAGCGGATAAGGTGCCGGCAGCTGCACGGGGGGCATAAAAGAAGAAAAATCTTCTATAATCACCGGCGGGGTATTGCGCAGCTTGGGCACATGGAATTGCTTGGCCAGCAGGGCAATTTCTTTTTCTGTTAAAGGGGTGCTTTTTTGTGCGGCCATATAGCGCTGTGCCGCCAATTTGTGGGTGTGGGAGCGGGAATGGCGGTGCATAACCCACGTATTTATACGTTTTTGGCGTGCCAGTTCTTTTTGCAGGCGTTTTTGCTCAACCTGGGACGGATAAAACCGCCGCACAGGCGCTTTGGCCGGGGTGGAAGCCGCTTGCTTTTTGATTAATTGTTTAAAAACTGTTTTTTGGGCATTTGCCGGGGCTGCACAACACAGCATGGCCAATATGCTTATGCAAACAGCCGGGCGTAACCAAACAAAGCGGGCAAAGTAAGAAAAATTAATCGGCTGCATAGGGTTTAAATACAAAGTCTCCTGTAGGTGTCATGCTGATGTCTCCCCAAACGGGGGTACCGTCCACCGGTAAAAGGGCGCTGATGCGCACAATTTGGTCGGTAGGAATGTCTCCCAGGGATAATACCCCTGCGCCGGCCGGGTTGCGCTGTACGGGGATATTACTGCGCACTTGAATGACCAGGGGAACGTCTCCGTCTAATTTGGAGCGGCGCACCGCATAGCTTTCTGCACGGGCCGCATCGGATATTAAACAAATATTTTTGCTGTCTCCTACCATTTGGTTAGCCATATCCACCAGGGCTTTGGTTTGGTAGGTCATGATAGTAAAATCGCTGTGGTGGGTGCCGGAGTCTTTGGCACGCAGGCCGTTTTGTAAAATATTGCGCAGCCCGTCTGCCTTAATGGATATGCCGCGGTAAAAAACGCCTTTAGGGCTGCTGAAAGGATAGGCCGGCCAGTCCTGTGCTTTTGAGGGGGCTTTTAAATGTTGCATAACCAGGGTTTCCCCGCTTAGGCGCGGCATAGGGTAGCGGGAAGGCTGGGCGCCGTGTTTGTATAAATAATTTAAAGCTTTTCGTTTGGATACGCCTACTTTGGTTAAAAGGGAGTAATAAAAGCGTTTGGAGTCTTCGCTCATGGCTTTTTGGGCGGCAGGAGCAGATTTTGTTGCCGCAACCGTGGCGGCGGCTTTTGCGGATGTGGCCGCAGCTGGCGCCCGTTTGGCTGCCGTTTTGGCCGTGCCTTTTACAATAGGCCGCCATTGGCCGTACACGGGGGAAGCCCCGCCTAATACCAGGGCGCTAAAAAATAAAACCGCACAAGAAAGCTTGCACACCCCAAATATCTTCTTCATACTAATAATATAAGGGTTTTTAAGAAAGTTTACCAGGGGCCATTAGGCCCAAAAAAAGGCTGGGCCCTTATTTGTGTGTTTTGTTGGGCCGGGTATGTGACGGGTTTGGATTTACAGCCGGGCGTTTGATGCCGGTGGGGGGCATATAAAGCCGTGGGTCTGGCCCCGGGTTTGCGGCGGCATTGCCGCCGGGAACCATCACCGGGCGCACCACCGGTTTGGGGTTTATGGGCTTAAAATGAGCATTGTGCCCTTTTCCCGGGCGTTTGCCCGGGCCGCGCTTGGTATAGTTGGATGGGCGCGGCGCCAGCGGGGCCCCTCCTAGAGGTTCCTGGTTTACGGCCGTTCCCCCGGCCTGAAAAAACGGCACAAATTTACCCGGCTGGGTAACGGTTTGTTGCTTGGCTTTAGGTGCGGAAGCTTTTTGCGGGGAGTTGGTTTTCGCTCCATCGGCTTGTTGGGCTTTGGCTTCCTGCTCTTTTTGGGCTTGTTCGGCCTGTTCCTGTTTTTCGTATTCTTTTAGGTACTTGGCCAGTTCTTTTTCAAACTCTTCGTCGGTCATTTCCTCGTCTGCATAATCGGCTTCGTCATCTGCAGGTTGCGGGTCATTGCTTACATTTTTAATGGTAATGGTTTGGGTTACCTGGGTGTTGGCCGGCAGTTGGGGAATGTATGTTTGGGCACAAATAAAACCGTACCCCGGTATAAAACATACCGCGGCGGCTATAAAAAAATAGCATAAACGGTTTACTGTATATCCCATATATTACAGTATAATAAGAAGCGGCGCGTTTGCCAATACGTGTTTATTTCTTTTTGGGATAAGGCAGAAAAACAAAGTTTCCGTTTTCATCCAGGCGTATTTCGCCCCACATGCTTTTTCCCTTAATGGTTAACAAGGCGCTTATGCGGTATATCCAGGAAGGGGGAATATCGTGCGGGATGGATACAATGCGGGTGTCGCTCACGCGTTTTAAGTGAATGATAACAGGAATGTGTTTATCATAGCGGGTATCATTTACCGCAAAAGAAGCGGCCAGTGAAATATCCGGGGACGCATAAATGGCTTTTTGATAGTCCGGGTATTGGCGTCCGTCATAGGCGGCAAAATTAATGGAGTGGGTTTTGGAAACTTCCAACCCGTATTTAAAAATATGGCGCAATTGTTTGCCGCTGGCGTCGAGCGTCATGCCGCGGTACAGTTCCGTATCTGCCTGCGGCAGCGGAAAAGGCGGCAAATGGCGCAAGCGGGCATAATAGGCGCTTACGTCTTCTAAGGAAGAAAAAACAAAAGGCTGGCGGGCCGCTGTCTGCATTTTAGTTTGTGCGGCGCGGCGGCTTAACACGGTTTGAAGTTTGGAGGAAACGGTGGCAATCTTCTTTTCACACCGTTTCCCCAATGTTTTGAGCATTTGCTTAATAGGCGGCTGGGCCTGCGCCGGCTGGGCGCAGAAGCTAAAAAATAATAATCCGCTTAGAACATACATAGAAAATGCTTTTTTCATATACATTTATTTTACCCGTTTTGTTGCGGTATTTGCATGAGTCTTTAGTCCCAGTAAAAAGTTCCTTTTAGACCTATATGTGTGGGGCGGCGGCCGGTGTTTGCGTGAACGGTTGCGCCGGCTGATATTGTGCGCTCGTTAGGGGTTTTGTATGCAAAAACCCGCGCCGTAGCGCGGGTTTTAAATACTGCGCCCACCAGGACTTGAACCTGGAACCCACCGATTATGAGTCGGTTGCTCTAACCGATTGAGCTATAGGCGCCAAATTTATACAATTATTATAACAAATTAATATTTAGGCTGTGGGAAAAGTTTCCCGCTGGTGAATAAAATTTTACTCTTTTATCTTAAATGTGCTAAAATATATTTGTTAATCCGGGATGGTGTAATGGTAACACGGATGCCTCTGGAGCATTAATTCTAGGTTCGAGTCCTAGTCCCGGAACCAGATTTTAAACCGCCTCTTTGGGGGCGGTTTTCTTTTTGGGCGGTACTTGGCAAGCCCGTTTAAAAACTGGTAGGATATAAGCAGACTTCGGGGCATGGCTCAATGGTAGAGTGCTCGGTTTGGGACCGAGAGGTTCCCGGTTCGAGCCCGGGTGCCCCGACTCTTTTTAAAGGTGCGCGCATGAGCACAAACAAGCTAATCCTTCCCGTTTTTAATTTGCGGCACAACCCGTCGGAAACCAAACAGATTAAAATGGTGGACGGCGTAAAAGCTGCCTTGTCGGACGAAATTATCCCGCCTTTCCCCTTTAACACGCTTGTTCTGTCCGTCAATTATCGTACGGAAACGGATGGTTTGCTGCTTTTGGAAGCGCAAGTGCGCCGCGGCAAGAAGTGGAGCCGTTTTTACAAACTGGGTTTATTTTCCAAAGATTTCCAAAGCAGTTTTCCTGCCCAGCAGGATGCATTTGGCCATGTGGAAACGGATTGCCTGGTGCTGGAGCCGGAGGCAGAGGCCTTTCGCTACCGGTTAAATTTGTATGGGGATATGGAAGTAACGCTGCTGGCTTCCTGTATAACAAATGCCCGCCAAACCCGGCCCCTGCCCGGCCTGCCGGAGGGAGCGTTTCGGGCGGAGGTGGAGCCCATATCCCAAATGACGCTAAAACATAAAGACCGCCGCCGCATTTGCAGCCCCACCGCGCTTACCATGGCATTGAATTATTTTGGCGCCCACATCCAAGTGCAACGCGTAATGGCGGAAGTGTTTGACCCGTCCGCCGGCATATACGGCAACTGGATTTTTAATACGGCCTGTGCCGGGCTGTACGGCGTGGAAAGTTTTGTGCGGAGGTTTGCCTCTTTAAAGGAACTGCCGGATTTTGTAAATAAAGACAGTTTGGTTTTGGCCAGTGTGAGGTATAAGAAAGGGGAACTTTCCAACCCGGCCATTGCCGCTACACCCGGGCATTTAGTGGTAATTACCGGGTATGAAGACGGAAAAATTTGGACGGCGGATCCGGCCGCCACAACCGCCGGAAAAGTAATACGCCCTTATGACGCGGGAGAATTTGCCCGTGTATGGCTGGAAAATAAACGGGGCGTTTCTTATATTGTGAGGAAAAAATGAAAAAAGGGTTGTTTATCGTTTTATGTGCGGGGTTGTTTACTTTTGCATGCGCCCCCAAGGAAGATACCTCCACTTTGCTGGTGGCCCACAAAGGGGAAATGGAATCTTTGGATCCGGTTTACTCTTACGACGGGGTAACCCAGGGCATGATGTTAAATGTGTACGATACGCTTTTGAAATTTAAAGGTTCTTCCATGACGGAGCTGGAGCCTTCTTTATCTACCGAAGTGCCCACCGTGCAAAACGGCCTTTTATCGGCCGACGGCTTAACCTACACTTTCCCCATCCGCAAAGGGGTTAAATTCCACAACGGGGAAATCCTCACACCGGAAGACGTGCGTTATTCCCTTTTGCGCTTTATGCTTTCCGATGTGTCCGGCGGCCCTTCCAGCCTGCTTTTGGAACCTATTTTGGGGGTTTCCTCCACCCGTGGGGAAAACGGAGAATACACCGTTACTTACGAAGAAGCCGCCAAAGCCGTGCGGGTGGACGGGGATAATGTGGTTATTACCTTAAAACGCCCGTTTGCCCCGTTCTTAACCATTTTGGCCCGCTGGGGTTATATTGTAAACAAAGACTGGGCCGTAAAGCGCGGCGCGTGGGACGGAACGGCCGAAACCTGGAAAAAATTTAATGATTTTGCGAAAGAAGATTCCCCGCTGTTTAATGCCATGAACGGCACCGGCCCTTTTAAATTGGTGCGTTGGAATATTGCGGGCCGCCGCCTGCAGCTGGCCGCTAACGAAGCGTACTGGGCCGGCCCGGCAAAACTTAAAAATATTCATATGATGACGGTGGAAGAACCCAGCACCGTGCGCTTAATGCTGGAAGCGGGCGATGTGGACGTGGCCGAAATTTCGCCCAAGTTTATTGCCCAGCTGCAAAACCGCCCCGGTGTGGTGGTGTATGACAATCTGCCCCGCCTGCGTACGGACCCGGCCATCTTTTTTACCCTTAACATCAATATGCAGGCCAACCCGGATGTAGGCTCCGGCAAGCTGGACGGCAACGGCATTCCTTCCAACTTTTTTGAAGATAAAAACCTGCGCAAAGCTTTTGCCTATGCGTTTGATTATGACGCGTTTTTAAACCAGTCTATGGAAGGCCGGGGGGAGCGCGCCATCGGCCCCGCCCCGCAGGGTTTAATTGATTATGACGACAGCTTTAAACGCTACTCTTTTGATATGGACAAAGCCCGCGAATACTTTAAAAAAGCCTGGGGCGGCCAAGTGTGGGATAAAGGTTTTAAATTTACCATGACCTACAACACCAGCGGGGAAATGCGCCAAATTGCCAGCGAAATTTTAAAACGCAATGTGGAAAGCCTTAACCCCAAATTTAAAATAGATTTGCGCGGGGTAACCTGGGCCGCGTTCTTAGAAAAAACCGCCAACCGCCAAATGCCGTTGTGGACGCGCGGCTGGGTGGCCGACTATGCCGACGCGCATAACTTTTACTTCCCGTTCCTGCACAGCAACGGGCGCTACGCCTTGGCGCAGGGTTACAGCAACCCCAAAGGGGACAAGCTGATTGAACAAGCCGTTACCCAAACGGCCCCTGCCAAACGCCGGGAATTGTATAAACAAGTGCATAATTTAATGTACGAAGACGCCATGCAGATTTATACCGTTCACCCCACCGGCCTGTGGGCGATGCGAGACACGGTAAAAGGGTTTGTGGATAACCCGGTGTATATGGGTATTTATTTTTACCCGATGTATAAATAAAGCCTGATTTTGATGTGTTTGCCGCCGGCTTAAATAAGGCCGGCGGCATTGTTTTTTAGGGCTAAATGTAGTATAATAATATTGCGGGGTAGAGAAGCCTGGTATCTCGCAAGGCCCATAACCTTGAGATCACTGGTTCAAATCCAGTCCCCGCAAGTTTTCCAATTATTTACCGCCCGTAAGGGCGGTTTTTTTATACGTTTAAACGGAGGGAACCCATGAAAGTTTTACTGATTAACGGCAGCCCGCGCGCCGAGGGAAACACCGCTTTAGCCTTGCGGGAAATGATTTCCGTCTTTGAGCAACAAGGGGTGGAAAGTGAACTGGTGCAAGTGGGCCAGCTGGCTGTGCGCGGGTGTATGGCCTGTGGGTTTTGCGCCGAAAACGGGCGCTGCGTATTTAATGATATCGTTAACGAGCTGGCCCCCAAATTTGCCGCGTGCGACGGGCTGGTGGTAGGCTCGCCCGTGTATTATGCCTCGGCCAACGGCACATTGGTTTCCGTGTTGGACCGTTTATTTTACAGCACTTCTTTTGATAAAACCATGAAAGTAGGCGCTGCCGTAGCCAGTGCCCGCCGCGGCGGGTTGACGGCCACTTTTGACGAATTAAACAAATACTTTACCATTTGCGGCATGCCGGTGGTTTCCGGCCAGTATTGGAACGGCATCCACGGCGCGGCGGCCGGCCAGGCCCGGCAAGACGCCGAAGGTTTGCAAATGATGCGCACGCTGGCTAAAAATATGGTTTTTTTAATGCGCAGCATTCAGTTGGGAAAAGAAAAATACGGTTTGCCGGAAAAGGAACCGTTCACGCTAACCAACTTTATTCGTTAAGTTTAAAGTATGTTTTGCCACGGCCCCTGCATTTAGCGGGGGCTTTTTTACGCCTGTTTGGCCGCACCCGTTTTGAAAGGGGTGTGGGTGCCGGGGAACTTTTGTGCGGGGCAGTAAGCCCGTTTTGCCTTACAGCTATTTGGGAGATTTCCCGTGTAATAAAAGCCTGGTTTTTTCGTTGCGGCCGCTTATCGGGCGTTTATTAAAAATATCTGTTTTATTTGACGGGCGTTTTTATGTAAAATACAAAAGAACAGATAAAAGGGTTTATGCAGGAGGATTTACCGATGAAAATAGCTATTTTTGCAGGGGGGAACAAAACTTTTACGGCTTCCCGTTTGGCCGTTAAACTGGCCGAAACTTTAACCCAGCAGGGGCATGAGGCCGCTGTATTTGCCGTTAAAGGAAAAGTAAAAGTCAAAACGCAGGTGGCGCTGGTGGAGTATGCCGCCGTGGCCAAACCCAAAACACTGGAAGGCCTGCTCAAAAAAGAAGGCGCGGAATTTGTAATTTCCTTTATGAGTTTGCCCGCCTGCCAGGCTGCCGCGCTGGCTGGTATCCCGTTTGTATATGCGGAAAATGAAGGTTTTAAAGAAGACAAAGCCGTTAAAGACAAAAAAACCGTTTTAAAGAAAGCCAAAAAGGTATTTGTCATCCGCACGACGGAAGGCGCCTTAAACAAAAAACCTTATACTGGTTTAAAAGTGCAGGAAGTTACCAACCCCGCCGTATGGGTGGAACATTACAATTACAACAAACCGGCTTGTTTTAAGAAGGAAAACAACATTGTTGCCGTGGGCAAACTGGTTAAAGAAAGCGGTTTTGACAATTTGCTTAAAACCTGGGCCCGCCTGGCGCCGGCGCATACGTCTTGGCATCTCACCATCGTGGGGGACGGCACGGGCAAAACCGCGCTTAAAAAATTTATTGCCAAAAACGGGTTGGAAGCCAGCACGGAAATCGTGCCGGATGACGGGGACGTATACAGCCTGCTTCGCAATGCCGATATTTTTGCCTACCCGGCTTTAAACCCGCAAAATGTGGATATTTTGCTGGACGCTATGGCCAGCAAATTGCCTTGCGTGGCGTGTGAATCCGCCCCCGTGGTGGCCTTGGTGTCCAACGGCATTAACGGGCTTATCGTAAATGCCGGGGAAGAGGAACCCTTTACCATCGCGCTGGATGATTTGATGGTAAACTGGGGCAAACGTGTGGGCATAGCGGTGGAGGCTTCCAAATTAAAAGACCGCTACGCGTTTGAAGATTTCGTCCGCGCTTTTGCGGAATTGTTGGGCTGATTTATCCCCCGCGCTTTGGCGCGGGGTTTTTTATAAACGGGGTATTTTATGAAGATAACCTGTGTGGTAGCCACCTTGGCCCCCGGCGGGGCGGAGCGTGTGATGACTTATCTGTGCGGCGGTTTGGCCGCGCGGGGGCATCAGGTTACTTTGCTTACACTGTCTGATGCCGTGCCCGATTTTTATGAACTGCCCGCAGGGGTGGCGCGGGTGCGCCTTAATTTACCTTGTTTTAACAAAGCCGGTTTTTTTGGCAGCCTGTGGCGCTTGTGGCTGATGCTTAAAACCTTGCACCGCTTAAAGCCGGACGTATTAATCAGCTTTATGACATTAAGCGTTTTAGGTGCGGCGCTGCTGCTGCGCGTGCCGTATATCTATGCCGACCATCTGGACATACGCACCACCCCGCTTACCGAAAAATGGAAATTTTTGCGCCGCCTGCTTTTGCGTTTGGCCAGCCGGGTTACGGTGCTGTCCGAGCGGGACCGCAAATTCCTGGCGCTGTATTACCCCAAATGGAAAGTTTCTTTAATTTATAACCCCGCCTTGCCGGCAAGTAAAGCGGAAATGCCCCGGCCGGATTTTCTGCCCGCCGGGCCGCGCTATGTGCTGGCCGTGGGGCGGCTGGTAAAACAAAAAGGGTTTGACTATCTGTTGGAAGCCTGGCGGCGCGTGTGTGAGGAAAACCCCAACTGGCGTTTATGCATTGTGGGTGCCGGGCCGCTGGAGGCGGAACTGAAAGATTTGGCCGAAGTGTTGGACGTGCAGCACAGCGTGGCATTTGTGCCGCCTCAAAAAAATTTGGCGCCGTTATACCGCTATTGTGATATTTATGCCATGACCTCCCGCACGGAAGGCTTCCCCATGGTGCTGTTGGAAGCGATGGCGGCGGGGATGCCGGTGGTCAGCTTTGCGTGCACCGGGCCGGACGTAATCGTGCGTGACGGGGAAGACGGCCTTTTGGTAAAACCCGGCTATACGGAGCGCTTTGCGCACAGCCTGGCCCGTTTAATGCAAGATGAAGGCTTGCGCCACCGCCTGGCCCAAAACGCACCGGCAGTGTGCGAGCGCTTTTCGCTGGATAAATATATTCAAGCCTACGAGGATTTATGTACAGCCGCCCGAAAATAAGCATTATTATTCCCGTATATAATGTGGAAAAATATTTGGAAACCTGTTTAAACAGCGTGGCCGCGCAAACGTTTAAAGAGGCCGAGGTGATTGTGGTGGACGACGGCTCCACCGACCAAAGCCCCCGCATTATAGAAAAATTTAAACAGCGTTACTCTCATTTTATTTGTTTGCAGCAGCCCCACCAGGGTATTACGGCGGCGCGGCAGAAGGGTCTCTCCCACGCGGAGGGGGAAAATGTGCTTTTTATAGACGCGGATGATTTTGTTCCCTCTTCTTATTGCGAGCGCTTATATAAAGCCCTGCAGATAAACAGGGCGGATATGGCCGCGGGCCCGGTGGTGCGCTATTATACGGACAGCCGCCAGGCCGTGCCGGAAGATATGGGCGTTTTTTACCAAGGCCCCTTAACGGGGGAGGATAAAACCCAACTGTTTAGCAATTTCCCCGCCGTCATGGGTTTATGCGGCAAGTTAATCAGCCGTCGCCTGTTGGAAAGTGCCCGGGTAACGTGGGGAGATTACCCTGCCGCGGAAGACATTTTGCCTTCCATACAGCTTATCGTGGCCGCACAAAAAATAGTGCCCGTAAAAGAGGCTGTGTATTTTTACCGCCAGGGGAGGGAAGGCTCCCAAACCACCAGCGCGCCCCATCGTTTTACCGGGTTATTTAACGGATTTTTGGCGGCGC
Organism: uncultured Elusimicrobiales bacterium; assembly: GCA_944327085.1. Classification (GTDB taxonomy): domain Bacteria; phylum Elusimicrobiota; class Elusimicrobia; order Elusimicrobiales; family Elusimicrobiaceae; genus Avelusimicrobium. Next base: position 197,309 of record CALVGG010000003.1, on the reverse strand, counting down.
GGCAGTTTTTAATGCAGCAAGGGCAGTACGCCTTATATGCACCGGGTTTTGAATATGTGCGCCTGGTGTGTTTGCTTAGCTTTATGGAAACGTACGGCTTAACGCAGGAGGAGGAAAAACTGCTGGCCCAAAACCGCCAGAGCCTGATGTTGCCCGGCCGTTTGTTTAAAAAGCGCCCGCTGCGTTTCCGTGCGCGGGTAAAAATGCTTAAATGGTGTTTGCGCACGGGGGCTTCTTATGCGTGGTGTATGCGGCAGGTGCGCAAAAGCAGGCGCTGGCTGTTTAAAGGGAAATAAACCATTTTGCCCCGGCGGTTTTACCGGCCGGGGTTTTTATTTATAGGTGGAAGCCAAACGGCTTTGGCGCGCGGCGGTGATAAAGAGTTTCCAATCCCCGCTGTATTGGGTTACGGCGTACAGGGCGGCCAAAAACATCACCCCGCCAACAAGCAGGGTAAAAAACGGGCTTTTAAACCCGCATAAAAAAGTGCACGCCGCCGCAGGCACCAGGGCCAGCAGATTTAAAGCCACCAGGCGCGCCATATCCAGCAAGGCCCGGCCGTAAGCAATATGGGCAAAATGTTTATCAAACAGTTTTTTGTTGATGGCAAACCCAATCAGGCAGCAGGCCGCCTGCACGTACGGGTAAGCAAACGCGCCCCATTGTTTAATCCCCCATATAACGGCCCCCGTAAAAATGAGGTTAGACACCAGCAAATAAGGGAATGCCTCTTTTAGTTTCCGCTCGGCCGAAAACAGGTTGTTTTGCATGGTGATGGGGATAAAAAATAACATCATAATAAGTAACGGCTGCAGGAAAGCCGCTGCATTGCGCGCGGCGGTGAGGGTAAAGTTGCCCCTTTCAAAAAATAGGCGTATAATGTCCACCGCGTAAAAAAAGCTAAATACGGCCAGCGGCGTAAGTATAAAAAGCAGCAGGCGGTTGGTGCGCAGGAAATGCACGTTGAGGGCCTGTAAATCTTTTCGGGCGGAGTCTTCGCTCAGTTCAATCTTATTTACTGCGCAGACGCGCCAGGTTAAAATTTCGGTGGGGGAGTCCGCCAGTTGCTTGGCATAGTTAAGCGCGCTTACCAGCCCGCTGCCAAGCCCGCTTATTAAATAGGCGGGTATCCAGGTATTGATTAGGCTGATTAGTTCCAGCGCCTGGCTGGTAAACAAATTTTTCTTAAGCCGCGCATGGAATCCCTCTATCCCCGGGGTAAACTGCCAAGCGCATTGGGCTTTTAATACATATAAAAAAACAAGGCACTGCAATATATTGGCCGCCAAAAAACCGTATACCATACAAATAATGCCCCACTGCCGCCCTCCGCTTATTAAAAGCACCAGCGGCAGCAGCGCGTTGGCCGGCGCCAGCCAGGCGGAGCCGAAGCGCTTTTCCATTTCCAAAATATTGCATAACAAAGAAGCCCACAGCTGAAAGGCAAACAGCGCGCACACGGCGCTTATCATGGGTAAATTTTGGCTTAACTGCGCCCGGGAAAAGCGCGATATGGCCCCCGCTATATGCTGCGGCCAGGCCACCCCGGCCAAGATGATTCCCGCGCCTAAGGCCAGGTAAAATAAAAATACGGCATTTAACAAACGCATACCGGCCTGGGGGGAGGATTTTTCGGCGCTGATGGCTTCCGGTATAAAAACGGCGGTATTGATATGCTGCAAAAAGTTAATGCCCATGCCGCATATCATAATGAGGTAAAAGTAAATGTCTGTTTGTGTGTGGGCGCCAAAATAAAGCGCAATGAGTATCCCGTTGATAAACGAGCACGCCTTCCAAACAGCGGTGGATCCCACCGCCCAGGCGGCCCCTTTGCGGTAAGAAACGGGCTTAAAAAGGTTTTCCATATTTGATATTATAATAATTTAGGAGATATATAAACGTGACTACCCAATTTGAACCTGTTATCGGACTGGAAATCCATGTCCAACTAGCCAGCAAAACCAAATTGTTTTGCTCTTGCCCCAACGGCGTGGGGGATGAAACCAAACCCAACAGCGCCATATGTCCCCGCTGCACGGGCCAGCCGGGCGTGTTGCCCGTACTTACCGAAGGCGCCGTGGAACTGGCCGTAAAAGCCGGCCTGGCGCTGGGGTGTAAAGTAAACGAATATTCCACCTTTTCCCGCAAGCATTATTTTTACCCGGATTTGCCCAAAGGCTACCAAATCACGCAGTACGATAAGCCCATCAACGGCGCCGGCAGTATAGAAATTACTTTCGGCCCCAAGGAACATTTGCAAAAGAAAAAAATCGGCATTCATCATGCCCACTTGGAAGAAGACGCCAGCAAATCTTCCCATTTTGACAATTACTCTTTAATTGACTTCAACCGCTCCGGCTGCCCGCTGTTGGAAATTGTCTCCATGCCGGATATGCGCAGCCCGGAAGAAGCCTACGCTTATTTAACCGAAATTAAACGTTTAATGAAATGGGTGGACGCCTCCAACTGCGATATGGAAAAAGGCGAACTGCGCGTGGACGTAAACGTTTCCCTGCGCCCGGTGGGGCAGGAAAAATTCGGCACGCGCTGTGAGATTAAAAATTTAAACTCCTTCAAAGCCGTTAAAGACGCCCTGCACTATGAAATCAACCGCCAGACCGAGCTGTTAAACGCCGGCGGCCACGTGGTGCAGGAAACCCGCCTTTGGGATAAGGAAGAAAACGTAACCCGGCCTATGCGCTCGAAAGAAGACGCGCTGGATTACCGCTATTTCCCGGAGCCGGACCTTCCTCCCCTGGTGCTTAAGCACGACTGGCTTGAACGCGTAAAAGCCCAAATGCCGGAACTGCCCGCCCAGAAAGAAGCCAAATTTATGGCGGCCGGTTTAAACGCGTATGATGCCGGCGTGTTGACGTCCTCTTTAGACATTGCCCGCTATTTTGAAGAAGTAACCGCCAATAAAGGGGTGTCTGTAAAAACGGCGTCCAACTGGATACAGACGGATCTGCTGGGCATGCTGAATGCGGAAAAGAAAGAAATTTCCCAAAGCCCCATTTCCGCTAAAGTACTGGCGGAACTGCTGGAAATGGTGGAAAGCGGCAAAATTACCCGCCGCCAGGGGCGTGAAGTGTTTGATAAAATTTGGACTAACGGCGGCAGCCCCAAGGCCATTGTGGAAGCCTCCGGCATGGTGCAGGTGAGCGACGAAGGCCAGCTGGAAGCCTGGGCTAAAGAAGCCATTGCCGCCACCCCCAAAGCCGTGGCCGACTATAAAAAAGGCAATAAGGCCGCCATTGGTGCCCTGGTGGGCGCGGTTATGCGCAAAAGCAAAGGCAAGGCCAACCCGGCTATGCTTAGCAAAACACTGGCGCGCCTGCTGGACGAATAACCCCGCCATGCCCGGCTTGGCAGGGGCAACACTTTTATTAAGTAATTAATAAAACGCTTGCGGATAATTGACCCGCGGGCGAAAAGTCTGCTATCATTTATGGGTAGTTGCAAATATTTAGTATGGAGAAACAAATGAAAAACTTGTTAAAAGTTGTTCTGGTTTTGTCTTTAGCCGCCGGCTTAAGCGCCTGCAAAAAGAACGTTAAAGACGACGCCAATGCCGACTTGAATGCCGGTTCTTCTGCCGAAATGGTATTAGAAGAAACCGTAACCGAAGTAATTCCCGCTGCGGAACTCAACCTGGGTACCGTACATTTTGCGTTGGACAAGTATAACTTGACCGCTGAAAACCGCAAAATCTTGGAAGCCAATGCCAAATTAATCAAAGAAAAAGCTGCCGATGTTAAATTGGTGGTAGAAGGCAACTGCGACGACAGAGGCACCATCGCCTACAACATCGCTTTGGGCGAAAAAAGAGCCAATGAAGTAAAAGCCTATTATGTTCGCTTAGGCATTGCGGCCGACAAGATCTCCACCGTTTCCTACGGTGAAGAAAAACCGGTCTGCTACGAAGCCACTCAGAGCTGCTGGGCTAAAAACCGCCGCGCTGACACTGTGCTGATCGTAAAATAAGTAATTTTACAAAAGGAGCCCGAACCAACTATGAAAAACGTTATAAAACTTATTTTTATAGGAGGTTCGGGCTTTCTTTTGTCCGGCTGCTTAGCCAGCGAGCGCGACATGGGCACGCTGAAACTGCAGCTGAAAGAACTAAACGATTCCATCACTGTTATGCAGGCCAACCAGGCGGAACTGGCCACCAAGATGGAAGATTTAAACCGCAATTTATCCGTTTCCAACGAAAACCTTTCTCAGATGGACGCGCAAATGGTGCGCCTGTCCACCAAGCTGGACGATCTTTCCGCTGTTGTTCGCCCGGCGGCTTCTTCCGCGGGCGGGGCGCAGACTTCCTCTTCCCAAGGGGTAGCCATGCTCCCTTCGGATTTGTTTGCCGAAGCTAAAAACCATTTGGATAAAGAATCTTATTCCGCCGCCGTAACCGGTTTTAAATTATACATTAGCAAATACCCCACCGGCGAGAGTGCCGAACAAGCCTATATTTACTTGGGCGATGCCTACACCGGCCTGTCTGAAGCCAAGGCGGCGGCCGTGGCTTATGCCACGTTGCTGCAAAAATTTCCCAAAAGCAAGTTAACGGCCCAGGCCCGCGTAAAATACGCGCGCAGCATTGTGCCGCTTGGCAAGAACGACGAGGCCAAACGTTATTTGGCTTCTGTGGTGCAGGAATTCCCCGGCACGGCGGAAGCGGCCCAGGCTCAGGCGGAACTTGCTAAATTAAATTAATCCTTTTATGAAAACTTTCGCAAAATTGTTATTGCTGGCGGTATGCGCCGCCGGAGCTTTTTCCGCCGCTTACGGGCGGCCCAATGCCGATGTTTACATAGGCATTACCTCTTACGGCAGCCAAAAAGTGCCGGGTTTTGGTATCCCTGCGTTTGAAGCCGGCGGCGAACAAGCCCGCCAGGCCGCCCAAGAAGTGCAGGAAGTGCTGCGCGCGGATTTAATGTACATGCGCTATTTTGACGTGCAGGAAAGCGGCCCCGCTTTTGACAAAAAAAATATTAACGAAAGCGTAAGCGCCTGGGGCAAGCAGGGTGCGGCGTATGTACTTTCCGGCAGTGTGTCTTATGAGGCACCCAACTATATTATCCGTTTATATGTATATGATGTAAGCACCCGCACGGCGGTTTTTGCCAAAGCTTATAAGGGGACGGAAGCCAGCCTGCGCCGCTTAGCGCATGTGGCGGCGGACCAGATTGTTTCGGCCCTGATTGGCAAACGCGGCATTGCGGACACCAAAATTGCCTTTGCCAACGACGCCACCAAACACAAAGAAATTTATGTGGTGGATTATGACGGCAAAAACCTGCAAAAATTAACCAACGATAAAAGCATTGCCATTTTGCCCCGCTGGTCTAAAGACGGGCGCATTTATTACACCACCTATAAATACAACAACCCGGATATTTTTGCCATTGATTTACGCTTAGGCAAAATTGCCCCGGTTGTTATCCGCGGGGGGCTCTCGCTCATCGGCGGGGTATCCCCGGACGGGAAAGCCTTGGTATTCACCAGCTCCGGCGGTAAAAACCCCAGCATTTACGTATACAATTTGGAAACCCACAAAAAGACGCGCCTGACCAATAAAACCTCGGTAGACGGGTCCCCGTCTTATTCCCCGGACGGCAAATACATTACCTTTGTGTCTAACCGTGCCGGCAACCCGCAAATTTATGTAATGAATTTGGAAACGGGAGAAACCCGCCCATTAACGCGCAGCTTTAACTGGTCCGACACGCCGCAATGGTCCCCCACCGGGGAATGGATTGTATTTGCCGGGCGAGAGGCACCGTTCCACCCCATGGATATCTTTTTGGTGGACTTAACGGGCACCCAAATCCGCCGTTTGACGACGGACGCCGGCACCAACGAAGACCCCACCTGGTCCCCCGACGGGCGCTTTATTGCCTTTACCACCACGCGCAACGGCGGCAAACGCCAGCTGTACGTGATGGACGCGGATGGCAGCGCCCCGCACCTGATAGCGGACTTGAAAGGCAACTCTTACACGCCGCATTGGAGTTTTTAGTATAAACTTTCCAACCCCCGGGTTTTAGCCCGGGGTTTTTTATGGGGTGGAAAGCCACGGGGGTTGGCGCTTTGTTTTTATTGAACAGTTTTTCTTGCGCTTAATCGGCAAATAAACACTATGCCGTGTGCTGGCGGAGAATAAACCCAAAATTTTTAAAAGTGCTGTAACCAAACAACTGGCTTTTTAACTTTCTTTAGCTGGCGTTTTTTATGTTTTCATCACGGCAAAAAGACTCCTCTAAAAACGCCTTTGCCAATAAATATAATTGGGTGCGCGGGCATCTTATTAGAATCAAACAGTTATTGGGGAAAATTGGCCGTTTGGGCAGACAATAAAAAACCCCGCCTACGTGGCGGGGTTTTTAGTTAGAGAGATTTTACATACATTTTGCAATGGCATTGGATTGGCAAAAATCGCCGTCGTCTTCCACACAGCAAATTTCCGTTTGATTTTTGGGCAGACGCACGGTGAAAGAGCTGGGTTGCGTGCGGGTGGCGTACACATCCCCGTCCTGCGTGTAGAGCGTGATGCCGTTAATATACAGGGGGTCTTCTTGGGATATATTTATTTTGGCAATGGCCTGCATTTGGGTTTGAAGCAAACGCACTTCGGCCGGGTTGTCTGTATTTAAGGAATCGTTGGTCGTTACAAAGAATGGGATTAATATGGCCGCAAATAAGCTGATAAACGGCAGTAATACCACGATTATGGCCCCAACTAAACAACCGCTGCGGAAAGGTTCCTGCGGCAAGGGCTGGCCCGCCTGGTAGCTGTTATTTACCACAAAAGTGGAGGCCATGATATCGTGCAAGGCTTGGCGGCGGCGGGTAAAGGCGGCCATAAAAAAACCAAAATATATAATAAAATAAGAAACCACTTTCCCCAGGTTGCGCCCGGCGGCGTGCCAAAAGTTAAGGCGCTGGCCGTTTATGTCCACCACTTTAATGCTCATGGCCATTTTGCCAAGCGTAGCCTGTTTGGAGCTGCTTTCCATAAAAGCCGTGTATAAGATAAATAAAACAAAAAACAGAATATTAGACAGAATAGAAACCAAAAACATCCCCGGCAGTACGGCGGCTATTTCTTCTTCGGTCTGAGCGGCCATCAGCTGCGGCATTTGTACCATCATAAAAACAGTGGTCAGCAGCCCGGTAGGGATGGATAAAATAATATTGTCTATCATAAACGCCACAAAACGGCGCCAAAACCCTGCATAAGTTTGCATAGAAATCTCCTTTTATTTTTTATTTATTATACATAAAAAAGCGCGCCGTTTGTTGCGCGCTTAAAAAGGCTTATTTGGCCGGTTTTTTATAGCACCTGCGGCAACGGGCTTGGTAGGCGTCCGTAGTGCCTACCACAATGCGTTTTGTGTCCTTGGTAATGCGTTGGGTAAAGCTGGCCGGGTTGCCGCATTTAGTACATACGGCCAGGTTTTTGGTTACATATTCGGCCTTAGCCATTAAAGCGGCGGTTACTTCAAAAGGTTCGGCGCGGTAGTCCGTATCCAGGCCGGCCACAATCACGCGTTTGCCGGCTTTGGCCAGTTTTTCGCACACGTCCACAATGCCTTTGTCAAAAAAGTTTACTTCGTCAATGGCTATTACCTGCGTGTCTTTTTGTACCAGGGGGATAATTTCTGCCGCGGTTTTTACGCAGGTGGCTGCCACTTTGTTTTGGTTGTGGCTGGTAATGCTGTCTATACCGTAGCGCGTATCTATTTTGGAATTAAAAAGCTGCACTTTTTGTTTGGCAATTAGTGCCGTGCGCACGCGGCGGATGAGTTCTTCCGTCTTGCCGGAAAACATACAGCCGCAAATTACTTCTATCCACCCTTGTTTGTGGTATATTAACGGGTTTGCCATTTTTTGTCCTCTTACATATCTCTTAAATCATTTGCGCCGCGCCAGGGGTACCAATATGCATCCTCCGGCAGGGCTTGTTGTTTGCGCGGGTCTCCTCCGCACAGAATGTTAATGCGGAAAGCCACGGAAAGGTTGTCATTGCGGTCGCGCACGGTAAATTCGGCGCGGGCATCGTGGAATGTATAAGAAAAGCGCAGCATTTTGTTAAAACTTATCAGGCTGCTGTCTTTTACGCGGAAGTCTATCCCCGCGTCTACAAACCATTTGGGGTTATTGGGGCGGATACCCAGCGAAGTGGTAAAGGTGTATTCGTCCGAATAAGTGCGGTAAAGGGAGTTGGGGTCCTCATGGTCGGCAAAGTTATTAAGGCCAATACCAAAAATTTGCCGTTTGTAAATAAAATCCATTTGGGTAATAAACGCTTGGTTTTTGTCTTCCAAGTCATACAAATCCTGCACAAAAAAGCGGAAAGCACCGCCGGGGGAATTATAGCCGGCTTCCAGCAGTAAAGGCTCTATGCGGCTTTTTAGGTGGTCCCACCCCACTTCTTGCAGTTGATTGTTTTTTAGGTTTAATTTGGTATTAGAGAGGTTAAACCCGGTAGCAAAACGCACATAGGTGTCAAAGGTGGGGCGGTAATAGTTGGATAAATAAATGGTGTTTTCTTCTATACCTTTATCCAGCGAAGAATGATCCGTGCTTAATGTGCCGGTGGAAAGGCGTTTGGTAAAGCGGTAGCCAAAGTCCGTCGTGCCCAAAAAGCTGCGTGTTTGCACGTTAAAATCCGTCCCCACGCGCCCCACCCAGGCGTCTTTATCCTGGTAGTGCGGGTCTGCAAAAGTAATGGTCTGGTCATAAAATACGGCCGGGGTAACGGTTAAGCCGCGGGCCAGGCGGAAAGCCCTTTCCCCCGTCCAACGGGCGTTGCCGCTTTGGCGGAATTCTTCTTCCATATAAGAAGTGTTGTTAAAATTGGCTTCCAGGCGGTTGGCCAGGCCCAAAAAGTTTACCGGGTGCATAATGTATTTTATTTCCGGCAGGGTACGGGTTTGGGCAATAAATTTGTTGCGGTTCATATCGTAAATATCTTGCTGGTCATAACTTACGCGCAGGGTGGAGCGGCGTGTTTGACGGGAAACAGACAAATTGGTTTGCTGATCCGGCATAAAAATATACGGGTTGCCGCGGAAGAACGAGTCGTTAAAATACGGGTCAGACACCATGCGGAACTGGGTTTGTAATTGGTATAGGGCACCGTCCGGGTTATTTAGCTGGTCAGAAGAGTCTGCAATTTCCCACCAGTATCCGCCGCGAAAGCCCCAGCGGTTTATTTCTTCTTTCCCCAGTTCTATGGGGCTGGCTTTATCGTGGATATAATAAAACTCCCCGGTACCTTTTAGTGTGGGGGTGGTGATGGCCATAATTTCCGTGCCTATCCCCAGGCCGGATTTGGTGTAGTAATCTAAATTTAATTTGGGTCTAAACCCCCAAACGGGGTTGAATACGGTGGAGGTTAAAATCCCAAAACCCACTTTGTTGCTTTGGGAAAAATCCACATGGGTGGTAAAGGGTTTTTGGGAATCCAACGAGCGCCAAAATACCGGCAAGTACATAATGGGGAATCCGTCCAGCCGCATCACCGCATTGGTGCCAAAAACGCGTTTTTGGGGGGATACGGTCAATTTGCCTACGGAAAGGGTATAGTGCGGGTCCGGATTATCACAGCAGGTAAGGGTGGCGCCGCGTAAGGTTTCTTTGCCGTTTACGGAGGATATTTCCTCTGCATTGATTACACGCAAGGGGGGGTATTCTGTGCTTACATTTTCGGCCCGGTAGTCCTTGGTGGTATAGTTGACGGACATGTTCTCCCCCTGCAGGGTGGCGCCGGAGGATTTTACCGTCATGGGCCCCTGGGAAGATATTTCCGTGTTGGCTTGGTCCAGCGTAATGCTTTCTCCCGTTACCACACGGTGTTTTTTATCTTTCGTTTCCTGTACAATGGTTACATTGCCTTCCAGGTTTACTTTTTTGGATACAGGGTCCAAATTGGCTTTATCAGCCGTAAAATATACAAAACCGTCCTGGCCGGGCGGCTGAGGCAGGGTTTGCTCCTGCGCGCACAAAGGCCCGGATAAAAAACAGCTAATAAGCAAAGCAGTCAGTTTTTTCATGGGTGTACTAAAGCCTGGTGAATAGCATACATCGCCGCGCCTATACCGCCAATATTGGGGTTAGAGGAGGTAATTAAGCGCAGTTTTTTAAAAGGGGTTTGTATTTGCTGTTGTTCCAACACGCGTTTTAAAGAAGGCATAAAATATTCCGCCGCGCCTGATACGCCCCCCGCCAGCACGATGGTGTCTACATCCAGCGTAAGGCAGAAATTGGCCAAACCTATTCCCAAATAAAAACCGGTGTCTTCCCATACTTTTTTGGCGGCGGGGCAGCCCTTTTTTGCCGCACGGGAGACAAGCTCTATTTTAAAATCTTTTTCGGCTTCCACCATTTTTGCCAGTTCGGATTCGGGGTCATCCATCACCGCTTCCATCACGCGGCGTTTAATGCCAATGGTGCCCACAAACGCTTCCAAACATCCGCGTGCGCCGCAGCCGCATAAAGGGCCGTTGTGCGTATCGGCAATTTTGGTGTGGCCAATTTCGCCCGCGGTGCCGTTGGAACCCTGGAAAAGCTCCCGGTTTAAAATCAGCCCGCCGCCGACACCCGTGCCCAGCGTTACCACCAGCACATTGGTGCCCTGGCGGTTTAATTCTTTTTCATACACGCCCCAGGCGGCCAGGGTGGCGTCGTTAGCTACGGAAGGGGTAATGCCGGTTAAATCTTTTATGATGCGGGCGATGGGCCAGTCGCTTACGTCTTTAAATTTTAAATTGGGGTTATAGCGCAAAATGCCTTTTTGGTTATCCACATCCCCCGGTGCGCCAATGCCGACGGCTACCTTTTGGTCTGCAAATTCCTGCTGGATGTGGTTAATATAGTCCGCTATTTGCTGCAGAAAAAATTTTGGCCCTTTGCTGTAATTGGTTTCCATTTTTTCCTGGCGGAAAATTTCGCCGTGTTCATTCATTACAAACACTTTTACAAAGGTGCCGCCAATATCTACACCAATACCAATCATAAAATCAGTTCTCCTTATTTTTGGGGTGGGCGTGCTGATACACGCTTTTTAATTTATCCAGCGATACATGCGTATACACCTGCGTTGCCGCCAGGCTTTTGTGGCCCAGCATTTCCTGCAGGCTGCGCAAATCACACCCGTTATTCAAAAGATGAGTGGCAAAAGAATGCCGCATGCTGTGCGGGGTTACTTTGCGCGCCAAATGGGCGCTGATAGCCATATTTTTAAAAATGTAGGCCAGCCCGTCCCCGGTAAGCGGGGTGCCGCGGTTGTTTAAAAACAGCGCGTCCTGCGGCGCGGGGTTTACCCGGCAGGCCAGGTAATCTTTTATGGCTTTCAGCGCGGCATCCGTTACCGGAACCAGGCGCTCTTTGCTTCCTTTACCAAAAACTTTTACTAATCCGTTAAAAAAATCCACATCCTGTATTTTCAGGCCGGTTATTTCGCTTCTGCGCAGGCCGCTGGAATACATCAGCTCAAACAGTGCTTTATCCCGCGCGGCAAAGTGGCTGTTGGCGGCCGTATCCAGCAGGCGGGTTACCTCTTCCTGCGTTAAAAACTTGGGCAATAATTTTTGCCGTTTGGGGGCCGGAAGCAGCTTAAACGGGTTGCGCGTAAGCTGCCCCTGGCGCATTAAATATGCCGCCAAACTGCGCAAAGCCGCTATTTTGCGAAGCACCGTATTGCGTGCGTCCTCTTTGGGAAGCGATGCTAAAAAAGAACGTATAACGGCGGAGGTAAAAAACTTTAAATCATCTACCTTGCGCTTTTTTACATAATCGGTAAATTCGCGCAAATCGGCCCGGTAGCTTTTTACCGTATTGGGTGAAAAGTTTTTATTTTCCAAATGCAGTAAAAACGCCTGAACCCATTTTTCCATATGCTTACTGGGCGGAGGTTTTCTTTTCGTGCTCCGCTTTTATTTTGGCTATTTCCTCGTCGGAAATATTTACAATATTTTTACATTTCGGGTAACCGGAACAACCCAAAAAATACCCGCGTTTAGAGCTTCTTAGCACCATGGGTTTGCCGCATTTGTCACACAATACACTGGTAACAATGGGGCCTGTGGAGGCCACTTTGTGCCCTTCCGCATCAATAGAATACGTATTTTTGCATTTGGGATAGGCCGAACACGCCATAAACCGGCCCCGGCGCCCGGTGCGTATCACCATGGGGGCACCGCATTTATCGCAAATTTCGTTGGTAGCTTCGGGTTGTACTTTTTGCCCTTCGCTGGTTAAATTGATTTTGCCTTTGCAGGTGCTGTCGCTGCAGACCAAATACTGCCCAAAGCGGCTGTGTTTTAACAACATCATTTTGCCGCAGATGGGGCATTTTTCGTCTGTCTCTTTGGCGGCGGGGCGCTGCATGCCTTTTTCGGCTTCGTCCAGCTCTTTTTTAAAGTTATCGTAAAAACTGCTTAACAGGCTTACCCAGCCTTCGTTTCCTTCGGCTACTTTATCAAGTTGTTCTTCCACGCCGGCGGTGTAGGAAAGGTCCATAATTTCTTTAAAGAAACCTTTCAGGCTTTCCGTTACCGTTATGCCCAGCTCGGTAGCTACCAGCTTGTTGGATTTGGGCTGGCGGGCAATGTATTTGCGGTCCAAAATCGTTTTAATGGTGGGGGCGTAAGTGGAAGGGCGGCCGATGCCGTGCTTTTCCAGCGTTTTAATCAGGCTGGCTTCGTTATAGCACGGGGGCGGGGTGGTTTTGTGGTCTTTGCTGGCCAGTTCCACCAGGTTTAGCTGGTCGCCTTCCGCCAGTACGGGCAGCAGGGCGGAGTTTTCGTCCTTGGCGTTGTCGTCCTCATCGTCTTTATAAATGGATAAATAGCCCGGGAATTTAACCGTTCTGCCCGTGGCGCGCAAAATGCATTGTTTTTCGTCCCCTGCGCCGGCAATGTCTATGGTTACGGTGTTAAAAACGGCCTCGGCCATTTGGCTGGCCACAAAGCGCAGCCAGATGAGTTCATACAGTTTATACTGGTCTGCCGTCAGGTAAGGCTTCATGGCCTGCGGGGTGCGGTTTACGTCCGTGGGGTGGATGGCCTCGTGTGCTTCCTGGGCACCCATTACTTTGCTTTTGTATACCGGCTGTTTGGCGGGCACAAAGTCTTGCCCGTATTTGGCGGCAATAAATTTTTGGGTTTGTTCCTGCAATAGTTTAGACACGTTAAAAGAGTCCGTACGCATATAGGTAATTAAACCCACGGTCTGCCCGGAAATGGCAATACCTTCATACAGGCTTTGGGCGGTCATCATGGTTTTTTGGGAAGAGAAGCCCAACTTGTTGTATGCGTCCTGCTGCATGGAGCTGGTGATAAAAGGCGGTTTGGGTTTTTGTTTAACGGCCTTTTTCTCCACCTTGAGTACCGTGCTGGGCGCCTTGCGCAGCAGTGCGCTGACGGGGGCCAGGCTTTCCGGTTTATTAAAAACGGTGGTTTTTACTTTGTAATCTTCGGCAAACAAATGGTAGGTGGTGGTTTGCTCCACATTTTTGCCTTCCCATTTTAATACGCGCGCCCAAAACTTGGGGGCGGCGCCGGGTTTTTCAAACTGGGCGTTTAAGGTCCAGTATTCCTGTTCTTTAAAATCGGCAATTTCTTTGGCGCGTTCGGCCAGCAGCCGCACGGCGACAGACTGCACCCGCCCCGCGGACAGGCCGGAAGTAATCTTTTTCCACAGCAGGGGGGAAAGTTTATACCCCACAATGCGGTCCAAAATGCGCCGCGCCTGTTGGGCGTCCACCAGGTTTAAGTCTATCTTGCGCGCATGGGAGAAGGAGTCCTTAATGGCGGAAGGGGTAATTTCGTGAAAATAAATGCGCTGGTAGCGGTCCTGCGGAATTTTTAACAGTTCCACCAAATGCCAGGCAATGGCTTCCCCTTCGCGGTCAGGGTCGGTAGCCAGGTAAATTTCGCTGGCGTTTTTGGCAAGGGGTTCCAGTTCTTTAATCAGTTTTTTGGCGCGGTCCACCGCTACATAGGTGGGGGTAAAATTATGGTCAATATCCACGCCGATGTCTTTGGAGGGAAGGTCCCGTACATGGCCGAAAGAACTGCGTACGATAAAATCATTCCCTAAAATTTTGCTGATGGTTTTTTGCTTGGTAGGAGACTCCACAATTACCAGCTTTTTTCCTTTTACGTTTGTTGTCGCCATGGGGTTCACATCCTTAAATATTAAAATTTGCTGCGGCTGTACAGGCCGTTTTGGCAGGCCAGTATGCCTTTTATTTCCAGTTCAAAAAGCAGGGTGGCCGCTTGGGGTACGTCTATTTGCAGGGCTTGCACCACTGCGTCTAAGCTGGCTTCCCCGGGGCCTATTACTTCCAGCACCTGCTTGGATAAATCGTCCAGCCCGTCCTCTTCCTGTTTGGCAAGCAGGGGGGCTTTTAGCGGCGCGGCGTTAATGCCAAAGCGCAGCTGCTCAGGTATATAGTCTATTATATCTTGCACGCAAGAAACAACCCCCGCCCCGTCCTTTATCAACTGGTTGGGGCCGGCGGATTGGGGGGCGTCTATCGGGCCGGGCACGGCCAGTACGTCTTTGCCCATCTCCAGGGCCAGTTTGGCCGTAATCAGCGCGCCGGATTTTACTTCTCCTTCCACCACGGTTACCAGCTGGGACAGGGCCGCAATAATGCGGTTTCTGCGCGGGAAATGAAACGCACTGGGCGGGCTGTTTACGGGCAGTTCCGATACAATCGCCCCGCCGTACTCCAAGAGGGCCTTTGCCAGGGGGCGGTTTTCTGCCGGGTAGCAACGCCCTACCCCGGTACCTATGACGGCTACCGTGGGTTTTTTAAGCCGCACGGCGGCGGCGTGGCAGGCGCTGTCCACCCCGCGGGCCAGGCCGCTGATGACGGTTACCCCGCATTGGGTAAGCTCGGTAGCCAGTTTATCGGCCACGCGGCGGCCGTATGGCGTTATTTTGCGCGTGCCCACCATGCCCACGGCGGCCTGTTCGGGCGCGGGCAGTTTGCCAAGCACATACAAAACAATGGGGGGCTCTTTAATGGATTTTAAGGCTTGGGGGTATTCTTCGTCTTCCGGTAAATAAATGTGCCCACCCAGCTGGGCGGTGCGGTCCCACTCCTGCTGCGGGTCTATGGAGTAGGCCTCTTTTAAAAAACGCTGGGCGGTGGCCGGGTTCATTTGCGCTTCCTGCGCGAGGGTTTTGGCGTCTTGGCGCAGTATTTCCTGCGCGGAGCCGAAAATGCGTATCAGCCTTTCCAGCCAATCCGCCCGAAAATACGGAAAAGCGTTTACCTGTATGCGTGCCAGCCTTTCGGCGGCGGAAATAGCGGGGTTCATTAAATGTCTGCCACTCCTTTGCGGTCCAGCGGGCGGTATTGCAATACCTCTATAATGTGCCGGGTTTCAATATGCTCTTTTTGTTCCAGGTCCGCAATGGTGCGGGCGGTTTTTAAAATTTTGTCCAAACTGCGCGCGCTGAGGCCCAGTTTGCGCATGGCGGCTTCCAGCACCGTGTCCGCCCCAGGGGGGAGCGGGCAGAATTGTTTTATTTCGGCCGGCGTCATAAATGCGTTAGCCGTGGTGGAAGAGTGGGCAAAGCGCCGGGCCTGCCTCTCCCGCGCCGCCATCACGCGTTTAAGAATATCTGCTGAGTGTTCGCCCTCTTCTTTCTGGTTCCAATCTTCGTAAGTAACGGGGTTTAAATTAACGGTTAAATCAATACGATCCAGCAACGGGCCGGAAATGCGGGCCCGGTAGCGGTTAATTTGCGCGGGTGAGCAGGTGCAGGCTTTATGCGGGTGCCCCAAGTTGCCGCAGGGGCAGGGGTTCATGGCCGCAAGCAGGGTAAAGCGCGCCGGAAAAGTAACGCTTTCTTTGGCGCGGGAAATGGTTACCACGCCGTTTTCCAGCGGTTCGCGCAATACTTCCAGGCTGGAGCGGGAAAATTCGGCAAATTCGTCCAAAAACAGCACGCCGTTATGCGCCAGGGACACTTCCCCCGGGCGCGGGTTGGTGCCGCCGCCAATGAGGGCCGCATCGGAAATGGTGTGGTGCGGGTCCCGAAACGGGCGTTTGGTAATCAGGCGGCTTTTGCCCATTAAATTGCAAATGGAATAAATTTTGGTTATTTCCAGCGCTTCGGCCGGGGTAAGCGGCGGAAGTATGCCCGGAAAGCGCTTGGCCAGCATGCTTTTGCCCGTGCCCGGCAGCCCGATCATCAGCACATTGTGCCCGCCGGCGGCGGCAATTTCCAGCGCGCGTTTGGCCAAGGGTTGGCCTTTTACTTCACAGAAATCCGGCGCGGGGGCCGGTTCCTCTTCCTGCGGGGGAATAAAATTTAACACGACAGCTTCCGGCGGCAGTTTGCCTTCCAAAAAATCGGCCAGGCTCCGCAATGTATGCGGGGTAATAAACGGAACGGAAGAAATGCTTCCTTCCTGCACGTTCTGCGGGGGGATAACAGCCGTTTTGCCTGCGCTTTTGGTGGAAATAAGCATAGGCAGCACCCCGGCGCAGGGGCGCAGGGCACCGTCCAGCGCCAGTTCCCCCATAAATAAATATTTATCTAGTTGGCGGCGGGCGGCGGGGGAGAGTTGCTCGCTTGCGGCTAAAATACCCACGGCTATAGGCAAATCAAACTGGGTACCGCTTTTGCGTTGTTCGGCCGGGCTTAGGTTTACGGTAATGCGTTTTAGCGGGAAATCAAACCCGCTGTTGCGCAAAGCGGCAATCACGCGTTCCTTGCTTTCTTTCACTTCCGTATCGGGCAGCCCAACGACGGATAAGGTGGGCATGCCCGGGGCAATGTCCACCTCTACCGATACTAAAAACCCGTCTATGCCTTTAATGGCGCAAGCGTTTACCTTAGATAACATTTAAATAAAGTTCAGTACAATTCCTTGCGGGGTAACGTTCATCACCGTAAAAGTTTGGTTGTATTTGCGCAGTATTTTGGCCACCAGTTCTTCCCCGGAGGAAATATTGGCTGAAATTTCAAAATAGGCGGCGGAGTTACTGTACTTTACCAAATTGAAATCTTCAATTTCGCGCAGTTCTTTTAAAATGTCCTGCAACTGGCGAAGGCGTTCAATATTATTTACGTTTTCCACACGTAAATTGTATGTTAATGCGGAGTTAATAGCCGCATTCAGCGGTTCCACCAGCTGTTTGGCGGCGGCTTCACACGCGGCGGAAATGGATTTTTGCGCCGCAATGTCTTCCAGCGGGTCCAAGCCGCTTAATTGCTGGGCGGCTTCGGCCACCACTTCGTAATTTTTGGTGGAAACGGCCTTCATATTCACGCTGGCGCGGTACGTTTTAAACGGGGAAGTTATTCCCGTAGCCAGGGTGGTTAAAGGTTTGGTTTCCACATCGGCAATAATTAAAAAGCGGGCGCCGTCGCGGCGGGCTTTGTCTATGGTTTGGTTGGGGTTATCCAAATTGTTTTGGCTTAAGTTATCCCCGTTTACCAGGGCAAAGGGTTGTTCTTTCATGGCGCGGTAAACGGCCTGTTTGCAATCTTGTTTTAAGGAAACTTCGTCCCCCACCGTTTCGCGCGAGGCAACCAAAATAGTGGTTTTTTTGGCAAAAGCGTCCGACTCGGACTGTTTAATCACGTCGCCAATGTCTTTCACCAGCACCATGGCTTTAATGCGGGTGTACCATTGGTCATTTTTGCGGTAAGCTTTTTGCGTGTGGTAACGGCGGATAAAACCGGCGGATTTGGAAGTAATTTTGTCTTCCACCAGTTGGGCTTGGTCCACCGTGGCGGTGGAAGAAATAAACACGCCGGCCACTTTTTCTACCGCTTGTTTTTGGGCTTCCAGTTCACCGTCTTTTTTCATTTGGCGGATGTTGTTTTCATCATACGGAACCAAAGATTCCGCAATCACGTATTCCCCTTCCCCTTTGGGGCCTATGCGTATAGAGCCGCACGCGGCCGTAAACACGCTGGCAGCTAACAGACAAATAATCAGTTTTTTCATTAGTGGGTTTCCTTTAAATTAAATCCGGCTTCGCTTAAGCGTTGGCGAGGCAGGCGCATAATAACGGCGCAGCCGTCATCGGCCAAATATTCGGTGGAAACCAGCTCCATCCCGTTTACTACGCCCTCGGCAGAGGAGCGAATGGTGGAACCGGAAGATACCGCGTCCACCACTTCCACGTCCGCGTCCAAATTGGCACCGTAGAGCACTTCAATGGCGCGTTGATACGCGTGGGCAATGGCGGCTTCGCGGCTCATAATGCGGCGTTGGGATTCGGTTTTGTGTTCCGGGTTGGCTGCGCCGAATCCTCTTACCCATAAATAATCGCTGTCTACCAGCGTGTCATTAAATTCCGGTGCAATTTTGCCGTCTTTTACAGCGGTTTTCATACCGCCGGCGCAGGCGCATAAAGCCAAAGCGCAAACAAAACAAAGCGTCAGTTTTTTCATTCTTATTACCTCAATAATTCCGAGATTAATTTAACATACGTGCTGGGCAGTTTTACGTCTTCCATATTAATAATGCCGCAGCGGATGAGCATAACCTCCAGCATGTGGGTTAAAATATCATAGAAATTTTCCCTTACGGAAGGGTCGCACACCTGTAAAGACGGCCCCAATATCACGGCGCCTTTTAACTTTTTGTTGTCACACAGGTTGGCAATTTTAAAGGCGGAGGAAATGATGTTTTCCGTAGCGTAAGAAGAGCGCACTGCAATTTCAAAACTGCCTTCCACGCCCAGTTCCTTGGCCCGTTCGGACAAGGCATACACCATCCAGTTCATCATATTGGAATTGTTATGCGGGTAGAAAAAACCGATGCGCCCCCATTCCCCTTTGCCAAACGGGGGGAGGGTGGTGATTTCGTCTATGTCGCGTTTCCAAATCATGCTGGTCTTGTCTTCGCCCTTGGTGGCTAAAAGTTTTTCCAAAATCATGGCTTGGGAACGGTCCGCATTGGTCAGGCCGGGGAAGATGATGTTTTCCAGCACTTTAATGCGGCGTATACTGCGGGAAACGGTGCTGAGCGTCATATTCGGCGCGCCAAAGAAATTTTGCACCTGGCTGTCCGTCAAGTCCACGCCGTTATCCGCCAGCATTTTTTTAACAATTTTAAAATGCGCCGGGCCTTGGGCGGTTTTTAATTCGGAAATCCAGCCGGAGTCCAACTTAAAATTAATTAATTCTTCCAATTTAGCCAGCGATTCCGGCGGATATTTGGAAGTAATGACAATTTGTTTTTGTTCCCGCAAAAATTTATTGAGCAACTTGGAAATGTACATGCGGTTTTGCTCGTTAACGGCTACCAGGTGGATGTCGTCAATCAGCAACACTTGTACGGAGTCCATAAATTTTTCAAACTTCTCAATATTGCCTTCCATTACATAGCGCTGGATACCGCGGGAGAAACGCACCCCGTTGGTCATAAAAATATTTTCCTGGCCCAGTTTTTGGCTCATGGCATAGCCGATGGCATTTAAAAAGTGGGTTTTGCCGGTGCCGGTCGGTCCGTACAGTACCAGGGGGTTGTATAACTTGCCGGGGGAATCAATAACGGAAATAGCCGTGGCGTGTGCAAAACGATTGACGGAGATGACCAAGTTTTCTAACGTAAACGTGGGCACCAGCGGAACTTCCAGCGGCCAATTGTGTTTTTTAAGTTCAGATAAAGGCAGTTCTATGGAATGGTCAATCGTTTTTGTTTTTTCTACATGCGAGCCGGAAGAATTAGGCCCTAAAGAGGTGCCCGGTCTGGCAGCCGGCTGCTGGGCGGGCGCCGCGTGCGGTTGGGCAGCAGCGGGCTGGGCCGTATGAACCGGTTGTACCGGTGCGGCTTGTTGCGGCTGCGCAGGGGCCGTATGGGCCGGTTGAGCCGGCGTGGTATGGGCCGGGGATACCGGTTGTTGGGGTGCATGCGGCACCTGCGGCTGCGGGGCCGCTATTTTTCGCCGAATGCGAAAAGTGGTTTTTTCTTCGTGATTTTCTTCCATAAACTGTTCCGCCTTTTTATCGTTTTGTAAATTTTTTGATTGATTTTCCTGTACCAGCGGTTTCTTAAGCCGAATGCGAAATGTTTGGCGCGGAGAAACCGGAATCTGCTGGGCAGGCTGTGCCGGGGTGGCCGGCTGGGTTTGCTGCGGCTGTGCCGGTTGCTGTGTTTGGGCCGGCTGCTGCGGCTGAGGGGAAACCTCGGGCGTTTGCGGCTTAGGTTGTTGAGTCTGTTGGGCAGGTTTGGCCGTAGCAGGCGGCGGTGTAGTGCCGCTTAGCGTTTGCTGAAAAGTGCGGCGCAAAACCTCCGTATTCATCGTGGTTTCCAAATTAAAAGTTTTGTCCAGTGCGTCTATTTTTTCCCGGATGGTAATTTCGGGCAAATCTTCCCCTTGCGGCACATTTTGCGGCGGGCGGGGGTGTTCTGTTGCGTCAAAATGGCGCACGCTTACACCCGGCACCGGTGGAACGGTGTTGAGAATTTCCACCTCTTCCGGCATTTGTTGGGCCGGTTCTGCGGGGGGTTGCTCCGCCGGGGCAGTGTTAGGTGTTTGCGTATTAAATGAAACGGAATGCAGGGAAGAATCTTCCCGGCGGTTAAGCTTTAAGGTGCTGCCTGTTTGCGTTTGCGGCGGGGCAGGCGTTTCGCGCACGGTGGGAACGTCCTGCGGAATTTGAATGGTGCCTTCCCCTTCTTGTGTAACGCGGGCGTGCAACTTAATGGATTGATCCGTAGCAGGCTCCGTCGGCTGCACGGAGGGGTTTACCTCTTGCGGCGTTTTATCTTCTTCCACCGGTTTGGAAGATATTTGCGTAAGCGATGTTTCCTGTTTTTTACGCGGCAGGCGTTCCAATTCAGAAATATCGTTGACATCCATAAAAGCGGTTTCGTCTTTTAATTTCTGTTCAAAAACGTTAAAAGTGGCTTCCAGGCTGTCTTTCCCGTCGGCCAAATTATCCAGTTTTTGTTCCCGCATTTGGTTAGCCTGCTGGCTGGCTTTGGGGTCGTTCACATCCAGGAACATATCATATTTGGTTTTGGCTTCAAAAATGTCTTCCAGCGGCATTTGGTCCAGCAGGGTGCCTTCCATGTCCTTAATCAGCATGTCTTTATCGTTGATAGGATTGCCGGTTTCGGGTTCCTGCAGGGATTCGGCCGACGGTGCGTCTTTACGAAGCAAAGCGTCTTCTTCTGTTGGGGCGTTTTCCTGCGGGGCCGCGGGCGCAGCTTGCGCCGGTTTGGGGGCCTGTGCCGCGGCGGGCCATGGTTCGGCAGATTCCGGAGAGGTTAAAAATTTTTCTTCCTGCACCTCTTCCTGCTGCGGCTCTGCTGGCGGCTGTGGCGCCGCTTCCTGCGGTTGCGGGGGCACGTCGGGTGTTTGCAGCGTTTGCTGTTCTACCTGCAAATCAGTGGCCTCGTCCAGATTAATAGAACGGCGCTCTTTGCCGGAAGCGTTTTCCATACCCGGTATTTTATCCTGCGGTTGAAAGAAACTGGCGGAAGGATCTAAGGTTAAAAAAGTGGGAAAGTCTTTATCTTCTTTGGTAACGTCTTGGTTGAACAGGGGCTCACCCAACACGCCTCCCGGAACAAATTGATTTACTTTATTGGTTTGGGCTATCCCCTCGGACACTGCCGTGCGGATTTTATCCAGCAGGCCTTCATCCATATCGGCCGGCAGTTCAAATTGATACACATACGGAGCCACCGCTGGGGTGGGGGCCTTGGCGTAGCCGGCCAATTTTTTGGCAATCAGCCGCGCGTCGTGCTCCGTTCCGTCGGTTACTAGGCTGTAAAGCAGGCTTTTGGTTTGCGGATCAATACGAGAGATAATATCCCAATTATTAATCATTTGCCCTCAATAATTTTAATACCGCTGCTGGCGCCCAAGCGGGTGGCACCGGCGGCCAGCATGGCCTGGGCGTCTTCCCGCGTGCGCACACCGCCGGATGCTTTTACCTGCATGCCGGCAGGGATGGATTTTTTCATCAGCGCAACATCGTGTACTGTTGCCCCGCCGCTGGAAAAGCCGGTGGAGGTTTTTACAAAATCGGCCCCCGCTTCGGCCGCCAGCTGGCAGGCTTTTACTTTTTCTTCGTCCGTCAGTTCGGACGTTTCAATAATTACTTTTAAAGTAAATCCGTCCCCCAAGGCGCGTATTTGGCGTATGTCTTGCAGAACGGTTTGATAATCTTTGCCTTTTAAGGCGCCGATGTTGATGACCATATCCAATTCATCGGCGCCGTTGTTCAAGGCGTTTTGGGCTTCAAAAACCTTGGCCTCGGTAGTATTTGCCCCCAAGGGGAAACCAATTACCGTGCAGGTTTTCACATCGCTTCCTTTTAACAGCTCATGCGCGGTGCTAACCCAGCAGGGGTTAATGCACACGCTAAAAAAGCCGTGTTCTAAGGCTTCCCGGCAGAGTTTTTCTATATCGGCCCGGGTGGCGGTGGGTTTAAGCAGGGTATGGTCTATTACTTTGGCAAGGTTCATAAGCGCCTCTTTTAGTTAAAGTTAATAATGCGGCGGAATTTTTCCGCGATTAAAGACTGGCCGCCCACTAAAGCGCCGTCCACGTCTTCCTGAGCCATAATTTCGTCCACGTTGGAATCCTTCACGCTGCCGCCGTACAAAATGCGGGTAGCTTGGGCGAACGCGTCGGAATATTTACCGGCCAGATATTTGCGGATGGCGGCATGTACTTCCTGCGCCTGCTGCGGCGTGGCGGTTTTGCCGGTGCCGATGGCCCATACCGGTTCGTAAGCGATAATTAAGCCTTTTAATTGCTCTTCGGTAAATCCTTTCAAGCCGCCTTCCAGCTGGCCTTCAATCACGCTGAGGGTTTTGTTGGCTTCGCGTTCTTCCAAGGTTTCACCCACGCAGAAGATAACGGTTAAGCCGTGGCGCAGGGCAGCGGCTACTTTTTTGTTTAAAATTTCGTCCGTATCGCCAAACACGCTGCGGCGTTCGCTGTGGCCGATGATGGTGTGGGTGGCGCCAGCGTCTTTAGCCTGCACGGGGGAAACCGCGCTGGTAAAAGCGCCTTTGTCTTCCCAGTGTACGTCCTGCGTGGCCACTTCAATGGCGGTGCCTTTGCACAGTTCGGCCACTTTGGCCAAAGAGGTGTAGGACGGGGCTACAATAACTTCAGCATTTTGTTTATTTTCAAAATTTTTGGTTAAGCCTTCAATAAGCGCGGCAGATTCTGCCAGCGTGTTATGCATCTTCCAGTTTCCGGCGATGATAGGTGTTCTTTTGGTCATGTTTTTCCCTCTGTATTAAAATACGGCAAATTCTTCTCCCGCAAAAAGGGGGAAGTATCCTATTAAATACTATCAAATAAGGGGGCGTTTGAAAAGCCTGAAAAAGGGTTTTTTATCTATAAAAAACCCGGCCGCAAAGCCGGGTGAAAAAATAAGCTTAATCTGTTAAATGGCCACTACGGCTATGCCGTATTTGTCTGCCAGGCGGATTACTTCTTCCAAATCCAGCACCAGGGTTTTTTTTGCTTCAAATGCCAGCAGTTTAAAGCCGGCTTTGTGGAGGCTTTTTATGGTGCCTTTGCCAATAACAGGCAGGTCAAAGCGCTCGTCCTGCTGCGGGCGGGCCACTTTTACCACGGCCACCGGCACGTCTTTATTGGCCGATTTTTTGTATAGCTCTCCCGCGCGCAAAATGCATTTGTCCGTCCCTTCCATCCCTTCCACGGCAATGGTGGCGTTTTGGCTGACCACGCAGGTAAGCCCGATATCTAACTCGGCCACGGCTTTGGCAATTTTAAAGCCAAATTGTACCGTTTGCATTTCCTGCGGGGTGGGGGTGCGTTTGCTTAAAACGCCTTTGGCCGGCATAAAATCTTCCAGGAACAGGGCGGAGTTGGTAAACTCAATCCCTTCTTTTTTAAACTCGTCTATCACGCGGGAGAGTAAATACTGCGTGCCCATATTTTTAAGCGACGCCAAAAATTTGGCCCCGCGCAAATCCGGCATTAAATTGGCAAAGATGGACGTATGCTGCACGCGCCCGGCCATCAGTATTTTTTTAACGCCGTTGGATTTAAAAAATTCCAGCCCCGTACCCAGCTGCCCCAGCCTAAGCAGGCGGAACGTGCAGGGAATGGTTTTAAAGTCCTCTTCGCGGGCGTTGCCTTTCAGGCCGGCAATCACCACCTCATAGCCCTTTTGAGCGGCTTTTTGCGCTATGTAAAGGGGCATTTTCCCTTCACCCGCGATGATTCCTATTTTCTCAGTCATTATCGGCTTCGTTCACTTTGCGTTTGGCCAAAGCCACCCCGCGCGAGGAGGCGCGGCAGAAATCAATCATATGCTGCACTTCTTTGCAGGGGTGCTGGGCTTCCAGCTCGGCCATGGCTTCTTCCAGGCGTTTGGTGCCGCGGAACAAAGCTTTAAACGCGCGGCGGATTTCCATAATCGTTTCGCGCGAAAGGCCGGCGCGGCGCATACCCACAATATTGATGCCCACCAGGCGGGCGCGTTCCCCCTGGGCAATGCAGTAGGGCGGAATATCCAGCGGAAGCATTGCCCCGCCGGACAGCATGGCCATGGTGCCCACGCGCACAAACTGGTGAATACCAACCATGCCGGACATAACTACCCGGTCCTCCACAATTACGTGCCCGGCAATACCGGTGCTGTTGGCCACAATGATGTTGTTGCCCAGGTGGCAGTCATGCGCCACGTGAGAGTTGGCCATCAGCAGGCAGTTGTTGCCGATAGAGGTGGGAATATCCAGCTTGGTGGAGCGGTGAATGGTTACGCATTCGCGTATTTGGTTGCCGTTGCCCATTACCACGCGGGTGTCTTCCCCGTTATAAGATAAATCTTGCGGCATTACGCCGATAAACGCACTGGCGATAATGCGGTTTTTATCTCCCATGGTGGTGTTTTCAATTACGCAATGGGGGCCGATAATATTGTCTTTCCCGATAACTACATTGGGCCCAATAACCGTAAACGGGCCGATTTTGGTGGAGCGGTCTATCTGGGCCGAAGGATCTATAACAGCAGTGGGGTGAATATTAGGCATGCAGGTTTTCTCCTAAAATAAAAGTCAGGCTGGCTTGTGTGCAAAGTTTTCCTTTTACATAAGCCTCGGCGTAAATTTTAGAAATCTTTCCGAGACGGATAATTTCTATCGGCATTTCCAGGGTGTCCCCCGGAACCACCATACCGCGAAATTTGGCATTATCAATGCTTAAAAACAGCGGCAGGCCGCCTTTATCGGCAATTTGGCGCATAATGGCGCCGCCAAACGCCTGGGAAATGGTTTCTACTATCAGCACGCCCGGCATAACGGGCTTTTGCGGAAAGTGCCCCTTAAAATAGTATTCGTCCGGCCGTACGTGTTTAATTCCTACGTATTTTTTATTCTCTTCCAGTACGTTTACTTCATCCACCAACAGGAACGGGTCCCGGTGGGGGATACTGGCTTCAATGTCTGCTTTATGTAATGTTCTAAGAACAGGCAACTCTAAAAAATATTTAAGCGCATCACGTCTTTCGCTCATTTGTCCTCCGAATTTTCTAGTAACAGTTTAGCAAAAATTACATTGTGTTTGTGCCCGCCGCAGGAGCAGCAGATTTTTAAAGGAGGCAAATTTTTGGCGGTTAGGCTTAAATCGCCCACCAAATCCAATATTTTATGGCGCACCAGTTCATCTTTAAAACGCAGTTCGTTTAAATATTTGTCTTTGCCTACCACAATGGCGTTTTCCAGGCTGCCGCCTTTGGCCAGGCCGTGTTTTTTAAGAAATTCCAATTCTTCTTCAAACCCGAATGTGCGTGCGGGGGCAATTTGCGCCAGGTAATTATCGGGCGTCAATTCCACCGTATAGGTTTGGCGGCCCACCAGGGGGTGCTTGTGAATGTATTCAAAAGACAGGGTCAGCTTGTCTGCCGGCTCGGCCGAGTAAGAAATATTGCCGCTGGAATAAGTTATCTTGCGGTTGATTTTAAGGGTGGGGCGGTCCGTCCCCAGGTCTTTTATGCCGGCTTCTTTAATAGCTTGGGCAAACAACAGGGAAGACCCGTCCATAATAGGCGGTTCGGGGCCGTCCATTTCCACCAGCACGTCCGTAATGCCCAGTGCGTGCAGGGCGGAAAGTGCATGCTCCACCGTCCATACTTCGGCGGTTTCGTTTTTTAAGTTGGTTCCGCGCAGGGTGGAGCTTACATTATAAGCCAGCGCCGCAATGGGCTTGGCGCCGGGGATATCGGTACGTAAAAACGAGATGCCGTTATCGGCCGGGTTGAACGTCATGACGGACGGCACACCGGTGTGCAGCCCTATGCCGCGGACGGAAACGGATTTTTGAAGCGTTTTTCTCATAAATTATTTTCCTGCTAGTTTTTTGATTTTCCCAAAGAGGGACAACTTTTTGGTTTGGGATAACTGTTTTTTAAATTCTTTTATTTCCTTATACATTTCCGGCAGTTTGCGCAAAATGGCCAGCTGGCGGAAAGCCTCTTTTTGCGGCATGGCGGGGTAGCCGAAGTAAGTCTGCCCGGCGGGGATGCTGTTCATCACGCCGGATTGGGCACCCACTTGGGCGCGGTCGCCAATTTTCATATGCCCGGCCAAGCCCACTTGCCCGGCCAAAATAACGCCGTTACCGATATCGGTGGTGCCAGCCACGCCTACCTGGGCGCACATAATGCTGCTCATGCCCACTTTTACGTTGTGGCCCACCTGAACCAGGTTGTCAATTTTTGTATTGGCGCCGATGACCGTGCTGGAAATTTTGGCCCGGTCTATACAGGTGTTGGACTGTATTTCCACATCGCTTTCAATAATTACATTGCCGATTTGCGGTATTTTTTGGTGTCGCCCGTCGTGGAAGGAGAAGCCAAACCCGTCCGAACCGATTTTGGCCCCCGCCTGTAAAATAACAAAATCTTTGAGTACGCAGTCCTCCCGTATGACTACTTGCGGGTAAATCAGGCAATTTTTGCCAATGTGCACGTTTTTGCCTATGTAGCATTGCGGGTAAATGACGGTATTTTCCCCGATGACGGCATCATCCTCCACCACGCTGTACGCACCAATGCTTACGTTGGCCCCGATATTGGCCGACGGGCTGACCACGGCCGTGGGGTGAATGCCGGGCGTATATTTTACGCGCAGGGAATCCACATATTTTAACAGTAAAATAAAAGCCCACTCCGGGTTTTGCGCATACAGTATGTTGCCTTTAAAGGGCAGTTCTTTGCCTTTGGCTTCCAACGGCAAAATAACACAGCCGGCTTTTAAATTTTGCAGCAGTTCGGGCTTTTCTAAATGGGTTAAATAGCAGATACCGTCTTCTTTGGGTTCGTCCAAGGCGCACAATTGGCGCAATACAAAGTTTTCATCTCCCGCGGTTTCACACTGGGCAATGCGGGCGGCTTCTTTTAAAGTGATGTTCATAATACCTCTTGGCCGCACTATTTTTTGCGGTACTTTTTAGATTTTTTTAACCGGTTGATAAAATCTTTGGTTACATTAACGGGTTTATCCCCGTATAAAACTTCGTCCTTACGTACCACCGCGCCGATGTTTCTTTTTTTGGCGAAAGATTTTATTTCGGTGTAAATGTCCTTCAGTATTTCTTTTACTTCTTTTTCTTCCAGTTTTAAAATTTCTTCCCGGGTGGTATATTTATAATTATCAATAAAAAAGCTTCTTTCCGCAATAATTTTTTTATTGGCTGCAATGCGCGCGGTTACATCGTCCAGCTCTTCCGGCGTGTTTAGGGGGGAGGTAGTAATCACTTCTGCCCCGGAAAAGATCAACCGGTTAATAATGTTGCCCAGCAGTAAAGAATCCGCCTTCTCTTCTATTTTGGGTTCAAATTCCTGCGGCTGTACCACAATGCGTTCATAAAACGGTTTTAATTGCAGCAACTGGGCGGAAAGCATATTGTTTTCAGCCGTGAGGGTGGAAATAATCTGTTTGGCGCTTTCCACTTCCTGTTCTTTGGCTAAAATTTTAAGGTGTATTTGTTCTTTTACTGCCACCGTGCGCGGGTGTTTGTTGAAGGCTTCGTCTATATCCACATAGGCCACGGTAAGGCATTTATCGGCATATTTGGAAAGGTCTTCCTCTTCGTCTTCGGGCGTGGCGGCCGGTTGGGTTGCGCCCTCCGGCTGAACGGCCTGCGCAGGGGCTTGCCCGGGCGTTTGCGGCGTTGGCTGGGCTTCGGTTTGTGTCTGCCCCGCTAAAGCCGTTTGTGTTTGGGTGTTTGCCTGGCCGGCGGGGGCCGGTGTTTGGGTGCCTGCCGTTTGGGGCAGGTTTTCGGCCGGTTCCGGCGGGAGCGGGGAAGGAGTTTCGGCAAATGCTTGTTGTTTGGTCGCATCGGAGAGTTTAATGGTGTCCTCGTCTACCGGTTGGGTGCCGGCGTCTTCGGCCGGGGCCTGCATAGGGGCAGAGGCAGAGGCGTTTTGGGCTTTAATGGCTTGCACCACGGCGGCTTCCTGCGGGGTTAAGGCCAGCTCATCCCCCCAGGCGGTTAAAGCCGCTGTTAAGACCAATAAAGTAAAAACGCCTTTGTATGTGTTCATATCAGGCCTACATCATATTAGACATATTAAAATAGAAGTGGGAGCGGTCTTCCCCGTTTTTATGGTTCAAACCGTAACCCCAGTCTATACGTATGGGCAGGGCGGGGGTGGTAAAGCGCAGCCCCACACCTACGCCGGCTTTGAATTGTTTGGAATCCGGCCCCAGGCTAAAGTCAATCTCGTCAAATTTATTCCAGGAGTTACCCAAATCAAAGAAGAACGCAAACTGCGCCATGTTGCGCCGTCCTTCCCGCGCAATGGGGAAGCGCAGCTCGGCATTCATTACATAGTACATATCGCCGCCGTATTCGGGCCCTACTTCGCCGGCGCGGTCATAACCGCGGATGGTATCGGCACCGCCTAAGAAAAACTTTTCATAGGGGGGAACTTCTTTGGTGCGGCCGTAAGGCTGAACGGAGCCTATTTTGTTGGACAACACAAACACAATGGGGTAATTGCCGCCCACATTCAGCACCGTATAGTTAAATACGGAGCGGGCGTTAAAATACCACAAATCCAAATCCCCGCCGACGGGGCCGCCGGCCAGGGCCAACCCTAAAGAGTTGCGCCAACCGGATGTAGGATCCCAAATATTATCACGGGTATCTACGGCAAAATCCGTGCTGAGGGTGGAGACATAGGTGTCTCCTTCCTGAATACAACCCGGCCGATTCACGCCGGCAGGGCAGACAAATTGATTGTCAATATCATAAATGTCAATATTTTCAAACGAGTAGCCAAAGCTGAGTTGGTAAATATCGTCATTAAAGCGCGGGCCTATTTTTAAGCGGCCGCCGGTGCGTTTTTCGGTATAGGCTTGGTCATCGGTGGAGAAAGAGCGGTAGCGGCGGGTGCTGAATAAATCTATCCCCAGGGACGTAGGCTTATCATAAATCCAGGGGGTGGACCAGCTGACCGTGTAATCCAAAATGTCTTCCCCAAACAAGGTACGTAAAGACAGGCGCTGCGCGCGGTTTAAAAAGTTTAAGTGGTTTACGGAAACTTCCCCGTATAACCCGTCTAAGGACGACATGGCCAACCCCGCCTGGAACATACCCGGGCGGCCTTCCACAATATTAAAGCCCAGGTCCACCTTTTGGGGGTCTGCGGTGGGCTGGAGGTCTATTTGCACGTCGTTCACAAAGCCCAAATTCATAATTTTGGTTTGGCTGCGGCGTATTTTGGCCGCGTCGTACAAGTCGCCGGGTTTAATGGATATTTCCCGCGTAAAAACGTATTTTTTGGTTTTTCCGTAACCGGTTACGTCCACATTATCAATGTAGAAAATGCCGCCTTCGGATATATCAAAACGGATGTTTAATATCCCGTTTTGCACGTCATACTGCGGGTTTACGCGGGCCTGCAGGTAGCCTTTGTCGGCATAAGCTTCCTGTATGGCGGCAACGGTATCTTCAAAATCTTTTTGATTATACAGTTTGCCTTGGCGATAATAAATTTTTTCGTTTAATTCTTCGGTAGTAAAAACATTGCTGCCTTCAAAAGAAGTTTCGCCGAAGTTCACTTTGGGGCCTTCGGTAATGTCATAAGTAATGGTGATGAGGGACTTGTCGTCATTATATTGCAGTTTGGGTTCGCTCATCATAAACTGGGCGTAGCCTTTATCCCGCCCAAAAAGCATCATTTTTACGTAATCTTTTTGTAAATTTTGGGGTTTATAAACTTTGCCCGGGCGGTTGGAAGCTTTTTTAAGCAGTTTATCCGCCGGGAGTTCTTTCACGCCGTTTAAATGCACGGCTTCCACGCGGGTGCGTTCCCCTTCGTCAATAATTAACTTTACTTCTACGGTGTTGTCTTTTTCTACGGGGGTGATTTCGTACTTAATTTGGGCGTTTACATAGCCTTTTTCGGCATATTTGGCTTTGATGCGTTCCAGGTCCAGGTCCAGCTTGGCTTGGTTAAAGGGGTCTTTTAATTTTAAGGTCATGGCCTGGGTAATGGTCCCTTTGCCCAGGTGGTTGCGGCCTTCGTAGGTTAGGCGGTCAAAAATGGGTTTTTCCTGCACCATATAAGTAATGCGGTGGCAGGGGTATTCTTCAAAAAATTGTTTGTCTTTTTTAGTGCCGGAAATGCGGGAAATATCCACTTGCACCTGGTCAAAATTGCCCAGGGCGGAAATATCGTGTATATCGTCGGTTACGCTGTAGCGTTCATACAGAGTGCCTTTTTTGGCGTGCGCGGCTTTAGTAACCGTACTTTTGGAAATATTGCGCAGCCCGGTTACGTTAATTTCGCAAATCATCCACGGGCCGTTGGGGTCTACCTCTTCTTGCAGAACCTCAGCGGCAAATATAGGTTGGGCCAGCAGCAATACAGCCCCCAGCCCCATAGTTGTTTTATAAAAATTAATCAAGCCGTTTCCTCTACTTAGCAAAAAAAGCCCGCACTAATAGAAAGCACGGGCTGATTGAATGCGCAAAAAGTATGACTATTTGGTAGGTCTGGCTGCACGGCCGCTTTTGATGCAGACGGTGCAAACATACGCAGTCTGTGCTTTGCCGTCCAACATCACTTTTTGTTTTTGCAAGTTGGGCTTAAAGCTTCTTTTTGTTCTCAGGTTAGAGTGGCTGTAAGAACCGCCGGATACCGGGGCTTTGCCACACACTGCACATTTATACGCCATAGTTTCCTTCCTTATAACTGAATTAAATTTGGTCTTTATATTCTAGTAAATCCGGGCCGTTTTGTCTACCCCGTTACCGGGCTTGTTCTTCTTTCGGGGGGAACATGCGGCTGGCCAGTATGGAAATGGCCAAAATGCCCACAATAACGCCTAAAGACGCCACCACCGGTATATGCCAAAACCGGCTGACTAACATCTTTACGCCCACAAAGAACAAAATGACCGAAATGCCGTATTTAAGATACGGGAATTTGGTGGCCATGCCGGACAGCAGAAAGTACAGAGAGCGCAGCCCGATAATGGCAAAAATATTGGAAGAATACACCAAAAACGTGTCCTGTGTGATGGACAGCACCGCGGGAATAGAGTCCACCGCAAAAATAAGGTCGGACATTTCAATAACCAATACGGTGGCAAACAGCGGGGTGGCCAGCCATTTGCCCGCTTCTTTAATAAAGAAGTTTTCGCCGTGATAGTCGGTCTTGATGGGCATAATTTTTTTAAATACTTTTAAAATAAAAGATTGGCTGGGGTCAAAATTATCGTCTTCTTTCTGCAGCAGCATTTTGGCCGCGGTAAAAATAAGCAGGGCGCCAAAGACGTAAATCGTCCACGAAAAGGCAGAAATCAGCTTTACCCCTATAAAAATGAATATAAAACGCATGACCACCGCGCCCAAAATACCCCACAGCAAGGCTTTAGGCTGCAGGTGGGCCGGTATGGCAAAATAGCCGAAAATCATAATAAACACAAACATATTATCCACGGACAGGGAATATTCCAACACATACCCGGTAAAAAATTCCAGCGCGTGGTTGGGCCCTTCCACCAGCCAGATGGCTCCGCCAAACAGCACAGCCAAAGACACCCAGGCGCAAACCATTACGGCCGCGTCTTTAATAGATACTTTGCCGTGGTGTTTATTTAAAACGGCTAAGTCAATAAATAAAGCGGCCAATACAATTACCCAAAAAGCAATCCACATGGCCACGGAAACGGAAGTGGTAACAGGTTCCATTAATTTTCTTCTCCAATATTAAAGATATATTTCATTATAGCAATTTAGGAAAATGAACTTTTGGCTGTACTTTGCCATAAAAAAACCGCCATAGGCGGATGAAAGAAAAAAGCCGAGAATGGGAGTCGAACCCACAACCTACGGTTTACAAAACCGTTGCTCTGCCAGTTGAGCTATCTCGGCACGTAAGAACAACTTATTCTAGCATTTTTAAGGGTAAAGGCCAACCGGCAGCCGGCCCGCCTGTGCGTAAATATATTATGCTACAATACTGCAATAGGGGGATTTTATGAAAAAACTGTTTTTACTGTTTGTTTTGTTTGTTTCTTCTTTTGCGGGGCACGCCGCCGAGTGCAACGCCCAAAAAGACCCTATGCTTGAGATTCTTTCCAATGAACTTATGCGTAACTTTAAAACACTTAAAAAACAAAAACCGCCTGTTTATTATTTGTCCTACCAGTTAAGGGTTATGAAGGAATTAAATTTAATAGCGGTGGCGGGGGATTTAAGCCAAAATACAAAAGGAATCTACGGCTGGTTGGATGTGGACGCACGCGTGGGCAGCGCCCAGACGGATAACACCCACGAATTAAAGGGCTTTTGGAATAAATACAGGCTGGAGGGGGGCGTGGTTCCTACGGATCAAAAGTCCCGGCGTGCTTTGCGCCATTTATTGTGGCGCTCCACGCAGAAAGCGGTGGAAAAAGCCCAAGACGATTATAATAATGTGGTTAGCAACAAGCAGGTTTCTTCCGCCAGTTTGGACCCGTCGGACGATTTCGTCCCGCCGCAAAAACAGCTTTTTTGCCAAACCCACCCGGAAATAACTTATGACCGCCAAGAAATAGCAAACCGTTTGAAAGAAATTTCCGCCTTAGTGAAAGAATATGATTTTATAGATAAAAGTGCGTTTGCGTTTTCCCTTTCGCAGGAGGATACCTTCTTTGTAAACAGCGTGGGCAGCCGCCTGCGCACCCCCCGCATATTGGGCCGGTATTCTTTTATGATTCAAGCCCAAACCCCGGAGGGGATGATTCTGGAGCGAAATGCAATTTATGACGGGGTAAAGATGGAAGACTTCCCCTCCCTGGAAACCATGAAGGAAGACTTTGCCCTCATGGTGCAAGAGTTAAAAGCCTTGCTGGCTGCCCCCGCTATGGAGCCTTACACCGGGCCGGTTATTTTAAAAAACCGCGCCAGCGGGGTGTTCTTTCACGAAATTTTAGGCCACCGCTTGGAGGGCCACCGCCAAAAGAGTGATTCTTTTGGCCAAACCTTTACCAACCGGGTAGGCAAGCAGGTTGTTTCGCCCATTTTAAACGTGAGCGACAACCCCCTTCTTTCCCAATTCCAGGGTGTGCCTTTGCGCGGGTATTACTTGTTTGATGACGAAGGCAACCCCGCCCAAAATGTAACATTGATTGAAAAAGGCATATTAAAAAATTTCTTAATGAGTTCCAGCCCCATTAAAAACTTTTCTCAGTCCAACGGGCACGGCCGTAAGGAATTTGGCTACCGCGCCGTATCGCGCATGGGCAACACCATTATCACGCCGGTAAAAGCCGTTTCTTACGAGGAGTTGGAAAAACAACTGTTAGCGGAAATTAAACGCCAGAACAAACCGTATGGTTTGATTATTGAAGATATATCCGGCGGTTTTACCATGACGGAAACCTCCGCCCCGCAGGCCTTTAAGGTAAACCCGCTTTTGGTGTATAAAATCTATCCGGACGGGCACAAAGAAATCGTGCGCGGGGTGGATTTGGTGGGCACCCCTTTAACCAGTTTTAGCAAGGTCATTGCCGCGGCAGATGATTATGCCGTTTTTAACGGAAGCTGCGGGGCCGAATCGGGCTGGGTGCCGGTGTCGGCCGTGTCGCCCAGTATTTTAGTGTCGGAAATGGAAGTGGAAAAAGTACATAAAAACCCTTCCAAGCCGCCCATTTTGCGCCCGCCGTATGCGGAAAGCTCCTCCCAAGGAGGTAAAAAATGAAAAAACTGTTTATATTCCTTTTATTATTAACACCTGCATTCGTTTTTGCGCAGGAAGACGTATACTTTAAAGCCATGCAGGACGAGCTCTCCCGCACGCAAAAGGAACTGAAAATCCCGGATGCTCCGCGCCCGTATTTTACGTCTTATTGGATAAAGAAAACCCAAACGTTGAGCTATGAGTCTTTATGGGGGGACCTTACTTTTAGCAGCTCCGACACCATCCCTTTTGCACTTTTGGTGGGGCGCACACATATGGTGGTGGGAAATGCAAAAGAAAACAGCAACGGCTTTATGCACAACTACTATTATTTTTATGCCCCCAACGAAGAATTTAAAATGGGGGATGGATATGACGCCTTGCGCCTGGGGCTGTGGAACGTGACGGATTTGGAATACCGGGAAATGATAGAAATGTTTTTCCAAAAGCAGGCTTTCTTACGCCAAAAGAACCTGACGGATAAATCGCCCGATTTTGCCCCCGCCAAGCAAGGTGAGTTTTTGGCGCCGGTATTTCCGTGGCAGCAGCCGAACCATGCATATTATGAAGATTTGGTAAAAGAACTTTCCGCCGTGGCAAAAAAATATCCGCATTTGGAAGAAGCCGCGGCAAATATTCACATTGTGCCCGGCATGATGTGGTATTTAAACAGCCAGGGGGGCAAGCAGCGTTTAAATATCTCTTGGGGAAGCGTAACTTTAAGCGCCCAAATACGCAATAAAGACGGCTTTAAACAAAAGCCGTCTACGGAATGGGTCTATACCCAGGGCGGTTTGCCTTCCAAAGAAGAACTGCTTAAAAAGGCGGATGCTTTTTATAAACAGGTAAATGACGGGTACGATGCCAAAAAAGCCACTCCTTATGTGGGCCCGGTTTTGTTTAAACCGGCCGCCGCACAGGAAATGATGGATGTATTGTTTGCGGCCAATGTGTCCAACACCAAACCTTTGCTGCAGGAAAAGGGCGAAGACCTTACCGCCGGCGGATTTAAAGATAAAATCGGCCAGCGTGTTTTTGCCAAGCAGTTTACGGTAGAGGATAAACCGCTTTTGCAGGAGTATAAAGGTGTGGCTTTGGCCGGGTTTTCCCCGGTGGATGCGGAAGGCGTACCCGCTGAGAATTTGCTTCTGGTAAGCAACGGCAAACTGCTGGATTTGCCTTTTAGCCGCAGTTTAACCCAAGGGCGTAAAAAGAGCAACGGCCATGCGCGGGCTTCATTCCGCCAGCGCCCGCGGGCCGGAGTAACCAATTTATTTATTACCCCGCAGGAAACTTTTACCCAACAGGAGTTGGAACAAAAATTATTGGACCGTTGCCGGGAATTAGACTTGGAATATGGTTATATTGTGGAGTCCATGCCAAACGCCACGGACGAACTGCCCAATATCACCCGCCTGTATGTAAAAGACGGACGCAAAGAACAAGTATACGGCGCCAAATTGCAGAATTTTACTTCCCGCTCTTTGCGTGATATATTGGCCGCCGGGGATGATGAAACCATATTCAACCTTCCGGAAGGGGCGGATCCCGCCCGTTCTTTTATCGTTCCTTCTTTGCTGGTGGACGAGGTGGAACTGGTTCCCACTGGCAAACATCCGGACCGAAAACCTTTTGTCTCCCGTCCCAAATAAGAGGGGAAAACTTTGAAAGCCGGGGCAACCCGGCTTTTTTGTGCCTGCCTGATACTACCGGGCCCGGGCCGCGCGGACGGCCTGGTGCCGCCGCATTATACCCTTAAAAGGGCTTTAAATAGGGGGCTAGACTTATATTTGAGGAATGTTGGTCCGGTCGGTGCGTGGGCAGTGCCGCCCCCTGGCAAAGAGCAGCCGGCAGGGGAACTGCCGGCTGTTTGAGGAAAATATTAAAATTGGGGGCGTTTGTTTTCAGCGGACGGAAGGGCAATGGCCGGCGGTGCAAATAAACTGTCTGCAAAGCGGTGGATAAAAGTTTCTTTATCCCCTTGGCGGATTTGTTGCAGCAAGGTTTTTGCCTGTTGGTGTTTCCCTTGGCTGCTGGCGTTCATAGCCATTACAAAAAGGGCCAGCTCATTGCCGGGGCGTTTATCCAAAATTTGGCGGGCCTGCCAGTCAGATTCGGCATACCGCTTGGCCTGGTGGAGCCATAAAGCGCGGTAGGCCTCCAAATCCGCACGGTTGGGGACAAGCAAAAGGGCGGTATCCAAATCGGCCAGGGCGTCGTTAAAGCGGCCTAAACCGCGGTTTGCTTTGGCGCTTAAGAGCCAAAAATCCGGGTTGTCCGGCGTTTCGGAAAGGGCCATGGTTACGTTAATAAAAGCGTTGGCGTAGTCCTTCTGTTGGTAGAAGGTTTGGGCGTAACGCGCACGGTGTACGGCTTGGGCCTGCGGGTTCAGTTTAAACAGTTGTTCGTAATAAGAGCGGGCCTTGGCATAATAGCCGGTAGCCAGATAAATTTCCCCCACGCCGGCCAATACGTCCTGGTTGTTGGGTTGCAGGGAAAGGGCGTGTTCGTATAATTCAAGGGAACGGTCATTTAATTCGGTGCGGCGGTATAAGCTGGCGGCAGCCAGCAAAAGGGGTACATCATTGGGGTGGAATTCCAATGCTTCCTGATAGGTTTCCAGCGCTTTGCTTAAATTGCCCAGTTGTTCGTAACTTTGCCCCAGCAGGCGGTAAGCGCGCACCTCGCGGCGTTTTACATTTTTTGTTTTATAAATATAAGCGCTTAACTGGGTAATGGCCTCTTGGTATTGGCCGGCGTTAAATAAATCACGCGCCTGTACGTATTCTTTCCTGTCGTGGCGGGTAGTAATATCCAGCCCCAGCAGGCCCGGCTGGCCCGCACAGCCGGCCAGCAGGCAAAGCCCCAGTAACAAACACATTACTTTACGGTTGGTATACATATTGCCCCATTTTTAAAAGCATATCTTCCTGTAAGGCCGCCAAGCTTTTGGTGGCCGATAAAATGCCCTCTTCCCCGGCTTTGGGCAGTTTGTCCAGCTCCAGCGTGGAAATGTTTAACACGCGGTTGGTAATTACAAAATCCGCTTTTTTGGAAGATTCCTCAATCATTGCCGCGCCGCGCACGTCCCCCACGCGCAGGAAATATTCGGCAATAGTCCGCGGTGTTTGGGAAGAAAAATCCGGCGGCGTTACGGAAGCTATTACATACTGCGCCCCCATTTTGCGCAAAGTTTCCGTGGGCAGGTAATCCACCACGGCGCCGTCCACCAAATGGCGGTGGCGGTATTGTACGGGTTCAAACACGCCGGGCAGGTTCATGCTGGCGCGCACGGCAATGGAAAGCGGGCCGGAATCAAACAAAACCCGTTCGCCGGTTTTTACGTCCATAGCCGCGCAGGAAAAGGGAATTTGCAAATCTTCAAAGCGCATTTCCCCAATTTGTTCATTAAAAAATTTTTGTAAATTGCTGGAAGACGGCAGCTTTTTAGCCAGTAAAAAGCGCAGCAACCCGCCTACGTTAAAATCCGGGGTGATTTTTTTTAGCGTCATATGGCGGCTGATTTCCCATAGTTTAGATACCGGCAGCCCCGCACTGTATAAAGACCCTACCACCGATCCCATAGACGTGCCCGTTATCATATCAATGGGCATGCCGGCATTGTCCAGCACTTCCAGCACGCCCACATGGGCAAAACCGCGCACACCGCCGGCCGATAAAGCCAGCCCCACGGCCGGGCGTTTGTTTTTAGGCAGCTGGGTAAATTCTTCCCATAAAAAATCCCGCAGGATTTCGTCATCCGTCTGCCTTCCCAAACCGTAAACGGCCGTTGCGGGCAGTAATGCCAGCAGTCCGGCCGTTATACAGAGGTGAAAGGCTTTGCGCATATATTATAAATCCCGGCCGATGGTCCATTCCAGTTCTGCCTTAGCCGTTAAATTGTTGCGTATGGCGGTGTAGTAATCGCTTCCGGCCTGCAGGTATGACCCTAAAGCTTGCAAGGGTACGACGCCTTGTTTTGGGGTTTTTTGTGCCTGGGTGAATAATTTGGAAATATCGGTAAAAGTTTCCTGTCGTTGGAGCACTTCCGCCTGCCAGAACATCATATTGGCATGAGCCGAGGCCACCTGCACATGAATTTTGTCTTCTATGGCGGAGCGGCGCAGCGTGCTTTTGGTTTGTTCGGCCTTCTTTTGGGCAGACTGTGTGGCCAAATTATAAGAAAGCGGCAAACGCACCGCCACGGAAATTTGGCGGTTAACGGAATCCAAATTATCATATCCCAGCTGTTCATAACTGCCGCTTAAAATAATATCCGGGTAACGGCGGGAGAGGGCCAGGTCAATGGCCAGGTTGTCCAGCTCTAATGCATAAATGGCGGATTTTAACTCCGGCCTAAATTCCATAGACCATAAATTTAAATGCGGCAAATCCAGCTCTACCTTTGCGGGTTTAAAACTGCCCACCACTTTTACGTGGGAATTTAATTCTTTGTTCAAAGCAACCAGCATGGCCAGCTCGGCGTCTTTTAATTCTTTTACTGCTGCGTTGCGTGCCCCCAATAAAGCAGCCAGTTCTGCCCGTGCCTGTACTTTTTCCCAGGGGGAAAGGCGCAGATCCTGATAAAAATTTTGGGCTTGCTGGGCGGTTTTTTCGGTTAGTTTGGTGTGTTCCTGTGCGTAAAGCAAATTAAAAAAGGCTTTTTTGATGTTTAATACAACGGCATTTTTTACCGTATCATATTTGCTTTGGGCTTGCTTTAAATTGGCTTTGGCCATTTTTAACGTGCTGGAAATGCGCCCGCCGGAATATAAATATTGGGTAGCGGTTACGCCTACGCCGTAGAATTGGTTTTTGATGTCGTCTTCGGTCAGTTTTAATAAATCATCGTTGATTAAAAAGCGGTTGCCCACGGCTTCCGGCAGTACCATTGGGTAATCCAAATTAAACCAGGTGGCCGTGCCCTGCAGCGATATTTGCGGGAAATACATAAATTTGGCTTCGGCCACTTTTTGCTCGGCAATGGTAATTTCCTGGCGGGCGGCCAAAAAGTCCGTATTATTTTCCAGGCCCAGGCGGATGGCGTTTTCCAGCGTTAAGTCATCATTAATTAAGCTGGAAAATTTAAGCCCGTATTCCTTTTGGGCAAAGGCCGCAGGTGCCAGAAATAGCACCAGCAGCAACATAAAAATTTTTTTCATAATCCCCCTTATTTTTTGTTTTTTATGTCTGCTTCTATTTTGTCCATCATCTGGTTGAAAGCGTCCTGCAGGTCCATCAATTGGTCCCCTTTGCGCAGGTGCACCCGCTGGGAGTAATCCCCCTTGGCAATGGCTTTGCATACTTGTTCAAACCGGTAAACAGGCCCCGCCATTTTGTGGGATACCAGGGCAGATATAACCACCACACACAAAACGTAAAGCGATAGTTTATAGGCAAATGAAGTCATAATAGGAAGTAAATTGTCGTACAAAGGCTGTACAAGTACGGGGTAGCGGTCAAAAATTTCGTCCAGCGTAACGGTTAATTCAAAAGCCATAATGCCCAGGCCGATGAGTACGCTGAATATAATCATCAGCATATAACGCAATTGGAGCGATTTTTTAATAAAAATCGTTCTGCGTTTAAATGGGGGCATACCGCCTTTAGGCGGTTGGGGGGTAGTGTCTGTCATAAAACCTCTTCGTTAAAAACGGCCCCGTTGTGCTGCCCTTGCGGGCGCTGCGGGGCCGGGGAAAATAAAACTATGCGGCCCTAAAAATTGCTTACATAGCGAAATTGTATAATGCGTTCGCTTTCGTCTCCGCGGCCAATGCGTCGCACTCCCGCATCAAACGAAAGGGACGGATGCAAATAAAAGCGTGCGGCCACATTAAAGCGGGAATCACGGATATTGCGTATATTATCCCACTCGGCTACTAAGCCTATGGTGTCTTTAAATACGTAAGACATACCGGTAAAGAAATACATTTCTTCCCAGTCAAAATCGGAAAAGTTTAACCCGGCCGTAGCGTCCAGCCCCGGTATGATAATTTCCCGCGAAAGGGTTAAATACCCGCCTTTGCGATCATCCATGTATTTTTTATTTTTATCCGTGGGGTAGCTGTATATGCGGTCTTTATAACCGTAGCCGTAGCGGCGGCCGTCGTAACCGATGGCAATGGCCGGCAGGTATAAATCCCCGTCAAAAATTTTCCACTTGGCCTGAAAATCGGGCGATAAAACTTTAATGGAAGACGAACTGCCGATTAATTCATGCGCAGAAAAAGACACCCCTAAATTAACGCGGGGAAATACCCCAAATTCTATCGTTTCCATTAAGGAGCCGTGCTCGTACGCACGAGTTAAGAAGGAGGCTTGGTAGCGGTCCAACACTTGGGCGGTGGGCACGTCCAGCAACATGGTTTCCAGGGTGATGGGGTCTCCTTCGGCGGCCCAGGCGCTTAAAGGCAAAAAGGCAAGCGCAGCAGTAATAAAAAAAGATTTTAATTTCACGTAAACACTCCTATTCAATTAAAGTAAAAACTGTTTTTACAGCCAGGTACGTATGTCTTTCACTTCCGGTTTTACCACATAGCGTATATTGTGCAGGTAAATGCTTTCGCGCCCGGCCATAAAGTCATTGGCATCGCGGGGGAATTCCAGTTCAATATGTCCTTTGTCTATATTGCGGGTATCGTGCACTACGCCCAGGTGCCAGCGGTCAATATGTTCGGCGTCATAGGCCTGGCGGGGGTTGTCAAAATTACGCAATACCACCATGCCTTTGGGCAGGGGGCCGGCATCTACCGGCAGGGTTTTGGTAATTACTTTGGTGGTCCAAACCGTTTTGCCTTTTAGCGGCCCGCGCAGGAACGTTACTTTATAGCGCGGGTCATCATTGGCGGGTTTTTGGTCCAGCCTGGCCAGGCAATAGGTAGCATAGAAAGTGCCCATATTTTCACACTGGGCAAAAACATTGCGGCGGAAAAGACGTTCATATTCTTTTTTATAGTCAGAGCGGTTGTAAGGCTCCTCGGTATGGCGGCAGGCGCCGGCAAAAACAAAGGCGCATAACACGGCTAAAACGGGCAGTAATTTTTTCATATACAACTCCTTGGTAAGGGGCAGAACCGCTGCACCCTGTTTGCTAATAAATTATACCCGTTTTTGGGGGGAAATGGAACGTATATTTTAAATATAAAAAAGGCCGCTGTTTATAGCGGCCCTTTTATTATAATTTCAGTTCTTTAAACTGCAGCCCCGGTATTTTGCTGTTGGTTACTTTGCTGCCGGCGGGTTTTTGCGTACCCTGGATGTTTTTTTGCAGCTGCTGGGTAGCCTGGGTGGCGTTCATATTGCTTATTTTTTTGGTTTGGCGGCGGGACGTGTCTATCAGGTTTTCCTGATAGAGTTCCTGCACCACCCCTTTGGCAAATTCGGCCATGTCTTTAGCACGTTGGGTTACGTCGTTCTGCAGCATATCGGCGCGGGCGGAAGTATCCATATTGGCGCTGCGGTCAAACACTTTGCCGTCTTTACCCCATACCAAGAAGGCCGGGTGTTCACGGAATACGTCTATCATTTCACGCGCGTTTTGCGGGTCCGGCACGTAAAAGACGATGTGGTCCTTTCGGGTTTCGGGGTTCATTAATTTGCGGTCATCGTTACGGCGGTTAAGCGCCTGCATTTGCTCGCGCGTAATGGGTATGTATGCCGGGGCATTGGTGGAGAGGACTTTAGACATATCTATAAACTGCATGCCGGTTTGATCTCCAGCCGTTTCGTCCATCAGTTCTGCCTGCAATTGCGGCACCCATTGGTCATACAATTTAAGGGGGTCTTCTATAGAGTTAAACCCGGCGGAAAGCACGGTTTCGCGCACACTGGGGTATTGCTGCAATTGGTTGGGTATCCAGTAGCATTCTTCTTTTGTGCAGTTTTGTTTTTCCAGCATCAGTTCATAAATGCGGCCAGTTATTTCTTTGGCTTGTTTTTGTTCCGGGGTGTCTTCGGCATTTTCTTCCATATCCGGGGGGAGTATGTTTTTGGTTTTACCCAATACTACCAACATATTCACGTCCGGCACGGCGGGGTGCCCGGCAGGCAGGTTTAATTTTTCCATCAGTTTTTGTTTGCCTTGTTGGGCCAGTTTGTCTTGTTCGTCTGCGCTAAGCCAAGCGCCGGGATCCTGCGCTACGGAAGGCAGGTTGGCGCAAGGGGCTCCTTCGGCCGAGTAAAAAGACCCGCTTTCCCCTCTACAGCCGATGGTGGTGGGGAGATGGTTCGGCGCGGGGGCATTGCCGGCTTCTTCTTGTACCTGTTTGGTTAATTTATCAGAAAGTTCCGCCCGGGTTTTATAAATCATATTTTTCAGCTTTTCGTTATTTTGTTGTTTTTCTTCGTCGGTCGCTTCCGGGTCTTGGTTTTCTTGAATCCATTCGCTGGCGCGGGTGATGGCAAGCATGGGGTTTAACATATCCGCGGCAGAATATTGTGCCGTATTTGCGCCTGCGTTGCCGGCAGCCTGCACGGGCAAGACGGCGTTTGCCAATCCGGCGGGGATAGACGGCAACGTGGGGCGGGCAGGCAGGGAAGAAGACGGCTCTTTGCCATTATTTGAACCTAACCCCTGTGATGCCTTTACCGTATTGGCGGCAGGTGCCCGCACGGCAGAGGCCGTTGCGTCAGCCGGTAATTGGGCCGTGCTGTTTTGCTTAATGCCAAACAAGCCCTTGATAGGGGCTAACAGGCGGGCCAGGGCAGAGTCCGCCGGGCGGGTGGGGGCGCCCAGCCCCGGGGTGGAGCGGGCCGCCTTTTCCTGGCGGATATAACGTTCGTAGGCGTCGTCGGTGGTGTTGATTTCGTGCATGCCGCGGGCCGGGGCATCCGGCGCGGTTTGGCGTACCAATATCCAGTTGCCGTCTTCGTCTTGCAAGGCGGCGTTGCCGTAATCAAAATTGGCATTGGTAAAAGTGGTGGTTTGGGCTTGGCCCTGCGTATCGTCTGCCTGGGTGGCGGCGTAACGCGCCGGCGCCTGGGCGGACGTATCGGCATACAGTTCATTTAATGCGTCTTTGGCGGCTTGGGCTTCTGCCTGTGCGGCGGCCGCTTTTTTAGCCAGGCGTTTTTCTTTACTTTGAAAAATGGCCGCAATGCGGTTTACCAGTTCCGTTAACGGGTTGGACGTAAAAATTTGAGGGGAAGCCTTTTTGCCCGCCTTGGCGGAAGGTTCTTGGGTTTCCAAAAACGGTAATAACAAAAATATCAGCAGTGCACAGATGCATACTATCAAAACGGTTTTGCCAATGGTTTTTTTCATAATGGCCTCTAAACAAATAAAAATATTCCATTGCCTGGGCCGCGTAAAAACGCCCCCGTGAATGGTTACTCATAGTCTACCCGTTTGAAGCGGTTTTTTCAAGAGGGGTTAAGCAATTTTTAACAAACGTTTTAATATCTGCCAGGATTTTTGAATATGCCGCACAAAAGCATTGCCTTCCGGTTGTGCGGACGGAAGAGGGGTGTAAGTAGGGGTGTAGCCTATGGACTGCATGAGCTGGATTAAATAGTTAGAAGGAACGGCAAAATTTAAATTTTGGTTTCCTTCCCCTTTATAACTGCCAAATGCCACGGATATCACCTCTCCGTTTTCATTAAATACGGGGCTTCCGCTGGAACTGGGGGAAATAGGGGC
This sequence comes from uncultured Elusimicrobiales bacterium, assembly GCA_944327085.1. Taxonomy (GTDB): domain Bacteria; phylum Elusimicrobiota; class Elusimicrobia; order Elusimicrobiales; family Elusimicrobiaceae; genus Avelusimicrobium. The sequence continues at coordinate 153,505 of CALVGG010000003.1, read as the reverse complement.
GCTGATTTGGTGCCACAGCACCCCGTTGGCCTTTTGGCGCACCTGGCTGATTAAGCCGGAAGATACCGTGTTTTGCAACCTGCGCGGGTTGCCTATAACGGTGATAATCTGCCCGGGGAGTACCGTGTCTGAATTGCCGATAACGGCCGTGGGCAGGTTGGCCGCCTGTATTTTAAGCAGGGCCAGGTCCACATCTGTGGCTTGGGCTACCAGTTTGGCTTCACCCGATACGGCGCCCGTATTAAAGGTAACGTTCATATACAGGGCATTATCAGCCACGTGGCGGCTGGTGGCAATTAACCCGTCCGGGTGTACCACAAAGCCCGTGCCGGTAAAGGTGGTGCCGTCGTTTTTGGCCACATTAACGGCTACCACGTTTTTGACGTTTTCTTCGGCTATTTGCACGTGGGTTTTGGCCGCCAAACCAGGCGCTGTAAAGCAGATGAGTAAGCAAGCCAGCAGGGTCTTCATATTACCGATTATAATAAATTTTGGCCAGCGGCGCGGTTGAAAAGACAAGGCATAAATTGTACACTTTTAATTAATAGGAGTGTTATATGGAAAAGTTTTACGTTAGCCGCAAAAAATATGAAGATTTAGTAAAAGAGGTAAAGGCCTTAAAAGAACAGAAGGCACAGCTTTCTGAAGAGATTGGCGCTGCCGCAGCCCAGGGGGATTTAAAAGAAAATGCGGAATATCACGCCGCTAAAGAAAAACAGGCCGAAACACTGCGCCGCATAGACGATTTGGAAATGAAACTGCGCAATGCCGAAATTACCGATGATTTGGCCGTTGACCATAGCGAAGCGCGCATTGGGGCCACGGTAACCATTAAAGATTTGGCCGCAGATATAGAATTTACCTATACGTTGGTAGGGTCTATGGAGTCCAACCCGGACAAGGGCCTTCTGTCCGTTAAATCTCCGTTAGCCAGCGGTGTTTTGGGCAAAAAAGAAGGGGAAGAATTTGAGGCCATTCTTCCGCGCGGGCCCAAGAAATACAAACTGGTTAAACTGGAATACAAATAAGTTTTTTGAGAATGTAATTGCACACGGGCTGCTTTTAAGCAGCCCGTGTTTGTTATTAGGGTAAATGAAACATGCCTTCCGTCATGTACCGTACCATTTCGTCATACAGCATGCGTTCGTGCAAACTGGCGGAAGGGCGTTCCTGCAGGGATTGCGGCAGCCTTTTATGCTTGGCATAAAAATCCTGAAAGTCTTTTTGAAATTCATAAAACGGCCGGTTTGGATATTGGGAAAGCACTTCCCGTAACTGGCGTTTGATGGTTTCGGTTTCATAAAACGTGTTTGTGGTGTTACGGGTTAAAATAAGCTGCAGGGTATTATACAGGCGCCGTTCTTTGATGGGGGAGTTCCACATCGGCTGGCGGTGGTGTTTGGCTACAAATGCTTTCAGGTCCTGCAACGCTAAAGTATAGGTGCGTATGGTGGCTTTTACTTCCGGTGCGTTGACGGATTGACGCAAGCCTTTTTGATGCTGGTTATAAGCGTCACGCACAAATTTTTTAAATTCTTCCGGGTTGTTGTGCAGTAATTCCGGTACGGCCAAAAATTTACGCAAGTGTTCTTTGGTGCGGGCGGTTACCTTCCAGGATTTTAATAATTCCCTTAACGGCAAATTGGGTTTATGCGGGTGGGTTTGTGCATAGCTTAATGCGCTGTTTACAACGGTTTCCCGCAGGTTTCTGTGGGAAAGGGAGGCCAAATCCCTATCCAACGGTATGGCGTAATAATCCGATATTTCCTTGGCCAGCTGGGCATATTCTTTGTTTTCCAGCAGTTGCAGCAGGGAGGAGGACAGGGTTTTATTAATCACCAAGTCTTTAATTAACAGTTCCGCCCAAGCCAGCTCAGACGGGGCCGGGCTTGCCTGCAGGGCAATAATGCGCGGCAAAATTTCTGCCATGGCATTAATTTCGTGCTGGTAGGCCTGGCGGCGGTTTAATAATTGTTTAAAAGAGGATTGAGACATCACCACCTCCAACTTTTCGCCCATATGACGGTAATTGGCGGGGGAATAAAGGCGGGTGGCTTCTTTGCCGGCTTTCCCTAATTTTTTTATAGCAGAAACAGGGGCTTTTTGGGTGGAAGAAGCTTCTTTGGCTACACGGCGCAAGGCTTGTTTGCCGCCGGGGCCGGTGGAGCAAAACGCACAGCAGACGCTTAAAATAAGGGTTAAACACAGGGTAATTTTCTTCATACCTTTAGTTTAATAAACACAAAGTTTGGGTGCCAGTGTCTTTAGGCCTAATTGCGGTTGGGCCTTTGGGCCTAACTGTGAAAAAATAAAAAAACCGCGCAGTGTATGCGCGGTTTTTGTGGTTAGTTAATGATTTATTGGTATTTTTTTAGTACCGCATCTTTTGCGGCGCTGGAATAGACGTTGTAGTCTATCTGTTGGAAGATAGAGTCTTTCTGTTCCAAATCATACACATACGCCTCGTTAATGCGGTTGCCTTTGATTTGCTCATATAATTCGTTGAAACGTTTTATATGGTCCTTGGTACGCTTGGTGGAATATTCCTTGGCGGTACCGGTGGTCATCAGGAAGGCCCAGTCGGAAGATTGCATAAGCAGCAGTTCCCGTGCCAGCTGGTTCAGCGCGCGGCGCAGCAGCCCGTCTGCATGGGGAAACTGGTTTGCCATTTCCATCATGCGTTCGGCCGCTTTAATTAAGTGGCGGTAAATCCAGTCGTTACCGCTGTTGAGCCACACGTCGTGGTAGCCTTTATCCCCCCAGGAGGACATGGAAGGCTGCACCGTTTGGTTAACGGGGTATTTTTCCAGGTATTCGCTGGGCGTGATGAGTTTGATGTCGCTCTGGTCGTAATAAATCTTTTTGAAAAGATATTCCAGGAAATCAATCCCTTCATACCACCAGTGGCCGTACAGTTCCGCATCGTACATGGAAACCACCAGGGGTTTGCGGTCCAGCAAGGTGCTTAAATATTCAATTTGTTTCTGGCGGTTGAACATAAAGTTGCCGGCATGCACGGCGGCCACTTCGCGCGCTTCGTGCGGGTTGTAAGGCTGTTTTTGGTTCAGCGGTACTTTGCCGGTAATTTTATAGTATTTCATGCCGATGTTGCGGCGTACGCCGTCGCTATGTAAATAGGGTTTGATGTAGTCGTAATCCAAGTCATACCCTAAATCACGGTAGAATTCGCGGTAGCGGGGGTCTCCGGGGTAGCCGGATTCGGCGCTCCACACCTGTTGGGCAGATTCCATATCACGCGCAAAGGCGGCCACGCCCGTTTGCGGGCAGTATACCGGCGCGTAAATGCCGTATTTGGGGCGCGGTGTGCCGTGCAAAACGCCGTGAGATTCGGTAAAGAAAAAGCGGATGCCTTCATCACGCAGGAATTTATCGTCCCCCGGGTTGTAGGCGCATTCGGCCAGCCAAATGCCGCGCGGGCTGCGGCCAAAGCGGCTGCGGTAGTCGTTAACGGCAATTTTAATTTGAGCGTTTACGCTTTCTTTGTGCACCATCAGCGGCAAATAGCCGTGGGTGGCGCAGCAGGTGATGATTTCCAGCTTGCCCATATCCTGGAATTTTTTAAATCCTTCCAAAATGTGGCAGTGGTAGCGGTTTTCAAACAAATCCTGATAGCGGCGGAATTTGTCGTAATACATCTTGGCAACGGCTTCAAATTCCGTCCCGCGGGTGCGTTCAATTTCCTTGCCGGAAAGTTCCACCCGCTGGTTTAAATAATGGCGGAACCGTTCAATTAACAGCGGGTCCGACATCATATTGCACAACGGCGGCGTGAGGGACATGGTAAGCCGGAAGTCCGTCCCCTCGTTGGTTAAGTTTTCAAACACGTTTAGAAGCGGCAGGTAGGTTTCCACCATGGCTTCATAAAACCAGTCTTCTTCCAAGAAATCCGGGTATTCGGGGTGTTTGATAAACGGCAAATGTGCGTGTAATACCAGTGCTAGGTAGCCTTTTTCTTCAGCCATGTTATTTCCCCTGTTCGCGAAGCGCTTTTATGTTAATTTGGCGGACTTTATCCCCTTTTGCATTTTGGGCTTTAATGGGTAAGTCCACCACGCTGCCGGCGGGCAGGTGCTGGCGGATAGAAAATTTGCCTTCTTTTAATTCAATAATTTGACCGTTGATGGACACCGTGGCATTTTTAGAGGCGGAACCGTAAATAATAATTTCACAATCCGCTTTCAGCCAAATGTCTTCATCCGCCTGTTTGGGCTTTTCCAAATGCAAAGCAAAGGAAGACCAAGAAGTAGGCGTGCCGGAAGAAGGCAGCTGGGTCAGTTTCCAGCGTTGGCCGATTACTTGCATCAGCTCGCTGGCGCCCAGGCCAATATAATCGGCACCGGAAAGTTTTAATAATTTTTGGAAGTCCCCTTCCACAATCATCCATTTATCGTCAATAATATCCGATATTTTACCCGGCGGCAGCAGGGTTTGGTTGCTGCGGGCCACCAAAATAAAGCGGCCGTCCGAGGTTAAGTAGCCCAGGTCCGCAACGTAGCTGCGGCCGGTGGCCGGCGCGTTGATGTACCAGCTGCGGGCTTCAAAAATAACGGGCATATCATAAAATTGCACGGCGTTGGTGCCGTCAAAGTAGTTGATGCCGGTTACGTCATACAAACGGATAATGGTTTTAGCGGCGTTTAATACGTCGGCGCTGTATTGGCTTTTAATGCATTCAATGGTAGCAGCGGTAATTTCCCAAAACAGAAAGAGCCACGCCGGGTCTTTCGGCAAAAGGTAGCTTTCCGTTTTGCCGTAGGAAGCCGGGATATCGGCTTCTGCCTGTGCGTCTTTTACCGCGGGTTTTACCAACGCGGAAGACGATAAATTTTGTGTCATGTTGTTACCTCACCCTTTTAAGAATAAAAACAATAAAAAAGCATGATATTCTTTAGCCATTATATTGTAGCATTTATTAGGCGGAAAAACGGCTTTTTTTAAAATAAAATTTTTAAAATTTTTTCAAGGCTGGTTTTTGTGCGTAAAAATGGTTTTTTGTTACAATAAAATAATGAATAAAAAAGGTTTAAGCTGGATAGGGGCCGTAATCGTCTTGGCGGCCGGTGCGGTGCTGTTGTTTGTATTGGTGCAGGTGCAGGCTATGTTTCAAAAAACACAGTCTCACACGCTTAAACAAATGCAGGGCGTGCGCCCCGCGGCCGAGCAGCCGCAAGCGGCCACCGCCTGTGATAACGAGGCCGGCATTTGCCCTATCAGCGAATTTGAATAAAACGCACAACCCGCTTTGAAAGAGCGGGTTTTTATTTTATCTGCCAAAACAAAACCCCGGGTGTTTAGCCCGGGGTTTTGGTTAAAAAGCAAGGTTAAATAAGCCCTTTCTTTTTTAATTCTTCGCGCACGGCGTTCATATTGGCGGGGATAACATCCGCCGTTTTAACGGCTTTTAGGGCGGAGTCCGTATCCTTTAATCCGTTTCCGCCAATGATCAGGCAGACGGATTCGTCATGCTCTATTTTCCCTTCCGCCACCAGCTTTTTAAGCGCCGCGTAAGTGGCGGCGCCGGCCGGCTCGGCAAAGATGTTGGCCTTGCGGGCCAGTTCCGGTATGGCGGCGATGATTTCCTCATCCGTTACCGATACGGCAAACCCGTGGGATTCTTCCAGCGCCTGCATGGCCAGGGCCGCGTCACGCGGGTAGTTTACCAAAATGCTGTCCGCCACCGTATGGGCTTTAACGGAGCACACCTCGCGCTTTTCGTCAAAAGCTTCTTTTATGGCGGCGCTGCCTTGGGCCTGCACGGCAATCATTTGCGGCATGGATTCAATAATACCCAGTTTGGCAAAATCCACAAATCCTTTCCATAATCCGCACAGAATGGTGCCGTCTCCAACGGCTACAATTACTTTGTCCGGGGCTTCCCATTCCAGCTGTTCGCAAATTTCAAATGCACAAGTTTTTTTGCCTTCGCGGGTGTAGGGGTTGAAGCCGGCCGCGCGGGAATACCAGCCGTATTGTTCCACGGTTTGTTTGCACAGTTCAAAGGCTTCGTCATAGGAGCCTTCCACGGCAATTACTTCCGCCCCGTATACCAGCAGCTGCACCAGTTTTGGTTCCGGTACGGAGGTGGGGGCAAAAATAACGCTTTTCATGGGCAGGCTGGCGGTCAGGCAGGCCAGGGAGTCACTGGCGTTGCCGGTGGAAGCGTCTGCAATGATTTCTTTGTCCAGCTCCACGGCGCGGGCCACGGCTACGGCGCTGCCGCGGTCTTTAATAGACCCGGTGGGGTTGCGCCCTTCGTCTTTAATAAACAGGTTGGAAATGTGCAGCTCTTTGGCCAGCTTTTTGCAGCGGTACAGCGGCGTCCACCCTACGTGTACGTTGGGCACTTTGTCGTGGTCGTCTATAGGCAAAAGGTCCATATAGCGCCACATATTGTATTCCCGGTTGTCTTTTAATTTGCCGATGCTGAAGCGTTTGGAAATTAATTTATAGTCATAATTTACTTCCAAGTTTCCGCCACAGGCGGTACAGACAAAGTCCGTCTCGCTGGTTTTGTGTTCTTTGCCGCAGTTAATACATTGCAGGTTTAGAATTTTTTTCATACGGTTAATTTATTTCGCGTCCACCGGTTTTTGTATTAAGAACAAGCTGACAAAAATAATAGCCAGGCCGATAATTTCCATACAAGACGGCATGCGCCCGCGGGCAATAATGTCACTGGCCATAGCCACCACCGGCGTAAAATACGTTACGGACGCCATACGCGTGGCACCCCAGCGTTTAATTAAGGCTACCATTAACAGGAACGCCACCGCGGAAGAAAAGATACCCGCGCTTAAAATGGATAACACCACTTTTAAGCTAAATGCTGAGGCCGGCGGGAACGGCTCCGCCAACGCGGCCACAATTACCAGCACAATGGCGGAAAATAAATATTGGTGGAAGGTGTTTGCTTCGTGCGTGACGGAAGTGTTATCCACCATAATCCGTTTGGTCAGCACGTTGCCCAAACTGTAGGACCATGCCATAAGTAAAAACGCAAAACAGCCGTAGAGGGCCATTTTGTCGCTGCCGTTTAAGGAAAGCGTAAGCGAAGGCCACATAATAATCAGCAGCCCCGCCATACCAATGGTTACCCCCAGTGCGCGGCGCCAGGTAAAGCGGTCCTCTCCTTTTAAAATAATGGCCCCGGCTATGAAAGACCATATCGGCACCGTGCCGTTAAAAATACCGCCGATGGTAGGAGCCACAAACCGCTGCCCCCAGGAAATGGCCGCAAACGGGAACAAAATAAGCAAAAACCCAATGACCCACGGGCGCCATAATTCACGCGGGTTGATTTTTAAGTTTTTGCGCTGTACGCCGTACAGCACAATAAAAAAAGCCAAACCGGCCGCCACGCGGAAAAACGTGCTCCAGTACGGCGGCAGAGCTTCCACCATGTTTTTGGAAGCCAAAAATGCGGTGCCCCAGCAAAGGGCCAAACAAAATGCTAGCAAGTAACTCATTGATTTAAAACCTCCGTAAAAGACATTATAGTAAATTGTGCGCCGCAACAAGTTTTATAAAATATAAATGCAAAGGTTATTTGTTCTGTTGGCGTAAATAATGCTTATGATAAAGCAAATGAAAAACCATAAAATGGCGTGTGTGTTTGTTGTAGCCGTGCTGGCGGGGGCACTGTTTGCTTGGACAGGCTGCCTGCTTGGCTGTTTAGACCCTTATTATTTGTTTTACGGAAATAAGTGGGATATAGGTATGGATTTTTTTAACTCCGTCTATTCCGCTTTATCCGGTGCGGCTACTTTATATCCGCCGCTGCCCATGGCATTTTATGACGCAGTCAGCTCTTGGCTTCCCGGCTTTGCGTGGGAGGGGGGCGCCGCCGCCTTGCGCTCCAGCTGGCAGGGTACAGCCTTATACGTATTGTATCAGGCGGCAGGCATATTTTTGTTTAGTTGGCTGGTACTGCGTTTAAAAAAAGGCGCCCGCGCAGAAAGGATTTTATTTTTGTCCGCCATATTATTTTCCGCCCCGTTTTTGTTTCAGTTTGAACGGGCCAATTTTATTTTTCCCGTTTTGATACTTATCCTGCTTTTTTTGCGGGGGAAGGACAGCCCCCGCCCCTGGGTGCGGCAACTGGCCTTAATGTGTTTGGCCGCGGCGGGGGCGTGCAAGCTGTATCCTTTGGCGCTAGGGATTGTTTTGGTAAAAGAAAAACGCTGGAAGGATATTCTCCTGCTGGGTGTTTATACGGCCGCGCTACTGCTGCTTCCGGCGTTTTTATACGGGGGCCCGCAGGCTGTATACCGCCGGTTATGGAACAATATGCAAATCCATTTAAATTATGTGCGGCGTTTTAACGGGTTTGGTTATGAATTAAGCGCTGCCAATACCTTTATGCTGGTTTGTTTTTGGTTGGGGGCGGCGGCCAAGCAAGCGGCTATTCAGTCTGTTTCCTATATTATATTGGCGGCGGGTGCCTTGGCCGCGTGGTTAAGCGCCAAAACCTGGCGGGTTTGGGCGCTGGCCGGTTGTTTGATGGTGTTGGTTGCGCAAATGAGCGGTTTTTATTCCTTAATTTTACTTTTCCCGGCGTTTTTGCTGCTCGTGGATCAGCCCGGTAAAAAAAGCGGGCTGGACTGGTTTTGCTTTGTTTTGTTTTTAACTATTTGGCTTCCTATATGGTTGTTTGGCTTGCCCAAAAGCTGGTACACGGGCCAGGTGGCCTTGTTTGGGGAAACGCTGGTTTGCCGTTTTGCCGTACTGGTTTTGTTTGGGGTATTATGCGCGGCCGCCGCAAAGGACGGCTGGCGGCGGTGGGTATGGCGGAAAGCGCGCAAAAACCGCTTGAGCAAAAAAGTATAATATAAATAAGGACTTATATGAAAAAATCACTCTTTATTATTTTTGTTTTACTGGCGGCAGGAGCCGCTTTTTGGTTTTTTAACGCAAAAGAAACGCGTCCTCAGGCGCAGGACGGTAAAATAACGGTGGTGGCTTCCGGTTACGTGCCGTATACGGTAGCCAAACAAATAGGGGGGGATAACATCAATTTATCTATGTTGCTTCCCGCCAATGCAGAGCCCCACTCTTTTGAGCCTACCCCCGGCGCCATTGTGGCTGTGCACGGGGCGGACGTGTTTATTTATGTTTCCGGCCGTATAGAGCCTTGGGCAACGGATATATTAACCAATACCCAAGACGGAGCCATTGTGGTGGAAGCGGCCGCCTCGGCCAAGCCTTCCAAAGACCCGCACGTGTGGATGGATTTTGACAATATGCGCCCCTTTGCCCAGGCCATTGCCCAAGCCTTGCAGGAAAAAGACCCTTCCCATCAAGCTGTTTACGCCGCCAATCTGGCCGCTTTTAACCGGCAGTTGGACGAGCTGGACCGGCAGTTTGCCGCCGCTCTTAAAAATTGCAAACGCCGCCGCATTGTGCATGTGGGGCATTTGGCGTTTGGCAATTTGGCCTCCCGCTACGGGCTGGAGCTGACGGCTTTGGCCGGCACCTCGCACGATGGGGAACATTCTGTAAAGCGTTTGGCGCAGGTGGTGGATTTGGTGAAAAATTCCGGCGCGCCTTATGTGTTTACGGAGGAGGCCCTGTCTCAAAATTTGGCCGGGGTAGTGGCTAAAGAAACCGGCGCGCAGTTGTTGCCCTTGTATACGGTGGAACACGTAAGCGCGCAGGACGCGCAAAATAATGTAACTTACGCCGATTTGATGCGCCGCAATTTGGCCAGTTTGCAAAGGGGGCTTGAATGCCGGCCGTAATTGAGGCCAACGGGGTGCGCTTCCGGTATGAAACGGCCTGGGTGCTCGATAACATCACCTTCCAGATGCAGCCGGGCGATTATGTCGGGCTGATTGGCCCCAACGGCGGTGGTAAAACCACTTTGCTTAAAGTGCTTTTAGGGCTTGAAAAAGCCCAAGGCACGGTGCGTTTATTCGGGCAGGAATTGGACCAATTTAAAGATTGGTATAAAATTGGCTACCTGGCGCAAAAAAGCCCGGTGGCGCAGAGCCGGTTTCCCATATCGGTGGAAGAAGTGGTTTTTATGGGCCTTGGGTTTGAGCGTTTCCACAACCGGGTAACGCATGCGGACTTAAAAAAAGTGTATGAAGTCCTGGCCAAAACCAATACATTAAGTTACGCCAAGCGGATTTTTCACGATTTGTCCGTAGGTCAGCAGCAGCGTGTATTATTGGCGCGCGCGCTGGTAAGCCGCCCGCAGCTGCTTATTTTGGACGAGCCCTCCGCCGCGTTGGACGCCGGCAGCCGGGAAGACTTCTTTAATTTATTGGGAGAGCTTAACACCCGTTACGGAGTCACCATTTTGCTTATCACGCACGACACGGGCGAAGTGGGCAAATATATTTCCAAATTTATGTATGTGGATAAAGAGCTGGTTTTTTACGGCACCAAGCAGGAGTTTTGCCATTCCGAAAAAATGGCCGCCAAATTGGGTGCCTTTGCCCAGCACACCATAGATCACCTGCATAATAACGGCCACTGCCCCCTGGGCTGCCATTGCGGGGAGGCCAAACATGATTAGCGAATTTTTAAGCTACGGTTTTGTACAGCGCGGTTTACTGGCGGGCTCTTTGGCGGCGGTTATTTGCGCGGTGTTGGGCGTGTTTTTGGTGCTTAAGCGCCTGTCTTTAATTGGGGACGGACTCAGCCACGTGTGTTTAACAGGTGTGGCGGCGGCGCTACTGATGGGGGCTTCGCCGGTGTATGTATCCATACCGGTGGTGATGGCTTCCTCGCTTGGGATTTTGAAACTGACGGAAAAGTTTCGCATTTATGGCGATGCGGCCATCGGTATCATCAGTGCTGCGGGCCTTGCCGTCGGTATTTTTATTACCAGCCTGGCCGGCGGTTTTAATACGGATTTGTTTGGCTATTTGTTTGGCAGTATTTTAACCGTGGGGACGGACGAAGTAATCCTGTGTGCGGTACTATTAGCCATTTTGCTGTTTTTTGTGATTGGTTTTTACCGGGATTTGGTTTCCGCCTCGTTTGATGCGCCTTTTGCCCATACGCGCGGCATTAATGTGCGTGCGGTTAATTTAACGCTTACGCTGATTACTTCCGCCGCCGTGGTGCTGGCTTTTAAAGTGGTGGGCATTTTTTTAATTTCCGCTTTGCTTATTATTCCGCCCGTTTCCGCATTAATGTTGGCGCGCACGTTTAAACAGGTGTTGTATTGGGCGGCGGGGCTTGCGTTGGCGGCCGTGTGGGTGGGGGTTTATTTGTCTTTTGTGTTTGACATCCCCTCCGGCGCCACCATTATTTTGGTGAATTTATTTATACTGGCTTGCTCCTACGCGTACAGCCGGATAAGGAACGCCTATGCCGCCGAAAAATAAAAAAGACGTAATGCCCGTCATTACCGCTTTAAAAAAATTATATCCTGAGCATATTATCCCGCTTCATCATCAAAACGCCTGGCAGTTGCTTATGGCGGTGATACTTTCCGCCCAGTGTACGGACGCGCGCGTAAACACCATTACGCCTCATTTGTTTAAGAAATATCCCACCCCGCAGGCGCTGGCCGCCGCCAATATAAAAGAGGTGGAAGAAATCATCCACTCCGCCGGTTTTTACCACAGCAAGGCGCTTTCTTTAATTGAAAGTTCCAAACGCATTTGCGAGGTGTTTGACGGGGAAGTACCCCAAAATATGAAGGACCTTTTATCCCTGCGAGGGGTAGCGCGCAAAACGGCCAATGTAATGCTGGGGGACTATTTTAAAAAGCCGGAGGGCATTGTGGTGGACACCCATGTAAAGCGCCTGGCCTTTCGCCTGGGGTTTACCAAACAAACGGACCCCGTTAAAGTAGAGCAGGATTTAACCCGCCTTATCCCGTATGAATATTGGGGCTGGATAGCCATTGCGCTTATTTTACACGGGCGCAATGTATGCAATGCGCGCAAGCCGGCGTGCTCCGGCTGTGCGTTAAGTGCGCTGTGCCCCAAAAACGGGGTGAAGGCTTCGGCCTAGTTTTGTTAAATTTTTGATTATCCGCCCCCCGCGTAAACGGGGGCATTTTTTTGTGTTTAATGAATGCAAAAAGGTGTTTTTTGGGAAGGTACGCACGGATAACCCCAATAAAAAACCCCGCTTGGTAAGCGGGGTTTTTTGTTTTAGCAAATTGGTTATTTGCCCAGCAGCGACAGCAAAATACCGGCCGCCACCGCACTGCCAATTACGCCCGCCACGTTAGGCCCCATGGCGTGCATAAGCAGGTAGTTGTTTTTGTCGTATTCCAAGCCCAGTTTGTTGGATACGCGCGCCGCCATAGGCACGGCCGATACGCCGGCCGAACCGATAAGCGGGTTGATTTTGGTTTTGCTAAACAGGTTCATCAGTTTAGCCATTAACACGCCGGAAGCCGTAGCGATGGAGAACGCCACCACCCCCAGTACCAAAATACCCAAAGTCTGCGCGGTTAAGAACTGGCTGGCCTGTAATTTGGAACCGACGGACAGCCCCAGCAAAATGGTTACAATGTTGCAGAACTCGTTTTGCAGGGTTTTGGATAAACGTTCCGCCACGCCGGATTCTTTAATCAGGTTGCCAAACGTAAGCGCGCCGATTAAGGGCGCCGCGTCCGGCAGCAGGAACGCACACAGTAGCAGCAACGTAAGCGGGAAAAGGATTTTTTCCCGTTTGGTTACGGGGCGAAGTTGCTGCATTTTAATTTTGCGTTCGGCTTCGGTGGTCAGCAGTTTCATAATGGGGGGCTGGATAATCGGCACCAGCGCCATGTACGAGTATGCCGCCACGGCAATGGCACCCAGCAGCTCCGGCGCCAAACGGCTGGTTAAAAAGATAGCCGTCGGCCCGTCCGCCCCGCCAATAATGCCGATGGAAGCGGCTTGCTTCATGGTGAAGGACAAATCGCCCATGTGCATATTGGTCATGGCAATGGCGCCAATCAGTGTGGCAAAAATACCAAACTGCGCCGCGCCGCCCAAAAGGGCCGTTTTCGGGTTGGCGATTAACGGCCCAAAGTCCGTCATGGCGCCCACGGCCATAAAGATAAACAGCGGGAACAGCCCCGTTTGAATACCGGCGTTATACACAATGCCTAAGAAGCCGTTGGGGCCGGCCATATCCGCCACCGGAATGTTGGAGAGTAAGCCCCCAAATGCGATGGGGATTAAAAGCAGCGGTTCAAACTGCTTTTTAATGCCCAGCCACAGCAGGAACAAACACACCCCAATCATTACCAGCTGCTGCCAGGTAATGGCATAGAGGGAAGTGGTATGCAATATTTTGGTTAATGCAACGGTAATATCCATAACGCCCCCTATTTAATCAGCGCAATCGGGTGGCCGGTTTGTACCTGGTCGCCTTGTTTTACCAAAAAGCTGACGGTGCCGGCTTTGGGCGCGCTGATGGCGGTTTCCATTTTCATGGCTTCCATAACCAGGATTTCCTGGCCTTCGGCCACGGTGTCGCCCTCTTTGGCGCTGAAGCGCAAGATGGCACCCGGTACGGGGGCTTTTACTTCCATCGCAGCGCCGTTAGAGGCCGCCGGGGCCGCTGCGGCCTTGGCATCGGCCTCTCCCACGGAAATGGCAAAGCGTTTGCCGTTTACCACGGCCACGTTATCGCCTTCAAAAGACACGTTGTAGGCGGTTCCGTCCACCGTTACTTTGCAGGCGGTGGCGCCGTCTGCCTTGGCGGCCGGTTTGGCGTCTTTGGCCCAGCGGATGCCGTTTATTTTGGATTCGCCTTTTAAGAACATTAAGCCTTTGTCGGCACAGGTAGCCACGATAAAGACGTTTTCGTCCGTTACCGGCAGGCTGGCGGCTTCCAGTTTTTCTTTGGCGGGTTTTAAACCTTTCTTGGGGTCCGCGTCGTTAATTTCCAGCGGGGTTTTAACGGTAGGCTGCAGGCCCAGTTGTTCGCTGGCGGCTTTTACCACTTCGGCGGCCGGTTCCACCGGCGTTTTGCCAAAGTAACCCAACACCATTTTGCCGTAGCCGGGGGTAATCTTTTTCCAGCGGCCAAACATGACATTGCTGTAAGCCTGTTGGAAATAGAACTGAGAAACCGGCGTAACGGAAGTGCCAAACCCGCCCAATTTTACGCATTCGCCCATGGCGTCTACCACTTCGGGGAATTTGTCAAAGGTGCCGTTATCGCGCATCATTTGTGTGTTGGCGGTTAAAGCGCCGCCCGGCAGGGGGGAGAAGGGAATTTCCGGGTTGACGGCGGTGGCTTCCGGCGGCAGGAAGTATTTGCTCATGCAGTCTTTAAATACGTTTTCGGCTTCCTGGATTTTTTTGTAATCAATATCCAGGGTGTATTCCGTACCGCGCAGGGCGTGCCACATGGTTAAAATATCGGGCTGGCAGGTGCCTCCGGAAACGGGCTGCATGGAAAGGTCCAGCGAGTCCGCCCCCGCTTTAATGGCTTCCAAACAGCAGGCGATGGAGTTGCCCGCCGTTTCGTGCGTGTGGAACACAATTTTGGTGCCCTGCGGCAAAATGCGCCGCGCCATGGCAATGGTTTTACCCACGGTGGCGGGGGTGGAAGTACCGGACGCGTCTTTAAAGCAGACGGAATCAAACGGTACGCCGGATTTTAAAATTTCACGCAGGACTTTTTCGTAAAATTCTTCGGTATGGATTTTGCCGGTAGGGTCCCAACCCGGAGCTAAGGACATCATAGTCACGCAGACTTCGTGTTTTAACCCCGCGTCATGAATGCACTGGCCGGAATAAATCAGGTTGTTTACGTCGTTCAGCGCGTCAAAGTTGCGGATGGTGGTGGTACCGTGTTTTTTAAACAGTTGGGCATGGGCTTTAATTACGTCGGAAGGCTGGCTGTCTAACCCCACTACGTTTACCCCGCGGGCCAAGGTTTGCAGGTTGGCATCCGGCCCGGCCGTTTTGCGGAAAGTATCCATCATATCAAAAGCGTTTTCATTGCAATAGAAGAACAGCGCCTGAAAGCGGGCCCCGCCGCCAAATTCCATATGCGTAATACCCGCATGGCGGGCAGCTTCCACCGCGGGCATAAAATCTTTGGTCAGTACGCGTGCCCCGTAGACGGATTGGAACCCGTCGCGGAAGGCCGTGAGCATAAAATCAACTTTTTTCATTTTTTGGCTTCCTCTCATTTACCGGTAAATCTCTTGGCGGCGGCCACGGCGGCGGCTATCGCCAGGTTATCCGCGCGGGCGGCAGTGGCGGCCGGCGCGGGTGCAGGTTGAGGGAAATATTTTTCCAGTATTTCCACCAGCCAGCCCAGCACTTTCATCACAAGTACCATGATGAAAAGAAACGCAAACACCACAACCATACCGATGATTGTTAAGTTTACGCTGTCCAACAAGGAGGTACTTTCTGCAAGGTTCATGCGTTCATGTCTCCTATAGAAAACTCCTGCAGGCCCTGCTGCGTATGAAGCAGCAAAGTCCCCGCGGAGGAAATATCCCGCACGGTTCCGGCGGTTTTTCCGCCACCGGCGGTAATACAAACGGTGCGGCCGATATAGGGGAACAAGGCTTTGTATTCTTCCCCAAAAGAGGCAAACCCCTCGGCCAATGCCTTGGGCAGGCGGGCGTTAAAACGCTTTAGCAGCCGCGCAAGCATATCCTGCCGGCTGATGTGTATGTTTAACGCTTCCAAAGATACGGCCGGCTGCCCCACTTGGCTTAAATCCGCCTGCCGTATATTAATGCCCACGCCTATAACCAAGGCATAAAAACGGTTTTGTTCCAATACCACTTCGCTTAATATGCCGGAAAGTTTTTGATTGTTGACCAACACATCATTGGGCCATTTTAGCTGTGCCGGCGCGCCCAATTCCCGTACGGTTTGGCAAATGCACAATGCCATCAGCTGGGTTAAGTTGGGCAAATGTTGGGTATTGTTAGGTTTTAAAAGAACGGAAAAATATAACCCGCCTCGGGCGGATATCCATTTGCGGTTAAACCGCCCGCGCCCCGCCGTTTGCTCTTCGGCGCAGACTACGTCGCCGTTTTCCAATTCCTTTGCGTGTTCTTTGGCGTACGCATTGGTGGAATTTAACTGTAAAAATTGCAGTATGCGGGGCATACCTTCATTGTAACAAAATAAATGCATTTATAGACGGTAAAATATTATTTTGCGTGGCTGGCGGCAAATAACAGGGCGGCCGCCATGCTTTGGGGGTCTGCCTTGTTTTGGCCGGCAATGTCAAACGCGGTGCCGTGTGTGGGGGAGGCACGCAAAAAATCCAGCCCGGCCGTTACGTGCACAATGGGCTCTTTGGCGGCCAGTTTAAGACCCAGGAGGGCTTGATCGTGATACATACACAAAATGCCGTCAAAATTGCCGTGCCTGTGGGCCAGCCAAAGGCTGTCTACCGGATAGGGGCCCTGGGTTAAGACATGACGTGTTTTAAGTGTTTTTAAAGCCGGGATAATGGTTTGCCCCTCTTCTTTGCCAAAGCGGCCGTTGTCTCCCCCGTGCGGGTTGAGAGAGGCCAAAGCAATATGCGGGCGTTTGATGCCCAGTTTTTTAAGGGCGGCGTTGAAATCCAGACAGGCTTGTTCTATGCGTGCTTGCGTAATAACGCGGTGCAAATCTTTAATGGCAAAGTGTTCGGTAACCAGGGCGCATTTTAAGGGGCCGCTTACAAACATCATTAAAGCGGTTTTGCCGTAGTATTTGCGCAAAAATTCCGTATGCCCGGTAAAGGGTACGCCGGCCAGTGCCCAGCTTTGTTTGGAAATGGGGGCCGTTACCAAAGCTTTTGCCTTGCCTCCGGCGGCCAGCTTGCAGGCCGTTTGCAGGGCTTTAAAGGAAACTTCTCCCGCCCATTTGCAGGGGGCGTGTTTGGCTTTTTTTAAGGCGTTGGGGTGTTCCACGGGTAAGAGGTCTGCCAAGTCCGGCGTGAAACCGGCCGCATATAAAGAATGCGGCTCCCCCACCAGTATCACGCGGCAGGCATTTTGCACTTCCGGGTTTTGTAAAGCTTTTACGGTTACTTCCGGCCCGATGCCAAGCGGGTCTCCCGTGCTGACGGCTATAAACGGTTTGGCTGACATATTCACCCCGATAAAAATAAAGAGGAAGCTTTTGCTCCCTCTTTATTTTATAAATTTAACCGCTTGGCGGAAATTATTTTTTTTCTTCTTTTTTATCTTCCGCTTTCTTTTCTTCTTTGGCGGCTTTTTTATCGGCTTTTTCTTCGGCCTTTACTTCTTTTTTATCGGCCTTTTGGGCTTGAGCCTGCTGTTTGGCAAGGGCTTCTTCAATCAGTTTGTCCGATTCAAAAGTTTTGGTAACTTTTACGTCAGCCTTGTCGTACAGTTCGCCAATATATTCACCCATGGCGTTTTGGATTTTTTGCTGCGCCAAATATTGGGCCAAATCTTTTGCTACGTCATCATAGCCGATTTGTCTTTCGGCGCGTTTTTCTTTAATTTTAATGATGTGGTAGCCCAGGTCCGTCTTAATCGGGTCGCTCACTTTGCCTACGGCTAAAGAGAAGGCTTTGCTGTCAATTTCTTTGGGGGCAATGCCTTTAATTAAAATCATATCGCCGCCGGAGGCCAGGGCCGCTTTGTCTTCGGTATATTCTTTAACGGCGGCGGAGAAATCTTTCCCACCGTCAATTTCGGCTTTGATTTTAACGGCCAGTTCTTCTTTCTTTTTTACGTCTTCTGGCTTCATATCTTTGGTTACGGCCAAATAAATATGCCCGATGCGCACCTGTTCTGCCGTGAGTTGTTTTAATTTGGCGGCGATGAGGCTGGCTTCTTTAAAGCGGGCCGGGTCCTTTTTTTCAAGCGCTTTCATTTTTTTGGTGTTGCCTTTCATGCAGATTTCTACATCTTCATACAAGGCTTTCACGTCGGCTTCTTCCACCGGTTTTACGGTGGCGGTGATGCGCTGTTCCATTAATTTGCGTACGGCAATGTCTTTTTTGATTTTTTCTTTATACGCTTTTAAGCTCAGGTGTTGTTTTTTGAGGGCTTCGGTAAAGCGTTTGTCGGCCCCTTTGGGGTCTTCTTTGCCGGTTTTTTCGTCCACAATAAAGCGGGCTTTAATTTCGTTAATGCCGCTGTCCACCTCGCTGTCTTTTACTTGGATTTTGGCCTCGTCGGCAGCTTGATACAACAGTTCTTTGGAAATGAGTTCTTTTAATACTTCACGGCCCAGTACGTCCTGCGCGTAGGGCTGTTCTAAAAATTGCGGCGCCGCGATTTTATATTGCTCCACCACGCCTTCCAGGTAGGAGTCATATTCCGAGCTGAGCACCGGCTGTCCGTTCACTGTGGCAACGGAGGTTTCCATCACTTTGGCCTGTGCGCCCACCCCGAAGGCCAGCACCAGGGCCAATAAAGCCGTTAGGTTAGTTTTTTTCATACACAAACACCTCGTATTTATTTTTTAAAGCGTTTAAAGCGGCGTCTTCTTTTTGCATACGCAAAATTTTTTCTATGCGTTCTTTTGCGTCTTTAAAAGAAAGCCGTTTTTCCCGGGTCTTCATTATTATATGAAATCCTTGGGAAGTTTTGATAAAGCCCTGTACACTGCCGGAAGGAGAGTTGGCCGCAATGACTTCAATTGCCGGTATAAATTCCCCGGGCATAAAGGAAAATTCTTTCCCGCGGGTGTTTTCCGGCGCAACGGAATATTGCCTTTCCAGCGTTTTCCAGCGGGAGGGAGAGGCCTTTAAAGCGCGAAGCACCTGGTCGGCCGTTTCCGCATTGGCAATGATGATTTGTTTAATGGTCATTTCGTAGGGGTATTTATCAAAATAGTCTTTTACTTCTTGTTCCGTTACCGCAGTGGTGCCGTTTTCTTCCAGTTGGTCATACCAGGAGCGGATAAGCATTTGCTGGGCAAAGTCGTCATAAATTTCTTTTAATTGGGCGCGTTTGTCTTCCAGGGCGCTTAGGTACGCGTCGGACTCGTCCAGCTTGGCGTCTTTGGCGGCCAGTTCGGCCAGTTTTTCGCGCACCAGGGCGTCAATATAATTGGTGCGCCCGATAGGGGTTTTGGCAAATTCCTGGTCGTCGGGCGTCATAAAAATAAGTTTATTTTCCAAATCTTGTTCGGTAATTACGGCAGGGCCCACCTTGGCGGCCACGTCCGGCGCGGCGCCCTGTTCGGCGGCGGGTGCCTCGGCCGGTTTTTTGCAGGCGGCTGTAAACAGCGCAGATAAAATAAAAAGTATCAAAACTTTACGCATAAACATACTATACCATTTTAGGCGCCGGGCGTGAGCGTTTGCAAAAAGCATATGGCGTCTTCGGCCTCTTTTACCAAGTCTGTCTTTGGCGGGAAATACAGGCGTATGCCGTCGCCCGAGTTGGATTTTAAAAACTCCAAATGTTCCGCCCCGTAACGTTTAAAAAGGCGGGTGGGAAAATCCGCCGGCATTTTAAAATCCCGCGCAAAGGAAATTTCCAGCTTGCCGTCACTGGCGTCTATATGCTGCACTTTCATCTCGCCCGCGCGGGCGGAAAGGGAAAACACCCGCGTTAAATTAAGCACTTCCGGCGGGACGGGGCCGCATAAATCGGCCAGGCGGGTAAGCAAAATTTTGGTTTTGGCTTCGTCCGCGCTCATCAGTTCCTTATAATATTTAAGGCGTTCGGCCTCGTCGGGCAGGTAATCGGGCGGGATATAGGCCGGCAGCGGCAGGCTGACGGTGGCGCGAATCTCCCTCTTAACGGGCTGGCCTTTTAGTTTTTTTACTTCGTTGGCTACCAAATCGCAATACAGGCTCAAGCCTACCTCGTTTACGTATCCGTGCTGTTTAACGCCCAGCAGTTCGCCCGCGCCGCGTATTTCCATATCCCGCAGGGCCAGTTTAAACCCGCTGCCCAGCTCGCCAAATTCCATTAAGGCGGCCAGGCGTTTTTTTGCTTCTTCGGTGGGGTCTTTTTCCGGCTTGGGGTTCCAGGGTACGGCTGCCAGCTGGGCAAAGTTATCCTCTTCTTGCGGGGTGGGTTTTTTAAACAGCCAATCCGGGTGGAATAAATAACAATAGGCTTTGGTGCTGCCGCGGCCGATGCGCCCGCGCAGCTGATAAAGCTGGGCCAGGCCGAAGTTTTGGGCGTTTTCCACAATTAAAGTGTTGGCGTTGGTAATGTCTATGCCGGACTCAATAATGGTGGACGCTAACAGAATATCGTATTTGCCTTGGTTAAAATCCCATAAAGTTTGTTCCAGCAGTTTTTCGTCCATCTGTCCGTGTGCCATACAAATTTTGGCTTCCGGCACCAGTTTTTTTAAAAACAGGTAGCGGCTTTCCATACTTTGCACGCTGTTGTATACATAATACACCTGCCCGCCGCGGGCCAGTTCTTCGGTAATGGCGGCGGCGGCCAGCTCGTTATTCCAGGCGGTTACCACGGTTTTAATAGGGGTGCGGCCGCGGGGCGGGGTGTCTATTAAAGAAATATCGCGCAGGCTGGATAAAGACTGGTTTAACGTACGCGGAATGGGCGTGGCGCTTAACATAAGGGTGTGCACGCCGGTGCTTTTGGCTTTAATTTTTTCTTTTTGTTTTACGCCAAAGCGGTGTTCCTCGTCAATAATTACCAGGCCTAAATCTTTAAAAACAATATCTTTGCTCATTAAACGGTGGGTGCCGATGATAATGTCGCACACGCCGCTTTTTATTTCTTCCACCACTTCTTTTTGTTCTTTGGGGGTTTGAAAGCGGCACAGCATGCGCACATTGACCGGGAACCCGGCCAAACGTTTGGAAAATGTTTTGTAGTGCTGGTCCGCCAAAATAGTAGTGGGCACCAGCACCATGACCTGCTTGCCCGATACGGCCACCCGCAGGGCGGCGCGCATGGCTACTTCGGTTTTTCCGAAGCCCACGTCTCCCACCAGTACGCGGTCCATAGGGCGGGGGAGGCTTAAATCCCGCAGAACATCTTTTATGGCTTGTTCCTGCCCGGGCGTAAGCACATAGGGGAAAGAATCCGCAAATTCCTGTTCAATGCGCGGGTCCCCCGGGGTTAAGGGGGCGGGGGAAGCCTGGCGGAGGGCTTCCAGCTTTAAAATTTCTTTGGCGGTTTTTTGCGCCTCTTCTTTTACGCGTTTTTTTACGTCCCGCCAGGCTGTGCCCCCCAGGGCCGAAAGCGCCGGTATTTTGCCCCCGGCGCTAATGTATTTTTGCACTTTTTTAAAGTCATACATCGGCACGTATAATTTGCTGCCGCGGCGGTATTCAATAATCAGGCAGTCGGTAGGGTTTTCTTCTTTATCCATAATTTCCAACCCTAAATATTTGCCTATGCCGTGGGTTTGGTGTACTACATAATCGCCGGGGGCCAGTTCTTTAAAGCGCACGCGCTTGGCGCCTTCCACCGTAAAGTTTTTAAGCACGTTGGAAGTATTATAGCGGCGGTCTAAAATTTCACAAGAGGTGATAAACGCTTGTTTTTCGGCCGGGTTTACAAAACCTTGTATTAAAGGGGAAATTTTAATGGGCGTTTTGGACAGGGTGGCATAATCCTGCATAATTTCGCTCAGGCGGTCCAGCTCGCCCCGGTTTAAACAACAAATGGTTAAAGCAATGCCGCGGCTTTTTAGTTGTGCGGCTTCCCGTTCCACCAATTGCCAGTTGGCCCCAAAGCGGATATTGGCCTGGAGGCCGCAGTCCGTAGCGTTGGCGCTGGGCAGGGTGGATAAAACCACCGCATGGGGAAAAGTGCCTTCCTGCGGAAGGCTTTCTTCAAAAACGTACACGGCGTTTTGGGTGTAGGCGCTGAGGGGTTCGTCCTCCCGGTCAAAGCGCAGGGGAATGATAACGGCCTCGTCCACTTGTTCACGCGTGTTTTGGGTGTCCAAATCAAACCCGGCGATGGACTGCACCGTATTGCCGGAAAAATATAAACGAAGCGGGAGCTCTCTGTCCAGGCAAAAAATATCCACCACACTGCCGCGTGCGGCGTATTGGCCGGGGCACTCGGCATAATCTTCCCGCTGGTAGCCGGCATTTTCCAGCACGTCCAGCAGTTCCTGGCGGCGCAGGGTGCCGCCGCGGTGCACGGTAAACAGGCGCAGTTTAAATTCTTTAACAGAAGGGAACTGCGCGTTTAAATCTTCGGCGTGTAAGTCCAGCACAAAAGGAGTGTTGGTTTGAAGCAGTTGATACAGGGCCGCCATACGGCCGATGTGCTGCTGGGGTAAATGAATGGCGCGGGCGTTTTGAGGGCCAAATTCTTTAATGGCGGCGTGCAGGGTGTCTTCATCTGTTTGGGCGTTGCGCGCAAATACCACATTTTGCCCGCGGTTTAAAAATTGTTTGCACAAAAAATAGCCCCGGGCTGCCGCATTGGGCAGCCCGTAAAAACAAACAGTTTGGTTTTGGCTTTCTTGTGTATCCATACACATTAAACCGTTTGGCCGGACAGGAAATTAATAGCTTTTCGGTTCGGTTCCTTTAATAAACGCTTCCCAAAATTTATTGCGTTCCGTGGGCATGGCCAATTTGCCCGTGTTGGGGTTAATATAAGCAAAGGATATGCCTTCCGGCACGGCAAAATCATCGTTGGGTTCATCTTTTAAGATAACTTCCATAATATCGCTCCACCAATGTCCGGTGGTGCTGCCTTCCAGGCGTACTTTGTCGGCATAGGCGGAATCATCGTCATAGCCCATCCAGGCAATGGCGGCGGTGCGCGGAGTCATACCCACAAACCACATATCACGGTGGCTTTGGGTGGTGCCTGTTTTGCCTGCAATATTGCGCCCCAGGCGCGATACATACCGCCCGCTTCCGCGCTGCACAACCCCTTTCATCATATTAATAAGCAAATAAGATTCCTGCGGGGAGAATGCCGCCCGTTCCATAGGAATATGCTGTTCCAAAATGCGGCCGTTGGCGTCTTCCACGCGTTCAATATAATAGTTATCGGTATGAATGCCGGCATTGGCAAAGGTATTTAAGGCGGCCAGATGTTCTTCCATCGTCAGCGCGCTTACGCCCAGGGCCAGCGCAGGCACGCGGGGCAGGGCAGAGGTAACGCCTGCTTTGCGCGCCACCCGCACCACGGCAGGAACGCCTACTGCGTCAATTAAGTTTACGGCTACCAGGTTTTTGGATTTTTCCAGCCCGCGGCGAAGCGTAATCCACCCTTCGTTGCGGCCGCCGTAGTTTTGCGGTACCCAAACGTTAAAATCTTTGGAAGAGATGAAAGACTGTTTGGCTAAATCCAGGGAATATAAGTCGGACGATTCATCAAAAGTGTGCCAGTTTTTCCCGTCGTTATAGAACATGGTGGGCAAGTCTTTCACCAAAGTGGCGGGGGTGTAGCCTTTCTGCAGGGCGGCCATCCACACATAGGGTTTAAAGGAAGAGCCTACCTGGCGTTTGGCTTGAGTGGCGCGGTTGAATTTGCTTTCGTCAAATTCCCGCCCGCCAATTAATACGCGCACGGCGCCGGTTTTTACGTCACGCACCATAAAAGCACCTTGCAGACGGGGAAAATCAGGCTCGGTTTCTTCCTGTTCGGCGGCTTCTTCGCCTTCTTTTTCAGGTTGGGCGGGGTCTTCTTTGGGGGTAATGTCTATACCCAAACTTTTGGCCACGCGTTCATCCAGTTTTTGCAGGCGGTCATTCATAATTTGTTCGGCGGTGGTTTGCTGGTCAATATCCATGGTGGTGTAGATGTTTAACCCGCCTTTCCATAATGTTTCCGTGCCGTATTTTTCTTCCAGCGTGCGGCGGATGTGTTCAATAAAATACAAGCCGGGTTTGTAATCTTCCGTTACGGTTTGGCGTGTGGGCAGGGGCTCCTGTTTGGCGGCTTCATACTCTTCTTGCGTGATATAGCCCTGCTCTTTCATTACAGAAAGCACCAAATTGCGCCGCTGGAGTGCCCTTTCCGGGTTGGCAAAAGGGTTATATCTTTCCGGTGCCGGCACCAAGCCCACAATCAGGGCGGCTTCGCCGGTGGTTAAGTCTGCCAGGTCTTTATTAAAATAGCGTTTGGCGGCGGCTTTTACACCGTAAGCGCCTCCGCCCAAATAAATTTGGTTTAAATACAGCTGCAAAATTTCCTGCTTGCTGAATTGATGTTCAATTTGTACGGCTAAGATGGCTTCGCGTATTTTGCGGATAATTTTCTTTTCCTGGCTTAAAAACACCCCGCGCGAAAGCTGCTGGGTAAGCGTGGAAGCCCCCTGTTTGGCGCTTACGTGTATTAAGTCATGCAATAAGGCGCGGAATATCCCGCGGAAAGACAGCCCGGCATGTTCAAAAAATTCCCGGTCTTCCATAGCCACTACGGCATTTTGCAAATCCACCGGTATTTCCGAAAGGGGCACCATGCTGCGTTTTTCTATAGAAAATTCATGAATTAATTTATTGTTGCGGTCATATACGCGGGTGGTGAGGGAAGGGGTATACTCTTCCATTTCATATACCGGGGGCAAGCCGGAAAAAATATAGCGCATAAAAATGGCCCCGGCAATAATGAGCACAAACAGCCCGGCCAGGCAGCCAAAAAGCAAAGGTTTAGCGGAAAACAGTTTTTTAAGATATTTCTTCATATTATTAAAATTATATCAAACTTGGGGAATTTTTCGGGGCTGGCGTATATAAAAGTTTATATGGTTTTTTGTGCAAAAGGCAGAACAAAAATAGTAAAATTTTACTAACTAGTTTCCGAGGTGCTTTTTATGCCCTGTGAAAAAAACAAACAGCCAACCTGTGTGTACCCGTGCAAGGAACAATGCGCGGAAACGGCTTTTTATGTGGACAGCCCCGAAGCCGTAGCCGCCGCGCAAAATACCAAGCTGTATGGGTATGATTTAATTTATGTGGCCCACCCGGAAACCAAAAAAGTATTTATGTTTGGCAATGCGGAAGGTTTTTATTTGGGGGAAGGCAAAGGACCGGATGCTTTCCCCGTGCATGAAAAAGCCTTTAACCAGGCCATGCAGGGCAATGTGGTTAATTACGCCTGGAGCCTGGACCGCGGCCCCACAACCTATTATTATCATTCCACGCTGATTCCTTTGTTTGACGACAACAAAAAAGTAGCCAATATATTGGGTTTGGTGCGTAATTTGCAGGGGGATATTTCCGCCGCACAGCGCCAGGCCTTGCACGAAGGCACCACGCATACTTTTTCACAAATTTTACTGGCCGCCAGGGAAGAAGAAAAGCGGGAAATTTCCAAAGCCTTGCATGACGAAATAGGCTCCTCGGCCGTTACGTTAACTTCTTTGCTGGCTTTGGTGAAGGACAGTGTATTTTCCAATAATAAAAAACAAGCGCTGGAAGACATTGCCCGCTTGGACCAGCAAATAAAAAACACCATTGAACGGGTTAAAAATATTATTGTTAATTTGCGCCCGCCGCATTTGGAAACCCTGGGGCTGGAAGGCGCCGCGCGCGAACTGTTGGAAAATTTTAGTGCCTACAGCGGGATAGCACACGAACTGATTGTGGATGACCAGTGCGATGAACCATCTTCTGACAATGTAAACATTATGTTATACCGCGTTATACAGGAAGGCTTAAATAACGTGGTAAAACATGCCCACGCCAAAAAGGTAAAATTGTTAATTCGCAAAACGCAGACCACCATGACCGTTAAACTGGAAGACGACGGAGTGGGCTTTGTCCCGTCTCAGCAGCGTTCTATTCGGCAGGTGGGCCTTTTGGCTATGAAAGACAGCGCCGCTTATTTGGGCGGCAGCTTAAAGATTAAAAGTGAACCCGGAAAAGGAACCCAAATAACGGTTACCTGCCCGCGGGTTGTATATGGAGGAGGCAGACCATGACAATCAAAATTGTATTGGCGGACGACCATATTATCGTGCGTGACGGTGTGAAAGCAGTGTTGGAACGCAAAGGCAAAGACTTGAGCGTTGTGGCCGAAGTGGGTAACGGAAAAGAGCTGTTGGACTGGGCCTCTACCCACGATGCGGACGTATACGTGGTGGATATTTCCATGCCGCTTTTAAACGGGGTGGAAGCCGTGCAGCGTTTGGTTAAAATGAAACCGGACGCAAAAGTAATCATTTTAAGTATGTATGATGACCGCGTAGCGGTGGAAAAGGCCCTGAAAGCCGGGGCCAAAGGCTTTATTGTTAAAGTTTCCACCGCCGACGAAATTGTGGAAGCCATTCACGAAGTGGCTGCCGGGCGGTTTTATTTATGCAGTAAAGTTTCCAAATACATTGTGCAGGGGTTTTTGGGCAAGGCTTCCGGCCGCAAGCGCGACGCCACCGGCCTGACCCCCAAGGAAAAAGAAGTTTTGCAACTCATTGCGGAAGGTTACAGCAGCAAACAAATTGCCAAGGCGTTTAATTTGTCTTTAAACACCATTCACGTGCACCGCAATAATATTATGAAGAAACTTTCCATTCATAAACAGGCGGAGCTGGTGCGTTACGCCATTAAAGAGGGCATTGCCCAGTTATAAGGAGAAACGCTTTTTATGCGCATTATTGCAGGCACCGCCAAAGGGCGGAGGATATTTTCCGTTTCCAAAAATTTACCCGTAAAGCCCATTTCGGACCGGATAAAACAGTCTTTGTTTGACATTATCCGCCCGCGCATTCCGGCTGCCATTATGCTGGACTTGTTTGCCGGTACGGGCAATGTGTCTCTGGAGGCGCTTTCGCGCGGGGCTAAAAAAACCGTTATGGTGGACCGGGAACCCGCCTGCATAAAAAACATTCACCGCAATTTGGCGCATTTGGGCTTTGAGGACCGCGCCAAAGTGCTTAAAGGCGATATTTTGCGCCCGCTGGACTGGCTTTTTGCTTATAGCGATAACGAAGGCTACGACATTATTTTTATGGGCCCGCCCTACCGGGACCAGAACAACAAAATGTTGGCCCTGTCCGAGCCGGCCCTTAAAAACGTGGCCCAGGCCAAGCTGCTGGCGCCGGGCGGTATGATTATTTTGCAAACGCATAAAAGCGAAGCATTTGCCATCCCCGCGGAATTTGAAATGTACCGCCAGGAAAAATACGGCGATACGCTGGTGCATTTCCTGCGTTATAAAGAACAAAAAGGCTGATTTATGTACAGCGACGTTTACGAATTAAACTTTTCCAAAATCAAAACCTACCAGGAGTGCCCCGTCCTCTATAAATTAAAATACATAGAAGGCAAAAGGGAGGGCTTGGTGCCGGCTTCTTCGTTAGGGGTGTCCATACACCGCGCGCTGGAAGCCTACCACCAGCAAAGCAATGACCCTTCCGAACTGCTGTCTTTTTATGACGACTGCTGGCTGGGCGCCGGTTATGCCAGCGCCGGTGAGCAGATGGAGTGGTATTTAAAGGGCAAAAAAATGCTGGAAACCTATGCCCAGCGCGAATATGAACGCAAAACCACGGTGGACTCTACCGAGCGGGAATTTATTTTTGAACAAAAACCGTGGACGTTTCGCGGTAAAATTGACCGTATAGACAAATGGCCCGACGGTTCCTGGGAAGTAATAGATTATAAAACCGGTACGGATATTGATTTTACCCAAGAGGTGAAAGATTCCCTCCAGCTGGGTATTTATGCCGTGGGTGCCCGCCGCGCCTGGGGGCTTAAAAACGGCCGCGCCACCTTATATTTTGTAGCGTATGACAAAAAAGAAAGCGTTCCTTTTGACGCGTTTGACGAAGAGAAAATATTAAATACGTTTATAGATATCGGCAAAAAGATAGAAGTGAACGATTTTGAGCCAAACCCCGCACATTGCCCGCAGTGCCCGTTTAACACCCGCTGCGAACATTCGGCTTTGGCAAAACAAACCCAAGAATAATTTATTTTTTCCAAAGCCTGCTTTTAAAAAGCGGGCTTTTTATTTAAAGAGGATATTTTATTTATGCACGAACTGATAAAAAACGCAAAGCGTATAGTTTTTAAATTTGGTACCAATGTGTTAACATCGCCCGAGGGGGGGCTGGCCCTTTCGCGCATTTATTCGTTTATGGAAGACATGGCCCGCCTAAAAGCCAAAGGCAAAGAAATTATTGTGGTTACTTCCGGCGCGGTGGGGTTAGGCGCACAGCGCCTGCATTTAACCGAAATGCCCGACCTGGTTTCCATTAAACAGGCCTGCGCGGCGGTGGGGCAGTGCGGGCTTATGAAATTTTATGAAGACGGCTTTGCCGCCCTGGGCCTTACCACGGCCCAAGTGCTTTTGACGGAGGACGATTTCTCCATCCGTCCCCGCTACTTAAGCCTGCGCGATACGCTTTCGCGCCTGTTGGAATTAGGCGTTGTGCCGATAATCAATCAAAACGATACCGTATCCACCAACGAGCTTCGCGCCTATAAAGACAAAGGTGTAAAAGTTTGCTTTGGCGATAACGACAAACTCTCCGCCCTTGTAGCCGGCGGGCTGGATGCGGATTTACTGGTCATCCTTTCAGACATTAACGGCTTGTATGACAGCGACCCGCGCAAAAATAAAGACGCCAAACTGATTACGGAAGTAAAAGCCATCACGCCGGAAATTGAAAACGCCGCCGGCGGCGCTTCCAAACGGGGGCGCGGCGGTATGAAAACCAAGCTGGAAGCCGCCAAAGTGGTTACCCACTCCGGCTGCGCCATGGTGATTGCCAACGGCAAAGCGCCGGGGGCGCTGGGGCGAGTGTTTTCGGACGAGTTTGTGGGCACTTTATTTAGGCCGGTGGCGGACTTGCCCGGCAAAAAAGTGTGGATTGCCTACTCCACCAATATGACGGGCGGCGTAGTGGTTAACGCGGGTGCGTTTAAGGCGCTTTGCCAAAAAGGCGCCAGCTTGCTGGCGGCCGGCATAACGGGCGTAGCGGGCGAGTTTGACGTGGGAGACGTAATCAGCGTATTTGACGAAAACGGCGCCGAGTTTGCCAAAGGCATGGTCAATTATTCCAGCGCGGACTGCGCCAAAATTTTAGGCTGCCAGAGCGAGGACATCGCCAAAAAACTAGGCGGCAAAAATTACGACGAAGTAATCCACCGCGATAATATTGTTATTTTGTGAGGTTTTTATGAACGCGCAAGAACTGGCATTGCAGGCCAAACAGGCTTCCCGTGTGTTGGCTTTAGCCACCACGCAGCAAAAAAACGCGGCGCTTAGCGCCATGGCGCAAGCCGTGCGCGCCGCCGCAAAGGACTTGTTTTCCGCCAATAAGTTGGATTTGCAAGCGGCCGAACAGGCCGTAAAAGAAGGCAAAATGAAGCCCGCCCTTTTTGCCCGCTTAAAGCTGGACGAAAACAAATTAAACGCCGTAGCCGCCGGGATGGAAGACTTAATACACCTGCCGGACCCGGTTGGCCGCACCCTGGCCTATACGGAAATGGCTCCCGGCCTTACTTTGCAAAAAGTAAGCTGCCCGCTGGGGGTGTTACTTGTTATTTTTGAAGCCCGGCCGGATGTGCTTCCTCAAATAGCGGCTTTGGCGGTTAAATCCGGCAATGCGGTTATTTTAAAAGGCGGCAAAGAAGCCCTGCACACCAACGAAGCTTTTTTAAAAGTATTAACGGGTGCGTTAAATTCTCTGCCCGGCGGTTGGCCGCAGGGGGCGCTTAGTTTGGTGCATTCCCGGCAGGACGCGGCCGAACTGCTTAAGCAAGACGCGTATATTGATTTGGTCATTCCGCGCGGCTCCAACGCGCTTGTGCAGTATGTAAAAGAAAATACTTCCATCCCCGTTTTGGGCCATGCGGACGGCGTATGCCATATTTATATTGCCCCTTCCGCCCCGGCGGACTTGGCCGTAAAAGTATGTGTGGACGCCAAAACCCAGTACCCCGCCGCCTGCAACGCGGTGGAAACCTTACTGGTGGACGCGGCCTGGCCGCAGGAAAACGTAAACGCTTTATTGCAGGCTTTGGCAAAAGCGGGCGTAAAGTGCCACGCGCTGGAAGCGCAAAAACAGCGTTTTACCGGTTGTGAGTACGCCAAAGAAATCAACTGGCATACGGAATACGGCGCGCCGGAACTTTCTTTACTTACGGTGAGCGGCGTGCAGGAAGCGGCCGCCCACATCAACCGTTACGGTTCCCACCATACGGACGCTATTTTAACGCAAGATGAAAAAGAGGCCGATTATTTCTTGTCCGCGGTGGATTCGGCCGGTGTTTACCACAATGCCTCCACCCGCTTTGCCGACGGATACCGCTACGGCTTCGGGGCGGAGGTGGGCATCAGCACCGCCAAAACCCACGCCCGCGGCCCGGTGGGGCTGGAAGGCTTAACCATTTATAAATACCGCTTGCGCGGAAAGGGGCAGATTGTGGGTGATTTTGTAGGCCCTAACGCGCAGGCTTTTACGCATAAAAATTTATTACAAGAGGATAAAAAATGAAAATAGGATTTTTGGGCGCCGGAGAAATGGGCGGCGCCATTATTAAAGGTTTAATTGATTTTGGCGGTTACCGCGCCGGGGACATATTGGCCGGCGTACATACGGAAAAATCCGCCCAGAATTTATATTCCCGCTACGGTATAGACGCCTCTACCGATAACGCACACGTCGTTTCCAAGGCGGACGTGCTGGTTATAGCCGTTAAGCCGGCCGTGGTGCCGGAGGTTTTGCAGCAAATTGCGCAGGAGCTTACCTCCCCCAAGCTGGTGCTTTCTGTGGCGTTGGGCTCCACCACCCAAATGTTGGAAGCGGCCCTGCCCGGCTTTCCGGTGGTGCGGGTGATGCCCAATACCCCCATTGCCTTGGGCAAAGGCATGAGCCTGCTGGCCCGCGGCCGCTACGTAACGGACGAGCAAATGCAAACCGCGCGGGATCTGTTTGGCTGTGCGGGGCGCGTGGAAGAACTGCCCGAAAATTTATTTGACGCGGCCACTGCGGTTTCCGGTTCCGGCCCGGCGTTTATTTATTATGTCATTGCCGCTTTGGCCAAAGGCGGTATGGATTTGGGCCTGCCCGAAAAAACGGCCAATTTGTTGGCCGCACAAATGACGGCCGGCGCCGCTTCCATGGCGCTTCTTTCCGGCCAAAGCCCGGCGGCTTTGCAAAAAAGCGTAACCACCCCCGGCGGCTGCACGGCAGCCGGTGTGGCCGTGCTGGAAGAAACCCGCGCGGACCAAATTTTTGAAAAAGTAGTCCAGGCTACCGTAGCCAAAGCGCAAGAGTTTGCCAAATAATACGGCCCCATAAAAAACGCCCCTTTTAATAAGGGGCGTTTTTATTGGGTTTAACTTGTGTGTTTACTTCCAAAAATAAAAGCCTATAATAAATAACCCAAGCAGCAAGCGGTACACTACAAATACGTTAAAGCTGTGGGTTTTAATAAACTTCATTAGCCAGCCTATTACCAATAACGCCCCTAAAAACGCGCTGATAAACCCCCACACAAACGGGGCGTTAATATCTGCTAAAGACAGGTTATGCAGTTCCAGCACGGCGGCCCCGCCTATAACTGGGGCAGAAAGTAAGAAAGAAACCCTTGCACTGGCCGCGCGGGAAAGGCCCAGCAGCAAAGCGGCCGTAATGGTAATACCGCTTCTGGATACGCCCGGCATAATGGCCAGCGCCTGCGCACAGCCAATTAATAAAACGGTTTTTAAGCTTAGTTCGGTGGAGGTTTGGTTGCCGGCTTTGCGGTCCGCCGCCCATAAAATAACGGCAAATACCATTAGGCAAACGGCAATCATTAACGGGTTTCTAAAAGTGGTTTCGGCCCAGTCCCCAAACAAAACGCCGGCCAGCCCGGCAGGCACCGTGCCCAAGGCCAGGTACCAAATGGTTTTGCCCTGCGGGGTGCGGGGGCGGGTGAGGCCGTCCTTTATAAGGTGGTACCAGTCTTTACCAAAATAAAGCAGTACGGCCAGCAGGGTGGCCACATGTAGCATTACGTCAAACGCAAGGCCCTGGTATTGCTGGCCGCGCAAATACGGCAAAAGCACCAAATGGGCCGAGCTGGAAATGGGCAAAAATTCGCCCAGCGCTTGCAAAAGTCCCAGTAAAACAGCGTCAAAAATCGTCATAGTTAATCCTCAAAGCAAATTAGTTGGGGTTTGTGTTCGTCCTGCATGTTAATCACGGCAAAAGAGCCCGGCGCAAAATGCCGGTTTTGCCCGGTAAGCAGGTAAAGCACGCAGGATATATTTGGGTTGTGTCCAACGGCAATCAGGCAGTCTTTATCCTGCATGGATTGGGTTAAAAAGTCGCACACGTCCTGATCCGGGTGCATGCCGTCCAGCTCTGCGCAGGGTTGCATGGGGGCCTTTAACACGCCGGATAAAATATCCGCCGTTTGGCAGGCGCGCAGCAGCGGGCTGTGCAAAATAGCCTGTGCATGATAGCCGCTGTTTTTAAGCAGCCGGGCGGTGTGGGCGGCTGTTTCCAACCCTTTGGGGGAAAGCGGGCGCAGGGAATCTTTTTGTACGCCGGCTTCCAAACTGCCAAGCGCGTGGGCGTGGCGTACCAAAATAAGCGTTTTCATGGGTGAAAGTATCCTTAAAAAATGCAATAATAAATTAATATATTTTATCTTTATTAATATATCATTTTATGCAGCTTAAATACGCAAACTATCCCGCCTTGGAAAACGCTTTTGTGGAGTTTATGTCTCCTTCCCGCCGCCCGCCGCAGCAACGGGTGCTGGTGGTGTGCGCGTCCCAGCGTTTGGGCGCGCGTTTGCGCAGGCAGCTGGCGGAGAAATATCAGGCGGTGGGAAATATTCGTTTTATGTCTTTTAACGGGCTGTTAAAAGAGTTGGATTCCCAAAACCCCGCCCCGCAAAAAAAGCTGCTTCCTAATGATGATTTACACGATTTTATCATCAGGGAAATTATCTCCCGCCCCGGTTTAAACCGTTATGCGCCCGGGAGGGGGTTTGTAAGCGCGTTAAAAAATTCTTTGCGGGATTTAGCGGACTCGCTGGCCGAGCCGGACGTGCTTAAGGAACAGCTGGCTTCATCGGCTGACCCGCGCTTGGAGGAGGATTTGCCCCACCTGAACTGGCTGGTGGACGTGTACCGCGCCTATTTGCAGGCCACGGCCGGGGTACCGGGGTACCGCTCTTACGCCCAGTTTTTTGCCTCCGCCTTGGACCAGGCGGAAAACTCCGCCTATTTGGCGTCTTTTACCCACATTATTTTTTACGGTTTTTATGATATGACCGGCCGCCAGCTGGAGTTATTTTCCCGCATAGCGGCGCATTACCCGGTAACGGTTTTTGCCCCGTATGAACGGGTGCCCGCGTTTAATTTTGCGCGTAAATTTTTTGAAAGCAATTATGCCCCTGCCTCCCAGGTGGAGGAGTGCCCGCCGGTATCGGGGGCGCTGGGCGAGGCGCAACACGCTTTATTTGAAGCCGGCCAAAGCGCGCCCTGCCCGGCTTTGCATATGGCGCAGGTGCCGGGCGCCAGGGGGGAGCTGTTTTATACGGCCAAACAAATTTTAAAACTGGTGGAAGAAGACGGTTTTGATTTTGCCGATATAGCCGTGGTGGCCCGTTCCGCCGCGCCTTACCGCCAGGCGGCCATTTCTGTCTTTGCCGAAAACACCATCCCCTTAAACGCCGCGTTTGAAATGCCCCTGGGCACTACGGCTTTGGGTGTGTTTTGTTTAAATTTGTTGTCTTTGGCGCAAGGAGGGTTTGCGCGGGAGACCATTTTGGCGGTGGTAACTTCCCCTTATTTTAAACACAAAGAAGGACGCTGGCGCAAACTGATAAACGCCAGTTTGGCCAGCCGCGATTATGCCCAATGGACCGATTTAATCACCCCGCAAACCAAATATTACGACGCTGATTTTTTAACCTGGCTGGAAAATTGCAAAACCCGTTTGGAAACTTTAAACAACCCTTTGCCGTGGGCGGATTTATGCGCCTTAACGGAGGCTTATTTGCGCGAGAATACGGATGAACTTTCCTTAACGCAAGCAGAAGCCTCTTTATTTAACCAGGTGCTGCAAACGGTGGAGGGGTTCAAACGCCGCAGCGGCGTGCGCCCCCAGGCCAAAGAAGGCGAATTTGTGCCGGATATGGTGGCGGTTTTGTCCCAAACGCAGGTAAACAGCGGGGTGAGCCACCCGGGCGGGGTAACGTTTACGGATGTAATGTCTTTGCGCGGGCTTTCGTTTAAGGCGGTGTTTTTGTTGGGCGTGAATGAAAAAACTTTCCCGCTGATTGTGCCGGAAGATCCTATTTTAAAGGATTATTACCGCTTTATTTTGCGCGACGGGCTTGGCTACTGGATTAACCAAACGCGGGAGAGGCTGGAAGAAGAAAAACTTCTTTTTTACACAACTCTTACGTCCGCGCGGCAGCGGGTTTATGTTACCTGGCAGCGCACGGACTCGCAAGGCAAGGCGGCTGTTTTGTCCGTTTATGCGGCGGAGCTGGCCCGCGCGTGCGAAATAGATTTGCAATCCGGCCGGGTAGAGGCGGTAAGCGGACGGATTTTGGAGCGTTTGGAACATACGGGGGATGTTTACTTAACCCCGCAGGAAATGGCTGTGTACATTGCCCTCAGCTCCGCTAAAGATAAAGAAGTTCCTTTTGAAGAAGCCGGCCTGCTTACCCCCGCTTTAAGCCGTGCGGTTTTGGCCTGCGCACACACGGCCGCACCTGGCCAATTAACCCCTTATGACGGTAAAGTGCAAAGCGGGGCGGAAATATTTGCCCGCTTAAATGCAAAAGGTTTTTCCGCCTCGGCCTTAACCACGCTGGCCGCCTGCCCGATGAAATACTTTTTTTCCAGGGCGCTGGGCCTGGGCGAGCCGGATGAAGCCCTTTCCCGCCAGGAACTGGCCCCCAACCTGCGCGGCAGTGCCTATCACGAAGTGCTTGCCGCATTTTACGAGGGCTTATTAAAAGACGGCTCTTTGCGTAATTTGTTTGCGGATGGACTGCGCGCGCGCCTGCAGCAAACGTTAAATTCGCTTTACCCGCGCGAGGCTTATAAACGTTTTGGTATTTATCCCGTTATTTGGGATTTGATTTTGCAGGACGTGCAAGCCACGCTGGAAGAATTTGTGCTGGCGGACACGGCCGAACTGGGGGATTTTATCCCCTCGTATTTTGAGCGGGAACTGGAAGGCACTTATAAGCCTGCGCCTTCGGTCAGTTTGCATTTAAAAGGTATTTTGGACCGTATTGACCTGGACCCCCGCCAAAAACTTTACCGCGTGGACGATTACAAATCCAGCCGCAAGGCGGGCAAATCCCTGGCGCAGGATATACTTAAAAAACGTATTTTCCAACCCTTTTTATATTTGCTGTTGGCCCGCCAGTGGAACGCCTTGCAGGGGTATCAAAGTGCAGGCTCCTGCTTAATGTCTATCAACAAAGGCTACACCCGCAAAGATTTTACCCCGCCGGAATTTGATGCCTTAAAACCGGCGGCGGACGCTTTTTTCGCCCGTTTGGCGCGCCTGGTGCAAGAAGGGGACTTTTATTTAAGCCCCACGCCGGATTGCCAATACTGCCCTTACGGTGCCGCCTGCCGCAAGAATGCTTTTAAAATGCGCCAGCGCGCCCTGCGCAGCACCTGCGCGCACGAGCTGGAGGAAACCATACCCGCATGATTACAGAAGACCGCACCAAAGTGCAAACCCTTTTGGGGGTAAATATGGTGGTGGAAGCCGGCGCCGGTACCGGTAAAACCACTTTGCTTATTGACCGCCTTTGCCTGGCTTTGGTGGCGCAGCATATCCCTGCCCAAAGGCTGGTGGCTTTAACATTTACGGAAAAAGCCGCGGCCGAAATTAAAACCCGTTTGATTTTTAAACTCCAGCGGCTGGTTTACTGCGTGCAAAACGCGCAGGAGGACCGTACCCTTTCTTTACTGCGGGAACATTTTGGCATTAAGGATGAGGACGTGCTGGAGCGCAGCCAGCAGGCGCTGTCTTTACTGGATAGAAGCGCCATAGGCACCATACACAGTTTTTGCGCGGATATTTTGCGCGCTTATCCGCTGGAGGCTGGGCTTTCCCCCAATGCACAAATTGATACCGGGGCGCGCGCTTTACGCGTGTTTGAAGCCGCCTGGAACAGCTTTTTGGATGAACAGCTTGGCCTAAACGCGCCCCGCGCGCAGGATTGGAAAGAGGTGCTTTCTCACATTTCTTTAAATGATTTAAAAAACTTTGCTCGCCAGCTGTGCAGCGGCCGCATAGAAAATTACCAATATGCTTCCCATGCGGATATGCTGGCAAAAATTTGTTTGCAAAAAGCGGCCCGCGCGCAGGAAATGGCCGATTATTTTTCCCAAGGCGTAAAAACGCCACGCAAGGCGGAAAAAATGCTGGCCCTAAGCGCCCGCCAGCTGCAGCGCGCCGCCCTTTATTTGCAGGGTAAAGACCCGGGCCCCGCCCTGCCTGAAGAAATAGATTTTTCCGGCAAGGCACCCAAAGGCTGGGATGAAGAAAGTTTTGAAGAGGCCGCTTCTTTGGCGGCGTTTGCGCAAAAAACCGCGCCGGAAAAACAAAGGTTGTTTCAGTTGTCCCTTTCGCTGGCAGACCCGCTGGTGCGGCAGGTGCGCCAAAATTTACAGCAAGAAGGTATTTTAAGTTTTGATGATTTAATTATTAAAACCCGCAATCTGCTGCAAAATAATTTAAAAGTGCGCCGCCAGTTAAAAGAAGATTACGACGCTTTGTTTATAGACGAGTTCCAAGATACGGACCCTGCCCAGGGGGAAATGCTTTTATTTCTGGCGGAAGAAAAAACCACCCACGCCCCGCGCTGGCAGGACGTACGCCTGGCCCCCGGCAAATTGTTTGTGGTGGGGGACCCCAAACAATCCATTTACCGCTTCCGCGGGGCGGACATTACGGCCTATGAATTGTTTACGGATTTGATTTTAAAACAAGGCGGGGAAAAGTGCTTCCTGCAAAAGAACTTTCGCAGTGAGGCCGAAATTATAGATATGGCCAATGCGGTATGCGGGCGCGTAATGGTGCAAAGCGCGGCTTTTCAGCCGGCTTATGTGCCTATTTTTACCGATAAAACCACCCGCACCGGCGCGGTGGAAATAGCCGTGGTGGACGCACAAGACCAAACCCCCGGGGCCGACGATTTACGCCGAAACCAGGCCCAGTTTATTGCAAATTGGATTGCAGCCCATGTGGGCAAGCTTACGCTGTCTAACGGCAAAAAACTGGCTTATGGGGATATTGCCCTGCTGGCCCGTGCCTCCACCGCGCAGGAATTTTATTTGGATGCTTTGCGCCGCAGCGGCATTAAATTTAATGTAGAGGCCGATAAAAACTTTTACCAAAACCAGGAAGTAAATGATTTTTTGAATTTGCTTCGCGTGGTGGACGACCCGGAAGACAAAATTGCCCTTACGGGCCTTTTGCGCGGCCCGCTGGGTGCATTTACGGACGAGGAAATTTACCGGTTTTCCCAACGCGGGGAGCTGAACGTCTTTGCCAAAACACAAAACGAAGATTTAAATAATTTTTACCGCTTAATCCGCTCTTTTATTGCGCGTGCCGGCCGTGTGCCGCTGGGGCAGCTGTTGGATATCATACAAAGGGAAACTTTCCTTTCCCCATTATGCGCATTGGCTTACGAGGGGGAGCGCACGCTGTCTAATTTAGAAAAACTTTGCGCCCTGGCCGGCGGTTACGCGCAGGAGGCGCCTGTTACTTTGGGCCAGTTCTTGGCCGAGGCACAACGCTTAATGGAAGAAGAGCCGGAGCGTTTAAAAGGCGTGGTGAGCGATGAGGCGCTGGACGCGGTATCCGTTATTACGGTGCATAAATCCAAGGGGTTGGAATTCCCGGTGGTTATTTTTACCGACATTTCCCGCCAGGAAGCCTCCGGCCCGGTGCAGCGCGCGCAGCATATTTATTCCTGGCAGTATAATATGCACGGTTTGCGTGCGGGAAATATTTGTGATGTGAATTTAGCCTTTTTGGAAGAAGAACAAAAAAAGCATGCCCGGTGTGAAGAGATACGCGTTTTGTATGTAGCGCTTACACGTGCAAAAGAAAAACTGCTTATTGTGGGCAATTTAACCGGCAGTGCCAAAACCCCGGCGGCTTCTTTTGCGGCGGCGGGTTTATACCCGCCAAAGGACGCCCGCCCCGCCCAATTACAGCGGGAGATGCTGCATGTTCCCGTGCATTATATTGCGTACCGTGCACCGGAAGAATTTATTTATCAATCTCAGGCGGCCTCTGCCCCGCAGGAAAGCCAAACCCAGCTGGCCCGCTGGCGTGCGGCCCGCGCCGCGCGGGAAACGCGCTATGCGCTGGCGTGTGCGCGCAAAGGGGTATTGGCCCCCAGCCAAACGCAGCCGGAACCCGGCCCGCAGGCAGGTGAGGCGCTGGCGCTTGGCAGTTTAACCCATAAAACGCTGGAGCTGTATCTTTCTGATAAAGAGCGCAACCTGGCCCGTGCTTTAGCGCGTGCGGCCGCTTTGCTGCAGGCCGACGAAGCCCTGCAGCAGGAAGCCTGCCTGCTGGTGGAAAATTTTGTTTCCTGCCAAGCTTTTGCCCCTTTCCTGCAGGCCGAGCCCGTGGGGTATGAAATACCGTTTACGTTTATTGACCAGGACGGGCAAACCGTCTCGGGCGAGATGGACGCCCTGGTGCGCACCCCGCAGGGGTTGTGGCTGGCCGATTATAAGACCGATACGCTGGAAGATGAAGACCTGCAAACCGCCGCCCAAAAATATGCCCCGCAGCTGGCGCTCTACCGCCAAGCGGTGGAAAAATTATTCCCCGGGCAGCCGGTGCGCTGCACGGTGTTTTTTGTGCGGCAATTTGCGGGGGTAGATTTATAAAAGTTAAAATAAATAAAACACTTTTGGAGGTTGCAGTATGTTTGAAAAATTAGGACAGTTAAAAGATTTGTGGAAATTAAAAAGCCAAATGGAAGAATTAAAAAAACGTTTGGACGCTATGGTAGTAAAGGCCGAAGGCCCCAAACATTTGGTGGAAGTAACCATTTCCGGCTCTCAGGAAATTAAAGAAGTAAAACTGGCCGAAAATTATAAAGACGTTACCCCGGCCGAACTGGGCGAAGAAATTAAGGCCGCCGTTAACAAAGCGGTGCGTGATTCCCAGTCCATGGCGGCGCAGGCTATGGGCGGTATGGCCGGTTTAACCATGCCTCAGGCATAAGCTTATGAATCCGCACGATACCGTGGCGGTGTTTGGCGTATCGCAGGATCCGTCCAAATACGGCCATAAAATTTTTAAAACCTTGCTGGCCAAGGGGTTCACGGTTTTTGCCATTAACCCCAAAGGCGGGCAGGTGTTGGGTGCCCCGGTATACACCAAACTGGCGGATTTGCCCCAGCGCGCGCATACGGTAATTATGGTAATCCCGCCGCAGGCTTTGCCGGCGGCGGTGGAACAATGTATTGCGTGCGGAGTAAAGGAAATTTGGTTTCAGCCGGGGGCACAATCGCAGGAATCGTTTGATTTAGCCGTCCGCGCGGGTATTGACGCACAGGACGGCTGTTTTATGGCGGAAAACGGTTTGTGGTAATGCAATACGCGGCGTTTGGAAAAGAAAAAAACGTTTCTCTTTCCCGCATTGCTTTGGGCACTTGGGCTATGGGCGGCGGGAGCGATTGGGGCGCTGTGGATGATGGGCAGTCCGTCCGTGCCGTACACGCCGCGCTGGACCAAGGCATTAACTGGATAGACACCGCCCCCATTTACGGCTTAGGCCATAGCGAGGAAGTGCTGGGCCGTGCCCTGCAGGGGCGGCGCCAACATGTTTTTTTGGCTACCAAATGCGGCTTGGTGCGTTTTACCAAGGGAATTAACCATTGGCTAAAGCCGGATTCTGTTCGGCGTGAGCTGGAAGATTCCCTGCGCCGCCTGCAAACCGATTATATTGATTTATACCAAATCCACTGGCCGGACCCGGCCACCCCGCTTTCAGACACGCTGGAAGAATTAACCCGTTTAAAACAGTCTGGTAAGATACGCTTTATCGGCGTGTGCAATTTCCCGCCGGATTTATTAAAACAAGCCTGTGATATGGCCGATATTTCCTGCGTGCAGGGGCCTTATTCTTTATTGGATAAAGAAAAAGCCCGCCAAATACTGCCTTTTATTCAAAACCAAAACCGGGCTTTTGCGGTGTACGGTTCATTGGGCGGGGGGATATTAAGCGGCAAGTATAAAAAAGAGGCCAATATCCGCCGGGCAGATGCGCGCAGTTATTTTTACCGTTTTTATAAAGGGGAGCATTTTCTTAACAGTGCGCAGGTAGTGGCGCGTGTGCGCCGCTTGGCCGAGCGGGACGGCGTGCCGCCCGCGCAGGTGGCGCTTGGGTGGGTACTGCATATGCCGGGCGTAACCGGGGTGTTGGCTGGTGCGCGTAGCGAAGCGCAGGTATACCAAAACGCGCAAGCCGTTTTGTGGCACCCCCAACCCGGAGATTTGGAATTTTTGGAGGCAAACACATGCAGCCCGTTGAAATAGAAAACTATTTACTTGGTTTACTGCCCGGTTTAGGTATTAATAAAATGCGGGAGTTAAGCCGGCTTTTGTATGAAATTGCCAAGCGGGACGCTCTGCCCCTTACGCAAATTTTACCGCAGGAAGAAAAATGGAATTTTGAAAAAGCCAAAACCCATTTGTTAAAAAAGCGCTATCCCGTTAATTTTAAAACCGCGGCCCGCAACCGTTTTTATTTGCCCAAGCTGGAGCTGGACCCTGCCCTTCGGGCGGATTTAACCCCGCGCCCCTTTTACCCCAAAACGGTGTATATAGAAGAAAGCGTGCAAAACACCCCGCTTGCCGCGCGCGTGCGGGAAATGTTCCCCCGGGCCGAGTTTAAACTGACCGACGGCAAAACCCAGGTGGGCAGTGCCAATTTCTCCCGCCGTACGGAAACTTTGCTTATCCACCGCGAAAAGTATGACTTTTTAAAACCCTGCCCCTGCAGCTGTTCGGCCGCCGGGTGCGGGTACAATTTAATAAACTTGGGCTTTGGCTGCCGCTTTGAGTGCGAATACTGCTTTTTGCAACAATACCAAAACCTGCACGCGGTTTTGCTGCCTGCCAATGTGGAAGAATTTTTGCAAAAGATAGACACGGCCTCCTTTAACCAAGGCCCGTTTGACCGCCCCCGCATTGGCAGCGGGGAGTTTACCGACTCTTTGGTTTTTGACCACATCACCCAATACAGCAGCCAAATTGTGCCGTTTTTTAAGGCGCGCCCCCATTTGCAGTTTGAATTTAAAACCAAAAGCACCAATATTGAAGGGTTGCTGAAAGAAGGCGGGGCGGAAAATATTGTGGTGGCGTGGTCCGTCAATGCGGCCCCCGTTATTGAACGGGCCGAGCATTTTACCCCGTCTTTGCAGGAGCGCCTGGCCGCGTCTGCGCGGGTGGTGCAGGCCGGGTACCGCACGGCTTTTCATTTTGACCCGGTGATTATTTATGACGGCTGGCAAGAAGATTATGCCCAAACGGCCCGGGCTTTGGCCCAGGCCGTGCCGGCCGATAAAGTGGCCTGGATTAGCGTGGGAACCCTGCGCTTTAGCCGGGAACTTAAAAAGATGATGGAAAACCGCTTCCCAGAAGGGAAACTGCTGGACGGGGAGTTTTTGCTGGATTTTGACGGCAAAATGCGCTACGGGGACAGCCAACGGCTGGAAGTATACCGCTATTTGGTGCCGTTGTTAAAGGAGTTGTTCCCTAAAACGGTGGTCTATTTGTGTATGGAAGACCCGCAAGTGGTAAAAGCCGTTTATCAAAACCTTTAACAAACCATAAAAAACCCCGGGCTTAAACACCCGGGGTTTTTGCTTTTTGTATTTATTAATCGGTTAATTTGGAAAGTTCTTCCTTAAATTGCACTTCCAAGTCCGGCCCGTAGCCGTTCCACACTTTCACCAAACGGTGTTTTTTATCAAACAGCATAATATGGGGAAACCCGGCCACGCCCATTTGCTGGGATACTTCCCGCGAGTTGTAAAGGGCTTTGGTTTTCATATCGTGCTGTTTAATTACTTCCAAAACGGCGTCTTCGTCATCATCCACAAACGCGCCCACCACCACGGCTTTGCCGGCAAACGCATCGGAGGCCGCATCCAGCGCCGGCAGGGAGCGTTTGCACCACGGGCACCAGGTGCCCATAAAAGCAATCAGCACGGGCTGGCCTTTTTGGTCGGCCGTTTTCCAAATTTCTTCACTGCCGGCTACGGGCAGTTCGGCTTCCAGCTTGGGCGCCTGGGGCAATTCCTGCAGGCAGGCGGCCGCAAAAAGAGCCAAGAAGAGGGTAAAAAACAGTTTTTTCATCATGATATCCTTTCAGTAAGTTTTAAAACGGGCAATACACGTCCCGCTCTGTATATGATAGAATACAAAAGATGGATAAAATAATCAATTCATTGGGGCGTTGGCTGGGCGAGCGGGTGGACGTATTAATCATGCCGCGGTTTGGCTCGTCCAAAAAATTTAAAGTACGCGTGATTACCGTGGTATTTGCTTTTGTTTTGTGGATAACGGTAACCGGGATTGGCATTTTCTTTTTTATACGCGCGTATGACTATAACATCACCAAGGCCGATAACCGCCTGATGCGCGTAAAAATGCAATTGATTTCAGACGAATTGGAACGCGGCCGCAAATATTTGGAGTTAACCCGCACCACCGAATCGCAAATGCGGCAAATGTTGGGCATGCCGGGCGGAAAATTTGTTAATATGCCTAAAGGGTGGGATGAAAAGCAGGAAAAGGCCGAAGCCCGGGCCAAAGCTTTATTTGGTAAAGATTTGAAAGATTTTGATACGGAAGAATTTGAGCAATATATAGACGAAATTGAAGATACAGCCAAAACGCGTTTGGCCGGTTTTCAGGAAATTGCCTGGTATTATGCCAACGCACGGGAAGGGCTGCATTCCACCCCGTCTATTCGTCCGTCCACGGCGCGGATCAGTTCCGGCTTTGGGTATAGGTTGGATCCGTTTGGCCGTCGTAGCACCAAGCGCCACAACGGGTTGGATTTTGCCGGCAAGCCCGACAGCCCCATTATGGTAACTGCCGACGGGGTAGTGCGCCATACGGGTTGGGTAAACGGTTACGGGCAGGCGGTACTAGTGGACCACGGGTTTGGTTATTCCACTTTGTATGCGCATACCACGGGTATTCGCGTAAAAGCGGGGGATGTGGTAAAACGCGGGCAGACTATTGCCACCATGGGTTCCAGCGGGCGTTCCACCGGCACCCATTTACATTATGAAATTTGGAAAGACGGCCAGCCCGTAAACCCGCGCAACTATTTTAAATAATTTTAGGAGGAGTATATGGGCTTTTTAAAGAAAGATTCCGATTTTGAATCCGGCGAACATTTTTCCATCGTCAGTGCCGAATGTTACTTTCAGGGTACGCTTAGCGTGCAGGGTTCCCTGCGCGTGGACGGCCGCCTGGAAGGCGCGGTGGATAACGCCCGCCACGTTATCGTGGGGGACGGCGGCCGCATTGCCGGGGATGTTACCGCCCAAGTGGTGGTATGCGGCGGCGAAATTGAAGGAA
Organism: uncultured Elusimicrobiales bacterium; assembly: GCA_944327085.1. Taxonomy (GTDB): domain Bacteria; phylum Elusimicrobiota; class Elusimicrobia; order Elusimicrobiales; family Elusimicrobiaceae; genus Avelusimicrobium. The sequence continues at coordinate 110,120 of CALVGG010000003.1, read as the reverse complement.
ATATTTGCGCAGATATGCTGGAAGTATTGGCCAAAGCCCGTATTAAGGGCGATATCCGCGCCAAAAAAATGATTGTGGAAGAAGGCGGACGTATAGAAGGGCATTGCGCCATCGGCGGGGATGAAGAACCCATCGAAACCGATGCCTTGCCTAAAAAATAAATACCGGAGCGTGCACAAACATGATATCTTTTCTTATCAAGTATAAAAAAAGCATTTTAATTATTACCCTGGCGTTTTTTATCGGCAGTATTATTTATTTAGGGCTGGATTCTTACCACCGCGGCGCGTTTAGCACCACGGCTGCCAGCGTGGGCGGAACGGATATTTCTTACCGCACCCTGTATAAAATGGCCGAAGACCGCGCCAGCCTGATACGCAACCAAGGGGTGGATGTGGATGAGAATTTGATGAAATTCATTACCCAGCAATCCCTTTCCGCTTTAATCAGCGAAGAAGTTTTAAACCAGGCCGCGCAAAACATCGGCTTGCACGTATCGGATTATGAAATTGCTTACGATATTCAAATGGCCCCGCAGTTTAATGCCGGCGGCCAGTTTAACCGCATTGCTTATGAATACGCTTTGAAACATTCTTTAGGAATGACCCCGGCCGAATTTGAAAGCCAACTGCGTAAAAATAAAATGGCGGACCGTTTCCGCGGGGTGTTGTACTCCCACTATAAATTAACGCCGGAAGAAATTAAATTTTCCTATAAAATTCAAAACGGCAATATGAAAGATTTTGAAAAGAATAAAAAAGATTTTGCCTCCACTTTGTTGGATACCAAAATGGAAACTGCCCAACAGGCCTTTTTTGACCAGTTCAATAACGAAGTGGAAATTAAAACTTATTTAAAATAGGATTGACCGTGAATAATGAAGTATTAGTAGTAGGATCCGTGGCTTTTGACACGATTGAAAACGCCAACGGGCACGCCCAGCAGGTATTGGGCGGTGCGGCCAGTTATTCTTCTATCTGTGCCAGCTATTTTGCCAAGCCGTCTATTGTAGCCGTGGTGGGGACAGACTTTACCTCCCAGTACCGCAAACCCTTTGAACGCCGCAAGGTGGACTTGTCCGGTCTGCAGGTTAAAGAAGGCAAAACCTTTCATTGGGGCGGCCAGTATGACAAAGATTTTAATACCGCCGTTACCAAATTTACGGAGTTAAACGTATTTCAAAATTTTGAACCGCGCTTAACGGAAAAACAAAAAAACGTTTCTGCCGTGTTTTTGGCCAATATTGACCCGGTGCAGCAGCTTTCCGTTTTAAAGCAAGTCAAAAAGCCCCGCCTGGTAGCGTGCGACACGATGAACTACTGGATTTCTTCCAAAAAAAAGGAATTGTTAAAAGTAGTTAAAAAAGTGGATATTTTGTTTTTAAACGAAACGGAAGCCCGCCAGTTAACCGGGGAATATAACCTGATAAAAGCCGGTAAATGGCTGCTTAAACAAGGCGTAAAATACGTGATTATTAAGCTGGGGTCCAACGGGTCTATGCTGGTAAGTAAAAAGAGTATTGTGCAGCTGCCTCCTTTTATTTTGGAACACGTGCACGACACTACCGGCGCCGGCGATACGTTTGGCGGCGGTTTTACGGGCTATTTGGCCAGCGTGAAAAATTGGGATAACCCCCTGGAAATAAAACGCGCCATGATGATTGGAAATGTGATGGCGTCTTTTACCATAGAATCTTTTAGTGTTACGCGGCTTGCCTCGCTTACCAAGCGGGAAATTAACAAGCGCTTAAAAGAATACATTAAAATGCTGCAGTTTTAAACGGCCGCATTTTGTTTCATTTTACGGAAGAGCTCTTGTTATAGAGTTACTTTTTATATACTGTACGCGCAACGGGGTATGCAGTTAAAAAACTTTGCAGCTACGAAGCGTTTTGTTACAATATATGTCCGCGCCGTTTAAGCGGCGTATTTCAGATAAGGAGAAAAACATGCAAAAAAAATTATGGCTATGCCTATTGGGTGTATTGTTGTTGGCGGCGCCGGTATTTTCCGGGGATGTATTAAAAGTGCGCGCCAGCCAGGATTATATTTCTACGGAGGTGGAGATAGAAGAGCCTTTTGATTCTTTATTGGTAGATGGGGATATAGACGTAACCTTTGAACAGGATGACAAAGTATCTGCCCGGGTGTATGGCTCCGAAAATTTGGTAGAGTTGGTAAACGTGCGTGTGGAAGGCTCCACCCTGCATATTGGGTTTGACCGCCCGGTGGTTATCCGCGGCCGGAGAGATTTACAGGTACGTGTAACCGGGCCGGAACTGGCCAAAATTGTGGTGTCAGACCGGGGCGAAGTGGACGTACGCCGCGGGTTAATAACCAAAGATTTGGAAATAGACGCCTCTGACCGGGCTGAAGTAAGCTTAAGCCGCGTGGAAGCGGAAAACATTGTGGTAACGGCTTCTGACCGGGCCGATGTTTCTTTAAGCCGCATTTTGAAGGCGGATAGCTTAATTGCCCGCTCCAGCGGACATGCCGAACTGGAATTTAGCGGTACGGCCGGTACGGTGGAATTGGAAAACCGCAGCCGCGAAGATATTGACGCGGGCGACCTGCGTGCCGAAGTGGTAACTGCCTCTGCCCACGGCTGGGGGGACATCAGCTGCCGCGCTTCGCAGGAATTAAATGCCGCCGCTTACAGCTGGGGCAAAGTGGAATATGAAGGCTTCCCGGAAGAATTACACAAGTCCGGCAAAACCAACCGCATTGTGCGGGAAGACTAAGCTTTTACATCCCATTAAACCCCCGCATCAGCGGGGGTTTTTTATGCGTATGAGGGGCCATTTTGTCCCTAAAGGCCTAACGGCCGCTGGGCCTTTTGGCCCTTGCGCTTTTATGGGGTTATTAATTAGAATAAAATAAACTAAGTTGGTTATATAAGGAGAACACATGACCCACAACAAAACCCTGCTTTTATTGGCTGCCGTTATGTTTGCCTGCCCTTTGGTGTTTGCGCAGCCGGCCGATAATAAGTACCTCACGTCAGAAGATGTAATTGAGTTGGAGCTCCGCCACGATTTACAACAAAAAAACCGCTTAACCGGCAAATTCGCCACGGTGGAAGATTCCTACCGCAGCGCTTTGTTGGAGCGCTTCCTGGCTTACACCAAGGTGGACAGCCAAAGCCAGCTGGACGAAAATATGGCCTTCCCTATGAACGACAACCTGCGCCGCACGGCTGCCCTGTTGTATCAGGAAATTCAGCTTTTTGCCAAACCCGCCGGCTGGAAGACCTATATGAGTGAAAACCAATATATTTACATTCATATCCCTTCCAATATTAAAAAGAAAGTGCCGGTGCTGGGTTTCAGCGCCCACTATGATACCACGCCCGATATCCCCGGCAGCGGCATTAAAGCCCGCGTAATTAAAAATTACGACGGCGGTGACGTGGTAATTAATCAAGAAAAGAATATTGTCATCAACCCCCAAAACGAGCCTTACCTGGGCAAAATGATTGGGCAGACCATTGTGGTTTCCGACGGGAACACCATGCTCTCTGCCGATGATAAAGCCGGCGTTGCCGCGGTGGTAACCACCCTGCAAACCCTGGCCGAAAACCCCAACATTAAACACGGCCCCATTCAGGTAGTCATTACCCCGAATGAAGACATCGGCATGGCCGGTGAAGGGCTGGATATGGATTTGTATTACCCCGAAATTCCGTTTGATTTTGACGCCGGTGTAAACGGGGAAGTGATTGTGGCCAATTTTTCCGCTTATGGCGCTTTGGTTAAAATCCACGGGGTGCACGGGCACCAGTCTTACGCGGCCACCAACGGCTACAGAAACGCCACCATCGCCGCCGCGGCCATCATTCAGGACATGACCCCGCTGGAAGATTTACCTAACTACAGCACCGGTGAAGACGGTTATATTGAGCCGCACCACACCACTTATGACGCGCAAAACAATGTGGTAACGGTGGACTTCCGCCTGCGCTTTTTTGACCCCAAACAAGGCGAAGACTGGTTTAAACGCTTAGATAAAGCCGTGGCCGATGCCGCCCAAAAATATGACGTTAAAATTGAAAAGCAGGTAACCAAACAATATACCAACGTGGCCGACGGTATGCACCCCGCCGCCCAACAGTTGGTGGGCAAAGCTTTGCAGGCGGCCGGCGTGCAGCCCAAATTCTTAAAAGAACGCGCAGGCACCGGCCCCGCTATGTTTGCCAAACGGGATATTTGCCTGGGCGCCCCCTGCTTACCCACGGGGCAGAACAATCCCCACAGCTTTAAAGAATGGCTGAGCGAAAAAGACTTGTTTGTTGCTTACAAAGCCGCTTTAAATTTGGTTAAATTTGTACAGGATGTCCCCTCGGTTCCGCAGCGTGCCCAAAAAACGCAGCAGCGTGCTGAAGCGGCCAAAGCCAAATTGTTAAATGCGCTTAAGAAAGACCAAAAAGTGCAAGGCATTATTAAAGGAAAATAAGTCTTTATATGAAAATTTTGATTGCTACGGGCAACCCGCATAAATTTAAAGAGCTCCTTGCTATATTGCCCAAAAAGCAGGCCGGCGGGAAAAAGCTGGAATACGTAAGCTTAAACGATTTTAAAGGCCTTACGCTCCCGCCGGAAACCGGTTCCACCCTGGCGGAAAATGCCGCCATAAAGGCTGTTTACGCGGCCAAAGCCGCCGGTATCCCCGCCGTGGCGGATGATACCGGCCTGGAAGTAGGTTATTTAAACGGCCGCCCGGGCGTACACACCGCGCGTTACGCGGGTGAATATGCCGATATGGACGAAAATAACCGTAAGCTGTTGGCTGAATTGGACGGGCTTCTTTTGCATCAGCGCGGGGCCAGTTTTCACACGGTGGCCTGCCTGGCTTTACCCAGCGGCCAAACCATTAGCTTTGAAGGCAAGCTGGACGGATACATCGGCTTTGGTTACCGCGGCGAAAACGGTTTTGGGTATGACCCGCTGTTTATTATAAAAGATACCACCCAAACCCTGGCGGAACTGACTGATGAAGAAAAAAACCGCATCAGCCACCGTGCCAAAGCCTTTAACCTGCTGGCCGAAAAGCTGAAGATGCTAAAATAAGTTATGTATTTTTATAAAAACCCCGGTGTTGTGGCCGGGGTTTTTTTATGGTTAAAAATCTAACAAAGGGGGATAACGGGGCAAGGTTCTGAAGTGGCGGGTTTTGTATAGAAATAAAAAACCGCCGGGGCTTTTTATAGGCACCCGGCGGTGTAAAACAAGCGGGGCATTAATCCGTATAATAATTATCAAAATACCCGGTGATGTAAATAACGGGGGTGCCTTTATCGCCCGATCCGCTGGTTAAATCACACAAAGAGCCCAACAGGTCCGTTAAGCGGCGCGGGGTGGTGCCCAGGGCCTGGCCGCCGGCATTGGTTTGCATGGCTTGGCGCACGTCGGCGCCGGAGTCTATAAGTGATTTTAACTTGGTTTCATGCGGCATGCCGCACAGGCCACTGGTGGCGGCGGGGCTTACAAGCGGGTCCGCCAGTTCCCAAATGCCGGTGGAAGGGTCTTTATAGGCGCCGTCCCCATAAATAAGCACTTCGGGGCGGACGCCGGTTTTTTCTTCCACGGCTTTTTGCAGGCGGTTTACAAAGTTTTGGCAATCACGCGGGAATAGTTTCACGCGGTCTTCGTTGGAATAGTTGGAGCCTAACAGGCCAAAATCGGCATTAAAGCCCGCTTGGGGTCGCACCGGGGCGGCGCATATATCGGCCAGGGTATGCACTTTAAAACCGTGCTGTGCCAGCTTTTTGGCGTAAACCTGGCGGTTGTGTACGGTGCACACCAATACTTGTTTGTGCGGGCTGTTAAAGTATTTTAAAAAGTTATCAATCCCCCATACAAAGAAAATGGAAATTTTCTGCGGGTCAATTTCTTTATACAGGCGGGGGTAGTTCATACCCGTAATGGGGTGCACAAAGGAGAAATACGGGCTGTCTTCCCCAAACAGGCCTTCTTGGTAGGCGTAGGGGTCCGCGCAGGAGGGGTTGCCCACTTCGTCTGACGGCAAAGAAAAAACAATGTTTACTTTGCCTTTAATACCCGCCACAATGCCTTTTAACATCGGCAAAAAGCGGTTACGGCTAAAAATGGGGGAAAATAAAGTTACGTCCCCTTCCGGGAACAAGCCGGCCACAGAGACGGAAATGTCTTTTAAAGTTACAAAATTGCCCTGGCTGCGCGCCACCAGTGATTCCGTTACCCCGGTAATGCCCCTTTCTTTAAAAGAGAATTTTTCCTCTTGGGCGGCTTTGGCCAGCGTATCGGCAATAACGGGCACAATGTCCGTCCCTTCTTTAATTAACGGCATACGTATGCCGCGGGCTACAACTCCGCTGTATCTCATGGTTTCCTCCTGCGGCTAAGGCCGCCTTTGGCAGTATATCTTTTTGCGGGGCGGGTTTCAACCGCCCATAAAAAACCGGGGTGCAAGCCCCGGTGTAATTTAAAGCTGGATGGTTAAATCCGTAAATTTTATAAGCACAAACAAATTGATAAGCGCCCCTGCGCTTAAGAACGGGCCGAAGGGGATGGCGTCACTGCCTTTTTTGCCTTTAAAAATCATTAAAAACAGGGAATAAATCAGCCCCAGAAAAGAAGCAAAAATAACCGTGGTGATTACCCCTTGCCAGCCAATTAACGTGCCCACTCCGCCCATGAGTTTCACGTCTCCACCGCCCATGGCTTCTTTTTTAAACAAAAACGTGCCGATAAGCGCAATGGCCAGCACGCCAAAAAATCCCACACTGCCGCCCAGTAAACTTTGCAGCAGTTTCTGCCACCATACGCCGTCAAAATTCGGGTTACACCAGGAAAATGCCAGCCCCAGTACAATAAGCCCCAGGGAGAAGCGGTCCGGTATAATCATTAATTCCAAATCAATAACGGACAAAATAATTAAAGCATATACCGCCGCCAGTACCACAAACGTCCACGGCGTCAGGCCGTAATGCCACACAAACAGCAAGGTCAGCGCGCCGGTTACGGCTTCCACTATCGGGTATTGAATGGAAATGGGCGCCTTGCATTTGCGGCATTTGCCCCATAAAAAAATATAGCTAAACAGCGGGATGTTGTCATAAGGTTTAATATGTGCGCCGCATTTGGGGCAGAAAGACGGCGGCCACACGATGGATTTTTCCCGCGGGATGCGGTAAATGCATACATTTAAAAAACTGCCTATAATTAAGCCAAAAATGGCCGAGAAAACCAAAATAAGCGTGTCCATAAACTCCTCTTGTTATGTAACTACATAAAAGCCCCCGTCCGTACGGGCGGGGGGGAAAGTATTTAGTGGGTGTTCCACGGTTTGCCGTAACTGTCTTCTTTATCCGTATTTACAAACACATCACCGTAGCGGGGGTCCTCCGGGTCGTTTACGTAGGCCCAGCCTCCGGTTTTGGAGAAGGCCTCCTCAAACGTGCCCGTGCTTACCTGCGTGGTGGGGCGGTACCCCGGCACGGTGGCCTGGGGGATAGCCTCAATATATTTGGGTACCAGGCAGGAGAGGTCGTCCGTCGGGTACGTGCCTTGGTGCTCCCCGTAATACGCGGCAATGGCGCTGCGCATTTTTACCAGTTTATGCTTGGTGCTGCCTTCTTTGGCTTTATTTACCAGGTTGATAAACCGCGGCACGGTGAAACCCATCAATATGGCAAATATAAGTACCGTTACAACAATTTCCACTACTGTAAAACCTTTTTTCATAAGGCCTCTTATTTCATATTCAGCGCCACCAGGGCAAACACTTTTGCGTCTCCCAGGGTATTTTTGATGCTGCTGTATTCGTTGGGCTGGTGGGCCATATCAAATAATTTGGAAAACACCACCGCCGGATAACCCGCATTGCGGAAATACGCCGCCACGGAGCCGCCGCCCACGCCCATGGGTTTGGGCTGGTTTTTGTAAACGGCTTTGGCAGATTTGACCACCAAGTTTACAAAGGGGTCTTTCTTGTCCGTGGGGAGGGACGTATCGTTAATGGGTGTTTCCACTTTAATTTTTACTTTAAATTGTTTTTCCACCGCTTTTACAATGCGGGCCACTTCTTTTAAAACGTCCGCATTTTTATAGCAGGGCAGGACGCGGCAATCCAAATAAAACACGTCCGTCCCAGGGATGGTGTTTACATTGGGCACGTTGGCTTCGCGCTTGGTGGGTTCAAAGGTGCTGGTTACTTCGGGCGCGAAGAGACTGTCCTTCTTGTTAAATTTTTTGTGCAGGGCTTCATCCAGCTTGAGTATTAAGTGGCTGGAAACGCGGCTGGCGTTTATACCGCATTTGGGCATGGAGGCGTGCGTCTGCTTGCCGTATACGGTGAACTTGAGCCACAGCATATTCTTCTCGGCAATTTCCACCATGGTTCCGTTGGGGTTCCCGCCGTCCGGCACCAGGAACACATCGTTCTTGGCAAATGTTTTTTTGTGTTTTTTAAGCAAGGCCACCACGCCGTATTCGCTGCCCAGTTCTTCGTCGGCATTGATTAATAAGGCATAGTTGCAGGGGGGGCGGATGCCCAGGTCCATCATGGCTTTTACGGTTAACACGCCGGAAACCAAACCCTGGTGGTTGTCTTCGGCGCCGCGGCCGTAAATTTTATCGCCTTTTACCACGGCTTTAAAAGGGTCCGTTTTCCATAAAGCCAAATCACCGGGGGGCACAATATCCATATGCGCCATTACCCACAGGGTTTTGGTTTTATCCTGCCCGTAGTATTTGGCCACAATATTGGGGCGCACGCCGTTTTTGGCTTTGGGGTCTTTGATATTAATTACATACAGTTCGTCAAATTTCATGGTTTTAAGCAGGCCCAGCAAATACTGTGCTTTGGCGTCTTCTCCGTCTCCGCCGTTATGGGGGGACACGGCCGGGCAGGCAATCATGCGGGTTTGCATTTCTACCACTAAATCTTTGTAGCCGTCTATTTTAGAAAATATTTGTTTTTCGTCTTGCATTGTATACCTCGCTTTTCCCGGTTAAATAGGATTGGGAACATCAATAAATTCTGTGTCTATATTAAATTGGCGGCGGGTTAAATCCATCAGCGCCAGCACGCCCGGTTTTTCGGAATTATAATGGCCCAGGGCCAGGCAGTTTATGCCGGCTTCCCGGCACCATTCCTGCACTTGTTCTTCCAAAGAACCCGTTACATACAAATCCAGTTTTTGTTCGGCCGCTTGGGGCAGCATGCTCCAGCCGCCGCCGCTTACAACACCCACCGTGTGAATATGCTGCGGGCCGAAGGCAAATAATTTCCCCTGGGCCTGGCAGTAGCTTTCCAATAAAGAGCAGGCTTCCGCCAGCGGCAAATCCACCCGGGCTTTATAGCCAATTTCCGCCCCGTGGTATTGCCCAAAAGGCTGCACGTCCTGCCCGCCCAAATGTTTTATTAAACAGGCATTGTGCCCCACTACCGGGTGTAAATCCAGCGGCAAGTGGTACCCTGCCAAGGCCAGCCCGTTTTGCATCAGGAAACGCACCCGCTCCCCAAAGCTGCCCGTCAGGCGTTGTTCTTTGCCCCATAAAATACCGTGGTGTACCACAATCAGCTGGGCGCCGGTGGTTTTGGCACGCACAAAAAGTTCCTTGCTGGCAGATACCCCAAACGCAATTTTATTAATTTCTTTGGGGCCGTCCACCTGCAGGCCGTTTTGGCTGATGTCCGGTATTTGGGACACGTTTAAATAGGCATTTAAAAAGCCGATTATTTCATCGCAAGCCGTCATAGTTTTATGTTATCATTTTATAAGATGAAAAGAACACTTTTTTTATTTTTTTTCTCCCTTTTTTTTACTTTTAACGCATTTGGGCAGGATATTGCCACAGCCCCTTATTTGCCTGCCCAAAGCGCCCAAACTTCGTCATCTGCCCCTATTACCGTGCAGTATCCGCATGAAAAAATGACCGTAAGCCGCGGCGCAAAAAAAATTTTTATATTTGGAAAATTAAACTTAAAAGACCCGGTTTTGGATATTAACGGGGAGAGCGTCCCCGTGCGGAAAAACGGCACTTTTATTGCGTTTTTGCCGGTGGAAAGCGGCGATTTTGAGTTCTTGCTTACCGCCCAAAGCGAGGGGAAAACCTATCAGGCCAAACGCACGGTAACCGTGCCGGGTATGCCAATTAAAAAGCTGTTTGAAAAAGCCGAATTTGACCCGGAAGAAGTATATCCTCAATCGCCGGTGGAGCTAATACCGGGGGATTTGATAGAACTTTCCGTAAGGGGCACCCCGCGCACGGAGGTAAGTTATACGATTTCCGGCCTGAAAGGGGCCAAGAATATAGTGATGAAGGAGGATTCCTCCAGCCCCGGTGTTTACCGGGCCAAATATTTAATAGCGCAGGACCAAAAACCCAAAACGGTAAAAGTAACCTACCGCATGAAAAATGCCCCGGGCAATACCAAAGCCAAAATAACCGCCCCCGGGCGCATAAAAATATTGGACGCAAAAAATCCTTTCACCACGGCCGAAATTACTTTACCCGGCATTAAATTGCGCAAAATACCGGTCAAAAAAGAGAATCTTTACCCCTTTTACCGCGCTTACGGCCGGGTGCAGCTGAACGGGCTTTCCAACGGTCTGTATCGTATTGCTTTAAATGAAAATGAATCCGCCTGGTTGGAAGCCAACCGCTTAAAAATACGTTCCTTTGGCAGCTATGAAGAAAACTATATTAATGAAATGACCTCCTCCGTAACCGAGGCTAAAACCCGCTTGTCTTTCCAGGGGTTAAGGGAGGTGCCTATCCAGGTGCAGGAATTTAATGACCGCTTTGAACTTACTTTTTACTATACCCGCGGTTTTGGGGAAAACTATAGCCTGGATACCACCAGCCCGGTGGTGGATATGGTGGAGTGGACGTATCCCGCCAAAGATACGGTTAAGTTTATTATTCATTTTAAGAAAGACGCTTCCCTTTGGGGGCACGGATATGATTTTGAAAACGGCACCCTGCTTTTGGATTTAATGCATAAGCCGCGTTTAACCCCGCAAAAAAACCAGCCTTTAAAAGGGGCCCGCATTTTGATAGACGCCGGCCACAGCCCCAAGCGCACCGTGCCGTATGACGGGGCCGTGGGCCCCACGGGATATTTGGAGTACGAAGCAAACCTGGCCCTGGCCCAGGATGTGGAAAAACTGCTTAAGTCCGCCGGGGCCGAGGTGATTATGACCCGCCGCGGAAACAACCACATCAGCCTGCAGGGCCGCTATAACAAAGCCATTAAAGAAAATGCCCATATTTTTGTAAGCATTCATTATAATGCACTGCCGGAAACGTTGAACCCGCTTTCGCGCCCAAGGGGGTATTCGGTCTATTATAATTATCCGCACAGTTTGCCTTTGGCTAAAGCCGTGTATGAAGCGTTTAACCGCTATGTGCCTCTGCCGGATAACGGTTTAATTGCCAATGATATTTTGTTTATCCCCCGTATACCGCAATTCCCCAGTATATTGGTGGAAAATGCCTATATTATTCTGCCCGAGCAGGAGGAAATGGCACAAAGCCCTGCCGGCAGGGCCAAATTTGCCAAGGCTATTTATCAGGGCATTTTAAATTTCTATTATCCTAAATTACAAAACGCCGCCAAACCAAAAGGAAAGCGCGTTTCGCGCCGCCGCTCCAAGCCGCGCTTTTAATAAAAAACCCCGGTATACCCGGGGTTTTTGTATGCAAAATTTTTGCTGTGTGTAAGAAGTGGCAAATGAGTTTATTTTTTGGAAGTGCGCAGGGCGTCTTTCAGCCGGCGTGCCGTTTCGGTGGATAAGTGGCGGGCATCATAAGAGCTTACTGTAGTGCCCGGCAGAAAATGGGCCAACACTTCTTTATAGGATTTGCTTTTTCTGGCTAAACTAATCATTTTTTCCTGGCAGATAACCCCTTTGGGCGCGGCCTTTTTGGCGCAGGTATTATATTGCACCCGGGCCAATTTCCCGTTTTTAAGCACCACTTGGTCAGCCGTTTCTTTAACGGCTTTTTGCACCAGTGCGCTGGGCAGTTCCCGGTTGTTGGCGCGTTTGCGGCAGTTATAGGCCTGGTCAACCGGGGTGGCAAAGAGCTGGAAATGTAGCCAATTGGTATTGCCCTTTTTTAAAGCGTTTAAGCGGGTTTGCACCATAAACAAGGCAAATGTGCGCACCATTACGCTTTGGGCTTTGAGTGCTTCGAGGGATTTTTCGCCCCCCAGCTCGCAGTTTACCACTTGGGTTACATAGCTTTCCAGCGGTACGGTTTCCACAATATTTAGGCCTCTTTTGGGATAAATAGTTAACGGGCCGCTGTAAGTAATGTCTCCGCCGTAAGCCGCTTGGCGCAAGGTGGCAAACGGCCCGTGCAAAAAAGCCCCTTGCGGTAAATTCAGGCTGCCGGACGAAAGAGGTTTTGCTTTTAAAGCGCTGACGGCTTGCGTATGGCTGAAATCCACCCCTTTTAAAGAGCGCACAATGTCTATCTTCCCCTTAAATGTACCCAGCAATTTTTTACTGTTGGTTTTGGGGTTGTGTACATAAAGGCGTAAAGCCGTGCCGGAAGGTTCTATTAACAGTTTGTTGGTGTGGGAAACGGGGCCAAAAAATTCTTCTTCCTCTACCACTACGGCGTAATTGTGGGCAAAAGAAATATCCGCCCGCGGGGCCCGTTTTAAAATAAGTACATTCAACGTGGTTGCCAGCAAGGCCCCAGGCAAGGATATTATCAGTAAAGCGGTTATAAGAAACCTTTTCATACTAATATTATAAATACCAAATGGCATAAAACCAAGGGCCTTTAGGCCCAAAAAACAAAGGGGACCATAAAAAAGTTTTCTTTTTAAAATTTATTTGCTAAAATAAATAAGTAGATTTCATGCCGGGGTGCTGGAATTGGTATACAGGATGGTCTCAAAAACCATTGCCCTTTCGGGCTTAAGGGTTCAAGTCCCTTCCCCGGTATACCTTTTAACGATAAAGCCAAAAGCAATATTAAAATGCTTTTGGCTTTTTGTTTGTGCACCAGTTTATTTTATATTTTTTGTAACAGTTGACGTATTAAATCTTTAGATGAAACATAATATTGCCTGTGTTTTAAAATATGGTTTATCCAATCGGAAAAATGTGGATTAAGAGGCAATAAAGGCTCTTGAATGTCTGGTAATGTTTCCGCAAAAGCATGAGCCTGGGTAATAGTTTGTTTAGTGATACCGTTTTTATCCAGCCAGCCCATAAACGAGCGATATAACAAGGGGTAGGCTTTATTTAAAGGGGTAAAGTCGGCTTGTTCATAAAGTTCTTTCCAATGGATATGATCAAACTGCGGAAAATGGGGAATTTTAAAAAGGTCACACATTTCCGTGGCCCGAAGGTCTTTATTGAGTACAATGGCCGGTATGCCGGCATTTAAAGCTAAAATGCCGCCATGCATTCTATAACTGATACAACATTTATATTTGGACACAAAACGCTTCCATAATTCCATGCCAGCAAAACAAGCAACATTACGTTGAGCCAGAGAAATTAAAAAAGGCAATGAATATTTATCTTTTATATCGCAGCAGTTATCATTAAAAAAAAGGATTTTCATTAGGGCTACTTCATCTTGTATCACGCCCGAAAAAACATCTTTTGTTCTTGTATCAAAAGCATTTTTGCCTAAAATTTGCAGTTCGTTGTCTAATGGTTTTTTTATGATTTTTCGGTTTGGCCCCGCTTCAAAAAAGGTGGGGCACCCTACGGCTTGGGCATTTTGAATTCCCAGATGTTTTAGTATCTCTAATGTTTGCGTCCCCCCTACACTTAAAGAGGTGCTATGTTCGGATAATATATGTAAAAATTGAATAAAATCTTTGGATAAATATTTCCACCAATCCGTACTTTCGGTGCCAAAATCATTGGCTCCCAAGCTGAACACAATAAAAGGTTTTTTTAACTGTTTTAAAAAGGTATTAATTTTTTGCCAATTTGGGTTAATGCCGTAAGATTGTGTCAGACGAATTTGGTCTTGCAATAATAGAATTACATGAGAATGCTTTTGGTTTATTTGGTTAATTAAGGCTTCCTGATTTTGAAAGGAGTATGTCCATAAGTTTTTTATTTCCGCTACTGGTATCAATTTACCGTATAACAACTTGATTACACTGTAGGCAATGTATGAATTTCCGGTATTGCCGGAAACATTATTTAAAAAATGTTGGTAAATCTGTACATTCTTGCTGTGTGTAACATAAATTAGTATTGATGAAAAAAGGATTAAACTGCATAAACCAACCCCTGTTAATCGGGCTCAAATTAATCAGAAGCTGGGTAAGAAGCAAAAACGGCTGTTACATTTGAGCCAATGGAAATAACCCAAACATAACAGCCGTGGCTTGTATTGATGGCAGAAAGCACTCAGCACAAAACAACCGGGTAATTAGGCCGTTTGTTCTGTGCTTAAAACGACTGCTTTTGGATTTCCATTGTGCCGCTGGTATCCCAGCAGCTCTCCGTATTAGTTACGGTTCCAAAAACAGATTTAAATCTATAAAAGCCGTTTGTAAAATAGGCTTATATATAAAAATAATCTATACTAATTATATATAATTTATATAAATCATACTAGATATTTAAAAATCCTTATAAGCCTTTATTGCTTGTGCCACTATTTAACAAGAGGTCTTGGATTGAAGCATTTCGGCGGTTTGGCGGTACCAGTTTAGGCCGTGTTTAATAATTTTGGCCGGGTTGCCCGCTATGGCGGTGTGGGGTTCCGAAAACGCTTTGGTTACTACGGCCCGTGCCCCTATAATGCTGTGGGAGGGTATTTGGGCGTTTTTGGTAATAAAAGCGCCACGGCCGCACCATACATAATCACCAATAGTCAGTTCGTGAAAGTCCAAATTGGCGTAGCGCCCGGTGGTAATATCCTGCACGGCGTGCCCGTCCCCGGTCATAATGTGGATTTCGTCGGAAAACATACAGCCTTTTCCAATATGCAGGCCGGAGTTTTCAAAAATCCAAATTTTGGCGCCTTCAAAGGTAGCACCATCATCAATAAATAAGGTTTGGTCGTGCCCGCAATCCAAATTAATTTGCACGTTTTTAAGCTTGGTGTTGGGGCCGATGTATACTTTGGCATTATCGGTTCCTATTTTTAAATAGGCATTTTCCATATTCCAGGGGTAGGCAATTTCCACTTGCGCATTACTGGCATTCATTAACAGCTCCAAACCGGGAATAACGTGTTTAAGGGGTTCTTTTTTACCGTCTTTTATAATCCATACCCGGTTCCCCCGCTGTGCGGCATTACTGCAATGAAAGGCGCGCCAGGCACGGCGTTTGGCGCGGTTAAAGATAAAGTTGGAACATAATTTTAAGAAAAATTTTTTCATATTTATAATGATAGTAAAAAAAGAGTAATCTTGTAATATGTTCTAGGGTAATTAATATAGGGCGTAAAGCAGAAATGCTACAATAGAATATCTTTTATTTAAATACAAAACAGTTGCCTTTGTTTTATCCAAATGGGAGGATATTGTATGTTAGCGTTTTTTTGTGTTATTTTGGCAATATGGGTGGCGTTCTTATCCATTTTGGTATTTGTCCATTTAGATAGTGCCGCTTCCCGCTTTTTTAAATTAGAAAAGAAACAAAAAGAACTGGATGAATTGTTAAGCCTTTGCAAAAAAGAGGGGCTTGCCGCTCCCGCTTCCGGCGTACAAGAAAAGGGAGAAACTATCGCTTCTAAGGAAAACGCTGCCCAAGAGGAAGCAGCTGCCTCTTTAGTGGGGAACCAGGCACAGCCTACAACCAGCGGTTTACAAAAAGAGCCCCCGGCCAAGGAAGAGCCATCTTCTCCACAGCCGGCGTTGGCAGCCCGTATCACTTCTCCCTCCCGGCCGCAACAGGCGCTTTCCTCCTCCCTGCCGGCGCAGGAAGCGGCAGTCCCCTCTTCGGTGGCGCGCCGTTTATTTGATTGGGAAAATTTTACCGTTGTAAAACTGCTTTCTTGGGTGGGTGGTTTCACCCTCTTCTTGGGGGTGGCGTTTTGGATTAAATACTCCATTGAAAATGATTTAATCAGCCCCGGCCTTCGGGTAATGTTAAGTGCCGGGCTGGGCCTTATATTGCTGGGCGTAGGCGTTATGATTAAAAAAGCCAATCTAAAAACCACGGCCGATACATTAAGCGGCGTGGGGCTGACGGTATTGTATGCCTCTGTATATGGGGCGTATGGGTTTTATCATCTGTTGGAGGCTCCTTCCGCTTTTGCGTTGATGGCAGTGGTGGCGGTATTGTCTTTTGTGGTGGCAGTTTGGAAGAAAGCCAAATATATAGGTTTTTTGGCACAGGTCATCAGTTTTGTTACTCCCTTTCTTCTTTCCGTGGGGGAAGATTCCGCCTTGTTCTTCTTTAGTTATGTAGCTTTTATTAATATTGCGGCGGCGGCCAGTGCCCTTATGCGCAAGTGGGACGGGCTATTAATAGGCTCTCTGGTGTTTACGTTTTTATGCCAGGCGGTTATAGCGGTTACCGGCGGCTTGCAGGAAGGGTGTGTTACGTTTTGTGTGTTTAGCATGCTCTATAGCGGCGGGGCCGTTTTTGCTTTATGGAAATACGGCTTAAGTTTGCAGAATTACACCTGTAATATATTGGGTTATTTTACTGCTGCAAATTTATTGTTTGTTTGGGCCGGGGTGGGTGTAAACGGAGCCTATGCCGTGCGTTGTTTGTATTTCCTGGCGCTAGGGTTATGGCTTAATTTTTGGTTAGTATATTTAACCTGCCGTAACCCAAAAATGCACACTTTAGGCTGGCGGCTGGGTAAATGTTTTGTGTTTTTTGCCTTATTAATATGGGCGGCGCGGGCGCAAAGTGCGCTTAGTGCGGGGCTTATGTTACTTACTTTTGTGGCGTTTGCTGCCATTAACGGCGGGGCAGATTTGTTTTTGTATAAACGCCGGGAACGCCGGATTAGTTTATGGGGAGTGCTGTTCCCCATGGCTTTGATGGTACCGCTACTATTGCATCTCCCTGCGGATGGCGCGGGCGTGTTTGCGCTGGGCACGGCGCTGCTGTGCGTTCTGTTAGGTTTCGGGGCGGTATTGGCGGCTCTGTCGGGCCGGGTAACGGTAGTGGTGGTTGCGGCGGGGCTTTTTCTGCTGGCATTATTTAAACAGCAAACCGCTTTTGAAATGGCTCCTCTATGGGTTTTGTGGTTAGGACTATTGCCGGTGCTGTTGGTATTGGGTGTTATGCGGTGGGTTGTGCCCAGCCGCTTTGAACAGGCGGATGTAACGGTTTTTGTTTCCGCGCTTATGCCTTATATTTTGGCTTTTTCAATGGCGGGGCGTATGGCAGAACAATTTGTTTTGTTACTGAGCTTTGTGGTTGGGTTGAATATATTATGTTTGTTGTTGGCTTATATTTATAAAAACGGGAAAATCCTTCCTGCCGCCTTGGCGGGAAGCGCCCTTTTGCAACTTGTATATACTCAGCCTTCAGCGGTAGTTTCCACCCCGCCTGTATTTATAGGTTTTATTCTTTTATTAAATGGGGTTTTTGCTTTGGCTCCGTTTGTATTTAAACGGCGGTTTTTGGAAGACCGTTCTGCCTGGGCTGCGGCGGCTTTGTCGGGCTTGGTATGTTTTGGTATCCTGCATGTAACACTGGGGCGGTATTATCAAGTGCATAACGGCTATTTGGCGGCTATGTTTGCCGTTGTGTATGCGGTGGCTGTTTATGTTACGGCCCGCTGGCAGCCTTTGCAGGAAGGCGCGCAGCGTGTGCGCCTGTCCTGGTTGGGGGGAGTGGGGCTCTTTTTCATAACGGCGTTTTTCCCTTTGCAATTTAGCGGGCATTGGGTGGACATGGCCTGGGCTTTGGAAGGCGCCGCCTTGGTATGGTTAAACCGCCTCTTAAACCATAAAGGTTTAAGCAGAAGCGGGTTTGTGCTTCTTATCCTGGTGTTTTTACGGGTTTTGTTTGGCCAGACATTTAACAACCTGCCCGCGGGCGATGGCTTTGCGCGGCTTTTAAACCATTATTGGGCTGTGTTTGGCATAGCCGGTGCATCCATGATGTATGCCGCAAAGGCTTGGCTGCCGAGTGAAGAAACCCGTTTTTCCGGTGTGCTTAAAGTAATGGGAGCCGTGCTCTTTTTTGTACTGATGCATATTGAAATTGCCGTTTGGTTTACCCCGCAGCCCGGGCCTTTGCAGCTGGATATGTTTGGTTCCTTTCAGGCGGCTATTGCCTATACGGTGGGCTGGACGGTATTTGGCGCGGTGTGCCTTTTGGTGGGTTTTGGCAAAAAGGGAAGCGGGGCCACCCGCGTGGGGTTGGCATTAATTACATGTGCCCTATTAAAGCTGTTCTTCTGTGATATTTGGGCGCTTGGCGGCGGATACCGTATAGTGGGGCTGTTTGGTATTTCGCTGGTATTGATAGGAGTGTCTTTTGCATTTCAGATGCTGCGTAAAAAACAATAAAAAAAGCCCCGGTAACCCCGGGGCTTTTTGATGTAGAACCGTTTTTATAATTACATGAAACCCAAGCAAAAGCGCTGCCATGTGGTTGGAATATTAACCAAAACCCCAATAAAAAACCCCGCCTGTGTTGGCAGGCGGGGTTTTGGATAATTGCGTAATTAGTGTTCTTCCTGTGCCGGGGTTGCGGTGTTTTGCTGTGCCCACAGACTGGTTAAACGCATCAGCGTGCGGAAGGAGGCTTCCATCACGTCCACATCGGCGTATTCCAGCTCGCTGTGTATGTTGTACATACCGGCAAAGATGTCCGGCGTGGGAATGCCGGCCGCAGCCAGGGTGGCGCCGTCTGTCCCGCCGCGGGCGGAAATTTCCTTGGGGGTAATTTCCTCCGCCTGCATGGCGGTTTTGGTTAAGGTCAGCATAGCCGGCGGGAGAGAAGATTTCATATTTTTGTATTCGTCTTTAAACTCCAGCGTGGCCGCTTTGGCGCGCGGGTTCATGGCTTTTACGGTGTTAAACGCATTTTGCACGGTGGATGTTAAGGAATTAAATTCCTCGTCCGTAAACGCGCGGATAATGCCTTTTACGGTGGTTACATCTCCCTGCGTGCTGATTTCGTCCACATAAATAAATCCGCGTTTGTCTGCCGTGGTTTCGGGGCGCTGCTGGCGGGGCAGCAGGGTGTGAAAGTCAGACGCCATAAGCAGGTTATCTGCAAATGCGGAGTTTTGCGCCGCGCCCGGGTGCACCGCACGGTTGCCCGTAAACACGGCGGTGAAGGCCTTGGCGTTAAAGTTTTCCGTCATCAGTTCTCCCTGGTCTTCGCCGTCTACGGTGTAGGCATAGTCCACCCCCAAAGAGGCAATATCCAGCTTTTCAATACCGGCGCCGGTTTCTTCATCCGGCGTGAAAATAATGGTAATGGGGCCGTGGGAAATTTCCGGGTGGTCATAGAGGTATTGCACCATGGTCATAATAATGGCAATGCCGGTTTTATCGTCTGCGCCCAGCAAGGTGCCGCTGGAGGCTACAATCAAATCGTGCCCGTGGGCTTTGGTTAAAAGCGGGGCCGTATAGGAATTAAGCACCAGGTTGCGCTCGGCATTGATTACAATGTCTTTGCCGTCATATTTGCTGATTACGCGCGGCTGTACATCTTTGCCGGAAATTTCCGGTGCGGTGTCCATATGTGCAAGAAAAGCAATGGAAGGCACCGCTTTTTTGATGTTGGAGGGCAACAGCCCAGTAACGATGGAATACTCGTTTACTTTTACGTCTTGCGCGCCGTATTTTTTAAGTTCTTTTGCCAGCTGTTTGGCCAGTTGTTTTTGGCCTTTGGTGCTGGGGACTTGGTCCGTATCGGCGTTGCTTTGGGTGTCCACCTTTACGTATTTTAAGAAACGCTCGGTAAGTTGCTCTTTAATGGGGGCCTTTTCGTAACGGGTAAGCACTTTCCAGTCTTGCCCGCGGGCGCAAACAGGCCCCAGCATAAGCCCTGCACTTAGCAGAGCCGGCAGTATTTTTTTGTTCATTAGGCTAAATCCTCCAGTGATGCGGTTACCTGCGCCAGCGCCAGTTTGGCGGCGGCCAGTTCTTCGCGCGTTTTTTCCACTTGCTCTTGGGGCGCGTGTTTGAGGAAGTTTTCCTGCGCCAGGCGCGCTTCGCGTGAGGCGATGTTGGCTTTGGCCAGGCTTAAATTCTTTTCCAGGCGTTTTCTTTCTTTGTCAAAGTCAATCAGCCCGGTTAACGGCACATATATGGTGATGTTCTCATACACGGCGGTGGCGGTTTGTTTGGGTTTTTCCATATTTACGCCAATACGCAAATCGCCCACTTTGGCCATAAGCGTAATGTAGTTTTCATACGCTTTTAATACGTCCAGTTCTTCTTGGGTTTTGGCGGAAAGCACAGCCGTAATTTTTAAAGCCGGCGGCACGTTAAACTGGGAGCGTATGGTGCGTATCTGCCCGATAACGCCCTGCAAAAGTGCCATTTTGGAAACGGCTTCTTTATCCGTTAATTTGGGGTCAAACTGCGGGTAGGCCTGGTTGAGCAGGAACTCTTCCTTTTCCCCCACGTAAGGCCGCAGAGAGGCGGCAATTTCTTCCGTAATAAACGGAATAAGCGGGTGCAATGCCTTTAAGGTGCCGTATAAAATGTTTACGCACAGCGCCATTACTTTTTCTTTATCGGCCGTTTGGAAGCGCTGCTTGGCCAGTTCCACATACCAGTCGCAAAAATCACCCCACAGGAAGTGGTAGAGCGTGTTTGCCGTTAAAGCCAGGTTGTATTTTTCTATCCCTTCGCGGGCGGTTTTAATGGCGTGGGTGTAGCGGTCCAAAATCCAGCGGTCGGCCAGTTCGGTAATGTCTTTGGGCATGGCCAGCGGGCCTTGTATGCCTTCCATATTCATTAAAATAAAGCGGGAGGCGTTGTAAATTTTATTGCAGAAGTTGCGCGCCCCGGTGATGCTGTCTTCGGAATACGGAATATCCTTGCTGGGCACCGCCTGCATAAGAAGGGAGAAGCGCACAGCGTCCGTGCCGTATTTGGCGGTCATATCCAGGGGGTCAATTACATTGCCTTTGGATTTAGACATTTTCTGCCCGTGGCGGTCCCGCACGATGCCGTTTAAATATACATCCGTAAACGGCAGTTTGCCGGTAAATTCCAGCCCCATCATTACCATGCGTGCTACCCATAGGTATAAAATTTCATACCCGGTTACCATGACGCTGGTGGGGTAAAAGTGTTCCATTTCGGGCGTTTTTTCCGGCCAGCCGAAGACGGACATCGGCCACAGGGCGGAAGAGAACCACGTGTCCAGCACGTCCGGGTCCTGCACCAGGTCATGCCCGCCGCAAACGGGGCATTTTTCCGGTTTATGATAGGACACAATCGGTTTTGCGCCGTCTTCAAAAGAAACTTTGGTTAATTGCTCGTGGCCTTGTTGGTCCGTGGCGAAGGTAAGGCCGTTTTGGCTGCAGTGGCGGCAATACCAAACCGGTATGCGGTGCCCCCACCAAATTTGGCGGGAAATACACCAATCCTGCAGGTTTTTAAGCCAGTTTACAAAGGGAGTTTTCCAAGATTCGGGGTGGAAGCGCAGCTCGCCCGATTCTGCCGCTTTGATGGCCGGCTTGGCCAGCTCGTCCATTTTTACGAACCATTGCTCGCTCATAAACGGTTCAATGGTGTTATGGCAGCGGTAACAGGTGGAAACGGCGTTGTTGTATTTTTCTTCTTTTACCAGCAGGCCGGCGGCTTCTAAATCCTTTACGGTTTGCTGGCGGCAAAGGTCGCGGTCCATACCCAGGTATTTTTCCGGGCAGTTAATCATTTTGCCTTTGTCGTTGATGACAGTCATAATGGGCAGGTTGTGGCGTTGGCCTACTTCGTAGTCGGTCGCGTCGTGCGCCGGGGTAATTTTTAAGGCGCCCGTACCGAAACCCAGTTCCACTGCTTCGTCCGCAATAATGGGGATAGCCCGGTTGGCCAGCGGAATAATTACTTTTTTGCCCACCATATTTTTGTAGCGTTCATCTTTGGGGTTTACGGCAATGGCCGCGTCTGCGTAAATGGTTTCGGGGCGGGTGGTGGCAATTACAATCCCGTCGGAGCCGTCTTCCCCTTTATAACGCAGGTACCATAATTTGCCGGCGTGCTGTTCGTGTTCTACTTCAATGTCGGACAAGGCCGTAGAGCAGCGCACGCACCAGTTGATTAAGCGTTTTCCGCGGTAAATGTATTTTTTCTCCCATAACCGGCGGAAGCATTCATAAACGGCTTGGGCGCGTTTTTCGTCCATGGTAAAGAGGATGTCGGACAGGTCCAAGCTCCAGCCCATTTTGCGAAATTGATTAAAAATGGCGTTGCCGCAGTCGTTATACCAATCCCAAACGGTTTGCACAAAGGCTTCGCGTCCCAGGTCGTGGCGGGATTTGTGTTCTTCTTTGGCCAATTTCTTTTCTATTACGTTTTGGGTGGCAATGCCGCCGTGGTCCGTCCCCGGTACCCAATAGGCGTCTTCGCCAAACATGCGGTGCGCGCGGATCAGCACGTCCTGCAAGGTGTTAGTGGAGGCATGCCCCATATGTAAAGCGCCGGTAATATTTGGCGGGGGGATTACAATAACAAAAGGTTTTTTATTTTTATCAATATGGGCGGCAAATAATTTGGCCTGCTGCCATTTATCCACTAATTTTTTTTCTACTTCCTGCGGTTCATACGCTTTGGGTAACATGATAAGTCCTCTTACTTAATTAATTTCTTCGCGTAATGTGACTTTACGCGCTTAATTATATTTTACCAATTTATCAGGCGGCCGTTTCCTGCGGGATAAAAAAAGGCACCCTGCCTGCAGGGTGCCCGTAAAACAAATTTTGGGAATTAACGGCCCAGTGCATCGGCCACTTTTAAGGCGCTAAATACCGCCTGCGGCGTAACGGCAAAGGGCATATTATGTATGGTTTCCCCTTCGGCGCAGCTGGCTTGAGCGGCTTTTTTAAGGTCTTCGTCGGCCACGTCTTTAAGCCCCAGCATTTCCAGCGTGGTGGGCAGGCCTATTTGGCGGCAGAAATGAAGCACTTGGTTGATTTCTTCTTCCGGGGCGTTTTCCAGCACCAGTTGGGCCAGCAGGCCAAAGGCCACTTTTTCCCCGTGCATGGCGCCGTGCCCGCCGGGAAGCACCGTCAGCCCGTTGTGTATGGCATGCGCCGCGGCCAGGCCGCCGCTTTCAAAACCCACGCCGCTCATATAGGTATTGGTTTCCACTATGTTTTCCAGCGCGGTGGAAACGGTTTTTGCTTCGGCCGCCAGTTTGGCGCGCAGGCCGTCTTTAAAAAGGCTGTCGCGGCAGGCTTTGGCTATGGCCAAAGCCGTAACGGAGGCTTTCCCTCCCGCGGTGGTTACTTTGCCGGAAGCAAAACAGGCGCGGGCTTCGTAATACGTGGCCAGGGCGTCCCCCATGCCGGCCACCAGCATGCGCACGGGGGAGTGGGCAATAATGTCCGTATCCACCAGCACCACGTTGGGGTTATTTTTTAAAATCAGGTAACTTTCAAAAACGCCTTCGTCCGTATAAATAACGGACAGGGCGCTGCAGGGCGCGTCGGTAGAAGCGATAGACGGGGCAATGATAACCGGCAACCCGGCGTAATATGCCACGGCTTTGGCGGTATCCAGCGTTTTGCCGCCGCCGATGCCGATAATTACCCCCGCTTTTTTGTCTTTCAAATCGGCCAAAATGCGTTTAATTTCCGTTTGGGAGCATTCCCCTCCAAAAGTATGTATGGCCAGGGCAACGCCTTCTTTTTTAAATGCGCTTTCCAGTCCGGCCCCGTAATGTTTTGCCATATGCGGCCCCATTACGGCGTAAGCGCCGCCGCTGCTTAGGCCGGCGGCATATTGCGGCAGGCGTTCCAGCGCGCTGGCACCTTGCACGTATTTCATGGGTGAAAAAATAATTCTGTCCATAAAAACCCCCTTGGTAATTTGGTTATCCTTATTATATATTTTTGAAAAGCTTGCGTAACCCGGCTTATAAACTGAATAAAAAAACCCGGCTTTTGGGGCCGGGTTTTATGGCTAGGATTTTTTGGGAACGGGCAGCGTGCGGCAGGATTCAAAAAAGTCTAAATCCTGATTATAGACTTTACTGTCCAGCTCCATAAGCGTCAGCAAGGAATGGAACAGCCAGTCGTGCGAGAAATGCCCCGTTTGGGCTTTTTCTTTCAGGCAGGCGTAGTCTAAATGGTCCGACTTTTTCATCACGGGGTTCATCCAAATAAGCATAGGCACGGTGGTTTGTTCCTTAGGGGCAATGGCATAGGGCAGGCCGTGTAAATAGATGTTATTTTCCCCGAGGGATTCCCCATGGTCGGACACGTACATCATGCCGCTTTCCCATTGCGGGTATTGCTTTAATAATTCTATCACGCCGTTAACGATATGGTCCGTATACAAAATGGTATTGTCGTACGTGTTGACGATTTGCTGCCGGGTGCAGGTTTGTATTTCCTCCGTATCGCAGGTGGGGGTAAATTTTTAAAACTCCGGCGGATAGCGGCGGTAATAGGTGGGCCCGTGGCTGCCGATGGTGTGCAACACAATAAACGTGTTTTTGTCCACTGTTTTTAAATAGTCGGCCAGTTCCTGCAGCAGGATGTCGTCGTAACAGTAGGTCCCGTCGCAATATTTTTTATTTTTAAGGTCCATTTCTTTATTGGGTACGCGGTTGCATACGCCCTTGCAGCCGTTGTCGTTTTCCAGCCAATATATTTGATAGCCGGTTTGTTGCAGCAGGTCCAGCAGGTTTTCGGTATATTTGGCGTCTGTGGGGTTAAAAGTTTTTCTGCCTTTGACCGAGAAAATGGCCGGAACCGAAACCGCCGTAGCCGTACCGGCCGATTCCACATGGCGGAAGTTTACAATATCCTGTTTGGAAAGCAGGGGGTTGGTTTCTCTTTCATATCCGTTTAAAGAAAAATTCATCGCCCGGGCGGTTTCCCCCAGCACCAGCACAAATACGGTTACTTCTTCATCCGGGTAAGGCACGTGGGCGGCTTCTTCGTCCAACCGGGTAAAGGGACGGCGGTGTTGAGCCTCTATTTGATAGTAACGCGCGGTGGCATAAATATAGTTGTGCGGAATCACCAGGCGGCGTATTCCATTATGGTTGCGCCCGAAAGAGGCGTACTCCTTATATACAAAAGGTAAAAACACCAGCAAACATCCCAAACAAATACCGCAGCGGGCCAAACGGGCCAATACCTCTTTTAAAAAAGGGCGGTATTTGATTTTTAAACGCAAAAACAGGGCGGCCGGTATAATCCCCAAGATTACCAGCCAGGTAACGGAAAGGGGGGTAATTAAATCTTTCACTTCGCCGGGATGAGTTTCAAACACATTGCGTATCATATCGGCGTCTATAAACACGCCAAACTGGTAAGACAAATAATTTACCGCCGCAGACACAACAATTAACAGGGCCACTATTGTTCTGCCCACATACGGCACCAGCAAAATGCTAAATGCCAAATACATTAGGGTGAATATCACCACCGGCAGGGAAAGGCAAAACAAGACACTGTAGAAAGAGTTTATTTCTACGTGCGTAAACATATAGCGCCAGAAGCTAAAATTTAAAAACACCAAAAAATAAAGCGAAAGAAACGCAATAATTTTTGTGGATAATAACTGGGGGCGCTGTTTAATTACTGAAGCAAGCTTAAGCAGAAGTGTTTTTATAAGCAAGTGGTATTAATTACTATTTAATAAATTTTACTATTTTATAATTGCCGCGTAAAATCCGCCTTGGGTTCGTCTTATTTTGTTTTTTTAGGTCTGCCAGCTTTGAATTTTGCCTATCAAAAGAGCTAAACTATATATATGAAGCAACAAAGAAAAAATTGGAAGGGAAACACCTCAAAAAGGCATAATTCTGCCTTTTTTTTATTTGTATTTTTGGGCTTGTTAAGTGCATTTGGCCCGTTTGTAACCGATATGTACCTGCCTAGCCTTCCGGCTATGACGAGTTATTTCAATACCAGCGTGTCTATGGTGCAGCTGGGGCTGACGTTTTCTATGTTAGGCCTGGCTGCGGGGCAACTGGTATTTGGCCCGCTTAGTGATAAATACGGCCGCCGTATACCGCTGTTAGCCTCTATGGCATTATTTTTAGTGTCTACATTAGGCTGTATTTTCTCACCCACTATAGAACTGTTTGTTTTATTGCGTTTTGTGCAGGGTGCCGCCGGCGCGGGGGGAATTGTGATTTCCCGCTCTATTGCTACCGATAAATTTAAAGGCGCCAACCTGGCTAAAGCCCTGGCCGTGGTGGGTGCCATTAACGGGGTGGCACCGGTTTCTGCCCCGGTGGTGGGTGGCGCATTGTTAAAAATAACCACGTGGCGCGGGATATTTGTGGCGCTGTTTATATTGGCTTTGGCACTGTTTGCCTGCTGCGTGCATTTTAACGAGTCTTTATCCCACTCCAAACGCTCTAAAGAAAGTGTGGTTAAAACGCTCTCTTTATTTAAAAAAGTGGTGCATAACCGCAAATTTATGCTTTATATGTTGCAGCTGGCTTTTGCTCAGGGCATTTTGTTTGGGTATATTGCGGCGTCTCCGTTTATTATACAGGAGCATTACGGTTTTTCTCCGTTTGCGTTCAGCCTGTTTTTTGCCGTTAATGCCGTGGCCATGGCCAGCGGGGCTACCATGTCCGTTAAGTTTAAACGCCAGGAACATTGCGTGTTGACCAGCTGCGCGGGTATGTTGGTGTGCAGCGTGGCCTTGCTGGGCGTGTTATTGGCCGGGGCCAATGTGTGGGTGTTTGAAACCCTGCTGTTTATTATGCTGTTTATGATGGGGCTCAGTTTTACTTCTTCCACCGCATTGGCTATGGCAGCCGTGCGCGGGCTGGCCGGAACCGGATCCGCTTTGTTGGGGGCGTGCTGTTTTTTGTTTGGCAGTTTGGTCTCCCCGGTGGTGGGGTTGGGCAATATTTTGGTTTCTACCGGCATTACTTTTGTGGTGTGTGCGGTGTGCTCCTGCGCGTGCGCACTGCTGGCCGGCAAACGTAAACCCCTGCCGGAAAATACGCGACAAACGGCTCCTGCCACACTGTAATTTAATTTGCCGTTTTAAAAAGCCCGTAAATGTTTACGGGCTTTTTTATGGGCTTGACTTAGAGTTAACTCCAGGTAATATAATAAAAATACAAGGAGGCATTTTATGACCATATCCGAAGTGAGCGAAAAGTACGGCCTGCCGGCCGATACCTTACGCTATTATGAAAAGGTTGGCCTTATCCCGCCTGTTACCCGCAAAGAAAGCGGCGTGCGGGATTACACGCCGGAGGACTGCGGCTGGGTAGAATTTATTAAATGTATGCGCGGGGCGGGGCTTTCTATTGAAACGCTTACGCGCTATGTTGCCTTATACCGCAAAGGAAACCGCACATTAAAACAGCGCAAGCAGTTGCTTATAGATGAGCGGGAACACCTGCAGGAGCGTATGAAACAAATGCAGCAGGTATTAAAACGCCTGAACTATAAAATTGATATGTATGAAAAAGAAATTGTTGCGTGTGAGAAAAAATTATTGGGTTAGAGGTTGAATATGAAGAAAAAAGTATTGGTTATTTCCGCCAGCCCCAGAAAGGGCGGCAATTCCGATTTATTGTGCGACCGTTTTATTTTAGGTGCGCAGGAAGCCGGACACGAAACGGAAAAAATCTTCCTTCGTGAAAAAAACATTCACTATTGTATGGGCTGCGGGGTGTGCAACAACACGCATGTATGCGTACAAAAAGATGATATGAAAGACCTGCTGGATAAATTGGTGGCGGCCGATGTGATTGTGCTGGCTACGCCGGTTTATTTTTATTCTATGGATGGGCAGCTTAAAACTTTTATAGACCGCACCGTTCCGCGTTATACGGAAATTTCCAACAAGGATTTTTATTTTATTCTCACCGCGGCCGATACGAACAAAAAGAACCTGCACCGCGCGGTAGAGGCCTTGCGCGGTTTTACGCAGGACTGCCTGGACAATGCCCGCGAAAAAGCCGTCATTTACGGCGTAGGCGCCTGGCAGGCGGGAGAAGTGAAAAACACCCCGGCCTGGCAGGAAGCGTATCAGGCAGGCAAGAATTGTTAAGGTTAGCTTAACAATTTTTAAACATACCGCGTTTGTGCGGAGTGGTTTTTAAATCCTTCTATGATTTTCAAAAAATGCTTGACTTGGAGCAAGCTTCAAGGTTTATACTTGTTTTTTCCGGCCATTTGGCCGGTGAAGAAAAAAACCAAAATTTTACTGGCGTCGGTGTGTGCGGCCTTGTTGGCTGCATGCAACCACGCAAAAGAGGAAACAATGACAAACTTCTTAACCCCTAAACAGCAGGCCATTTCGGCGGTGGCGGCTTTGGCGGCCGTGGGTGATTTGGAAAAATTATCCGCCGCATATGCCCAAGGGTTAGACGCCGGGCTTACGGTTAATGAACTGAAAGAAATTACCCTGCAGCTGTATGCATATACGGGCTTTCCGCGTTGTTTAAATGCGGCGGGCGTGCTTGAAAATGTGCTTAAAGAACGCTTGCAAAAAGGCATAAAAGATGCCGAAGGCCCCACCCCGCAGGCATTGCCTGAAGGGGCTGATAAGTACGAGCTGGGCAAGAAAAACCTGGAAGTGCTGGTGGCTTCTTCTTTGCCGTCCCATCCGCAAACTTTCATACAGGATACGGATACGTTTTTAAAAGAGCATTTGTTTGCGGATATTTTTGCTCGCGGGGTGCTGCCCTTTAAAGACCGGGAAATGGCCACCGTATCCGCCTTGGCAGCTTTGCAAACGGTCAACCCGCAGCTAAAGGCGCATATGGGCATGGCCATGAACACCGGCGTTACGCCGCAAGAAATGCAGGGCATTATTGCCGTGTTGCGTAAGCAGCTGGGCGCTAAACCCGCCGCCAATGCCGCAGAAGTATTAAAAACCGTTTTGGCGGCCAGAAAATAAATAGCTGGTTTGCCTTATCATGTTTAGGCAAAAGGAGGCATTATGCATTTACCCACTAAAAAAATAATTTGGTTGGCGGTCGGATTACTGGTTTTAACGGCCGGGCTGTTACAGGCTAAAAATAAGGAGGAAAAAAAGATGAGCAAAAAATCACCTATTGACACCATTTTTGCACAGGGGGACGTGAACCCTTACAGCAAATTTTTTACGGGCACAACCTATTTAAATATGTTAAACCCGAAGGATGATGTTTTTCAGGCGCCTATCGGCAACGTAACCTTTGAACCGGGTGCCCGCACGCATTGGCATAAGCACGCCGGAGGACAAATTTTGCTGGTGCTTAACGGGGAAGGCCGCTACCAGGAAAAAGACAAGGAAATCAGACACCTTAAAAAAGGCGATATCGTGCTGATTGCCCCAGATGTGGAACATTGGCACGGCGCCGCGCCGGACAGCTGGTTTGTTCATATTTCTTTGGAAACCAATGCCCATAAAAACGGTTCCACCACCTGGTTGGACCCGGTAACCGATAAAGAATATAAATAATACGGAGTGTTTGTATCATGTCGTCTATTTTGGAAAAAGTAAATCAACCGCAGGACTTAAAAAATTTATCTTTGGCAGATCTTGCCGCCCTGTCGCAGGAAATACGCGAGGTGCTTATTCATAAAGTAAACGCCACGGGCGGGCACTTGGCCCCCAACTTGGGCTTTGTGGAAGCGACGGTTGCCATGCATTATGTGTTTAATTCTCCGCAAGATAAAATAGTGTATGACGTATCCCACCAAAGCTATACCCACAAAATTTTAACCGGCCGTAAAGAAAACTTTTTAAACCCGGCTAAATATCAGGCCATTTCCGGCTATACCAACCCGCAGGAAAGCGCGCATGATTACTTCTTTGTGGGGCATACTTCCACCGCGCCCAGCTTGGCCGTGGGCCTGGCCAAAGCGCGGGATTTGCAGGGCCAAAAACACAATGTAATAGCTGTTATTGGGGACGGTTCCCTCAGCGGAGGGGAAGCGTTTGAAGGCTTGGATAACGCTGCCGAATTAAACAGCAACATCATTATTGTGGTAAACGATAATGATATGTGCATTGCCCCCAACCACGGCGGCTTGTACCGCAATTTGGCGCAGCTGCGCCAAAGCAAAGGCATGGCCGAGTGTAATTTTTTTAAGGCCTTGGGGTTGGATTATGTGTACGTAGACGACGGGAACGACATGCTTGCCCTGGTACAGGCTTTTAAACAGGTAAAAGATACGCCCCGCCCCACGGTGGTGCATATCCATACGGTAAAAGGCAAAGGCTGCCCGGCCGCGCAGAACGACCCCGAAGCTTTCCATTTTATTGCTCCCGGCCAGTTAACAAACCCTGCCCCGGCGCCCGAAGCCCCAAGCTATGCTTCTTTAACGGTGGATTACCTGCTTGAAAAACGCCGCCAAGACCCGCGCGTGATTACCATCACCCCGGCCACGCCCGGTGCCTATGGGCTTACCCCTCAGCTGCGTGCGCAATTTGGGGCCGGGTTTACGGATGTGGGCATTGCCGAAGAACACGCCGTAGCCTATGCCTCTGCCTTGGCCAAAGGCGGGGCTAAGCCGGTGCTTCAGGTGCTTAGCTCCTTTGTGCAGCGCACGTATGACCAGCTGTCTCAAGACTGGGCTTTAAATAACAACCCGGCCGTACTGTTGGTGCATTGGGGCGGTATTTCCGGCGGGGATGCCACGCATTTGGGTTGTTTTGATATTCCGCTTATTAGCAATATCCCCAATATTGTTTATTTGGCCCCTACCGGTAAAGAAGAATATTTTGCCATGTTGGATTGGGCTTTAAAACAAAATACATATCCTGTAGCTATTCGGGTTCCTTCGGGCCCGGTGGCGGATTACGGCGCCCAAGCCCAGGCGGATTATGCCGCGTTGAATAAATTCCAGGTGGTTTCCCAAGGCAGCGAAGTGGCCGTTTTGGGGTTGGGCAATTTCCTGCATTTAGGGCAGCAGGTTTGCCGCCAGCTGCAGGAAACGGCAGGCATTAAACCCACGCTGATTAACCCGCGCTATATGTCCGGCCTGGACGAGGAACTACTAGAAAGCTTAAAACAAAACCACCGTTTGGTGCTTACGCTGGAAGACGGCTGCCTTAGCGGCGGTTTTGGGGAAAAAGTAGCCTCGTTTTACGGGGGCAGTTCCATGCGGGTGCTTAATTTCGGCGCCCAAAAGGAATTTACGGACCGTGTCCCCCTGGAGACTTTATACAAGCGTTTCCATTTAACCAAAGAGTTAATTTGCCAAGACGCACTGGCCTGTTTAAAAACCCTTAAACAGCCCAGGGAATTGGCCGCTTGCAAATAAAGGGAACCTCCGGCTTTATGTACGTGTTGCCTTAACGCGTACATAAAGCCATTCCGGCGGAATATTTTTATGATGATATATCCGCTTTTTAAAAAATAATACGGCTAAATAAAGGCAAAGTCTTGCCAGGGTTTAGCGTTATTTTAAACCCTAAAAAGGCTTTGCAATGATGTTTAAGGAGTCATTCGTATGAAAAAAAATATTTATGCAGTAATTGGCGGTGCCATGATGTTGTTAGGTTCGGCCGCATGTGCCAAAGCGCCCGGTGCGGAAGAACAAGCCAAAGAGACCGCCCCCGTGGCGGCACCGCAGGCTGAAAACACGGCTAAAGACAAAAAAATATTGGTGGCGTATTATTCTTATTCCGGAAATACCAAAGCCGTTGCACAGCAAATTGCCCGGGCTGTGGGGGCGGATTTGTTTGAAATCAACACGGTGGAGCCCTATCCTGCCGCTTATGGGGATTTGTTGGACCGCGCCAAAGAGCAAATCCAATCCGGCACCAAACCGGCACTTTCCGGCCGGGTGGAAAATATGGCACAATACGATGTAGTATTTATCGGTTCGCCCAATTGGTGGGGAACCATTGCCCCGGCGGTATCTTCGTTTGTTTCTCAGTATAACTGGGAAGGCAAAACCGTGGCCGGTTTTTTTACCAATGGCGGCGGCGGTATGCAAAATTGTGAACGGGATTTAAATAAACTGCTTTCCGGCGCCAATGTGCTGGAAGGGGTTACGTTTACGGGGCGGAGCTCCGGCGCGCCCGCAAAGGCGTTGCAGGCCTGGCTGGATAAACTGGCCTTATAATATGGCCAATATTTTGTAATAACGGGAGGGTGCTTATGCAGCACAAATTAATCATTAAAATAATTACGGACGTGCTGATGGGCTCCCTTTTTTTATCGGCATTGGCCCCGCGGCTGACCGGGGTTTTGCCGCATGAAATAATCGGCACGGCGTTGGGGGTATTGTTTTTGGTGCACACGGCGCTGAATATAGGCTGGTATAAAAACTTAATAAAAGGCCCCTATACCGTTTACCGCACCGCTTGGACGGCGGTTAATTTACTGCTGTTGGCGGCTATGGTGGGGATGATTATCAGCGGGGTGTTAATTTCCCGCCATTTGTTTACATTTTTGCCCTTTTCCGGCGGGTTTACAGCCCGGCGTTTGCACTCTTTATGTGCTTATTGGGGTTTTATATTAACGGCCGTACATGTGGGGCTGCACGGGGCAATGATACGCGGGGCATTGCAAAAACGCCTGGGCCGTATGTCCCGCGGCGTGTTATATATTGTGTTATGGGCGGCGGCATTGTACGGGGTGAAAGCTTCGTTTGATTGGCATATGGGGGATAAATTATCCATGGTGCGTTCGTTTAATAATTGGGACGGCGTAACCTTGTGGTCTTTTGGGGCGGAGTTTTTGTCCGTTGCGTGTTTGTATGCTTTGGCCGGTTATTATGTTTGCGGGTTTTTGGCCCGGCTGCGCCGCAATACACCCAAACAGGCACTCTTAAAAAAATAGAAGGAGGATACGATGTTAAAAATAATTATAGGCATTATTGTTATTATTGGCTTAGGCTGTGCGGTAAGAGGGGTTTTTCATTTACGCGCAGTAGCCGCCAGAAACCAGCAGGAAATGGCCCCTTACTTTGGGGAAAAACCGGCGTATACGGCTTCTTTGGGTAAAACTTTGGTTATTTATTATTCTAAAACCGGGCATACGCAGGCGGTGGCGCAGCGTGTGGCACAGTACACCGGCGGGGAATTATATGCCATTGAAACCCAAAAACCGTTTAGCAATGTTCCGTGGTTGGCTCTGTCTCTTAGGAGGCAATTAAAAAGCGGGCAGTATCCGGCTTTAAAAGAACCGCTGCCGGATGTAAGCGCTTATGATACGGTATTTGTGGGTGCGCCTGTTTGGTGGTATACGGCCGCCACGCCGCTTTTGGCGTTTTTGCAGCAAATGGATTTTAAAGGCAAAGCGGTGGTTTTCTTTTCCACCCAGGGCAGTAATTACGGCACCTATTTTAAAGATGTTCGCGCCAAGGCAAAAAATGCCCGTTTGTTGCCGGGGGCGGCGTTTAATAATTTGGACGCATCTTATGACGCCGCCGTGGATAACAAGATACTTACCTGGTTAAACGGCTTGCAGACTGCGCCTGAAAAAGAAGTTTTGGTGGGGGAGCAATTCCACCACAAATAATATTTAGGATAGTAAAAAAGCCCCCGGTTTAAACGGGGGCTTTTTAAATGGCGGAGTGTGTAGTTTGCTCAGCAATATGCTGTTAGTTTTTGGTAGCAAATTCCCTGATACGTAGGGAAAATACAGGGAAAATGTTAATTTTTAGGTTTTTTGAGCCATTTTTTGCCCTGTTTCCCCTATACAACTTGCCCAAATTCCCTAAAAATAAAACAGGGAATTAAGAAAATGTTTTAACCTAAAATCCTTAACTCTAATTCAGTTTTTAGCGTTAAATAATTAGGGTATTTTTGTTCTAATAATTTAAAAAAATTTTTATTATGTTATTTGTGCTGGTGGTGGCAAAGTTCATGAAAAATGACATAATCTATACACTTTTTAGGAGCCTTAATTAAATCTGGATTCAGAAAAATAAGTCCATTTTTTTGGAAATTTCCCCAACGTTTTGCCATTTTTCTAATACTAAAACGGATTTGTAGTGGGTTCAACTCGGAAAAAAATTTTAAACAGAAATCCAAACGTTTTTTAAATATGATTTCTGTCCATTTATATAAAAGTTTTAAAAGTGCTCAGTAAAGTTTGGTGGATTCCGTCCAAATTAGCTATTTTTTAACGGTATCCTGCGCGACAAAACGGGTGAAAAATATCCAAATCTCTGGGCAAAGTAATCAACCTGCGCGTTTATACCGTAAAGGTCATTCATAACAAAGGGAAGGATTTTTTCCTCACGTTTACGGATCAATATAAAAATATGAAATCCGTACCGCCCGAACAAATGGTTCCCCTAGCCGAAGTGCTCATACACAAGATATTATCCCCGTAGATACGGTCGCGCGCGGGGAGACAGATGAATTGTAACTTTCTTTTATGAGGGAGCCTTCGTACGATTTATTTGCGGGACAGCACAATATCCACAACCCGCTGGAATATGCGGACGTAATGGAAGCCTTGCTGCGTACGACCTTGAGTCTTGTATTGCTGTGGAATGTACAACCGGTCCCGTCAAAAGAATAAACTTACCCTTAAAACTCGTTCCCGACGGCGGGTTTTTATCTAAAGAAGATTACCGGCTAAGCCGGTGTTTCTGTAAGGTTTTGCCATTGATCCTGGGATACGCGAGTAACAGGTTGCCACTTCTAGACAGTAATGATGCTCAGGGCTCCGATGTTACCATCCCGGCTGCTCCGGAGGATATTTGTTCATACCCAATTGAAAGTCAAATTAATTCTAAAGCACTTGTATATAACCCAGAAGATTTTAGCGGAGTCGCAGTTAATGGCCTGCCCAACTCAATCGGTCTAGGTGATACTGGCATATCTTGGACACGGTTTCATTCATAGAAAAACCCAGATAACTTAGGAAGGTGTTTGTTTCAGAAGGAAGATTGCGCATACAAACCGGGCAGCTAGTTTGACTGAAAATTTGATAATTTAACTGCCAGACCTGTTTTGAAAAAGATAGTTCCTGTGAGGGCAAAATCGTACTGCGTGCGGACGGGGATACATAGGGTAATAAATACGGTGTACGTGCGTATTTTCCATTAGGCAGTTGCACGCATAGGCCACCATACTGCGCCCCTAGCAAGAAATCCCGTAAATCTAATATTTCATGGGGAATAGTGTTTTGTGGATTAATAAGTAAATGAACCTTACTGATTGACACATGGGTTGGTAACGCTTGATAAAACATTTTTAAGGTACCGCCAGTAGCTCGGTCATCATCTACCAAGATATATTTCCCTGGAACAATTGCATTTAATTGCTCTGTAAGAGGGCTTTTTCCACCGAAATAACCGCTGGGAAATCCGTTTGTGGCACACAAGCGGAATACCCGGCTTAATGATACATTATAGTCAGCTATAAATAAATGATCTAAACTGATTGTTTTTTTGCCCTTTAACAGTTGTTTGGCTTGTTCAACTTGCTGTTTGGCAAAAACGGTGGATATTGTCGCTTTTTCATCTATGCTGCTTTTTAAGATGCGTATAAATTCGTTAGCGAAATATTGTTGAATTTGAACCAATTCTTTTGAAGACAAGGGAAAATGTTCTAGCGGAGGAGTCCCTTCGTTGCGCACATAATAATGCAAGGCCTCCTCCGATTCTATATTTGTTACGGAAGTACGCAGTGCAGTAGAATTGGCCGCCGCATGAGGAGTATTATTCGGAACAAATAAGCACCGCTCGGAACCCAGTTTTGCTTTTAATTGTTTAAATAATTCCCTGCTTCCCGTGCGTTCAACACATACTCCTAACCCTCGTTTTTCAAAACAGTACATAAACCATGCATTATCAGAACCAAACACATAAGCAACCTGCGTGTTAGGGTGAAAATAGGCACGCAGATACCGCTGCAAACGAGTGATAACTTCTGTAAAATTAACGAAAGAAGGCACATAACAACTTTCCCAGGGGTCAGCAAGTAGCCAGGGATGAGAAGTCAAATGCTTTTGTAAATCATAAAGCCAGGATCCCGGTGTTCCGTGTACATTTGTTTTAGTGTTCACATAACTGGGGTGTGAAATAGAGAAATAGCCGCCAACCACTTGTTTCCCTGCAGATTCCAATGCGGCTTTGGCTAAGTACATCATTTGAAGATGCCCTTCGTGCAGAGGGCAGAATCCTCCGGTACTGAGTAATACAATCGGATGAGCGTTTTTGGGAAGGTTTTTTATCAAAGGCAACGGCGTTGTCCGAAACGTTATATCCTGTAACAGAGATATGTCTTGTAATTCGAAATTATCTTCTAAGAACCCTGCTTTCTCTACGATAGCAAGATCCTCATATTTGGCATATATATCCCGGTAAAAATCATCGCGCAACACTTTCCATGCCAAACGCGTGGCCGGATTATGCTGTAGCGAAAAATAGGTCTTGTCTATGTGTTGACGGGTTGCATTTTTAGGAACACAGATCTGTTCCCATAGTGTTTTTTTCATACAAAACCGCTTTCCAATCCGTGTAGGAATTATCCCAACCGCCTTTGACGGTGCTAGGTAATATGTCTAAGTGTACCGCCGGAGATTTTACCATATATTTGTGTGCATTATAGCGGTGGAGACGCTCCAAATTAGCTGCCAAAGTGTTAAATTGTTGGCGAGTTGTATCGTCCCAGTCGTTTAATAGCTGGGTTTGTTCTTGTGCGGGTAAATTCAAATAATGCAAATACAGCTCTACGAAATCATAAGGAGCCCCGAATACAGTTTCATCACTTCGGCCATCGTACATATCCCCACTAGGCACTGCTTGCAAAATATCGGGTAATACGTCTAAGTGTCGGGCCAACGCATATACCTCAGATTTATGCAAATCAGAAATAAGTTGTAAGTCCACCATACAATCGGATGCTTTTCCCATAAATCCTAAATAACCACCTTCATCTAGATTGGTCGTTCCGCAAACAAGGGCTTTCTTACCTTCTTGAACCAATAGATTAGCAACATAATACACAATCGGAGTCCGACTGCAAGAAACCAGCTGCCCAATAGCCCAATCGGTCGCTTGTACTTGCAGAGCAGTTTCTACGGATGTTCGCATGGCTTGATTGGTATCGTGCAAGTCAATAACATACGGTTTCAAACCCCATTTTCGGCAAAGAGCCTTTCCCCGTTGAGTGGCTTCATTTTGGTGGGTAGTGCCGGAAGAATTAGAAACAGGCATCATTAACGCAAAGATGTGTTTAAGCGGGGAGTTTGGCAGCTGGGCCGTATGTTTTAAGATCCCTAACGCCACCGCCGAATCTACTCCACCGCTTACACCCAGGACACACGCTTGCAAACGGTATTTGTCTAAGTAACGGGCCAACAATGTTGCCTTCTCTTGCAGATAATCGCAAGCACAAAATCCCCTCTCTTTGCGAATTTGTGCTAAGTATTGCGCAAGGGTAGTTGATAAATGTAAATCAGTGGGCGGATTATATACTTTCATAACAAGTTTCCTCCGGGCATTTCCCATTCATAACGCAGGTGTCCATCTTGAAAGAAGATTAACTGGCGAATTTGGTTCGGGTCTGTTTCTATTGTGTATTTATTAAGCGGAACACTGAAACAAACATTTTGTTCTTCCACGTCGTACACGGTACCAATTCGGCCCAGTTCCAATACACGGTGTCCTTCTTTTTCTAACATACGGGTAATAGCTTGTTTATCTCGCGGGGATAAACGGTGCTTTATGATCCATTGTTTGGCAGAAGGTCTTCTAAATTCGTCATTTACAGGGCGAAGCGTTACTTGTTCCACCTGGTTTTGTTTGGCAAACTGGATAAATTCCCACACTTGGGCAGGTGTGTAAGTAATGCCTTTGCATAGTACGCAGGTTAGACGCAGGGTAAAACCAAACGAATGTAAAAAACGAATCAAAGCAGGTAAGTCAATATATTGGCCGTGCGGGGCGTAAATCGGTTGATTTTTAGAAGGCAAATGACTTACCACTGACAGTGTAATTACAGTCAATCCCAACTCATACCACTTCTTCAAAAACGGAGTATATTTTTTAGGATTACGTGCCAAAGGAATGCCGTTTGTTTGCAATTCTATAAATGGGAAGGGAAATGGATGCAAGTGTTCTAAATAGTCGGTAATTTGCTGCGGGAACAAAGTGGGTTCGCCGCGGCTTGTAAGCATGACAGTATCCACGCCATACCGATCTGCAGCCTTGCATGCAATACGGAAGTTGCGCCAATTGACGGTAGGCGTTTGGGTGTTCTTGGCATTTGGTACCTCTCCGGAAACACAATACGGACACGCCGCCACACACGCACTGTTGCCAACGATTACACTTAACATTTTGCATCGCATATTATTCTCCTTGTTTATAAACACTGTATATAAAATCCCCGTCCCGGTAATATGAAATGTTGTATTCCGGGGTTTTAGTGTATTTAATAAACTCAAATGGAAGGTTCATCTGCTGGGGCAGCGGGTTGCGGTAAATGTAATAGCGGTATTGTTGCATCTTTTGTATTTCTTCCCAAGAAGAACACGCCAACCGTGTTTTATGTATAGGAAAATCGGTTAAAACTTCCGGATTGATGCTTTCAACTAATCGTATATGTGAGATGAACGGCTTAATAATTTCTGCCTGCTGTACAGAACTGATTAACAACGTACGAACCGTAAACTCACTCAGGTATTTGTGTAAATCAGCCAACAAATTAGCTAACAGTGTGTTATTTGTTGTTTGGCAGGCATCAATTACAAACTCTTGAAACCGCTCTGAATTCAAATCTTCTTTTGGAATAGAAAATAATTCGGATAATCGGTAATACGTAATGCGTGGATTTTGTCCGTTATTATGTAGAAGTAATTTCCCGAGGTTTAAGGAAAAATGTTCTGGATGTTTTTTAATGGAGTTCATTTTCGTACTCGCTCCTTGCAACTAAATTGGTATTAAAACAGGTTCCGTCCGAGGCATATACCTTCCACGTATCAATATTTTGGTTAATAACAATGTCGCCGTATCGTTTATCTTCTTGTAGCCGTCCATACCTGTTAAAGTAGAAAATGTTATTGGCAAAGGACAGCAGATTGTACTTTTTTAGTTCTTGTTCTATATCCAAAGGATCTTCGTACGATTTGCGTACGTTTAGTTGGATAGAAAAGTTGGGAATAAACTGGATATTTTGTATGGCCAGTGCAATTTCAAATAAAAAACGGGGATGTTGTTTCATTAAAAAAGAATTCACGCTGATTTTAAGAACAGTCGGCGTTGTAGAAAGCCCTCTCCAAGCAACTATATCCTGTAAATTGTTGCGTAAATTAAGGCCGTTGGTAAGCACAATCAGTTTTTTGCATTGAGGATCTGCCCAGGCCTGTTCCAAAAAAGGTTTAATCTGGGGGTGCAGCATAGGTTCCCCTCCTTCTAATTGCAGTTCATAATCTTGATGAGCAGATAGTATCTCCGTAAATTTTTGCAGGGGCATAAAGGTGCGCTTTGCTGGGGAAGAATACATACAGCAAAACGGACAGGCCACATTGCAGTGATTCGTAATATTAATATATAGGCGCGTAGAAGGCATATTATAAATCCTGATAGTTTAATAATATTTCTTGGGTTCCATCCCAGCCCGAACATAAATTTCCGTTTGGATGATAAACTACTTCAAACACTTTTTTATAGTTATATTTTTGCATTTCTTGTTTACGTGTGGCCAGATCGGCTGATTCGAAGGCAATGGTGTTATTGGCATATTTATACAATTCCACATAGTAGTAGTATCCGATATTCCGCTTAAAAAATGTAAATTTATCTTGCTCCTCATTTTCTTTCCATATTTTTTCACAAGTAACCACATTCTGTTCGTTATAACGAACAATATCTTGGTTGGTATCTTTCCCGTTAAAATAGGTTAATTGTCTAAAAATAAAATTGTCATATCCCAGTTTATTATAAAAATTAACATATTTTTCGCAAGCGGAAAGATCGCCTACGCCCTCTTTGAGTAAGACGCAAGATAAGCGCGGTTTAACACAAGTTCCTTTAATTGCTTGATGTGCTTGGCTGAGTAAATCAGCAAAAGAAGATGGATATGTATCTTTGTACCTCATAATTTCTTCAATGCGTTTCTGTTCCCAGTGCGGCAGCGAAAGATTTAAGTACGTCCAATTGTTTTTGATTAAGCAGTTTAAGATACGCTGATTGTTTTTTAGTAGTTGGGAGGCATTCGTGGTAACGGCACGAATGCGAAAATTATATTGATTTACCAACGAAACCACCTCGTCAAATAATGGGAATAAAGTAGGTTCTCCACCTGTTAGAGAGATAGTCGGGTTAAGCGGGCGTAAAAAGGCAAACATTTTATCCAATGATTTAAGATAAGCATTGTAATTTTTCCCAAAAACATTCTTTCTATTTTTAGTTTTACAGCGAATATTTGCTACACAAAATTTACAATCCGCATTGCAGTAGTCATCCAAAAAAACCGAAAAGTTAAAATTGCTGTACAACTCTTTATCTTTTAAGAAAGGGATAAACCGATATTTATCGGTCATGGTATGTAAATCAAAAGGAAATACATGGTTGGCAAGGGTCATAAATCCTCCGGATTAACTGATAATACTTGTTTTTCAGCACAAGTGTTTTTCTGCCAGGCAACAAAGCTGTCAAGAATATCCTCAGTTTCGCTCCATCCGGCACAAAGATTGCCATTCGGATGGAACACCATTTCATAGATGTAATGTAAGTTTTCACATCTGTATTTTTCAAGGAATTTCAGGTTTGCCCTTTCTGAAACAACTGTCATATCGCGAAACTTGTAAATTTCGATGTAGTAGAAAACGGAATAAATTCACAGTCCGCCTCTATTTCCGCCCAAATATCATTCATCCGAACACGGTTTTTAACCGCATAAGCCATTTTCTCCTCGTTTTTGTAGTTCTGTTCGTTGAAAGACATCAGCTCGCGGAAAACCACGTTCTTGCAACCCATGGAATGTATGAAGGTAAGGTATTTTTTTATCTCTGACAACCTACTTATTCCTTCGTAGCTAATGATGCAGTTAAAGCGGGTGCGCACGCCGTTTGCTTCAAGTTTTATAATGGCTTCCCTAAGGATATCAATAGAAGAATGCTGTTCACGAAAACGCATTATTTGTTGGCAAACATTCGTATCATAGGACGGACGTGAAAAGTTTACATGAGATATACCGGCTTGGATTATGTCGTCTGTATACTTATCAATATTGATGCCGTTTGTAGTAATGACCACTTTGCGGAAGCTATATTTCCCCAGAATACGGAGAGCTTCTCTAAAATAAGGAGAGAGAAGGGGTTCTCCACCCGTGACAGAAATGCTGGGATTAAAGGGCCTTATCTTGCCTAAGATATAGTCAAGTCTTCTTAGGTAAATTTCCTTGTCCTCTATCTTGCCGACCTTGTTTATTCGCCCATTATTTTCTGTTTTTATCTGCTCGATGCAAAATTTGCAATCGGCGTTACAGTAGTCATCAAGGAATATCGTGAAATTGAAGTTCTTATAAAGTGAATATTTTTCAAATGGTAGCCACTCATAATCTGCCGGATCAAATACATCATAGTTCAGTAGGCGCTCCTTACTAAATCCGTTTATATTTTTACACTCGCTGAAAGCAGAAATGAACTCCTCAAACGTATAGTCAGCACCAAAGCAAGCCCCACATGAATACGATCCGCAGCCATTGTAAATAAAGCGACTGACATATTCCTCAAACATAGAGGAACATGTCTTCTTCGAGGAAGTGATGAGTGTAAAATGTTGTCGGTGCATACATACATTTACAGCTGCTTCGCAACTGAGTTCGCGCAATGCCTGATTCAAAATGAGGGTACACGGACAACCACCGCGAATGAATGCTGTATTTGTACCTCCTACTTTACGAACTACAGCTTTGGCAAGAACAGTCTTATTGCATATTACGGCCCTTTTAATATCATCCGCAAAGGAAACCCCGAGCTGAAAGGGCTTTTTGATATACTCCAAAAACATTTCAAACAGTGTAGATGAGCTATACCCGAAATTGAGATACTCAAATACTATAACATCAGATAATTCGTCTTTTATGTATTTAGTCGTGTATTGGTAAATATGAGAAACAATACTGTCATTGTATGAAAAATAGGCGGCAACACGACTGGTTACTGAGTCATTTTCAAGATAAAATACCGAACTATCCCTACGAACTTCCTTCTCTGTATACAGTTCTGGCATGAAATCTTTGAGTTTGTTTGTGCTACCCATGTATACTATCTCTTTTCTAGCGCGTTCAAGATACTTGATGCTGTATTCGTTCAAAGCCGGACCGATGATAAATACCTTTTTGTATGGTTCTAGAATTTCTGCATGGCTCGTGATATCATAGTTTATATCATGTCTGTTGGTGAAAACGATTCTGAAGGCATAATCTGTGAATTTTGCTATCAGAGCGGCAGCAAAAATGCTGTCTGGCTCGTGAACAACATACATAAGGACAAGCGGTTTCCCCGCTCTTATAAGAGAATAGTTTTCAGTTGTGAGAACTTCTCTTCGTTTTTCTTTCATTTTTAGGCCTCATGTGTAACTTGCAGAATTTGTTTCCCTAAAAAAGCGGTTTTGTTTCGTTTGTATAGTTGAGCCGAACGATGTCCACGGGCAGTAGTTTGGCGGTTGGTTTGTATCACATAAGGTGCAATCTTTCGGCGGAAGTTTGCTGTTAGTAGTTTCTTCCCCAAAATGGTTTCATACACTTGTTGAATATCCGTCAGGGTAAAGGTTTCCGGTAAAAACCGAAAGGCATCTGTGGACCTTTCCAAGTCATTGCGTAGTGCCGTAATTGCACAGGCAATAATTTTGGCATGATCAAAGGCCAGCCCCGTATTTTCCACAACGGTATAAGTAGTTTTTCGGTTATACAAAGATAATGTTTGTTTTACCTCAATAACTGCTGTTAATTCCATATCATTTCTTTGTAACGTCAGTTTATTGCGTTGGAGGATTTGATAACTGCTTTCTGTCTCTTGCGTTGTTTGTTCCTCTAGCGTAGTGTATGTGCAAGTAAACCATTTGGCTTGCTTAGCATCTTTGCAAGACGAAAGGGATTGAGTAAT
Organism: uncultured Elusimicrobiales bacterium; assembly: GCA_944327085.1. Taxonomy (GTDB): domain Bacteria; phylum Elusimicrobiota; class Elusimicrobia; order Elusimicrobiales; family Elusimicrobiaceae; genus Avelusimicrobium. Next base: position 67,040 of record CALVGG010000003.1, on the reverse strand, counting down.
TTCCGTTAAAGCCATAAACGAAGAAGAAATAATCCACCCCCGCGGATCTCGTTCGGGTTCGCTAAATATATGCAGTTGTCTAAGATCAGTCTCCTTAATTCCGGTTTCTTCTTCCAGTTCACGCCGCGCGGCTGTTTCTACTGTTTCATTTGGCAAGACAAATCCACCCGGCAAAGCCCATTGGTTTTGAAACGGGTGTTCGGCCCTTTCAATCAAAAGTACAGACAGTTTCTGTTCTGGCAACTTGCGGTAATTACCCGTTTCCTGCCTTATCACAGAAAAAACGGCCATATCCACAGCTAGGGAAGGGCGTGGGTAATGTTGTTGATCGTACTGTTTCAAAAATTCTTGTTCATTCATAGAGTTCCTGGATAAGGGAAACTAGGCATTGGCAAGCGCTTAAATTCATTTTGAGCATGTAATGCATCAATGCGGGCCTTGGCCTGTAAATCATCACATTTTCCCGTGCGAATATAAGCATCTAACACCGCATAGGAAAATCCCATTTTTTCTTCATCACTTTTACCGCTTAAACCGTCCTCGGGCGTTTTATTCACTAAGTAGGGAGGCAAACCCAGCGTATGTCCCAACTGTTTAAGTTCGCTAACTGTTAATTGAGCCAACGGGGAGAAATCCCCCACACTATCTCCGTAACGCGTAGAATATCCCACCCAAATTTCTGACAAATTAGATGTGTTAATCACGCGTCCGTTAAGGGATTGGGAAACGGCATACAATGTGCTCATACGTAGGCGGGGCGCCAAGTTAATTTTGGTTTGAAGAGAAACCTCGGTATTTTTTTCTATTTCATCAACGATATAATCATACGCGGTTTTGAGATTAATTTCACAATGAGCAATGCCCAAACATTTAACTACCTCATACGAGCATGCAATATCATGTTGATTTCCATTGGGCATTAGCACCCCAAACACACGGTCTTTTCCCAATGCCTCTACACATAAAGCGGCTGCTATGGTACTGTCTTTACCGCCCGAAATACCAATGACCGCTTTACAAGTGGGGCCATTGGTCGCAAAAACATGTTGCAACCAGTGAATTAAATCAGCCTTTACTTGAGTAGCATCAAATTTCATATTAAAAGTTTCCTCCGTGTAATGTGTTGCGGATTTCGTGCAACGTAAATTGCTTGATTAACTTTCCGTCTTTAAAAACGGTTTGCAGTAAGTTTTCTTCCAGTGTCGGAAAGTTATGAACATCAAAACCATCTTGATAGGTGATTTCGCCTTGTTCGTTATAAAAAACACGGCATAAACCACGTTGAGATTTTTTGAAATGAGCATCATCTGTTTTGGGATTTTTAAAAATCAGTAATGGTTTTTTTCCTATTTCTCCATAGGTGGCTTTCACAGCAATTCCAAATGTATCTCGTGTATAAGGTTTGAACTCTTGATTTTCTTCTAAACATTGCATAGAAAAACTGCCTACTCCCAAAGATACGTTATTGCAAGCGAACCCATGTTCAATTAGCGTGCGGAATATCTTTTCGGCACGTTGAGGGGTAATACTATCCCCATAAATAGCTTTAATGTGTGGATTAAGCACCTTATAACCCTTGCTGTTTACAGTACCGCCAAATGTATTCCATAAGTGAAAAACTGTTTGAGTAACAATTTCAGCGGGATCGCCGCTATCTCCGCGTATTAATAAAGCCCCATCGTGGGATAGAATTTCATCTTTACATTCTACTACTAATTTGTCTACCAAATTCCAATAATCATAACTATCGCTGACCATAGAAAAGGAATGGTGTGGGTAAATTTGGGTAAGCAGACGTTTAATCATATCTGTTTCATTTCCATCTACCGCATAATTGCTACACATAACAGAATGTTCAGTGCTAATGGCTCCAAAGGCAACAGGTTCCTTTGTGCAATCGCAATTATAATAATGTTCTAACCAAGGAATAGCTGGAACCGTAGCCGTGTTTAAGAAAGATAGACAGAACGCTGCACTGCTGGCAGTAGCACTTTCCAAACTTTCTTGTCCACGCATACTAAAATCCCCCAAAGCCCTTGCTCGCGGTACATTATCCTCCACGCTTTGTGCATAATATTTATTGACAATCTGCCGGTAATTATAGCCGACATTTGCACTCAACATAGGGTGCCACAACGAACAACTCATAAGCGTCTCAATTGCATTGACTAACCATGCAAATTGAGGATGTGTATTACTGATTTCAATCATGGGTACTTTGACAGGCACCCGTGTCCCTTCGGCAATAGCTTTAATTTCAAGGGGCAGATAACCTAAATCATAAAGTTGTGCGATTTTATCATCTTGATAAGCTCCCTTGCCTAAAGTATGCGATAGGATACGATTGTATTCGGTAAGGGCCGTTTCTTTGGGGATGTCAAAGAAATTTTCATTAAAATACTCAATTAGGTATTTTTTAATGAATGCTTGTAAACCAAACATTACCAACTTATCCTGTTCGTTCAGACGGCTCATGCGCGGTGTGAAATAAGAGGTTAGTTTAGTAATTCCGGCAGGGTATTGTTCGCTGTGAACGGTTTTATAAAAGTCACATAATAATAAAGGCGGTATTCTCATAATCTTCTCCTAAATAATTTCAATTAATGGGTGTTGCTTTGTAAATACACTGCGGGTAGTATATATTTTTTCTACCAACCCGCTTTTAATTAGCTCTCCATCCAGAATACTATTTTCACAATGGGTCACGTAAAGCCAAATTTTATCTGCGCCCAATTCTTTGAGCTTTTTAGCCGAGTGATAGAAAGTTCCTCCGTACGAAGATATGTCATCTATAATTAACACATTGAACGGGGCAGGGGGGATTGTACCTTCTACATGCAAGCCAAGGATTTTGCCGCTTTTCCAGTCCCGTTCTTTGACTCCATAAATAAAATTATGATTCAAATATCCTTGATAACGTTTGCAAGAACCTGCATCCGGAAAAAAGACGACATCCTGTTGTGTTAAAAGGGTATCACACAATTTGGTAATAAAAGGGCGGATATCTTCACAAGTTATTCGCTCAATTAGTTGCAGAGATACCGCAGAGTGAGGATCTCGCACTATTACACTATCAAATTGCAACGAATTAATGAAATCCGCAAAATATTTAAGGGTAAAAACCTCATCATCATTCTTTACTCTGTCCATACGGGCATTGGGAATATACGGCATATGCAAGGTTAAATGGCTTGTTCCAGACGCCCGCAAGTGTTTTACCGTGAAATATAACACAATTAATTCTTCATTATTTTCATATTGCCAAGCAATATTAGCCTTCTCCCCAACAGGAGTAAGATGTAAACGCAAAGTTCCATCTGGAAAATGTTCCGGTGTTACTTTTTGATTATTGATATAAATCATAGTATACTCCTATTGCACTTGAATTTGGCACATTTTCATTGCTTCTAATGCGTTGCGGTGGCTGGCAGGGGTTACTCCTGCACAAGCCGAAGAATCAACCGATATGGTTACTTCCGGAAAAGCTGCTTTCAAAATCACAGCATTTGACAATACGCAAATATCCGTGCATAAACCAATCAGTTCAATTTCTTGTACTTGCGAATAGTGTTGCTTTACCCATTCCGCTAGAGCAAGCGAGCCGAAAGAGGGCTTATCAAGTAAGGTGGCATTTGCCGTATCTAGAGACGGATCAATTTGCCAACCGGGCGTGTTTTTAATGCAGTGAGGGACAGGCAAAAGTTTGCCTTCTTGGGTATGCAGATAATTTTCCAAATGAGTATCGCGCGTAAAAATGACAGGGCTTCCCATTTCTTTGTACTGCTTAATTTTTGCTTGTACGGCCGGAAGGATGTTTATAGCTTCTTTTGTACCCAATGCACCATCTATAAAATCTTTTTGCATATCTACTACAATCAGTATTTTCATGCGCCCTCCTTTTATGATAATATTATCTTGATAATATTATAATGATAATATATATATTTGTCAAGGGTATAACTCTCCTAGTGATATTGTTTCCTTCAATACTTATGCTAGTTGTATAGTATAAGCGTCGTGTTTTTGCATTTTATAGGGCGTTGGATAGTATATGGATTGGCATATATTGACGAGAAAGAAGTAATCAATGAATATGCTGTAAAAGCCTTAGCGGAATTTGTTTTTTTGCGTAGGGATTATGATTTTTTGCTGAAAAGTAAAAAAGGTTGGAAATCTACGTTTAATGCAGATAATATAGAAAAAATCCTTTCCTTCTAAGGAACTTGACTTCTAGGCCCTAGTAAGCCGTAATGTGTATAGGAGGGGATATGACCGACTATACACATTGTACTGTTCAGCAGTTGCGTGCCAAATGGACCGAAGTAATCAACCGGCCGATACCGCCAATTCGTCGTAGCTTAATTATTAAATATCTAATTTGGTATGAACAAGTCAAGCGGGAGAAAATTTCTTTCCTTGGCTTTTTTAATGAGGTTAAACAGGCTTCTGTGTCGGTCAATAAACACACTGTTATCTTGGAATCCGGCTCTAAAATCACGCGTTCTTATAAGGGAGTTGTCCATACAGTAGAAGTTATCTCTAACGGCTACTTATACAACGGCAAACAATACAAAAGTCTATCGGGGATTGCCAAGGCAATAACAGGTAAAAGTTGGAACGGCAAAGTGTTCTTTGGGGTGAAAGATGAAAAGTAAAATACGGTGTGCCATCTATACACGTAAATCCAGCGAAGAAGGCCTAGAACTTGAATTTAACAGTTTGCAGGCCCAGCGGGAGGCGTGTGAAGCCTATATAAAAAGCCAAAAGCATGAGAATTGGCAACTTTTATCCACAAAGTATGATGACGGTGGGTATTCTGGCGGGACATTAAACAGACCAGCTTTGCAGCAATTATTATCGGATATCAAGGCTGGCCTTATAGATATCATTATGGTATATAAAATAGACCGATTAACCCGCAGTTTAATGGACTTTAGCAAAATTGTAGAAGTATTGGATAAGCATAACGCGTCTTTTGTATCTATCACACAGCATTTTAACACCACTACCAGTATGGGGCGATTAACGCTCAATATGTTATTATCGTTTGCCCAGTTTGAGCGGGAAGTAACCGGGGAGCGGATAAGGGATAAAATTGCCGCTAGTAAGAAAAAAGGGATGTGGATGGGCGGCAAACCGCCACTAGGGTATTATCGTAAAGATAAAAAGATATATCCGGATGAAGAAAAAGTAAAACTTGTTAATAGTATATTCAAAAAGTATGTTGAACTCAAAAGTACCACACTTGTAAACGAGTGGTTAAATAAACAAGGCCACCCTATATCTGTTGGGAACTTAAACTGTATCTTGCGTAATAAAGCCTATATAGGGCGGGTAGGGCATAAGGGTATATGGTACACGGGGGAACACCAAGGCATAATCCCAATAGGACTATTTAACCAAGCCCAAGCGGTTATGAGCAGCAACCGTATCAACCGGCAGCGGTATAACCCCAGTAAAAGCCTTTTGGCTGGGAAGTTATATGATGATAAAGGCAACATAATGAGCCCCAGTTGGAGTACAGGGAGCCATGGGAAGAAATACCGTTATTATGTCAGTCAAGCGGTTATCAAGAAGGAGCCAAGTAAGATAGGGCAAATAAGTAAGATATCCTTACCCAAACTGGAAGAATTTATAGATAACTGGTTTAATCAATTCCTGCAAGATAAGACGAAAATATATCCCTATCTTAAAGGCTTTGATATTGTAAAACAAAAGGGAATTATAAATAAACTTACTTCCTACACAATCACCCGCAATATAGAACAAGCCCTTATCAAGCGGGTGGATATATCCCAAAAATACATCAAAATCACTATATACGAAGAACAAGTAACGGAACTGTTAAATGCCCTCTATGAAAACAGAGATATGACCCAGCTGCAAACCGAACGAGAACATCCCTATACGGAGGACTATCACATAGGCATTATAGATAATGGTGCCAAAGTATTGGTAGGGCAAAAGATTAAACCTAACCCTCGTAAAGATATTAATCTGATTAACATTTTGGCACAAGCATATAAGTGGCACCAAGATATATTAAACGGTAAAATGCTAAAAGAAATAGCCCAACGGGAACAAAAGACCGAGCAATATGTACGGCGAATCCTTGAACTGAGTTTTTTATCGCCAAAAATCGTACGGGCCATCTTAAATGGCACCCAGCCGGCAGATTGTACCCTTAAAAGTTTGTTATCTATCCATACACCCAACTGGCGCGAACAAGAGGAAGAATCCTTCTGTTAAACAACTTCCCCGCCAGAAAGACAGCATAAAAATATAGAAAAGTGAATAAAACAAAAAAATCGCTGCAAAAGAGCCTGCTGTAAGTTGAGTAAAAGAAAAATCCCCGTCGGGAGAAACTCCTAATGGGGATTTATGCTAATAATTCAAAACTAAAATACGGAGAGGGAGAGATTCGAACTCTCGATACGGTTTCCCGTATGCAGTCTTTCCAGGACTGTGCCTTAAACCACTCGGCCACCTCTCCAAAAACGGTGTATGGTGTAAGAAGTACCTATTTATTATATCAAATTAATTGGGCTTTGGCATAACGGGTTTTGCACGGGGGATTCGTTGAAAGCCTTATTGGGCTTTTGATAAAATATAATAACTGTCTTTTTATCATACCTCAGTAAATTGATTTAAGGAGTTTCTATGTTTAAAAAATTAATGGCCCTGGCCGTACTGGCGGGCTTATGGTCTCCTGCACTGGCCTATATACAGGATGAAATAGCCGTAAAGGGCTTGCTGCCAACGGAAAATATTACTTCTTTGGAAATTAAACCCCGCTTTAAAGCCAAAGATGACAGCGCCAATAAAACCACGGCCACGGTGGAAATAAAGCCTTCGTTTAAATTAAATAAAAATTGGAAGTTCCAGTCCGAAATACCCGTGTTGCGTATGTCCGACGGGGATTACACACAAAAAGGTTTGGGTGATATTATGGTAGCCGGATATTATACCCAATACTCTCCCGAGAAAATTTTTTCCTACGGGGTTGGTTCGGAACTGGTTATGCCCACCGCCACCCACCGGGACCTGGGCGACGGAAAATGGGTGGCCGAACCGGAAATATTTTTGGTTTGGAAATTAAGCCCGCGTTTTTTTGTGGAAACGGAATACCGCCATATTTTTTCTTTTGCGGGCAGTTCCGGCCGGGAAGACATCAACGAAAGCCGCTACCGCATGATTTTGGGGTATGTGTCCCCCAACCAATGGTGGTTTGAGTTTGATCCGCGCTACACCGTGGATTATGTAAACAAATCCGAAGCGGAACTGATAGGCGAGTTTGAACTGGGTACCATGATTAATGTGGGCACTTCGGCCTATATTCGCGGCGGCTGGCATTTGGCGGGGAATAAATACTCGCAGGATTGGGAACTGATGCTGGGCTTTAAAATTTTGTATTTATAAAAACTCGGTTCTCTAGTATAAAAGCCCCGTTTTGGCGGGGCTTTATTTTTTACAAATTCGGTTTGATAGTAGGCCTTTATTTGTGAAAAGTACGCACCTGAAACCCCAAAATTCGTGCAATTAACATAAGGGGCAGTATCACGCATACGGTAAAAATGCCCACAATTAAAGTCATCAAAAAACCAAAAGCCAGCACCAAAAGCCCGCCAAAAAATCCGCCGTTGTCTCCTTTGGGGCGGGCCTTGTCTGCGGGTTTGTTAATTACTTTCCCGTTTTCGTCTAAAATTTCCGGTTCTATTACTTCCGGCTTAGGTGCAGTATGTTTTACCATATATATATTTTTGCATAATTGGCTTTGTTTGCAAAGGGTTATAAATAACTAACAGCTGGATATTTCTTTTTTATTTACTATACTATTTATATATACCTAAATATGGTGGTGAGTTTATTATGAACAAAACTTTAATATTTCTTTTTATATTTGGCCTCAGCGTGCCGGTTTGTTCGGCCGGGTTGGATGAGGTGTTATCTGCCCGGGTTCAGCAAGCACAGCAAGGTGGCGCAGCCCAGGCACAGGAAGAGTTTATAAATTTAATTAGCAGCAACAAGGCTTTTAGCTGGCAGGAGCTGGAGAGCCTGGTAAGCCGCGGGGCGGATGTAAATGCCCCTTCTTTTGAAGGAGGGCGCACCGCCTTAATGGTGGCGGTGGAAAATGTAGGCGCCAAATTTATTTTATTGGATGGCGGCAGTGCGGCTTTGCAATCGCAGCGGGAACAGCAAGCCAACCAACGCCGTGCGGCTTTTGCCCGCATTGCTTACCTTATTAAGGCGGGGGCCAATGTAAACCCGCGGGTAAATGACGGCAAAAATTCCCCTTATTTGTTACTGGCCGTAACGGGGGACAGCAATGCTTTTTCCATGTTGTTGGAAGGGCTGGCCCTGCAAAAAGGCAATGTAGACTTGGCCGACGATAATGGCCTTCGCCCCATTGATTTGGCCGCCAAACAGCAAAAATCCGCCGCATATAAACTGTTGCTTAAAGCCGGAGCGGACGCGCAAAAAGCTTCCCCTGCGCTGGGGGGCCAATCCCCGCAGGCATATTTGGAGGAGCAAGCCCGCTTGGCCAGCGGCGGGGATGAAGCCTCTTACCGCCGTTTCTTAGAGCCGTTTGGCTATTAAGTTCCAATTTTTTCACCCGGGGTAAAAAATACCCCGGTTTTTTTATGCCTTGTGGCAAAAGAGGGCCCTTTTTGGGCCTTTTCCGCCGGGTTACAAAATGTTATAGTAATTAAGAAGTCAGACGCATATTTTCAGGAGGGTTTATATGTGGGAAAAAGACATTAATATTAACGAAGTACGCGAAATCCGCAGCCGCACCACCGTGTATTTTGGCGTGGGGGCTATTGCCAAAATCGGTGATATCTGCAAAGATTTAAAAGCTCGCGGCTTGGATAAGCTGATTGTGGTAACCGGCCACGGCGCTTATAAAAAAACCGGCGCGTGGGACCATGTAACCAAAGCTTTTGCCGATAACGGCATTACTTATGTCCATTACGACAAAGTAACCCCTAACCCCAATACGCACCACGTAAATGAAGCGGCCAAAATGGCGGCCGACTTTGGTGCCAAAGCGATGTTGGCCATTGGCGGCGGTTCTGCTATTGACGCCGGCAAAAGCGTGGCTATTTTGATGAAGAACCCGGGCAAAACAGCTGAAGAGCTGTATGAATTTAAATTTACGCCTACCGAAGCCGCCCCGATTATTGCCATCAACTTAACCCACGGCACCGGCTCTGAAGCCAACCGCTTTGCCGTGGTAACCATTGAAGAAAAGAACTTTAAACCGGCCATCGCTTACGATTGCATCTACCCGATGTATTCCATTGATGACCCGGCTTTGATGGCTGGCTTGTCCGAAAATCAAACCCGCTACGTTTCTATTGACGCGGTAAACCACGTGGTGGAAGCTTCTACCTCTACGGTCGCTTCCCCTTACGCGATTGATTTGGGTATTTCCGTCGTGCAATTGGTTGCCAAATACTTGCCGGTTGCCCTGAAAGACCCGTCCAACATGGAAGCGCGCTATTTCTTGGCGTATGCGGCTTTGATTGCCGGCATCAGCTTTGATAACGGTCTCTTGCACTATACGCACGCTTTGGAACACCCGCTCTCCGGTGTGAACCCGAACTTGACCCACGGCTTGGGCTTGGCCATGTTGCTGCCGGCTGTGCTTAAGAATATTTACCCTGCCCGCCCGGCCACGCTGGCTGCCTTGTTGGCGCCCATTGTGCCTGGTTTGAAAGGGGAAGCTTCTGAAGCTGAAACCGTGGCCAAAGGGGTTGAAAAATGGTTATTCTCCGTCGGCTCTACGCATAAACTGGAAGATGAAGGCTTTAAAGCGGCCGATGTGGAAAAACTGGTAAACCTGGCCTTTAATACGCCTTCTTTGGCGGGGCTGTTGGCCATTGCTCCCACCAAGGCGGATCAGGAAGCCGTGCGCGTGATTTATACCGAATCACTCACCCCGTACAACAAATAAACTGTTTGCTTGTGCTAAAAACCCCGGCCAAAACGGCCGGGGTTTTTTTATAAACAGAAACCATAAAACAGATACCCGGTAAGGGGTTTGCGGTATTTACAGTGCGGGGAAGGCCGTTTTTATCAGGAAAGCAAACCCCAGGTTACAGCGGGCGGCCGGAGCGCACGTATTGAAAGAAAGCTTTTACCCGCGGGTCGCAATATACGTCTTGCACGGTGATGTCTTTTTTTAAATGTACACCCGCCAGCGTGCGGCAGCGGCTGAGGGCCACATAGGTTTGGCCGGGGGCAAAGGCGCCGCGGCCAATGTCCAGGTAAATGCTGTCAAACGTAAGCCCCTGGGATTTGTGTATGGTAATGGCCCAGGCCAGTTTTAAGGGGTATTGTTTAAAAAATCCCTGCACTTTGGGTTCCAGCTTTTGGGTGAGGGGGTTAAATTCATATTTCACGTCTTCCCAAATGTGCGGCTCTACGGTGTAGATATTTCCTTTTAGCTCCACTTTAATAAAGTCCGGCCCCAGGGCGTATACGGTGCCGATGTCTCCGTTTACCCAGTTGTCGTCATTTACCAGCATCATAATTTTGGCACCTTGTTTTAGGCGCAGGGTTTGCTCGGCCGGCGGGGTTTTGGTTTTAAAAGCGTCCACTATTTGCGCTTCATAAGTAAACTCTTCCCCGGGCAGGCCGGCTAAATACAAATTGTTTCGGGCGGAAGCTTCGCGGTTGGTGGGGGATAGAATAATGCTATTATCAAAACTTTCCGGCAGGGCGGCGGTTTTATGGGTGTTAAGCAGAGAGTCCAGCTCCGGCTGGGTGATAGTTTCTTCCCGTATTTTATTTAACAGTTGGGCAAAGGCCGGGTCCGCCTGTTGGCGGAAAATGCGCTTTAGTTCAAACACCACGGTTGGCAGGCGGCGGCAAACACGGGCTTCAAAAAAATACGGGCTTTTGTAAACGGAGCGGAAATAATCAAACAACCCGCCGGAAGGTTTTTCCTCCACGGGCGGAAGCTGGTATAAATCCCCAAACAAGACCAGTTGTTTGCCGCCGAAGGGCTCATCGGTATGGGTGGAAATGCGAAGGATATGGTCTATGGCGTCTAACAAATCGGCGCGCAGCATGGAGGCTTCGTCAATAATAATCACGTCCAGCGCGTCCACCGTTTTTTTTGGCAGGCGTTTTAAATTTTCTAAATCCAGCAGGTTGCCCGGTTTTAATCTAAAAAAGGAGTGCACCGTCTGCCCGTGCACGTTAATGGCGGCCAACCCCGTGGTGGCCAATACCACGTGGCTGCGTGTGGTATGGGCCGCAAAATATTTTAGCAGGGTGGTTTTGCCTGTGCCCGCGCGGCCGGTTATAAAGATAAGCGGTTTAAAAGCGGGGGTGCTTTCCAGCAGGGCCAGTGCGTCTTTAAACTCATCAGTCAGGATAATATCGGTTTGTTCGGGCATAAATTTATTATAGCTTTTTGGGTTATTTTATTTTTAGTATAGTATAGGTATGAACAGCCAGGTTTTGCACGCTTTACTGCTAAGTTTTCTAGCCGGCGCGGCTACCGCCATTGGCGGGGCGCTGGCTTTTGTTATTAAAAAGGACAATTTAAAAGTTTTGTCTTTAGGGCTAGGGTTTTCGGCCGGGGTGATGATTTATGTTTCTTTTATGGAACTGCTGCCCCAGGCAAGGCAAGCCCTGGCCGCTTTATATGGCGCGCGCACGGCCGGTTGGGCGGGCGTGGGCATATTTTTTGCGGGCATAGTGCTGGCGTGGCTCATTGATACGCTTTTGCCTTCCCACCATGTGGAGGAGCACACACTGGATAAATCCGCCAAGTTAAAACACTTGGGTATTTTTACGGCGTTTGCTTTGGCGGCACATAACTTCCCGGAGGGGTTGGCCACGTTTATGGCGTCTATGGATAATGCTTCTTTGGGTATTTCCATTGCCGTGGCGGTAGGGATACACAATATTCCCGAAGGCGTTGCCGTGGCCCTGCCCGTTTACCATGCCACGGGTAAGCGCGGCAAAGCGTTTTGGTACAGTGCGCTTTCTGGCTTAGCGGAACCGGCGGGGGCATTAATCGGGTTTTTACTTTTGCGCTCTTTACTTAACGAGGCGGCCTTTGGGGTAATGTTTGCCTTAATCAGCGGGATTATGGTGTATATTGCGCTGGACGAACTGCTGCCCACCGCCCACGAATACGGGGACGGACACAAAGTAATATGGGGCGTGGTGGCCGGCATGATGGTGATGGCCATATCGCTGGAATGTTTTTAGAATGCAAATAAAAACCCCGCTTTAAAGCGGGGTTTTTAATGGGTTAAAACAGCCAGGGCGCTATCCAGAATGAAATCACCATTCCCAAAGAATAGCTGGTTACATTCATAGCCAAACTTAAATTAAAGGAATTGGTAAGCGTAAGGTATTTGCGGTTAAGCAGCCAGATAAATACGCTTTCAAACAACAGGCAGAATATCCACAAAAAAACCGTTTCCCGCAAATATCCCGCCAGAAAAAACCACGTGGAAAACGTGCTTAGGATATTTGCCGCAGCTACCGCATACAAAATGCGTAGCGGTTTGTGCATATAAGAAATATAAGCCCATGCGGCGGCCAGTTCAAGCACTAAAATAATTAATAAAGAGGCCCAAGCGTCTTTGCGGGTAATGTTGCTGTAGGGTTTTTGTGCCTGGGACAGCTTTACCTCCAGCCCGTCATTATTTACATATACATTAAAGCTGGAGCGCAAAGCCGCGGGCGTTTTAAAAATATTGCTTTCTTTTTTGGTTCCGTCCTCAAAGCCGATAATTAATTTTTGGTAGTGGGCGTATCCGTAAGAAATGGAAAAGCACTTTTCGGCCGAGCAATATAATTTTTGCAGCCCATAAGTGCCCAAGGGTTTGGGGTCCATACATTGGTTGTCTTCACACTGGATTTGTTCGCTTGCGTCCGGTGCGATGGGGGATTTGTCGGCCGTGTTGTAAATAAAGGTAAATTGCATTTCCGGCTTGGGGGATACATCGGCCCATACGGGCAGCATTATGCAGGCAAGCAAAAAGGATAAAATAAATTTTTTCATATTTTCTCCCAGTGTCTTTTTTTGTATTATAACATTATAAATACCGAGGGGGAAACCTATGTTTTTAACCAAAACCCAAACCGATAAATATGCCGACGTGATGCTCTGGGCCCTGCAGGCGGCCCGCTGCAACGGCAAATTTAAACCTTATGATGTGGTTGTGCTTCGTTACGAGCCGCTTGCCCTGCCTTTGGCGCAAAGCCTGTATAAAAAATTATTGGAAGCTAAATTAAATGTCATCGCCCGGCAGGATAACCCGGAAGCTTTTGCGCGGGAGTTTTACGGCACTGCCGATGACAAACAGCTCACATTTTTACCCCCGGGCGAGGAGGCCTTCCAGCAAGGCATTAACGGGCTTATTTCCCTGCGTGCCCCGGCGGATTTAACTTCTTTAAAAAATACGGATCCCTCCCGCCTGGCAAAAGCGGCCGTGGCCCGCAAACCCCTGCGGGAGATTTTAGACGCGCGCGAACAAAAAGGCCTCTTTTCCTGGACGTTGTGCAACTATCCTACTGAGGAACTAGCCAAACGCGCCGGGCTTAGCGTAAAGGAATACGCCGCCCAAATTGCCCGTGCCTGCTATTTAAACGAAAAAGACCCCGTAAAAAAATGGCAGGAAGTAACCGCCCAAATGGAAGAAATTGCCAAGTGGCTTTCCGCCCTGCCGGTGGAAACTTTCCGCGTGCAGTCCGCCCATATGGATTTTGAAGTACTGCTGGGGGAAAAGCGTCGCTTTGTATCGGGCGGCGGGTGCAATATTCCGTCTTTTGAAATTTTTACCTCGCCCGACTGGCGCGGCACGCGCGGCGTGTATTTTGCCGATTTGTCCTCTTACCGAAGCGGCAATTATGTAAAAGGCATTAAGCTTGAGTTTAAGGCCGGCCGCGCCGTAAAAGCCACCGCCCAGCAGGGGCAAAACTTTGTGCGCAAAATGCTGGCGATGGACGAAGGCGCCTGCCAAATCGGGGAGTTTTCCCTCACGGACAGGCGTTTCTCCAAAATTACCAAGTTTATGGCCGATATTTTATATGATGAAAACTTTGGCGGCAAATACGGCAACTGCCACGTGGCCGTGGGCGCCAGCTATGCAGATACCTACAGCGGCAATGTGGCGCGTTTAACGCCCGAGTTAAAAAAGAAGCTGGGCTTTAACTCCTCCGCCCTGCACTGGGATTTAATTAATACGGAAGACAAACTGGTGCAAGCCCGTTTAAAAACCGGCAAAGTGGTAACCGTGTACGAAAAAGGACAGTTTAAATACTAGATTGATAAAACCGAAAACCCCGCATAAAAGCGGGGTTTTTTATGCAAGGCCTAAAAAGGGCCCAGGGAGAAAATAGGTCTAAAGTCTCTTGTTTCAAACGGGGGGAAATTTTATCCTATAGTTAAGAAGTATTTTTACAAAGGAGAATGTATGAAAAAAGGTCTGTTTTTATCCATTTTTGCAGTATTGGCGGCCAGTGCCGTTTGTGCTTTTCCGTCCGCCCCGGCCGATAATGCCGCGTTAAACGCCGCGGTGGAAAAAGCCGTGGCGGCTAAAAAGCAAGATATTGCTTCTTTACAAAAAGCCGTTTTAACTTCCACCGTGGCAGCTAAAAATGAAATTGCCCGTATGAAAGAACCCAACTTCAGCTGGGCGTTTCAATCTTTAGTAAAAGTGATGGACTCTTACCAAGCCCTGCGGGAGGTTTCCCCCGAGGCGGCCGTGGCCGCTGCGGCCGAAGTAAACGCCCCGTTTAAAGCCGGCTGGGGCGAAAATCTGACCGTTACCCAGCTGATTAACCGCGAAAGCATTGTGCTTTACGGTTCCGTTCAAGATGAATTTAACGCTTGGGGCGCACAGCTTAAGCAAGATCAGGCCGCCGCTTTAAAAAGCCCGGCTGCCCGCACCGTGTTGAGCCGCCTGGCTTCCAGCCGCAAATACATTTCCGAAGCCAAAGATTACAATGCTTCTTTCATCTTGCAATCTTTAACGCAAGTGATGGACGCCCACAACGCCCTGCGCAAAGATAACCCGGCTTTGGCCGCTTTGCTCAGCCGCGAGATTAACAAACCCATTAAAACGGGTTACGGCAAACGCAATTTGGTGGTTTCCCAGTTTGTCGCTATGGAAAGCGTAAACGTTTACGGCTCTTTGCAGTATGAGCTGGACGCTTGGGCCAGAACCATAGAAAACGACGTAAAATAAGCCGTTTTTGCTTAATACAAGGCCGCCCGGTGCAAACCGGGCGGCCTTTTGTATGCCTTTAAAAACTGCCGAACCAACGGGGATAAGCCAGAGGCACGCCAATTTTAAGTTTAAAAAAGCCTTTTTGTGCGGTTTTGCGCGCGGGAAAGGCCTAGCCAAGCGGTTGGTTGGGCGTAGCTGGGCACGGGCAGATTAGAAAGTACCAAGACATTAAAAACATCCGCTGTTTATATACAGCGGATGTTTTATTTTATAACAGCACAATTAAGTAAAACGGCTACAGCTCTTTATGCATTACTTTAAGGGCGGCTTTTTCTTTGGCTACGGGCAGGCATTCCTGCACGCGGTAGTGTTTTTCATCCGTTAAAGCGCGTATGGCGGCAATGTCGTCATCGGTCAGTACTTCTTTGTCGTAAGTGGTGCGAAATTGGTAAGGAATGCCGGATTGTGTAATCAGCTTCATGGATTCTTTTAATATAGCCGGGTTAAAATCCACCCCGGTAATGACGGCGTATTTTTCCAACGGGGCTTTTAAGTCCATGGCTACATAGTCCAGCAATTTGCGGGCATAGGCTTCCCGCAGTACGTCCGGGCGGGTGCCGTTGGTGTCCCACTTAACGGCAAAGCCCATGTTTTTTATTTTGGCGGTAAAATCCAGTATATCTTCGTGCAGGGTGGGTTCCCCGCCGGTAATTACAACGCCTTCCAGTGTGCCCTGGCGGCGTTTTAAGAAGGAAAACAGCTCTTCTTCGGGCATGGGCGCTGAAAACATATGCGGGTAAACCAGTTCCGGGTTATGGCAATAGCGGCAGCGGAAATTGCACCCTTGTGTAAATACCACTGCAGCCGGCCGGCCCGGAAAGTCGATCAATGTAAATTTAATCAGCCCGCCTAATTTCATCAGAGCCCACGCCTTTAGAAAATAACCTTATTTGCCGCAGCTGCAGCCGCAGTCTACATGCATGGTTTTGCGCATGGCAAATTCTTCTTTTTTGCCTTTGTTCCAGTTTTGCACCGGGCGCAAATACCCCACCACGCGGGAGTAAACTTCACACTTGGAGCCGTGTACTTCGTTTAACTCTTTTTTAAGTTCGGAAATTTTGTTTTCTACTACTTGTCTTTCTTGAGCGGTCATTTTCATTTCTCCTAATACTTCTACTTCTTGTTGGCCGTGCGGCGGCCCCTATATAAAGCATAGCGTTTTGCGCGCGCGGTTACAACTGCTTTTTTGGGTTAGTTCTAACCCAAAAAAGGTAATACTATTTACTGTAAAGCTGTTCTTCCAAAAGTTTAATTTGGTGTTCCAGTTCCTGCATGCGTTCGGCCTTACATTTGGGGCATTCAAAATGTTCGCCTTCAATGTAGCCGCACTTGGGGCAGACGCTGAACGTAGGCGTGATGGAAAAATACGGTAAAGTATATTTTTCGCACACGGTTTTGATGAATTTCTTCATCGCTTCCAAATCTTTTATTCTTTCCCCGGTAAAGATGTGCTGCACGGTGCCGCCGGTGTATTTGGACTGAATGGTGCTTTGCAGATCCAGCATTTCAAATACGTCATCGGTATAGTTTACGGGCAGCTGGGAAGAGTTGGTATAAAAAGGCTGGTGGCCTTGTTTATACAACGCTTCATTGGCGCAGATAATGTTCGGATAGCGTTCTTTATCCAATTTGGCCAAGCGGTAGGAAGTGCCTTCCGCCGGGGTGGCTTCCAGGTTGTAGTTGTTGCCGGTTTCTTCCTGAAATTTTACCAGTGTTTCACGCATAAACGTAAGCGTTTTTTCGGCAAATGCGCGGCCTTTTTCGGTGCCGATGTCTTCGCCGATTAAATTCAGTGCGGCTTCGTTCAACCCAACCAAACCGATGGTGGAAAAGTGGTTTTTCCAATACTCGTTAAAGCGCTGTTTAATGGTGCGCAGGTAAAAGCTCATATACGGGTACAAATTACCCGCGGTAAAGCGTTCAATTACCTTGCGTTTAATTTCCAGGCTGGTTTTGGCCACTTCCATACGGTCTTTTAAATTTTTAAAGAATTCGTCTTCATTTTTAGACAAATACCCCAAACGCGGCAAGTTGATGGTTACTACGCCGATGGAACCCGTCAACGGGGCGGAACCAAACAAACCGCCGCCGCGTTTTCTCAGCTCGCGGTTGTCAATGCGCAAGCGGCAGCACATAGAGCGGGCATCTTCCGGGTTCATGTCGGAATTGATAAAGTTGGCAAAATACGGGATACCGTACTTGGCTGTCATTTCCCACAGCGGGGTCAGTTTGGGGTTGTCCCAGTCAAAATCCTTGGTAATGTTGTAAGTGGGGATAGGGAACGTAAACACGCGGCCTTTGGCGTCCCCGGCCAGCATCACTTCGCAGAAAGCGCGGTTGAGCATATCCATTTCGGCCTGGAATTCCCCGTAGGTTTTATCCTGCAGTTTCCCGCCGATGATGACCGGCTGGTCTTTATAATAAGAAGGAACGGTCAAATCCAGCGTTAAGTTGGTAAACGGCGTTTGGAAACCCACGCGGGTGGGTACGTTTACGTTAAATAAAAATTCCTGCAGGGCTTGTTTTACTTCGTCATAGGAGAGTTTATCATAATAGATAAACGGGGCCAGCAGCGTGTCAAAATTGCTGAAGGCCTGCGCGCCGGCGCTTTCGCCCTGTAAAGTATAAAAGAAATTAACCACCTGGCCCAAGGCGGTGCGCAAGTGTTTGGCGGGTTTGCTTTCCGCCTTGCCCACCACGCCTTTAAAACCGCTGAGCAGCAGGTCTTGCAAGTCCCACCCTACGCAGTAAGCGCCCAAAAGGCCCAAATCGTGCAGGTGGAAATCTCCTTCCGTGTGCATGCGGCGCACGTTTTCGGGGTAAATTTTATTAAGCCAGTATACTTTGCTGATTTCGGAAGAAATATAATTGTTTAACCCCTGCAGGGAGTAGCCCATATTGCTGTTTTCGTTTACTTGCCAGTCAATTTTCTGCAGGTATTGGTCCACCAAGTCCACATTAAACTTGGAAGAAATTTCACGCATGCGGGCGTGCTGATCGCGGTAGAGGATATAAGCTTTGGCGGTTTTGTGAAAATTGGAAGTAAGCAGCACGTCTTCCACAATATCCTGTACGTTTTCCACGTTGGGGATCGTGTCCGCGTATAATTGTTGGATAATGTTGATGGCGCGGATCGTCAGTTTTTTAGCGGTTTCCAGGTCAAATTCGCCCGTGGCTTCCGCCGCTTTGGCAATAGCCTTGGTAATTTTCTTCGGGTCAAAAGGCTGGGTGGTGCCGTCTCTTTTTACAATGCTGGTGATGACTTCTGCGTTTTCCATAATTTTATCCAATCCTAAATAATTTTACCGCCGCGCGTTTTTACTTTGCGCGCTTTCCCTCTCCGGCTTTTTGCCGCCTGGCCGGAGGCGTTTTTAGAGGGTGTTTTATATGATTTTAACTGCGAAACCACGGTTTTGAAAGTACATTTAAAACCTGGCTAAGAAACATTATTATTTATAAAAAACACTTTGTCAAACGGAAGTTGACAAGGGGTTTAAAAAAGGTTTGTTTTTGCTTAAAAAATAGTTAAAATCCGTTTACCTTGCGGTAGGCACAAAACGGCCGTGCGGGGGATGGAAAAAAGCATTTTTTTGCGGGTTCTCTTCTAAAAAATAAAAAATGCTTCAGGGGCCCAAAAATAAAATTAGGTCCTTTTTTTCTGTTTCCCACTTGACGCTTTGGCGTGAAACTGGTTTAATTTAAAAAAATGAAAGGGGGGCTTATGGATTTTTATCAATGGTGTGTGTTGGTAGCGGTTATTGCTTTTGTGGTAATGGTTATTTTTGTGGTACGCACAATGATGCAATTGTACCGCACGGCCGAATCGGTGGAATATTTAACGGTGGTAACGGCGGAAAATGTGGAAAAAACCCGCCCCGCGTTTGATTTGGTGGAAAATATTTCCTCTTTATTAGACAGCACTTTTTACCGCGCCATGAAACTGGGCGTAGATTTGGTAAATAAGTACCGCCGCCGCTAAACCCATATGCTTTATAATAAAAAAGCCCGCTTAAACAGCGGGCCTTTTTATGTTTAGTTTAATACCCAGTATCCTATGTTTAAATAAGCGGCAAAGGTCATCCAGGCTATATACGGCGCCAGCAGCCACACCGCTTTGGGGTGCGCGGGCCGTGCGTCTTTAAACAGCCATAAGGCCTGGCCCAATAACACCAGCAGCAGTATAAGTGCGGGCAGCAATAACCGGCAGCCGAAGAACAGCGGGGTCCATAAACTGTTTAGCACAAGTTGTATAATAAAAAGAGTAAGCGTTTTTTTCTGTGTGCGGTAACCTGTTTTAAACAGCAGCCAGGCACATATGCCCAGCAGGATGTATAACACCCCCCAGGCCGCGCCGAAGGCGGCGTCCGGCGGGGTGAAAGGCGGCCGGGCAAGCGTGCGGTACCAGTCCAGATGATTGGTAACGGCGCCTGAGCCCACCAGACCGGGCAGCTGGCAGACAGCCAGCCAAAGAATCAGGTGCAGTGTTTGTTTAAGTATTTTCATACAGGCACCTTAGCATTTTTTATCGCTTTGCGCTTACATATAAAATGATTAGGCCGCAGTGCGCGGCGGTTAGAAAAAATGGTAAAATAAAAAATAAGATTTTTTAAGTTATCAACCAGAGGAAACCATGGATACAAAGTTAATTAAAGAAGTAACCGATTGGCTTAAAACCACAGATTTGGCTGAATTTTGTTATGAAAAAGACGGGGACTGCATTGAAGTAAAAACGCGTGAAGCTTTGCCTGAACCGGCCAAGTTTACCTGTTCTTTAACGGCCGTGTGTGCCCCGGCCATTGGTATTTATAAAACCGCCGCCAAAGGTAAAAATCTGGTTTTAAAAGAAGGAGATGCCGTAAAGGAAGGGGACTCTTTAGGCATTGTGGAAACCGTTTCCAAACAGCATGCTGTTACTGCTCCTGTAGCGGGTAAATTGCGCATTATCGCGGCCGAAGACGGCAAACCGGTGGAATATAACCAGCCGTTGTTTTTTATTGAACCTTAGGAGCGTTGTTCATGTCCACTAAAGTAACCATTACCCCTTTTAAAAAAGTATTAATTGCCAACCGCGGCGAAATTGCCCTGCGCGTCATCCGCACCCTGCGGGAAATGAACATCAAATCCGTAGCTATTTATTCCGAGGCGGACCGCAACTCCCTGCATGTGCGCATGGCAGACGAAGCCGTTTGCATTGGTGCGGCTCCTTCTCCGCTTAGCTATTTGGATATAGACGCCGTGGTAACCGCGGCCAAAGTAACCGGGGCAGATGCCGTGCACCCGGGCTATGGTTTTTTGTCCGAAAATGCCGATTTTGCCCGCGCCGTAACCAAGGCGGGTATTGTTTTTATCGGGCCTACGGCCGAAGCCATTGATATGCTGGGTGTAAAATCCACCGCGCGTGAAATTGCCTTAAAAGGCGGTGTGCCCATAACCCCCGGTTCTGACGGCGTGGTGGGCAAAAACTATCACGAAGTGGCCCGCAAAATCGGTTTCCCGATTATGATTAAAGCCGCATTGGGCGGCGGCGGCAAAGGTATGCGCGAATGCCTGCGCGAAGAAGACCTGGACCGCATGATGAAAACCGCCCAGGGCGAAGCCAAGGCCAACTTTGGCGATGACCGCATGTACTTTGAAAAACTGGTTTTAAACCCGCGCCATATTGAAGTGCAAATGGCGGCCGACAATTACGGCAATGTGGTAGCCTTTGCCGAACGCGATTGCAGCATGCAGCGCCGCCACCAGAAACTGGTGGAGGAATCGCCCTCCCCGTTTGTGGACGAAGCCACCCGCGCCAAATTGCAGGAAGCCGCCTGCCGCCTGGCCAAAGCCGCCAATTATCGCGGCGTAGGCACGGTGGAATTTTTGATGGCGCAGAATAAAGAATTTTATTTTATGGAAGTAAATACCCGCTTGCAGGTGGAACACCCGGTAACGGAATCCGTCTGCGGGTATGATTTGGTAAAAATGCAAATCCAAATTGCCCAAGGGGAACCTTTGCACGTAACGCAAAAAGAAGCCGGTGCGGTAAAATGCCACGCCATTGAACACCGCATCAATGCCGAAAACAGCGAACGCAACTTTACCCCCTGCCCGGGTACCATTACGGAATGGATTCCCGCCGGCGGTTTGGGTGTGCGTGTGGACAGCCATGTGTATACGGGCTATACCATCCCCAGCTATTACGACAGCCTGATTGCTAAATTGATTGTAACGGCGCCGGACCGGCAAAAACTGTTGGCCCGCAGCCGCCGCTGCCTGGGCGAGTTTAAAATAGGCGGGGTGGATACCACCATTCCTTTTCATCAAAAAATAGTAAACAACCCGGATTTTATTGCCGGGAATATGGATACCGGCCTGATTGAACGCATGATGGCCGAGGATAAAAAAGCCAGTGAAAGCAAAAAATAAAATTATGGGGCGGCGCGCGCTCAAAAAATTTGTAGAAGCGCAGCGCGCGCAGGGCCGCAAAATAGTATTTACCAACGGGTGCTTTGATATTTTGCATGCAGGGCATGTGAGTGTGTTGGAATTTTCCCGCTCAAAAGGGGACGTGCTTGTAGTGGGCGTAAACAGTGACGAGTCCGTCCGCCGTTTAAAAGGCCCCACCCGCCCCGTTAACCCGCAGGGGGACAGAGCCTTGGTGCTGGCTGCGTTGGAGAGTGTGTCCGCCGTGTGTATATTTGAGGAGGACACCCCGTACAATTTGATTAAACTTGTAAAGCCGGACGTGCTGGTAAAAGGAGGGGATTACAAACCTTCCGAAATCGTCGGGCGCGAGTTTGCAAAAAAAGTGGTTCGTTTTGCCCTTCTAAAAGGCCGTTCCACCACCAATATTATTAAAAAGGTAAGTAAATAAGGCCGGTTACGCGGGCGCAGCCGTGCGTGCGCGTGCCTGGTTTTTGCCAAAGGGATAGAAAAATGTCTGATATTTTTGAGAAATGCAGGAATTATAAAGACGCCAAATTGGCCATGCGTATGGGTATTTACGGCTATTTCCAGCCGCTGGAATCTGCGCAAGGGCCGGAAGTGGTTATCGGCGGTAAAACCTATATTATGGCCGGTTCCAATAACTACTTGGGTTTGGCTAATGACCCAGAAATGAAAAAAGCCGCCGCGGAAGCCGCTTTAAAATACGGCACCGGTTGTGCGGGTTCCCGCTTTTTAAACGGCAATACCAAAGCTGCCGACGAGCTGGAACAGCGCTTGGCGCGTTTTAAACGCAAACAGGCGGGGCTTTTGTTTTCCACCGGGTATCAGATGAATTTAGGGGTAGTATCCTGCCTGCTCAAAAAAGGCGATTATGCCATTGTGGATAAACTGGACCATGCCAGCATTTTGGACGGCGTAAAACTTTCCGACGGGGAAATGGTGCGCTTTAGACATAATGATATGGCCGATTTGGAACGCGTCCTCTCCAAACTGCCCGAAGAAGCCGGCAAATTGATTATTGTGGACGGCGTATTCAGCATGGAAGGGGACATCTGCCCGTTGCCCGATATTGTAAAAATCGGCAAGAAATACGGCGCCCGCATTATTGTGGACGATGCCCACGCCACGGGCATTATCGGCAAAACGGGCCGCGGCACCTGCGAATACTTCGGTTTGGAAAACGGCGAGGTGGACCTGGTGGTGGGCACCTGCTCCAAAACGTTTGCCACGGTGGGCGGCTTTGTAGTGGGGGATGAAGACATCATCCACTATATCCGCCACAATGCGCGCAGCCAGATTTTTTCCGCCGCGTTGCCGCCGGCTTCCGTCGCGTCCATTACCAAGGCGCTGGAACTGATTGAAAACGATACTTCCCGCCGCGATAATTTGTTCCGCTTGACGGATAAATTAAAAGCCGGCCTGCGTGAGCTGGGGTTTGATTTGGGCCACAGCACCACCCCGGTGATACCGGTGCATGTGGGCAGCAACGAAAACTGCTTTAAAATGTGGCGCGCCTTGCACGAGCTGGGCATTTTCTCTAACCCGGTGGTCAGCCCGGCTGTGCCTCCAGGCCATTCCCTTATGCGCCTTACGCTTATGGCCACCCATACGGACGAGCATGTTGCCAAAATTATTGACGCATTTGCTCAGGCCGGCCGTGCGGTGGGCATAATAAAATAGATATTATCAGGCTGCAAAACCCCGCTTATGCGGGGTTTTGCCTTTTAAAAGAGGGTTCCCGCATGATTGAAATAAAAGAAGTAAACCAAAAAAATCTAAAAGAATTTATTGATTTTCCCTTTCAACTTTACAAAAAAAGCCCTTACTGGGTGGGGGAATTAAAAGCCGATACGCGCAAGTTGCTCTCTCCTGATAACGCTTTTTGGACGCACGCCGAAAATAAAATGTTTTTGGCTTATAAAAACGGTAAATTATCGGGCCGTATTATGGCTTTGGTAAACCGTGCCCATAACGAATATCACCACGAACATATTGGTTTTTTTGGTTTTTTTGACTGTATTGAAGACGACGAGGTTTCCCACGCTTTGTTTGAAGCGGCCGAAAACTGGCTTCGTTCCCGCGGGGTAAGTGCCGTGCGCGGGCCGGCAAACCCTTCCAGCAACTACGTATACGGTTTACTGGTGGACAGTTTTGATAAAATGCCTGCCATTATGATGCCTTACAATTACCCGTATTATGCGGATTTAATATTGGCGGAAGGCTTTACTAAGGTAAAGGACGTATTGGCCTTCCACCGCACCAAGAACGAAAAATTTTCCGAACGGTTTTTAAAAGTTTGTTCCCGCTGTACCCGGCAAAAAGGCATTACGCTTAGGCGCATTGATTTAAAAAATATTGAAAAAGAAGCCCAAATTATCCGGGATATTTACAACCAAGCCTGGGCGGATAACTGGGGTTTTGTACCTTTGAGCGAAAAAGAAATGGCCGATATGGTACAGGAGCTTAAAATGGTGGTCCGCCCGGAAGGCACCTGTGTGTTGGAGGTGGACGGAAAACCGGCCGGTTTTTACATTGCCATCCCCAATATGAACCACGCTTTAAAAGAACTGAAAGGCTCTTTATGCAACCCGTGGCGCGTATTAAAAGCATTGTGGTCCTGGCGCCATATTAAGGACGCGCGGCTGATTATGCTGGGCGTCTCGCCGGAGCACCGCCACCGCGGCATTGATTTAATTTTAATTAAACACATTATAGACCACGGCGTCGCCATTTGGGACGA
Organism: uncultured Elusimicrobiales bacterium; assembly: GCA_944327085.1. Lineage (GTDB taxonomy): Bacteria > Elusimicrobiota > Elusimicrobia > Elusimicrobiales > Elusimicrobiaceae > Avelusimicrobium. The sequence goes on along the minus strand of CALVGG010000003.1, from coordinate 42,608 downwards.
GGCGGAACTTTCCTGGGTGTTGGAAGACAACCAAGGCATTATACGCGGTATTTTAGAATGCGGCTGCTGGCAAAGCAAACGCTACCGCCTGTACCAAAAAAAATTATAAACAATAACCAAACAAGAACCCGGGGTACCCCGGGTTTTTTGTTTTAGGCAGCATATTTGGGGCAGGGTTTAAATTTTACATTTGGAAATGCACGCCACAAACCATATGCGTGTACAAAAATAAAATTATGCCCGGCGGATATTTACGTGCGCAAAGAAAACCCCCGGCTGCAGCGGGGGTGAGATAAATTATTTTTTTGTTTGGGTGACGCGTTCCCACGCGGCGTTAAAATCCGGCGGGACGGGAGCCTCAAACTTTAATTTTTTACCCGTATAGGGGTGGTTAAATTCCACCCGGCGGGAGTGTAACATCAGCCGCGGCGCGGTGGCGCCTTTATACAGCCAGTCCCCCAGTACGGGGTATCCTAACCAGCTTAAATGCACGCGCAGCTGGTTGGTGCGGCCGGTAACAGGGTGCAATTGCACGCGGGTAAAACCGTTTTTGCGCTCCAGTACTTTATATTCGGTTACGGCTTCGCGTCCCAGGTCGGACGCTTTTATTTTCCCGCCCGCCACGCGGCCTATAGGCACGTCAATCACGCCTTCGTCGTTGGGTATTTCGCCGCAGGCTATGGCGTGATAGGTTTTACGCACTTGCCGCTGGGCAAAAAGCTCCGTCATACAGTTTTGAAAAATAGCATTCTTCGCCACCACCATTACGCCGCTGGTTTCCCGGTCTAGCCGGTGCACCAGGCCCGCGCGCGGGGTGGACATATCAAAATCTTTGGGGGGATTAGCCAAAATAACCGATACCAAGGTTTCTTCAAATGTAAAAACGGCCTCCGGGTTTGTTTCCCAAATGGGGCTTTGCGGGTGCACCAACATGCCGGCGGGTTTGATGATGACAAAAAAATCCTCATCATCATAAATCATTAAATCCTTTAAGGACGTAGCCGTTTTTTGTTGGGTAGGCAGTTCTACTTCCACCACTTCACCGGGCGTAAGCGGCCACGAGGGTTTAACTGTTTTTCCGTTTACGGTTACTTTGCCGTCTTTAATTAAACGCTGCACCAGCGAGCGGGGAAACTTTTCCAGCTCGTCGCATACAAAAATATCCAAACGGCGGGAGTAGCCGTCAAAAACAATTTTTTTCTTTTCAGCCATTTTTCGGCTCCTTCATAAAAAACCAATACACGGCCGCCGCCGCACATACCGCACATACGGCCAGCGCCTGTGAGGGGGATAACCCCAAAATGTACGCCCCGCGAAAATCGCCCCGGAAAAATTCTATTATAAAGCGCATCGCTGCGTAACCAATAATGTATTGCAATAAAATGGTGCCGGGTTTATGCTTCTTTTTATAGGCGTAATGCAGCCAGATAAAAAGCAAAATATTGCCAAAAGCTTCATATAACTGGGTGGGGTGTAAATGGATGCCGCGCAGCTCGGGCGGTACCAGCGTGTGCGGGTTATTAAACACTACACCTAAGGGGGAATCGGTCGGTTTGCCGTAGCAGCAACCGGCCAAAAAACAGCCAACCCGCCCCAGCGCATGGCCCAAAGGCACCGCCACAATTAAAAAATCCGCCGTGGGCAACAGGGGCAGTTTTTTCTTTTTTATATACCACACCAAAGCCCCTACGGATGCGATCATCCCGCCAAAGAACACAAACCCGTAGCGGAAGTTTTGCACAATATTGGTTAATTTTTGGGCCAGCGTGTCCCCCAGCATGGGCCAGGAAACGATAATATATAACAACTTGCTGCCGGCCAGCGCCCCCACAAAAGCAATAAAAATTAAATTCCAGAAGGTGTCTTTATCCAAATTAATTTTTTTTAATTTGCCCAACAAATACCACGCCGCCGCCGCATAGCCCAGGGCGGTCATCAGGCCGTAGCTGGCCATTTCAAACGAGCCTATTTTAAAAAGTATGGGGTGCATTAAAGGATGTCCTTGTCTTTAATGGCATTGCGCATAAAGGGGTTGTGCAGGCGTTCATAACTAATAAACGAACTGGCTTTCCCGCCATAGCTGTGCCCGGCAAAAATTTGGGTGTCATCCGGCAGTTTGGATAAGGTTAGCAGGCTTTTGCGCATATCACGCGGGTTGGAAGACGGCAAATCCACCCGGCCGCAAGCCCCGGGGAAAAGCGTATCCCCCGTAAAAACGGCATGGCCTATTTGTATGCATACGCCGCCTGCCGTATGCCCCGGGGTGGGGATAATATGCACGGCAAAGGGGCCTATTTGCAGGTTTTGCTCTCCGGAATAAGTATGTAAATATTCGGGAGAAATACCTGTTAAATTGGCGTCATTTTCCTCTATATACGCTTTTAAATGGTGCGCTTTTAACAGCTCTTGCGCAAATTTTACATGGTCAAAATGCCCGTGGGTAAACAGCACGGCCAATAAGTGCAAGTTGGCGCTGTCCAGCCGGTGTTGGATAAAATTCATGTCCCAGGCGGGGTCAATCAGCAGGGCGTCTTTCCCTTCGCTAACTAAATAGGTGCAGTTGTCCATAGGGCCTAAGTTAATGGTGTCTATATTCATAAAACTCCTTTATTATTGTGCCGTAAAGCGAAATTCCATTTCTCCCGGTTTGGTCATGTGGTAGCGGGTGCGGGCCAGCTGCTCCAGGTATTGGGGGTCCTCTTCTTTCAGTAATTTTAAACGTTGGGAAAGCTGTTTATATTCCTCGTCCAACTGGGCGGTTTGGCGGGTTAGTTTTTTAAGTTCCATTTTATTGTGAAACAAATTTAAAATGCTGCCGCCCAGCCCAATACATACCACCACCGCCGCCACTACCGCCAGCAGCAGGGGCTTTTTGTTTTTGTTAATAAAACGGCGCAATTCGTTAGAAATCATTTTTTAAATACGCGGTCTTGTGCATACCGGGCGTTTTCTCCCAGCTCCAGCTCTATTTGCATTAAGCGGTTATATTTGGCCGTGCGCTCTGCGCGGGCCGGCGCACCGGTTTTTATGGCGCCCGCGTTTACGGCTACAGCCAAATCCGCGATAAAGCTGTCCTCCGTTTCGCCCGAGCGGTGGGACACAATGGTGGTGTATCCGGCCGCATGGGCTTTTTGGATAACGTCTACCGTTTCCGATACGGTGCCTATTTGGTTTAGTTTAATTAAAATAGAATTGGCAATTTTGTTTTCTATGCCTTTTTGCAGGCGGTGCGGGTTGGTAACAAACAAGTCGTCCCCCACTAAATTAATTTTTTTGCCCAACTTTTGCGTAATATACTGCCAGCCGGCCCAATCGTCTTCCTGCAGGGGGTCTTCAATAGACAAGAGAGGATATTTTTTGCACCAGTCTGTGTAAATATCCGTCATTTGTTCGGCGTTGTAGGCGGCGCCTTCAAAATGGTATTGGCCGTTTTTATAAAATTCGCTGGAGGCGCAATCTACCGCCAAAGCCATTTGCGGGTAACCCGCCTGCCGTGCGGCGGATAAAATGGTTTTAAATACGTCCTCGTGTTTGGTGATTTTAGGCGCGAATCCGCCTTCGTCCCCCACGGCTATTACCATGCCCTGGCTTTTAAGCAGGTTTTTTAAGGTGTGGTAGGTTTCACTGGCGGCGCGCAAAGCGAGTGAAAAAGTATCAAATTGCAAAGGCAGAATCATAAATTCCTGCACGTCCAGGCCGGAATCGGCATGTTTGCCGCCGTTAATAATGTTTAACATAGGCGCGGGCAGCAGGTAAGTATCCAACTTTAAATCATATACCTTGCGCAGGTGTTGGTACAGCGGCAGGTGCGCATGGTGGCAGCCCGCCCGGAGTACCGCCATGGATACCGCCAGCATGGCATTGGCACCCAGGTTGCTTTTGTTTTCGGTGCCGTCCATAGCCAGCAGGCTGTCGTCAATCAGGCGGATGTCGTACGGGTCCATCCCGGCCAACTGTTGGGAAATACGCCCCACATTTGCCACCGCTTTTAAAACGCCTTTGCCGTTGTAGCGCTCTCCGCCGTCGCGCAGTTCCAGCGCTTCGTGCGAACCGGTGGACGCCCCGCTGGGCACACTGGCGGTGCCTACGGTGCCGTCATCCAACCATACGTCGGCCGCCACGGTGGGAAAACCGCGGGAATCTAAAATTTCTCTTGCGGTAATTTTTTTAATGCGGGGCATATGTCCTCCCGCCCGTAAAATATACGGGCTTAAATAATGCTGTCTATAATTTTTTTACCTTCTTTAATTAAGGCCGCCGGTATTTTTTCATCCGGTGCTTCGGCATACATACGGATCAGGCGCTCCGTGCTGGACGGGCGAATGGCCAGCCAGCTGCCGCCTTTTAAGATAAATTTAAACCCGTCTGTAGAGTCAATACGCCATACGGACGTTTTATTGACGGACAGCGGCGGCTTAATATCCAGCCGTTCCATAATGCGGTTAATTTCCGTTTCCGTTTTGGGTATGCTTACTTTTTGGTCATACAGCGGTTTGTATTTTTTGTAGAAAGAGGCCCTAAGCTGTTTTAAGCTTTTGCCTTCCACGGCCAGCATGTCCACAATTAAAAAGCACGCCAGCAGGCCGTCTTTATCCGGTATGTGTTTGGCAATGGCAATCCCTCCGGATTCTTCCATCCCCAGCAGGTATTGGCCGGTGGTCATCAGTTCGGTAATATATTTAAATCCTACGGGGGTTTCCCGCAGCATCAGGCCGTGGGCCTTGGCCACCTGGTCCAGCAGGTTGGAAGTAATTACACTGCGGCACACGCGCCCTTTAATGCTTTTATTGCGTACAATATGCTCCAAAAGCATGGGGATAATTTCATTGGGGGATACCCAGTTTCCGTCGCTGTCTATAATGCCAAATTTGTCGCAGTCCGGGTTGCAGGCAATACCCAGGTGCATTTTTTTGGAAGTAACCAATTTCTTCAGTTCTTCCAGGCTGACGGGGCCCGCGTTTGGCACTTTGCCGCCAAAGAGCACGTCCGTCTCTTCGTGTATGCCTTCCACGGCAATGCCGTATTTTTCCAGCAAATCGCGGAAATAGTTTTTGGCAGTGCCGTAAAGCGGGTCCACCGCGATTTTAAGTTTAGATTTTTTAAGCGCTTTTACGTCTAATAGTTTTTCAATATGGGCAATATAGTCTTTGCGCATATCACGCGTAACGATGACCGCCGCGTTTAAATAATCAAACTCGGTAGAAGACGCCTTTAAAATTTGTGAGGATGGTGCCGGAATGCGGCGTTCAATATCGCTTACAATTTCGTTATTGGCAATGCCGCCGTAATAAGAAATCCATTTTACGCCGTTTACATAATATTCGCTTTCGCTGCCGGTGATAACAATGGCGCCCACTGCGCATTCGTTAAGCACGGCCCACTCGGCCACCGGGGTGGGGAGGGGGAGCTCGGCCATTTTTACGGTGATACCGCTTTGTACCAAAGCATTTGCCGCCACGGCCGCAAACTGGCGGGACAGGAATCGCGTATCATGCCCCACTATTACCAACGGTTTTTTGGGCTTTTTGCCCCGTTCCTGGCAGTGTTTTTGGTAACCGGTACCTTCAAATCCATAGAAAGGATGTTCCAAAATATGTTCGGAAATCCCGTAAGCCAAACGTTGTACGGACTGGGCGGTCATGCCGTCCGCGGTAACGGTCCGGAAACCGGCCGTGCTGAATTTAATTTCTTGGGTCATCGTGCTGGTATTATACTAAAATAATGCTATTTTTTCACCTGGGGCCAAAACCCCTGTAAAAAGTGCGGGTGCGGGCGGCATTTGGGCTATGTAAAATGGTAAAATAAATATAATCTATATATTAGGTGTAAACATATGAATTTTGAAGCCGTAAAAGAACACATCAAAAAGCTGGGGCTGCCCAATTTCCGCATTGCACAAGTGCAGGAGGCCGTTTTTAAACGCGGTATATCTTCGTGGGATGAGGCCACCTCTCTGCCTGCTGAGGTGCGGGAAGACTTAAAACAAAAATACCCCCTTTTAAGTTTTACCGTAAGCAAGATGGTCTTTTCCCAAAAAGACAAAGCCGCCAAGGCCCTGCTAACCCTGCGCGACGGACTGCAAATAGAAACCGTGCTTTTAAAACCGCAGGATACTTGGAGCGTATGCGTATCCAGCCAGGTGGGCTGCCCGCTTAGATGTTCTTTTTGCAGTACCGGCAAAATGGGCTTTAAACGGGATTTAACCGAAGAGGAAATTACTGACCAGGTTTTAATGTGGTATCAATACGTGCGTAAAGAAAAACTGGGGGAGCGTATTTCCAGCGTGGTATTTATGGGTATGGGGGAACCGCTTTTAAATTATTTAAATGTGGTAAAAGCCGCGCGGGATTTATCCAACCCGGACTATTTAAACATCGGGGCGCGGCACATTTCCATTTCCACGGCCGGTATTGCCGATAAACTGCACAAGCTGGCGGTGGATTTGCCGCAGGCCAATTTGGCCGTTTCTCTGCATAATGCAGACGACGCCGAACGCAGCAAAATGATGCCCGTAAACCGCCGTTTTAATTTAGAAGAACTGCAAAAAGCGGTGGAAGAATACATCGCCATGACGGGCCGACAGGTGTTTTTGGAATATTCCGTATTGGAAAACGTAAACAGCCGGCCGGAGCATATCCGCAAACTGGCGAAGTGGATTTTTGGTATTAAAGACAATTATTTAATACACGTTAATTTAATAGCGTGTAACTTGGGGCGCGGCGCAAAGACGGACGATAAAGTAGTGAAAGACTTTGCTGCCGCCGTAAAAGCAATGGGTATAGGGGTTACTATCCGCAAAAGTATGGGCAACGACGTGCTTGCCGCCTGCGGGCAGTTGGCCACACGCAAATAAATAGGAGATGCTTATGAAAAAACTTATTTTTTTACCGGTATGGCTGTTGTTATTGGCCGGCTGTGCCACACTGGACCATGTGAATATGGACTGGATCGCCATCGGGCCGGACTTTCCGCCCAATAAATCCGGCAAGGTGGAGCTTGTTACCGGCCGGGAAGATATTACCCGTCCGTACGGCAATTTAGGCCTTTTGCGTATCAAAAATGTGGACCCGGACCGGGAATCCCTGCGCCGCGGGGTGGAAAGAGGCCGCAAGTTTGTAGCCTCCAAAGGGGCGGACGCCATGCTTTTGGGCCAATATAACAGCGCCGAAGACGGCGCCGCCGTGCCGAAAGTAACGCTGATTATTTACGCCATTAAATATGTGGATAATTTATCCGAAGAAGACAAAAAAGCCATTGAAGATTTTGAAGTGTTGGGGATTTTAAATGAACGTACTAATAGCTAAAACCAAAGAAGAATGCAAAATATGGAAAGATTATGTAGTAGTGGTGGATGTGCTGCGCAGCGCCACTACGGTTTGCCAGCTGCTGCACGCGGGCAAAAAAGATGTTTTGATTTTTGAAAATACCGATACGGCCGTTGCTTTTAGAAACGAACACCCGCAGTATGAAGTATATTCCGAGCTGCAGTTTCCGGACGGGTTTGAACACCGCGATAATTCCCCGGCGGTTGCGGCCAAGGCTGATGCCAAAATCCCTGCTTTGGTGGTTACCACTGCCGGCACCAAAGCCGTGTTTGCCGCCCAGCAGGCCTGCCAAATTTTTATGGGAGGATTTTGCAACTTTTATACATTGGCCACCCATTTAAAAAGTTTAAGCCGCGATGTGCTTTTGGTTCCCAGCGGATTGTTTGGTGACCCGGAAGACGTGGAAGATTTTATGTGCGTAAGCGCATTGAAAGATTTTTTGCAGGGTTTTGGCAATGCGGAAAATACCGTTTCAGACATTAGAAACACTTTACGCTATGTGGAATTTTTAAAGCAAGGCCCCAAAACCGCTAAAGAAGACGCCGCTATTGCGTTTCGCGTAAACGGCTTGCCGCTTATCCCCACCTTTCAGTTTGTGGAAGGGCAGCCTTATGCGGTGTGTTTCCCGTATGGGCAAAAGGCACCCGGCTATCTGACCGGGGAGGAAGACACCCCTGCCGAACCGGAAGTGAGTATGCCCTCTTTGGACGAGGCGCAAGTGGCGCCCGCAGCTGAGCCGCAGGAAACGCCCGCACAGGAAAAAACACGTTCCAGCCAAAAAATAACGGGGTTATTTCGCGGGTTGTTAAATACGGTACGCAAAGAAGAAGAAGAATTGAAGGCGGACTTGCTAAACACTTTCCACAAAAAAGGTGCCCCCATGCCTTCCGCCAAACCGGTGATGGACCATGTGGATGCTTTACTGCAGGAAGGGGTATCCCAGGCTGATGTAACCGGCGTGCCGGACGAAACGCAGCGTGTGCGCCAGCCGGCTGGCGGCAGGAAGAAAAAAGCCATTGTGCTGTTTTCCGGCGGGTTGGATTCTACCACCTGCCTGTATTGGGCACTTAGCAAAGGCTATGAGTGTGAAGCCATTACCGTTACCTATGGACAACGGCACGACCGGGAAGTTATTTCGGCCGAGTTTATCGCCAAAAAATTAGGCGTAAAACTGCATAAAATAGATTTGCCTTTCCCCTGGCTTAAAAGCAGTTCTTTGGTAGACAAAAGCCAATCCCTGCCGGATTTGCCTTTGGAACAAATAGAAAACTCGTCCATTCCCTCCACTTATGTGCCGGGGCGCAACCTGATGTTTTTGTCTATAGCGGCTTCGTTAATGGATTCCATTGGCGCCAACGCCATTGTGGCCGGGCCCAACGCGGTGGATTTTTCCGGCTATCCGGATTGTACCCCGTCGTTCTTTAAAGCGGCGGCCGAAGCCATTAACCGCGGCACCAGAATGGGCGTAACCGAAGGGGTGGAAGTGTTGGCTCCGCTTATGCGCCTGTCCAAAACGGATATTGTGCGCCTGGGGGCTAAGTTAAAAGTTCCTTTTGAACTGACGTGGAGCTGCTATGCCGGCGGACAAAAACCCTGCGGCCATTGCGATTCCTGCAAACTGCGCGCCAAAGGCTTTGCCGAAGCAGGAATTAAAGACCCTGCGGTAGAAGATTAAAAATGCTTAAGTATTATGCCTTTTTAATGGGGGCCATTGTGTGTGAAATTATCGGCACCAATGCCCTCAAGGCAACCCAAGGTTTTACCCGGCTGTGGCCGGCCGTGTTGACGGTGTGCGGGTATGCGGCCTCGTTTTATTTACTGGGGATGACGTTAAAAGGTATGGCTTTGGGTGTGGCATACGCCATTTGGGCCGGGGTGGGCATTATACTTACGGCTTTGGCGGCTTTTGTGGTATTTCACGAAAAGCCGGACGCACCGGCCATGCTGGGCATGGGGTTAATTATAGCCGGGGTGGCGGTTATTCATTTATTTTCTAAAACAGTGGGTAGCTGAGGTGAACAAAATGAAAAAAGGTTTAGTAATTATTTTACCGTTTGTATGCGGCAGCTGGGTGTTGGCGCAGGATACGCCCAAAACACCGGCAGTAGCGGATGAGAAACCGGCGGCTGCGCAGCAGGTTAAGCAGGACGTGCAAAAAATACAGCCGGTTTTTGAAAATGAAAAAGAAGCCAAAAAGGCTTTTAAAAAACGCCGCAAACAAATTAATAAACTGGTTAAAAAATACCGCAAAGCCTCAGCCGAGGAAAAACCGCTTATCCGGCAGGAGCTGTATGAAATTGTGTCGGAAAGTATGGACTTGGGCCTTTCCAGCATGAAAGCGCGCATTGCCCAGCAAAAAGCCAACTTGGCCCATTGGGAGGCTAAACTTGCCGAAAGTGAAGCCCGGTGGGACGAATTAAAAGCCCAACGGGTGGAGGATTTACTTTCCGGCGCGGCCGAGCGCAAATATAAACTGGCGCAAAAAGCCTGGAAGCAGGAAATGAAAGACCAAAAACAAAATATGCGCTAAACAACAATTATTTTATGCAAAAACCCGCCCTCATATTTTGAGGGCGGGTTTTTATTGTTTATATTTAAGATAAATTTAATTAAACTGCCCGCTGGTTTCCAAAGCGTTTAAGGCTTTGGTGATATCGTTTACCACAATAATCCAGCGGCTCATGCCGTCTTCCATGGCGGAACCGTAAATGCTGGTGATATTAATGCCTTCTTTAAACAATACGGTGCCTATATCCCGGGCCAGGCCCACGCGGTCTTTCACATCCAGGCAAATGGCGTCTGTTTTAACGCTGGTAAAGCCGGCTTTGGTAAGTGCGTGGCTGATTTCTTCTTCATATTTAACGGCTATGCGCACCACGGCCGCGTCGTAGCGGACGTCTTGGGAAATGGCAATAATGTTTACGTTTTCCCGCACAAAAAGCTCGGCGAAGTTTTTCAGAGCGCCGGGTTCGTTAATTAAAAACACGCTGTATTGTTTAATAACACTGATGGACATGCAAACCCCTTTTAACACTGTAAACAACCACTGCTCTACTTTTCATTATAGCACACATCGCCGGTGTTTTGCCGTATTTTTAAGGGAAGGATTTAGGACGGAAACCCCTGCATTTATTCAGCCAGAATGTTTTTCATTTCGGCGTGTATTTTGCCGTTGGAGGCGAGTATTTGGCGGCCAAAGTCCTGCATTTTGGGCCATTTTTTGCCGTTAAAATCGGTTACTTTTCCGCCGGCTTCGGTCAGTATCAGGGTGCCGGCGGCCACGTCCCACGGGTTTAGGTTTTGCTCCCAGTATCCGTCCAGCCGGCCGGCGGCTACCCAGCATAAATCCAGCGCGGCCGAGCCCAGGCGGCGCACGTCATGGCAGGAACGCAAAAAACGCTCAAACCGGGCCAGCAGCTCTGGCATAATTTCATTGCGGTTGTACGGAAAACCGGTTACCAGCAGTGCTTCGTGCACTTTTTTTACGCCGGAAACGTGTATTTTTTTACCGTTTAAGGTGGCCCCTTTGCCTTTTTGGGCCAGGAACATTTCGTTTGTAATGGGGTTAAGCACACCGCCCAAAATTACTTGGTTTTTGTAAAACAGGGCAATGGATATGCTGCATTGCGGAAAGGTGTGGGCAAAATTGGTGGTGCCGTCTATCGGGTCAATCACCCAAGTGTAGGGAGAGCCGGTGTTTTTGCGGGCGTTTTCTTCTCCCAAAAAGTCATGTTGGGGGAAGGCCTTTTTTATTACGCCGATAGCGGCTTTTTGGCTGGCCAGGTCCGCCTCGGTTACCAGGTTGGCTTCGCCTTTTAGGCGGTAACCCACCTTGCCAAAGCGGCGGCGCACGGCTTTGCCGGCGGTTTCCAGCGCCAGTTTAAGGGTTTGCATGGGGGTGGTCATGTTTTAAATCCAATACTTCGGCTTGTTTTAGTTTATCTTCCAAATACAGCATGGCAATGCAGTCGTCTTCGTTATACATCAGCACTTTTTTAAGCAGTTCCTCATTGCCGGTTTTAAGCCAGTTGGTAAAATAAACCATGCTGTCCATCGCGCCGCAGTCATCCTGGCGCCATTTAAAGCCAAAGGCCGGCGCGGCCGCTTTTAACGAAAAACTGGGCGCCGGCAAATAAAAGGCTTTATTCACGGCTACTTTTAAATCAAAACAAATATCGCACAAAGCGTTTAATTTGGCCGCATCTTGCGGGTTTTTGGCGGCCAGGTTGCGCATTTTTTTCACTTCGTATTCCGTCCAGTGGTAAAGGGCGGTGTTTTCAAAATCTTTTACATAATCGTAAAATTGCTCAAAAATGCGGATTTCTTCTTCCGGCGTTTTGGCCACAAAGCTGACGTATTTGTTTTCTTCTTTATCCCAAATACCAATTAAATATACAAACGAAACATTGTTTTTGGTAAACGTTTCGGTGGCTTCAAAATCAAAATATAAATTGCGTTTTTTTACCGGAGGGGGAAAGTGCCCCGCCTCGCGCAGGACGGGTTTGTGGTGCAGGTATGCGAGGGAATTGTAGTAAGCGTCTTGCGCGTAGGGTTCTTCCAGGAAGGTTTTTAAAAAGTTTAAGTCAGCCTTGGCCAGGTCATCGGTAGTAAAGATGCCGTTTATTTTTAAGGCTTGGCGCATTTCCGCGCTTAATGCGGGAAGCATTTGCAAATCCTTGGTTTGGGCCACCACTTTGTTGGCGTATACGCGCCAGGGAGAGTTGGCCGCTTTGGGTGGTTTGTGGGCTTCCGGGCGGGCTTTGCCGTCGCGTATCATACGCCAGAAAGCCAGTTCCTGGCCCAGGCGTTCTTCGTGGTCGCGGTAGTCCACATCAATGGTTTTGTCTTTTAAAAACACGCGTGTTTGATAAGGGGTAAAACCCTGCACACAGCCCAAAATGCGGTTAAGCAAACTTACCTGCAGGGCGTAATGTTCTTTTAAATCGTGCGCGCGTTTAAACTGAAAAATGCGGTAATACCAATTGCCCAGTTTGCTTTTTGCGTCCGTGCTTTTTACCAGCAGGTTTATGCTGCCGTAAACATTTTCGGGCAGGTTCCACAGTACGGCATTGGCAATGGCGCTTTGCCCTTCCAGCATGGCTTTTAAAGTGTTTTTAAAACGTTCCGCGTCCGTTTCCCCGCTTACAAACACCACTTGCGGGAATTCTTCTTTAATCCACGCGTCTCTGGCGTTGCGGTCCGTGCGTACTTTTAAATTTTCGTAGCGGTTTACTTCGTTTACGGCTTCTTCTTTGGGGGCATGGAAGGAACACCAAATGCCAAAGGGGTCTTCCAATAACGAAAACATTTTGGAGGCGTTGAAATCTTGTTTGCCCGGTGTTCTTCCGGCTGAAAGGGTGTTGTATAGGCGTTCTAACATCTTAATTCTATTTTATATCTTTTAGGGGCAAGAGGGAAACGCTTTTTTACCCGTCTTGCCAAGCGGAATAGATATTTGTTAACATAAAAATGCTAGAGATATGTCAGTTAAAGAACCTTATAAATTTAATTTAGGAAGTTTACTTTCCCCTGCGGAGATTTTGGTTGAAAGGGGAAATATTACCAAAACGGCGCTAATTAAAAAATTGGTGGAAGCCGTATGCAAACAAGAGCCTAAGCTGGACGGGGCCGATATTCTGGCCCAGGTGTTAAAGCGCGAGGAAGGCATCAGCACCACCTTGGATACGGGTCTTTCCATTCCGCACGCCCGTTTGGAAGAGATAACCGACTTTAAAGCCGCTTTGGCTGTTTTGCCTTCTGCCGTGGCGGACCCGGTAAACCCCAATTTATCCATTAAAGCCATGTTTTTGTTTTTATCCCCGGCCAAACCGGTGTTTTTCCAGCGCCATTTGCAGATATTGTCTTCCCTGGCGGAAACCTTTAAGCCGGAATTTATAGACGAGCTGATTGCACTGGGTAACCCGGAAGAAATTTTGGCCAGGCTGCAAGGTCCGCGTTAAAAAATGTCTTCTTCTAATTCTTCTGCGCAAAGCCCTTTGCGCGTTAAAAAAGTGGTTGTAATTACTACAGCCATGCTTACGTTTATCCCATTTTGGAAGGCCGCCGCCATTGTGCTGTGCGATTTCGGTTCTAGCGCGTTTTATGCCGGCGGCATTGCCATGCGCGCGTTTGGGCCGGCTTTCCCGTGGTATATTTTGGCGGTAATGCTTTTTGCGGGGCTGCTGCTGATGTTGGAGCTGGAGGCATGTTCCCTCTTTGTGCGCGGCGGCGCTTATAAAATAGTGCGCGAAGGCCTGGGGGACCGCATGGCCAAGCTGGCGGCCTCCGCCCTGGTGTTTGATTTCTTACTCACCGGCCCTATCAGCGCGGTTACCGCGGGGCATTATTTGGTGGGGCTTGTTAATTCTTTTTTAGCCCAGTTTGGGGCCAGCCTGCATGTGCCGGAGGGCGGTTTTTCCGTCGTGTTCGGGTTACTGGTTACGGGGTATTTTTGGCGGCAGAATGTAAAGGGGATAGAGGAGTCCAGCTCTAAAAGCGCCAAAATTATTGCGTTTTCTTTAGCGGTGTGCTTTTTGCTGGCCATATGGTCTTTTATTACCATTGCCATAAACGGTGCGCAGCTGCCGCCCACGCAGTTAGAATTTTCCTCCGGGGCGTTGGGTTGGGCCGGCAAAATAGACTGGATGAAAGCCGTGGGCCTGCTGGGTATGATGATGGCGTTTGGGCACAGTATTTTGGCGCTGTCCGGCATAGAGACGCTTTCGCAGGTATACCGGGAGATTGAATACCCCAAAGCGCAAAACTTAAAAAAAGCGGCCCTGCTGATTTTTATTTTTGCCCTGCTTTTTACGGGGGGGTTAACCTTTTTGTCTGCCGTTATTATCCCGCCGGATTTAATTGCCAGCAAATATGGGGATAACTTGCTTTCCGGCTTGGCCATGTCCATGGCGGGACCGGGCCTGTTAAAACTGCTTATGCAAACTTTGGTAGTGGTGGCTGGCGTGGTGATGTTAAGCGGGGCGGTGAACACTTCGCTTATCGGTTCCAATGCGCTGATGAACCGCATTGCCGAGGACGGCATTTTAACGGATTGGTTTCGCAAAATCCACCGCAAATACGGCACCACGTACCACGTAATCCATTTAATCGCGGCCTTGCAGGCGGTGATTATTTTGCTTTCCGGCGGCAATGTGTATTTGTTGGGTGAAGCATACGCCTTTGGGGTAATGTGGTGCTTTGTGCTGGAAGCCACCGCCATTATGGCCCTGCGCTTTAAACGCCGCGGGGAAAAGCGGGACTTTTTGTTCCCCTTAAATATGCGCTACGAAAATTTATACCTTCCCCTTGGGTTAGGCCTGTTAAGTTTATTTTTGTTTTCCATAGCGGTGGTGAATTTATTTACCAAATCCATTGCCACGGTGGCGGGTATTTCGTTTACGGTATTTTTGTATGCGGTGTTTACGCTTTCGGAACGTTTAAACGCCAAAAAAGCCAACACGATGTTTGAGGAAGGCTACCGCGAACGCGTAAACGCGGAAACCTCTTTGGACTTAAAGGATGCGTTGGCGGATTTATCCCAACCCAACCGCGTGCTGGTGGCCGTAAAAACGCCCGAACACCTCTACCACCTGGAAGAAACCCTGCGCACCGTAAACCCCGATGATACAGACGTGATTGTCTTGTATTCCAAACCGGTGGAAAACCTGCTTTACCGGCAGGATATGCGCTCTGCCGCGGTGGATGAGCAGGAGTTGTTTACCCAGGTTATTTTCCTGGCGGAAAAATACGGCCTGCCCATTACGCCCGTGATGGTACAATCCAACGATGCTTTTTACGCCATTGCCCAGGTGGCGGCGGTGGCGGACGCAAAAGACATTATTATGGGTGTTTCCGGCCTGCACGGTGCACAAACGCAAATGGAGCGCATTGTAATGGCGTGGGGCGCCGTAAAGGAAAGGGAATTAAAACACCCCGTTAATGTGCGCATTATATGGGAAGGACGGGAAATTTCCTACCGGTTTACCAATTAATGCCTGTTTGTTTGTAAATTAATTAGGATAAGGCTGCGCCTGATAAAGCGGCTTTATTTTTGTGTTTTACAAGGGCTTGCTTTGTTTTTTTTTTTTGATATAATGAGCTTAAACTTTAGACGTATGGAGGGATACTTCCCATGCATAAAAACGCGGGATTTACGCTGATAGAATTGCTGGTTGTGGTGTTAATAATAGGTATTTTGGCGTCCGTTGCGCTTCCGCAATATCAAGTGGCGGTGGAAAAAAGCCGTGCAGGTTCTTTAATGCCTAACCTTAGAACCATTAAGAACGCATTGGAAGTATACCGCCTGGCAAACGGGGAATATCCGCCGGATAAAATCGGGGGCTTAGATATCAGCCTGCCCGGTTGCACGGAAGATGAAGCCGGGGGGGAGTACCGTTGTGAAAATACCCATTATAATTATGAGGGCGGCCCTACCAAAACAGATGACTATGTAGATGCATATCCTTCTACTTATGGCGAACCATATTCCGTGATTTTGCGTATGTATTTAGATCACGCCCGCGGAGCAAATAGAGGAAAGATTTTTTGTATTCCCGGCAATAAAAGTACAACTCTAGGCCCCAAGATATGCAAAAGTATGGGCGGCGTGCAACAGGGTAGTATGTATTTATTGCAATAACAAATTTAAGCTAAACATATAAAAATATCCGGCCTTTTGGGGCCGGATATTTTTTTAAAGAAACTATTTGTAATAAATTTCTTTTTTGGTTTGTTCGGCTGCTTCTTTGCCGGCTACGGCTTCCAGCACCATAAAGGCAAAATCTATGGTGGCGGCGGCGGATTTGCCGGTAATTACATTGCCGTCTTTAACGGCGTAATCTTCCTGATAAGTGCCGCCAAAATCCTGGTTCATGGCGGTAAAGCAGGTATATTTGCGGCCTTTTAAGTAGCCGGCGCGGCCCAAAATGGTGGGGCCGGCACAAATGGCGGCGGTAATGCGGCCGGTGTCCATAAAGTCCCGTATGGTTTGTTGAACGTGCGCGTTGGCTTCCAACTCTTTAAATTGCGGGCCGCCGGGGATAACGAGGGCGTCGTAATGGGCTGCGTCCAGCTTTTCAAAAGGCAGCAGTTTGGCACAGGTTACGCCAAAGCGGCCGGTGGCTTCGCTTCCGGCCAGGCTGTAAATGTCTACATCCAGCCCGCCGCGGCGCAAAATGGCAAAGGTGCCGATGGCTTCAATTTCTTCAAATCCGTTGGTTACAATCATGCAAACTTTTTTGGTCATATTATTCCTCCTCGGGGGAGCGGTCTTCGTATTTTTCAAATTGGCCGGGGAACAAAAAATCTTCCACCAGGCGTGCACAGTCTGCCACGCAGCCGCGGCAGGAGCGCAGGCGGTCCGTCTTGCCGTCGGTGCCGCGCAAATCGGCGCATTGGCAGGAGGTGTTCCACTCTTCAAATTTATCCATCATTTTTCCGCCCAGTTCAAAGGTGGAAAATTTGGAGGCCGGCCAGCATAATCATGGCGCAGACGGAGCCGCAGGTGGCGTATCTTTTAGATATACCTAAACCATAGGCTTCCACCGCGCGGAAGGCGGTTTTTTCGTCCATGCCCAGCAAATCGCAATAGGTGCAGGCCACGGCTTGGGCGCAGTTATAGCCGTTTTTGTGGCGGTTTTTAGCGTCTTGTACTCTGGATTTCATCATAAAATACCTCTTAAAAAATATCCCGGAGGGCTAGTCCGGGATCAAAACTACTTGGCCGCTTTTTGCAAAGCGGAGACCTTGTCCGTCGCTTCCCAGGGCAAACCTTTGCGGCCAAAGTGGCCGTAAGCGGCGGTTTGCAAATAGATGGGGCGGCGCAGTTTAAAGTATTCAATAATACCGCGCGGCGTAAGCGGAAAGATTTTTTTGGCAATACTGGCCAGTTTTTCATCCGGGATAACGCCGGTTCCGTCCGTATCCACATAAAACCCTACGGGTTCCTCGCGCCCGATGGCATAGGCTATTTGCACGGTGCATTCGCTGGCCAGTTTGGCGGCCACAATGTTTTTGGCAATATAACGGGCCATGTACGCGGCGGAGCGGTCCACCTTGGTCGGGTCCTTGCCGGAGAATGCACCCCCGCCGTGCGGGCAGCGGCCGCCGTAAGTATCCACAATAATTTTGCGGCCGGTAAGGCCGGTGTCGCTCTGCGGGCCGCCGATTACAAACTTGCCCGTGGGGTTGATGTAAATTTTGGTGTCTTTATCAATCCATTTTTTAACGGCGGGCAGAATGGCCACGGCTTCAATTTCTTTTTTGGCTTTTTCGGTAATTTTATTGCCGGTTTTATCCAAAATATCTTCCGTGTGCTGGGTGGAAAGCACAATGGTATCCACGCGTACGGGTTTGCCGTCCACATATTCCACGGTTACCTGGCTTTTTGCGTCCGGCCCTACGTAAGGCAGGGTTTTGGTTTTGCGGGCTTTTTCCAAATTTTTCAAAATGTCGTTAGCCAATACCAGGGAAAGGGGCATATAGTCCAGCGTTTCGTCTACGGCAAAACCCACCATAAGGCCCTGGTCCCCGGCGCCGCCCACGTCTACCCCTTGGCTGATGTCGGGCGATTGTTTGCCAATTACGTTTACCACGGCGCAGGTATCGCCGTTAAAACCAAATTTAGAGTCGGTATATCCAATGTTTTTAATTACATTGCGGGCAATTTGTTCCACGTCTACCCAGGTGCGCGTGGTAATTTCACCCCCTACGATAACCAGCCCCCTCGTGATGTATGTTTCGCAGGCAACACGGGCGGTTTTGTCTTTAGCCAAAATTTCGTCCAAAATAGCGTCGGAAATTTGGTCGCAGACTTTATCCGGGTGGCCTTTGGAAACGGACTCGGAGGTAAAGTAGAATTTTCCTTTTCTAATCATTGTGTATATACTCCCGGCGGATTAAAATTTGAGGGGGGATACCGCCATTAAGTGAAGTTTATTATAATAATCATTATACCAATTTACATACAGCTTAAGTTTGGGGGAAAATATGTTTAAACGCTTTATTTCTTGGAATGTAAACGGCCTGCGCGCCATTGAAAAAAAAGGGTTTTTGGATTTTTTGGCTCTTTCCAAGGCTGATATTGTGGCCGTGCAAGAAACCAAGGCGGACCCGCAGCAACTTTCCTCCGCGTTGGTGAACCCCAAAGGTTACCACTCCTATTTTGCCAGCGCCCGGCGCAAGGGTTACAGCGGCGTGGCTTGCTACACTAAGGAGGAACCCTTAAGCGTAACGCCCGGCCTAGGTATAGAAGAGTTTGACTGCGAAGGCCGCACCCTGATACTGGAATATCCGAATTTTTATTTCTTAAATATTTATTTCCCTAACGGCGGCCAGGGGGAAGACCGCATTGATTTTAAACTGCGCTTTTATGACGCCTTCCTTAAAAAAAGCCAGGAACTTTTTGCCACCGGCAAAACGGTTATTGCCTGCGGGGACGTGAACACCGCCCATACCGAGCTGGACCTTGCCCGCCCCAAACAAAACGAAAACGTAACCGGATTTTTGCCCAAAGAACGTGCCTGGCTGGATAAATTTTTTACCCAGGGGTATGTGGACGCATTTAGACTGTTTGAAAAAGACGGCGGGCATTATTCCTGGTGGGATTACAAAACCCGCGCGCGGGAACGCAACGTGGGCTGGAGAATTGACTATTTTATGGTGGATGCGCCTTCCGCCCCCAAAGTAAAAAGCGCGCAAATACTCACCGATATTTTAGGCTCTGACCATTGCCCCATAGACCTAACTATAGAGTTGTAAATTCTTTTCTCCATAACAAAACCCCGGGTTTAAAAACCCGGGGTTTTGTTTTATATGTTTTTAAGCTTCAATGCCGGTTAAGGTTTTAAGCAGGTAGCCTATTAAAAAGCTCACCCCGGCTACCCCAAAACTAAGGCTGGCCATTTCCACAAAACGGCGGCGGAAGTTTTCCCCGCGGGCCACGGAGTAGTAAAAAGAAAACGCGGCAATTAACACCAAAGCCGCCGCCAGCATAACCCCCAGCGCGGCCAGCACATTTTGCATAAGCGCAAACGGGCTTACCAATGCAGCCACGGTTACCACATAGGCCGCGCCCGTGTACAGGGCGGCTTTAACGGGGTGCTTGCCGGTGTCTTCAGACTTGGAAGATAAATATTCCGAAGACGCCATAGACAAAGCCGCCGCTATACCCGTTATGGCCCCGGTAAGGGCGATGAGTTTGGGGTCTCTTAATGCAAAGGTAAAACCGGCCAGGGCGCCGGTAAATTCCACCAATGCGTCCGACAGGCCCAGCACCACAGAGCCCATATACGCCAGGCGTTCTTCATTAATTAAGGCAATGAGTTTTTGCTCGTGGGCGTCTTCGTCTTTGGCCAGCTCGCAGATGGTGGGGTATTGCGTAAACTGGGAATAATTTTTTACGGCGCCGTGTTCCCCGTTTTCCATTAGTTTTATGGCGAATGTAAGCCCCAAAATCCGTGCCAAAAAAGAATAAACGGCAATTTTCAGTTTGTCCGGCTCGGCCGTTACGCCGCTTTCTTTATGAATTAAGGCGTAGTGTTTTTCTTCTTCAGAGGCTATTTGCTGCAGCACTTGGCGGTTGGCGGGGTTGGTTTCCCGTGCGGCCAGGCGGCGGTAAATGTGGCTTTCGGTGAGTTCGGCGCAGGCAAAAACGCGCAGTTGTGCTAAGGTTTGCGTATCGTTTGTGTGTGTCATAATATCCTGTTATTGTTTGGCGGCGGTGGGGGCCTTTTGCAAGGGGAACTCCTGCCCGGCGGCAAAATCATACACCACGGTGCCTACAAATTTAAGCTGGTCGGACAAATCTTTTAAACTAATAAATTCGTCCGCCCCGTGGGTGCGGTTTTCGCCGGTAGGGTCCATATTGGGGCCCAGGCCGTAGGTAATAACGCCTAAACGGCGTAAAAATTCACTGTCGCCCGAGGCGGGGCTCATGCCCGGCACGGTAATGGAATGCGGCACCAGGCGGTTGCCGGCTTTTTCTATGGAAACAAATAACTCGTCCGAGCCGTCCATCGGCTGCGGAAAAGGCATTTGCGGTTTTTCCATAATTTCCAAACTAATGCTTTCGTCCCCTTCAAACAGTGATTTTAAATCTTCAAAAAAGGCGTCCGGGTCGGTTCCGGGCAAAAGGCGCGCGTTCAAAACGGCACTGGCTTCCCCGCCGGAAGTGCCGGCATCATTGCCGCTGGAGATAACGGTGGGGTTAATGGTGTCTTTTAACTGAGAGCGAAAGAACGGGTCCATCGCCACAATTTCCGCGGCCATTTGGCTGTTTTTTTCGTTGCCGGAAAGCAAAAAATGCATGGTGGTGCGGCCGTCTTCATCCTGCAGGGGGGCGATGGTTTTAAAAAATTTTAAGGCGGTGGGCGTCATGCGGGCGGGCGGGTTGTATGCCGCAATTTTGGAAAGTGCCTGGGACAGGCGGTATACGGCATTGTTATCCGTTGGCATAGAGGCATGCGTGGGCACCCCGTAAGCTGTAATTTTTATATCCATATACATTTTGGTGGAAGCTTCGGCAAATACAATGGATACGCCGTCTCTATCCACAATAATTCCGCCCCCTTCGTTTAAGGCAAAACCGGGGTTTATTTTGTCCCAATGGTTGCTGGCCAGCCATTTAAGGCCGGTGGAACTGCCCACTTCTTCGCCGGAAGTGGCCAGGAAAATGACGTCTCTCTTAAGCGGAATATTTTGCTCTTTAAGCCAGGTAAAAAGGGCCAAATAAACGGCCGTATAATTTTTTGCGTCCGTTGCGCCCAGGCCGTAAATTTTGCCGTCCTCCACGGTGGCTTTGTAGGGGGGGTAGGTCCAGTTATCGGCGGCGGCAGCGGTATCCAAATGGGAAATAAGCAAAAGGGGTTTTAGTTCCGGGTCGCTCCCTTTCAGGCGGGCCAGCAGGTTGGCGCGGTTTTTGCTGGGGATTAAAATGTCCCAGTCTATGCCGTACTTGTTAAATTGTTTATAAATAAAGCGTGCGGCCTGCAATTCGTTGGGTTCCGGTTCGGAAGTGTCTATATTAATCAAGCCGATTAAATAATCTTGGGCGCGTTTTTCCAAATCGGCAAAATCAGCTTCTTGCCCCAAAACGTTTTGCGCGGCCAACAGCACGCCTGCCAATAAAAGGAAAACTTTTTTCATTTTTCCACCGCCGTAAACAAAATTTGGCTGCCCGGCACAATCCCATGGCGGGAAATAGAACCTGCCGGCAGTTCCAGCACATATTGCCCTTCCCCGTATACAACGGCCACTTCCGCGTCCGGCGTGTAAGTGTAGGAATGGGGCACGTATTCATGCGCTTGGTTGACGGTATGGTCCGCCCCGATGAAAATGATGTCCAAATCAATTAAAGTGTTTTTCATCCAAAAAGCCTGGGGCTCTTCTTTATCCATTAAAAAAATCATTCCGTCCCCTTCCGGCAGTTTGGTAACAAACATAAGGCCTTTTTCTATTTTTTCCGGCGTGTCTGCCACGCGGGCGTTTAGGGTAAACCCGTCCGGCAGTGTAACGGGTGTGGTTTTATACCCGCCGCAGGCACACAAAAAAGCGGTTAATAAAAAAAGAAAGCATTTCCTCATATTTATAGTTTAGCAAAAATAGGCCGGGTTTTGCGGTTGACGCACGGCCCCCTTTTTGATAGACTGACAAACGAAAGAAAGTGACTCTCCTAGGAGGGATTATGCGTAAAGGTTTTACTTTAATAGAATTGTTGGTTGTTGTTTTGATTATTGCTATACTGGCGGGAATGGCCCTGCCGCAATATTTTAAAGCGGTGGAACGCAGCCGCATGGCCGAGGCCCAAAACCTGCTGGGCACGCT
Source organism: uncultured Elusimicrobiales bacterium (assembly GCA_944327085.1). Classification (GTDB taxonomy): domain Bacteria; phylum Elusimicrobiota; class Elusimicrobia; order Elusimicrobiales; family Elusimicrobiaceae; genus Avelusimicrobium. Next base: position 20,463 of record CALVGG010000003.1, on the reverse strand, counting down.
GGCCGACACCCAGCGCCATAAATTTATGGAGTTTAACCGCTACGCAACGGATTACCGCGGCCTTTCCGTTTCTCCCAAAGGAGCCCAGGGAGATGTATATTACACCAAGGGCGATGTGGTAACCGGGGAGCACGGCAACGGCTTTGCCATTATTTTGGAGCCGGAGACCGAGTTCCGCCTGGGAAGCGCCACAGCGCGCCGGTTTTCTTCGGAAGGGGAACTGCAGTATCAGTATGAGCTGATGCAGTTTTACCAAGCCAAAGATTTAACCTGCCACGGCATTAATTCCGCCGGCCAGGAATTATGCACCGATTTTTGCGGCACCGATACCCCGGCCGAATATTGCTGTACGGACGGACGGCGCGAAGCCTGCCCGGAACCGACCGACAACTAACCTTTTAAACACCCCGGCCAAAAACCGAGGTTTTTTATTCTAATATTTCGGCGTAAATTGCTATAATAAAGAAATGATTGCGTCCGCCCCCGTGTTGGACGTGCAAGACTTGCACGTCTCTTTCTCTACCGAAGAAGGCACCGTTGAAGTGCTTAAAGGCCTGTCCTACTCTTTACCCAAAGGCAAAGTGCTGGCCGTGGTGGGGGAATCGGGCAGCGGCAAAACCGTGCATGCGCTTTCTCTTTTGCGCCTGTTGCCGCCCACGGCCCGTATAACAAAGGGGCATATTGTATTTGACGGCAAAGATTTAACCTCCCTTTCAGAAAGCCAACTGCGCAAAGTACGCGGGGCCCGCATTTCCATGATTTTTCAGGACCCTATGACCAGCCTTAACCCCGTGCTTACGGTGGGCGAGCAACTGCAGGAAACCATTTTGGCCCACCGCAAAATATCCAAACTGCGTGCCAAGGCGCTGGCCGTAAGGCTGCTTAAAAAAGTGGGCATTGCCGACGCCGCCAAACGGTATAATCAATATCCTTTTCAATTTTCGGGCGGTATGTGCCAGCGTGTAATGATTGCCATGGCCCTGGCCTTAAAGCCGGACGTGCTGATTGCCGACGAGCCCACCACCGCATTGGACGTAACCATTCAGGCCCAAATTTTACGTTTGATTAAGGACTTGCAGTCCCAGGCGGGTATGTCTGCCGTGTTTATTACCCACAACCTGGCCCTGGTGGCCGACGTGGCCGACGAAGTACTGGTGCTTTACGGCGGGCTGTGTATGGAGCAGGCCCCCGTGCACACTTTGTTTAAAAACCCGCTGCACCCGTATACGCAGGGTTTGCTTAATTCTTTGGTGTCTATTAAAAAGAAGGAAGATTTCCTGCCCGCCATTGCCGGCAACCCGCCCGTGCCGGGTACGGAATGCCCCGGCTGCCCGTTTGCACCGCGCTGCCCGCGTGTGTTAAAGAAATGCTTTAAAGAGCGCCCGCCCTTATTTAACAGCAAAGGCCATAAAGCCGCCTGCTGGTTATTGGAGGAAAAAGCGTGAACCCCATAGAAGTAAAAAACGTATGCAAAACATACACCCGCAAACGCTTTTTATCCTTTGGTAAAAAGGATGAAACCCCCGTTTTGCGTGATGTTTCTGTCACGCTGAAAGACAACCAAGTGCTGGGGCTGGTGGGGGAATCGGGCTGCGGGAAAACCACGCTTAGCAAAATTATTTTAGGGTTGGAAAAAGCTTCCTCCGGCCGGGTGATTGTGGACGGGAAGGATGTGGGCAGTCTCTCCAAGGCGGGGTTTAAAAAAATACGCCGTTTTATGCAGGTGGTGTTTCAGGATCCGTACTCCAGCCTGGACCCGCGCATGACCGTCAGCCAAATCATCAGCGAGCCGTTGGACATACACGGTTTATATAAAGACAAACAAACCCGCCGCAAAGTGCTGGAAGATTTAGTAAAAGCAGTGGGCCTTTCCCCGGCGCATTTAACGCGTTACCCGCATGAATTTTCCGGCGGGCAGCGCCAGCGCATAGCCATTGCGCGCGCCTTGGCGTTGGACCCTAAAATTTTAATTGCCGATGAGCCCGTCTCCGCGCTGGACGTGTCCGTCCAAGCGCAGATTTTAAATTTGTTAAAAGAAATAAAACAAAAACGCCGCTTATCCATGTTATTTGTTTCGCACGATTTTGCCGTGGCGCGCTTTTTGTGTGATGAAATTGCCGTTATGTATAAAGGCCGCATTTTGGAATACGCCCCCAGCGAGGAGCTGTTTTCCAACCCGCAGCACCCGTATACGGAGGCTTTGTTCTCCGCCGTGCCGGTGCCGGATCCGGCCCACCAGAAAAAGCGGGAAGCCGTAACGCTCTTTTCCCGCCCGGGTATGGAGGGGCACCCCTGCCCGTTTGCGCCGCGTTGTGCATATGCGTGTGCCGCATGCCAAACGCCGCCTTTGTTAAAAGAGGTGCGCCCCGGGCATTTTTGCGCGTGTGCGGCTTTGCCGTTTAAAACTAAAAAAAGCTCTTTTGCCGTATAGGAGGAAGCCATGCAAATAAACGAAAAACGTTTAATTAATACCTTTTTGGAATTGGTCCGTACGGACAGCGAATCCTTCCACGAAAAACCCATGCAGGAACTGCTGGTTAAAAAATTAAAAGCTTTGGGCTGCAGCGTGCAGGTGGATAATGCAGGCTCCAAATACGATACGGACGCCAAAGGCAATATCATTGCCACCTTTAAAGGCACCAAAAAAAGCCAGCCGATGATTTTATCCTGCCATATGGATACGGTTCCCCCCGGGCGCGGCATTAAACCCGTGGTGAAAAAAGACCGCATTACTTCTGACGGCACCACCATTTTAGGCGGTGACGATAAAGCCGGCGTGGCCATTATTTTGGAAGTGCTGGCTTCGTTAAAAGAACAAAAGATCCCGCATGCCCCGTTGGAAATTTTATTTACCCTTACGGAAGAGAGCGGTATGCGCGGGGCCAAAAATTTGGATTACAAAAAATTAAAAAGCCGTGAAGGCCTCATTTTAGATAACGAAGATTATGACGAGCTTCTTATCCAGGGCCCTTGCGTAAGCGATGTGGAAGTATGGATTAAAGGCGTGCCGGCGCATGCGGGCGTCTGCCCCGAAAAAGGCATCTCCGCCCTGGAAGTGGCCGCCAAAGCGCTGGCTATGATGAAACTGGGCCGCATTGATAAAGAAACCGTGGCCAACTTTGCCATTATCAAAGGCGGCGCCGCCACCAACATCGTAACCGAAGACATTTATTTAAAAGGCGAAGCCCGCAGCTTAAAAGAAGCCAAATTAAAAAAACAGCTGGCCCATATGAAAAGCTGCTTTGATAAAGCCGCTAAACTGTTTGTAAAAAAGGTGGACGGCAAAACCCTGCGCCCGCAAATTAAGGTGGTTACGTCTCTTCGTTACGGGGCGGTGTGCGTGGCCAAAAACGCGCCCATTGTAAAACTGGTTATGCAATCTGCCAAAGAACAGGGCGTTAAACTGCGCGCCTGCGCCTCGGGCGGCGGGTGTGATGCCAACGTGCTGAGCGGCTTTGGGTTTACGCTGCCCAACCTGGGTGTGGGCGTGCAAAAATGCCATACCACGGCCGAATATTTGGAATTAAAACCGTTTTTTACGGCTTTTAAAATTGTAATGGGCACTGTGCTTAAATACCAAAAATAATTTACAAAGAGGAAGAAGCATTTTTATGTTTAACTATGTTTTGCGCCGGCTTTTATTGTTACCCGTGGTGATACTGGGGGTAACGTTTTTGCTCTTCTTCCTCACCCAGCGTTTAAGCCCGGAAATGCGCGCCTCTTTGTATATTAAAGACCCGCGGCAAATGGGCTCTTTAGAAGAAGTAATCCAAAAATACGGCCTGCGCGACAACATGTTTAAACAATACGGCCGCTGGCTGGGCAATGCTTTGAAAGGCGATTTAGGCTACAGCCAAAGCGCCAATATGCCGGTGGCGCAGGCCATAAAGGCGTATTTGCCCGCCACCATCCAGCTGGCGGTGGTAACCATTGTGCTGGTGGTGTTTTTCGGCGTGTGGTTCGGGTGCGTGTCGGCCGTTAAAAAGGATAAATGGCAGGACGTGCTGGCCAGGGTGTTTTCGGTGGGGGGGTTCTCCTTGCCGATTTTTGTGCTGGGCCTTTTGCTTCTTATGTTGTTTTACGGCAAGTTGGGCTGGTTTGCGCCGGGCGGGTATTCCGTATATACGGACGCCGTGGTGCATGGCGGTTCTTTCCATTCCTACACCGGTTTTTTGTTAATAGACTCTTTGCTTAATTTAAACTTCCGCGTGTTTTGGGATGTTTTGTCCCACCTGGTGTTGCCGGCCGTTACGTTATGTATCGGCTCGTTTGCTTTGATGGTGCGGGTTATGCGTTCCAGCATGCTAGAAGAGCTGGGCAAAGATTACGTACGCACCGCGCGGGCGAAGGGCCTGTCCCCCTGGCAGGTAACTTATAAGCACGCGGGCAAAAACGCGGTGATACCGGTTATTACGCTGGCCAGCATACAGTTTATTCGTTTGCTGGGCGGCACGGTAATTGTGGAAACCATTTTTGAGTACCCCGGCATCGGGCGTTTTGGCGTTATTGCCGCCCAGCAGCTGGATATTGCGGGCATAATGGGCTTTTCGCTTATGGTGGCGGTGCTGTTTGTGCTGGGCAATTTACTTTCTGATATTTTATACACGGCGGTAGACCCGCGCATCAGGCTGGATTAATTGTATGTTACAAAACCGTATTTTTAAACGTTTTGCCAAAAATAAAACTTCTTTAGTGGGGCTTTTGTTGGTATGTTTTTTTGCGCTGGTTGCGTTGTTTGCGCCGCTGTTGGCCCCGGCCGATAATGCCCGCAACCCCTATCAAATGCCTCAAAGCAGTTACGCCATAGAGCCGCAAACGCCGTCTTCTTCGCACTGGTTTGGCACTACCGAACAGCAGTACGACTTGTTTTACGGCGTGGTGTGGGGCACGCGCCTGGCGTTTAAAATAGGTATTACGGTTACGTTTTTTGCGTTTTTAATCGGGCTTTTTGTGGGGGCCACGGCCGCTTATTTCGGCGGCAAGACGGACGAAGTGATTATGCGTTTAACGGACGTGGTTTTTGCGGTTCCTTCTTTGGTGTTGGCCATGGTAATTGCGGCCATGCTGGGGCCGGATATTAAAAATATGATGATTGCCCTTACCGCCGTGGCGTGGCCTTCTTATGCCCGCTTGGTGAGGGGGGATATTCTGTCCGTTAAACAGCGGGATTTTGTTACCGCCGCCCGGGCTTTGGGCGCGCGGGGCCCGCGCATTATGCTTAGGCATATTTTGCCAAACTCCATTTATCCTTCCGTGGTGGTTGCCAGTTTGGATATTGGATACATTGTGCTTACGGCGGCGTCTTTATCCTTTTTGGGTTTGGGCGCGCAGCCCGGCACGGCCGATTGGGGGCAGTTAATTGCCATGGCGCGCAACTGGGTGCTGGGCACCAGCGGTAACACGCTGGCGTATTGGCATACGGTGTTTATTCCGGGCGGGGCCATCTTCTTTTTTGTATTGGGGTGGAACCTGCTGGGGGACGCGTTTAGAGATATTTTAGACCCGCGGCAAAGCTAATTTTATTAAAATAGAAAGAGACTTTATCGTGTTATAAGGAGTTGCGCATGATCAGACGCAAAGATTTATATACCGCTTTGGCAGACAGTGCTTTTCGCTTCCCGGATAAGGTGGCATTGGTGGAGGCCGGAACAAAACGTTCTGTTACCTATACGGAACTGTTGATGAAGGTGGACCGCGCCGCCGATATGTTTTTTGAACACGGCATCCGCAAAGGGGACCGCGTAGCCGTGGCGCACCGCAACTCCATAGACACGGTGGTGGCCAATTTCGGTTTGTATAAATTGGGGGCGGTATGTATCCCCATGAATTTTATGGTTACCAAGCCCGAAGAGCTGGAATTTATTTTAAAAGACGCCGGAGCCAAGGCCGTGGTAACCCAGGCGGAATTTATACGCCACTATATTAAAGTTTTGCCGGATTTGCCGGATATTAAATACATATTTTCTACGGATGAAATCCCGTCTTCGGCCCAGGGCAACCCGGCTGTATTTAAATTTTGGGACGAGGTGGAAAAATCCACCTTTCACGAGGAAACCTCCAACCCTTGTGCCGGGCTGGAAGACTTGGCCTTTATTTTATATACCTCCGGCACTACCGGCCTGCCCAAAGGCGCCATGCTTACGCACGGCAATTTAGCCTCTAACGTTATTTCCTGCGCGCAAATTTTTAAAATAACCGATGATGACGTATTTTTGTGTTTGCTGCCCATGTTCCACTCTTTCGCGTGGACGACGTGCGTCGTCATCCCGCTGTATTTAAATTTAAAAGTGGTGATTGTGGCCAACATTATGCCGGCCAGCCATTGGCTTAGCGCCATGGGTTCGGAAAAAGTAACCCTTATTTTGGCCGTGCCGCAAATTTATGCGGTGCTTTCTAAAGAAGCCAAAGGTTTTAAACGGCTGTATTTACAATTTTGGCCGTTTAAAAATGTGCGCTTTGCGGTTTCCGGCGCGGCCCCGCTTACGCAGGAGATTAAAGACCGGTTTGAAAAGAAAATAGGCGTGCCCATACTGGAAGGTTACGGCCTTACGGAAACCAGCCCGGTGGTAAGCGTAAATACGGAAGAATTGCAAAAAATTAAATCCGTAGGCCCGGCGTTGCCGGCCGTAAGCGTGATTGTGCTGGATGACGATGGCAAGGAACTGCCCCGCAACCAGGAAGGCGAGCTGTGCATTAAAGGGCCTAATGTGTTTAAAGGTTATTTGAACAACCCTAAGGCCACGCAGGACGCATTTACCCCGGACGGATGGTTTAAAACAGGGGATATTTGCGTAATTGACGATGACGGATTCATTTTTATTAAAGACCGCAAAAAAGACATGATTATTATTAAAGGGCTTAAAGTATTTTCCGCCCAGGTGGAAGCCGTCATTTGCGAAAACCCAGCCATTGAAGAGTGCGCCATTATCGGCGTGCCGGACGGCCGGGGCGGCGAATTTGTAAAGTGCTACGCTGTTAAAAAAGAAGGCGCGGAACTGACGGACGAGCAATTCCGCAAATTCTTAAAACAGCATTTGGATACGTATAAACGCCCGCGCGATTTTGAATTTGTAAAAGAACTTCCTAAAAATGCGCTTAAAAAAGTGTTAAAGCGGGAGCTGCGCAAAGACGCTATTGCCAAACTGGCAGAACGCCAAGCCAAAACGGAGGAGCCCGCCTAAGCCATGTCTTGCTCGTTAGCCGGCATATTAAAAGAGGTTGCCCCGCAGGCCTATTATGTAGGCGGTGCGGTGCGCAACAGTTTATTAAAGCGCTGGTCCGGCGATGTGGATATTACGCTTCCTAAGCAGGATGTAAAACGTGTGGCCCTGGCTTTGGGCAAAAAACTAAACGCCGCCGTTTTTGAGATGGACCCCGCCTTTGGCGTTTGGCGCCTGGTAACCCGCAAGGAAGGGCTGCAAATAGACATTTGCGCCTGGCAGGGGAAAAACTTAAAGGAAGATTTGCTCCGGCGGGATTTTACTTTTAATGCCTTGGCTTATCCCGTCAGCCGGCCCGCCCGCCTGTTAATTAAAAAAGAAAAAAAAGGAACCCAAATTTTGCTTCAGGGGTTGCTTCGCCGGGAAATTGTGGATTTTTCCCACGGCTTGCAGGCCGTAAAAGAACGCAAAATTTTGCTTACCGGCCCTAAGGTGTTTAAAGAAGACCCCCTGCGCATGCTGCGGGTTTTTAGGTGCGCGGCAGAATTAAATTTTCAAATAGACCCTTCTGTACTTAAACAAATTAAAAAAGATGCTTCCCTTATTTGGCAAAGCGCCGGGGAACGCATACAGGAAGAGCTTACCCGTTTGTTTAATACTTCCAAAGCTTATGAAAACTTATGTTTGATGGACGGGTGCGGCCTGCTTACGGCCCTGTTCCCCGTTTTGGAAGCACAGCGTGCCTGCGCAGAGGTGTATTATGGCCGCGGGGGGGTATTATCCCATACGCTGGCAGTATTTAAACGTATGGAATATTTGGTAGACCATTTAAACAAGGCTTTCCCCAAATACGCAAAAAAATTGGCGCCTTACGCGGCTAATAAGGCTTTGCTTAAAATGGCGGCCTTGCTGCATGACATTGCCAAACCCGCCACCGCCAAAAAAGTGGGGGACCGGCTTCGCTTCTTTTACCACGAAGAACGCGGCGCCCGTATGGCCAAAGCCGTGCTGGAACAGCTGCATTACAGCCGGGCGGATATACGCCTGATATGCGCGATGATCGGCCAGCACCTGCGCCCCAGCAATTTAGCCAGCAATGATGTCATTACGGACCGCGGCGCCTATCACTTTTTTAGGGACATGGGGGACGCCGCCCTGCCAATGCTTCTGTTGTGCTGGGCCGATTATGCCAGCTACGTGTCGGACTATCAGCTAAAGCGCATATTGCCCCGCAGCGGCGAGCGTATGATGAGTCTGGAACGTGCCAAAAAAACGGCCAATATCGGCAAAACATTGCGGCATATGCAGGTGCTTTCCTTATTATTTAGTAAATATTTTGACCAGCCTAAAAAAATGAAACCCACCCGCCTGATAAACGGCAAAGACGTGATGGATTTGCTCCACTTGCCGCCCAGCCCTAAAATTGGCGATATTTTGGAGCGTGTGGCCGAAGCCCAGGCCGAGGGAAAGGTGCTTACGCGCGAAGACGCCCTGGCTTTTGTAAGCAAGCTGAAAAAGTAACAAATTTACCGGGCTGTTTTAATCCGTTTGAGCAAATCTCCAAACGGGTTTTTTGTTGTTTAAATAGAGCTTGACTTGTTTTTTTCTTTTTTATACAGTAAACTTTAGTAAGCCTATAGGGATAGGTAATGCCTGAGGGTATTATGTCAGGCAGCTACGCCCCTTGGGAGGGTGAATATGAAACATTTAATATTGACAGGGATGTTGTTTGTGTTGGCTTGTGCACCCTTAAGTGCGGAAGTCATCCAAACCATTAACTTTAACCCTGCGCGTTTAGGCCAGTATGAAAGGCTGAAAGTGTCCGAAAAGGCCACATTTCAGGGGGGCTTGACGGCGCAGTCCATGCAGGTGCGCTCCGGCGGAACGGTAAGCATTAATGAAAGTAACTCGGGCGCGCTTGCTTATGATGTTCCTTTATTGGACGGGCGGAAAGGCAAAACGGATTCTGACGTATTGTCCACTTTCCCCGCTCAGCCCACGCTGGATTTTGAAGGCACGTGTTTTTCCTCTTTGGAAAATTGTGTAACTTCCAGCACACCGGGCAGTTTAAATGTAAAGTTTAACGGCGGTGCGGCGCGGTTTCAGGGGCCGGCCGGTTATAGTGACCCGGCAAGCCGCATTAATCAAGTTACCACCAATGCAAACCGCTTGCGTTTGGAAAGCGTATACGCTACGGTAAAAGGGAAATTAAATATTACCGGTGTGGGGACGTATTCCTACCGTAATTTAAGCGCTTCTACTCCGTTAAGATTGGCCGGCAACTGGGTGCCGCTTCCCAGCACGAATGGGGTAGGCGCGAAAACCTTGGCATGGGAAACACGCAGGACGGTAAAACACCCGGATAAGGGCGGGGAAAGCGTAAAGATATTGGTGTTAAAATGAACTGGCGGTATAACGCCGGTTGATCCGCCGCAAAATGTTGTGCAATCTTGTCCGTCTCAACCCTGCCCCAGCGGGCAGACGGGGCAAATTAACTACACTTGGAGCCAAAGCCAATGCAAATGCGTAGAAAGCTCCAGAACGTGTAATGCTACAAGCCATTTTACTTGGCAGGCTTCTTCGTTGCATAATGGTTGTTATGGCTCTTGGTGTTATCCAGGATATATGAATTGCACAACTGATGGTAAAGGAAACATTACATTTGGTGGTGGCCAATGTGCTACGGTAGACTATGCTATCCCTGCTGATATATCTTTGGTAATTAAGGGGTATCGCAAATGTGCTAATGGAGTATACGCAGGGGCTTCGTGCTCTACTAAAGGGGAACAATGTTATATTATGAGTTATGGTATGACTGGCAGGACTTACAGCCCCGATACAGTGGAATGTTGTGGAACAACGAACTTGTTAACCTGTCAATAATTAAAAATTTGGACTGCCTTTTATAATTAAAGGCACTTCCTGTCAGGGGTCTGCCCGTAAGGGCAGGCCCTTTTTATAAGCGCCGTGCAATATGGTAAAATAACATTATGGCAATACGCAAAATTGTAAAATACGGCAATGACATCCTGCGCCAAAAGTTAAAACCGGTGGACTATAACACCCTGGCGCCGCAACTGCCCCAATTGTTAAAAGATATGGAAGAAACCTGCCTCTCTGTTCGCGGGGTGGGGTTGGCGGCTAACCAGATTGGTTTGCCGTACCGTTTGGCGGTTATTTTAATACCGGATTCTTCTTCCAAGGATGAAAACGCCTATAAGCGTTATGTAATTATTAACCCCAAAATTATTTCCATGCGGGGGGAAAAGCTGGAAGAAGAAGGCTGCCTTTCTTTGCCCGGTTTATGGGCGGAAGTAACGCGCGCTACGGACGTGACCATTTCTTTCTTGGATGAAAACGGCAAGGAACAAACCCTGCGTGCGCGCGGCCTGCTGGCTAAAGCTTTCCAGCACGAGGTGGACCACCTGGACGGTAAACTGTTTATTGACTTGGTGGACCCCGTATTAAAACCGGAGCTTAAAAAAGCCATTAAAAAATTGCGTAAAAATTGGGATTAACCCCCACGTTTTTAATAAACCCCCGGTGTTTTGTGGGCACCGGGGGTTTTATTTATCATAAAAACGGGCTTTGCATACACCCGTTTTTTGCAAGCAAATTCACGCCAGCCGTGCGGCGTTATTTGTGTTTGGCCTGCTCTGACACGGCTTGGGCGCGGCGTGCAATGTCTTGCGGGTCTCCCAGGTAGTAATCTTTTAATACGTGCAGGTCTTCATCCAACTCAAACACGTAAGGCGCCCCGGTGGGAATATTCAGCCCCACAATTTTATCATCGGGGATATTTTTAAGTATTTTTACAATACCCCGCAGGCTGTTGCCGTGGGCGGCTATTAAAATTTGGTCCGCCTGCTGTAGGGCCGGCACAATGGTGTTTTGCCAGTACGGGTCCAACCGGGCTATACAATCCTGCAGGGATTCCGTTGCCGGCAGCACGGTGGGGGAAATGCCGCGGTAGCGCGGGTCTTGGCTGGGGTGGCGCGGGTCATCCGGGGCCAGGGCCGGGGGGCGCACATCATAGGCGCGCCGCCAAAGCAGCACTTGCTCATCTCCATATTGCTGGGCTGTTTGGCTTTTGTTTAAGCCTTGCAAAGCACCGTAATGTTTTTCGTTCAGGCGCCAGGTTTTGTCTGCGGGGATCCACAGCTGGTGCATGGTTTCCAGCGCCAGGTTCAGCGTTTTAATGGCGCGGGTTAGGTAAGAAGTAAAAGCCCGGTCAAAATTCAGCCCGGCTTGGGCCATTAGGCGGCCGGCTTGGCGGGCTTCGTCTTCCCCTTGGGCGGTTAAGTCCACATCCGTCCACCCGGTAAAGCGGTTTTCCAAATTCCATTGGCTTTGGCCATGGCGTAAAAGTACCAGTTTTTTCATAAAGCCTCCTTATATGTTTATCTTAATAAAAAATGCCCTGTTGGGGATAATAAAATAACGGTTGGATAGCGGACGTAACCCGGTCTGTGAAAATTTTATGATAGAATTGCAGCCGGAGGTTCTGTTACGCGTTGTGCCAGGGAAACCCCTGTGAAATAAAATAACCTTCTTGCACACCTTTTTATTTTTTTCTATACTCAATATAATGATTATGATTTCTTTTGCTAAACGCGCCGTTAAACAGAACAAGAGCAAAAAACGCTCTTGCTGTTTGGCTTGTGCTTTGGCGGAAAGATAAACCCATTTTGTAATTAAACAGAACCCCCCGCTTAAAGTACAAGCGGGGGGTATTTTTATGTAAGGAGAAAAAATATGTGTTTCAAATATCATGACGAAGAATTCTTTGCCGAGGGCGTAAGCCTTAAAAAATTGGCGCAGGAAGTGGGCACCCCTTTTTATTGCTATTCTTCGGATAAGTTGACACGTAATTTTCAGTCTTATCAGCAGGCGCTTAAAGAATTTAACAGCACGGTTTGCTATTCCGTAAAAGCCAACCCCAATTTGGGCGTAGTTAGCACGCTGGCCCGGCAGGGCTGCGGGGCGGATGTGGTTTCCGCAGGGGAAATGTACGTGGCTTTAAAAGCCGGCGTGCCTGCGGACAAAATTGTTTTTTCCGGCGTGGGCAAAACACAGGAAGAGCTTACCCAAGCCATAAAAAACCAGATTTTGCAGATTAATGCCGAATCCGTAGCCGAGGTGGAAACCATCAACCGCATTGCCATAGATTTGGGTTTAAAAGCCAATGTGGCCCTGCGCGTAAACCCGGATGTGGACGCGCTGACCCACGTAAAAATTACCACCGGAAAAAAAGAAAATAAATTCGGCGTGGATTGGGACGACGCCCTCCCGCTCTACCGTGCCGCCGCCCGCATGCCGGGCATACGCCTGGCGGGCATAGCGGTGCATATCGGTTCCCAATTGCTGGATTTACAGCCCTTTCGCTTTGCGTTTACCAAAATTGCCCAAATGGTAAAAGATTTGGAAAAGGAAGGCATTGTGCTGGATAATATAGACTTGGGCGGCGGCCTGGGCATTAATTATAATGTAGAGCTGCCCCCTACGTGCGAGGCTTATGCCGCAGTGGTGCGTGAAACTTTGGGCGATTTAAATAAACACATTATTGTGGAGCCCGGCCGCAGCATTGCGGGCAATATGGGCATTTTGGTTACCCGGGTATTATACACCAAACAAATGGGGGAGAAAAACTTTATTATTGTGGACGCGGGCATGAACGACTTGGTTCGCCCCGCCATGTATGATGCCTGGCACACCATTTTGCCGGTGCAGCGCCGTGGCGTGGCCCCTATTATTGCCGATGTGGTGGGGCCGATTTGTGAATCGGGCGATGTTTTTGCCAAGGACCGCATTATAGAGCCTGTCCAACAAGGGGAGCTACTTGCTATAATGTGTGCAGGGGCCTATGGGGCGGCGATGTCTTCCATCTATAATTTCCGCCCGTTAGTGCCCGAGGTGATGGTGCACGGTGATGCGTTTTGCGTGGTGCGCCGCCGTACCTCGTATGAAGAAATGCTATCGGGCCATTGCGTGCCCCAATGGCTGTAAAAGGTGATTATGAAACAGATTTGTATTATGAAATTTGGCGGCAATACGCTGGCCAATAAACCCAAACTTTTGCAGGCGGCCCAACTGATAAAATCCCGCTATGACGCGGGGTTTATCCCCGTGGTGGTGGCTTCGGCCAATGGTAATTTAACCGATGTTTTGCTGGACCATGCCTACAGCATTACCCCCAACCCCGAAAAGCGGGAACTGGATATGTTGGTTACCACCGGGGAACGCGTAAGCGTGGCGCTTTTGTCCATTGCGTTACGTGCGGTGGATGTGCCGGCCGTATCGCTTACCGGCAGCCAAATCGGGCTGATTACCACCTGCACCCATACGGGGGCGGACATCCTTTCTTTAAAAGGGGACCGCCTGGTAAAAGAAATCCAGCAAGGGCATGTGCCGGTGGTGGCGGGGTTCCAAGGTATTGGGGAAAATAAAGAAATTACCACTTTAAAGCGCGGCGGCAGTGATGTGTCCGCCGTATTCCTGGCCAGCCAGTTGGGGGCGCACCATGTGGAAATGGTAAAAGATGTGGACGGCGTTTACTCGGCCGACCCCAATAAAGACGTGAAAGCCCAGCGCTACGAAGTATTGGATTTTGATGAAATGTATAAACTGGCCTTAAACGGCGCCAGCGTGCTGCACCCCGATGCCGTTCGCCTGGCCAAAGCCAAAGGCGTGGAAATACGCATTGTGTATTATCAAACCGGCCAAACGGGCACCGTTATTAAATAAGCAGGAAGATAAAAATGAAATTAAAATTTAGTGTAGTAGGCGTTATTGCTTTCTTGTTACTGGGCGCGTGCGTGTATTTGTGGGGCCCCGGCTTTGGCGGGTACCTGCGCACCGCGGGCACTTTGTTATTGTACGTTATTATTTTTGGGGCGTGTTTTGTGGTTATACGCAAATAAAGCGTGAAAACACGCCTTTAAAATATGGTATGATATATTACCTATGGAACATACATTAATTTTATTATCTGCCGGGTTTGTGGTGTGCTTTATTTTGTTGTTTTGGTTTACGGCAAAATACCGGGCAGCCGTGGCCGGAGAAACGGATTTTGATTCCCCTGTGGAAGATTTAACCATGATGACGGTTGCAAAACCTTCCGCCTTTTCTTCCCGCGCTTCTATTTTGGGTTCATTGCAAAATACCTCCGCTTTGGAAATGGCTGATTTAAAAGAAAAAGTGAAAGATTTGCACTACCGTTTGGAAGAAATGAAAACCGCCGATGATAAAAACCTGGCGGAGATGGCCAAACAAATGAGCCGCCTTGAACAGCGCCTGGCCACCTTTGAGCAGGAATACATCACCAAATTGCAGCCCACGTTGTTGAGCTTAATAGATGAACTGGAAAATATGAAAGTGGACGAAGAAAAGAAGGCTTAATTTTGCCAAATGGATTTACAAAAGCCCCGCTTGTTTTGCGGGGCTTTTGTTTTTGTAACAGTAAAACCAAAAAAATGTTTGTAAAATTATGGCCAAAAAAATCTAACATATCGGCTTAGATTTTGCAAGTCTTTTTTATAAAAACCTTCCCTTAATTTGTTTTGCCGGCCCAAAATTTAATATCATATACCTATACAAGTATTTTGTGGTAACCATTGATTTTAGGAGACCAAATGAAAAATAAACATCTTGAACCTATTGCCATAGTGGGCATAGGTGCTATCATGCCCGGAGCTTTAAATAAAGACGAGTTCTGGAACAATATTAAAGAAGGAAAAAACTGCATTACCGAAATCCCCAAATCTTACTGGGACTATCATTTGTTTTACAGTCCTGACCACAAAGCCGAAGACAAGACGTATTCCAAAATCGGCGGTTTCATCCCTGAAACTTTCAAATTCAATTCCATTAAGTATCGCATTCCTCCGCAAGTGGCCAAACAGATGGACACGGTGCAGCATTTAGCCGTGGAAACCACCCGCATGGCTTTGGAAGATGCCGGTTATGACAAAAAACCTTTTGACCATAACCGCACGGCCGTAATTATCGGCAACTCTATGGGCGGTATGAAGAACGAGATGTCCAACACGCGTTTAAACCGCCCTTTTTTGTATGAAATTTTAAAGAACACGGAAACGTTTAAACATTTATCCCCGGCCGATGCCCAAAAAATGATTGACGAAATGGACGCCGGCGTGCGCGAACGCTTTATCCCGATTACCGAAGACTCCATGCCCGGTGAACTGGCCAACGTAATTCCCGGCCGCGTAGCCAACGTGTTTGATTTGCATGGTACCAACTTTGCGGTGGACGCGGCTTGCGCCACCTCTTTAGCCGCCATTGACCAGGCTGTAAACGGCCTGCGCGTAGGCAATTTTGATATGGCCATCGCGGGCGGTGTGGACCAAATGATGTCCCCTTCCGCTTATATTAAGTTTTGCAAAATCGGTGCCTTGTCTGAAACGGGTTCTTATCCGTTTGATGCCCGCGCCAATGGGTTTGTGATGGCCGAAGGCGCCGGTATGGTAATTTTGAAACGCTTGTCCGACGCGGTAAAAGACGGGGACAGAATTTATGCCGTCATCCGCGCGGTGGGTGCCTCTTCCGACGGGAAAGGCAAAGGCATTACCGCCCCCAACCCCAAAGGGCAAAAACTGGCGGTGGAAAAAGCCTTTGAACAATTGGATTACACCCCCGGCGAAGTGGGCCTCTTGGAAGCGCACGGTACCGGTACCCGCGTGGGAGACGCCACCGAACTGAACGCTTTGAACGAGATTTTTGCCCCGTATGCCAAACCCGGCAGCATTGGGTTAGGCAGTGTAAAAAGCCAAATCGGCCATGCCAAAGCGGCGGCTGGTATTGCCTCTTTAATTAAGACGTCTTTGGCCTTATATAATAAGGTATTGCCGCCTTCCATCAATTTTGAAACCCCCAACCCCATTGTGGATTGGGCCACCTGCCCCTTCCGTGTAATTACCAAAACGGAAGACTGGGCCAGTAGCAAAGTGCGCCGTGCAAACGTATCCGCCTTTGGTTTCGGCGGGACGAACTTCCACGTAGCTATGGAAGAAATGAACGACGCTTTGCTTAAAAAAGAAGAAACCAAAGTTTGTGCCTCTGCCGTAACCCCTACTAAACAGGAGAATGTAAACATGACCAGCAGTAATTCCTATACGCTTCACGTTCCGGGGGAGAAAATCCAAGGTGACGTTTTAACCTTCTCTGCCGCTACGAAGCAGGAACTTTTTGACGTTTTGGACAAAGCCGTGGTTGCCATTCAGTATGACCCGGCCTACTTACCCAGCATTTCCTATAAAAACCACGTAGCCAAACCGCAAAAGTTTGCCGTAACCATTAACGTAGAAACCCCGGAAAAATTAAAAGAAAAAATTGAATTTTTCAAAAAAATTGCCGGTACGCAAGACGTATGGGAACAGGAATCTTTATATTTAAGAATGAAAGGCATTTATCCTTTCACTCCTACGGAAATTAAACCCAAAGTTTGCTTTATGTTCCCGGGCCAAGGCTCCCAATATGTGGACATGATGAAAGATCTGGCCTCCAAATACAAAGTAGTGCAGGATACCTTTGACGAGGCCGACCGCCTGCTTACCAATATTATCGGCCAGACCTTAACGGAAACTTTGTGGAGCAAACCCGGCGAAACCAAAGAACAAATTGCCGTGCGCGAAGCCGCCATTAAGAAAACCGAAATGACCCAGCCCGCCGTATTAACGGCCGACATTGCCATGATGCGCTTGCTGTCTTCCTTTGGCATTAAGCCGGATGTGGTAATGGGGCACAGCTTGGGCGAATACGCCGCTGCGGTGGCCGCCGGTATTTTTGATTTTGAAAACGGCTTAAAAGCCGTGTGCACCCGCGGGAAGGTAATGTCTGAAATTAAAGTGGAAGACAACGGCAAGATGGCCTCCATCGCCGCCCCTGTGGAACGTGTGGAGCCGGAATTGGCCCGCATTAACGGTTATGTAGCCGTTGCCAACAAAAACTGCCCCACCCAAACGGTCATTGCCGGCGCCAGCAAATCTATTGATGACGCCATCAAGATGTTTACCGATATGGGCATTCAGGCGGTGCAGATCCCGGTGTCTCACGCTTTCCACTCCGCCATTGTGCGCCCGGCCATGCCGCAGTATCGCGCGTTCTTGGATACGCTTACTTTCCACGCGCCCACCATGCCTATTACCACCAACGTTACGGCGGAATTTTACCCCAGCGACCCGGAAAAAATCAAAGACCTTATGGTCACGCAGATTTCCCACTCCGTGGAATGGATTAAACAGCTTAAAACCACGTATGATTCCGGCGTGCGCTTGTTTGTAGAATGCGGCCCCAAACGCGTGCTTTCCGCTTTGGCTTCCAGCACCCTGTCTGACAAGAAAGACATTAAAGTGTTGGCTTCCAACCACCCCAAAAAAGGCGGCATTTGCGAATTTAACGACCTGTTTGCCAATTTGATTTCTTCCGGCATTGCTTTGAACTGGAAAGGAACCGATATGTATGGCGATCACTCCACCTATAACCCGGCCTTTGTAAACTGGGTAACCGGCACGGCCACCCCGGTGGAAAAAGAGATGGGCGCTTCCTGCTCTTGCCAGGCGGCTCCCGCCCAGGCGGACGGCAAAACCTGCTGCGATAAAGACATCGTCATCAGCGGTATTGCCGCCGGCGGCCCCGGCAGCTGGGACCGTATCTTCCGCGACGGCGTACTGGACGAAATCCTTTCCGGCCGCAACTTAATTGAACCCGTTTCCGCGGAAATCCAACAAAAACAAATTGATAAACACGTAGAATTTGTTATCAAATCCAAAGACGGCAACCACCGCTTTGAACGCTTAACCTCCCCCAGCCAGGCCATTAAACTGGCCGCCAAGGGCGGTGCGTTTGACGCGGAAAAAGAATTCGGCCTGCCGGCCAAATGGGTGCGCTCGATGGATCGCTCCTTCCAGCTGGCCATTGCCGCCGGTATCTTGGCGTTGAAAGACGCGGGCATCCCGTTGGTGCTTTATTATAAACCCACCTCCACGGGCGGTTACTTGCCGGACCGCTGGGGCCTGCCTGCGGATATGATTGATGACACCGGTGTCATCTTCACCTCCGCCTTCCCCGTGGCCAACAGCATGATGGGTGACTTGTCTAAACGCGTGGCCGGTTTGCTTAACAACAAAACCGCCAAAGAAGTACGCGCCTTCTGCGATAAGTTCATTTCCCAAATTGCGGACCCGGCCTTAAAAGCGGAAATTGAAGCCTGGTATAACGAAAACTTTAAAGACAAAGAAGTGGAACCCCAGGCCTTCACGTCTGAATTTATCTTAAAAACCATTATCATTGCCCACTCTCATTTCTGCCAGTGGATCCGCGCCCGCGGGCCGGCCACGGCCATGAGTGCGGCCTGCGCTTCCACCGCCCAGGCTATTGCCGTAGCTACGGACTGGATTAAACTGGGCCGCGCAAAGAGAGTTATCGTCATCAGTGCCGATGATATCACCAATGATAATGTATCCGAATGGATATTAACGGCTTTCTTAGCCTCCGGCGCCGCCACCACGGAAGCCGACGTTACCAAAGCCGCCCTGCCTTTTGACCGCCGCCGCAACGGCATGATTGTGGGTATGGGTGCTGTATCTTTGGTAGTGGAAGACGCCCAGGAAGTTGCCAAACGCGGTATGAAGCCTCTTGCCAAAGTGCTGGCTACGGAAATCCGCAACAGCGGTTTCCACGTAACCCGCTTGGACGTTGCCCACGTGGCCCAGGTAATGAATGACCTGGTAACCGAGGCCGAACGCAAAAGCGGTGTTTCCCGCTCCGACATCGCCAAACAGCTGGTGTTTATCTCTCACGAAACATACACCCCTGCCCGCGGCGGTTCCGCCAGCGCGGAAGCGTATGCCCTTAAATCCACCTTTGGCAAAGACGTCAGCAGTGTAATCGTCAGCAATACGAAAGGCTTTACCGGCCACTCCATGGGTGCCGGGTTGGAAGACGCCATTGCCGTGCACTGCTTAAACACCGGTTTGGTTCCGCCCATTGCCAACTTTAAAGAAGCGGACCCGGAACTGGAAGGCATTACGCTTAGCAAAGGCGGCCACTATAACTTTAAATACGCGCTTAGACTGGCGGCCGGTTTTGGTTCCCAAATTGGTATGACCTTATTAGAAAAAGTGTGGGACGTAAAAGAACCCCGCATTGTTGACGCGGCCCGCCACGAGGCCTGGCTGAAAGAAATTTCCGGCCAGCAAACCCCCGTGCTGGAAGTGGTGCAAAACACCCTGCGCGTAAAAGACAACTATAAACACGGTGTGAAACCCTCCTTGGTAATGGAAGGCTCCCAGGCGTTTGTGGATAAAGTAAACGCCATCCACCACACCGCGCCTGCCGCTCAAGCGGCTGCCCCTGCGGCCCAACCCGCGGCGGTAACCCCGGCTCCTGCGGCTCAGCCTGCGCCTGTTGCGGCTTCTAAGCCGATGCCTTCTTTGAAAGAAGAAGACGTGCAAGCCAATATCTTAAATATCATCTCCGAAAAAACCGGCTACCCGCAGGATATGCTGGACTTGGACTTGGATATGGAAGCCGATTTGGGTATTGATACGGTAAAACAAGCCGAACTGTTTGCCATCATGCGCGAGACGTACCATATTGCCCGCCAGGAAGGCGTACAACTTAAAGACTACCCGACCATTCGCTCCATTATTAAGTACGCCATTGCCAATGCCGGCAGTGAAGGTTCTGCGGCTCCTGCCGCTCAAGCGGCAGCACCTGCTGCGCAACCTGCGGCCCCTGTGGCCCAGCCTGCGGCGGTAACCCCGGCTCCTGCGGCTCAGCCCGCGCCTGTAGCGGCTCCTGCTGCCCAACCGGCCGTGGCCTCTAAGCCGATGCCTTCTTTGAAAGAAGAAGACGTGCAAGCCAATATCTTAAATATCATCTCCGAAAAAACCGGTTACCCGCAAGACATGCTGGACCTGGACTTGGATATGGAAGCTGACTTGGGTATTGATACGGTAAAACAAGCCGAACTGTTTGCCATTATGCGCGAGACGTACCACATTGCGCGCCAGGAAGGCGTACAACTTAAAGATTACCCGACCATTCGCTCCATTATTAAGTACGCCATTGCTAATGCCGGCAGCGAAGGTTCTGCGGCGCCTGCCCCTGTACAAGCGGTGCCTGCTGTAGCGCCTGTTGCCCAAGCGGCGGCCCCTGCGGCCCAGCCTGCGCCTGTAGCGGCTCCTGCTGCTCAACCGGCCGCGGTTTCTAAGCCGATGCCGTCCTTAAATGAAGCGGATGTACAGGCTAACATCTTAAACATCATTGCTGAAAAGACCGGTTA
>CALVGG010000002.1 GCA_944327085.1 uncultured Elusimicrobiales bacterium | reverse complement strand
AAACCAATGGTGGAAATGGTGTTAATCAAATCCGCCAGGCGGCCGGGCGGCAGGGAAAGGCGCGCGTAGTTTTTGTTAAGGATGTTTTTCAGTTTGGGGTTTTCGTCCTCGATAGCCAGCATGGCATCGTCTATTAGTTTGCCGATGTCGGGCTGGGGGGCGTTGTCTCTCAGAAACTCCCAGCGGGCCTGCGGCGGAACCCAGAAAACATGGTGTTGGGTGCAATAGTCCCGCATGTCCACTTCTAGGTATTGCGGGTTTTGTACATAGTATTCGTCCTGCTGTATTTGGGTTTGCAGAGCGGAGAAGGAATCGGAAATATATTTTAAAAAAATGAGCCCCAGTACAACGTGCTTGTATTCGGCCGCGTCCATATTGGAGCGGAGTTGGTCGGCGGTTTTCCAAAGTTTTTGTTTGGTGGCGTTATCCATAGTAAAAAAATCCTAATTTAAAAGGTATATATTTACTATACAAAATGAAAAGTAAAAATAAAAATACCGTCCGAAAAACTTGACTTTCCCCCTTAAGTAAGCGCCAATGTATACGAGGAGGACTTATGGAAACATTAAAACTATTAAACTGCAAGCAACTGGCTGAAAAGTGGATGGCCTGTATAGGAGAAACCCTGCCTCCGGTGCGGAAAAATTTATTAATTAAATTTATCTATTTTTACCAACAAGCCCAAAAAGAACGTCTTTCCGTGCCAAAACTGATGAGGGAACTAGCAAAAACTGCCGCTAAGCCAACGGGGAAACCTGCCTTGCCATGCGGCAGCAAACTGGTGCGTTCGTATAAGGGCATTTTGCATGAAGTGGAAACCCGCGAGGAAGGCTATTTATACCAGGGGCGTCTCTATAAAACTCTTTCGGGCGTAGCAAAAGCGATCACGGGTAAACATTGGAACGGAAAGGTGTTCTTTGGAGTAAACAATGGAAAATAAAATACGCTGTGCTATCTATACCCGCAAATCCAGCGAAGAAGGGCTGGAGCTGGATTTTAACAGTTTGCAGGCACAGCGGGAAGCGTGCGAAGCCTATATTGCAAGCCAAAAGCAGGAGAATTGGCGTTTAATAAGCAAGCCATATGATGACGGCGGTTATTCCGGCGGAACGCTAAACAGACCGGCCCTGCAGCGCCTTTTGGCGGATGTAAAGGCGGGGCTGGTGGACATTATAGTGGTGTACAAAATAGACCGTTTAACCCGCAGTTTAATGGATTTCAGCAAGATAGTAGAAGTGCTGGATAAACACCAGGCTTCTTTTGTGTCTATTACCCAGCATTTTAATACCACGACCAGTATGGGACGGCTGACCTTGAATATGTTGCTGTCTTTTGCGCAATTTGAGCGGGAAGTGACGGCAGAGCGCATACGGGATAAATATGCGGCCAGCAAGAAAAAAGGCCTATGGATGGGCGGAATACCCCCTATTGGATATGTCCGGCAGGACAAAAAACTTCTTCCGGATAATGAACAGGCCCTCAAGGTTCAGCATATCTTTGAAAAATACATTGAACTAAAGAGCCTAGGACTCTTAAAGGCCTGGCTTGATAAAAAAGGCATAGTCAGCCAACGGGGAAGGGCGTTAAGCATCGGGAACCTGAATAAAATCCTGCATAACAGGGCTTACCTGGGGGAAGTGGGGCATAAAGGAACTTGGTACAAAGGCGAACATTCGGGGATAATTAGTGAGGAACTCTTTAATAAAGCGCAAGCCATTATGGCGGAAAATTACCGTATTAGGCGGGAGTATAATCCCAATAAAAGCCTGCTTGCGGGAAAGTTATTTGACGATAAAGGAAACTATATGAGCCCTAGCTGGAGCGGCGGGAGAAAAGGCAAAAAGTACCGCTATTATATTAGCCAGGCCGTTATCCGCAAGGAAAAAGAGAAAATAGGGGCTATAACTAAAATATCTCTGCCGGAAATAGAAGGGTTTGTAATGGGCTGGGCAAAAGGGTTTTTGCAAGATACGACGAAGGTGTATCCCTATTTGCAGAGCTTGCCGATAGAAAGACAAAAAGAAATGTATGAAAAACTGCCACTTCTTTCCATTTCCCCAAAATGTGTACAAGTGTTGATTAAGAGGGTAGACGTGTTTAAGGAAGAAATAAAAATAAGTATCTACCCGGAGAAGATAGGAAACATAATAGCAGCCCTATGCGATGGCAAAGAACTGATAATAGATAATGCGCTATTAAAGCGAGTTGTTGAAAACTATACCATTCCCTACCAAATAGCCACCATAGATAATGGCGCCAAAATTATCATAGGCACGGTTCAGCGGCCAACTGTTCAAGATCAGTCTCTTATACATATTTTGCAAAAAGCCTATCGATGGCATAAGGATATTTTAGATGGTAAAACAATAAAAGAAATAGCGTTGCGTGAACACCTGTCCGAGCGGTATATATTGCGTATTTTGCAATTGAGTTTTTTGTCTCCTCGTATTACCAGGCATATTTTAGCGGGAAGCCTGCCAAAAAGTGTTACGCTAAAGAGCCTGCTAATGATCAAATTCGGCAATTGGGCAGAGCAGGAACAGCTATTAAATTTGCAGAACGGAACTTCCTGGGAATCAAAGAGAGCATAAAAAATAGAAAAGAGTAAACTTCTGTAAAAAAAGCCCAAAAGAGAGCAACAAAAGTTCAGAAACAGCAAAATCCCCGTCGGGCACAAAGCCTAACGGGGATTTTTATAAGAAACTTAAAACTAAGATACGGAGAGGGAGGGATTCGAACCCTCGATACGGGAATTAACCCGTATAACGGTTTAGCAAACCGCCGCTTTCGGCCTCTCAGCCACCTCTCCAAAATTTGTCTGGTTTATGTTTGTACTTTGCAGTAACAACATAAATATTATAACAAAATTTTAGAAACTTTTCTTAAGTCCTTCATCCAGCGGGGTGAAGTGCTGCCCCGTCAGTGCGGTCCACTTTTTATTACTGCATATCCAGTGCCCGGGCACAATGGCTTCGGTTACTTTGTCGTAATTTAAGGCGGGCTCAATACCGCTTATTCGGGCTGCCGTTTCATACAAAAAAGCGGCCGTGCGCATAAGCCACACCGGGGCGTTTGGCATAAAAGGTTTGCGCACATGCATGGCGGCTGCCATACGGCCTATAAAATCCTGCCAGCTGTACACGTCCCCCTCGCACACAAAAAACACTTGGCCGGCCGTATCCGGGCGTTTATAAGCGGTTACCAGGGCTTGCACCAAATCATCCACATGCACAAAGCTGAAATATCCGTTTCCGGAGGTGTTTACCATCAGCCCGCGTTTTACCCACGCGGCTATTTTGGAAACGCCGGAATCATTACGCCCGTATACAATGGGTGGGCGGATAATCATCCACTTAATGCCGGGTTTTAAGTTGCGAACAGCCTGTTCCCCCCCCAGTTTGGTGCGTCCATAGTCCGACACCGGATTCGGCTCGTCCTCTTCCGTGCGGGGGTGTTGCAAATCCGCCGCGTAGCCGCTGGCGGCCAGGCTGGATACGTGCACAAAAGTTTCCAACCCTTGCGTTTGGTTGGCCGCCGCTACCACGTTTTGCGTGGCGGTTACATTGGCGTGTTCAAAATCGGCCCGGTTAAAGCCAAATATGGCCGCGGCCAGGTGGAACACCCCTTGGCAGCCTTCCATGGCGGCTTTTAAACTGGCTACATCGTCATAATTTACGCGAACGATTTTTACCGCCGGGTTTGCAGGCTGGTGTTTGGGCGTGCGGCGGGATGTTATCCTTACATTAAAGCCTTCCAGCAACAGCAGATCCGTCAGTTTACGGCCGATAAAGCCGTTTCCTCCGGTAATTAAAACGGTGGATTTCATGGGGTTATTCTACCTCTATTTCTAAAGTTTGCTCTATTTTTTTGGCGGCTTGTTTTTTGGCTTTTTGGGCCGCTTCTTTAATAGCGTCGTTAGTTTCTTCTATTTTTTCTTTATTTTCGTCCAGTTCTTGGTTGATAAAGTTTTCCGGGCGGGTTGCGCGGCGGCGGACGAAATCAAAATTAAACGTAAACCGGTTTATGCCGCGTTCAATATCCTGCATGGTAGGGAATTCCCCGTATTTTAATTTATTAATAGGGGTTACATTGTCTTTCTGCGGGAAATACCACAACAAAGAAAACAACACCGCTGCCACAAATACAAAAGTAATAAACCGGCAAAAATTAGGGAAGTTATACAGCCCCAATATATTGGTAATAACGGCCAAAATTAAAATAACGCCCGTCCACATGGTAAGCGTAATACCGGCAAAGTAGAAACCGGCGGCGTCATAATCGGGGAATAACACCATTACCGCAAAATAACACAACAGCATAATGCCAAAACGTTGCCATCCAGTCATAATTTATTTCTCCTGTTTAAATTCTACCACTACGGTCAGTTCATCTTTTTCATAATACATTGGCAGAGGTGCAAACGGCCCTGCGTTAATTACGGCGGAAGTGGCGGCAAAGTCAAAGGTATCATCGCCGGAGGAGCGCTGCACTTCCACATTTTTTAATTTGCCGTCCCGCACGATGGAAAAAGAGACTAGCGCAGAAAGCACATTCCCCGCTGGGCGGCGTTTTTCCCACTCAATCCACATGGCGTTACGCACTTGGGTAATGTACCAGGGATAGGGAAAGTTTGCAAAATCGGTTTGAATATTGCCGCCTTGAAATTCCCCCTCTTTACTGGCTTGGAGGGCGTCATCTTTTTGGGTGTTTTCACCCTCTTCCAGCACGCTGGGTGCAGCTAAGGGTGCGGCGGCTTCTTTCTTTTTGGCGGCTTGTTTTTTGGTGGTAATTTCACTTTTGGCCGTATAAGCTTTTTTGGCAGGTTTAGCCTCTTGTTTTGCAGGGGCTTCCGGCTTGGCTACAGGCTGGGCTTTCACTTCCGGCGCTTTGGGGGCCTGGGTTTTAACGGGGCTTTGCGCTTCCTGCCCGGTGGTGGCCACCACTTTGCCGCTGCCTATAAAATCAATGGTATAGGTGGCAGAAACCTTTTTCCCGGCCGGTAACAGCACCAGGAAAAGCAGCAAAAACAGTAAGGCGTGCACCCCGCCGGAATATGCAAGATAGCGGTTCATCAGCTTTTAGAAAGTACCCCTATGCCCAGTTTGGCGGCGCCCAATTTTTTGGCTACGTCAAACACGTCTACCACCTGTTGTATGGGCACTTCTTTATCGGCCTGTACCAAAATGGTTTTTTTGTTGGCCTTACCCATACGCAAAATAAGTTCTTTTTCCAGCCCGGCGGCGGAAACTTTTTTATCGGCCACGATAATCGTTCCGTTTTTTAATACTTCCACCCGGATTACGTCGTCCTCCGCCGTGGTGTTAATGGCTTTGGCGCGGGGCAAATCCACGCTAAGCTGCATTTGCACCAAAAGCGGGCTCATCACCATAAAAATAATCAGCAGAATCAGCGTGATATCAATAAACGGCACCATATTAATATCCGCCATTACGGTTCTTTGTTTGTGGGCCATTATTCGTGTACCTGGTTAAAGATAATTTCGTCGGCAATGTTTTCCAACTCTTTGGCAAAAAAGTTGGTTTTGCTTAAAAAGTAGTTATAGGCAATAACCGCCGGGATAGCCACAAACAGCCCGGCCGCGGTGTTAATTAACGCTTCGGCAATGCCGGCCGCCACCACCGTGGCACCCGCCGTGGCCGCAGAGGAAGAAGCCAAATCTTTAAACGCGTGCATCACCCCGATTACCGTGCCAAACAGCCCGATAAACGGCGTAATGCTGCCCAAAGTGCCCAGCACGGTTAAACGACTTTGCAGGCGGGTAATTTCCCAGTCAATGACGGAAGCGGCAATTTCTTTTTGTTCCGTTTTGGTGCGGCCTCTTTCCTGAAGAAGACGTAAAATTAAGTTGGAGGCAGGCGTATCCTGCGTAATTTCTTTGCGGCAGGCGTCTTCCACCTTTGGGTAATTGTCCGAGCGTAAAGGATGGCGGCAATAAGCAATCAGTTTGCGGGAAATGCCTATAGAACGGCGGAATTTTACCCAGCGTTCAAAAATAACGGATAAAGAATAAATGGACAGCAAAATAAGTAAAATCAGTATCGGCCCGCCGGCGGAAAAGAGCTCGCTCACATTCGTCATATTGGAAAGTTCCATGTAATTTAATCTCCTTAAATTTAACCTTTAACAACAAATATAATAAAAATCTGTATTAAAATATTGGCCATTAACCCGGCGGCCACGTCATCAAACACCACGCCGAAAGCGTTTTCCATACGGTCAAACGTTTTTACGGCCCAGGGTTTTAACGTGTCAAATGTTCTAAACAAAACAAACGCCGCCAGCAAATACGGCCATTGGCGGGGCAGAAACAGCACCGCCGTAAAATAACCGGCCATTTCGTCAATTACAATTTTGGGGTTATCGTGCCCGGTATATCCCTTAAATTGTACTTTTTTACATATATATACCGCAAATACCCAAAAGGCAAGCAAAAATACCAAATACAGGATGTAATCCTTGGGCAGTATAAACACAAACGGCACCGCCAAAAGCGTGCCCAAAAAGCCGGCACCGGTATTTTTTTTAAACTTAAACACCAAAGGCGGCAAATAGCTGATAAAAAAACCGGTGGCCAACATGCGTATTAGCGTTTGCATGCGTCAATACTCCAGGATTTTTGCAGCAGTTCCCAATTGTTTTTTAAGTAGGAAATGGCGCTTATCCACGTAATTACGGCCGCAATGGCGGTAATGCCGTAGGGAATGGTTTTTAAGGTATAGAAAATAATTTCAAACGCGTAGCGGGTGGCGCCGTGCGTCATAAGCATTAAATGGTAAATATCCAATACAAAAAATATGGTGCCCACAGCCGCCATTTGGATAACGGTTTTAAATTTGCCCCAGCGCTCCGCCGCCATTACTTTGCCTTCCAGCGCGGCAATTACGCGCAGGGTGGAAATCATCAGCTCCCTGAGCATAATAAAAAACACGGCCCAGATGGGTACGTCCAGCTCTTTAATGCCCACAAAAGCAAACAAGGCCGCGCATACCAAAATCTTGTCCACAAACGGGTCCACAATGGCCCCAAACGGGGTGATGGTGTTGGTTTGGCGGGCTATTTTGCCGTCTACCCAGTCCGTAGAAGCGGCCACAATAAAGATAATGGTGGCAATAAAACGCGCCCAATAAAAGGGCATTAAAATAAACAAAAACATCAGTATGGATAAGCCGGCGCGGCTTAAAGTTATTTTGTTGGCCAAGGTCATCATTTGTTTAGAACCTCTTTAAATAAATTTTGTGATACAGCTTTATTTTTTACAGTATTTTTCAAATCGGCTTTGGTTTGCATTAAATCGGCTTCAATAATAATGCTTTGCGGGAAATAATCCTGCGGGTTAAGCAGCAGATACAGCTTATAATCTGCCTGCTGTTTGGGCGTAAGCAAAAGGATAATACGCTCCTTACCGGAAGAAAACAGCTTTACCTGGTGCGCGTCCAACAGGGCGGAATAATTGCCAAAATCAAACAGGGCTTTATTGGGTTGCCCGTTTACCCAGTCCGCCCACGCGCCGGAGGTAATCAGTTTGCCTTTTGCGTCCAATACTTTTAAGGTTTTTTTATCGGTAACGGCGGACTGATCTGTTTTTTGTTCGTCATTCAGTGTGTCCAGGCGCAGCAAATTGCCGGCTTTTTTATAATACAGCTTGCCGTGGGAGCGGCTGATGACTACGCCGTCATAAGAGGAAGTTTGTTCAAAATCCGTGGCCAGGGTGCTTAAGTTTTTATCCCAGGCGCGCAGCATGGCGGCCGGGTCTTTGGCAGGTGCTTCTTGGGCTGCGGGTTTAGTTTGCGCCTGGTTTTTGGCGTATACCGCCGGGGCGGCACAACAAAGCAAAGCCGCCAGCAGGCAGACGCTATTTATAAACGGTTTCATAGTTTTCTTCCTTATAGTTATGGTCATAGGGCGGGTTTTTCAGTTCTTCTATACCCGCGTCTATCATTTCGTAATGTATTTCCCAGCGGTTGGAGCCTTCCGGCTTGGAAATATACCCCTTCATTTCCAGCACGCTTAAAATATTGGTGGCGCGCGCGCTGGAGCCGAAATTGGCCTTTAACAAATCCTGCGATACGCGGCGGCGTTCTTTTATCAGTTCTAGCGCCTGCAAAATTTCTTCCGCGCTGGCTCCCAACCCGTCCGCCGGGCGTGCGCCGGGTTGCTGTTCGGCCACAATTTGCACCGGGTAATCCGGCGCGCCTTGGGCGCGTAAAAAGTCCGCCACGGCGTTGATTTCTTTTTCGGACACGTAAGCCCCTTGTATACGCAAGGGGGTCTTGTCCGACGTGCTTTGATACAGCATATCCCCGCGGCCCAGCAAGTCTTCGGCGCCGGTGCTGTCTAAAATGACCTTGGAGTCTATGGACGACGCCACCTGCAGCGCAATACGCGAAGGCAAGTTGGCTTTAATTACGCCCGTAATTACTTTTACAGAAGGCCGCTGCGTGCACAAAATTAAATGTATGCCCAGTGCGCGCCCCATTTGCGCCAAGCGCTGAACGGAGTCTTCAATAGAGGCTTTGGTTTGCAGCATCAAATCGGCCATTTCGTCAATAATTACAAAGATGTAGAACATCTTTTCTTCCCCGTGTTCTTCGGCCCATTTGTTGTAGCCTTCCATATTTTTTACCTTGGCCAGCTGCATAATTTTAAGGCGTTTTTCCATTACCTTTACCAGCATTTGCAAGGATTTGGCCGCCCCGTTTGCGTCGGTAACTACGTCTACATCGTCGCAGGAGGTTTTGGGGTCATACAAATACGGTATGCCTTCATACAGGGTCAATTCCACGCGTTTGGGGTCAATCATCAAAAACTTGGCCTCATCGGGGCGGAGTTTATAAATGATGGACATAATAATGGAATGCAAACAAATGGATTTACCGCTGTTGGTGGCGCCTGCAATTAAGATATGCGGCCACTTTTCCGCCACGGAGCCGGCCGGTTCCCCGTCCGCGTAGCGGCCCAGGGCTATCGGTATAGCCGCTTTGGAATTGGCATACACGGGGGACTGTAAAATTTCCTTCATGGTAACCATAACGGGGCGTTCGTTGGGGATTTCAAACCCGACGGCGTTTTTACCCGGAATAGGCGCCTGCACGCGGATGGCGCGGGCTTCCATACTGGCCTGTATGTCCTGCGTGCGGGCCGTAATGGAGGCAATGGTTACGCCCGGATCGGGCTTGATTTCATAACGGGTTACCACCGGCCCCGGGGATACGCCGGTTACGCTGGCTTTAATGTCAAAATTCTTTAAAGTTTGTTCCAGGCGTTTGGTGGCTTGGGTGATTTCTTCGTCCGTGGGGCCCACAATGCCGTTATTGACGGGGTCATTAAGTAAATCCAAAGACGGCAGTTGGAATGTTTTGGGGTTAAATTTAGGGCGTTCTCCGTCTGCCTGTTGGGCAGGGGCGGGCGGATTGGCGTCCGGGGTGTTTTGTGCGCGCAGCTGTTCGGGCCGCGGCAGTTTAATCATTTGCGCCACCGGGCGGCGGATTTCCGGCTTGGAGTGCGGGCGGTCCTGCTCGTTGGGTTCTTCTTCGTCAGCCTGGGTAAGGCTTGCTCTGTGTTCTTTTTGGGCTTTTTCTTTAATGGCTTCTTTGCCGGAGGAAACTTTTTCTTTCAGTTCCGCGCGCGCGTCCATCCATTCGTTAAAGTCCGAGCGGATAAATGCCCCCACTTTTTGCACAATAACCGCCCACGGTATGGCAAACAGCATATGCAGCCCCACCAAAATAAGCGCCAGGGAAAACACCCCCGCGCCAAACGAGCCCACAATGCCTTTAAACCAATAAAAAATGCTTTGGCCCACCTGCCCGCCGGAAATTTGGGAATCGGTCAAAATCAGTTTTAAAAGCGTTAAGAAACTGGAAGACGCACACACCGTTACACAAGTGCCCAGCAAAAAGAATAAGAAAGCCGCGCTTTTTTGGCGCATGCTTTGCACCAGCCAGTAAGCTAAAAAGAGCGGAATTAAGGCCGCGCTTTGGCCCAGGGTATGGTAAAGCTCCCGCGCCACTTCTTCCCCCACCGTGCCGCGGCCCACGTTAAACCATAAAATACAAAACAGCCAAACACAGGCCGCCGCGCCTAAAATAAACAAAGCGGTGGGCACCCAGCGGGCGGAAGATTGTTTTTTGGTTCTTTTTTTACTCTTTTTATATGTGTACGAATATCTGGCCATACCTGTATATTTTACATTTTTTTAGGCGGTTTGTAATGCAAAGCAGCCGTCTGTATGAGCAAATAAAAAACCCGGCAAAAAATATGCCGGGTTTTTGCTTAAATAGGCTTTAGGCCGCTGGCTGCTCAGGTGCGGACGGCTGCGCCTGAGGCTGGCTTTGCGCCAAAGAAACATTATAGTTCAGCTCGTCCGCCTCCAGGTTAATTTTGCCTTGGGCGTACAAAGCACCCAGCGCCATATACAATACGGAGCTGGAAAGGCGGATATTGATTTTAAGCTTCCAGGAGGAAGCCGTTTTATGCTCCGCCAGGTATTCCATAATCCGCGCGCCGGCGGTTTGAATGGTTTCTTGCAAAGGATTCATAATTATACCCGTTCAATGGCAAACAAAGCGTCGCCTTGTTTAATGGGTTTGCCGTTTTCCACCAGCACTTTTTTAACTACGCAGGTAAATTCGGCGCGAACTTCGTTAAAAACTTTCATGGCTTCAATTAAGCAGATTACGTCTCCTTTTTCCACTTTGGCGCCTTCTTTTACAAAAGGCGGTGCGGAAGGAGTGGACCCGCGGAAGAAAATACCCATTAACGGGGATTTGATTACTTCTTTATATTGTTCCTGCGCGGCGGCCGGATGCGCCCCGCCCTGTACAGTGGCCGCACCGCCCACGTTAACCGGCACGGGCATCATGGCCGGTTTGGCTTTTACCAAGCGCAGGTACAGGCCTTTTTGGTTATATTCAATGGTATCTAAAGAATTTTCCTGCATGAATCCGTAAAGCTGTTTAACGTCTTTTAAGATAGGGGATTCTTTCACCGCCGTTTTTTTGGCCGTGGCAGAAACTTTCTTCTTGGCTGCTGTTTTTTTCATAAAGAAAATAACCTCGGTTATAAATTTACAAAACTTTGCTTCCCTTTATTTTACATAATTTTTAGCCACGCGATACATAAAAAACGGGCTAAATTTGGCCGGTAGTGGAAATTTCCTTTATAATTTGCGGAAATAATTTTTCCAATTCAAACACGCTTACGGCTTGTGTAAGGCCCGGTTCCAGCGTGGAAGTATTCACCCCCAGTACGCGGCCGCTCTCCCCCGCCACCAAAGGGCCGCCGATGTGCTGAGTAACAAAGGCCGTGTCTGCCAGTAAATAACGCGTGCCTTTTATGCGTGCTATACCGCTTAAGACCCCTTGGGTAACCGGGGTGTTCCCCACACCTAAAGAAACCACTTTTTCCCCCTTAAACAAATGCGGGTTTTGCTTTTCCAGCGCCAGGGGGCGGTATGCGTTCCCCTCGGCTTTTAACAGGGCGGCGTTGCGGGCGGTATTGCGGGAGGCTACTTGGGCGCGCCGGGGTTGTTTTTCCCCCGGCAGGGTAAGTAAGACATAGTCCGTCCCTTTTACCAGGCTGGCGGCGGTTAGCAGATAGCCGTTTGCGGTAATAAAAAAGGCAGAGCCCTTTTCCCCCCCGTGCGGGTTTTGTATTTCGGCCACGCTTTGCAATAAGTGCCGGTAGCGGCCGGCCGTGGTAAGAGGGGCTTCTTCCAGGGCGGAACAGGGTGCGGTAAAGGCCAGGTTGTCTTCTTGAATGTAGCCAATAATTTTGGGCAGCAACTCCTGCAGGGCGTCTTTAAGCTGGGCAGAAAGTGTTTTGCCCATGGATTGCAGCTGCATGGGGGTAAGCGCACCCAGCGTAAAAGGCGCCAAAAAGCTGAGCGTGCGGGCATAAAAAGAAAAATGGGGCGTAACGGGAAGGGCTTCCTGGTATTGGGCGGTGATTTCCCCGCTTGGGCGGTGGCGTATAGTTACGCGCAAAACGGCATTAAAAGGCATAAACGCACCGGTGTTAAAAAAACGGGGTTTGCGTTTACAATTTTGCTCGTCAGTAAATTGCGGGAAAAATTCTATTTGTGCGCTATATTGCGGCAATGCCTGGGACGGGGAATCCTGTAACAACGCCGGTATGCCTTTGGCGTTTAAACCTTGGGCCAGCAGGTTTGCGGCCGGTTCTTGCACGGTTATTTCAAACGGCAAATATGCCAGGCAACAGGGGGATAAACATTCAAAAAACAGACGGGGATGATTGGGCTGCTGCACCAGCAAAGCAAAATGGGGATCTGTTTGGGAGGGTTGATAAATAGGCTTTGGCTGCGCAAGGGGTTTGTGGTAGGCGCAGGCGTTAAGCAAAAGTATGGCCGCCGGCAAAAGCCGGGCGTATTTTAATATCCCCGTTAGCATAATATATATTATACAAAAGCAACCCCGCCATATAGCGGGGTTGGCCGGTATTCAATATGCTTAAGGCTTTAAATGGCCCGCTTGCATCAGTTGGATATAGGCTTGCACCTGGGGTTTAAGGTCTTGCGGGGCCTCCTGCGGGTTATATTGAGCCCATTGGCGGATGAGCAACATTTGGGATTGATGTTGCTTTTCAAATTTTTTCAGGTTTTGTAAAGCCTTTTTGCCTTGCGGGGTTTGCAGATATTGGTAACTTTCCGTAAGGATTTTATACACTTTGGCTTTGGCTTCCAATTGCGGGTCACTGGCCGCGCCGGAAGTGCTAAGCACGCGGATAAGCGCCATGTCTTTTTTGTTGGCGCGTTCAAAATCCTTAAGCATTTTTTTGGTAACTACGGAATATAACTTTCCATCGGCCGGCCGTGCCGCGTGGGCCGTTATGGGCAGGGCAGGCTCCACGCCCCCCCGTTTGGTTTGCGGGCGAGCGGACGCAGGTTTAACATCCGGCAAAGGCATTTGTTTGGCATTAACAGGAGAAGCCGCCTCCACCGCCGCCGGAAGCGGTTTTTGCGCCTGCGGGCGCGGGGCTATTACATCTGCCTGAAAAGTTTTGCGCTGGCGCAGGCTGGGGACGGCGTTTCCCGGTACATACACGGCCTGTTGGGGGTTATTATACCCCTGGCGCAAATATTCAAAGCGGTTTAAAAGGGCTTGCTCCTGCTGGGTAATGGTTGCCCCTTGGCGATATTTGTGCGCCGCTTGATTTAAGGCCGCCCCGTTTTGGGAAATAAAAGCGTCTAATTCCGCCTTGCTGACCGGGCGAACAACCGGCGTTTTGGGGTTAAAAGAGGGTAGAGAAATCTTTTTTAATTCGGCCAATGTTTGGCTTTTTGCTTGCCGGCTTAAAGACACGCCCGCAGGGGCCGGCAAAGCCGGGCCAGCGGGTTTATTCTCCAAGCCCAACAAGTTGCGTAATTGGGCGGATTTGGCCTCAAAACGGGCTTTGGCACGGCAGTCACTGTGGGCATAGTGTTTGGCCCCGTCCTCATCATAATAAGAGGCCACTGCTCCGCAACGGCCGTCTATCGGTTGGCCGCACACGGCGCAGGTGTGGTGTTTGGAAGAAACGGGATATTGTTTCATTTCCTGTTCACACCGGGCGCGTTTCTGCGCAGCGGGGATAAAAGATAAATCCTGTTGCTGTTTCCAGCCGGAATAATAATGTTGTGCGCAGGCGGAGCCCTTTTCTATATACCAATCCCGTCCTTTGTATACGGAAACCAGGCGCTCGCTCTTTTCCACCCATTCGCCGCAAATGGTGTGCACCTGTTCTTTGGCGGCGGGTTGTGTTTGCGGCGCGGGTTCCGGGGCAGGAGGAAGCTTAAAAAAGGAGGCTTTATCCATTTGGATAGGAAATAAGTCGTTTAATACCGGGGCAGCATTGTCTGCCAGGGGCATTTTGGTGTTTAATACAAACCCGCCGCCTAAATTAATTTGTTTTTGGGCTTGGGCGTAGCAAGCCGGTGCGGCCAGCAGTACTGCCAAGCAAAACCATATGTATTTTTTCATTTCTGCTCCTTAATTTTTTAGCAATATACTTGTATAAAAATGCCCCCGCAGATGCATAAGTAAACAGCCGCTTAGTGTTTAATCCAA
This sequence comes from uncultured Elusimicrobiales bacterium, assembly GCA_944327085.1. Taxonomy (GTDB): domain Bacteria; phylum Elusimicrobiota; class Elusimicrobia; order Elusimicrobiales; family Elusimicrobiaceae; genus Avelusimicrobium. The sequence continues at coordinate 358,446 of CALVGG010000002.1, read as the reverse complement.
TACCGGGTTGACGGTTACATTATAGTCGTGAATTTGTTGATTTTCCTGCATGCGCCGGTTCGCTTCTTTTTCAAAAGCGGCGCGGGTTTTTCCGTCAATTTCCCGGGCGGATATGCCGGCGCGTTTTAATTTTGCGCGCGCAATGCCCATCTCTTTATAAGACATGGGGGCTTTATGGGCTAATTCCGCCCGCATGTTTTCAAATTGAATCCAGACGCGTACTTCATTGTCTGATAAACTTTCGTTTAAATTGCGCTTTTTTACAATATTTTTAAAAGTAGCGGCATTTTCTTGGGCAAATTTAGAAACTTCGCTTAAAGTAGCCGGGCGGCGGGTTAACGCCTGCTTGGTCTGGCCTTTTTGTATGCGGGCCTGGGCCGGGGTTAAGGCTTGTAAAACTTGTTTTTTGGTATGCTGGGCCAGTACGTCCGCCGGGCGAACAGGCGCCTGTTGCGGTTTGGCTTGCGGCTGGGCCGGTTTAGCGGGTAAAGGGCGTAAACCCAAGGTGGCGTAAGGCTGGGGGGTGGCGGCTTTTTTAGCGGGCAAAGCCGGCTGCCAGTTTTTTAATTGCGCGCCTTGATAGGTTTTGGTATTTAAAACAAAACCACCGCCTAAGTTGATTTGGCGTTGATACTGCGCGTGAGCGGCGGCCCCCGGCAGTAAGATAACGGCTAAAGTCAGTAAAGCAATTTTGTGCTGCATTTTTCCCCCTATACTACAAGTAACTACATATAGTATAGATTTCTTGCTAAACAGCAACAAGAGCCAAAAGACCTATTTGTGGTGTAGGCCCCGCCCCGTTTTAAAGCATATCCCCGTCTTTTAACAGGTGGCTGGTCCACTCCAGCAAATGGGTGCAGATTTCTTGCGGGTTGTTTATTTCCCCCCCGTTTAAGGAAACCTGCAAAATGCTTTGTTCTTTAGTAGTTAACAGCGGCAACAGTTTGGCTTTGCTGGCTACATACAGCCCGGTTTTTAAATAATATTGGGCCTGTAATACAAAGAAGGCCGTTTTGCACAAAGCGGGCAGGGTTTCCTGTATGTTGCCGTGCAAATAGCTGTGGCATAAAACATGGTATATGGTGCCGGCGCCGGTTTGCATGGCGCAAAGAGCGTCTTGACGGGTGAGCTCCGGCAAAAGGGGTTCTAAATGGCCGTAAATGTCTTGCGTATCGTTTTTAAATTGAAAAAGTTCCTGCCGGGGCCAATTTTTTAATTCTTCCGCCCCGCTGATAAATCCGCAGGCTTTGTCCTGATGTGGCAACTGGTTAAGAATATTTTTATAAGCCTGTAAATCGGCCGGGGTAAGTGTGTCCAATATCACCACGGCGTCTATATCGCTTTGCGGGGTGCATTCCCCCCGTGCGCGGCTGCCTTGCAGCCCCACAAATAACAAACGCTTGCCAAAAACTTCCTGTAATTTTTGGATGAGGGTTTCTATCCAAAAGCGGGCATCAATTGCGCACATAAACTTCTCCTTAAAAATAAACAAAGGCCCCGCCTCATCAAGCGGAGCCTTTGGAAACACTTACAACTATTTAAGTAAGACTTTGCGGGACAGGCGCACTTTGCCGTTATTGTCAATTTCCACGCATTTTACTTCTACAATATCACCAAGGTGGAGTACGTCTTCCACTTTGTTAATGCGTTTCTTGTCAATTTCGGAAATGTGCAGCAGGCCGTCCTTACCGGGCAGGATTTCCACAAACGCCCCAAAAGGCTGGATGGAAACCACTTTCCCTTTGTAAATTTTATTGAGTTCCGGTTCGGCCGTCATCGCTTCCACTTCGGCTTTGGCTTGGTCTAAGCGGTCGCTGTTGGCGGCGGCGATGGTTACCGTACCGTCTTCTTCAATATCAATTTTGGCTTGGGTGGCATCAGTAATGCGTTTGATGTTTTTGCCGCCGGGGCCAATTAACGCGCCAATTTTATCCACGGGGATTTTCATCTTAAAGATGATAGGCGCAAAGCGGGAAATATGGTCTTTAGGAGCCGCGATGGTTTTTTCCATATGGTCCATAATGTGCATACGCCCGCGGGTGGCTTGGGCAATGGCCTGGGTTAATACATCAAGCGGGATACCGGTTTTCAGTTTAACGTCCATCTGGAACGCGGTAATACCCTTGCGGGAACCGGTGAGTTTGAAGTCCATATCGCCCAGGTGGTCTTCCAGACCCATAATATCGGACAGGACAACAAATTTGCCGTTGCCGCTGATGCAGCCCATGGCAATGCCGGAGCACGCCGCTTTCATCGGCACGCCCGCATCAAACAAAGCCAAGGAACCGCCGCAAACGCTGGCCATGGAAGAAGAACCGTTGGATTCCATAATGTCGGACACGACACGGATGGTATACGGGAATTCTTCTTCGGACGGGATTAACGGCATTAAAGCGCGGCGGGCAAGTTCCCCGTGGCCGATTTCGCGGCGGCCCGGAGAGCGGTCCGGCTTGCATTCACCCGTAGCAAAACCCGGGAAGTTGTAATGCAGCATAAAGCGTTCGTAGGTGGTATCGTCCAACCCTTCCACCATTTGTTTATCATCCGGGGTGCCCAGGGTGGCTACCGCCAAAGACTGGGTTTGCCCGCGGGTAAACAACGCAGAACCGTGCGCACGGGGCAACAGCCCCACCATGGAGCTAAGAGGGCGGATTTCTTCCGGTTTGCGGCCGTCCACACGAACGCCTTCGTTAAGCACCATGGCGCGGGATTCTTCATACATGATGTTTTCCAGCGCAATGCCGGCATAAACGGCGGCGTTTTCGCCATAATTAGGGGTTAATTCTTCGGTAAAAGAAGCTTTTAACTGGGCAACCTGCGTATCGCGGGTTTGCTTGTCGGAAAAAGCGTGCAGAATTTGTTTGGCCGTTTCGCGGAATTTGCCGTTGGCCAAATCGGCCACTTCCTGCGGCAGTTTTTCCACTACGTATTCAAATTTCGGTTTGCCGGCCAGTTCGCGCAGTTTAAGCTGCACGGCGCACATTTTGTCAATTTCCGGCTTGGCTACTTCCATGGCTTTAATAATGGCGCTTTCTTCTACTTCTTTAGCGCCGCCTTCCACCATTAACAACCCTTGGGCGGAACCGGCAATTACCAGGTCCATATCGCAGGAGGCTTCCTGTTCTTTGGTGGGGTTGATGATGAATTGCCCGTCAATGCGGCCTACGCGCACAGCGGCTACAGGCTCATTAAACGGAATGGAAGAAATAACCAGCGCGGCAGAGGAAGCCAGTACGGAAAGTACATCGGCATCGTGCTTGTCATCGCTGGAGATGACCATGGCCGTTACGTTGGTTTCGCAGGCGAAACCTTCCGGGAAAATCGGGCGGATGGTGCGGTCAATAATACGGGAGGAAAGGGTTTCTTTCTTGCTGGCGCGGCCTTCGCGTTTAAAAAAGCCGCCCGGGATTTTGCCGGCGGCATAGGTTCTTTCCTTGTAATTGACGGTAAGGGGCGTAAAATCGGAAATACCGGGTTTTTGCTCCTTGGTGGAAACGGCGGTGGCCAATACCATGGTTTCACCCAACGTGGCAACAACGGCCCCGTCGGACTGTTTGGCAATCAGCCCCGTTTGTAAGGTGATTTTCTGCCCGCCTACTTCCACATCTACGGTTTGGATGTCAAAGTTATGGTTAAAATTTTGCATAAGCGGTTATTTTCTCAATTTCAATTCTTTGGTTACTTGGGTGTATTTTTCAAAGTCAGTTCTTTTCAAATAAGCCAATAAGCGTTTGCGCTGGCCTACTAATTTGTTGAGGCCTCTTTCGCCGGCAAAGTCTTTCGGGTTGGCTTTGAGGTGGTTGGAAATGTACTGAATTCTTTCGGTAATCAAGGCAATTTGCACAGCAGCGGAACCGGTGTCGTTAGCGCTGGTCTGAAATTTGCTGATGATGTCTTTTCTGTCTTGCATGGAAAGTACCATAATTTTTTTACACTTAGATTGAAACCTGCCGACCAAGCATCTCTTATCCCAAGGGATACCGAGCCGGAGACCAATCTTCTCCTATTTTTTAATTTTATTTTATACTTACAAAAGTACAGTTTAATTATAGCAAATAAAAAGGATAAAGAACATATTTCAGCTCTTTATCCTTTCCTGTTAACCACAGTATAGCAAATTTTTAATAAGGCAGGGCATCTATACCTTCCCAGTCAATGCCTTCGCCCTTTTCCAGCATGTCCTGCACGTTGCCGCGCCTCCAGTTTTGATACTCTTTATCCGTCATGGCGGAGGGTGTGCGGTATTTTTTGAGCTGTTCTAAATCCGTATATTGCCGGTACTCTATGTTTTGCAAATCAAAGGCCGGTTCTATATTCAATTGCACCATCCCGTTTTTTACAGGGATATTTGCCTGCCCTGATTTTAATGCGGCCATATATTTAGCCACTTCCGCCCGGCTGGCAAAAACCATATTGTCCCCGTTTACAAACCATTCTTTTACCGGGGTTCCCGCCGCGCGTTCAAAGCGCAGAAAAGTGGTTTGATAGGCTTGTTTGGGTACATAATGGCGTATATGTGCCGCGGCGCGGTATTGCGATTCTATATTCCAGGGGATTTTGGCGCGGGCTGCGGCTTTTTGCGCGCCGGCATTGGCCCGCTGGGCAGCAATTTGCGCGGCTCTTTCGGCTGAAGAGCTTGCCTTTTGTGCTGCAGTTTGCACCGCTTTTTCTGCCGGTTTGGCAGTGGGTTTTTTAAATAAAGCTTCGCGTGCGGCGTGTATTTTTTTCATAAAGCCGCTAAATAAATTTTTTTGTGCGTAGGACGCCGGCATACAACACAGCATAAACAGCAAAATCGCAACAGCTTTTTTAAACATATCAGAACCCCTTTTATAAAATGGTTTACAATGTGTTTCTATTAAATATAGCGTAATAAATTAAAAGGTGCCTTTCCAGGGCCTTTGGGCCCAGACCGGGGCTGGGCCCTATATAATTGGAAAGCCCGCCGGAAGGGTTAGCCGGCGGGCTTGGGGGTGTTACTTGTAGGAGGATTACTTCAAATCTTTAAAACTGATAGCCTAAATGCAGGGCCGCGTATTTTTCCGCATTATAAAGTTCAATGTCCGATAAAGTGTGAAAATCTTTAAACTCGCGGCTGATCCAGGAGAATTCTCTGTCAAATTTGCGTTTTTTAATAATTTGCGTATACATCACGCTTTGTTTATTGGTGATCATAATCTCACCTCCGCCGTGGGTTTCTTTCATACTCATAAGATAACTTTTTAGACGGTAAATAAACAGGGTCATTGGGCCTAAGGGCGGGCCTAATTTGGGCCTAGGCCCTTTCAGCGGGCGGGCCCATTGAAAAATGGGTCCAATTTCCTATTTTTTTGCTATACTAACAATAACACCGGTACAAGGAGGCTTTTTATGTGGGACAATGAAAAAGTGGTTTTAGGCGTTTGCGGCTGTTTATATGCCTATAAAGCGGCGGATATTGCAACCCTGCTTTTGCGGCACGGGTTTGACGTGCACCCTGTAATGACGCACAGCGCTTCCGCCATCATTGCACCCGCCGCGTTGGAAGATTTAACCAATAACTCCTGCCCGGTGGAAATGTTTGAAGGCGGCCCCAACCAACCCTATAAAACATTGGCCACGGGCGCCAAGGTGTTGTTAATTGCCCCCGCCAGCGCCAATATGCTGGCTAAAATAGCCCACGGTATGGCGGATGATTTAATCAGCTGTACCGCTTTGGCGTGTGATTGTGTAAAACTGGTGGCGCCTTCTATGCTGCAAAATATGCACAACAACCGCGCCGTGCAGGATAATTTGGCCCGCCTGCGGGATTTGGGGTATAAAATCATTCCCGCCGGGCCGGACGGGCACATGGCCCCGCCGGAAACGGTGGTGGAATACCTGCTTAATGAATTGGAACCCAAAGCCCCGGCCGCGCCGGTGCCGCCCCCGCCTCCGCCGCCAGTCGGTTATTAAAAGGTGCGGCTGTGCGGCAACTTATTGAACGGGCCGAACAATCCCATACTCTCACCAAAGAAGAAATCATCCTTTTGTTAACCACGCAAGAGGCCGCCCCTTTATTGTTCAGTGCGGCGGACCGCGTGCGCCAAAAATACGTGGGGGACGAAGTATACCTGCGCGCCTTAATAGAATTTTCCAGCTATTGCAAAAATAATTGCTGCTACTGCGGCCTAAGGAAAGACAATACCCGCGCCCGGCGCTACCGCTTAACGCCCGCGCAAATACTTGCCACCGCCCGTATGGCGGCCGAAACAGGGTATAAAACGGTGGTGCTTCAATCAGGCGAAGATTTATGGTTTACCCCCCCGGTGATGGCCGGCATAATACAAGAAATCAAAAAACTGGGCCTGGCCGTTACCTTAAGCATTGGGGAAAAAACGCGCCAGGAATACGCCGTTTACCGCCGGGCCGGGGCGGACAGGTATCTGCTTCGCATAGAAACTACCGATAAAGCCCTCTATGAAAAGTGGGACCCGGAAATGAGCTGGCAAAACCGCACCCGCTGTTTGCGCGATTTAAAAGATTTGGGGTATGAGGTCGGTTCCGGCTCCCTGGTGGGCTTGCCCGGGCAAACGCCCGAAAGCCTGGCCGATGATTTACTGTTTTTTAAAGCCTTGCCCGTGGATATGGCGGGGATAGGGCCGTTTATCCCCCACCCGCAAACGCCTTTGGCGCGGGCAGAAATAAAAGGTCACTTTGAACTCTCTTTAAAAATGATGGCGCTTATGCGCCTTTTGCTGCCGGATATTAATATCCCGGCCACTACCGCTATGGAAAGCCTGCACCCGCAGGGGCGGATGCTGGCGCTGCAAAGCGGGGCCAATGTAATTATGCCCAATGTAAGTGATATGTATTGCCAGGAACGTTATGATTTATACCCGGGCAAGGTGCACACCGGCCCCAACGCGGCGCAATATATAAAGGAACTAAAAGAAAAATTAGCCTCTATTGGGCGGACGGTGTTGTTCTCCCCCGGGTTTCATGGGGATTATTTAAAAGGCAAAGCCTCTTTGTAAGATAAAAAATCCGCCCCGTACAGGGCGGATTTTTTTACCAGGTTTGGTATTTCTTTAAAAAAGCGGCTAAGTAGCTGGTGTCTTTATTAGGCAGGACGGCAATTTCTTTCGTGCGTGGGTTTACAATGCAGGCCGCTTGCTGGCCGCAGGTTTCTATTAATAGTTGTTTGGCACTGTCATACTTCCAGGTAGTCATGCTGGAACGGAGTGTATAAATTTTGCGCTGATAGGCTTGCTGGTTGTCCGGCTGCCTAAGCAGGTTTCTAAAATCGGATAATAACTTGTCGTTACTGCCGTTCCAATTAATTAGAATGGCCGTTTTTTTATCGGCATACAAAGGTTTGGACCAAACATCCGGGTGGCGGGAGCTAAAGCGGTAAAATTTATCTTCTATTTTTACAGGCGGCGGAAAGGAGGCTTCTTCTTGCGGGGTTAAAGTACGCACTTTTACCGGGGTGGGCGGCAACAAATCCTGCACGCTCCACCCCGTATATTGGTTAATCAGTACGGCCAGTATCCAAATACTTATAAAAGCAATCAGTGCTTTTTTCATTTACCAATTTTTATATTTTTCCAGCAAGGGGGCCACGTCTTCTTCGTTAATAACGAGGGCGGACACCACGCGGCGGGTGGACGGATTAATAATGCACACCTGCCCCATGCAATAGCGCGCCAGCCAAGCGCTGGGGCAGTTAAAATAATCGCCCTTGCAGGACATGGTTTGCTCGTTTATCGGGAAATCCACAATGTTTTTAGTATACACCGCCTGCATATCCGGCGCGGCCAGGGCGGTATCTATGGCGTTGGCAATTTTTTGCAGGTACGAAGCTCGAGAACTGGTAAGCATTAATATGTGTTTTTGGTTGCCAAACAGATATTCCTGGTAAGCGGGGTTTTGCGGAATGCTGTCATACACTTCCTGTGGGATAGCAATTTCTTTTTCTGTTTGTCCCAAAGCGGAGGGCAACTGTGCGCCACCTTGCTCTTTCATTTGCTTGGCCATTTGGGCGGCCATCTTATTCATATCCATGCCCGGTATATTCCCCCCCAGCGGAAAGGGCACCGTATCCGGAAATATAATAAACGCCGCAATGGCCAGCACAATTAAAAACACAAAATATTGAAAGAAAGAAGTTCCTTTATTATTCATAAATCTCCCCTTATTTAATTTGTTATTATTCTAGCAAAAAAACAGTGCAAGAAACATTTGAAAGAAAAAATTTTTCTTTTTTTAGGAAATGTACTACAATATAAAAGATTAGAACGGGCCTGAGCGTTCGTTTGATGATATTTTATATGGAGATACGCAATGGTAAAAAAGACCGTCAAAAAAGCCGCTAAAACCGCGGCCAAAAAGACTGTAAAAAAAGCCACTAAACACGTTTACTCCTTCGGGGCAGGAAAAGCCGAAGGCAACGGCAGTATGAAAGAACTCTTGGGCGGAAAAGGCGCCAACCTGGCAGAAATGGCCGGCTTGCTTAAACTGCCCGTCCCCCCCGGATTTACGATTACCACCGAAGTCTGCACCTATTATTGGAATCACAACCGCACCTATCCCAAAACCTTAAAAGCAGACGTAGAAGCCAACCTGAAAAAAATTGAACGCGAAACCAAAAAACAATTCGGCTCTGAAAAGAACCCGCTTTTGGTATCTGTGCGCTCCGGCGCCCGCGCTTCCATGCCGGGTATGATGGAAACCATTTTAAACATCGGCTTGACCGAGAAGACCATCCCCGGTATGATTGCCAAAACCGGCGATGCCCGCTTTGTGTATGACGCTTACCGCCGCCTGATTATGATGTATTCCGACGTGGTAATGGAAAAAGCCGCCGGCATTGAGCCCAAAGACGGCGAAGGCATCCGCAAAATTTTAGACGGTAAATTGGAAGCTTTAAAAGAAAAACTGGGCGTGAAGGATGACACCCACATCCCGGCGGAAGAATTAAAAACTTTGTGCGCCGATTTTAAAGCCACCGTTAAAAAAGTATTGGGGAGCGACTTCCCGGACGAGCCGATGAAACAGCTTTGGGGCGCCATTGGCGCGGTGTTTGCTTCTTGGAACGGCAAACGCGCCATTGCTTACCGCAATATTGAAAACATCCCGCACGATTGGGGCACCGCCGTTAACGTGCAAACCATGGTGTTTGGCAACATGGGCGAAACCAGCGCCACCGGCGTGGCTTTCACCCGCAACCCCGGCAATGGGGATGCACACTTCTACGGTGAATATTTGGTAAACGCCCAGGGTGAAGACGTGGTGGCCGGTATCCGCACCCCCTCCCCCATGAACAAATGGTCTACCAATGCGCACTCCGCCCATTTGCCCACCTTGGAAAAATTAATGCCCAAGGTATATAAAGAATTGGACGCTATCCAGAAAAAGCTGGAAAAACACTTCCACGATATGCTGGATATTGAATTTACCATTGAAGACCAAAAACTGTGGATGTTGCAGTGCCGCGTAGGCAAAAGAAACGGCACCGCCGCCGTGCAGATGGCTTTGGACATGGTAAAAGAACGCTTGATTTCTAAGGAAGAAGCCGTTTTGCGCGTTACCCCGGCCCAGCTTGGGGAACTTTTACTGCCCGCCATTGACCCGAAAGCCGAAGCCCAGGCCAAACCCATTGCCAAAGGCTTGCCGGCCGGCCCGGGCGGCGCCTGCGGGGCCATTGTGTTTAACTCGGCCGATGCCATTAAGTTGCAGGCTGCCGGCAAAAACGCCATTTTGGTGCGCGAAGAAACCAACCCGGAAGATATTGAAGGTATGCGCGCGGCCGCCGGTATTTTAACGCAGCGCGGCGGGATGACCTCCCACGCGGCATTGGTAGCCCGCGGCTGGGGCAAATGCTGCATTGTAGGCTGCGGCGAGCTGGACATCAACCTGGAAGCCAAAACCGTTTCCATGGGCGGCAAAACCTTTAAAGAAGGCGACGAGCTGACCTTAAACGGCACCAAAGGCTGGGTGTACGACGGCGCCTTAAAAATGTTGGCCGCCGGCGAAGGCAACAAAAACCTGGCCAAATTTTTGGATATGTGCGATAAAGTGCGCGTATTAAAAGTGCGTGCCAATGCCGATACGGAAGAAGACGCCATCAATGCCCGCAAATTTGGGGCGGAAGGGATTGGCTTGTTCCGCATTGAACACATGTTCTACGGCAAAAATTCCGAAAAACCGCTCTTTATCCTGCGCAAGATGATTTTGTCCGGTAATGAAGAAGAACGCAAAAAAGCGGTAAACGAGCTCTTCCCGTATATGAAGAAAGAAATCAAAGCCACCATGAAAGCCATGGCCGGCTTTGGGGTGACCATCCGCCTGATGGACCCGCCCTTGCACGAGTTTGTGCCCACCTTGCCTGAAAAACAGGCGGAACTGGCCAAAGCGTTAGGTATTTCTATGGACGTGTTCAAAGAACGCGCCGCCGGCTTGCACGAAGTAAACCCGATGATGGGGCACCGCGGTATCCGCTTGGGTGTAACCTATCCGGAAATTACGCTCATGCAGTCCAAAGCCATTTTTGAATCCGCCGCCGAACTGTTAAAAGAAGGTGTAAAGGCCGAACCGGAAGTGATGATCCCCTTAACCTGCGATGTGAACGAAATCATCACCCAAAAGAAGCTCATCCGCCAAGCCTATGACGAAGTATGCGCCGCTTTTAAAACCAAAAAGCTGCAATTCTCCGTGGGGACGATGATTGAAATCCCCCGTGCGGCCGTACTGGCCTATGAAGTAGCCCAAGAAGCGGACTTCTTCTCCTTCGGCACCAACGACTTAACGCAGATGACCTTTGGTTTCTCCCGCGATGATATCGGTTCCTTCTTGCCTGAATACTTAAAACAGGGCATTTTGGAAGCGGATCCGTTCCAAACCTTGGACCAGCGCGGCGTGGGTATGCTGATTGAACACGCCGTGGTGGAAGGGCGCGAAGCCAAACCCAACTTGAAAGTGGGTATCTGCGGTGAACACGGCGGTGACCCGGAAAGCGTGGAATTCTGCCACCGCGAAGGCTTCACTTATGTTTCCTGCTCGGCTTTCCGCGTGCCGATAGCCCGCTTGGCTGCCGCTCAAGCCGCGGCCAAAGACGTATTGGCTAAAAAGAAACATAAATAATCAGTCAGTTTGAATAAAAAACCCGGGTTTTACGGCCCGGGTTTTTTTATGGCATTGTGGAACTTGTATTTATGGCAGTTGTATTTGATAGAGATTACATCTTCTGCCTTTCTCTTCTTGTTAATTAGGCTTATCTCACCATATTTTTAGGCTTTTAAATCAATAGTGGCGCTCGGCCGGTGTTGTGCCGAAAGGCTAATCAGGCATACTGCCCTTAGGCGTTTTGGGGCAGCCCGGCCGAGGGTGTATGTTGCCCCACCGCTGTTTTGAGGTGGCCTGCCGGGCTTTTTTACACCGCAGGTAAACATAAAATTGGCCCATAAAGGCCGAAACTGTGCATTTAAAAATTGTTTATGTGATGATTTTTTGTGTAGTTTTGGTTTTTCTTTTCCCCTGTTTTTACGTGTGGTAACAGGCTGTTTTGTTTGCTTTTCTAGTTTTTAATGTTTTTTGTAAAAATAATGTTAAAAATAAAAATACTTATATTTTAAGTACTTTTAAAATTAGTATATTTTTTATAATATTGCCACAAAAGCGTAAAAAATACAAAAAATCATTATTTTTTAATTATTTTTATTTTTATGCTTAATTTTAATATGTTTTACAACAGATTATTGCGGATTGTTTAAGTACATAAAAAACCCAGCATTTGTCGGGCTTTTTATATCAGGTAAAATAAGCGGCCAGCTACTTTTCAACTTGTTGGGTTGTATCTGGTTCGGTGGGGGCAGGCGTTTGATTGGGGACCGGGGCAGATTGCTCTTGCGCGGGCTCTTCCTCTACATACAAAGAGGGATCTATGGAATAATCCTGCTCGTACACCTTAGGAAAGCGCATTTTATCTACTTTTTTAACCCATTCCTGGCGGTTTTCCAGGTAAGAGGTGGCAAAGTTACGGGCATTTTCCACCGCGTCTTTACCGTTGGTGGCGTACCAGCGGGCCACAAACTGAAGGGATTTCATTTCATCCCCGTCTTTTACGTATTTAAACACATTATATTCCGCCATGGTAACCCCGGGGGAGAAGACCAAAAAGTCTATAATAGCGGCGTTTTTATCTTTGGATTCGTGCATTTCGTAAGAAACCATCGGGTTGCTGGACATCATATAAGCAGACAGCATTTGCAAAGCTTCCTGCGGGGTTTTATCTTTTAAGCCGGGGAATGTATACACGCCAATCATACGGGAGTATTTATCTAAACTTTCCCCCGGGCGCAAATATTCGTTTATGCGTCCGGCCGGCTGCCGGGTGGAGAAAGCCAAGCGGTAAGCTTGCCCGTCAAAATCAATTTGGGGCAGTTTACCCTGCCCGCAGGCGGCCAGCAACATGCCCGCCGCCAATACCATCGTAAATAAATAAAGTTTTTTCATATAGATTCATTATACATAGTTTTTCGCCGGAACTTTCCTTTTTATGTTATTCTGTCATCGGGTGTTAATTCGTATCGGGCGCGTTTAACCGGCCCAGCAGGGAGGCCAAACATAGGCCCGTTAGCCCTTTTGGCAATAGGTCTTTTTTAGGGGTTTATATAGGGCCAAAGGCCCTGGCATTTGCCTTATAAGGGTTATAAAATAATATTATCACGGAGGAATAAAACCCATGCAAATGAACGAAACCCAAATTTTAATGCTAAGCCTGGAATTTAAAGTTTTTATGCCTGCAGTAAAATAATATTGCCCGTTTAAGTAAAAATGTTTATAATATAAAAGAAATTTTGTTTTCTATTCTATAAATTATTTATCATATGAAAAAACCTCTTTTAACCTTAGCAGTTTTATTGTGCAGCGCCATGCTGCAAGCCGGCGTGCAGGACGCACTTTCCGGTGCGGCGCAAGCCTCTCAAAGAAACCAAGTACAATCGTACTTTCAGCAGGCGTATGAAAACGGCCTGGCCTGCCGCCAAGCCGTGCAAAGCGGCCGCTGGAATGCCGCCATTGCGGCTGGAACCCGGGCAGAAAAATCCCACCAGAAAGCCTCCGCCTTGGCGCAAAAATACAATATTAAGGTTTACCAGGCTGTGGTTGCGCCCGATAATCTGCTTACCGACCCCTTTGTGTTTTTGGCGGATATTCACGAAAACATCCTGTTTGCCCGTGTAATAAGCGGTAAAATTTCCATGCCTCAGGCCGTGCAGGAAGGCCAAAACCTGATTGAAAACGGCGGTTTGCTGGGCGCCATTTTGGGCGTGAATGACAAGGTGGACGCCCGCTATATGGATATTTCCGAGGCGTTTCGCGCCTGGAAAGGCTGCCCCCGCGCCATTGAATCTTTGGGCGAAGACGCCAAAGTAAACGCAAAGGATTTTTGCCAGCCGGAATTTTAAGCTTTCTTTCTTTTACCAAAAGCCTGGCCTTTTATAAGGCCGGGCTTTTGCATATAGCGGCTTTTTTGGTACAGTAAAAATATACCGCTTTTGCCAGGTTTATGGGAGGGAACAGCGTGAAAGAACAAAAGTTATTTTCCGCCTATGAAAACATATGGGAGAGGATTTTCCTTTTCTACTCTGCCTGCAGCGTAAGCTTTTTGCTTATTTGGGGCGCTGTCAAACTGGGGCTTTCGGCCGGGGTGTGGCAGTTTGGGGCGGTGTGCGTGTTATGCCTAGTGCTGCTTGGGTATATAGGCTATTATGCTTTTAAAGCCCGTGTGGTAATATATACAAACGGTATCAAAATAATGGGCTACCCGTTCTTTGCCTGGAAACACCTAAAAAAAGCGCAGTTTGTGTTTCTTACGTCTGCACGGTCTACCTTATCGCCCGATGAAGAACTGGAAATTATTGCCGCCAAACGTTTTAAATGGCAGTCCCCCTGGTGGCGGCGTTGGTTTTTAAGGGAAGATTTTTCCAAACGCATTATCGTGCCGTATTGGGCCTTGCCGCCGGAAGTGCGTTGCAAATTATTGCTTGAAATGGGGCGCTTTATCGCTGTCCCCCCTCTGCCCGATTTGCGCACTGACGAAAAAACCCGTCTTTTCCTGCGGCGCATTTTTTATATCCTGGCGGACTTTATGGGCCTGGTGTTTTTGGGGGTATTGGGGTATTTGATGTTTTTGTATGTGGGGGATTTCCTTTACCTATTCGGGAATATTTACTAAAATATAGAAATGAAAGCTTTTCCCATTATTGTATCTTCACCGTCCGGCGCCGGCAAAACCACTATTGTGGACGCGGTGCTTAAACGCAATAAAACCGTTGCCCGCGTGGTTACGGCTACCACCCGTGCCCCGCGCATTGGGGAAAAGGACGGTGTGGATTACCATTTTTGGACGATTAAACAATTTGAACAGGCCATCAAAAAAGGCCAAATGCTGGAATGGGCCCAGGTGCATACGCATTACTACGGCATTCCCAGAAAGTCGGTAGAAGATTTACTGAAAAAAGGAATATGCCCCATTTTGGTAATTGATGTGCAGGGCGCCCGCACCATGCTGAAAGAATTTCCGGACGCGGCCACCGTGTTTATTGTTCCGCCCAGCTTGAAAGAATTAAAAAAGCGCATTCTGGGCCGCAACGATAACACCCAGGATATAGAAATCCGCTTGGAAACGGCAAAAAAAGAAATGCTGGAATTGGAACATTATACCTACGCCTTGTTAAATGATGACTTGGCCGAAGCGGTAGACAAAATGGCCGGCATTGTGGCGGCGGAGCAGTGCCGCGTAAGCCGCCAAGATAAAAAAATAACCGATTTGAAGTAACGTTAAGGGAGTGAACAAATGTCTATAAAACAAGATAAAGAATTTGACGCTAAGCTGATGAATTTTGACGGCGACCGCTACGACGTGGTGGTTTTGGCGTCTATCTGGGCCAAAGAATTAAAAAAGAAAGACGAATACAAAAACCAGCCCAATGCTGTGGTAATTAAAGTAGCGTTGGACGACATCATTTCCAACAAAGTTTCCAAAGAAGAAGTGCTGAAAATCAGCAAAGAAAACCTGGAAGCTGAATTAAAAGCGCAAGAAGAAGCCCGCAAAGAAGCGGAACGCAAGGCCAAAGAGCCGATGAAATTATAAGAACGACATGGCAGACAAGTCCGTACGTGCTTTGGCGGCCGAATTAAAGAACTTTCTTTCGGCCCATGAAGAGGAAGACTTTATATCGGCGGCCGCTACTAATCAGGCGGCCGCCGGGTTTTCGCACGTAAAGGCGGACGTGCAGGCGCCCCCCCTACATACCAAACCCGCTCATAGCGTGAGCGAACAGGTTTTGTATCAAGAGGCGGCCCCTGCGCCCAAGCCTGCCAAAAAAGCTGTTTCCCATTCCCCCGCCCAAGACACGTTAACCGTGGTCTTTGGCCAACCCGTGCCGCAGCACCCGCAAACCATTACGGTGGAAAAACCCCAGCCGGCGGGCACCCCTGCAGCCGAAGAAAACGTTTCCCCTGCCGGAGGCGCTATGACCACGGAAGAAAAAACCGCCGCTTTGGCCGAATTGGCCGCCACGATTAAAAACTGCTCCCGCTGCCCGCTGGGGGACACCCGCTTAAACGCCGTACCCGGGGAAGGCAATGTAAATGCCCGCTTGATGTTTGTGGGCGAGGGCCCCGGCTATGATGAAGACCGCCAAGGCCGCCCGTTTGTGGGGCGCGCCGGGCAGTTGCTTGATAAAATGATAGCCGCCATGGGCTTGAAGCGCGAAGAAGTATTTATTGCCAATATTGCCAAATGCCACCCGATGGTGGACCCGCAACACCCCGAAAAACACGGTAACGACCGCGCCCCCAACGCCCAGGAAATTGCCTGCTGCCGCAAATATTTGGAAAAACAAATTTCCATCATTATGCCGGAAATTGTGGTGGCTTTGGGCGGGGTATCGGCCAAGGCGCTGATTGCGGACGCCAAATCCTTGGGGGCTTTGCGCGGCAAGTTTTATACATTAAGTTTAGACAGTGTTTCCTTGCCTCGCCCGGTTAAGATATTGGCCACCTTTCACCCTGCCGCTTTGCTGCGCAACCCGGGCTGGAAAAAAGACGCCTGGGCCGACTTGCAGATGGTAATGGCGCATATGGGTTTAAAAGCGCCTTCCAAATAAGGTATTTCCATGTTTTGCAAAGTAGTGTTTGACGTCCCGCTGGACCGTGATTTTGATTATCATATCCCCCCCGAACTGGAAGCCCAAGTTCAGCCCGGCGTGCGTGTTACGGCCCCTTTCGGCCCACGGCTTACAGCCGGGCTGGTGGTGCAGGTAACCCCCTCTTGCGCGTTGCAAAACATTCAAATTAAAGACATAGTTTGCGTGGTGGACCCGCGCCCCGTTTTTGGCAGTGATTTATTCCCCCTGGCCCAGTTTATTAAAAAAACTTGGGGCGGCGCCATTGGGCAGATTTTGTTTTCCCTCGTTCCTCCCCAGCCTTATTTTAAACTGCAGGAAAGCCCCGTGCCGGCGCCGTTTACCGCCAAGAAAGATGTATCTTCTTTCTCTTCCCAACAAAAAGCGGTGTTTAACGAGTTGGCCTCCGCCCCGGCCTATGAATTTTACCCCGTTTTATTAAGCGGCCCCGCCGCCACCGGCAAAACCCAACTTTGTTTAACCCTGGCCGAACTGGCCCTGCAAAACTGCGGCCAGGTGCTTATTACCGTGCCGGACATTGTGGCCGCCAAAGATTTTATTGCCCGCGCCCAACAGCAATTTGGGGCGGAGTATGTATTCTGCTGGCACAGCAAAACGCCGCTGGCGCAGAAAAAGAAATATTTTTCCGCCGTGGCAAACGGTGTGCCGTGCGTGGTGATAGCCATGCGCTCGGGCATACTCCTTCCGTTTAAAAACTTGCGTTTGGCCGTGGTGCTAAAGGAAGAAGACGAAAACTACAAGCAGGAAGAAAACAAGCCTTATTATCACCTGCGGGATTTGGCCCTTTTGCGCGGGCAAATGCACGCAGCCATGGTGGTTTTTGTATCGCAAACCCCCAGTTTGGAAATGTTTAAACTGGTGCAGGACGGGCGGGTGGCGCACTTTCAGCTTACGCAAAAACGCCCGGGGGCCGATTATACCCCCCAGGTTAAAATTACCGCCAAACGCGGGGAACACTCCAAATATATTTCCGACTTCCTGGCCGATCAAATCCGCCAAAACTTAACCCGCAAAGAGCCGGTACTGCTCATTTTAAACCGCCGCGGCTATTCCAATGCTTATTATTGTTTAAACTGCGGGGAATACGCCCGCTGTAAGAAATGCGGGGCGATCCTCTCGCGCGAGAACACGCCGGAAACGGGGGATTTTTTGCTTTGTAAAAAATGCGGCGCGCATGAGCCTTTGGAGCAAAAATGCCCCAAGTGTTCCAACCTTATTTTTAAATCACGCGGGGGCGGAACGCAAAAAATAGTAACCGAAGTGCAAAAGCTTTTCCCACAGGCGCGCATTTTGCGTTTGGATTCCGATACGCTAAAAACCAAATCCGGCCAGGGGCACGAAGCCCCGCACGCCATTTACAGCGGCCAAGCCGATATTTTAATAGGCACCCGCCTGGCGGCCAGCGCGGCAACCGGAGGCAAAATAACCCTCTTTGGCGTGCTGGACGCCGATTTGGAGCTGGACAGCCCGGACTTTCGCGCCAGCGAAAAGTTCGGCCAGTTGCTTTTTCAGCTGCGTTACAGCGCAGCCTGCGTGCCGGGCGGGCGTTTAATTGTGCAGGCCTCAGGCCAGGATATTTACCCTTTTGAATATTTAGTAAACAATAATTGGGAAGAAGCCTCCCGCCAGGAACTGGCGCTGCGCGAGGCCTTTCAATACCCGCCTTACGTGCGCCTGATACGGGTTACGTTAAAAAATAAAGAATATACAGAATTAGACAAGCAAACCGCCCGCTTAAAAGCTTTGTTTAAAGGCTGTGCCTTGGAAATATCCGGCCCCGTACCTTGCGGTAAAAAAACCGATAAATTAAAAAAAGAATACCTTTTGTTTAAATTAGATAACGAACAATATTTCCCCGCCGTGGCGGCGCTGGACCGCCTGTGCACGCAGGATAAAAAGCACCCCCTCAAACTCTCGGCCGATCCGTACGACTTTTACTAAACCGTTTATTTTTTGTACCATAAACTAAATACATTACCAAGGGGGTTTTATGTTTAGTGTTCAGGGACGTTTAAACAGAAAATCATTTATTATCCGCATGCTGATTGCCCTGGTTATTTACGCCTTGGGCTCTATGTTTGTGGCGTTGGCCCATTTAGGCGGCGGATGGGAGTTGCTGTTAATCCCGTTTATGTTTATTGGCAGCGGGCTGTTGCTGGTTTTTCTGCTCTATTCCTGCAGTGCCATTATACGCCGCCTGCACGATATTGATTTTTGCGCCTGGTGGACCATACTGGTTTATATCTTTCCCATTTGCATACTGATACTTTGTTTTTGGCCCGGCCAGCCGTTTGCCAACCGCTACGGTTTGCCCCGGTAAATAAAACGCAAAACACTGTTTTTTACCGCCTGGCCGCCAGGCGGTTTTAGTTTGTATATGCTAAAATATTAGTAAGTACCCATTCTGGAGATTATGACAATGACCATTGACGAACAAATCAACTTTTTAACGCGCGGCTGCGTGGATGTGGTGTCCAAAGCCGATTTAGCCAAAAAACTGGAAAGCGGCAAAACCTTAACCGTAAAATTAGGGTGTGACCCGACCAGCGCTGACCTGCACCTGGGGCACAGTGTGGTGCTGTCTTTACTGCGCCGCTTTCAAGACTTGGGGCATAAGGCGGTTCTCGTCATTGGGGATTTTACCGCCGCCGTGGGCGACCCTTCCGGCCGCGATTCCACCCGCCCCGTCTTGCCACGCGAGAAAATTTTAGAAAACGCCAAAACCTATACGGACCAAGCCTTTAAAGTGCTCGACCCTTCCAAAACCGAAGTACGCTTTAACAGCGAATGGCTGGACCCGTTTGTTTCCGGCAAAAGCCTTATGCAAATCCTGCAAAAAGTAACCGTGGCCCAGGTGTTGGAACGCGAAGACTTTAAAAAACGCATGGCCGAGGGCAACCCCATTAGCTTGCTGGAGGTGCTTTACAGCTTGTTCCAGGGGCAGGACTCTGTGGCCTTAAATGCGGATGTGGAGCTGGGAGGTACGGACCAGATTTTTAACTTATTAGTCGGCCGCCAGCTGCAAAAAAACAACGGCCAGGAACCGCAGGTGGCCATTACGGTGCCGCTGCTGGTGGGGATTGACGGCGTGAAGAAAATGTCCAAATCCTACGGCAACTATGTGGGCCTTAATGACGCGCCGAACGATATGTTCGGGAAAATTATGTCCGTGTCTGACGAGTTGATGATTTCTTATTACGAGCTGTTAACCTCTGCCGATATGGCGCAGGTAAAAGCCATGCACCCCATGGAAGCCAAAAAACAGCTGGCCGGCTTGCTTACGGCCCGTTTCCACGGGCAGGAAGCCGCCCAAGCGGCCCGGGCCAATTTTGAGCAGGTATTCTCCAAAAAACAAAACCCGGACGAAATGCCCGAATTTAAACCGCAGGAAGGGGCTTTGCTTTCTGCCGTCATTTTTGCGGCGGGTGCGGCTCAAAGCAAAAACAAAGCCCGTGCACTGATAGACCAGGGTGCCGTGCGCTTAAACGGGATAAAGGCGGAGAAAGACGCCCCCCTCTCGTTTGAAAACGGCACCGTGCTGCAAATCGGCCGACGCACTTTTTTGAAATTGGTGAAATAAATAAATGAAACGGCTTCTTATATTTGCTGTAATTTGTTGTTTCTTTTTGGGCAGCGTGCTGTGGCTGGTAAAGATGTTCTCCTGGGATAAAGGAGAGCTGATTACCTTTACCATACGCCCGGGGCAAAGCGGGGCGTCCGTTGCACAGGAATTAAAAGAAGCCGGAGTAATTAAAAACCCGCTGGCGTTTAAAATATTGTTAAGGCTTACCGCGTCGGCCAAAGATTTAAAGGCCGGCAAGTTTGACCTGCGCAAAAACACCCCCAGCTTTGAGGTTATCAACTGTATTAAAAGCGGCCGTTGCACCCACTACGAGCGCTTAACCGTGCTGGAAGGCTGGAGAAGCGAGGAAATAGCGGAGGCCCTGTCCGAAAAGGGCATTACGGACGGGAAAGAATTTCTATCTATTGTGCGGGAACGCAAGCTGGAAGGAAAGCTCTACCCCTCCACGTATTTATTTTCCGAAAATACCCCCGCGCAAAAAGTAGTGGCGGAGATGACCGGCCAGTATGAACAGCGCGTCTTGCCGCTTTTGTTAAAATATCCGTCTAAGTTATCTGAAAATGAAATATTAACCTTGGCCTCCATTGTGGAACGCGAAGCCATCCACCACGACGAGCGCCCCAAAATTGCCGCCGTTTATTTAAACCGCTTAAAAATAGGCAAACGCCTGGAGGCTGACCCTACCGTCCAGTACGCTTTGGGTTATAACGCCAAAGAAAACCGCTACTGGAAAAAGGGCCTTACCTATAAGGACTTAAAAACCCAATCCCCTTACAACACCTACCGCAATGCGGGGTTGCCGCCGGGGCCCATTTGCAACCCCAGTTATGAGTCTATCCTGGGTGTATTAAACCCCACGCCTAATTTTGATAATTTATACTTTGTGGCCGATAACACAGGCCGCCATGTGTTCAGCCCTACGTTTGACCAACACAAACGCAATATCCGCCGCATACGCGGGCTGGAATAAAACACACCGTGTTTGGATACTGTTCCCGGGTGATAAAACACCCGGTTTTTTATGTTTCGCCCCGCTTGTGTCTATCGTCATTCCCCGTGCGCAAAACATAGGACTTAAAAACATTTATATCTAGGCCCAATGGCCCAGGCACTCAATGAGGCAGATTGCTACAATTTACTAAACAAAAGGAGAAAATATGTATAAAATAATTTTGATTTGTATGATTGTTTGCCTTTCCGTTTCCGCCCAGGCACAGGGTTTTTTTAAAAAAGCCATTAAACAGGCCCCGCAAATAGCCAACAAACAGGGAAAATCCGCCATCGGGCAATTGTTATTAAAAAACAGCAACCCACAAAATTTCAATAAAATGTTATTGAAAAAAATTCACGGAGCTGTTCCCGCGGTTTTACGCCAAAATATTTTATTAAAAAACCAAATTATGCGCCTTCCCCTTCCTTCCAAACTGGATGAAAAAGCCCTCTACCCCTTGGCCCAAGCTTCCGCCCGCCTGCTTCACCCGGGCAAAACCATGGATGCCATCTTGGCGGAAACCTGGTTTAAGAAAAACGCCCGCTATGCCGTAAATTACGCCCAAAACAAAAACGGCACCGTTAAAGATATGACCACCTATTATGTGGCTTGGTTATATTCCAACTGTTTATTGCATAAAGCGCATTATCCGGCCTACGGCCAATTGCAGAAAGTGTTGGAGGCCAAGTACGGCGCGTTAAATTTTAAAGAAGTATATCATCAAGAACTATAAATTGATGTACAATAAAAAACCCCGGGCACAACCCGGGGTTTTTTACGGATATTGTTTATTGCTTACTTATAAACGCGGTTTATACTTTAACGGCCGGCAAGAGTTAAGCACTGCCGCTACCGATACGCCCACATCGGCAAATACCGCTTCCCACAGGTTGGCTTCCCCCGCCACACCCAACAGCAAAATAATGGTTTTTATGGCTAATGCCACCCAAATGTTTTGCCGTACAATATGCAGGGTAAAGCGGGCCGCGGCCACTGCCTGCGGAATTTTGATGGGCTCATCGCTCATCAGCACCACATCGGCCGCTTCCACGGCGGCGTCGCTTCCCAGGGCGCCCATGGCAATACCCACGTCCGCCCGGGCCAATACAGGGGCGTCGTTAATGCCGTCCCCCACAAAGGCTAAGGTGTATTTGGCGGGCAGCCCGGCCTTTAATTCTTCCACTTTGGCCACTTTGCCTGCCGGCAGCAAATCCGCATAAAAAGCATCGGCACTTACTTCCTGCGCGGTTTTTTGCGCATTGGCACTGTTGTCTCCCGTTAACAGCACAACCTGTTTAACGCCCTGCTTTTTAAGGGCTAAAACGGCTTGTGCGGCGTCTTCTTTTAATTTATCCTCTATGGTTACCAGGCCGGCAAATTGGCCGTTTATGGCGCAATATACGGCGTTTGGCACCTGTTTAATGTTTTGTATACCGTTTGCCTGAAGAAAGGACATTTTGCCTATCAGCACGGGTTTGCCGTCCACCCTGGCGCTGATGCCCTGCCCGGCGGTTTCTTTTAATTCCTGTACGCGGGCAGCGTTTAGTTCTTTTCCCCAGGCTTGGCGCAGAGCCGCTGCTATGGGGTGGGAAGAGGCGTGTTCCGCCAGGGCGCAAATTTCCAAAAAGGCTTCCTTGGGCAAGCCGCTAGGCTGTACAGAAGAAACCTCAAACACCCCCTGGGTAAGCGTGCCGGTTTTGTCCGTAGCCAATATGCCCATGCGGGAAAGGGCCTCCACATAGTTCCCGCCTTTTACCAAAATACCGTTTTTGGCCATACCGCCAATACCGCCAAAGAAACCAAGCGGCACCGAAAGCACCAGCGCACACGGGCACGAAATAACCAAAAATACCAATGCGCGGTATACCCATACTTTAAATTCTGCCCCGGGTATAATGAAAGGCGGCACAACGGCCACCAGCACGGCAGCCCCTACCACCACAGGTGTATACCAGCGCGCAAAGCGGGAAATAAAGTTTTCCGTTTGCGCTTTTTTGGAAGCGGCATGTTCCACCAGTTCCACAATTTTGGCGCTGGCACTTTCTTTATAAGGGCGGAGCACTTTGATAATCAGTTTGCCGTCTTTACACACAAAACCGCCTAAAGCATCCCCCCCGGCCGTAAGGCGGCGCGGGACGGATTCCCCCGTTAAGGCAGAAGTATCCACATAGGCTTTCCCTTGCGTAACGGTACCGTCCAGCGGGATTTTTTCCCCGGGGTACACGGCTATTACTTGGCCTGGCTGTACACTTTCCGGTGCGGTTTTACGCCAGGAAGCGCCTTCCTGCACACGGGCAAAAGGCGGGCGCATGGCCAGCAGGAATTTAATGGAACGGCGGGAATTGCCGGCCGCATACTCCTGAAAGGCCTCCCCTACCTGATAAAATATCATTACGGCGGCGGCCTCAGGGTATTGCTTTAGGATAAAAGCCCCTACCGTGGCGGCGGACATTAAAAAGTTTTCGTCTAAAAAATTGCCTTTGCCTAATTTTTTTAAAGAGGTTAAAAGCACCTCTTTCCCGGCCAGCAGCCAGGCAATAAAATACAACACAAATTGTACGGTAAGCAGACCGTTAAAAAAGAAACCCGCCGCAAACAGTACAATAGCCAATAAAAGCAGTCTCTTTTCCTCGGCAAATTGTTTTATGCCGTAGTTTTGCGGTAAAGCCTGCGCGTGGCAATCCCCACTGCAGGAACATTGTTGCGTATGCATATTGCTCATTTTTCCCTCACGTGTTCTAAACCTAAGCTAAATACTTTTTTAACATGCTCGTCCGCTAAAGAATAGATAATGCTTTGCCCTTCGCGGCGGCTTTTTATTAAACGGCTTTGTTTTAGTAAACGCAGCTGATGGGACACGGCGGACTGCGTCATGCCCAATGCGTCCGCCAAATCACACACACAAAATTCCGACGCGCTAAGCGCCCATAATATTTTGATGCGCGACGAATCCGCAAACGCTTTAAACAAGTCTGCCAAGTCGTAAAGTTCTTCTTCTTTCGGGGCGTTTTGTTTTAATTTTTTAGCAGCTTTTTGGTGTGCCAACGGCTGAGCGCATACGGCCGTTTTAATTGTTTTTTTGGATGGAGACATAACCATAAACCTCAAATATATGAATATATGTTCATATATTATTATACATTTTTTTTACTTCTTTTCAAGTATTTTTTGGGGGCTTGCCTTAGGAAGGCTTTTTATTATACTATACAGTGTAAGCAAATTTTGATTGGTAGTAAGGAGAATTGCCATGCAAAACAACAAGGGTTTTACCTTAATTGAGCTGTTGGTGGTGGTGCTGATTATAGGCATTTTGTCTTCCGTAGCGCTGCCGCAGTATACCATTTCCGTGGAGAAAGCCCGCCTTACGGAAGGCTTTTTAAACGCCAAGGCCATGACGGACTCTATCCAGCGCTACCGTCAGGCAAACCCCACTTTGGGTTGCCCTACCGATAACACCGCCCTGGACGCGGACCTGCAAGGCGGCAGATGGGATAACCCCAACGGCGGGAAAGTATTTTCTACCAAGAATTTTACTTTTACTTTAAAAAATAACTGCACGGTAGAGGTTTGCAGACGCGATGAAGGCTCCGCCACCTGTATTGTTAAATGGACGCAAATTATCCCGGATCAGGCCACCGGCAACAATTACCGCATCGATATCACCAGCGACGGTACCAGCGACGGCAAAAAACTGGCGGATTTTGTGGGTGCCTTATAATATAAAAACATATTGCAAAAACCCCGCGCAAAGCGGGGTTTTTTATGTTTTATAACGGTTAACAGTTTTTAAAATCGGGCCTTGGTGGCAAACGGACATTTATAAATATATAAACCACAATGTGCACCCGTAAGCCCACAGTGCACAATAAAAAGCCTTGGGGTAGAAAAACACCCAAGGCTTTTAAATTACATCTTTTTTAATATTTCGGCTATATTTTCGGCCGCGTTTAACGGGTTGGGAATATTTAATTTGGAATAATTTTCCGTCATGGTGCGCAGCATGGCGTCGTTTTGCATCAGCAGGGCCCGGTTTAAAAACTGGTAAATTTCCTGTTCCAGCCGCTCCCCTTCCAAGGCAATTACCGCACATCCGACCGACTGTAAAATTTTGGCATTGTAATACTGGTGGTTTGCCGCAGCATGCGGGTAAGGCACCAATAGCGCCGGCTTGCGGCAGTAAATCAGCTCCGCCAGTGTGCTGGCCCCGCTGCGGCAAATGGCCACATCACACACCTGCAAAAGCTCGTAAATTTCATTGGAATACGGCAATACACACACGTTTAAAGTGCGGCCGTATTGGTTTTTAATGGTTTGATACCAGCGCTCTCCGCTAATATGGATAAAATGCACGTTTTGGTTTTCTGCCACAATGCGCTTTACAGCCTGTATAACGGCTGCGTTTAAACCTTTGGCCCCTTGGCTGCCCCCAAATATCAGCACGGTTTTTTGCTGCGGGTCAAGCTCCAGCTCCGTCAATATTTTTGTACGGTCCACCGGGTCAGCAAATTCCGTGCGAATAGGCGTACTGGTAAGAATGGCGTTTTTTATTTGTTCATTAGAGGGAAGCCCCAGCAACACCAAATCCGCAAAGCGGGCACACACTTTATTTGCCAGGCCCATTTTGGTGTTGGAGTCGTGCACAACGGTTTTGATACCCATCCGGTGTGCCTGGTACAAAAGCGGGAAGGAAATGTAACCGCCCGTCCCCAGGCATACGGTGGGCTTAAATTCTTTGATGACTTGCTTCATTTGGCATAAAGCGCCAAACAGTTTAGCCACAAATTTAAAATAACCCAGCGGATTAAACCCGCGGGGAAGGCCCATAAAATCCACCTCGCGGTATTTTAATTTGCTGTCTTGCAAAATTTGTATGGCCGGGTCATTTTTGCGCACCACAAAAAGCACGCTGCAGCCCTGTTTGTTTAACAATTTGCCCAGCGCAAAGCCGGGGTAAAAATGCCCCCCCGTGCCGCCGGAAGCGATAATAAAACGTTTATTCATTTATCTGTTCCTTGTTTTGTAATGGGTATAATCTTCCCTTAATGGGGTTTTGGAGGCAGAGTCCGACGCGGCCATATTAAGCAAAATGCCCATCATCACCAGCGTCATAATTACCGACGACCCCCCATACGAAAAGAACGGCAAGGCAATCCCTTTCGTGGGCATTAAACCAATAGCCATAGACATATTAATAAATGCCTGCACGCAAATGGTAAGCGTAAGGCCAAATATAAGCAAACTGTTAAAATTATTGCGGGCCACACGCGCCAAACTAATTCCGCGCACCAGCAGCCAGCAGAAAAACAACAACAGCACCGCCGCGCCAAAAAGGCCCACTTCTTCGCACATAATAGAAAAAATAAAGTCTGTATGGGCCGCGGGCAGATATTCCAGTTTTAACTCGCTGTTGCCCAGGCCTTTGCCAAACCAACCGCCTGACCCCACCGCAGTAAAAGACTGCACCAACTGATACCCCACGCCGCCGGGGTCCGCCTCCGGGTTTAAGAAAGAGAGCAGCCTTTCCCTGCGATACGGCACAAATAAAAGCTGCTGCACGGCTACCGGCAAGGCTATCAGCACCGGCACGGCCAAATGTTTTAATTTAGCCCCAGCCGCAAACAACATGGCCCCCACCACCACACACATTAAAGCCGGGGTGCCAAAATCCCGGGCGATTAAAATAAGCCCTAGCGTAATGGCCGTTACCACCAAAGGCTTAATCATCAGCATCCAGTTTTTGGACAGTTTACCCTGTACATTGCTTAAATAATCGGCCACGTAAATAACCAGCGTTACTTTGGCTATTTCCGAAGGCTGCAAATTAAAAAAGCCCAAATCAATCCAGCGGTGCACATTGGCAATGGGTTTGGTAAATAAAACCACCGTAAGCAACACCCAAGTAACGTATATCAAATGAATGGGTTTAAACAGCCATATTTTTTGCAGTTTATCATAAAATTGCCATAAAAACAAAGCGGCTGCCATACCCAGCACGTCAAACAACACCTGGCGTTTAAAATACGCCATAGAATCAAACGCACTGGAAGAATAAGTAAAAATAAGCCCAAACAGCACAAACGCAAAAGTGATAAACGCCAAAGGTTTATCCATAGGCAAGGGCCGCCAGGAGCCGTTTACCGGCAAAGGGTTATGCGCCATACCCCACGGGCGGGGATGCGGTTTTTTTATAAAATTATTCCTTTTGCCGGAGCGGTTAAATAAAGTTGGCATATTTTATTTTACCTTATCTTAAGCGATGCCAACGCCAACAGCATCAGCATGGCGCCCACAATCCAAAACCGTACAATTACTTTGGGTTCTGCTATACCCATTAACTCAAAATGGTGGTGTATGGGCGTCATTTTAAAAAGGCGCTTGCCGTGGGTTAATTTAAAATATCCCATTTGAAGCATAACCGATACGGTTTCCAACACAAAAATACCCCCGGCAATGGGCAGCAGCAATTCCTGCTTTACGCACAATGCCGCCGTGCCGATTACCCCCCCTAAAAACAGCGAGCTGGTATCCCCCATAAACACCTGGGCCGGGTAAGCGTTAAACCACAAGAAACCAATACACGCCCCCACCAAGGCACCCATAAACACGGTTATTTCCCCCGCGCCGGGAACATAAATGATTTTTAAGTAATCTGCAAAATGAATATTGCCCGCCAGGTAAGACACCACCCCGTAGGCTATAGCCGTAAACACCATACAACCGGCTGCCAGGCCGTCTAACCCGTCCGTTAAATTGGTAGCGTTGGAAGACCCCACAATAACCAACATGGAAAACGCAAAATAGAATACGGATAAATCAATAAACATTTTGCTCATGTACGGTATCATAACAGAGGTGGCATAATTGCCGTTGGGAGGGTTGGCGCCCAAATACCCTACCACCACCAAAGCCGTAAAAAGCTGTATGGCAAATTTAATGGAGGATTTCATCCCCTCCGGGTTCTTTTTAACCAGTTTGGTGTAATCGTCCATAATACCGGCGCTGGCTAAGGCAATGGTGGTAAAAATCATCAGCCAAATATAGGCATTGTCCAACCGGGCCCATAACAAAACACTGGTAAGCAGGGTAACCAAAATAAGCAGGCCGCCCATAGTGGGGGTGCCGCTTTTGGAGAGGTGAGACGCCGGGCCGTATTCCCGCTCTATTTGCTGTATTTTATAGGAGCGCAGCTTGGCCACCAAGGCAGGCCCTAGAAGCAGGCTTAAAAAGAACGACGTAAACACCGCCGCACCGGTGCGGAAAGTGATGTAGCTGAAAATATTAAGGAAAGTAAAATCATCCTTAAACTGGGTAAGATAATATAACACTTAAATCTCCTTAAAAATATTTTCAAAATTCATAGAGCGCGACGCTTTCACCAAACAGGTGCCGTTTTTCTTTTTAAGCAGTTTTTTCAACTCGCCGGTCCAATCCGCCGGGGTTTTGCCGTATACGGCATGCACGCCGCCTGCGTTTTGCAGTATTTCGTAAGCGTAATGCATTTGCTCCCCGGCCAGGAAAGCATAATCCACCTGGTTATCCAGTAGTTGACGGGCAATTAAGCGGTGGTAATCCTTAGAGGAGGAACCCAGCTCTTTCATGTCCCCCAGCACTGCTATG
Source organism: uncultured Elusimicrobiales bacterium (assembly GCA_944327085.1). Taxonomy (GTDB): domain Bacteria; phylum Elusimicrobiota; class Elusimicrobia; order Elusimicrobiales; family Elusimicrobiaceae; genus Avelusimicrobium. The sequence continues at coordinate 330,083 of CALVGG010000002.1, read as the reverse complement.
CGCGGGGTGGAAGGCTCCTTGCCTAAAATATCCAAGGCGGCCTTCATGCTGGCGGGGTTAGCATTGTAGCAGTCTAAAATAAAGTGGACGCCGTTCTTTTCCACCCGTTCCAAACGCATGGGCATGGGTGTGTAAGATAAAAGACCTTTTTTAATTTCGTCCATATAAATCCCCAGCGCAATGGCCGCGGCAGCCGCGGCGGCGGCATTGTATTTATCGTGCGAGTGCAGGTTAATGTCCAGCACATAAGCTTCGCCTTTGTAAGTAAAAGAGAATTTATCCTGCGTGTCTAAAATGCGCAGCGCGGCGGAAGGGCTGTAACCAAACGGTAAGGCCTTGCCTTTAAACTCCGTTTGCAGGCGGGAGAGCATCGGGTCGTCGGTATTATAAACCAGGGTGCCGCCAAAATTTAAGTGGTTGGCAATTTCCGTTTTGGTTTTATAAACGGTCTCTAAATCTTTAAAATATTCCAAATGGGCGGCGGAAATATTGGTAATTACGGCCACATCCGGCACGGCAATGGCGGCCAGCTCGTCAATATCCCCGGGGTGGGAGGCACCCAACTCAAAAATGCCGTATTTATGTTTGGGTTGTATTTCCAACAGAGAAAACGGCGTGCCGAACTGATTGTTAAAATTGCCCATATTGGCCACCGTTTCTCCCGCTTGTTCACAAATGGCTTTTAGCATTTGCTTGGTGGTGCTTTTGCCGTTGGAACCCGTAATGGCGGCCACTTTTAACGTGCTGTTTAAGCGGTGGTATTTGGCCAGGTCCTGCAAGGCTTTTAAGGTGTTTTGCACGTAAATAACGGATACTTTTTCATCGGTTATTTCCGGGCAGTGGGCCTTTTCGGCCACGATTAAAGAAGCCCCTTTCTTAATTACTTGGTTAATAAATTGGTGTGCGTCGTGCTTTAAGCCTTTTAAGGCAATGAAAGCGTCCCCCTTGGTAACCACGCGGCTGTCGGTAACGAAGCCGGTAATCTTGGCGGAAGGGTTTTTGCTTTTCAGCTCCCCTTTCATGATTTCCGCGGTTTTAGCAAACGTCAGGTTCAGTTTCATACAATCTCCTTAATTAATAAAATCCACTTGATCAGGCTGTATGCCTTTTAATGTAAGTAAATTTTCGGCAATTTGTTTAAAGGCCGGGGCGGCTGCCGTGCCGCCAAAGGTGTATTTGGAAGGATTATCCAACACCACCAAAATGGTAAACTGCGGTTTGCTGGCCGGCACAAACCCGCAGAAAGAAACAATATGGTTTCTTTTGCCGTATCCGCCTTCTTTGCTTAATTTTTCGGCCGTGCCGGTTTTGCCGGCCACGGTATAGCCTTTTATTTGGGCGCGTTTGCCGCTGCCCGCTTCCACCACGCTTTGGAGGACCTTGGTCATAATCTGGGCTGTTTGGGGCTTTATTACGCGGCGTATCTTTACCGGTTTGGCTTTCTTTTCCACACGTCCGTCGGCGTATTCAATGCGGTCCACCAGGTGGGGCTGCATCAGTGTGCCGCCGTTGGCAATGGCGGAATAAGCATTAATAAGCTGTATAGGCGTAAGGGAAATACCATAACCGTAGCCTTTGGTGGCCAAGTCCACCTTGGTCCACTTATTATAGGGCGGAACATAGCCTTTGGCTTCCCCGTTAAAATTAATGTCCGTCTTGGTGCCAAAGCCGTATGCCTTTAAATAATAAAACAAGTTTTTGGCCCCCAATTCCACCGCTATTTTACCCGCGCCGATGTTGGATGAAAGCTGCATAATTTCCGGTATGGACAGAAAATCCTTTTTGTGCTGATTATCACGTATGGTAAAACCACGGGCCACTTCCCACTTGCGCCCGTCCATATCAATGGAATCGGTAACGGTTACGGTGCCTGCGTCCAACGCCGAGGATATGGCAATGGTTTTAAAGGTGGAGCCAGGCTCATACGTAAACTGAAACGCCAGGGATTGCCCGTCCTTCACCGGGTAAGACGCCGCCGCCAGTATCCGCCCGGTGGCAGGCTCCTGCACCAGGGCTATGCCGTGTTCGGCGCCGTATTCTTCCACCGATTTTTTGAGTGCTTCCTCGGCAAAAAACTGGGCCTGCAAATCAATGGTTAAGTACACGTCCCCCACGGAGAGGTGCTCTTTTAAATTGCGGTCATAAATAATTTCCCCGCGGCGCGCGCGTTTGGCGCGTTTTTTGCTGATGTCTTGGCTAAGCTCCCGGTTGTACATTTGCTCCAAGCCGGAAAGCCCTAAATTTTTGGAGTTGGCCGCCCCCAGCAGATCCAAAGCCGTATTGCCGTAAGGGTGTATGCGTTCGTATTCCGGCGTTAAATCCAGCCCTTGCCCCAACGAAGTGCGCAGCGTGGGCACAATTTGCATATATACATCCGGCTTAATTTTTTTAGCCACAAAAAAGAAATTGCGGTTACGGCGCCATTTTTCCAGAATGCGCTCTTTTGGTATGCCCAATGTTTTGGATAAAAAAGAAATGGTTTTGTTTCTGTCTTTTACATAGCGTTTGGATATACCGCACGAGTGCGTACGCACGGACTGGGCCAGAAAATAACCGTTTACGTCCAATATTTTGCCGCGCAGGCGGTCTTCGGCCAGGTAGTTATAAATGGCGCGTTCGGCCTTGGTGGTAAATTTATCGTGCTGGAAGGTTTGCATATAAAACAAACGCAGCCCGATGGCCACCGGCGCCAGCAAACACAAAAGCCCGCATATTTTCATGCGGTTTTTAACGTCATAAATAAACGGGCTTGAGCGTTTAAACATAGCTTAATCTTCCAGTAGCACCACATTATAGGGTTTGGTAAATTCAAGCCCCAGTTTTTCCCGCGCCAGGGCAGACACATGGGCCGGGCTTTCCAAACGGGCAATTTCCATTTGCACATATTGGTTGCGGGCTTCCTGCACTTCCACATGGTTTTGCAGTTTGCTTATTTCCCGGCCGGAGCGGTTTATTTCCATACGCATAACCACCACGCCCATGGCAAACAAGCTGACAAAAAATAAAACGGCAAATATTTTCATAATCTTTCAATTACCCTTAATTTGGCGCTTCTGGCGCGGCGGTTTTGGCAAATTTCCTGGTAAGAAGGAACAATTACCTTTTTGTTTACCAATTTCCACCCGCCTTGGGCGGCCAACTCTTTAAAACGGTTTTTAACCAGCCGGTCTTCCAGCGAGTGGAAAGTAAGCACCGCTGCCCGCCCCCCCGGCACAATAATTTGAGGCAAAACTTTTAATAGGGTTTCTACCGAGCCTAATTCATCATTTACCGCTATGCGCAGTGCCTGGAACGTTTGCGTGGCCGGGTGCGTTTTGCCCCTAAAGCCGTAAACGCGTTCCACAATTTGTTTTAAATCTTCGGTGGTGTTGATGGGAGCGTTACGCCGTGCATTTAAAATGGCCAAAGCTATTTGGCCGGCTTTGCGCTCTTCACCGTAATCGGTTAGAATACGCGTTAAATCGTCCAGCCCCCATGTGTTTACAATTACCTGTGCCGTTAAGGGCGAGGCTAAATCAAACCGCATATCCAGGGGGCCATTATTTATTATACTAAAACCGCGGGCGGGGTTATCCAGCTGGTAAGAGCTTAAACCCAAGTCAAACAAAGCGCCTTTTACGCCCGGTATTTGCAGTTTTTCCAGCTCAGCGGGCAGGCAGGTGTAACTTTCGTTAAAAGTAATTAAACGGGGGTCATTTATACGTTCTTTGGCCATTTGCAGGGCTTGGGCGTCTTTATCAAAGCCCAGCACGCGCGCCTTGGGGGAAAGGCGGCTTAAAAACAAAGCCGTGTGTCCGCCCAAACCCAGGGTGCCGTCGGCATAAATGCCGTCCGGGTCTGTAAGAAGCAGGTCGGCTATTTGCGGGGCTAATATGGGGATATGCGTCCATTGTGTCATAAAATATGTCCTATTTTTTAGCTGCCGTTTTTTGTGAGGCCGTGTTTTTATTGGCCGTTTTTTGGGCGGTGTTTTGTTTTTTGGCCGTTTGCTTTACCGCCGGGGCAGGCAAAGTGCCTGCCTGTTTGCGTATATCGTGCAGCCACACGTTTTCCAATACCGATACTTTGGTAAACGGCATACCGTAGGCTTTGTATAAAGCCTGGTGCAGCGGGGTTTTTTGTTTTAATTCATTGCATAACTGGTAAAACTCATCCCGTGTGCGCTGGTTAAGCAAATAATCCACCAGGCTGTAGGCCTGGGTATACCAAAGCTCCGCTTCCTTGGTGGAAAGGTTGCTTAAGTCTTCGGTTACGGTCATTTTTTCAAGCGGGATAATTTGCCCGTTTAAAATACGCTTCATGGCCGGCTCCACCCAGGAAGGCTTTTGTTTGCTTGCGTGTATTTGCATGTACACCGCCATCCCTTCCGACAGCCACAACGGCGAAATAACCGGCAAAAAGTACCCGTCAAAATACAGGTGGGTCAGCTCGTGCACGGAAAGCGGATAAAAGCTTTTGCCCTCCTGCACATACATCGTGTCTGCCTTTAAGTCTGAAGACGCGCCCGACCACGGCGGCCGCTTGGTAAAATTCATATAACTGTCTTTATTGCCAAACAGCATAACCAAAATGCGGTTGGGTTTGCTGACTAAGGTGAAAGGAGTCAAATCCAGCATCAAATTGCCGTGAATCGTATCCAGCACGGTAGAGAGGGACTGGGTAACCGGGTGCGTTTCCCGGTAAATTAAATAGTTGAATGTTTCGGCCGTCATAAACCCGGGCGGGGGCGGCACCCAGCGGGATTTTTGTTGAGAATCTTTCGGCCGGTAAGGCGGGGCGGCAAAACCGGGCAGGCTGTTGGTAGGCAAATCCGGCGCCAGGGAGCCAATCTGCTCCAGCCCGGCAATCATTTCTTTAAATTCTTTTTCGTCCCGCGTGTTGTAATCAATGGGGTCTGTGGAAGATGCACTTTCCTGCACGGCATAGCGCGGGTTTCTGTCCATAAATAATTTATCCAGCTCACGCGGGTCTATGGATTGGTATTCCGTTTTTATTTCCGGCTCCGGCACTTGGGCAATAGCCGGGGCTTTACCGCTAAACTCATCTGCCAAAGTTTCCAATTTTTGCTGAATTTGCTGCAAAACGTCGGCGGGCTCGTACCCGTAATGTTTCATTACCGGCCCGGCCAAAAGCACAAACGCAAACACCAGCAGTATGAATTGGATAAACCTTGTCATCTATTTATTCACCCTTGGTAAATAATGCCAAAAAGCGGGTTTTCCCGTCGCTTAAGCGGTAGGCAATAGGCTCTTTAGCCGCCAGCCCCAGCCGGCTTAACAGCAGGGCGGAGGCTTCGTCCGGCCGCTCCCCCTGGTAAGCAATAAACGTGCCGCCGGGTGCCACGGCCGGCGCGCAAAGGGGCAAAATATCGGTTAATTTGCCCATGGCGCGCTCGGTTACAAAATCAAATGAAAAACTTCCCCCCTGCCCCAGGCGTTTGTTTGCCACTTTTACGTTTTTCAGGCCCAGCGTCATAACGGCCCAGTTCATAAACGCGCAACGCCGCTGCAGGCTTTCCACCAGCGTTACCGTAACCTGCGGCAAAGCCACCGCGCAGGTAATGCCAATGTATCCGGCCCCGCTGCCCGCGTCCGCCACGGCGGCCGGGCGGGAGGCCGTTTGAGCATAAATATAAGCCGCGGCTTGCAGCCCGTCGCAAATATGGCGCTCAAAAATTTCCTGCATGTCTTCCACGCTGGTTAGGTTGAGCATTTCCTTCTTTTCCCACACCAAAGAGGCGTAACGCTCCAAGAGCTCTGTCTGCTTTGGCGTAAGGGGCAAATTTAACGCTTGCGCGCAGGCGCTAATTGTTGGGTTCACGGTGCAACCTCCGGTAGCGTTCTATATGTACGGCCAAAAGCTGAATATCGGCCGGGGTAACACCCGGTATGCGCGAAGCCTGCCCCAGCGTAAGCGGTTTTACTTCTTTTAATTTTTGACTGCTTTCAAACAGCAAACCCCTAACGGCGGACGGATCAAACCCGGCGGGTATTTTAATACTGTCCGCCTGGGCCAGCTTTTCGGCGTCTTTTTTGTTGCGTTCGTAATAGCCGGCGTATTTTTGGTGAATATCGGCATGAGTGAGCACTTTTTCGGGCGTCCAGGGATATAAATCAGTATCGTCCACCGGGGCGCCAGGGTGTTCCAGCTGTTTTTTAACTTCTTCCTGGTAGCGCTCAAAGGGGCGGCGGTATTTTTCTTCAATGGTGCCGTATTTAAAGGCGTAGGGCATAAGGCGCAGGTCCGCATTGTCATTACGCAGTAAAATGCGGTATTCCGCGCGGGAAGTAAACATACGGTACGGCTCGTTAACGCCTTTGTTTACCAAATCGTCAATTAACACGCCTATATAGGCTTCGTCGCGGCGCAGAACCAGCGGCTCCTTACCCTGCACTTTCATAGAGGCGTTTATCCCCGCCACCAAGCCTTGCCCGCCGGCTTCTTCGTACCCGGTAGTGCCGTTTATCTGCCCCGCGCAAAAAAGCCCGGGGATTAGCTTGCTTTCCAGCGTGGGATATAAATCTTTCGGGTCGGAAAAATCATACTCCACCGCATACCCCGCACGGGTAATGGGCGTGTTTTCCAGCCCGGGAACGGTTTTTAACAAAGCGCGCTGCACGTCTTCCGGCATGCTTGTGGAAAAGCCCTGTATATAATATTCTTCCGTGTTAAAGCCTTCCGGCTCCAAAAACAGGGGGTGGCTGGTAATTTCCGGAAATTTTTTAATTTTGTCTTCCACGGACGGGCAATACCGCGGCCCCATGCCGTGTATATGCCCGCTGTACATGGCCGAGCGGTGGGCATTGGCACGCAGGATTTTATCCGTCTCTAAATTGGTGCGGGTAATATAGCACTGCAAGAAATGGCGTTTGGATTGTTCCCTAGCGTCCGTAAAGTGGCAAATGGGCTGAAGCGGATTGTCCGACGGTTGCAGGCGGAATTTGCTAACGTCCATTTGCCGCGCGTTAATGCGCATGGGCGTACCCGTTTTAAAACGCAGGGTATGCAGGCCGATTTCTTTTAAGTTCTTGGCCAGCAGGTTGCTGGGCATATCGTTATAGCGCCCGCCAGGGTAATTGACCGTGCCGATGTGTATGGTGCCCGCCAAAAAAGTGCCCGTGGTTAAAATGACAGTTTTGGCGCGGTAAAAAGTATCGCGCAAAGTAAGCACGCCGGTAATTTTGTTGTCGTCCACCGCCAAGCGCACGGCCTCGTCCTGCATGATATCCAGGTTGGGCTGTAATTCCAGCATGTGTTTAAAGGTAAATTGATACATCTTTTTATCGCACTGCACACGCGGGGAATGCACGGCCGGGCCTTTGCCCGTATTAAGCATATGATAATGCAGGGCGGAGGCGTCCGTCACTTTACCCATGGCGCCGCCCAAAGCGTCAATTTCACGCACAATTTGCCCCTTTGCAATACCGCCGATGGAGGGATTGCAAGACATTTGCGCTATGGTATCCAAGCTTTGCGTAAGCAGCAGGGTTTTTGCCCCCGTTTTGGCGGCTATAAGGGCCGCTTCACAGCCGGCATGGCCGCCGCCAATGACCACTACATCATATACTTCATCACACGTAAACATTTATTTCCCCATACAAAAACTGGAGAAGATAACATCCAGCACGTCATCTGGCGTTACTTCCCCGATTAAATCTTTTAAACTAAGCAGTGCCGCACGGATATGTTCGGCATAAATTTCCCCGCCGGCACCGTGCGTTAAACGGCGGGAAACCATTTCCAGCTCCGTCTGTGCACGCAGCACAGCCTCGTACTGGCGCAGGTTGGAAAGCATCACCCCGTCCTCGGCCGCGGCGGCGGTTAAATCCTGCGTTAACGCTTTTTTTAACTCGTCCACCCCTTCCCCCGTTTTGCAGGAAAGGCGCACCACGCTGTAATTTCCCTCGCCGGGGTTCCAGGTAAAGTTTTGCCGGCAGGCGTCTTGTTTATTTAAAGCCAAAAGGGTGCGTTTCTTTTCGGCCAGTACATCCTGCCATAAAGAGCGTTCCTGCGGGGTAGGCTCGCGCGAGGCGTCCATCACCATAATCACCGCATCGGCCGCTTTTAAGGCTTTGATACTGCGTTTCATGCCTTCTTGTTCGGCGGGGTCAAGGGCGTGGTCGCGTATGCCGGCGGTATCGGTTAAAATGATTTTGCGGCCGTTTACGTCCAGCGCTTCTTCTATCGTGTCGCGCGTGGTGCCGCTGGCGGCGGATACGATGGCGCGGTCAAACCCCACCAGCGCATTTAACAAACTGCTTTTGCCCGCGTTGGGCGCGCCCACAATGGCCACTTTTAAACCCTCTTTAATAAATTTGCCTACGGAAAACGTATCGGCCAGTTTGCTTAAAGTAAGAATGGCCTGATTAAGCGGCGCGGATATTTGCTCGTCCGTCAGTGGGGTCATTTCTTCGTCCACATCATCCAGGCGTACTTCAATTTGGGCCAGCAGGTCCGTAAGGGTTTTTTTAACGCCTTCCAACCGGGCGGAAAGGCGCCCGTCCAAAGAGCTCATGGCAATGGTATGTGCTTCTTTATTGCCGGCGGAAATTAAATCACACAAACCTTGCGCTTCCACCAGGTCCATCTTGCCGTTTAAAAAAGCCCGGTAAGAAAATTCCCCCCGCCGCGCAGGCACCGCGCCCAAGCGGCATAAAATCTCCAGCAGCCGCCCGCGGATATACGGAGAGCCGTGTACGGAAAATTCCACCACGTCTTCCCCCGTAAAACTGTTGGGGGCTTTGAAATAGGTAACCAGGGCTTTGTCCAGTACGTTTTCCCCGTCCATCAGCGCACAAAACACCTGTTTGCGCGGCGTAAACAGCATGCCCGGCGCGGCAATCCGGCGCGTAAACTCAAGCGCCTGCGGGCCGGAAAGGCGGATAACGGAAACGGCACATTTTCCTTCCCCGGTAACGGGGGCACAAATAGTGGTTTGCATAATTAAGTATATTTTATCAATTTTTGGGTATATTAATAAGGCCTATTTAATATCCCTTTACCGTACGCGCGCGAAAAAGCTATACTTGCTTTATGAAAAAAATATTTTTATTTGCGCTGTTTGCTGTTTTGGGCATTGCGGCCCAAGCCAAACCCGCCGCCACGGCAAAAACCCCGGCGGCCCCTGCCGCCAAGCCGGCGCTTGATTTTTCTCTCCCCCAGGTAAGGACGGACAGGCAGCTCTCCTCCAAAGAGCTCTCCGGCACGCCGGTGCTGCTGGCAGTATTAAGTTCCGGTTGCGGCTATTGCCAACGCACCCTGCCCCAGCTGGAAGCGGCCCGCCGCGCTCTGCCGGACGTGCAAATTATTGCCGCGTTTATAGACGCTAAACCCGCACGCCCGCTGGCCTTGTTAAATAAAAATAAATTACGTTTAGACGCCGTATACAACGCCATGGCTTTGGCAAAAAGCTTAGGGGTAGACGGTGTGCCCATGCTGTTTTTATTTGACGAAAAACACCAATTAATAAAAACCTTTAACGGTTATGACGAAAACCGCACCGAACAAATAAAACAAGCCGCCAAAGGCTTGGAAAAAGAAGTAAAAATGGTATCTTTGGAGGCAAAATGAAAAATATTTTGGTTATAACCGGCAGCCCCCGCCAACTGGGCAACACGGCCATACTGGCCGATGCGTTTATACAAGGGGCCAAAGCTGCAGGGCATAAAACCGATATTTTTGACACGCCTTTCCACCCCGTTCAGCCCTGCCTGGCCTGCAACCAATGCTGGACGAAAGACACCCCCTGCGTGTTTAAAGACGGGTTGGAACTATTGGCCCCCAAGCTGGAAAATGCCGATGTGCTGGTGCTATGCACGCCGCTTTATTGGTTTAATATGTCTGCCCAATTAAAAGCGGTGGTGGATAAGCTGTACGCCTATATGTCCCCCAAGGCCAAACATAAACTAAAAATTAAAGAAGCCGTTTTGCTGGCCTGCGCCGAAGGGAAAGAAGAAGACGGCGATTACGACGGCTTAAAAGCCACCTATAAAAGCATTTGCGATTATTTGGGCTGGAAAGACCGCGGCCAGCTGCTGGCCGGCGGCTGTTGGGAAAAGGGCGCTATCATAAACACCCCGTATTTAAAACAGGCTTTGGAATTGGGAAAAACGATTTAATACTTTTCCTCTCCGGCTTTTAAACCCCGCCCTAAAGCGGGGTTTATTTTTTGCAAACGCCGGGCCGCCCCGGCACGTTCTTAAAATACGCCTGCCGCTGCAGAGGCCGCACTTAAATGAGATAGTTTAAAAAGCTTGCCTTATTAGTTTTGGCCCAGAAAAAGAGAAAAGCCCCTCCTGGTTAAAAGGGTTATTCTAAAGCTTTTATCCCCTTGATACGTATAAAAGAACTGTTTTATTTGACTAATGCCATAACCCGCACGCCAAACATAAAAAAACCCCGGTTGCCCGGGGTTTTATGGGTTTAAAAGACCGGTTATTTATGTTCCTGGCTGTCCTGCGCGGCGGCAAACAGCGGGCCGCAGCAGGCGGAATTGTCTGCCGGGGCCTTCTCGGCCGCGCAAGCCGGTGCAGACGCCACAGCCGCAGGCGCGTTTTCCTGCACGGCAGGCTGGGCCGGCGTTACCGGTTGGGCCTCAGTTTGAGCAGGAGCCGCGCAAGCCGTTTCTGCGGCAGGCTGTGTTTGGGCCGAAGCGGCCTGCATAACCGTTTCTTGAGAAGAAACAGGCTGTTCACAATGGCAGGGTTGTTCGGCACAGACGGGCTGTTCCGGCTGGGCGGAGCAGCAATCGTGCCCGCAGGAGCAGGCCGGGGTTTCTTCCCCGCTGCAGCAGGAGGAACTTTCCGCATAGGATTGCAAATCTTTTTCCGCCTGGGCTTCCTGCAGCGCTTCCTGCACGGCAGCAGCCGGTGCGGCTTGAACAGCGGCCGGGGTTTGGGCGGCTTCTTGCTGCGTTTTGCGGCGCAGGGTTACTTTGCGCCATTTGCCTTCCCCCTCGGAAGAAGTGGCCACCGTGGCGTTTCCTTCCAAGGCGCGGTGGATGTAGCGGCGCAGCTGGGCGCTCATGGGGCGGAAGCGGTAAATGGAGTTACCCGCTTCAATAAACGCAATGCCGCGTTCAATTTCCGCATTGATTTTGTCTTCGGCCTTTCTCCAATAGTTTTGCGTATCGGTAATGACGGAGATGGGCTTATCAAAATGGCGGCTCAAAGACAGCGTGCACAAATATTGTATGGCTTCCAGCGTTTTACCTTCTTTGCCAATGACAATGGCCGGGTGGTCGCAATCAAAGGTAAGCAAAATGCGCTGTTGTTGTTCGTCCCACCAGACGTTTAAATTTTCCACCTTAATGCCCATGTGGGAAAGGATATCGTTTAAATACTGTTTGGCTTCCTGCATGGGGGCTTTTAAATTTTCCGGTATGACGGCGTTTTGGATACGCTCGCTAGGTAAAAGCTGCGGTTCGTTGGCTTTGGGGGCCTTTTCTCTTGCTTCGGCCTGGGAGCCGCGGTCAAACTTGCGGCTGCGGCGGCGGTTGTCGCGCCGGTCGGAAGAGTTATAGGCGTCTCTCTCACGGCGTTTGGAATTGCCGTTGCGGCTGCGGCCGCCGCGTTTTTTGCGCGGTACGTCCATATAAATTTGGGCGTCCAAATCGCTGGTGCTCCAGCGTTTTTGGCGTATTTCCACCAGGGCCGGCTTGGCGCCGATACCCAAAAAACCTTTTTTGGGGTGTTCCAATACGGTTACTTCCACCTGATCGCGTCTTAACCCTAAATCTTTCAATCCCTTCGCAATGGCGGAGGATACATCTTTTGCTTGTACTTTTACTTTAGTAGGCATAATAATAAACTCCTCTAATTTTGCTTGGCAACTTGTTTATTAACAACGGTTTGGATACCAAAACTAATCAAGCTGTTGGTTAACCAATACAACACCAAACCGGACGGAAAGTTCATAAACAGCAAGGTAAATATCAGCGGCATATACTTAAACATAGCCGCCTGAGTAGGATCCGTACCGGGGGGCATATTCCCTTTTTGCTGAAAGAACATCACCACACCCATTAAAATAGGCAATACATAGTACGGGTCTTTGGAAGACAGGTCCGTAATCCAGCCCACAAAACCTGCCCCGTGCAACGCCCAAGACGTGCGCAGCGCATTAAACAACGCCAGGAAAATAGGCAGCTGGATAAGCATAGGCAAACAGCCCGAAAGCGGATTGACGTTATATTTGCGGTACAAGTTTAACATCTCGCGGTTTAGGGCTTCCTGATTGCCTTTATATTTATCCTGCAGGCGTTTCATTTCGGGCGCTATTTTGCGCATTTGCGCCGTGGACTTTAAAGACATACGTGTTAACGGGAACAGCAACACCTGCACACATACGGTAAGCAAGATAATGGCTACGCCGTAGTTGCCGGTCCACCCGTAAAAAGTTTCCAACACTTTACGGGCTATTTTGCCCAAAGAACCAAAAAAGCCGAATTCTATGCTGCGGTCCAAATGATACGGCATGGCCAAGAAATCCTGGTAATCTTTCGGACCGAAGTAGAAGTCGGAATTATATTCTTTGGAAGATTTGGCCTCCACGATAACGGAAGGCATTTGTACCGTCATCTGCGGGCCTTTTTCCTCGGCCTGGCCGAACAAGCCCCACAGGCGGTCTTTCTTTCCCACAACGGAAGAGGTTGCCTGCAGCACGCCCGGCGTCCAATCCTGCGGGATAACTACACTTAAAAAGTAGCGGTTTTGCACGCCGGCCCAAATCCAGTTAAATTCATCTTCGTCGGTGGATTTTTCGTCTTCGCGCTCGGCGGCGGGGTTATAAATGCCGGGTTCGTCTCCTTTGGGTTTTAAAGTTTCCAAAGTGGCTTTTTTGCGCCCTTCATACTGCACCAGATAAACGGCTTTGGATTCGCGCTCATTATCGTTCTGTTCACTTTTTACCGTGCCTAAGCCGGGGCCGAAGCTAAAGGCCCAGGGCTGCAGGGTAATATCGTGCGCGGTGTTGTTTACAAAGGCAATTTTAAGGGAATTTAAGCCGTTTTCGGCAAATGTATAGGTTTTTTGCACTTCAAAACCGGGTAAAATATCCCCGGTAAAAGTAATGGAATTTTGCGTGCGGGAAAATTCTCTGAAATCCACTTCCGGCAAAGTAGCAAAAAAGCCGGTTGTGTTAAAAGGCGTAAGGTTTACGTCTTCAATTACATCTTTATATATGTATTTTTTGATACCGGCGCCTTTGGAAGAAAATTCAACGGCGGCGTAATCATATTCAAAAGATACCAGCTCTTCCGGCTTGGAAGAGGGCGCAGGCACAGCGGTTTTAGCGCCCTGCACCGTAGCCAATACGGCAGGGGTTTGCTCTTTAATAGCTTGCTGTAATTTTGCTTCCGCGGCGGCTTTTTCTGCGCGGGCCCGGGGAAGTGCCACAAACTGGTTGTAGCCTGTAATGACCAAGAGGAAAAACATCAAGGTCGTTAAAAACTGTCTGTTCATAAGACTCCTTTTAAATCCTTCCCGCTGCAAACGGGACGGCTTTTAAAAGAGCGCCAAACACTAAACGGAAAAATTGTAATTAAGGCACCGGGTCATACCCGCCCGGGTGCCAGGGGTGGCACTTTAAAAGCCTTTTAACGGCAAGCCACCCGCCTTTAAAAACGCCGTATTTAATAATTGCTTCCCGCGCGTACTGGCTGCAAGTGGGGCGGAAACGGCACACCCCCCTGGGCCCCAGCAACGGGCGCACCAACAACATAAACGCGCTAAGCAAAAACAGCGCCGATTTTTTGAACAAATGCGAAAATTTGTGCATCAGCCCTTCAATAATTTACAAATTGTCTGAAGAGTTTACTATACCGGCCTTCCCGCACAGCGCCAATAGGGCGCGTTGGGCGGAAGATAAATCCGCCAGGATTTCGCTGGAACGCGGGCTGACAATCAGGTCAGTGCCGGGATTCAGTTTTTCCCTGTTAAGTCTAAAGCTTTCTCTTAAAAGCCTTTTGACGCGGTTGCGTACCACCGCGCCGCCCAACTTACGGCTTACTACTATCCCCAAGCGCGTACGCGCGCCCGGATAAGAAGAAGGCCTCCACCAAATCACCATTCCTTCACCCTGCACGCGGTGTGCGTTACGGATGATTGCCTCAAAATCTTTCTTTAGGTGCAAACGGAACGGTTTGGGAAGGCCGTAAAGCATAAAACTAGGCTCTGATAAGTTCGTGGCGGCCTTTGGCACGGCGCGCGCTTAAAACTTTGCGGCCGCCGGCGGTGGCCATTCTGGCTCTGAAACCGATGTGTTTAGCTCTTCTTCTTTTGTTAGGTCTATAGGTAGGTAACATACTCACTCTTATACGTAGTTTCTGGCACCGCTAAGGAACTGGAAAAAACGTATCTCCCATTAATTAATTTAAAATCGTTTCTGCGTGAAACTTACAGATATTATATCTTTTCTGCCGTTTCTTTGCAAAAATTTTAGACGCTGAAACCACGTCTTTATTTATTATCCCAAATATAAAGGTTTACGGCAAGTTTTTATTTTATAATACCCCGCTTGCGCCCTTTAAATTTGCTATATTTATTATATGGTTTTTACAGATGAAGGCATTGTGCTTTTCCGCCAGCCTTTCCGCGAAGCGGACCGAGTGGTTTCCCTTTACACCCGCCAACACGGGCGGGTGAATGTGCGCTTTCCCAGTGTGGCTAAACCGCTTGGCAAATTAAAAGCCTTAAGCGAGCCTTTTGCCTATGCAGATTACCGCATTTACGTGCGCCGCGGCGGCGTAATGGGCACGGTAACGGGCGGAAAAACAAGCAACGTGTTTGGGCATATCCGCACGGATTTAAAACGCCTTACCCTGGCCATGCATTTTTGCGAGCTTATTTTGCGCCTTACCCCCCAACACCAACCCAGCGAAGAAAAATTTGAACTTTTGCTTAAAAGCCTTACGGAACTGGAATACGGCGAGCCCAACCCCGCTTTTGCCGCGGCGTTTACCCTGCGTTTAATGCGGGCGGCCGGCTTTGGGCTGGAAAAACCTGTTTTAAAAATTCCCCCCCTGTTTTGGCAGCGCATGCATGAGGACAGCCTCTCCTCCTTAACCTTTAGCGACCCGGAAGACCTGCTGTCCCTGTCCAAATGCAACAGCGTATGCCGCCGCTTTTTAACCCAATATTTGGCTTACCCGCTAAACACCACCCGCAACTTTACGCTGGAAGAAACCCCCGGCGATTTTTACCCGGATTTTCAAACCGCGCCGCAAGAAGAAATCTCTTTTCCGGCCTTATTGGTGCCGGCCAAAGCCCATTAATAAAAAAACCCCGCTTAACGGCGGGGTTTTTTGTGGGTATGTATTAGGCTAAAAGTTCATCCATATCCGGGTAAATGTCTTCCAGCGATTTATAAATTTTAAACGCGTTTTGCCTTACAAAACTGTCCGGCTGCCTTAGCTGCGGCACCACACAGGTGCGCATTCCGGCCGATATGGCCGCCGTGGCCCCGGCTACGGAATCCTCAAACACTAAACACTGGGATACGTCCGCCCCCAGTTTTTTGGCAGACACCAGGTAAACCTCCGGGTCCGGCTTGGGGTTGGTTACATCGTTAGACGTGGTAACGGCGGAAAAATACTGCCGTATACCGCCCATGGCCAAAAAATGCTCCGCCCAGCGGGTAATGTTGGAGGAGGCCAGCGCCAGCTTAAGCCCCTTTTTATAAAAAAATTCCACCGCTTCCTTGGCGCCGGGGCGGAAATGGATGGGGCCGCCGTCTTTTAAATATTGTTCAAAATGGGCATAGGTGCGGGCATGCAGGGCGTTGGTGTCAAAATCCTGCCCGAAATAATGGCGTATCAGCCGCGCCGCGTCCGCCTGGCTGATGCCCACGCAGGCTTCAAACAGTTCTTCGGTAAAAGTAAGGCCTTTTTCTTTAGCGGCTTTTTTGTAGCACTCAAAATAAAGCGGCTCCGTATTAAAAAGCAGTCCGTCCATATCAAAAATAACGCTGGTGATCATAATTATATTTTATAAAAAATGGGCTTTCTTCGCTTGCGGGCAAACAAGCGCGGGCGCTTTGTATTTTATATAATGTATTTACCTATGAAATACGGTATGAATTTTCAGGATATGATATCCGCACTCAACGCGTATTGGACTAAACAAGGCTGCGTCCTTGTTCAGCCCTACGACGTGGAAAAAGGCGCCGGAACCTATAACCCGGAAACCTTTTTTGGCTCTTTAACCAAAAAGCCGGTCCGCCGCGCCTATATAGAACCCTGCCGCCGCCCGGCTGACGGCCGCTACGGCGAAAACCCCAACCGCCTGGGCAAATATTATCAATATCAGGTAATTATGAAACCGGCCCCGGCCAACGTGCAGGAAATGTATTTGAATTCTTTAAAAGCCATCGGTTTGGACCCCAAAGAGCACGACGTGCGCTGGATTGAAGACGATTGGCAGTCCCCCACTTTGGGCGCCTCGGGCGTAGGTTGGGAAATTTGGCTGGACGGTATGGAAATTACCCAGTTTACCTACTTCCAAAACATGGCGGGTTATGCTTTAAACCCCATCACGGTGGAAATTACCTACGGGCTGGAACGCATTGCCATGTACTGCCAAAAGGTGGACAATGTGTTTGACATCCGCTGGAACGACGATATTACCTACCGCGACGTGCACTGGGAAGGCGAAAGGCAGTTCTCCCACTATTATTTTGAGGAAAGCAACGTAGACCACCTGCGCCGTTATATTGACGAGTGCGAAAACGAATGCTTTGCCCTGTGCAAAAAAGGCCTTTATCTGCCCGCGTATGACGACGCAATGAAAGTTTCCCACTACTTTAATATGCTGGAAGCGCGCGGCGCCATCAGCGTGTCGGACCGCACCAACATCATCACCAAAATACGCAACCTGGCCAAAGCCTGCGCCAAAGCCTATGTGCAAAGCGTAGAGCCCAGCGAAGAGAAGGAGGCCGCCTAATGAACGCGCTTTTAGAGATAGGAACTGAACACTTGCCTTCCCGCTTTGTGGAACCGGCATTAAAACAATTGGAAACCTTAGCGGCCCAAATTTTGGCGGAAAAACGCTTGGAATACAAGTCCGTACAGTCTTTTGGTACGTACCGCCGCCTGGTTTTGTTTATTGAAGACCTGGCCGAGAAATCGGCCGATGTGCAAAAAGAAGTAAAAGGGCCGCCGGCTAAATTATTAAAAGATGCTAACGGCCATTTCACCCCCCAAAGCGCGGGCTTTGCGCAGAAAAACGGCATCGCCCCGGAAAAGCTGTGTGTGGTGGAAACAGAAAAAGGGCCTTTTATCTACGCCAAAATAAAAATAAAAGGAGAAAAAACCCCCAAGCTCCTGCCGGAAATTTTCACCCGCATTGTAACCGGGCTGGAATTTGCCAAAAACATGGTGTGGGAAGACACCGGCCTGCGCTACGGCCGCCCGATCAGAAGCTTAATTGGCTTATACGGCGACAAAGTCATTAAATTTACCGTAGCCGGTGTGGATTCCAACCGCTACACCTATCCGCTTTCTTCCTTTGGGCGCAAACCCATTAAGGTGGAACATGCCGACAAGCAATATTATGTAGATTTGCTTAAAAACCAGCCGCAGCCCATTTTGGTGCTGCCGCAGGAACGGCGCGAAGCGTTGATTAAAACCGTCAGCGCGGAAGCGGCCGTGCGCGGTTATAAGGCGGATTTGGACGAAGATTTAATTAAAGAAACCGTCTATTTTACCGAACACCCCGTAGCCGTGGGCGGAGATTTTGACCTCAAGTTTTTAACCCTGCCCAAAGAGCTCATTACCACTGTACTCAAAAAACAAATTAAGATGTTCCCCGTATTAAACGACAAGGGCGAAATTCAACCCTACTTTATTGCCGTGCGCGACGGGGTATCCGTTAACCAGAACGAAGTGCGCGACGGGTTCAAAAAAGTAATGTCCGCCCGCTTGTCCGACGCGGTGTTCTTCTTTGAAAACGACAAAAAAGAAGGCTTGGAACACTTCCAGCAAAAACTGGCCCATGTGCTGTTTTTGGAAGGGCTGGGTTCTATGCAAGATAAAGCCGCCCGCACCGAAAAACTGGCCCTTTGGCTGTGCGACAAAACCCAAAACGCCGCTTTGCGCCCGGTGGTACAGTATGCCGCCTTGCACGCCTATGCGGATTTAACCAGCCACGTGGTGTATGAATTCCCGGAATTGCAGGGTTATATGGGTGGAGAATACGCCGCCCTGGAAGGCAAAACGCAAGAAGCGGCCGCCATGCGGGACTTTTATTTGCCCTTAACCTCCACCTCTGCATTGCCCTCCACGCTGGAAGGCAACCTGGTGGCCCTGGCCGGCAAAATGGATACCTTATGCGGTAACTTTTTAATAGGCCAAATTCCCAGCGGAAGCGAAGACCCCTTTGCCCTGCGCCGCCAGGCGTTTGCCGTGGTGCGCATTTTGCTGGAAAAAGGCCTTAACGTAAGCGTTAAGGAACTGGTGGAAGCCTCCGCCAAAGAATACCCGCAGGGCACGCCGGATAAAGGCCTTGCCCAACTGCCGGGTTTCCTGTTCCAGCGTTTGGCTTTGGTATTGGAACAGCGCGGGCATACCCCGGGCGTAATTAACGCGGTAACCAACTGGTACGAAATGCCCCTGCCGCAGGTGGAAGCCTTGGTAAGCGCGTTGGAAACGGTTAAAAACGGGGAAGATTTTATCTCCGTATTGGAACCGGCCAAACGCGTATGCAACATCCTTAAAAAAGCGGGTGAAGTGAACGAAAACGTAAGCGAAAACCTGCTGGATTTACCGGCCGAAAAAGAATTATACAACCAAATTCATCAGGTGGATTCTTCTTTAGGCTGCCGTGTAAACACCGCCAAAACGGCCGATGATTACCTGGCTGTTTTAAAAACCTACGCTTCGTTTAAAGAACCTTTGGAACGCTTCTTTACGGACGTAATGGTAAACGCCCCGGAACCGGCCGTGCGCAACAACCGCCTGGCTTTGCTGGCGCGGGTGCGGCGTTATTTAACACAAACCGTGGCAGACATTACCAAGCTGTAAAACAAATTGCCGTACTGATACCCGCCCGCATGCAAACGGGCGGGTTTTTTATTGCCGTATACAAAAAGTAAACAATAAACGGTGCCAAAAGGCCCATTTGGATAGTGGGTCTAAGGGCCCTGTCGTCGGAAAGCTAAAGTTTTTATAATGTATTCATATTACACTAATATGAAACATATTCTTATATTTATTTTGCCAGTTTTGGCACTTATTTTCCCGGCCGGCCTGCAAGCCGCAGAGGAAGAAATTACCTGGTTTCCGTGGGCACAGTCCATTATAGAGGAAACCCAAACCGCGGATTTGATGTATAAAATAAAATCCGTCTTTAAAACGCAAAACAAACGCCCCACTTTTGCCGAAGTATACCGCAAGCTGCAAAAGCAGGTGTCCATTTCCCCCCAGGCGGAGTTGTTTCTGCACCGTGCACGGCAGTTGAATGACGCCCTATCCAAAAACCCGGTATTTAAAGGGTATGTGTTTACGGTACAATTCGCGGCGGATTTGGGCCCCAATTTAAAAGAAGAAGATTTTGAATATTTATATCATTTTTTTACTTCTTCCCATACAGTGAAAGATTTAAACTCCCGCTATCTTCCGCAGGAAGCCCTGCATTATGAAAACGGCACCGTATTCTTCCACCTGGTAAACCCGCAATCCCAATACCAAATTTCTATGTATTTGATTGTAAATCCCAAAACCAAAACGGTGGAATTTATCTACTCGGACCCGCAATTTGATCGCCAAGCCCTTAAAGGCCGCTCTTACCGGCTTTGGTAAACACAAAGCTTTCCACACCCGGCAAACAGCCGGGTTTTTTATGTTTATTTTCCCCAAAAATACACACGCCGACGGGCAAAACACCCCTTGATTTTTCCCCTTTTGTGCTTATACTGTAAGTATGAAGTAAAGCCCAAGGCGTCCTTGGGCGTAAGGTTGTTACCAGCGGAATGCGAGAAAACTGTGAAGTGCTTGGCTGTACGGAACGCATTTCAAGCGGCGTAGAGCAGTTGTTATGGCAGTGTGTGTGGTTGGGTTCGGTGTCGGGTAAGCCGGCAGCGGATAGAAGTGGAACACAGGCTGTTATTGATAATGGTTGTTTGACGTTGTGCCCGCCGGGCGGCCGTCCGTACCGGGTGAACGGGAGCTTGAAATACGTAACGGATGAAGTGGGTTGTATCCGTGCTCAGCCGAAGGAGCGGTGGGTTACATACGCTGCACCGTGAAGTAGGCGGCACCGGTAGTAAAGCGGTTGACGGTTGTTTGCCGGGCGTTGGGTTGATGTATTGGTTCGGCCTACGGCGGCAAAATGGGTAACAGTAAGTCCTTGCGTTTAAGAGGCGCTGACTAATGAAGGAAGGTAATAATGGAGACGTCAAAATGAACCCCTCGGTTTAGTTAAACCGGGGGGTTCCTTTTTGGGTTAAAAATAATTGTTTTTACTCCAGCAGCACGCTGGGTACCGGCAAAGTGCTGGAAGCATCCGGCGCAGACGGAGTAATATCCATTGTGTTTTGAGAAGCGGCTTCCCCCTGGGCGGGTTCTTCGGTTTCTTCGTCTTGCATGGGGGTTAAAATCATTTCTTCGTAAGAATCATCCGGCATGACGGAAGCTATATTTTCTTCCTGCACCACGGGTGTTTCCTGGGCAGTTACAGGGCGCGCCGTGGGCTGTGTTTGGCCGGCGGCAGGCATGGCGGAAGCACTTTCATTACCATAAGTTCCGCTTGGGTTCCACCACTGGGGCGGGGTTCCGGCACAGGCAGCCGTTAAGCCCGCAGCAAAAAGCATAAAAAACACTCTTTTCATATTTATATATTATATACTATTTGGCGTTTAAACGCCCCGTTGCACGGCTGTACAAAGCGCCCGCCCGGTAGCTGCTGCGCACCAAGGGGCCGCAGGCCGCGCCTTTAAAGCCAATGGAAAGGGCATAATCTTCCCAGGCTTGGTACTCGGCCGGCAAGGGGTATCTTTCCACCGGGTGATGGGAAGAAGACGGGCTTAAATACTGGCCGATCGTCAGCAAATCCACCCCGGCTGTTCTTAAATCTTGCAGGGTGGTTTTTATTTGTTCGTCCGTTTCCCCCAGGCCTACCATAATGCCGCTTTTGGTTAATACGGCCGGGGCCAGCTTTTTAGCCGTTTCCAATACTTTTAAAGAACGGCGGTATTCCGCCCCCCCGCGTATTTGTTTAGAAAGTGCCTCCACCGTTTCTATATTATGTGCCAGCACGGCGGGTTTTGCGTCCAACACGGTTTGAATATCGGCCGGGTTGGCTTTAAAATCCGGGATGAGCGGCTCGCACAATACGCCGGGGTTTAGGGAGGTTATGGCACGTATAACGGCGGCAAAATGGCCGGCGCCGCCGTCTGCCAAGTCATCACGGGTGGGTGAGGTAAGCACCACATAGCGCAAATGCCAGTCTTTCACCGTTTGGGCAATGCGCCGGGCTTCCCCCACGTCCACCGCGGCGGGGCGGCCTTTATGCACGGCGCAAAAGCGGCAGTTGCGGGTGCAGGTGTCCCCCAGAATCATAAAGGTAGCATCCCCGCAGTTAAAACATTCCCCCCGGTTGGGGCATTTGGCTTCCACGCATACGGTATGCAGGGAGCCCGTATCCAGCGCATGCTGGGCATTTAAAGCCGTCTGCGTGCGCAGGGCGGCTTTATTTTTACCTACTAAATCTTTTAACCATTGTGGCAGTTGTTGCGTCATAGTTTAGTAAAATATAAAAAAGTAAGATATTATATATTACAAAATTTCATTTATGGGGCGGGTATGGCTTTACGTGTTAAACAAATTGTTTTATGCGGTATGTTGATGTTGCTGGCGGCGCCCCGGCTGTTAGCCGCCGAGAATCCTGCCACCCCCACCGTAACCGAACAACTGCAGCAAGCGGCGGATTTGTATTTTGCTTACCAGCCGCAGGAAAGCTTAAAAAAATATTTGCAAATTTCCAAAGATACCCACAATAAAGACGCTTTTTTAAACGCCGCCTTTATTGCCATGGAGCAAGGCTCCCCCAAGCAGGCAGTGGACATTATGAGCGCTGCCCACAAATACTACCCTAACGACGACACCATAACCGAATTTATGGCCGAGGCCTACCTGGCCGACGGCCAATACTCCGCCGCGGAAATGCTGCTTTCTTTACTGGTAGCCCAGCCCGGGCGGGCGGAGTTTTTATACATCAACCTGGCCCGCGCCCAAATGGGCATGGGGGAAGACAAACTGGCCATTTACAATTTGCAAACGGCCGCCAAAGGCAAAAATCATCAGGCGCTATCCAACTATTTACTGGGCCTTTTGTATGAAAAACAAAAAAATTATGCCCAGGCGGCCAAATATTTTAAAAAAGCGTCTACCTATGACCACCAAGCCCTGGAAGCCAAAGAACATTATGCCGCCGCTTTAGCCAAGCTGAAAGACTATAACGAAGCCTACCGCCAGTACCGTATGATTTATTCCTTAGAAAAGAACTTGCCTTCCGTAAACAAAGCCATGGCGGATTTGCGCCCCCGCCTGACCAAAACGGAAAAAGAACTGACTGCCAGCAAAAAACTAAGCACACACACTTTTGTAAAAAAATTTTTAATCCCCCCGCAGGATGCGCAGGAAATACGCATCGGCCTGGGTACCCGCTCCAGCGGGCGGCCCAGTGCGCGCAAAACGGTTAAGTTTTCCCCCTCCCACAATTTTACGGTAAAGGAACTGCCAAGCGGCAAAAAGCTGGTGCGCGGCAAAGCCAAGGAAGAATGGACCGCCGAGTTAAAAAACGGCAAAGCCTTTTTAATATCCCCCAAAGGCAAAAAATATCCCTTTAAAAAAGGCATACGCATAACGGTGGACGTACCCTCCGGCGAGGACGCCCCCACCATTATCGTGCGCGCCTTAATGAGCGGCGCCGGTATGACCTGGGCCAGCGTGGACGATAAGGAATTTCGCGGGGATTTGGAAATTTTGCACAACACGGCTTTAAACACGCTGGTACCCGTCAACGTGCTGATGCTGGAAGAATATTTGGAAGGGGTCATCTCGTCCGAAATGCCCATTCCCTTCCCCATCAACGCCCTGCGCGCGCAGGCGGTGCTGGCCCGCACCTATGCCTTAAAACACAAAGGCAAACACCGCGCCTACGGCTATGATTTATGCGATACGCAAAACTGCCAGGTGTATAAAGGTGTAAGCGCGGAGAGCGAACGCGGAAACGCGTCGGTAGAGTCCACCATGGGTGAGATTATGGTTTATAACAAAAAACCCATAGAAGCGGTATTTTCGGCCAATTGCGGCGGCATTACGCAAAGCGCCAAAGACGCTGGCTGGTTTGAACACGCCTACCTGCACCCGGTTTCTGACTATAAAGACTTTGATTTTAATACCCTGCAGCCCTATCATTTTAAAGATTTGCTGCAATACGCGCACGACGCTTACAGCCGCTATGACAAGCACGTCAGCCGGGCGGCCTACCGCTGGACCCGCGTGGTGGAAGAAGAAGACCTGCGCCAAGTCATCCGCCGCAAACGCCGCAAAGACATCGGCCGCATTACCGCCATTATTCCGCTTCGGCGCGGGCGCTCCGGTTACGTAAACCGCGTGCAGGTAAAAGGCACCAAGGGCAGTGTGATTTTAAATAAAGAAAACGTCATCCGCGGCAATTTAGGCCCCGGTATGCTTAGAAGCAGTTATTTTATCGTTCAGCCCAATTACGAAAATAAAAAGCTGAAAAACTTTGTGTTTTACGGCGGCGGCTGGGGCCACGGGGTGGGCTTTTGCCAAACGGGCGCGGCCGGCCGGGCGGAAGCCGGGCAAGATTACAAAACCATTCTGTATCATTACTTTCCAAAGACTAAATTAAATAAAGACAAATAAATCTTTTACCCTCACCCGGGCCTGCCTTATTTTGCAGTCCCGTTTTTTCGTGTCCTGCTTACCGGGGCTTTTAATAAACCACTGCATAACAACCCACAAAACGCCCCTTTTATACAAGGCAAAAACCGTCGCTAAGGCCATAAAAAACCCCGCCGTTAAGCGGGGTAAATAAAGAACAGGGAAACTATTAGCACCGTTACTGCGCGGGCTGCAGCTGCGGAACAGATACCTGAATATTTTGCAGTTTCTGCTGGGCGGCCTGTTGAATGCGCCGGGTTTCCTGCTCGTAGGATTTTTGGTCTTGGGCTTTTACGGCCGCCTGGGCCAGTTGTTGGGCCATATCGTCCAAAATGGCGCGGGCCTGTTTTTCATAGTCCTTCTTGGCGGCAGATGGCCACTGGCGCATTTCTTCGCTTTGCATAATTTGGGAAAGGGTTTGTTCGTTCTGTTTTTTAATTTCCGTTTCCATTTGCGCCGCTTGTTTTTCTTGTATTTGCGGGTCGTTCTTGGCTTTTTCCAGCAAGGCCTGCACAGCTTTATTGCGCTTTTCCACGGCGGCCTGGTTTTTCTCGTTCACGGTTAAACGCCCTTCCTGAGAGTCAAAATTTTCCATTACTTCTTGTTCATAGGCCTGGTCAATTTGCTCAAACTGGGCGGCCACTTCCGGGCCGTAAGCTTCCTTAACGGCTTTTAAATCTTTGGCGCGCTGAGCGGCAAAATTTTCGCGGTATTTTTGTTTTACTTCGTCGGACACATACACACGCTGGTCCTGCTTTAAACCGGCCTCCACGGCTTCTTTATCGCGCTGCATTTGGGCGTGCGCACTTTGGCGGTTTACTTCGTCCAACAATTCGCCCGTATCCATACGGCCGGGGTTGGCCTTGAAAACGGCTTCTTTTACTTTATCGTCGGCAGCTTGCTTCATCTTTAAATACTCTTCCTGAAACTGCGGCGCCGGCAGCCCCTGTTTTACCAACTGCATTTTTTGGGTGGTAAACCGGTCCAGCACTTCCCGCGCGGCGGCGGCCGTTTCCGGGTTAAATTTATCGCTAAGCAAGGCCAGGTATTCTTCGTTTTCTTTGCGTTGTTCTTCTTCCATTTTTTGCAAAGTACCCGCCTGTGCCAAATTGTTTAACTGGCGTTGATATTTATTGTTTAATTTGCGTATTTCATCGCCTTTTTGCTGTTGGGTTAAATCGCTGCGGTTGGCTACGGCAGAGGCTTCCTTTTGGAAGTTATCCATAATTTTCCCCGCCTGGCGGCCGGCGGAAGAGCCGAAATTATCGCTCATGCTTTGCACAACGGAAGATTTTTGCGAAGCAATTTGAGAAATTACATCTGCAAACGGGTTTGAAGTCCTTTTTAAAGCTTCCGGGCCCGAGCGGCGGGTGTATTTTTCCAGCATGGCCTGGCGCTTGGATTTGGGGGCCATGGCGCGTGCGATGGCATTATCCAGCGCACTGTTTAAACCGTCCATCTGCCTAAATAAAGCTTCCTGTTGTTTGCGGTCTTTAGGGCCCAGGTAAGATAACAGGGTATTATTAGCGGCTTTATAAGAATCTTCGTTTCCCCCGGCCGCACCGGCCCGGTTGCCCGGCATAAAACCGCCGGTGCCTTCCGGCGCGGAGGAAGACCCACCTTTGCCGGCGCTAGAAGCCGAAGCGGACCCGCCCACAAGCCGCCCTTTTAACGCGGGATTTTGCCCGTTGCGGCGCACATAAGCCTGCTGTAAATTACCGGCCGCAACCGCAGGGGCCGCGCCCGGCCGCACAGCTTGGCGATACGGAGCAGAAACTGCCTGCGGGCGATACCCCGTGTTTACCGGGGCCGCGGCGGGCAGGCCTAAAATTTCCTGCCGTTTTAAATCAGCCAAGGCCGGATCCCGCGCGGGCAGTTCTTCTTGCACGGGCGTGTAAGAGCCGTCCGCTTGCGCAGTTTGCGGGCCCAAAGCACTTTTAGACACCGGTTTAAAGGCCAGTACCCCGGCCAATAGCAACATTAAAATAATTAAAACGAGCAAATAAACCAATATTTTGTTTTTCATATTATAATTATTGTACAAAAACCCCGGGCCTGCAAGCCCGGGGTTTTGTTTAGCGTTTGGCTTTTTGTTTTATGCGTGCATTAAAACGTTTTTGCATATCGGCCAGCTGCTGCTGGTAAATTTTGTTTAAGCGGGCCAGTTCCTCGCGCTTATAACTTTGGCGGGTATCGGCCGCGCCCACCGCCGCCGCATTTTTTAAAATTTGGTTAAAAAACGGGCGTATTTCCAACACGGCTTCTTTACCGTAAAGGCGGTTAAACTTTTTTTCCACTTCCTGGTAAGCGGCTATCATTTCCGCCCGCATGGCTTGCAGGTCTTCTTCGCTCATGGGGCCTTTGGGGTCCCCGTACCGGGCCACCACAGCGGCCAGTTTAGCGTCGGACTGTTCTACCGCTTCCCGGCTGCGTTTTTGCATATCTGGCCCGTCTTTTGCCGTATTAAACACCTGCATATAATTTTCCACGGCTTCGTTTAACACCGGGGCCGCTTTCTCCGCACATACGGGGCCGTATAAATCTGCTATGTTTTTTAACATCTCTTTGTTTTTGGCGTCCATTTCCGCACGGGCTATTTTTAATTGTTTTTGCGTAGGGGGCACCCATTTAAGGGCGGCTTGGTCGTCCAAAAACACGTTTAATTTTTGTTCATATTGTTGGTCCAGCTCTCTTAGGGCGGCGGCCATTTCGGCCGGGCTGTGCGCTTTTTTGGCCGCGGCTTGCGCCGCTTCGTGATACTCCATAATGATGGCGCCGGCCTGTGCGGCGGCCGTTTCGCCGTATTCCTGGCGCACGCGGCGCTCTAAATTGGCTTTAACGGCGGCCATTTCCGCCGGCAGAGCGGGAAAAAACATTTCATCCGGATGGGGTTTTATTTCCGCCACGTTTACCGGGGCAGGGGCCTTGATAGGCCGGCGGCGCTCTTGGGCCAGGCGGCCGTTTTGCTTGGCTTTGGCCAAATAACGCGCCACGTTTTCTTCACGCGTGGGGCGGGCGGAAACGGCTTCCTCCTCCTGCGGGGCAGGAGAACACGCCGCCAAAACAAGTAACACGGGAACACATAAACGAGTGATTTTCATAATATGCTTATTATGCCAAAAAAACAAACTTTTTGCTACTAAAAACCCCGGGAAATACCCGGGGTTTCGGTTAATCTTTGATAATGGCTAAAGCCAACTCTTTTAACTGGATATCGTCCACCACGTTGGGGGAGTCCGTCAGCGGGCAGATTGCCTGCGCCGTTTTGGGGAAGGCAATTACTTCGCGGATGGATTCTTCACCCGCTAGTAGCGCTGTGATGCGGTCCATCCCCAGGCCAATGCCGCCGTGAGGCGGGGCCCCCGCTTCCAGCGCGTTTAACAACATGCCAAAGCGGCGGGCGGCTTCTTCCTTGGGGTGTTTCATTAAAGCCAAGATGCGTTCCTGCACGTCTCTGCGGCAGTTACGCACGGAGCCGGAGGCCAGCTCGTTGCCGTTTAATACCAGGTCAAACTGATAGGAACGCACGGAACCCGGGTCCGTTTCCAGTTTGTCCAAGTCTTCTTCATGCGCGGCCGTAAAGGGGTTGTGGGCGGCGTCCCAGCGGTCTTCTTCCGGGATGTATTCCAAAAGCGGGAAGTCCGTAATCCAGGCAAAGGCCCATTTGCATTTGGGGGTTAAGTTTTTAACCAGTTCTTTGCGCAGTGCCCCCATAAAGGTGCATACGGTGGAGAATTTATCGCTACCCAGCAAAATCAAATCGCCTTCCTGGGCGCCGCTTTTGGCAATTAAAGCGTCCAGCTCCGCCGGGGTAAAGAACTTGGCGGACGGGCTTTCCAATTTGCCGTCTTTATACTTAAGCCACACCAGGCCCTTAGCGCCGTTCTTTTTGGCCAGTTCCGTCAGTTTGTCAATCTGCCCGCGGGACATACCGGCCCCGCCTTGTGCCACCAGGGAGCGCACTTCCCCCCCGTTGGCAAGCACATCGGCAAATACTTTAAAGCCTGTGTTTTTAAATACTTCGGAAACGTTTTGCATTTGCAAATCGTAGCGAAGGTCCGGCTTGTCGGAACCGTATTTGTCCATGGCGTCTTTATACGGCAATTTGGGGAAAGGGGTTTGAATGGTTTCGCCCGCGGTGGCAAAAAGTTCTTTCATCAGGCCTTCCACCACTTCGTGAATATCGTTAATGGTGACAAAGGACATTTCCATATCAATCTGCGTGTGTTCGGGCTGGCGGTCCGCGCGCAAGTCTTCATCGCGAAAGCAGCGCGCCAGTTGGAAGTAACGGTCAATGCCGCTGGCCATTAACGTTTGTTTAAACATTTGCGGGCTTTGCGGCAGGGCGTAAAATTCCCCGTGGTGCACGCGGGACGGAACCAAATAATCGCGCGCGCCTTCCGGCGTGGAACGGGTTAAAATAGGGGTTTCCACTTCCAAAAAGCCCTGCCCGTCCAAATAGCGGCGCGCCGCCTGGGATAAACGATGGCGCAAAAGCAAATTGGCGTACATTTTGGGGT
The DNA here is from genome assembly GCA_944327085.1 of uncultured Elusimicrobiales bacterium. Lineage (GTDB taxonomy): Bacteria > Elusimicrobiota > Elusimicrobia > Elusimicrobiales > Elusimicrobiaceae > Avelusimicrobium. The sequence goes on along the minus strand of CALVGG010000002.1, from coordinate 301,661 downwards.
TTCTTAAATCCAAATAGCGGTATTTAAGGCGGATTTCTTCCGCTACCGAGCGGGATTTTTCCACATCAAACGGAAGAGGAATGGAAGTATTTAATACTTTAAATTCTTCCGCCACCAGTTCAATCTCGCCGGTTTTCATATGTTTGTTTACGGCGCCTTCAATACGTCTTTGTACGGTGCCGGTAACTTCTATTACGTATTCGTTACGCACGGCAGACGCTTCTGCAAAAAACGGTTTGGCAGGTTCCACCACTACCTGGCAAATGCCGCTGCGGTCGCGCAGGTCTATAAACAATACGCCGCCGTGGTTGCGGTAACTGTTTACCCAGCCGCACAGCGTTTGGCGGGTGCCTAAAAATTTGGAGGTTACCTCCCCGCAATAATTGGTTCTTTTCATAATACTTTTTGTACCTCTTGGGTTAATACGTCAAACGAAATTTTTTGTTGTTCCCCGGTGGCCAGGTTTTTAAACGTGGCCTGGCGCTGGGCGAGCTCGTCCGTGCCTAAAATAATGGCATAGGCGGCGTGGCAGCGGTCGGCCTGTTTCATTTGGCCTTTGATGTTTTTGTCAAACAAACCGCCTTCCGTGCGGATACCGGCCGCACGTAAAGACTGCATAATATTAAAAGCGGTTTCATTGCATTGTTTATCCATGGATATGACACAAACGCTTTTTTGCTGCGGGCGGGCCACTTCCCCGCGGGCGGCAATAACGCGTTCGGCCCCCATGGCCCAGCCGATGGCCGGCGTGGCGGGGCCGCCCATGTTTTTGACCAAGGTGTCATAACGGCCGCCGGCCGCTATGGCGTTTTGGGATACGTCCCCCGCTTGGAATTCAAACACGGTGCGGGAATAATAATCCAACCCGCGCACGAGCATAGGGTCTACAATAAAATCTATTTTGCCTTTTAAAAGGGCTTGTACTTCGTCAAAGTGGGCTTGGCAGTCCGGGCAGAGGTGCATGGTGGGCACGCGGCCGGCAAAACGGGGGCCGTCAATCTTGCAGTCCAACACGCGAAGCGGGTTCTTTTCCAAGCGGGTTTGGCAATTTTCGCACAAGGTGTCTTTTTCTTTGGATAAAAAGTCTATCAATTCCTGGCGGTAAAGCGGGCGGCATTTGTCGCACCCTAAACTGTTGATTTTAACGCAATAGTTTTTGGCGCCAAAGCGGGAAACAATGTCTTTTAACATTAAAATGACTTCCGCATCAGCCGCCGGGGCCGAGTTGCCGATGTATTCCGCGCCGATTTGTTCAAACTCTCGGTAGCGGCCCGCCTGGGGGCGTTCGGCCCGGAACATATTGCCAATGTAGTAAAATTTTTGCACGGGCGCGGCCTGCACAAAATTATTTTCCAAATAAGCACGCACCACGCCGGGGGTTCCCTCCGGGCGGATGGCCAGCTGGCGGTGGCCGGCGTCTTCAAACGCGTACATCTCTTTTTGAACGATGTCAGTCGTTTCGCCCGTGGATTTAACGAACAGTTCTTTCAGTTCCACGGTAGGCAGGCGCAGTTCGCCAAAGCCGTATAAGGAAAATACGCCGCGGGCGCAGTTTTCCAATTCAGTAAAATTTTTGGATTGGGGTTCAAAAATGTCTCTAAACCCACGTACTAGTTTTGCCATATAGTTTTATTTTAGCATTTTAAGAGGGAAGAAGACACCTTCAGCCCTTATAGAAAAAGCCTGCCGGCCCCACCATACCCCCATAAAGACAAGGCTTAAGCAAAGCCTAAAACAGTTGCCTGAGCGGAACTTACACGCCCGCCTCCTCCGCTCACGTCGGAAGCGTTACAGCGCTTTGCATACATAAAAAAACCACGCTTAAGCGTATAAGGCAAAATTGTGGCCTGAGCGGAACTTACACGCCCGCCTCCTCCGCTCACGTCGGAAGCGTTACAGCGCTTTGCACACATAAAAAAACCACGCTTAAGCGTGGCATTTAAAATGGTGGACGTGATCGGGATCGAACCGACGACCTCCTCGTTGCGAACGAGGCGCTCTCCCAGCTGAGCTACACGCCCAAAAATCTTTTTAATTTCTTAGTGCGGGAACTTCTAAGAACATATTTATTATAGCATATACAAAAACAAAAAGAAAAATTTATTATGATTTCTCCGTCGGGCCCAAAGTTACACGCCCCTTAAAATATACCCCGCGGCGCCCGGGGCGGAGTTTAATTTTCCGTATGAAAAAGCTAAAATATAACAGTACCTTTATTTAACACTTTCAAAGAGGAATTTATGTCTAGCAAATATCGCGTGAAAGACGTGGGCCAATATTTGGGCCAGGAAATCACTTTAAAAGGCTGGTTATATAACAAACGCTCCAGCGGCAAACTGCACTTTTTGCAATTGCGCGACGGCAGCGGCATTATCCAATGCGTTATGTTTAAAGGGGATGTTTCCCCCGAGCAATTTGAACTGGGCGACAAAGTAACCCAGGAATCTTCCATCATCATCACCGGTACGGTGCGTGAAGACAAACGCTCCCCCTTGGGTTATGAGCTGGGCGTAAAAAATTTGGAAGTTGTGCAAATGGCCAAGGATTACCCCATCTCCCCCAAAGAACACGGCCCCGAATTTTTAATGCATTACCGCCACTTATGGCTGCGCTCGGCCAAGCAAACCGCCATTTTGCGCATACGCGATGAAATTATTTTTGCCATCCGCGAATATTTGCACAAAAACGGGTTTATTTTGTCCGATTCCCCTATCTTAACCCCGGCCGCCTGCGAAGGCACCAGCACCTTGTTTGAAACCGATTATTTTGGCGAAAAGGCCTTCCTGTCCCAAAGCGGGCAGCTGTATGGGGAAGCCTCGGCCATGGCTTTGGGGCGCACCTATTGTTTTGGCCCCACTTTCCGTGCGGAAAAAAGCAAAACCCGCCGCCATTTAACCGAATTTTGGATGGTGGAACCCGAAGTGGCCTATAACGACCTAGACGATAATATGGACCTGGCCGAAGATTTTATTAAGTACATTGTGGCCCAAGTGCTTAAAAACCGCGCAGACGATTTAAAAACCTTGGGGCGCGATACCACCAAACTGCAGGCCACGGTGGACAAAAAATTCCCCCGCATTGATTATACTGACGCCATTGAAATACTGCACAAAAAAGGCAACAACACCCCCTGGGGCGGAGATATCGGCGGAGATGAAGAAACCCTGCTGGGTGAAGATTACGACACCCCCATTATGATTCACCGCTACCCCACCGCCATCAAGGCCTTCTATATGAAGCGCGACCCCAAAAACCCCAAAGTGGTACTGGCGGTGGACGTAATCGGGCCGGAAGGCGCGGGTGAAATTATCGGCGGCAGTGAAAGAGAAGCCGATTACGACGCCCTGCTTGCCCGCATTAAAGAACAGGGTTTAGACCCCAAAGGTTACGACTGGTACCTGGACCTGCGCCGCTACGGCAGTGTGCCGCACTCCGGCTTTGGTATGGGGATTGAGCGTATGGTGCGCTGGATTTGCGGTTTGCAACACGTACGCGAAACCATTCCTTTCCCGCGTATGATGGATAAAATCCATCCGTAAGCGTTTTAAAAACACACAAAAGCCCGCATTCAATATGCGGGCTTTTTGTTTATCCACTCCCCGGGGCTATGCCAGCATATATTTATAGTTTGTTAAAACTGATTTTAAAGGGAAACGCCCAAACACGAACCTCCAAACGGCGCAGCAGTAACCAAACCCGCCGAAACAGGCGCTCAATGCGCATCCGTTTGATTTTCCGCCCTGATGTTTGGATAAAAAACAGCCCCGGCCTAAACCGGGGCTTTATAAAAGCAAAAATATGTTTATTGCCTGTTGCGGCGGGAAAACGCATTGCGCGTAGGGGCTTGCTGGTCCAGCGCGGCGGAAGGCTGCACCATTTGCTTATTGGCCTGACGGCGGCGCCGGCCGATATAACCCGCCTGCTGCTGGGCCTGAGCCTGGGCGGCATCCCGCTTTTGTTTTTCGGCGTCTTCTTTGGCTTTGGCTTCGGCCTCTTTGCGTTTGCGCTCGGCAATGCGGGCATTATCCATTTCAATAACGGAATTTTTCAGCTGTACAGGGTCCATATCAAACAAAGCCACAATATTGCGGCGGCCTTTTTTGGCGGCAATATCACGTGCGGTCAGCCCGTCTTTGGCTTTTAAATCCCGCTGGGCATTGGCGGCCAGCAAGCGTTTTACCGCTTCTTCATACCCGCGGGAAGCAGCCCAATACAAAGCCGTTTGGCCTTCTTTATTTTGAATATTCACATCCACCGGCGCCACCAAAGAATAGGGGCGCATCAGTTCATAAATAATTTGAGGGTGATTGTAACGCGCGGCGTAAATAAGGGCGGTGTTGCCGTCATTATTGGCGGCGTTGGGGTCTGCACGGTAAGCCAGCAAATTGCGCACGGACTCCACATCCCCGATAGACGCGGCAATAATCAGCGGGGTATTGCCCTGTTCATTTTTTACGTTGGGGTTTACACCGCCTTTTAACATAGCCAAAATGCCAATTAAATTGCGTTTGGTTACCCAGCGGAAAAGATTATCTGAATTAATACCGGCTTGGGCATCGGCTGTAATAAATAAGTCCACAAATTCCCCTTTTTGGCGCTCCACGGCCACAAACATAGGGGAATGATGATAGTTGTTTTCTAAATTTAAATTGGCGCCCGCTTCCACCAACAGGCGGGTGATGTCGTCGTGATTGGTATACAAACTGCGCAGGATAGGCGTATCGCGCGTGTAAGAGTTTTGTTTGTTTACATCCGCCCCCAGTGAAAGCAAACGCAATACGCTGTCTAAATCACCCAAAGAAACCGCCACTAACAGCATGGAGTCCCCCTTGCTGTTAACCAAATTATAATCTTTGGCTTTTTCAATAATATCAAAAAAAGTTTGCGCATCTTTGCGCTGCAGGGCCTGGGTGGCTTCCTCGGCCATTTGCATAGGGGTTTTGGATACGATGATTTTTTCCACCTTGCTTTTGCCGGAAGCAGGCGTAAACCCGCTTTTAAACGTAAACGCAAACAGCACCAAAACCGGAAGCGCCGCCAAAACCCCTACCCACATAAGCGGTTTACGAAGTAAAGATTCCTGCACTTTTACCTGTATCTTACCTATAGGAGCAGTGATTTTGGCGGTGCTTTTTTTATCCATAAACTTATTTTTTTAAGCGTTCAAACGCATTTTCGGCGGCGCTTTGTTCGGCCTGTTTTTTGTTGCGGCCCTTGCCCACACCCAGTTCTTTACCGTCTAAAGTTACACGCACGGTAAACACTTTGTCGTGCTCAGGCCCTACGGTTTGTATAACCTCGTACAGGGGTGTATGTTTGCTGCGTTTTTGCACAAACTCCTGCAACAGGCTTTTAAAGTCACCGCTGTCTTGCGTTAAACGTTGGGTTTTAACCCAAGGCAAAACTACCTGCTCGGCGGCGGCGTATCCGCCGTCTATATATACAGCGCCGATAACCGCCTCCACCGCGTTGGAGATAATGCTGTCGCGCGTGCGGCCGCCGGTGGCAATTTCGCCGTGGCCCAGGGCAATAAAGGACCCCAGGTCCATTTCTTTGCCCCAAAAATAAAGATTATGCCTGGATACCAGGTTGGATTTAATTTTAGAAAGCACTCCTTCTTCCACATGCGGGCATTGGTTATAGATATAATCTGCCACAATGGCCCCCAGTATGCTGTCCCCCAAGAATTCCAAGCGCTCGTTATGTTTTGCGCTGCGGTGTTCCCCGGCGAAAGACTTGTGAGTGAGTGCTTCCTTTAAAACGTCTTTATTCTTGAAGCTGTATCCTATGATACGCTCAATTTCCGTAAACACGATTATTTTTTGGCGTTGGCTTCAATGTATTCAATAGCTTCGCCCACGGTTTTAATCTTTTCGGCTTTTTCGTCAGGAATTTCGATGTCAAACTCTTCTTCCAAAGCCATGATGAGTTCCACCGTGTCCAAAGAATCGGCACCCAAGTCGTTTACAAACTGGGCTTCCGGTTTTACTTGGTCGGCTTCTACGCCCAACTGTTCAACGATGATATTTTTGACTCTTTCTTGTATATTTTCAGACATTTTGTCCTCCGATGTTTTAAAAAGGGTAACCCCTTATCCCAACTAAATATAAAGTCCGCCGTTGACGGACAGAATATGCCCCGTTATGTAAGAGGCATCTTCGCTTGCCAAAAACAACACGGCTTTGGCAATGTCTTGCGTTTCTGCAAATCTTTTAAGCGGTACGTTTTCCAGGGCTTTTTCTTTTACGTCCTGGGGTAAGGCGTCCGTCATGGCTGTACGCACAAAACCGGGCGCCACCGCATTCACGCGAATGTTGCGGGAGCCAAACTCCTTAGCTAAAGTTTTGGTAAGGCCGATAATGCCCGCTTTGCTGGCCACATAATTGGCCTGGCCCGCGTTGCCCATTTCCCCCACTACGGAAGAAATGTTTACAATATTGCCGGTGCGTTTTTTAAACATTACTTTTAAAGCGGCCTTAGACATAAAAAACGTACCCGTTAAATTTACGTCAATAACGGCGCGCCAGTCTTCCTCGCTCATACGCACGGCTAAATTATCTTTGGTAATGCCGGCATTGTTTACCAGCACGTCCACAGAGCCCAATTCTTTTACGGCATTGGAAACAAAAGCATCACATTCGGCCGCGTGGGAAATGTTTACCGCCTGGCCATACACTTTGCCGCCCAAAGCGGTTAATTTTTCCACCGCTTTATTAACGGCCTCTTCATGCGTGCCGCAAATGGCCAAGTTGGCGCCCTGTTGGGCAAAGGCTTTGGCAATGGCCAAACCAATGCCGCGGGTGGCACCAGTAACTATAACATTTTTATTTTGAAAATTCATTATTTATCTTCCTCCTGCATTTCCGTTTCAATGGCGGAGAAAGTGTCTTTCAGCGAAGCTATGCGGGCGGCAATATCCCCCACAAAGTTCTTTTCCACCAACCGTTTGGCCGTTTTAAGCGCGTGGAAAATGGCCGTATCGTTGGATTTACCGTGGGAAATAATGGCCACGCCGTTTACCCCCACCAACGGGGCACCGCCGTAGCAATCGGGGTTGGTATGGTCTTTAACCGCTTTAAAAGCGCCGCGCGCCAATAAAGCGCCCAATATGGCCAGCGGGCGTTTTTTAATTTCCCGCTTAATCATATGAATCATGGTTTTGGCCAACCCTTCGGCCATTTTAAGCACAATGTTTCCCACAAACCCGTCGCAAATAATTACGTCCGTTTCGCCGGTGTTTACATCGCGCCCTTCCAGGGTACCCTGGAAGTTTACCCCAATTTCGCGCATATGGGGAATGGTGTGTTTAACCAAAAAATTCCCCTTCGTTTCTTCTTCCCCGATGGAAAGAATACGCACGGAAGGGGATTTTAAATCAAACACTTTTTCCATATAGGCCGAACCCATAACGGCAAACTGCAGCAAATGAATGGGTTTGCAGTCTGCGTTGGCGCCGCCGTCCAGCAAAAGGCTTACGCCTTTATACGTGGGCATAGGCGTGGCAATAGCGGGGCGAACCACCCCTTTAATGCGCCCTATGCGAAAGAGCGACGCTACCATAGCCGCCCCGGAGTGGCCGGCGGAAACAAATGCGTCGGCCTCGCCTTTGTGCACCAAATCAGCACATACAATAATGCTTGCGCCTTTTTTATGGCGGCACTCTTTGGCGGGTTCGGCACCCATGTCAATGGTATCGGGTGCATGCACAATGGAAATACCGGCGGGTAAAGCATGGGTATATCCCAGCTCCGCCAGCTCACGCTTAATTACGGCTTCATCCCCCACCAGTATCACATGGATACCCAGGGTTTTTGCCGCTTTTAACGCGCCCAACACATTGGGTTTAGCACCGTAATCTCCGCCTAAGGCGTCCAGGGCTATTTTCATAAGAAAAAGTTATTTGGCTTCGGTATTATCTTCGGTTTTGGCCGCTTTGGGAGCCACAACCACCCGGTCTTTATAAAAACCGCATTTCGGGCAAACGTTGTGCGGCAAGCGGGCGGATTTGCAGTTAGGGCATTCCACCAACTGGGCCACTTCAATCACAGAGTTGTGCGATCTTCTCAAATCCCGGCGGGAACGAGTGTGTTTTTTCTTCGGATTCGGCATGTTTTATTACTCCTGTATACATCAGTAAAAATCAATTAATTCTTACTTGAATTTACCTTTTAATTCAGCAAAAGGCGACAAACGCTCCGGCTTGCAGCCGCACTGGGCGGCGTTCAAGTCTTGCCCGCATACGGGGCAGAGCCCCTTGCAGTCCGGCTTGCAAAGAAAGCGGATTTCTTCGGTCAAAGCCAGCGTTTGTTCCACAAGTAACATTATATCAATTATTTCTGATTTCGTGCTATATGTTTCTACAAATTCTTCATCAAAGTCTTGCGACGTCATTTTTAAACAGCGCGCGCACTGCACTTCTCTTTTCCCCCACACGCGCCCGCGCACCAATATGTTCTTGTCCGCCACGGAAAAAGACAACTCCGCCGTAACTTCCGTAATTTTATTGGGCGCGGTGAACACCTGCGCAAAATACTTGGGGCTTAAGCGGGCGGAACACTCCAGCCCGCCCATGCGCAAAATGTCGGCCGTTTTAAATTTTAAATCCTGCGGCACGTCGTAATCACGGTAAAAATCGTTCATAATTATATTTTAGCAAATTTTAAGCTTTCCGCCGCGTGAAGGCCTTGCTTTGCCATTTGCGGCTCTTCCAGCGGCGCTCAAACACCACGGCGCGGATGTTTTCGTCCAGGGCCATAGCCAGCCAAATACCGGCCAACCCCCAACCCCACCACACGCCCAATATATAAGCGCACAGCGTGGCCACGCCCCACATTACAATCACACCCGTCATAAAAGGGTAGAACACATCCCCCGCCGCATTGAGCGAATTGACGGAAGTAATATTTACCGCGCGGCCTATTTCCAGCACAATGTCAATATACAATACCACCGCGCCTATTTTAATAACGTCCGGGTTGGCTGATAGCATTTTAAAAATATTGGTACCCGCCAGAGCCGTTAAAATGGAAATCATTACGCTAATGATAACCGAAAGCTTAATAGAATATTTCTCTACCGAGAATGCGGCATTATCCCTATCCGCCCCGATTAAATGCCCAATGGATATGGCCGCCCCCTGCCCCAGCGCTATGGCAAACACGTAAGAAAACATTACAATATTCATTGCATAAGTACGTGCGGTTAAGGCGGCGGTTCCTATCATAACGGAAAAATAGGTAATTACTACCTGAGATAAATTGTAAGAAACCTGTTCCCCCGCCGCCGGCAGGCCGATAATCATTAAGTTTTTTACTTTATCCCACGGGAAAGGCTTTAAATAAGAAAGGCTGAACTGCGGCACTACTTTTTTAAACAAAATGTAGCCAAGCAACATAAGCGCAATAAACCGGCACACGGCCGTGGATATGGCCGCGCCCGGCGCACCCAGTGCCGGGAAACCCCACTTGCCAAAAATAAGCAGGTAATTGCCAAAAATGTTTAAGATGTTCATCAGCAGGGTAACGTACATGGGGTAATAAGCCTTGTTATGGCTTCTTAATACGGAGGACATCGTCATCGCTACCGCCTGAATAAACGAAAACCCCGCCACAATTTGCATATAGGTTTTGCCGCGGGCGATTAAATCGTCCGTCAAACCCATTAAACCCAAAAGCTGCGGCGCCAGCAAATAAAGCCCCAGGCTTACAATCAGCCCCATCACCAAGTTGGCAGTAATGGAGACGCCAATCGTCTGCATTACATTGCTGTTTTGCTTTGCCCCTAAGTATTGCGCACACAAAACCGAGGTGCCCAACGTGGTTATGCCGTATAGAATAAATACCAGGTTAAGCAGTTGGTTCACCACCCCCACGGCCGCTACGGTATCTTCACAATAGCGGCTGAGCATTACCACGTCAATGGCCCCTAACAGCATAATCAGCAGTGTTTCCACAAAAATAGGGCTGGTAAGGGTAAACAGCTGCCGGCGCAAAGGCTTATTTTTTAACCATTTAGTCATAATTTTGGCACGCGCCAAAACCGGGCGAACTTCCAGCCCGGTTTTACAGGCGCAGTATTATTAAAGATTTATTTTTTTTGTAACGGGGCGCTGCAAATCGGTAAACAGGCGGGTTACTTTTAAGATAGGCGCGGTTTGCGCGCGTTTATAATCGGCCGTGTCTATACGGCGGCACACATCAGATACCGTTTCCAGCGGGGCTTTGCATTTGCGGGCAATTTCCTGCGGGGTTAACCCCTCGGCCACGTAAAGCGGGATAATTTTATCCAGCACCGGGTACGGGGGCAGGGTGTCTGCATCGGTTTGATTGGGGCGCAGTTCGGACGTGGGAGCCCGGTCTATAATACCCTGGGGGATAATTTCCCGGGTTTTATTGATATAGGCGGCCAGGTCATACAGTTCCGTTTTAAACACGTCCCCAATAGGCAGCAGGCGGCCGGCCGTATCGCCGTACAACACGCAGCTGCCTACGGAAAGCTCGCTCAAATCATCGGTAGAAATGGGCATAGCGCCGTATTCCCCGCCCAAGGTAAACAAAATATTGGCGCGCAGGCGGGACTGCAACTTCTGCTCCGTAATGTCTTTTAAATGAGACACAATATGCCCCACCGCGTGCTTCATACCGTCCAGCACCGGCTTAACGGCTACTTCTTCTAAATTAATGCCCAGGTTGCGCGCTAACTGGCCGGCCAAAGATTTGCTTAAATCGCTGGTGCAGTAAGAAGGCAAAGACACGGCATATACGCTTTCCCCCCCTAACGCGCTGGCGGCCAAAACAGCCGTTACGGCGGAATCCAACCCGCCGCTTAAACCAAAAATCACTTTGCTGTAACCGGCTTTTTGTACAAAATCCCCCAAGCCGAAGGAAAGTGCATCCAATACTTCCCCGCGCGGATCCGCCTTATAAGTAAGGGCAGAGGTTTTTTCTTCGCTGTCCCAGGTGTTGATATGCTCGCGAAAGAGTTCGCCCAAGAGGGTCAGCTCTCCTTTTTTGCCGGCAGCAGCGCAAAGGCCGTCAAAAATTAAGCCGTCCCCTCCGCCCAGCAAGTTACAGCTGAGCGTGGGCACGCCGCGTTTTTTGGCAAACTTTTTAAGCGCGTCCAAACGTTCGGTTACGTTGCCTTTTTCATAAGGGCGGGCGGAAAGGTGGATGATAACGTCCGCATCCAAAGCGGGAGCGTCTTGCAGGTCCCCCAGCACAATTTGCACGTCTTTGCCGGAAAGGGAAACAACCTCACTGTCATAAATTTTGGTAATTTTACCTTTATATATAAAAGCCGCCGCGCTGACAAAATCCTTTCCGGATTTATCCTGAAATCCCAACACGCAGGCGGTTTCTTTGGTTTCTTTGGCAATTTCTTTTAAAGCTAAAGCGGTTTCTTTCAACAGGCGTTCATCTTCAAACAAATCCATCATGGGGCAGCCGCAAAGGGCGGCCTCGGGCAGAACCAATACGTCCGCCTTGGGAGCGGGTGCTTTTAATAAGGCGATAATATGTTCTTTATTACCGCGGATATCTGCAGTTAAAGGATTAAAAGACGCCAAATTTATTTTCATAAATATACCTCATTATTATTATATATTTTACCAATTTATGCAGTTTTTTGCCTTTTTGGTGTTAGAAAGTGCTAGAATAAACTATCTGTAAAAATAAAAAGGAGGGTTCATGAAAAAAGTAGTATTGTTGGTTTTGTGTCTGTTTGGTGCCAGCGCTTCTTTTGCTGCCGGCAGCACGGGGGTTTTTAAACTTTCGTTATGGGACAAACTGGCTATTGCCGCCCCCGCCAATACACAGGTAGTGCACGGGATTGATTTCGGTATCGGTTCCAGCACCGATGAAGTATACGGCGTGCAGTTGGACTTGGTAATGGCTCAAACCCGCTATGACTTGCGCGGCGTAAGCGCGGCGTGGCTGATCAGCTTGGCCGAAGACGTAACCGGCGCCCAGTGGGCCGCTTTTGCCAAGAACACCCATTTAACCGGTGCCCAGATGGGTCTTATTAACATCTCCACCCGCCAGGTTACCGGTGCGCAAATTGGTTTTTACAACCAGGCCGAAAATATGAACGGCTTGCAATTTGGTTTTGTAAACTATGCCAAACAAATTTACGGTTTGCAAATCGGCATTTTAAACATTGCCGAAAACGGCTGGTTCCCCGCCATGGTGCTGGTGAACGGACGTTTTTAACCTTTTGCAAAGCACAGCAAAAACCGCGTTTCCCGCAAGGGGAATGCGGTTTTTGTTTATTTATGGTATAATTAGCATAGGGTGTATTTGAGCGGGAGAGCGAAAAAGTTCGTAAATCAAAGCCTGTCCCGACAACACCCGAAGCGAGCCGCCGCCGGGGAAGCCCCTTCCCTAATTTGGGCGGACGCTTACAGGAGAAAACATGAGCAATGTATCTATGAAAGCCATGCTGGAAGCCGGTGTGCACTTTGGGCACCAAACTTCCCGCTGGAACCCCAAAATGGGACGCTTTATCTTCGGAGAAAGAAACGGCGTACATATTTTGGACCTTCAAAAAACCGCCAAAGAACTTAAAAAAGCCTGCGCTTTTATTAAAGAAGAAACCAAAAAAGGTTCCAAATTCTTGTTCGTTGGCACCAAAAAACAAGCCCAGGAAGCCATCCAGGCCGAAGCTGCCCGCTGCGGCGCTTACTGCATTCACGAAAAATGGCTGGGCGGTACGTTAACCAACTTCCAAACTGTTAAAAAGTCTGTAGAAAGACTGAACGAATTGGAAAAATGGGAATCTTCGGGCGTCTTCAAGGCCATTTCCAAAAAAGAAGCCAGCAGACTGACCAAAGAAATGCTGCGCCTGCAGAAATTGCTGGGCGGCATCCGCGATATGAAAGTATTGCCGGACGTCGTTTTTGTAATTGACCCTGTGGACACCGCCGGCGCCGTGCGCGAATCCCATGCGTTGGGTATTCCCGTGGTGGCCGTGTGCGATACCAATGCCGACCCGGATATGATTGATGTACCGATACCCGGTAACGACGACGCTGCCCGCTCTATCAAATTGTTCTGCGGTGCAATTGCGGACTCTATCCTGGAAGCCAGAGCCGAAATGGAAGCCGTAAACAAACCGGCTGAAGCGGCTGAAGAAGGCAAACCGGCCGAAAACCCGGTAATGGCGCAAGCTTTTGAAAGCGCTATGCTGGCCAGCGAAAAAGCCGCCCAGGAAGAAGAAGCCAAAGCCGAAGCTGCCAAGGAAGCCCCTAAGGCTGAAGAAGTAAAAGCCGAAGAAGCCCCTAAAGCAGAAGAAGCCAAGGCCGAAGAACCGGCCGCCGAAGAAGCCGCGGAAAAGAAAGTAAAAAAGACCGCTGCTAAAAAACCGGCCGCCAAAAAAACGACCAGAACCAAAAAAGCTGCCAAGGAAGAAGCTCCTAAAGCTGAAGAAGAAGTAAAAGCCGAAGAAGCCCCCAAGGCCGAAGAAGCCCCCAAGGCAGAAGAAGCCCCCAAGGCAGAAGAAGCCAAATAAATTGTTTCAATACGTCCGTTTCCGCTTGCACGCAGGCGGAAACGGACTTTAAACAGATTTACCTCATTAGTTGTACAGGAGAGAACATGTCTTTAGCAGAAGATATTAAAGTGTTAAGAGAAAAAACCGGCGCGGGCCTGATGGACTGCAAAAAAGCCCTCTTGGAAACCAAAAACGATATGGAACAAGCCATCGTTTTCCTGCGCAAAAAAGGCTTGGCGGATATGGCCAAACGCTCCGACCGCGAAACCAAAGAAGGCCGGGTATCCGTTAAAACCAACGGTAAAAACTATGCCATGGTATATTTAGGCTGCGAAACCGACTTTGTGGCCAAAACCGAAGATTTTATCAAATTGGCCGACGAATTGGCCGACTATGTTTTGGCCCACCCTGAAATTACCGATTACGCCAACGATGAACACATCAAAGCCATGATTGCCGAAAAAGCCCCCAAATTTGGTGAAAACACCACTTTAAAAGGCGCTTATAACTGGACTCCGGCCGAAGGCTCCGTAATTGAATATTACATTCATGCCGACAACAAAAAAGCTTCCTTGTTGGAATTAGCCGTCGTAGGCAATGCTAAAGACGCCGCCAAAGTGAAAGAAATTGCCCGCGGGCTGGCCATGCACACCGTTGGTATGCAAAGCTGCTGGGTGGACGCGAAAGACATTCCTCAGGAAGTAATTGACAAAGAATTGGAAATTTACAAAACCCAGGCTTTAAACGAAGGCAAACCGGAAGCCGCTATTGAAAAAATGCTGCCCGGCAAAATTAAAAAATTCGCCAAAGAAAACTGCCTCTTGGAACAAATGACCATTAAAGACAACAAAAAAAGCGTGTTGGATTATTTGAAAGAAGAATCCAACGCTTTGGGTTGCGAATTAAAGGTTGTTCGTTTCGTACGTTTCTAATTTAGGGCCCCTCTTCGGAGGGGCTTTTTTCTGTCCGTCCGTACAGCGGGCGGAAAGGAAAAAGCACCCGCTAAAAAGCAGTGCCTGTTTGTATTTTTTGTGCTAGAATAAATAAAAGATTTTATGAGAGGTTAGTTTATGACAAACGCCGCCGATCCGCATACTAAAAAAAGAGTTTTACTGAAACTTTCCGGTGAAGCCTTAATTAACGAAGGCCACCGGGGCATTAACCCCCAGGCCCTAAAAGAAATTGCCGAAGAAATTGCCGACGCTTACCGCTGCGGCAATTGCGAGCTGACCATTGTGCTGGGCGGCGGCAATATTTGGCGCGGCCTGCGCGACGGGGGCGGTGTAATTGACCGCGTAAATTCAGACAATATGGGCATGCTGGCCACCGTAATTAACGCGTTGGCCTTGCAATCGGCCCTGGAAGACGCAGGCGTGCCCACCCGGGTTTTAACCTCTATTAATATTTATCAGTTGGCCGAACCGTTTGTGCGCCGCAAAGCCCTGCGCCATTTGGAAAAAGGCCGCATTGTTATTTTTGCCGGCGGGACAGGCAACCCTTTCTTTACTACGGACAGTGCCGCCGCGCTGCGCGCCTCTGAAATTAATGCAGATGTGCTCTTAAAAGCTACCCAGGTGGACGGCGTGTACGACAGTGACCCGCGCAAAAACCCCCATGCACAGCTCATCCATAAAATCACTTATGCCGATGCCATAGCCAAACAACTGCAATTTATGGATACCGCCGCCCTGGCCCTGTGTATGGAAAATAAATTGCCCATACAGGTATTTAATTTGCATAAAAAAGGCAATATTAAACGCGCGTTGTGCGGGGAAGACATCGGCACCGTTATTTACTAAAAACCAAGCGCTAGCCCTATGTAAACGGCCTTTTAAAGAGGGAGTATGCTTCAAAAAATAAAAATCCCTATTAGTCTGGGCTACGTGATTTGCCTGGCTGTGATACCTTGGAATTTTATTACCTTTTATTTGGCGTGCCTGGGGGCGTGGCTGATTGTATTGCTTTGGCTGCCATTCAACCCCAAACCATACAAAACCAGTATATCTTTCAAGCTGCTGTTATTTCTTGCGCAGGCCCTGCTTGTGTTGCTGTTTACATGGGCTATATGGAGGCTGTTTCCGCTGGAACGCATGTTAAACCCGCAAATCCCCCCCAAAATCGCCACGCAAGAGGAGGCCGGGCCTAACCCACTTGCCAGCAAGCAAACCAACTTGCAGCCACAACCGGCACCAGCCGAACCGGATTTGGAAACACCCTCCCGGCAACTATCACAGCAAGAATTAGAACAAGACACTAACCCCATTGATAGACAATTCAGCCAATTCCCGTTGCCTCCGGAGGAGGAAAAACTCCAAGCCGCTACCCCTGCGAAAGGCAGCCCGCAGCCGTCCGGCCACTTGTTGCCGCAGGCGAAACAGCCTGGCAATATCCGCAAACTAACAGCCAAAGAATCGGCCGAATTTCAAAAAGAAATTGCCCAAGAAGAGGAAAAAGCCCGCCCAAATCAAGACAGGCGGCCTGACCCGTTAACCCTTCACCCCGAATATGACCGGGCCTTAAATGAGGTAAATAAAGAAATATTCCAACAAGACACACAGGCTATTTATCCGCTGTTATCCCCCAACCAACGCAAATTAGTTCAACAGCCACAACCGCCCTTTATCCGCCTGAACACAATGACGATGCTTTTACAGATGCAAGTGAAGCAGGCTCAAAAGCAAATACAAAATGCAAAAGAAAACAACCTGTCTGATAAAAAAGTAGCCGCCCTAAAGGAAACACTGGCAAAACTACAGACCGTGCTGCAAGAAGTTAAAACCCATCGCAGCCCAGATTACAAACGCAGAAAAATAGAAGAAAAACTAAACCAATATATGCAAGAGGATTTAAATGACGATTAATTTAGAAAATACACTAGAAATTTTATGCCCCACCTATAACCGCGCCCCGTTTTTAAAAAATACGCTGGAACAATTATTTGCGCCTAACAGCCCGGTAAAAAATTGCCATATGACGTTTTTGGACAACGCCTCCACCGACGACACCCCCCGCCTGTTGGCCCAATATGCGGCCCAGCACCCCAATATACGCATTATCCGCCACAACCGCAATATCGGTGGGGACGCCAACATTGCCCGCGCTTTTGAAGAAGTAACTTACCCCCGCTATTGGATTGTCTGCGATGATGATGACTTTCATTGGGAGCATTGGCCCGAAGTACAAAAAGCATTGAAAGAAGATATTGATTTAATTATTACTACTACGCAAATTTTTTCCCCTCAAGTTCAAAAAGCACACTTGCCTTTAATTTTAACCTTTGTTCCGGCCGGTATACACAAAAGCAAATACTTGGACAGCCTTACCCTTATGCGTATGCATTTTAATGTTCAGAATCACTTTCCGCAATTAGCCCCCGCCGCACAAGTATTTAATAATAACGGCTCTATTTACATTTCCCAACACAACCTGGTTACTTTTGGCAAAAATGACAATAACCCCGCCATTTGGTGGCAAGAAACCCAACCCCTTCCCCCCACATACAAATACCGCAAGTGGGATCCGTCCTATCTTAATTCTTTGGAACTTTTTACGGATAAACCCTTCCGCACGCAAGCGGTGGAAGCTTTTGCAATGGAAAAAGGGTTTAGCTATGGCGTGCAAAAAATGCTGAAAAAGAATTTTATTTTCAGCGAAAATTTTTTCAGAAACATAGCTGATCCCTGGAACGTTATGTCTTCTTGGCAACGGGTACGTTACGCAATAAACGTGTTGTTTTTCTTTTTAATCAAGCTGCCTTTTAAATACTTACGTTATAACAAGATGCGTAAGGAATACCGCAAAAAAGTAATGGCTGCTATCCAAGCTAAAAAAGAACAAGCCCGGCAATAATTACCGGGCTTGTTTATGAGTAAATAATCCTAAAATATCCGTTATATATTTAGCTGTTTTTACCACCGCGGGGGATTGGTGTTTAAGCGCCTGCCGGAAAGCAAAAAATTTCCATCTAAACAGCCAAGAGCGTTTATTAAATAAGCCTTTAGGCAGAGCCAAATAAAATGCTGCCGCATACTTTAAAAAAGAGCGCAACTGGGCAATGGTTAATAATTTTAAGTTGCCGTTGCCGGGGCCTTCATTGCCAATAATCATTTGCAACAAATAATATTCATATTCTTCCTGCAAGGGGGCATAGCACCCTACCCCCGTTAATTTGTCACGCATTACGGAAAAACTTTGCATAAAATAAATCAGTTTCTTTTCCGGGTCTCTTCTGGAAAGAGAATTAGGCGTTAAACGGTACAAATATGTAACCCCCGGATACAAAATCACACGCCTGGCACAAACAAAAACCGTACTAATAAACGGCAAATCTTCGTGTGGCATTCCCTCCGGAAAGGCCAACTGATGCTGGGTTAAAAGTTTCCGACGGATAAACTTATTCCACGGAACATTATAAGATTGGGATAATTGAAAAAATTCTGTAAGTGAAAATTTTTTTCTATCCCAAATTTTCACCGTTTCTTTAGGGGTTTTGTCTGAAATAAACTCCGGCGGGTTTTGTTTAAAAGAAAGAAACTGCCCTATGGCAATATCAGCCTGTTCCTGCAAAGCGGTTTGATAAAAAGAATGCAATGCACCCGGGGCAAGCATATCATCCGCGTCCATAAAAAACACATAGTCGCCCTCGGCGTGTTGCAAGCCTTTGTTTCTGGCTCCCCCCGCCATGCCGCCTGCATGCTGAAATACTTTTACACAAGCCGGGTGCTTTACGGCAAAATCACACAAAATGTTCCAACTGCCATCAGAAGACATATTGTCCACGGCAATTACTTCGGCCCCGTTTTGCAAATATTCTTCCGTGCTGGCCAAGGCCTGTGGCAAGTATTGTTCCGCATTATAAACGGGAATGATAATGCTAAAAGTAAATTTAGAAGCAAATAACATAACTTAAAACTTATTAAACTGTCTTACGTTTATAAACAGTAATTAATTCTCCGGATTCAATCGGTTCATAATCATTCTGAATTTCTTTAAAAATATTTTGCATTTGGGTTAAACGCTCAGCACGCCAAATAGATTCTTCGTACAAATAACCGATAACAGGCGTTTCTTTTCGAATAATATCTAAAAAGAAATTGCGCTGTATATCCGCATCTACAAACAAATATTCCGGCTTATCTTTTTTAATAGTATCTACCGCCAAATTAAACTCTTTAGGTGTAAACAAATACCACTGCATATCCACAAAAGGCATTTTGTTATATTTGTCCGACACAATGGGTAAGATATTATCGTATTGGGATATTAAATAAATAGCCGGTCCGGAAACATATTTATTAATAAGATTGGCGGCTTCGGCAAAGGGAGCCTGGGGCATAGTTGTTTCAAAAAAGGTATTAGGTAATGTCCAATAATAGGACTGCCGGTCTTGTAAGCGCCCAATAGTTTCTTTGCGGGAATGTTCAAACGGATATAAATTACCCAAGAAGAAAATAAAAGAGAAAACTACTATCACCCAGGAAGCCAAACGTTGTTTTTTGCGGCTATTGGAATAAATGGTTTCAAAAAACAACTGCAAAGCCAGTAATACAGTTAATGCAAACACCGGCAACATAGCATATAAATGCACTGACGCTGCGCTACGTAAAAAGTACAACAATACCCCTTGGCTATAAAAAACCAATAACAGCAATACATAAACCTTAGGAAGATGTTTTTTCCAATGATATGCCAGCAATAAATAAATTAAACTGATTAATAAAAATATGCAAGCAATTAACGTATTTCTAAAGGGAAAAGCCAATAAACCATGCAAAAAATATCCTTCTACAGAACGGTTGCCCACGCTGTATATTCCAAAAAGCGCCAAAGAAATTATTGTTAATACCCCCAAAGCTGCCAGTTCAAAAACATTCTTATTTTTCCAATTACTGATGTTTTTAATAAATAATACACCCGCTAAAGAAATAAACATAAAAGCCCCAAAGTGCATATTATTTAAAATTCCCAGCCATACAGTTATTAAAGATAAGACTAACCACCGTTTGGATTGTTTTGTTAAATATAGGTAAAACGTAATAACGGAAAAAATATCAAAAAAATGCCGGGCAGGATTTGTTCCTGGGCCTAATATAATAGACAAATAGGTCATGCCAGACAAAGCCCCTACAGATAGGAATAACTGAGAAGTCAAATAATTTTTGTCTCTAAATAATATCCAGGCAAACCAAAATAAGCAAATATAATACAAAGGATAAAACAAATAATAAAAGTGAATATAAGTAGAGTAATTAAAACCCACAGTATGATCTAATACCCAAGCTAAGCCAATGGTATTTAAAAATCCATACTGCATAAATAACTCACGTATCGGCTGGCCTTTTAAATAGGCATGAGCCGGCCCAAATAAATGATTGTGATGATGAATAAACCCGCGTGAAAGAACCTGCCAATGCAGTTGTGGCCATATTTTCTTTAACACTTCTATTTGCGGTTTATTTTTAAATGTGACATTGACCAAAGAGTTGTATTCCAGTTCCAAGCGAGATAAAATATTTCTAAATTTTTGTTCTTCCTCTTTATTCAATAAACCGCTAATAAAATTTTCCGTCTTTTCTTCCATAATCCAAGAAAAACACAACTGATTGTCTTTTACAAAAAAAGAATGATCCCCATTAAGAGGTTTATTGTTCTCCGCACGCACAAATGGATTTATATCAGAAACTTCCATACACAGGGATAAGCGATCTTTGGGATTAAGCAGCGGGTTATAATTTTTAAAAAATGTACTTTCCGTATCCGGCAAAACAGCCAAGAGTTCTTTTTCTCCATTTTTTTGGGCTTTTTTCTTGACGCGCGTCCAAGTAAAATGAGTGGGAATATTTAAATATTCATTAGCTACTTTTAAAGGAAATAAAATGGGGGGAAACACAATATAGCAAAACCACAGAACCGCAAATATGACAGACAGCTTATATATAATGGGCAATATGGGCAATATTTTGTATCCCGATACCATATTCTTTAATAGTGGAAATAAAAACACAAAGAGAAAAGCCAATACACGTACGATCACATTTGCAGAATATCTACTAATTGCAAACATTGTCCCTGCCACAATGAACCAAAGAAGGGTTTTTTTCCAAGAGCGTAAAATACGGATGTAAATTTTAGTAATTTTTTTATTTGGATGATTAATTAACCAAAAGAAAAAGCCATAATATAAGAAAAAAGTAGGCACCGCTAAAATATAAGTTAATATTTTTATACCTGTTTCAGGATAATAATAAATAACCCCCGGTAAGAAAGACAAAGGACGCGGCTGTAGCTCCTGTGCCAACGATACAACACTATAGAACAAAGGATGCGACATAAGCAGGAAAAAAAGAGCCAGTAACACAGGCGTTGTAAAAAACTTCTTAACAAACTTTTCCATGTTATTAATAAAACTAGGCATAGACTCACTCATTAAAAATTAATTCTTTCTTTTTCTATTACCAAGGGGCGCTTAAGCACCTGGGTAAGAATGGCACCAATATACTCCCCAATAATGCCGATAAAAAATAACTGCACGGAAGAAAAAAACAATACCGCCAGCAAAATAGGCGCAGTCCCCATAGGAAAAGAATCCCAATACAATAACTTTAATACTAAATATATCAGCGCCAAAATAAAGCTAAAAATACCCAGTGCAAACCCTCCAAACGCAGCCAAACGAAGCGGCACCTTGGAATGATTGGTAAACCCAATCATGGCATTATCATATAGCGTATAAAAATTGTTTTTAGTAAACCCACGCTTACGGGCCGGTTGCATAAACGGAATCAGCGCGCGGGAGTAACCCAGCTCACACACCAAACCGCGCAAGTAAGGGTAAGGCTCATCCAGCTTGCGCAGTTCATCCACCACGCATTTATCATAGAGGCCAAACCCTGTACAATTGGAAAGTAATTCGGCACCGGAGTCATTGACCAAATTTAAAAGCCAATAATATAAACGGCGCACGGCAAAAAACAGCCAAGACTCCTTACTTTGCTTTTTCTGTGCCAGCACCACTTTATACCCTTCTTCCCACTTGGCAATAAACTGGGGGATCAAGGCAGGCGGATCTTGCAAGTCTGACGCCATATAAATCACCGCGTCCCCCTCACACTGCAAAATGCCGTAATAAGGAGAGCGTATATGCCCAAAATTACGCGCATTTACAATTACCTTAAAATTTTTATCCTGTGCGGCAATTTTGCGCAGTTCATTTAATGTTCCGTCGGTAGAAGCATTATCAAGTACAATTTGTTCATAATCATACTTATCCCCCAATAAAGCCATTTGCGCTTTTACCTGTTCATATAATTCGCGTATGTTGCCCTCTTCATTATAAGCACTGGAAACAATAGATAGTTTTTTCTTCATACTATTTTTTAAACACCCATTTTTTATTTAATATAAAAGACAGCAAAGCAAGCGGCAAAACCAGCACCGCCCCGGAAATATACATATTTTCCACACCGCATAAGGCAAAAATTTTTAGTCCCAACACATTGCACACATATACTATGCCGTATACACCAAAGAACTTGCCTATCAGGCGGTTATTATGGCTTTGAAAAACAATCACGCCAATGGTTTTAAAATTAAATAGTATCCCCAGCACGGTGGAAAAAAACGGCGCCCAAATATAGTTAAACCCCACCCATACAAAAAAAGCATACAACCCATACCCAACCAGGGTATTTAACACGCCCACAAATAAAAAACTCACAAACTGTTCCGGCAGCCCCGTTAAAAGGGCCATTACATTTACTAATTTATAGAAAAAATTTTTTAGCACATATATACCTCAAAACTATGTATCTATCAAGCAACAATAAAAATTTGTTATTTTTTATCTTTTTATCTGCTGAAATTACTTAAATTTAATACCTAAACGTCGCCAAAATTTATGATTAAACATCTTACGCAACCATAAATTTTTACGGTATACGGAAGGCAAAAAAGCATTATAATAGAACCATTCTTTAGCCAAAGGACATTTATAATTATTCCAAGGTTTATTAGCCGTAGTATAGTGAATAACTGCCGGGGAAAGAGAAGCAAGTAATATATCCTTTTCATGATTATTAAAAGCTCTTTCCAGGGTGGCACGCAGGAAACTATCCTGTACATTCCATTTATAATCTAATGGCTTAATACGGTCCTTAAAAACAGCATTTATTACGTCTTGATCTCCGATAGAAATCTCATCTTTATGAAGAAGTGTGTATTCCATTAAGGCGTCTCCTGCCTTCTCTTTTCTCCACAAAGCAGCATTTATTAATAAAACGCCAGCATTAATATAAAAGCCCTGATAAATAAGTTTAGAATTTCTAGTTCTCCAATATGTATAACCAACATCTTCTACCGCTGCTATCGGGAAGTTTGTTATATCCGTTTGGTACAACTCCCATAAGCTATCTTTCACGATTACATCACAATCCAACCAAATCACTTTTGTTAAATTTCCTAATAATTCTGGTATTTTATAACGGTAATATGTGGTATTAGTAATGTGAGCTCCACCCGCTGGGAATTGAGAAAAAGCATTCTCATCTAAATCGATAAAATGGATTTCACTCTTCTTATATTTTTTAATAAAAGATACATTTTTTTTGTCTTGATCAGAAATATTATTACATAAAACATAAAAATGTAATCGTTCGTCAGGATCCGAAGAAAGCAAAGCCGATAACATCGCAGTAGCCATAAAAGGCAGATAGTTTTTATCCGAAGCAAAACAGATATGGATATCTTTTACTCGATGCGGGTCTATATTAAAGCAAGAATATAAGCTTTGATATTCTTTTAACAACAAAGGCGTTAACACTGCTTGCATTGTATGCAAATGAAATGGCAAGTAATCTTTTACTATTGAAATAAGGCGGCTGTCACCAGTAGAAATCATCCATTGGCAAAATTTCTTAAAAGATTTAAATATTTCGTCATGTTCAGACAAATATTCCTTTTGGGAAATACATGATTGCTGAACCAAAACTTGGGGCTCAAGCGGTAGATACGAAGTGCCAATTAGTTTCATGACTAATTGATCAAAAGAATAGAACGTTCCCCCCACTTCATTTAAGTTATGATAAGATTGCGTTTTAATAACAAAACTGGCCATATTTGCCGGGACACGCCCTCTTAAACGAGCTTTTAAATAATCATAAATGGAGTTCTTTTCCTTCAATCCCGTTGGCTTATTATCCCCATTAGAAACAATATTGGCACAATAAACAGAACTATCTGGGTTGTTATTTATCAATTCCTTAAGACGAGGCAAAAAGTCTTTGTGATAAATAGCTTTGGCGTTAGCCACAACCATATATTCATTTTTTTGCAAAGTATGTATTTGTTTCCAGGTATCTTCTATTGATAATAGCTTCTGAGAATATACAATATGCACTTTGGGAGAGGTAGTTAACGTGTGTAAATATTCTGCTGTTCCGTCCGTACTTTTATTTTCCAAAATAACAACATTAAAATTTGGATAAGACTGTGCTAAAATGCTTTGCACACAGGCTTGAATATGGGGCATTGCGTTATGTACTGAAAGAATAAAAGTAAATTTCATCGTATATATTCCTATTTAGTAAATATATTTTCTTCCATTTCTTTACGGTCTAAGAAAGGGAACATATCTTCCAAAGACGGGCTGATCATCGTTCCGTCTTCCAGCTTGCGGGCGGAAAGTTTGGGCGCAAAAGTATAATTTTCCGTACAGTCAAGCTCGCACAATACCGGGCCGGGAGTGTTTAATGCTTCCTGTATTTTGCCAGCCAACTCGTCATTAGTATTAATGCGCACCGCCGGCAAGCCAAAAGCCTGGGCTACCTGTACAAAATCAGGCACTTCCACCCCGCTGGTTTTATTGCAACCGGTTAAACGTCCCTCAAAAAAGTTGCGCTGGGTTTGAATGATGGAAATATACTCCCCGTTTTTAATCACAAACAGTTTAACAGGCAGGCGATTGGTTTTAAGGGTTTGGAGTTCTTGAATATTCATCATTAAACTGCCGTCCCCCTCCAAACATACCACTGGAGTATTTTTTTCGGCCGCACACACGCCAATAGCCGCCGGCAAACCATACCCCATGGACGCATCGCCCGAGTTTAATAGCAACCGTTGCCCTCTTTTGGATTCAAACGCCTGAAAAAACGCCACACAAGCCGTGCCGTTAGAGGCAACCACTTTGGCGCCTTCAGGCAAAATATGGCTTAATTGCTGGGCAAAGAAATAAGGGTGTACTTTGTCCTGCTCCCGGACAGAAAACTCCCGCAAGGGCGGATATTTGGCCTTCATTTGGCGGCAATATGCCAGCCAAGGGGCAACTTCCGCGCAGTTCATCTTTGCAGTTAACCGGGCAAGCACGTCCCCCGCGTCCGCCAAGATGGCCACATCCGGGCGGACGGTGGGCTTTTGCAGCTCAGCCGCGTCTATATCCACCACAATTTTTTTGGCGTTTTTGGCAAAATTTTCCCAGTTATAACTTACCTGGCGGATATTATTGCGGGTGCCCATAAATAAAATAACATCGGCATTTTGCAAAACAAAATTGCCCGCACGCTGCCCCACGGTGCCAATGCGCCCGGCAAAAAGCGGGTCTTCTGAAGGGAGTAAATCAAACCCGTTAAAAGTGGTAACTACCGGTATTTGGGTTTTATCCAAAAAAGCACGCAGGGCCTGCTGTGCTTTGGCACAGTGGATACCGTTCCCGGCTACAATTAAGGGGCGCCGGGCCTGCTGCAAAAGCGCGGCAGCTTGATCTACTAAACCGGAAATGTCTTGTTTGTGAAGGGCCGGCCGGATGAATTTTTTTAATTTGGCCGGGTCAATAGGCGCGGCCTGCACGTTAAGCGGTATATCCAGCCATACGGGGCCCGGGCGGCCGGAAGTGGCCAAGTAAACGGCCTCTTCCACAGCGGCGTCAATATCATACGGGTCTGTTACCATACGGGCATATTTGGTAAGCGGGCGCACCACGCTGATGATGTTTACTTCCTGGTCCCCCAGTTGGCGCAAGGGAATTTGCGGGCAGGAAGCCATGGTGGTGGTAAACTTTACCTGGCCGGAAATAAATAATACGGGGGCGCTGTCCGTCCAGGAACCAAACACCCCGTTTAAACAGTTTAATCCTCCCGGCCCGGTGGTAACGCAAGCCACACCCAGTTTTTGGTTGGCGCGGGCATAGCCTTCTGCACACATGGCGGAGGCTTGCTCGTTATGATTGCAAATAAGGCGGATTTTTTGGCTCTTGCCAAAGCTGTCGTCTAAGTGCATGGCGCCGCCGCCGGATACCATAAAAGCCGTATCCACGCCCAGCGCTTCCAATTTTTGAACCAAATAATCCGATGTTTTAATCATAAATTAAAGCCCCCGGTCATAAATAAGCTGTTTTAAATCTTTATTTTTAGCATAAGGGCTGTCAATATCATCTATTTTAATGGGAGCGTCTTTTTTAATATCGCACAATAACACTTCCCCTTTCATAAATTCCCGGCAGGAAATTTGCCCTTTCTGCAAAGGAATGGCAAGGTAAATATCATCTTCCGTTAATTTATGACCTTTGGGCAAATCCCAGCGTGCATATACGCCGCGCACCAGCGCGTCCAGATAGGTTACTTCCTTACGGGGTGCCACAACTTTGGTTTCCGCGCTGTGTCCACACGCCACAACAGCTTTTTTATAACCTTTTATCCAGCGGTCCAAATCCTCCGGCAAAGAGCAATAAGGGGATACGGCAATACCGTCTGCATTAATATCAATATGGCGTTCAAATGTGCGTGCCCCTTTGGCATAAGCCATCATAATGGCATCTTCTATATCCTCGTTGCGTTCATGAGTAGAAAACCCGATTACATGATCCGGATAGCGGTTTTTTAAAAAGTCTATTTGATTCAGTTCCAGTTCATTCTTTTCAGACGGGTAGACACTAACGCAATGGTTAATGGCCAAAGGAATGGAACGATGATCAAAAAACGTTACCAAATCATCAATATCTTTTAACGAGGAGCCACCAGTAGACACAATAACCGGCTTACGGGTGGTGGCAATTTTTTCTATTAAAATCCAATCGTTTAAGTCAGAAGAAGCAATCTTAATAATCTGTACGCCTAATTTTACGCACATATCCACGGACTTTTCATCAAATGGGGTAGCCATGGTAATACAATTATGGGTGCGAATAGAATCTACCAAAATTTGATAATCTTTAATATCCATTTTAGTAGCCATGGTTTTTTTAATATAGCGGATATCCTGACGGTTTTTAAAATCATTATGAATAAAAGAGTCTACATCTCTAAATTGTAATTTAATGGCGGCGCGGACATTGTTAAAACGTACAATTTGTGCAAAATCCTCCACAATTTTCAGGCCGCGTTCAACCTTTCCCCAGTGGTTGTTGGCCAGCTCCAATACAAATAAATCCTCAAAAATTTTGTCTTTCATTCTTTTCTCCTCATCTAATTTCTTTAGCCAACAAGGCTAACCCTATAAGCGTTTCATCTGACACATCGGCAATTTTCACCGGCATTTGCAACTGCTGTTGCAAAAATTGCGCAAGCACCGGGTTTTTTGCCAGTTTTCCACCGCTTAAAACGGCATATTTTCTGGCCGGTGTAAACAAACGGGCCGCTTTTACATACTGCACAGCAAAAGAAGCAAATAAAGAAGCCCAAAAATTCTTTTCCGTCAGGCCGGACGTGGTTAACCCCGTCACACTGCCCCCTTCTTTGTTAAACCCCCAGGCATCCGGAAAGAAGGCTAAGTTAAAATGCAGGGAGACATTTTTTATATCCTCCAGGCTAACTGCATTAAAAGAAGCCCAGCCATCTCTACCTGTTAAAGTCGTGAAAAATCCTGTTAAAGCCGCCAGTACCCGCCCGGCCGGGATATGCGTAATGGTTTGCAGCTCCTGTCCGGCAAAAAAATGGCGGCGCTCCGTATCAGGCGTTACAGGGGCGCGCCCGCACACGGCAGAAACTTGTGAACCCGTACCAATATTAAAAGATAGGCTATCTTGGTTGTTCCCTGCCCCTAAAACGGCACATTGATGATCCCCCACCCCGGTATATACCATCAGCCATCTGCCGGAAACATTTATTTCCCCGGCAGGCACTACATCCCGGCAAATTTCATTAAAGGAAACTTCCACCCCGCCACCCATGCGGCTAAAAAAGCGAATCATATCTGCTGATGGCTCCTGAGAAGAAAAATCCACACACCCGCTTCCGGCCGCCATGGTAATATGGGCTTTATGGTAGGGTTTACCGGACAACAACAGGGCTTCCGGCAGAGATAATACTTTGATATATCCACCCGGATTACGGCGCACAAAATCCAAAATTTTAACAGCAGGGAACCCCGCCCGAAGCCGCATACCCGTAATGTCTTTAAAGGGCTCGCCAAACTGAGAGGAAAACAGGCTCCACGAACTTTCTTTACCTTCGCAAGGTAAAAAAACGCTTTCATCCTGCCAGCTGATGTAATCCGTCAAAGCGCGGCCGTCTTTATCGGCCAACACAAAACCATGCATTTGGCTGCATACCAACACGCGGGAAAAGCTTTCCCTTTGTGCATAATTGGTGCAAATGGACAAAAAATCCGCCGTTAAATTTTTTAACGGTATTTCAAAACGCCCTTGTTTGTTAACAGGTGCAGTACACCCACGGCTTTCTATACACGAGAGTTCGCCCGTTTCCTCATTTACCAAGGCGGATTTAATACGGGTTGCGCCAAAATCTAACAATAAACTAACAGACATGGAATTCCTTATGCATCACTTCTATTAATTCTTCCACCAGTTGCGGGGTAACTTCCAGCTTTACAAATACCGTATCCCCTATACTGCGGATAAAAACAAAATTAACGGCATTGCCCACACTTTTTTTATCTTTCAACAATAACTGGGGCAATTCCTGCACAATATTTTTAGATAATTGGGCTGTTTGAAACAAATCCGCCGCCAAATTTTTGACGTACTGACACTCTTCCTGGCTTAACATACCGCGCCGGCGGCTCATTTCGTTTACCACTAAAAGGCCCATGGTAACAGCCTGCCCATGCGGAATTTGATAGTCGGACAGGACTTCAATGGCATGGCCCAAAGTATGCCCGTAGTTAAGGCTCTTGCGGATGTTTAATTCAAACTCGTCTTTTTCTACAATCTGTTTTTTAACACCCAAAGCCCCTAAAATAAGTTGCTTAAAAGAGGCAAAATCTTTTACTTTGCCCTCTTTCGTGACCAACTTGGGAAACAAGGCCAACAATTCTTTCCCACCTGTTACAAACAGTTTTAAGATTTCACCTAGGCCGGATTTAATTTCTCGCGCGTGCAGCGTGCGCAAAAATTCCGCACACAATACCACCTGCCGCGGGGCGGAAAACAAAGCCAGCTGATTTTTGGCTTTATGGAAATTAATTCCCGTTTTACCGCCTATGCAAGAATCGCACATAGACAACAAAGTAGTAGGGAAAAATACCCATGCTATTCCGCGTTTATATACCGCCCCCACAAAGGCACCTATATCCTGCGTAATTCCGCCCCCCACAACAACAAGGGTTTCCCCTTTGCCGAAGTGATTTCCTTCCAAAAACCCCAAGACCTGTTCCACCCCGTTATGAAAGGTTTTAAATTCTTCATCGGCACGCACAAACATTACACGTTTCGGGTCAATTTGTAAATCACGGCAGTGCAAATCCCACACATTTTTATCAATAAGCAGTAAATTTTTGGGTTTTTTTGCCAGCAATTCTTCAATTAAACGGGCCGGGGGAACCGCCTCTTTCCAAAGCACGTCATAATCGCGCGGAACGGAATGAACAGTAAATTGGGATTGTTTTAAAAACGAAGCATCAAAGGAGAAATTTTCCCCTTCTACGGAAAATTGAAAATTACTCATGAGTGTTGAAATCCTCCTGCCATAAATCCACCGTCCACCACAATGTCTTGGCCGGTTAAATAATTGTTTTGGTCACTGCACAAAAAGAAAGCTACTTGCGCAATATCCGCCGTAGAAGCCAAGCGCCCAAGCGGTATTTTGCGCTCAAAAGCGGCCAGCGTTTGCGGGGTGTTGTTCTTTACCGTCATTTTGGTAAGCACAAAACCCGGGGAAAGCGTATTGCATAACACCCCGTGAGGGCCCAGTTCCAACGCCATGGTTTGTATCAACCCATTCATAGCGTGTTTGGACATGGCATACGCGGCACGTCCTTCCCGGCTAACCGTACCATAAAGAGAGGATATCCCCAAAATATGCCCTTGTTTTTGCTGTTCAAACACGGGGCGCAATTTAGAAACGATCCACGCAAAACTAAGCGTATTAATATGCCAGGTACGCTCCATTTCTTGCAAAGAAAGACGTCCTAATTCGGCCGGGTCATTATGGCCGGCACAATAAATAAGTGCGTCCACCGGGCCGGTAAACGTAGTCATATATTTTTCCACTGCAGGCAAGTCTCCCAGGTCCAGCTCACGGCTGCGGGGAGCAACCACTTCATACCCGCATGATTGAAATTTTTCTTTTATGGCGGAACCAATCTCTCCCCCTCCGCCTAATAAAAACAATCTCTTCATTTATCCCTCAATAATAATTCCCGTTGTAATATATTTTTATTTTCCGCATACCAGCGGTACAACTGCTGCACGGCCTGTTTAAACGGGGTAAAACGCAGGGAAGGTATTTCCCCCCGCAGGCGAGCATTGTCCCCGCTGTAATTTAAGCCGTAGCCCTCTTGGGCCACCTGTACGCCGGCCCGGCTGCCGCTTACCTCGGCCACCGCCTGGGCGGCGGACAAAAGTTCGGTTTCCTCGTCCGGCACCACGTTATAGCTTTTATAACGGGGATTATTTTCTATAAAATACTCCAAAACGGGCATTAAATCATCAACGTACAAATAACTAAAACGGCGGTTTTGGCGCAAGGTGATGGGCAAATCAAACAAGGTTTTGCAGATAGCGTTTGAAATAAAGCGGATCTGCCAATCTTCATACTTGCCAAAAATGCCAAAAATATTTAAATCAACAAAATTATCCAAATGTTCAATTTGTTTATGAACCACATATTTGCAAAAGCTGTGGTCGTCCTTACCCATACGCTGACCAATTTGCGTTTCCGGCACGCGGCGGTTATCGGCTGCCACGTCATACACGGCCCCGGAACCGAAGTTAATTAATTTGCCAAAGCGGTGCTTGTTACGTTCCAAATTTTCAAACATTCTTACGTTAGTGTAAAACAGGTTGGTAGGGTCTTTGGCGTTGCGATGGCCGGGCTTGGTGGCCGCGTGAAGAACAACATCAAACTGATGCGTGGCAAAGTAAGCGTCCACCGCGTCCGTATCGGCCAGGTTTAATTCAAAACTGCGCGGGGCGGTAATAGCGTATTTTTTGGCTAAATAGCTTTCTTGTATATTCTTGCCTATAAAGCCGTTACCGCCCGTAAGCAGGATTGTTTTCATTTCAAGGCCCCGGCAAAACGGTGGATTAAAGCGGCCGTTTTTTCCAATTCTTTTTTACCCAAACGCGGGAACGTGCCCACCCAGAAGGTGTGGTTCATAATAAAATCCGTATTGGGGAGGAGGGCAAAGTCCTTCTCGGTTAAGTTGCGGGAGTTTAATAAGCCGGAATTTTTAATGCGAAGCGCAATATCGTTTTCCGTCATCATCGGCTGGCGCAGCAGGTTGCCCGCAAACAGCTGGCGGGTGCCCACACCGTTCTGCTCCAAAAATTCCACCAACTGCTGCTTGGTGAAAGGAGCGTCCTCTTTAACGGAAATCAAAAACCCAAACCAAGAGGGGCGTACATTTTCAGCCACTTTGGGCAGGATTAAATAGTCGGTTAAATCGGCCAGCTTTTCGGCCAGAAATTCTGCATTTTGCTTGCGCTTAAGCAAAAAACCGGGCAGTTTTTTTAATTGGCTTACGCCCAGGGCGGCTTGCCAGTCCGTAATTTTTAAGTTAAACCCCACGTGAGAATAGGTATATTTATGGTCATACCCAAAAGGAAGTTTACCAAGCTGCATATTAAAACGGTTTTTGCAGGTGTTATCTACACCGGGTTTGCACCAGCAGTCTCGCCCCCAGTCTCTAAAAGAAAGCAAAATACGGTAAAGCACGGGGTCACTCGTTACCACGGCGCCGCCTTCGCCCATCGTCATATGGTGGGCCGGGTAAAAGCTGAATGTGCCAATATGCCCGATGGTACCGGCTTTTTTGCCGTTCCATTGGGCGCCCAATGCGTCGCAGGAGTCTTCAATCAGCCATAAATTATGTTTTTTGCAAATATCCAAAATGGCCTGCATATCAAACATATTGCCCAAAGTATGGGCTACAAAAATGGCTTTGGTTTTAGAGGTAAGGGCAGCCTCAATCTGGGAAGCGTTGATGTTATAGGTGCCTATTTCACAATCCACAAACACCGGCACCAAACCTTGCTGAATAATGGGGTTTACCGTGGTAGGGAAACCCGCCGCGACGGTAATCACCTCATCGCCTTTTTTAAGGCGTCTGTCCCCCAATTTGTGGGAAGTAAGCGCGCTGAGCGCCAGCAAATTGGCCGACGAGCCCGAATTGGTGGACAGCGCAAAGGGAACCCCCAAGTAGGCGGCAAAATCTTTTTCAAACTGGTCATTAAAACGCCCGGCCGTAAGCCACATATCCAAGGTGGCGTCTATCATACCGGCCAGGTCATCTTCGTCCAACAATTTGCCGGAAGCGGGGATATAGTTTAAATCCTTCGGTTCCCCGTATACGGCGCGGTAATAGGCGCGCGCGGCGTCTTGCACAGCTTTTCTTAATTCTTTTTCCATACTAAACTTCCTTCAAAATTTTTAATTTGCTCTTCGGTAAAAGACAGCATATCTTCCCCGGCGTAAAAACGTTTATACCACTCCACCGTGGCAGCCACCGCCTGGGCAGCGCTGTAGGTGGGTATCCAACCCAAACGCTCGCGCGCTTTGGTAATGTCCAGCGTAAGCAAAGTGGCCTCGTGCAAGTTGTCTTTACGGTGTACCCGCACGGAACCCTTGCCATAGCAGTCCACCGCCAGCTGGGCCATTTCACCTACGGTAAAAGTGCTTTTTTCATCAGGGCCGAAATTAAAACCTTCCGCATAGGCGCGGCCTTCTTCCAAAAGTTTCTGCCCAAGCAACAAATAGCCGGAAAGCGGCTCCAGCACGTGCTGCCAAGGGCGAACCGCATCCGGGCAGCGTATTTCAATTTCTTTCCCAGCACTTAAAGCACGCATACAATCAGGCAACAAGCGGTCCAGCGCCCAGTCCCCCCCGCCAATCACGTTCCCGGCGCGGGCAGTGGCCAAGGCGTAACCGCTTTGCTGCAAGAAAGAACGCCGATAAGAGGCGCTCATAATTTCCACACAGCCTTTGGAGGAAGAATACATATCATAGCCGCCCATGGGGTCATCCTCTTTATAACCGCGGGTGGTTTCTTTATTTTCGTAGCATTTATCTGTAGTGATGTTTACAAAAGCTTTTACGCTGGGCACCGCGCGGGCGGCTTCCAGCACGTTTAAAGTGCCTATTACATTGGTTTTATAGGTAAGTACAGGTTCTTTATAAGACAAACGCACCAAAGGCTGCGCTGCCAAATGAAAGATAATTTCCGGCTGAAAATCTTTTACCGTTTGGTTTAGATGTTCTTCGTCCAGCAAGTTGCCAATATGGTGGGATATGCCTTCCTGTGCGTGGACAACATCAAACATAGCCGGGTTTGTTTCCGGCGCCAGTGCGTAACCGCATACTTGCGCCCCTAAACGCTTTAACCAAGTACAAAGCCATGTTCCTTTAAAACCGGTATGCCCGGTAACCAGTACCCGGCGGTTTTTATAAATATCGTTAAACATAATTAATCCCACACCTTCCAGGGGGCTTTGCCTTCTTTCCAAAGGGCAGTAAGGTCGTTCTTGTCGCGCAGGGTATCCATCGGACGCCAAAAACCGGTGTGTTTATAGGCGTGCAGTTTGCCGGATGTGGCTAAATTTTCCAGCGGGGCGCGTTCAAAAATCACGTTATCCCCGTCCGGTATAAAATCAAACACTTCCGGCTCACACACAAAGAAGCCTCCGTTAATCCAGGCGCCGTCTCCCTGCGGTTTTTCTATAAAAGAGGTAATATTATCGGCCCCGTCCAACTGCAAGGCACCAAAGCGGCCCAAGGGTTTAACAGCCGTCATGGTAACGGTTTTTCCGCTGGCTTTATGGGAGGCCAATAAATCCGGGATATTAATATCGCTTACGCCGTCCCCATAAGTAAGCATAAAGGGTTCGTTGCCTAGATAGCTTTGCGCGCGTTTAATACGCCCCCCTGTCATGGTATCCTGGCCGGTATAAAGCATGGTAACCGTCCAGGGTTCGTGGCGGGTTTTATGCACTTGCACGGTGTTATGCACCATGTCTACCGTAATATCGGAATAGCGCTGATAGTAATTAACAAAAAAATCTTTAATCACGTGGGATTTATAGCCGGTAAGAATAACAAAATCGTTATACCCGTAAGAAGAATAAATCTTCATAATATGCCATAAGACGGGATAACCGCCAATTTCCACCATGGGTTTTGGTTTTAAGTCCGTCTCTTCGCTTAAACGTGTGCCAAGGCCGCCAGCCAAGATAGCAACTTTCATAAGGAAAGATCCCCTTTTATTAAATAATTAGAGTTATTATATTCTTAGTAATAAACACTTATTACCATAATGCAAAAAGATTAAAAAACAAAAAATCAAGCTACTTTTTACTTGTTTTATGATAAGTGTTTACCATTTAAGTAGTTTACCAAATAAGCCTATAGGGGTCAAGCTGAAGGATTCGCCTAAATCAATGTAATTTTATGATGGCGACCCTATAATAATGTACACAGTATTTTAAAGAATTGCTATAATAGAATATATTTTAACCAAAACCCAATAACAAAGAGGATTTTTATGGAAGGAATCAGCGCCCTAATCAGCAAAACCAAAACCGAAATGGCCGGCCATGTAACCCGCCTGTCCCGCGACTTGGCCACCATCCGCACCGGCCGTGCCAGCGCCGCCTTGCTGGAAAACATCCGTGTAGATTATTACGGCACCCCCACCCCCATTAAACAAATGGCCATGATTAACGTGTTGGACGCCAAAACCCTGGAAGTGCAGCCCTGGGATATGAGCGCCTTGAACGATATTGACAAAGCCCTGCAAAAAGCCGATTTGGGCGCCAGCCCCGTAAACGACGGCAAAGTTATCCGCATCACCTTGCCTTCCATGACGGAAGAGCGCCGCAAACAATTGGCCAAAAATATTGCCAAAATGAGCGAAGATTTTAAAGTAGCCGTGCGCAATAACCGCCGCGACGTGCTGGAAAAGCTGAAAAAAGCCCAAAAAGCAGGCGAAATTACCGAAGATGATTTGAAACGCTACGAAACCGACGTACAAAAAGCGACCGACGGTTTTATTGCGGAAATTGACCAAACCATCAAAGCCAAAGAAGCCGAAATCATGAAAATTTAACCCGCGCTTACCAAATAAAAAACCCGCTTTTAAAAGCGGGTTTTTTTATGGCTTTCGTTTAATAAAAGATGTACACTTTTTCCCCGGCTACACTGGTGGATGTGGTTTCTCTACCAAAGGCTTTGCAAACTCTTTCACCAAAGTCGTTCCCGGCGGGGGGAAGAATAACATTTGGCCAACAAATCCGGGCGGCCAAAGAAATCAATTACATATCCGCCGCTGGGGCCGCCGTACCAAATGGCTTTTTGAACGGCAGAAACGGAAAAGTTACCCACCGGCGTTCCAGTATAACGTACCCCATAATCACTGCCGCTTAAAGAGGCAGCCTGTTTGGTTTTATACGGGAAGGAAATATCCCAATCATCCACATCTGCGCTAATGGTACCGTTAGCCATTTCATAAGCATTCATGGCATTAATAATGCTTTTAAATAACGGGATGGCTTTTGCCACGCGTGCTTTTTCCACCGCAATGCGGTATTGCGGCAGCGCCACTGCCGCCAAAATACCAATAATTAAAACCACCACCAAAAGCTCAATCAACGTAAACCCGCTTAATTTGCAATTAGAACGGTTTTCCATTTCCGGCCTCCAAAAAGAATAAATTTTGTTTACAATCAAATTTATCAAAAAAAACAAAACAACCCCTATTAATAACCTTTTGGCAAAAAAGCCCAAAAAAGATAAAATTTATCTATGTTAAAAGAACTTTCCATTCCCCGTCACGTTGCCATTATTATGGACGGAAACGGCCGCTGGGCCAAACAAAAAAACTTGCCGCGCCAGGCCGGGCACAACGCCGGGGCCAAAGCGGTGGAGCGTGTCATCAACGCCGCGCAAAAGTACGGGGTGGAATTTTTAACTTTTTATGCTTTTTCAACGGAAAACTGGTCCCGCCCGAAAGAAGAAATAGACGGATTAATGAAGCTTTTGGAACAAACCTTGGACAAATACGCCAAAAACGCCGAAAAAAACAACGTGCGCCTTTTGGTAAGCGGGCGCAAAGAGCCGCTTCCCCCCTCTATACTGGATAAAATTGCCCGCGTTACCCAAGCCACCGCGCAAAAAACGGGGCTTACGGTAAATTTGGCTTTAAATTACGGCTCGCGCGCGGAACTTTTGGACGCGTTTTCCAAACTCATCTCCCAAGGCATCACCCATCCCACCGAGGCCGACGTGCAACGCTGCCTATACCAGCCCGCCCTGCCGGACCCGGATTTGCTGATCAGAACCTCGGGTGAGGAACGCCTTTCCAATTTTTTATTATGGCAATGCGCCTATACGGAGTTTTATTTTACCCCCACCCTTTGGCCGGACTTTTCGGAAGAAGACTTTAAAAAAGCCTTAGAGGACTTTTCCCGCCGCACCCGCCGCTTTGGGAGTATATAATGGACCCTATCACCCGAGCCCGGGCCGAGGAACTCCTTCGCCGCATAGAACGCCACAGCACCTCCGGCGCAAAAAAACGCCAGGCCTCCCGCTCCGGCGCATTGGCGGACGGCGCCACCCTGGGCACCATTCGGGGCCTTTCAAAAGCGCTTCCCCGGCCGGACCAGGAACTGGCCTGCGCACTTTGGCAAACGGGCCGCCGCGGCGCACGGCTGATGGCCGCCTTGCTGGCGGACGCCCCCAATATGACGCAAGCCGCCCTAACCGCCTGGGTGCAGGACATACAAACCCAAGACGTGTGTGATTTGTGCGCGGCGGAGCTGTTCCCCAAAGCAAAAAACCCCTTAAAACTGGCCGAACGCTGGATAAAACAAGAGCGGGAACTTACCCGCCGCGCGGGGTTTATGCTGCTGTGTTCCCTGGCGGCACCCCGGGCCAAAACCCCGGCGGCCGATTTGCAAAAAATGCTGCCCCTTATAAAAAACGGCGCGGCGGACGAACGCCCCGCCGTATACAAAGCCGTAAACAAAGCCTTGCGCACCATTGGCGCCAAAACCCCCGCCTTAACCAAAAAAGCGCTGGCTTGTGCCGAAGAAATATGCTACCTTTTTGAAAATAGCCGCACCGCATTATGGGTGGCAAACAATGCCAAGTTAACGCTTGCCCCCCAAAAAGCCAAACGGAGAATATAAATATGATACGCCCCTGTACCCGGGCAGATATTGCCCCCGCTTTTGATATCATCTGCCAAGTACGGGAAGAATTCCGCCAAAAAGGCATTAACCAATGGCAAGACGGCTACCCCGCCCTGAGCGATTTGGAAAAAGACCTTTCCCGCGGCTACGCCTATATTATTGAGCAAGCCCAACAACCCGTGGGTTATTTTGCCCTCTGCTTTTGCGATGACCCTTTTTATACCGCCATTTATAACGGCGCCTGGCTTTGTTCCGGCCCGTACGGCGTGGTACACCGCCTGGCGGTTTTGCCCTCCATGCGCCGCAAAGGCCTGGCCACGGCCGTGCTGGAATATGCCGAGCAAGAAGCCCGCAAACAAGGCATGCGTTCCATACGGGTAGACACGCACGAACAAAACCTTCCCACCCGCACTTTGCTGCAAAAAAGCGGCTTTACCCCCTGCGGCACCATTTTTGTGCGCAAACACGGCAAACGCTCCGCTTTTGAAAAACTGGTTTAATCTGCCATTTTTGCGTCTGCGCCCCTGCGGGAATTATGCTAAAATAAATATATGCTATTACCCAGAGTGATCACCGCCGTTATCGGCTTAGGCGTTATACTTCCCGCCATTCATTACGGCGGTTTTTTCTATATGGCCCTGGTGGCCTGTATCATTGCGCTGTGCCTGTATGAATACGGGCTTGCGCTTACCGCCGGCAAACAGCCGGTGCATCGTTTCAGCCTGTTGTTTTTCGGTCTGTTAATGGCGGTGGCCGCCGTATTGGGGCGCACCCATTTGGAAGGGCTGGATATGCCCGATAACCTCTATCCGCTGGCCGTAAGCATTATTATATTTGGCATTTTATTTGTGGAAATTTTAACCCCGCACCGCTCTTGGGAACGGGTTTGCAATACGTTTACGGGCGTGTTTTTAATTCCGTGGTCTTTAGCCCATTTAATTAATATACGCGAAATTGCCCACTACGGCGAATATTTAACTTTCTTTATGTTCATCACCGTCTGGGTGTGTGATACGGGCGCCTATTTTACCGGCCGCTTTTTGGGCCGCCATAAATTAAACCAGGAAGTAAGCCCCAAAAAAACCTGGGAAGGCGCCATCGGCGGCACCGTGCTGGCCGTAGTGGCAGCCATTGTTATGCAAAAACTGCTGCTGCCCACTTTGTTCAGCGTGCAAACTGCGGTGCTGATGGGGTTATTGGTGGCGGTTATCGGGCAAGTGTCTGACTTGGCCGAATCCGTGCTTAAACGCTCCATGGGGGTGAAGGACTCTTCTAACCTGCTCCCCGGCCACGGCGGTTTTTTGGACCGGTTTGACTCCTACCTTTTGCTGGCCCCCGTGTTTTATTATACGGTGCTGTACACGTTATGAAAAACATTGTTATTTTAGGTTCCACCGGGTCTATCGGGACGTCCTCCCTTTCCTGTATTGCTGGTTTGGGGGACGGATACCGTGTAATTGCGTTAACGGCCAATAATAATGTGGACTTGTTTTTAAAACAGGTGCATGCCTTTAAACCCCGCTTTGCCGCCTTGATGAACCCCCAGTCCTACGAGCAGGCCAAAGGCCAAATGCCCAAGGGCACCCGCCTTTTGCCGCCGGAAATGGAAAGTTTTACTTTTTTGGCGTCTTTGCCGTCGGCCGATTTGGTAATTAACGGCCTGGTGGGCGCGGTGGGCTTTATGCCTTTGGTAAGCGCCATTAAAGCCGGCAAAACCATTGCCCTGGCCAATAAAGAGCCCATGGTAATGGCCGGAAAAACCATTATGGAAGAATGCGAACGCTGGGAAGCGTCCATCATTCCGGTAGACAGCGAACCGTCGGCCATTTTCCAATGTTTAACGGGGGTGGATGAACACTCCTACAACAAAATGGCTGCCAGCATTTCCCGCATATTTTTAACGGCGTCCGGCGGGCCTTTTGCCAAACGCAAAGCGGCCCTGTCCACCGTAACCCCGCAGGAAGCCCTCAAACACCCGCGCTGGACGATGGGCAAAAAAATTACGATAGACTCCGCCACCTTAATGAACAAAGGCTTTGAAGCCATTGAAATTATGAACCTTTTTAACCTGCCGGAAGAAAAAGTGCAAATTGTCATTCATCCGCAGTCCATCATACACTCGGCGGTGGAATATATGGACGGGTCTATCCTTGCGCAAATGGGTGCGCCGGATATGCGCCTGCCCATACAATACGCCATCACATACCCGGAGCGCAAACCCAACCCGGCCCAAAAATTAAACCTGTTTGAAGTGGCCAAGCTGGAATTTATGGAGCCGGATTTTGAACGCTTTCCCTGCCTGGCTTTGGCATTTGAGGCTTACCGCCTGGGCGGTACATACCCTGCGGCCTTAAGCGCGGCGGACGAAGTGGCCGTGGACGCGTTTTTAAAAGAGGAAATTAAATTTACGGATATTCCCAAATTAATTTACACCGTGCTTAAAAATACGCACAGCACCGGCGGAAAGGTAAACTTAAACCAAGCGGCCGAGGCCGACGCCCTGGCGCGCGAAACCGCCCAGGCCGCGCTGCAGGCTAAAACCTACCGCAAAGCCTTTATTTAGGAGGAAGAATGCTTTTATCCGTTTTAGCTGTTATTGTTGTTCTCAGCCCCATTGTAATTATTCACGAATTCGGGCACTTTTTGGCCTGCCGCTTAACCGGCATACGCGTGAATGAATTTTCTTTTGGGTTTGGCAAAATTTTATGGCATAAGAAAAAAGGCGATACGGACTACCAAATCCGCGCCATCCCCTTTGGCGGGTTTGTGGAACCTGCGGGGCAGATGTTTCACCCCAAAGACGCCAAAGAAGGCCCCAAGCCTTATGAATTTGCCGCAAAGCCCTGGTACGCAAAATTTTTTATGGTAGTAAACGGCGCTTTGTTTAACTATGTGTTGGCGGCCGTTATTTTTGCGGGGATTATTTATGTAAAAGGCATGCCGGAGACGGACCCCTCCCTGCTGCCGGCCCGGGTGGGAGCCGTGAGCGAAAACTACCCCGCAGCCAAGGCCGGACTGAAAGAGGGCGACCTGATTTTAACCGTGGACGGGAAGGAAATTTCCTCCTGGAAGGATTTAACCCCCGCCGTGCAGGCCCGCCAGAACGATTTAACTTTAAGCGTAAAACGCGGGGAAGACACCCTCAGCTTTACCTTAAAAGATGCGGATTTTCTGGCCGACCAACCCCATATTATCGGCATTATGGTAGCCCCGGTAATGAAGCCCGTGGGATTTTTTCAGTCCGCCTGGCTGGGTGTATACCAGTGCTGGTATTGGACCAAATTTTCTTTAGTTTCCTTGTGGGAAAGCTTCACCCATAAAAAAGCGCCGGATTTGGCCGGCCCCATAGGCATAGTAAACATCATCCATAAAACGGCGCACGGGGAACTGGTAAACTTTATATTTTTAATTGGGATGTTATCCCTGGCGGTGGGTATGTTTAACTTATTTCCCATCCCGATATTGGACGGCGGTTACGCCCTGGTATTTTTGCTGGAAGGCTTAACCGGCAAACTGCCCAGTGAGCGGGTGGTAAACGCGGCCATGAACTGCGGCTTCTATGCGTTAATACTGCTGGTACTGTATGCGTCTTATTCAGACGTAAAGCGCATTTTCTTTGCGCCCAAAGCGCCGGCCGCGGCCGAGGCTACCGCCACCCCCGGGGAGACCGACCCCCCCCAAAAAACCGAACAACCCCAAGAGGCAAACTAAATGTATAAAACCAGATTGGTAAAAGTAGGCCCTTATACACTGGGAACCGGCCACCCCGTGCGCGTGCAAAGCATGTGCAATACCGATACGCGCGACGCGCAAGCCACCGCCCGCCAAATTAACCTGCTGGAAAACGCCGGCTGTGAAATCAACCGCGTGGCCGTGCCGGATATGCAGGCGGCCAAAGCCATTGGCGAGATTAAAAAACGCATTCACTCCCCCCTGGTGGCGGACATTCATTTTGATTACAAACTGGCCTTGGAAGCCGTAAAACAAGGTGTAGACAAAGTGCGCATCAACCCCGGCAATATTGGCAGTATCGAAAACACCAAAGAAGTGGTGCGCGCCTGTAAGGACCACGGAGTAGCCATACGCATTGGGGTAAACGCGGGGTCTGTAAAATATTTAAAAAGCGTATCCGGCCAGGTGGAACTGACGGACGACAAATGGGCCGAAGTAATGGTGCAGGAAGCGTTAGAGCAGGCCAACGTGCTGGAACAGCTTAATTTCCACGATGTGGTGGTGTCTTTAAAGTCCGATAATTTCTACCGCACCTTAAAAGCCAACGAGCTCCTTGCCTCGCAGAGCGATATTCCCCTGCACATCGGCCTTACCGAAGCCGGCAGCTTTTTAAGCGGCACGGTAAAAAGCGCCATTGCGTTAGGGACGCTGTTGCAAAAAGGCATTGGGGCCACCATCCGCGTATCCTTGACGGAAGACCCCCGCATGCAGGTACGCGCCGCGTATGAAATTTTAAAAGCGTTGGGTTTGCGGGAATACGGGCCCAATTTAATTTCCTGCCCCACCTGCGGGCGCACCCAGGTAAACGTAAAAGACACCGTGCACGCGCTGGAAGAACGCATTTATAACGATAAAGCCCTGCTGCAAAAAGCAACCGGCCTTAAAATTGCCGTTATGGGCTGCGTGGTAAACGGCCCGGGCGAAGCGCGCGACGCCGACTTTGGCATTGCCGGCGGCGTGGGTGAAGGTTTGTATTTTGAAAAAGGCCAAACCATGTTTAAACTCCCCCAGGAAAAATGGGTAGATTTTTTAATAGACAAAATTAATACTTGGAAAAAATAAAAAAGGAAAACAAAAAATGAAACTCTCAAATTATTATATCCCCACTTTAAAAGAAGCGCCGAAAGACGCCGATAACATTTCCGCCAAACTAATGATACGCGCCGGCTTAATACGCAAGCTGGCCAGCGGGCTGTATGAATGGCTGCCGTTAGGTATGAAAGTGCTTAAAAAAGTGGAGCAAATCATACGCGAAGAAATGGACCGCGCCGGCGCGTGCGAGCTGTGGCTGCCCGTTATCCAACCCAAAGAACTGTGGGAAGAAACCGGCCGTTGGGCCCACTTTGGGGACCAGCTGTTAAAACTGAAAGACCGCAAAGGCGGCGAATTCTGCGTAGCCCCCACGGCCGAAGAAGTTATCACCGATTTAGTAAGAAAAGACATTTCCTCTTACAAACAGCTGCCCAAATGCCTGTATCAGTTTGGCACTAAATTTCGCGATGAAATCCGCCCCCGCTTTGGCGTTATGCGCGCCAGAGAGTTTTATATGAAAGATGCCTACTCTTTCTGCGCCACGGATGCGGACGCCTCGGACTGGTACCAACGCATGTACGACGCTTACCAGCGCGTATTTACCCGCTGTGGGTTTAAATTCAAAGCCGTAGAGGCCGACACCGGCGCCATTGGCGGTAACTTCTCGCACGAATTTATGGTACTTGCTGATAACGGCGAAGACGCCATTGCGGACTGCTCCTGCGGTTACGCCGCCAATACGGAAAAAGCCGAAGTAAAATGCCCCGAGTTTGCCCCCATTAACGAGGCTGAACTCTTGCCGATGGAAAAAGTTTCCACCCCCAAGGCCTACACCATTGAAGACGTAGCCAACATGTTGCATGTTCCCACCAGCAAGCTGATTAAACTGTTACTGTTTATGGCGGACGGTAAACCCGTGGTGGCCCTGGTGCGCGGGGATCACGAACTTAACGAGCCCAAATTCCGCACCTTGCTTAAATGCACGGAACTGGTAAAAGCGGACGAAGAAACCTACACCCAGGTTACGGGTTCTTTTGTGGGCTTTGCGGGTGCGCAGGGCTTAAAAGAAAAACATCCGGAAATTATGATCTATGCCGATAATTACGTAAAAGGCGTGGTAAACGGCATTTCCGGCGGGAACGAAAAAGACGTACACACCAAAAACGTAACCCCCTTGCGCGATATCAAGGTAGACGTATACGCCGATTTAAAAATTGCCTCCGCCGGCGATTTGTGCCCCCGCTGCGGCAAACCCTTCCAATTTACGCGCGGTATTGAAGTGGGCCACGTGTTTAAACTGGGCACCAAATATTCCGCCGCCATGGGCGCTACCTATCTGGACGAAAACCAAAAAGCCCAACCCATGATTATGGGCTGCTACGGCATTGGTGTAAGCCGCGTGGTGGCCGCCGCCATTGAACAATCTCACGACGATAACGGCATCATCTGGCCCGAGCCGATTGCCCCGTTTGACGTGTGCCTGGTAGCCATTGATTATGACTCCAACCCGGACGTTAAAAAACACGCGGACGAAATTTCCGCCGCGCTGGAAGCCAAAGGCCTTAGCGTGCTGATGGACGACCGCGACGAACGCGCCGGCATTAAGTTTAAAGATGCGGACTTAATCGGCATTCCCAACCGTCTGGTGGTAAGCAGCCGCACCGTAAAAGACGGCCAGTGCGAATACAAAAAACGCACCGACAAAGAAGCCGTGCGCTGGAACCTGGCCGAAGCCGCCGAAAAACTGGCGCAAATCATTAAAAAATAAGTTACTTACCTATAAAAAACCCCCGGACTAAACCGGGGGTTTTTATTTTTCTTTTTAACCAGCTTAAAAGCGCTTGTTTACACGCCAAAAGGGGGCTTTATCTAAAAATTAATCAAAGCGTTTGCCTAAACGCAAAAACAGATGATGGAACTGAAAGTAACGGGAAGAACCGCCCATCGGGTCCAAATCACCGGTTTGGATAAAGGGCTGCACGTAGCGATACTCCAGCCCCGCAAATACCGTAGGCGTAATATCCACTTCCGCCCCGGCACCCGCATAGGCGGCAAAAGCCCATTTATCGCGGATGTATTCCATATCGTCTTTGCGCTGGGTAAGGCGCAGGGTGGCCGCCCCCAGCCCCACCGGCAGATACAGGCGGAAACGGCGGGCTAAATTCCATTTAAATTTAAAAGCGGCAAAAACTTCCTGCGCTTCCAGCGTGTAGCGTATATTTTTTACCGCGCCCGGGGTGCGAAACCCCGCATAAGTATAATCAAACCCGCTGGAAATATAAGGGTTCATTGTAATAAGCAAAGTTCCCCCCACGGCAGTTCCGTCCTTAGTGTAATTACCTCCTGCGGGCGGACGGGTGGGGCTAGAGGTAAGGCCCATACCTAAAGAAAACTCCCCCCCGTGGTAAGCCCCCCAATCGGCCAGATCGTCAAATTGCC
Source organism: uncultured Elusimicrobiales bacterium (assembly GCA_944327085.1). Classification (GTDB taxonomy): domain Bacteria; phylum Elusimicrobiota; class Elusimicrobia; order Elusimicrobiales; family Elusimicrobiaceae; genus Avelusimicrobium. The sequence goes on along the minus strand of CALVGG010000002.1, from coordinate 257,404 downwards.
TTTGGCCGTTTACCGTGGTATATTGTTGGGCGGATACAAAGGCCGGTAACAGTAAAAATATGGAAAGCAATAAATGGTTAAGCGGTTTCACAGGTGTCCTCCGTCTGCAATAATTTTTGGCGCAAGTTGCCATGATATTCCGGCTGTTTCCAATACCCGGCAAAGCGGTAGCCTTTGGTGCGGTAATAGGCATTTAATTTACGGGCACCGGTTAGGCAGTCCAGCCGCAAGTAGCGTTTGCCGCGGCGGGCGGCTTCCTGCTCGGCCAGTGCCAAAAGCTGCGCACCGGCCCCCGGGCAATGGGGCCAAGAAGCTAAATTGTGTACGTACCAGGCGGGGGTATTGTCCTGCCCCCAGCGCTCGTCCTGCTCCAATAGTACGGCACAGGCCGCTGTGCGTCCGTTTTGCTCAAGCAGCCACAGAGTCCCCTTTTCTTGGGCTTTTTTAAAATAGGCCTGGCTAAATACGGATAAATAATGCCCCCGGGGCCATTGGCTAATGCCTTTTTGTTCCAGCCACGTTACCCGCGCTTCTATTATATTAAAAGCGGTTTTTTCTTCCCCTTTTTGGGCGGGACGCAAAAGAGCGGGGGCGGGGCTTAGTAAAAATGTCATGGTTTTATTATAGCTTTTTTGGGGTAAACAAGGGCTCTTTTATCCCCCTTGACAAAGGCCATTTTTACAGCTAGAATATGACTGACAGTCAGTCATATTCACCTTTTTTACAGCAAAGAGGTTCAATGGATACCAAAACAAAATTGGTTCACGCCGCTATGGCGGTGTTTAAAAAGCAAGGTTTAGAAAAAACAAAAGTTTCAGACATTGTAAAAGAAGCCGGGGTGGCCCAGGGCACGTTTTATTTGTATTTTCCTTCCAAACTGGCCGTTATGCCGGCCATTGCGCAGGATATGGTGGCCAAAATGGAAAAAGAAATAAAACGCACCGTAAACCCGCAGGCCCCCCTCCGGCAGCAGCTAAACCAAATAGTAGAGGCCGTTTTTAATGCCGTTGGCAAATACCGGGATATATTGGCCTTCTTATATACCGGTTTAACCCAAAGCCAGCATATTACCAAGTGGGAAGCGTTATACGCCCCCATTTACGAGTGGATAAAAAACTTTTTAAATCAAAACATCCGCCAGCTGGCCGTGGGTACCCGGCCGGAAATGACGGTCCGCATATTAATCGGCTGTATAGAAGAAGCGGCCGAACAAGTTTACCTGTTTAACCAAGTAGACGAAGAAGAGATTGCTACTCAAAAAAAAGAAACCTGTTTGTTTATTGAACGCGCTTTGGGGGTGCCTATGGACTAACTGCCAGAGGTGTTTTATGAAGAAAGTGAATCCTTGGATATTTGTTGCCCTTACTTGTTTGTTTGAGTTATTGTGGGTCTATGGTTTTAACAGCGCAAGCAAGTTTTGGCACTGGGCACTGGTAGTATTGGTAATTGTAACGGACTTTTATTTCCTTACCAAAGCATGCCAGGGCCTGCCCACCGGCACCGTCTATGCCGTATTTGCGGCGGTGGGCTCAGCCGGGACGGCTCTGATGGATTGGTTCCTTTTTAAAGAGACGTTCCAACCGCTGCAGCTGCTGTTTATTGTTATACTGGTAGCGGGTGTAGTTGTTTTAAAACTTTCAGACAGGCCCCAAACGCCGGGAGGTGAGTTATGAAATGGCTCCTGGTATTTGCGGCCTCCGCGGCGGAAATTGCCGGCGTGATAGGGCTTAAAAAGTTCAGCCAATACAAAACCCTGCCCCGGCTGCTGGGGTTTGTGGGCGGGTTTACGGCATCGTTTATGTTGCTGTACCGCGCGTTTAAATATTTGCCAGTCAGCGCGGCCTATGCGGTGTGGATAGGGGCAGGCACGGCAGGGGCAGTATTAGTCAATATGTTTTTATTTGGTGAAGGCAAAAACCCCGGCCGAGTAGCAGGGCTGGTGATGATTGTAATAGGTGTGGTGGGTGTTAAGTGGTTTTCTTAACAGCCGCCCGGGGTTGACAGAGGGCCCCCATAATGTTAAGATAGAATTGTTCTGAAAAGAGCGACTTGGCAACAAGTCGCTCTTTACTTAATAGGGAAATTTATTTTACCCCCCTAAGGATTAGTTTTATGATGAGAGACCCCAAAACCATAGAAGAAACCGTAAGCAAAGCCCTTGAACAGCAAGACGTGGAACTGGTGGATTTGGTTATTCAAACCCAGGGCCATAAAAAGGTGCTTCAGTTTTTTGTAGACAAAGCCGGCGGAGTCACGCTGGATGACTGCGGCGAACTGAGCGACAAAATAGACGCTATTTTGGAAATGGAAAATTTGATAGACGGCGCCTACGTGCTGGAAGTATCTTCCCCCGGTGTGCACCGCGTATTAAAAAAACCCCAGCATTACAAACGTTTTATTAATGAACGGGTAAAAGTGATTTTAAAAACCCCGTTAAACGGCTTGGGCTTTTTTACGGGCATTATCGCCCAGGCGGACGATAAAGGCTTTGTGCTGGCAGACGGCACCAACAACTACCGTTTTGAGTACGACAACATCAAAAAAGCTACGTTGGACCCCGTACTTGAATTTTAACCCAAAACGGCCGTATTGTATGCGGCCGTTTCATTTTAATACCTAAGGAGAAAATAACAAAATGGAAGCAAAAGAATTAGTAATGGCATTAGAAGGCCTGGAAAGAGAAAAGAACATTAAACGCGAAGATATTTTAAAAACCATTGAAGACGCCCTGGTTTCCGCCCTGCGCAAAAATTTGGGTAAAACCGCGCAAATCAGCGCCAAAATTGATACCGAGGCCGGCTCCATTAAAGCTTTTCAAACCTTAAACGTGGTGGAAGCCGTAACCAACCCGGAAACGGAAATTGACGTGGAACAAGCCAAAGCCTATGTTAAAAACCCCAAAGTGGGCGATGTGGTAACCAACACGCTGGACGTGGAAGACTTCTCCCGCATTGCGGCGCAAATTGCCAAACAGGTGCTTATTCAAAAAGTGCGCGGCATTGAACGCGAAAACTTTTATAAAGAATATAAACCCCGCGAAGGCGAAGTGATTACCGGCTCCGTACGCCGCTTTTCCGACCGGGACATTATTGTGGATTTAGGCAAAGTGGAAGCCATCTTGCCCTATTGCGAACAAATTAAAAAAGAACGCTATGTAAACGGTTCGCGCGTAAAGGCCATCATCACCAAAGTACTCAGCCAGAACGACTTGGCAAACGTGGGTGATGACCCGGTGCTTTCCCGCTATAAATCCGCCGCTTACAAAATGGATAAAGGGCAGCGCGGGCCGTACATCATTTTATCCCGCACCAGCCCCAAATTTATGGAAGAGCTGTTTAAAGTGGAAGTGCCCGAAATTAACGAAGGCATTGTGGAAATTAAAAATATCCAAAGAGACCCGGGCTTCCGCGCCAAAGTGTTGGTTTCCAGCATTGACCATAAAATTGACCCCATCGGCACCTGCGTGGGCATGCGCGGCATCCGCATTCGTGCGGTAATGAACGAACTTTCCGGTGAACGCATTGATTTAATCAATTACTCGGCCGATGTTTCCACCGTGCTGATGAATGCCATTTCCCCGGCCAAAGCCAGCTATGTAAAAATTGACAGCTTGAGCGATAAAAAAGCCACCATTATTGTGCCGGATGACCAACTGGCCATTGCCATCGGCAAAGATTGGCAAAACATTAAATTGGCCTGCAAACTGACGGGCTGGAATTTGGAAGTAAAGAGCGAATCTCAAAAAGCGCAGGAAGAAAAAGAAGCCAGCGAGCAAATCCAAACCGCCCTGGCGGATGTGGAAGGCATTGGCCCAAAAATTGCTGAAGTATTACAGAAAGCCGGGTTCACCACGGTAGAAAAAATTGCTTCCGTAGAGCCGGAACACCTGGCCACCCTGCAAGGCGTGGGCGAAAAGACGGCCGCCAAAGTAATTGAAGGCGCCAAAAAATATTTGGCTTCCCATCAGGCCGCCCAAAAAACCCAAGAGGAGGTAACGGATGACAACAACGAAAAAACAAACTAATACGGAAGACGAAAAAGCCTCCCCTGTTAAAAAAACAACGGCTAAAAAAACCACTGTGCGCAAAACCGCGGCCAAAAAAACGGCGGAAGACAAACCCAAAACCGCCAAAAAAGCCACTGCACGCAAAACCGCGGCAAAAAAAACGGCGGAAGAAAAACCCAAAACCGCCAAAAAAACTGCCACGCCACGTGCGGCACATAAAGCCCCGGTAAAAGAACAAGAAGCCCAGCCTGCCGCTCAGGCAGCTGCCCCGGTGCAGGAAAAACCGGCTATGCAAACGCCTAAACCGGCCCCGCAGCCGGCCCCGGTTGCTCAGCCCGCACAACCCAAGCCGCAGCCTGCGCCCGCGCACGAAGCGCCTAAACCGGCGCCCGCTCAACCTGCGCCTGCGCCCAAGCCGGCCCCGGTGCAACAACAGGCCAAACCGCAGGCTCCTGCCCAACAGCAGGCCCCGCGCCCCGCACAGCCCCAAGCCCATTTGGACAGGCACGGCCACTTAAAACCCCAGCAGCAAGCTGCCCCGGTGAAGGATTCCAAAAAAATCCGCATTGTGGGCAACCCCACGGTGAAAGAACTGGCCGAAAAGATGAATTTTAAAATTAACGATTTCATCAAAAAGCTAATGGGCCTGGGCGTGTTTGCCACCATCAACCAACGTCTTGAAAAAGACATGATTGAACTGATTTTGAGCGAATGCGGTTTTGAAGCCGAAATGGCCGAGGAAGATTTGGACCAGGAAACCCTGCACATTATGGAACAGCAGGATGACCCGGCCTCCTTAAAACCGCGCAGCCCGGTTATTACCATCATGGGCCATGTGGACCACGGCAAAACCAGCCTGCTAGATGCGATACGCAGCTCCCACGTGGCCGAAGGAGAAGCCGGCGCCATTACGCAACACATCGGTGCGTACCGGGTAAAAACCCCGCGCGGATCCCTTACGTTCTTGGATACCCCCGGGCACGAAGCGTTTACCGCCATGCGTGCCCGCGGCGCCCAGGCAACGGATATTGTGGTGCTGGTGGTATCCGCCACGGACGGCATTATGCCCCAAACCATTGAGGCCATGGAACACGCCAAAGCCGCCGGTGCGCCTATTATTGTTGCCATTAATAAGATAGACCTGCCAGGCGCCAATCCGGACCGTGTAAAGCAGGATTTGGCCGCCCGCGGCCTAGTGCCGGAAGAATGGCAGGGCAATACCATATTTGTGGAAATTTCCGCCAAGAAAAAAATCAATATTGATAAACTCTTGGAAATGATTTCCCTGCAGGCGGAAATGATGGAATTAAAAGCCAACCCGGACCGCCTGGGTGTAGGCGTTATTTTGGAATCCAAGCGCGACAATAAACGCGGCGTGGTGGCCACGGTGCTTGTGCAAAAAGGCACCATGAAAGTGGGCGACCCCTTTATTGTGGGCACCAGCTATGGCCGCATCCGCGCGCTGATTGACGAAAACTCCCAGCGTTACCAAAAGATAGGCCCCAGCGTGCCGGCCGAAATTTTGGGCATTAACGGAGAACCGCCGCAAGTGGGCGATACGCTTTACATTATGGAAAGCGAAAAAGAAGCCCGCTACGCGGCCGAAAAACGCAAACTGGCCCAGAAGGAAGATTCCCAGGCACACCGCAAACAGGTTTCTTTAATGAACCTGGGCAAAGACAGCAACGGCAAAGTTAAAAAATTGCAAATCATCTTAAAGGCAGACGTGCAAGGCTCCATAGAAGCGATTAAAGACGCCTTGCTGCGTATTCCGTCCGACGAGGTGGAACTGGACATCATCCTTTCCGCCCCGGGCAATATTAACGAGTCCGACATTCTGCTTGCCAAAGCCAGCAATGCGGTGGTAATCGGTTTCCACGTAGACGTGGAAAACAAAGCCCAGGCCGAGGCCGAACGCGAAGGCATAGAAATACGCCTCTACACCATTATCTTTGAACTGCTGGAAGACATTAAGGCCGCTATGGAAGGCTTACTGGAGCCGGACGTGGTGGAAACTTTAATCGGCACCGCCACCATCAAGAAAGTAATGAAATTAAGCTCCGGCTTGATTTCCGGCTCCCTGGTGGAAAGCGGCAAAATGGTGCGCGGCTATGAAGTGCGCATTAAACGCGGCACGGAAGAAATCGGCCGCGGGCGCATTGAAGGCTTAAAACGCTTTAAAGACGATGTAAAAGAAGTGGAAAAAGGCTATGAATGCGGTATTTTGGTAGCCGGCTTTAAAGGCGTGGCGGAAGGAGACACCATTGAATGCTTCCGCAAGGATAATATTACAAGACGTATTAAAATGTAAGTTTACGCTTACCCCAAAACCCCGGCTTTAGGCCGGGGTTTTTTTATTATGCACAAGACAGGATGAAACGCTAAAACCGTAAAATTCTGTTATAATACAGGAAGGGGACATTTCCCCGGGGGTGTGCCTATGCAGCATAAAAAAATGAGGCTTTTAAAAGTATATTTAAGCAGTACGGACCGCATTAACCACGTACTGCTGTATGAAATTATAGCCAAAAAAGCCAAAGATTTTGGCCTTTCCGGTGCCACGGCCAGCCGCGCCATGTTGGGTTACGGGCCCAGCAGCATTTTACGCAATACACGTTATTTTGAGCTGGTGGAAAAATACCCCGTGGTGATGGAAATGGTGGACGAACCGGAAAAAATAAACAGTTTTATGGAAAAAGAACTGCTGCCCTTGCTGGAAGCCCAACCCAAAGGCTGCATGGTGTATTCCTTAGATGTAGACATGCACCTGGAAAAAATGGGAGATACCAAAAAACAAGCCCAGCAAGACCAATAAACACGCTTTAAGTTATGCAAAAACCGCTGCTGTTATTTTGGCAGCGGTTTTTGTTGTTTATAGTCTTTTTAGTGCGCGGGGGTGGGCGTTGTCCGTATCCAATTAGCAAGACATAAAAAACCCCGCTTTCAAGCGGGGTTTTTAAATACGCCATAAAACTTACTGCATAATATAACCGTTGGCATTACCGTTGGCAATGCTTTTGCACATCTTTACGGCGTCAGTCGTACCCGTTAAAGCCGGGGCTGAGTCAGCAACCGCAGTAACTGTATCCGGCTGGCACCACATTTTTAAAGATTCCCCACGTGCCATACGCGCCACAATGGTATAGTTATAATTGGCAGAGCCGGCGTTGGTTTTTCCGCCGCGGGTAGCCGTAGCCTGGAATACATCTGCCCCGTTAGTATTGCGAATGGTAATGGTGAACGCATTGGTTTGCACAGAGCTTACCGTACCCGTACCCGTCACATTGGGCATTTGGATATCCAAAGAGTTCATATCATTGGTATAGGAATTGGTAGCCAAGGCATAAATCTCCTCTGCTTTAGCCAAGTTGCTAAGCAAGGTGATTGCTTCCGTAGAGCGGGATTTTTCCACCGCTTTGGTATACTGGGGCAAAGCCACACTGGCCAAAATACCAATGATGAGCACCACCACCAGCAACTCAATTAAGGTAAAACCTTTCGTATTCATAAATATTCTCCTAATCTAACGTAAATTAAACAAGCTGCCAAACCAGCCCGAAAGAGCCGCCAACCGGCAACCCTCCCTATAAATAATATACTTTAGTTTACTCTAAAAAACAAGGTTTTATTTACCCAAAAGCCCTTGGCTAAAATGCTATAATGTGTGTATGATTGACAGAATAAAACGTTTGGAAACCCTTTTTTTAGAAGAAATAAACACGCATGTAACCAAAATGTCGGCCAATGGAGAGTTGGGCGGCTTTGTAACCATTACCGCGGTGCATGTATCTAAAGATTTGTCTTCCGCCAAAGTATACTTTTCCGTATTTGGCAGCCCGGAAGACAAAAAGAAAACCCAGGAAGCGTTATCCCTGCTGCGTAAAGAAATCGGCGCCCTGCTGCGCCACCGCCTGCATTTAAAACGCATTCCTTCTTTTAGCTTTGAGTATGACAACACCCCGGAAAAAGCCTCCCGGGTGGAATCCATTTTCCAAATTATAGAGAAGGAAAAAAATGAATCAGCAAATTAGAGAAACCACCTTTGCCTCCATTTGGCAGGCCATAAAAGACGGCAAAAACTTTTTTATTGCCGGGCACCAAAACCCGGACGGGGACTCCCTCGGCTGCACGCTTACCATGGTTTCTCTGCTAAGCCGGCTGGGCAAAAATCCTTATGCTTACGCCACACCGGCTATAGGGGCGGACTTGCAATTTTTGCCCGGTTTAAACAATATTCACGTCAATCAATTGCCGCAAAACCCCGCTTTTGACACCGTTATCCTCCTGGAATGTTCCGACCGCACCCGCGGGGGCGATTTGGAAAGCGTATTAAAAAACGCAAAAACCATTATTAATATAGACCACCACTTAATTAGCGACGAATACGGACACATCAATTATATAGATTCATCCGCCAGCTCTACGGCGGAAATTATATTCCAGCTTTTTGAAGCAAACGAAGAGGGCCTTCTCCCCTCGCCGGACGAAGCCACCTGCCTGTACACCGGCCTGGAGACGGACACCGGCCGCTTTTTGCACAGCAACACTACGGCCGAAGCGCTGCGTGTAGCCTCTGCCCTGGTAGCCTTGGGGGCCGATATTGCCCAAATTAACCAGGTGATTTATTTTACCAAGCCTTATATTGAATTAAAACTGCTGGGCCGCGCACTGGAAAAAATGGAACTGCGTTTTGACAATAAATACAGCCAAATAGTGCTCACCCGGCGCGATTTTGAAGCCCTGGGCGCCACCCCGGCGCAAACGCAGGGTATTGTAAGCCAACCCACCATGATACCGGGGGTGGAAGTTTCCGCCCTGATTAAAGAAGAAGCCGATAAAGTATCCGTCAACCTGCGCGCACGCAACGCGGTGGACGTAAGCCAAATTGCCCAAAAATTCGGCGGCGGCGGGCATGCGCGGGCATCCGGCTTTAAAGTAACAGGCAAACCGCTGGAAGACGTTACAAGCGAACTGGCCGAAGTTGTGAAAAATGTCGTCAAAGAAATTCGGTAAGCCGCTCATCAGCGGGCTGTTTTTGGTGGATAAGCCAAAAGATTACGCGTCCCACGATATTATTATTTTGACGCGCAAAGCCTTGCACGTAAAAACCATCGGCCACAGCGGCACGCTGGACCCTATGGCCTCCGGCCTGTTGTTGCTTTTGGTCGGGCGGGAAGCCACCAAACAGCAAGACTATTTTTTAAAACAAACCAAAACTTACGAAGCCACCCTGCAACTGGGCGTGGAAACTGACACCTGGGACGCCTATGGCGAAGAAACCCAAACACAGCCCGTTCCCCCCTTTACTTTGCAGGACGTACTTAACGCCACACAAAGCCTTACCGGTGAAGTAAAACAGCCCATTCCGTTTTTTAGCGCCAAAAAAATAGGCGGGGAACGAATGTACGACTTAATGCGCAACGGGCACGAACTGGAACGGCGCTATAATACCGTAAATATTTTAAGCTGGAGCGATGTGCGCATCCTGCCCGGAAATCAAATTGCCTTTACGCTTACCTGTTCCTGCGGAACCTATGTACGCGCCATGGGCTGGCTGCTGGCGCAAAAACTGGGTACCGTCGGGCATATTTGCGCACTGCGCCGCACCCGTATTGGGGATTTGGACGTAAAAGACGCTTTTGACGGCGCCCTGATTAAAGACAGTACCCCCGGCGCCATTTATTCCCGCTTTATAGCCGTTCCCAAAGCCCACCCCCAGGCGGAGCCTTCTTTATGAAAACCAAACATTTTATTACCATCGGCACGTTTGACGGCGTACACGCCGGGCACCGTTTTTTATTTAACCGTTTGAATGTACTGGCCGTGCAGCATTTGCAGCAGCCTATGGTATTGTATTTTCCCCTCCCGCCCAAAACCCTGCTGGCTAAGCACCCGGAGATGACGGTCCTAACCACCCCGCAGGAAAAGCAGGCCCTTTTGCAGCAGGCCAGCGCCGCCAACACCGTGGCGCTGGATTTTGAAAAAATACACAACCAAACCCCTCAGGAATTTTTTAACGAACTGATCAACCGCTATCAAATGGGAGGCTTGCTGATTGGCAAAGATTTTGCCTTTGGCAAAGACCGCCAGGGCTCGGCCGAGTTTTTGCGCACGGAATGTTTAAAACGGGATATACCTTTTGAAGTGCTGGATTTTTTATCCAGCCGGGAGCAAAAAATATCCTCCTCTCTTATCCGCAAAACGCTGGCCGCGGGAGACATTGCCCAAGCCAACGCCTTTTTGGGCCGCCCGTATGAAGTAACCGGCACCGTGATTGTAGGCAACAAGCTGGGGCGCACACTGGGTTTCCCCACCGCCAATTTAGACACCGGCATTTATAAAATACTGCCTTTAGGCGTTTTTGCCGTAAAAGTAGCCGTGGAAGGGAAAATGTACCAAGGTTTTTGCAATATTGGTTTTAGGCCCACGGTAAACACCATCCAATCCTCCATACCGCTGGTAGAAGTAAATATTTTTGATTTTAACCAGGATATTTACGGCAAGCAAATTACCGTCTATTTTTATGACAAACTGCGCAATGAAACCAAATTTAACGGTTTAAACGCGCTGGTGGCCCAACTTAAAAAAGACCGCACCGAAGCCCGCCGCATTTTAAGCCGCCTGGCAGACTAAAACGGCCGGGGTTATGCCCATATCTCCTTACAACATATAAAAAAACCGGCGCAAAGCCAAAACCTTGCGCCGGGAAAAACTGGTAAACTGCGGTTATGCGTCTTCTTCGTCGTAAGAGCGCACAAACAGCAAAATATATGCCAGTAACGTGGCCCCGAAAAAGATAAAAAAGCAGTAAGAAAACCACCACAATTTGGTTAACGGGTTATAATCCACCATTAACGACGTAAAAAACAGGGAGCACAACACCACCGTTAAATATCCCCATACAAATACCGTAACAGCTTTTAAACAGGTATCCACCACGCCAATAAACAAACCTTTGGCTTCAAACGGTTTTTTTAAATACGTTACAATTTTTTGCATAAGCATTTGTTTCGCCAATACGGGGCGTTGCTCCTTTAGTCAAAATATGGGTTGCCTCTGGTGGTACTTAAGCTCACGGACGGCTTTTGATATGCTTCGTTTTCTTTATTTTTGGCACCGGTAGGGTCATAAGCAAAATAACCGGTTAAAGGCTGGCCGTTTGCGTCCTCCACCCCGGGGATAGAGAAGGTTCCGTCCCCATTATCACGCAAGGCCACTTCTTTACCGCCATACAGCACCGTAAGCGGCCCGTTGTAAGAGCCGTCCTTCCCGTTGCGGTACATAATAATGCGCGTTGCCGTGGGCGGCGGCACCAAGACGGAACCGGGGAACAATTCCATCACCGCACAGTTTACTTCCCGTTCATCTTCAGAAGATGGAATATCGTTGGTAAACAGCGGGTAATTTTTGGCTTCCCAGTATTCTCGGTTTTTAGAAAGGGCTTCTTCGTGATAAATGGCATTTTCCGGCTGGACGATTTCCATAGGGATTTTATGTTTCACCGGGCGCGGGGCACGGGAATCATAGGCCGCAAAATACACCACCTGCGGCTCGGGCCCCGGGTCAGGCTCGGCCTCGGGCGTTAAGCAATAATGCACTTTTTGCATGGTGGTTTTATCCAAATTGCGGTCCACCCGTGTTTCACAGGTAGATTCGGCGCATAAGGGCGCGCCGGCGGCTAACAATAAAAAAAGGACAGTAAGTTTTTTCATAAAAAATTCTCCGTACTATATATAATATAATACATTTTTTGTTTTTTTGCACTGGTTTTTGCGCCGTTGCAGCCCAGGCGGGCAATAAAAAACCCCCGCCTGAAGCGAGGGGTAAAAAATGTCACCGGGTGGGCTCGAACCACCGACCTAGCGCTTATGAAACGCTCGCTCTAACCAGCTGAGCTACGGTGACTTAAATTCAACAAAAATATTATACCAAAACAAGCGTTGCCTGCGCAAGAAATTTTCATTTCCGTCGGAAGCGTCTAATCTATCATGGAATATTCGTTCAGTTTTTCCGGGAAACGCCCCCCTTGGGCTGTATTAAAATCAGCCTGGGCTTTTTCTTTATCCCCCTTTTTTAAATAAGCCGCGCCGCGGGCGTTATACACTTCCCCTGCCGGGGCCAGCAAAATAACGGAAGAATAATCCGCAATGGCTTTATCATAATCTTCCTTCATAAAATATACGCCCCCGCGGGAGAAGAAAGTTTCCGGCTTGCCCGGGTTTAAACTTAAAGAAATGCTAAACATTTTTAAAGCATTGTCATAATCCCCCTGGGCAGCCAAAGCAGAACCAAGTGCCGTGTAAGCGTCCGCCTGAAAGGGGTTTTTTTCAACCACGGTTAAAAAATCGTTTTCCGCGGCGGCATAATCCCCCTTAAAAAAATAGGCCGAGCCGCGCGACGCGTAAATATCTGTCCTGTCCGGGTTTAATTTTAGGGCTTTATCATAAGCTTTTAAGGCCTGTTCTATTTTACCGTCTTTAAAATATCCGTCCCCCCGCACCAAATATTCAGAAGACGTGGGCAACGTTTGGCACGCCGCCGCCAGCGCGCAAGCACATAACAGCAAAAAATGTTTTTTCATACACAATACCTCCTCTAAAAAGGCCTAACAAATTATACAACAAAAGGCCCAAATGCTTCTAGGTACAAAATATTTTTTATTTTGGGTCCAATGGCCCTGTTTACAACAAATTAAAAGTTATATTCTAATAATATAGCAAGAAGCTAAATTTCAATTTAATCCCCCAAACCCCTCTGGTCCCAAACCCTGCCAGAGGGGTTTCCTTTTTAACCGGTGTATTTCCTTTATGCGGGGTAAATGATAAAATGAAACATATGACGACGCAAATTACCCTTTTTATCATTGCCCGCAACGAGGCAGACAAAATTGCAAAATGCCTCTCCAGCGCCAAAGACACGGTGGACGAAATTGTACTGGTGGATGATTCTACCGACGATACCGCCGCCATTGCCAAGCAATTTGGCGCCCGCGTATACACGCACCCCTTTGAAGGTTTTACCGCCCAAAAGAATTTTGCCCTCAGCCAGGTAAAAACGCCGTGGGCGCTTTCTTTAGATGCCGATGAAGTGCTTACCCCCGAGCTGGCACAGGAAATCCGCCAAGCCGTACAAAACACTGCTTACGACGGGTTTGAACTGACCCGCGTAAACTGTTTTTTAGGCCAGCGCATGCTGCACGGCGGCCTTAAAAAAGAGCATATCCTGCGCCTGGTACGCACCGAAAAAGCCCGCTATGAAGGCGGCCTGGTGCACGAAAAACTTTGCGTACAGGGCCCCACCGCCCGCTTAAAAAATGTTTTTATGCATTATTCTTATAATGACATAGAAACCTATTTTGAAAAATTTAACAAATACACCACCCTGGCCGCTCAAACCATGTATGAAAAAGGCAAAAAACGCAGCTTTATGGCGGTGCTGTTTATTGTACCGTTTGAATTTTTGCGCCGTTACGTGCTGAAACTCGGCTTTTTGGACGGCGTGCGCGGGTTTCTTTGGGCGGCATTCTCCGCGTTTTACATCTTTGTAAAATACATGAAGCTTTGGCTGTTAAACACGCGGGGTAATAATAAATGATTTACGCCGTTATTGTTTTGGCCGTATTGCTGGTGTGCGCAGGCATTTGGTGTGCGTGCTATTTTCCGTTTTGGAAGAAAAAAACCCCGCTTTTGCCAGTGCTGTGTTTTGGCAAAGTAGGGGTTGCGCCAAAACATTCCTCCTTTAAAAACGAATGGATTACCCCCAAGCAGCTGGCCCAAAAAATTGACTGGGTTTTAAAACTGGGTTTTACCCCCATCACGCCGGAAGACATACTGGCCGCAAACCAGGGCGTGCAACTGCCCCCGCGCCCGATCATTTTATTATTTCAATACGGGTTGGAAAGCTTTTATAAGCAGGTTTTTCCCCTGCTGCAAGCGCGGGAAATAAAAGCCTGCGTGTGTTTATGCGCCCAGCATATCGGCCAATATAACGCCTGGCAAAACCCGGATAAAGAACCCTGGCAAAACACGCTGAGCGAGGCCGAACTGGCAGAAATGAAAAAGAGCAAATACGTCAGTTTTGCCGCGCACGGGCTTTCTTACCTGGATTTAAACACTTTGCCGCCTGACCAGGCCGCACAACAGGCCGCCGAAAGCCAACACCGCCTGGAAAAGTTGTATAAACTATCCGTAAACGCGTTTTGCTTTCCTTACCGGGCCCCCACCGCGCAAACGGCGCAAGCAGTAGCCCAGGCTTTTGGGGTTACATTCTCTCTAAAAAAAGGCGTAAACCGCTTAACCCACCCCCTGCAAATGCCGCTAAAAACCCTGCCTGCCCAACATATGGGGCTGTGGCGCCTGCGTGCAAAAATCACCCGCGCATAACCGTATTTTAAGCACGGCCCATATTACAGGCTTTTATAAAAGCCCCGCTTAAGCGGGGTTTTTGTTGTCCTTTTAAACGGGCCCCAAAGATGACAGAGAAAAGATTTTTATGGATTTTTCCCCCAACCGCATACAGCGGGAGGAGACTGCTTTTAAACAAAATAAAACCCGGGCCCGCATAAGCAGGCCCGGGTTAAAAGTATGGCGGGAGAAGAATTAAGCTTCTTCTTCCTCGTTGGCGCGTTCGGTACGTTTGCGAAGCAAGTGGGAAAGAATCTTCTTACGCAAACGCAAAGATGTGGGGGTAATTTCCACCAATTCGTCCGGCGCGATGTATTCCACGGCTTGTTCCAAGCTCATAATGCGGGGCGGGGTAAGGGTGTAGGACTCATCACTTGCTTTACTGCGCATATTGCTTAAGTGTTTGGCCTTGCAGGGGTTTACCACCAAGTCATTATCGCGGGAGTTTTGGCCCACAATTTCCCCCGCGTACACTTTTACGTTGGGGCCCAGGAACAGCTCGCCGTTATTTTCCAGCGCAAACAAAGCATAAGGCGTGGTTTCGCCGTCTTCCTTGGCAATCAGCACGCCGTTGTGGCGCAGGGGCGGCAGGTTTACCTTGGGGTAAAAACCTTTAAAGCTGTGGTGCATAATACCGGTGCCGCGAGTATTGGTTAAAAATTCGTTTTTAAAACCAATCAGCGCGCGGGACGGAATTAAATATTCCAGGCGCAGGCGGTCTTCGCCTTCGGCCACCATATTTTCCAGCTTGGCGGCGCGGGTGCCCAACATGGTAAAAACGGCGCCTTGGAATTCACTGCGGATATCCAAAATAAGGTATTCCATAGGTTCCAGGATTTGGCCGTTTTCCTCTTTATAAATTACTTCGGGGGAGGATACCGCCAGCTCAAAGCCTTCGCGGCGCATATTTTCAATTAAAATGGTTAAATGCAATTCCCCGCGGCCGTATACTTTAAAGCGGCCTTCCCCTTCCAGCTGTTCCACTTTCAACCCCACGTTGGTTTGGGCTTCTTTTTCCAAACGGTTTTTCAAGTGGCGGCTGGTAACAAATTTGCCTTCTCTGCCGGCAAAGGGGCTGTCGTTCACCAGGAAGTCCATAGACATGGTGGGCTCGTCAATAGCCAGGGGCGGAAGCGGTTTTAAAGCGTCCGGCTGGCAGATGGTATCTCCCACGTCCACGCCTTCCAGGCCGGCGATGGACACAATGTCCCCCGCGCTGGCGCTTTCCAAATCCTGCTTGCCAAGGCCCATAAAACGTTCAATCTTAACAGCTTTGGCCGGAGTGGTGGACCCGTCGTGATGAATCAGCACCACATTTTGCCCGCGGGTTACTTTGCCCGCCAAAATGCGGCCAATACCCACGTGGCCCAAAAAGTTGTTATAGTCCAGCATGGTTACCTGCATTTGCAGGGGTGCATCCGGCATGGCCACCGGGGCGGGCACATGTTCCAAAATCGTATCCAGCACCGGGGCAATATCCTTGCCGCGTTCTTCCATTTTTAAGCTGGCCCAGCCGGCGCGGCCGGAAGCGTAAATAATAGGGAAATCCAATTGTTCATCCGTAGCGCCCAGCTCCATAAACAGGTTGAAAACTTCGTCCACCACTTCGCTGGGGCGGATATGGTCGCGGTCCATTTTGTTAATGACCACAATCGGGCGCAGGCCCAAAGCCAACGCTTTGCGAAGCACAAAGCGGGTTTGCGGCATGGGGCCTTCCACCGCGTCCACCATCAGGATGGCGCCGTCCACCATGCGCAATACGCGTTCCACCTCGCTGCCGAAATCGGCATGGCCGGGGGTGTCTACAATATTAATGGTATGGTTTTTATATTCAATGGAAGTGCATTTGGCCAAAATGGTAATGCCGCGTTCGCGCTCCAACGGGTTGGAATCCAGCACCGTTTCCTGCGCCTGGCCTTCTTTTACGTTAAACTGGCCTGCAAATTTTAACAAAGCATCCACAATGGTGGTTTTGCCGTGGTCTACGTGGGCAATAATGGCCACGTTTCTTACGTCCTGACGGGTATTATTCATATTAAGTAATTAAATGTCCTAAAAAATTTTTTCACACGGGTTTAGTATAAACCTGTATGAAAGGATATTTATATTTTAGTATTTTTTGGGGCCTCTCTCACAGGGCCCAGGAAAAACATAGGCCCAAAAAACAGAAAAAAATAGGTCCTTTGGCCCTTTCTGGCCCTACGGTAAAAATATTAAATAAGGGAATACAGTCGTTATTTTAAGAACAAGGAGCTTCTATGAAAAAGCAACTATTCGCCGTGTTAAGCATGCTGTTTTTTACTTGTGCCGCCATGGCTCAGCCTGCCCCCGTATCGGCCGAACTGAACCCTCTTAAACAAGCGGCCCAACAAGCCAGCAAAACTTTGCCCCAAGGCTATACTTTTTCTGACTTATACAAAGCCGTAAAAGACATTTTAGAAACTAACGCCCAAAGCACTTTAAATTCCGCCGCCGATGCTTTAGCCAAACAAAACCCTTTCTTGCAAGGCACGGAAGAATTTGCCATGATGCGTTTGTCCGAAAGTATGCTCGCGCGTTCCAACTATAAAAGAATGCAAAGCCGCAACCGGGAACTTTTAAAAGCGTTTAAAGCCGCCGGTGAATTATTGGAAAAAGACGGAATTGTATTTAATGCCGATAATAACCACCATCTGTATTTGGTGCAGGTGCAGCTTAACAAAATGCGCCAGGCCGTAAAAGACGCCAAAGCCCAACGCACCAAAAAGTTTTTTAAACTGTGGATGAAAAGTCTGGAAAATACCGGTAAATACGGTATTAAATATTAAGTTATTTTAACTTATAAAAGCCCCGCTTTTATATGCGGGGCTTATTTATTGCCTGCGTCTTTCCCCGCCCGGGGGCCCACCTGAAATGTAGGCCCAAAGGCCCTGGCGCGGGGCAATAAAAATTTTTATCCTGTGGTTAAGGAGATTTTATTTATGCGTGCACTGAATACCGCCGGGTATTTTATTTTTATTTTTCTGTTTGCTTCTGCCCCGCTTTATGCCCAAAACTGGCAAAGCATCGTATTGCAAAAAACCAAGGCGGCGCAAACCATTAAAGAAATAAAAAACAATGTGCTTTCTTCCCAGCAAACGGGCAGTCAGTCCGCCACGCGCCAGCAACAGCAAGCGCAGGACGCATTTTTGCTTACCGTAAAACAATTTTATCCGTCTGCCGCAGCCCAACAGCGCATTATGCAAAATTACCGGCATATTTATACCCGCCTGCACGCGCTGCCCGCTTTAAACAGCTATGCTTTAACCGTTCAGCACCCGGCTGATTTATACTCTGTTTCCACCGAGGAAATAGCCCTGCTGGACCAGGTTTTTGCTTCTTTTACAAAGCAGTCTAAAGAGCCGTCTCCTACCCCTTACCGGGCATTACAGTTTGAATCCGGCGCGGTGGTCCTTTCGTTTAAAACCAACCAAAGCCAAGAAATACACCTGGCATTTAAACCCCAGGAAAATATTTTAAAAATTGCCGTGGGGGATTTTCCCATCTCCCAACAGGAATTTGGCCCTTTCCCCCAAGAACTAAATGAAAAATAGGCTTATATTGTTTATCCCAAAAGGCCTGGCGGCTTTTTTAATGGGGGTTATTTTATATACCCCCGGTTGGGCTGGGCCCTTTTGGGAGAGCCGGCAGGAACGCCCCAAATACCAATTTTTGCAAAATTTCTTTGCCCAAAAGCCCACTGAAACACGCCTTAAAATAAAAGAAGAATTAAAAAAACTGGTGGAAAAAGACATCGTAAGCCTGCGTTATGCTCAAAAGGCTATGGGGCCCGCTTCCCCCGGCGTGCAAAATATGTTGGACCAAATAAACGGCTTAATTCCCTCCACCTATACACAGGAAGAACAGGATATTTTTAAACAGCGCCACTTACGCCGCTTAAGGGAACCGCTGCGTTTTTACCAGTTAAAACTGGATAAAAACCCCGCGCTTCAGGCCTATACTTTCCGCCCCACTCGCCATGTATTGTATAGCGACGAGCGCTTTAAAATTGCCCCCTCCAGCCCCTATACGGCAGATATGAAAGATATTCTTGGCCGTCTGTTTGAACAACGCACCCCGTACGGCGCTTTAAAAAATTGGCCTTTTGAACCTGCCAAACTGCAAGTATCCCCCAAAGAAGCCACCCTGTGGTTTGCCCCCGCACAAGCCCAGGGCCTTTGGTTAAAAATAAAGGTGGATTTTGTATCCCGCCTGATTTTTGCCGACTTACAACCCGCCCCGTAATTGCTATAATAACCCTATGGAAAGATGGCTTGATTTTGTAGTTGTGTTTGGCGGTTTATACGCCATTTATTTTTTTACTTTGCGCCGCTGGGATTACACCACCGAAGCCAAACGCCGCGCCCAAAAAGACGAACTTAAACGCCAAGGTTTAAGCAATGCCTATTACTTTACCGGCGCGTGGAAATTATTTATTTATATTTTTTGTACAGGCGGCATATATGCATTTTACTGGCTGTACAAACAATGGAAATCCGTCGCCAAAGGCTACTTAAACACCGCACGCCAGCCGCTTAAAGGCTGGCCTGTATGGCGGGCTTTGTTTGGTGCTGTTACTTTTTACCAACTGGCGGGTATTATCAACCGCACTTGCCTTTATATGCACAAACGCCCTTCCATGGCGGCGTGGTTTTCCGGCACTGTATGGATTATTTGCGTCGCCGGCTCAATTATCTTACCCGGGTGGTATAAACTGGTTTGCTTGGCCATTTTTGCCGCTGTTGCGGCCCGGTTGCAATACCGGTTAAACGCATTGACAGGCAAAGAAGTGCCAAACCTTTTTCAAATAACAGACATTATACCGGCAGGCGTTTCCCTGTTGGCGGGCGGCTGCCTGTGGGCCGGATATTTATGGAAAACGGCCTTTATCTCTTTTTAACTTTTCCCAGTTTGTACCGGTAACCCCGCGCCCAAAGCGGGGTTTTTTATGTCCTGCACCGCATATATACGCCGCCGCACGTTAACACCCGCTATAGGCCGATTAGCGGCGCATGGGCAGTATGCGTGCACAGGCTTATTTAAACATAAAAATACCCCCTGTTACGGGGGTATGAAAAGTTTATTTTTGTTTGGCTGCTGTGCGTGCGGCCTGCTTTAAGGCTTTTTTGGTTTGGTCTAAGGCACGGTCCTGCGGGTTCAGGCGTTTAGCTAACCCCACCACGCCAGATAAGGCCTCATCGTTCATTTTAATCAGTTCGTTTAGGGTTTGAAAAGTGGTCTCTACCCCGTATTGTTCCTGCGGGGCAGAAGCCAACAGTTTTTTATATTCCGAATCCCGCACCCGCTGCATAGCCAAAGGGTTGGACGCATTTTGAATGGCCGCCCCCATCAAAATACCCAGGGAACGTTTTTGGGAATAATCCTGATAAGCCAAAACCGAGCTGGAAAACGCCAGCGCCTCTTTGGATTTTACCCCCAACACAAACGCCAGGCTTAAGTTTTCCCCTCCCAATTTATCCAGCCGCTCCCGCAGCATATCCAGATTGGCCGGGGCGGCAATTTGCTGTGCTTTAAAAGACTTGGCATCAAAGGCAGGTGCCGTGGTTAATGGCAGCGTAACGGCCAAAATACCCACCAAAAGCAAAGCACTCAATAAAATTTTTTTCTTCATAAAATCCTCCTTACCCCTACTAATAGTATGGAAAAGATAGCAGGCTTTTTCAAGCAATAAAACGCACTAGTACCTATACACAAAAAACCCGGCTTTTGACCGGGCTGAAAAACTATTTAATCGGTTCCCCGTATTTAAGCAAATTGGCCGGGGGAATTTTTACCCCTTGCTGTTTGCGTTTGGCGTTGCACTCTTTATGCAAAAACGCCCAAACGCCTTTTTTGGCGTAAGATAAACGGACGGCGCCGTCTTCATCAATTTCCTTACCGCACAAAGCGCAAGTATGCGCTTTATAGGCCTTTGGGGCCGGTTGGGCAGCATTTAAGGATTGTTTTAATGTTTGGGCCGCCTGCCGGCTGCGGGCCCGGGTTTGGGCTTGGTTTTGGCTGGCCGTTAAGGCCGCCTGCCGGGCAGCCTCTATTTGCGTTTGCACCGGGCTGGCCCCTTTCCAACCGCTTTGGGCAAAAGCCAGCAGCTGCTGTTGCTGCGTGGCAGTGATTTGAAAAGGCAGCCCCTCGGCATAGGCCAGCATGCGCTGCGGGCACAGGCTCACCCACCCTTTGGTGCGGCGGGAAGAAGAGGACGGGGCAAAAAAGTCCAACAAATTGGCCAGTCCGTCGGCATCGTCGCACGTTAGTTCGGCCGCGTTATTCATAACCGAAGAAACGGCTTTGGACGGATAAAAAGAAGCCAAAGTATACACGGGGCTGTTTTCCGGGTTATTATCGCCGGCGTACAAATCCCCCAAGCCCAAAGTATGGCCCACTTCGTGCAGGGCTATTTGCAAAGAGGAGCGTTCCCCCATTACAAATTGGGGCTCGTCCGGCTCGTCAATACCGGTGTTTTGAGGCTGAAGCCAAAAAGTAAAAGAGGCCCGCCCCTGCTGCACGGCATGCCCGCCGGAAGATTGTTTAAACAGGGTGGCGCGCACGCGCAAATCAATATTCTGCAATTCTTCACACGGCGCATAGGGCTGCGCACTTTGCGGGCCGTTTATAAATATAAAAGACGCAGGCCGCTCAGTAAGTGCAAGCAAATCTTTAAATTCTTTTTTGCGTTTGGCTTGACGAATTTGAGATTCCAACCCGTCAAACCAAGCCCGGTAAGCCGTTTGCACCACGGCAGCGGACTGCTGATAATAATCCGCTAAATGCTCCCCCCGGTAGGGCACGGTTTGGCGGCGGCGGGTGGCCTCATCTACCCGGCGGGAAAGCACATCCACACATACCCGCACGGGGCGCCCGGACAGTATTTTAGGCAACAGCCAGCCGCCGGCGGTGGGGTTTGCCGCATCCAAAAAAGCCCACGCCCACGCCGGTAAAGAAAACCCGGCCAAAACCATTGCCAGTAACAGACGTTTCATCATATATCCTCTTAAAATTCGTTCAAGCGTTCACGGGCCGCTTTTAAAGCCACTTTTAAATTTTTATCAGTTAACCCAGCCAGCCACTGCGCCCGCTGCATATACAGCTGTGCAAAATCTTTTTCTTCCTGCGGCGGGTTTGCCACCGGCACGGCCGAAAGCACACTGCACGCCTCTACATAAGCCATATCCGCCCAAATAAAAACATCGGCCTGCTTGTTAGGGTCGTTCAATAATTTTTTAAGGGCCGGCTGCAGTTTTTTGCCCGGATACAGCACCACCAGCATACGTGCGGAAATTTCCGTCTCCTGCATATCCTGCAAACGCTGTGCCAGCACGTCCATCTTTAAATATTCTTCACAGGCGCCCGGCATATCAAACGCGTGGTTAATGGCGTCTTTGGCCATTTGGGTGCGCCATTTGGTGCGGCCGCCTTCAAACAGGCGTTCGCGCGCGTCAAAATTTTTATCTACCTGTTTTAATAAAACGGCCATATCGTTGGAAACGGCCACCGGGCCCTCGTGCGGAGTTTTTACCTCCACCTGCTGTGCCCCTGCCGCCAACGATACCGCCACTGCAAAACATAATAAAATAAATTTTTTCATACTATAAGTTTAACCCTTTTTGCCTACTTTACAATCCCCTTAAAACACTGCCCTTAACGGCGGAACCGTTTGCTGCAAAGGGGCGCCTTTGGTTTCGGCAAAGCCTTCCACCTGCCAGCTGCCGTGTTTGAACTGTACATACCAGCCCCATTCCCAGGCGTAAACCAGGTTGCGGCGTATTTCCCCGTGGGGCAAAGGCGCCCAGGTGATGCCGTCTTTGGTAATTAACACGTGTTTGGCGTCTAAGGCAAAGCCTTGTTTATCCAAACGGGCGGCCAATTTGGGGTGTTCCTCACGCCAGGCCTGGCGGCGTTTGGCCGCCAAACGCGCCAAGGCGCGGCCCTGGCTTTGGTTAAGGGAAATAATACGTTCGTTTTTAATATCCAAAATTAAAATATCACGCAGTTTGCCGGCGCCCATATCCACCATAACGGCGGCGTACCCCGGCATATGCAAGGCAGACAGCTTATCCAAATTATTTTCAATAGCCTGCGGCAAAGAAACGGACGGCATGCGCACCGCACGCCCCAGCAAAAGAACTTCGTCAAATGAGGCCACAAACGCCGCCGAAAATTTAGCCTTGGGATACATGGCTAAAATTTGGCTTTGTACGTCTTCAAAAAAATCAGCCCCGTTATGCTGTTTGGCATAGTTATCCAACGCTTTGGGCCAGCTGCGCACAAAACCGGGGATATCCGTTTCCAGTTTATTCCAGCCGCCCGCCGTGTTGGGGTATAATCCCCCCGCCAAATGGCCGTTGGTTTTCATACGGGCGGAGCGGGCTTTTTTATCCAAAACCTGTTCCAAGCGTTCATTTCGGCGCAGCAATTGCCGGTGCTGCGGGTTAGAGAGCGCCGCTTTGCCGGCTTTAGGCAGCGCCGCCGCCTGCCGGGCCGCTTTGGCACCCAAACGCTTGGCCCCCTGGCTTACGGCCAGCCCCTGGGCAGAAAGAAGGCCGCTGCACATCATAACAAACAACAAAACAAAAAAACTTTTTTTAGCCGGCATCATATTCACTCCTTGCACACGAAAGTTATTTTTATTTTAAAAAAAAGCCGTCTGGCTTTACAAGCTGCAACGGCTTTGGATACACTGCGTTTAATACAACTTAAAAAGGCTTAATAACGTCAACCGCTAAGCCACACACAGTTTTTTATTTTTTCAATACTTTTAACTGCCCGGAGGGCGCAGGCTTTTGCGGTTTGGGGTAGGCCGTGCTGTAATCGGCTTTCCCGCTCCAGCCACTACGCTCAAAACGCACATGAAAGCCGTTTTTCCAGGCATATAACAGGGCTTGTTTATTGGGCAAAGTGTTTAAATCCGCCCAGATAACGCCGTCTTTGCTGATTAAGTTTTTTCTTTCGTTAATCACAAAACCCTGTTCTTTTAAACGGAGGGCCGCTTTTTTATGCCAGCGGGCCCAGGATTTGCGGATGGAATTGTACTCCTGCGCCACGGCAAAGCCTTGGCTTTTAAAGAGGGAAAAGGCCTTCTCCTGCGCAATATCCAGTATTAATACGTCTTTGGGGCGGTTGCCTTTTCCTTCCACCCGCACCACGGCAAAACCGGGCATATGCTCCGGCAGGTTGGCGTTTTGCCATGCTTTTAAAAGCGCTTTGCCTAAACGCACACCCGTGTGCCCGGGCTGGCGGGAAAAAGCCAGCACATCTGCAAACGAGCCTGCATACTGCGGCGTAAAACGCGCACCGGGGTATATGGATTGCAAAACAGGCATCATATCTTCAAAAAAATTTCTGCCGTCATGGTTTTGGGCATATTGTTCCAGGGCAACGGTCCAATCCATTTCAAAACCGGGCAGGGCGCTGTCCATCAGCCAAAAGGATTTGCCTTCATAATTATCCAGCCGCCAGTCCAACAGGCAGCCACTGGCGCAGCCTTTTAAAATGCCGTCCAAACCGTGTAAATCCTGCAAAACGGCCCGCTGGGTTTTATTGTCCACAGCGGCAAAGCCCATCGCCGGGGAAATTTCCGCCCGCTGCCTGGGCAAGACGGTTTTTATCCCGTTTTTTAATAAATTTCCCTGCCCGTATACCGGCAGTGTGCACACAATTAAAACCAAAATAAACCAATTCTTTTTATGAAACATTTTTTCTCTTTAATCCTTATTTTATTTTCCGTTGCGCAGGTCTTTCTTCCAGGCTTCGTAAGCGGCGCGGTTTTTAAACACGCGTTTTACGGCCAAGCCTTTATGGGTAAACAAAACAAAGTTGTTCTTTCTCTGCCATTCTTTTAACTGCTTTAACATAGGGGCAGAAACGGGAACCCAATGAATACCGTCATAAGAAACTTCCTGGCGGCGGGTATCCAATACAAAACCTACCGTATTTAACTCTTCCCATGTATCCGGGTGATATTCTTTGATTAGGTTTAACTTGTTTTGGTGTCTCATGGCGTTTGCGCGGCTGACGCTATGATTGACAGACCACCACTTTTTATTTTTTAAATCCAAAAATAATACATCTTTTATTGGGCGCTGCTTTCCGTCCACCACGGCCACAATATAACCGTTTACGGTAATATAATCGCGCCCGTACCAGGTTTTATCGTCCAAAAACTTTTGCACGGCGGCAGAGGCTTCTTGCCCGTTTTTATACCAAAGCGTTTTAAAAATTTCCTGCACTTGCTCCAACTCCGGCACGAGCATTAAAGTAAAACGGCCGGAAGGGTATAATTCCTCCAATCCCCGGGCAAACACTTGTTTAAAATTTTTCTCGCCAAATTTCAAAACGGCTTTTCTCCAATCAATTTTTCCGAAAGGAAAAACAAAGCCGGTGGTTTCAATATAACGGGTGTGGAAGAAGTCCCCCAACTCCCAGTTCACGCTGGCGGATTTGGCGGCTTGTTGGCGCGCTTTTTTGGCAATGGCCTGCTGCACCGCTTTTTCCACCTGGGCATGGGCCTGCTGCATTTGTTCGGCAGAACAATAGGCTTTGTTCTGGCAGGATTTTAATAATTTTTGCACAGCTTTTGCTTTTTGCCCAAAAAGCATATTGGGAAACAGCAGCAAAGAGGCTACAAGCATAAATAGGGTTTTGTTCACGTAACTCTCCTTATAGCAATATATAAAAATACTATATAAATCCCATGGAGAGCGGGCAAGAGTCAAAAGGCCCAACCCGCACATAGGCCCTTTTGAAAGAGACATAAAAAACAAGCCGCCCCTTGCGGAGCGGCTTGCAAACAAATAAAACAACTTTTATTTGGCTTCGGCTACGGCCACCGCAACGGCTACCGTCGCGCCGACCATCGGGTTGTTACCCATGCCGATAAGGCCCATCATTTCCACGTGCGCAGGCACGGAGGAAGAACCGGCAAACTGGGCATCACTGTGCATGCGGCCCATGGTGTCGGTCATACCGTAGGAGGCAGGGCCGGCGGCCATATTGTCCGGGTGCAGGGTGCGGCCGGTGCCGCCGCCGGAAGCCACGGAGAAATATTTTTTGCCGTTTTCGGTAGCCCATTTCTTATAGGTACCGGCAACCGGATGCTGGAAGCGGGTGGGGTTAGTGGAGTTACCGGTAATGGATACGTCCACCCCTTCGTGGCGCATAATGGCTACGCCTTCGTTCACGTCGTCAGCACCGTAGCATTTTACTTTAGCGCGGTCCCCGTCGGAGAAAGCTTTTTCGCTCACGATTTTCAGTTCGCCCGTTTTATAGTTGTATTCCGTTTCCACGGAGGTGAAACCGTTGATGCGGGAGATGATGTAAGCGGCGTCTTTACCCAAACCGTTCAAGATAACGCGAAGCGGGGTTTTGCGCACTTTGTTGGCAGTGCGGGCAATGCCGATGGCGCCTTCGGCCGCGGCAAAGCTTTCGTGCCCGGCCAAGAAGCAGAAGCATTTGGTATTTTCGGACAATAACATAGCGCCCAAATTACCATGGCCCAAGCCCACGGCGCGCTGATCGGCCACGGAGCCGGGAATGCAGAAGCTCTGCAAGCCCACGCCGATTTTTTCGGCCGCTTCAGCTGCGGTTTTTACGCCGGATTTAATGGCAATGGCGGCGCCCACGGTGTAGGCCCAGACGGCGTTGTCAAAAGCGATGGGCTGAATGCCGCGCACGATTTTTTCAACGTCAATGCCTTTTTTGTTGCAAATTTCTTTGGCTTCTTCCAAAGAAGCAATACCGTTTTCTTTCAAAACGGAGTTGATTTTATCAATTCTTCTTTCGTATCCTTCAAACGTAATCATAATAATATTCTCCTGGGCTTACTCTTTGCGGGGGTCAATTTTCTTGACGGCTTCGTTAAAGCGGCCGTAGGTGTTGACGTTCTTTTCAAACGCGGCTTTCGGATCTTCGCCTTTCTTAATGGCATCCATCATTTTGCCCAGGTTGACGAATTTGTAGCCGATGATTTCGCTGTTTTTATCCAAACCGATTTCCAACACATACCCTTCGGCCATTTCCAGGTAGCGGGCGCCTTTGGCTTCGGTACCGTACATGGTGCCGATCTGGCTGCGGTGGCCTTTGCCCAAGTCTTCCATACCGGCGCCTATCGGCAAGCCGTCATCGGAAAACGCGCTCTGCGTGCGGCCGTATACAATTTGCAGGAACAGTTCGCGCATGGCGGTATTGATGGCGTCGCACACGAGGTCGGAGTTTAAGGCTTCCAAAATGGTTTTGCCGGGCAGAATTTCGGCGGCCATGGCGGCGGAGTGCGTCATGCCGGAGCAGCCCAACGTTTCCACCAGCGCTTCTTTAATGACGCCGTTTTTGACGTTTAACGTCAATTTGCAGGCGCCCTGCTGAGGGGCACACCAACCCACACCGTGGGTAAGACCGCTAATATCGGTAATTTGTTTAGCTTTGACCCATTTGCCTTCTTCAGGAATCGGGGCCGGATCATGCTTGGCGCCTTTGCAGACGCAGCACATATTCTGTACTTCAGGGGTGCATTTTTCGCAGCTCATGAGAGTCTCCTATATAAAAATAAATCTTTCAATATATTTTACCAAATCCGCACGGGGCAAAAACAGCTTTCCTGCAGTATTTTTGCATTATTTTCCCCTCTAGGCAAACCAAAACCCCGCACCTGGCTGGTGCGGGGCAAAAATAAAACAAACTTTATTTGGTTTCGTAACTGTCCACAATTTCCCCAAAGTACAGGGTGTGGTAATCCCCGGGTTCTTTTTCGTACCAAAGTTCTTTAATGGCTTTGTCCAAATTTTCCGAAGACATAGTGGTTTTATACAACACCTTGCACTCATAATGAAAGCCGGGTACCCCCAAATGAGGAACCGCTATTTTGCGCGAAGGCACCGCCCTCAGCCCGCTGGCGGCCAGTTTATCCATATTGCGGCCCGATTTGGTACCGCAAATGGAAATGGCTTCCGGCAAATCCACATAGGGCAAAGTTACGGTAAATTCGCCCGTTTTTTCCAACAGTTCATGGGTAAAGCGGTTCTGGCGCACCAGCGCGGTAAACACCGGCAAACGCCACATATACCCTATGCTGCCCCACCCAATCACCATGGTATTCACTTTCCCGTCCGCGTAAGTAGTTAAAAAAGCCCCCTTGGAAAGTATATCCAGCTTGCGGCTGGCTTCTGCATTATAAGCTAGTTCTTTCATAACCCTTTTTCCTCTATCTATTTAGTTTATTATACTTTTACCAACTTTCAAGGGCAAGAACCACGCCCCCCGCCCGACGCTTTTACCCCCAAGCAAAAACCCCCGGCCATAAGACCGGGGGTTTTAAAAAAATACGGTTAGTTATTTTTTGCAGCTAGCGCAGGAAGCTTCTTTCTTCCAGGTGAGGCCCACAAAGAACATGGCAATTACGCAGCAAATGCCGCAGGTTAAATAAATACCATACCAGCCCCAGTTGTGCAAAATAACGCCGCCGCCCCAACCGGAGAGGAAGGCGCCTAAATAACCAAACATACCGGTAAAACCGCAAGCAGCGGAAACGGATTCCTGCACGGTAATGCGGGAAGTCTGCACACCGCCCACCAGGTTTTGCGGGCCGTCCACAAAGAAACCTACCGCAGCCAAGAAGAAAGCCGTCAGCCAGTAGCTGCCCGTGCCGGTAAAGTGATAAGCACCCCACAAGCTGAAAATCAGCAAGGTCAAGAAACCAATGTTGATGGGCGTGCAGCGGCCGTTAAAGAAGCGGTCCGCCATCCAGCCGGAGGAAATACCGCCCAAGGTGCCGATAAGCGGCATAATGGTGAGCAAGCCGGCGGAAGTAGCTTCTTCGATACCGCGGTCCACCATAAACTTAGCGCTCCAGTCCAGCGTGGCGAAGCGGATGAAGTAAATGAAAATATACGCAATAGCCAAAGACCACAGGAACGGGTTGGCAAATACGTATTTCTTTAAAATCTGCCAGGTGGAAAGCCCGCTTTCTTTTTTAACGGGCAGCACGTCGTTCATATAATCTTCAATGGGGGGCAGACCCACGGCGGCAGGTTTATCGGTTAAAATTTTGAACATGCACAGGGAGAATACCAACCCGATTAAACCGGGCACATAAAACACCATCTGCCACGTACCGAATTTCAAACAGGCCCAGGCCAATACGCCCACGGCCGCAGTACCTACCGTATGGGAAGAGGACCACAAAGTCCATTTGGTGGCTCTTTCTTTAGGGGCAAACCAGTACACCAAGCCTTTGGCTACAGGCGGGAAACCGGCAGACTGAAACACACCGTTTAAACCCCAGAAAAAGGCCATTAAATAAAAAGAAGGCAAGAACGGGAAGAACAAGCTGACGATGGCGGAACCCAGCAAACCCGTAGACATAAAAGCGCGGATGTTGCATTTATCAGCCAACATACCGCTTACGAATTTACCGATACCGTACGTAACATACAGGGTGGAACCCAAAATACCGTATTGAATGGTGGTTAAACCGCCTTCATCCATCAAAGACGGAGCCACGAAGGAAATATTTTTGCGGCAGAAATAAAAGAAGATGTATCCAAAATACATACCAAAAAACATGCGGATACGCCAACTTTTATATAATTTTTTGATTAGTTGCTCGTCCGTAATGCGGGGAGCGTCCGGCAACGGCTTCATAAAGTTAATCAACTTTGCGAACATACATTCTCCTAATTTTGAGTGCAAAAAGATGCTCTTACTTTTACTTCCCGGCGCTGGCTTCCCGCCTGGGCGCTCCCTCGATTAGAAAGTTCCGTAAGAGTATTCTTTTATAACGGCAGATTGAAGCAAGATTTGCTTACCTCATTATTATAACAAAAAATCTTATTCTCAAATAAGTTTTTTATGAAGAGAAGCCCGTTTTTGTCCTGCCATTTCCCCTTTTTACATAAAAAACCGCACCGCCTTGGGCCGGCGGTGCGGGGAAAATAGCTTTTGTTTTTATTTGGCGGCCGGGCGGTGCAGGTTTACAAAAGCAGCCGCTTCTATACCCGCCTTAGCGCCGGAACCCGCGGCAATAATGGCCTGGCGGTAGTATTTGTCCGCACAGTCCCCCGCGGCAAAAATGCCGGGCAGGGTGGTGTGGGTGCGCTCGTCAGCCAGCACCAGGCCGTTATCGGCCAGGGCCACCAGAGAGCTTTTTAAAAATTCCGTTTGCGGCACAGCGCCCACCGCCACAAACAAACCGCTGCAGGCAATTTGGGAAACTTCGCCCGTTTTTACATTTTTCACTTTTACGCCTTCCACTTTGCCATCACCCAAAATTTCTTCCACCACGCTGTTAAGCACCATATTAATTTTGGGGTTGGCCTGCGCTTGCTGCACGGTTACTTGGTCCGCGCGGAAAGCATCGCGCCGGTGAATAAGGTTTACCTTCGTGCAAAACTGCGCCAGAAATAAAGCATCTTCAAACGCGGTATTGCCGCCGCCCACAATGCACACCTCTTTGCCGCGCATAAAAAACCCGTCGCACGTGGCACAGGCGGAAAGGCCGTGCCCTTTGTATTTGTCTTCCCCCTCCAGGCCCAGCCAGCGCGCCTTGGCGCCGGAAGCAATTACAATGGCCGAAACTTCATACTCTTTACCGCTAGCCAAGGTAACCGTATACGGGGACTGTTCCCCCTTAATAGAGGTTACTTCGTCCGAAAGGATTTCCACCCCCAGGCGTTTGCATTGTTTGTGCATGCGGTCCATTAAATCAAACCCGCCGACGGGATCCACAAAGCCGGCGTAGTTTTCAATTTCGCTGGTTTGCAAAAGCTGGCCGCCGGGCACGGCGCCCCCGGCAATAACGGTCTGCACGCCCGCGCGCACGGCATAAATAGCGGCCGAACAACCCGCCGGGCCCGCGCCAATAACCAATAATTCTATTTTATTCATAAAGCGGTAAACTCCTTGTACAATTGTTCAAAAAACTCTACGGGGAAACCCACCACATTGGTGCGGCTGCCCACAATTTTTTCGATAAAGTGGTCGTCCTCGTCCTGCACGGCGTAAGCGCCGGCTTTATCCAAATGTTTGCCGGCCATCTTTTTTAGTTCTTCTTCCGGCAGGCGGCGCGCTTTGCACTTGGAAACTTCCACCCCGTAAAGCATTTTTTTTGCGTCTAAATTTAATATGCACACCCCGGTATAGACGGACTGCCAAGAGCCGTTCAGCAAACGCAAAATGCGCAGGGCGTCTTTTTCGTCCTTGGGTTTGCCGATTACCCGCCCTTTGCAAAAAACCAGCGTATCCGCCCCAATCACCGTGGCGCCGGGATATTTTTTGCCCACGTCAAAAGCTTTTTTAACGGCCAAATCCCGCACTTTATACCCGGGGCGTTTATAGGGGGTCTTTTCCGGGCTTTGGGACGGAATAATTTCAAACGTAAACCCCAGGCTTTTTAACAGTTCTATGCGCCGGGGTGATTTGGAGGCAAGTATCAGCATATTATTTTTTTACAAATTTAGAAACAACCACATAACCGATAATCAGCCCCAGCACGCCGCAAATGGTAACCCGCAGCGCCAAAGGATGAATGCCAATGGTATACAAACGCGTTAAGGCGGAAGCCATTTCCAACGGCAGGAAAGAGGCCAGTTTTTCCAGCCCAATGCCCAACACTCCGCCCAAAATAAGCGTTAGTACAACAAAAATAAGTCCTCTCATAATAAACAACTCCTTTGTAGTTAGTGTAAAGTAATGGTATCTTTTTTAATGGGAATAGGGGCCGTCATTTTGCCGTCTTCCTCATCCGTTAAACTGTAGCGCAGGCGCCAGAAACCTACCCCCGCCAGCACGGCTATACTGCCCACAATCAGCCACGGGCCGGGCAAATAATGCGGGGCCACATAATCCCCCAATACCCCGGCACCAAAAAAGCCCACGGCTGAACCTAAATTATAAAAAACCATCAACATACCCAAATAACGCCCGCGGGTTTCGCGCGAGGCAATGTTGGAGGCCAGTGTCTGCTCCCCGGGGGACACCACCATTTCCCCCAGCCCCGCCAAAAACACCCCCAGGGCAATTAATAAAAACGTATCAAAAAACCCTACCGAGCCAAACCCCGCCGCATACAGCAAACACCCAATCAGCATACCGGTGGAAAGCCGCACCTTGGCCGCCAATTTGCTGGCCCAATACTGCAAGAACACAATTACCAACCCGTTAATGGTAAAAAACCACCCTATATAATACTCCGGCATATGCAAATACCGGTTGCAATGGATGGAAAGCCCCACCACCAGCTGAGAGTTCACCGCCGTAATCAGCACCACGTAAAAACAAATTTTGGCCAGGCGCGTATCTTTTAAAGACAGCAGCGTAGACACAAAACTGGGCTTGCG
The DNA here is from genome assembly GCA_944327085.1 of uncultured Elusimicrobiales bacterium. GTDB lineage: Bacteria > Elusimicrobiota > Elusimicrobia > Elusimicrobiales > Elusimicrobiaceae > Avelusimicrobium. Next base: position 225,638 of record CALVGG010000002.1, on the reverse strand, counting down.
GGATTTGCACGGAACATGGTTATCCTGCACCAAACGGCTTAAATACAAAATACTGATGGCGTATAATAAACCCGTAAAATAAAAAGCCATACTGTAAGAATACCGCACCAAAAAACCGCCCACGGCCGGCCCTAACGCCCAGCCGATATTGAGCCCAATACGTATAATGCCAAACGCCTGCACGCGCTGCTGCGGGGTGGTATTATCGGTTACCCAGGCGTTGGAGGCGGGGCGGAAAAACGCCCCCAAAAAAGTGGTTAAAAAGTAACACAACAGCATCCAGCCCACTTGTACTTTAAACTCAATACAAAGCCCCAAGCCCAGCATGGCTACAATTTGGTTAAACAACCCCCACATCATCACGGTTTTACGGCCAAACACGTCGGCCAGTTCCCCGCTGATGGCGCTAGACACACAGCGCGACAAACCCGCCAACGCAATGACCAACCCCGCCATACTGGCAGACAGGCCGCGCTGGGATATTAAATAAATGGTAAAAAACGGGAGGGACAGGCCGTACCCAAACAGTAACAGCCCGTTGGCTATGGCAATAATAATCATGCCGCGCCGGGTTTGGTTTTTCATATATATATTATAGTAAATACCCGGCCCGGGAAAAATAAAAGGCGCCCGAAAGCGCCTTTTATAAAATATGAAACAGCGGGGTTATTTTTCGTACACGGCACCAATCATATAGTATTTACCGGCTGTCATGGTCTTGTCTTCCGGCCCTAAGGATTTGCAAATACCGGCCGCCATGGTGGTATCCCCGGTCATACCGGCAAACTGACACCAATGTTTACCCAAATAGTTGTCATTAGCGCCAGAGGTTTTTTGGGCCATGTGAAATTCTATGATGGGGTAGCCGGCAATAGTGGGGCGGGCAAAACACGTGCGGCCGGAGGAACAATCGTAAGTATAATATTTGCCGGTAGGGACTTGAATGTCCAATTCTGCTAAGTTGCCGGTGTAGCGGTCATAAGCCATATAATAAAGTTCCTGCGCGTCCGTAATGGATTTTAAGGCTACCAAAGCTTCCGTTACGCGGGCCTTGGCTACGGCGCGTTCATATTGGGGCAAGGCAACAGCCGCCAAAATGCCGATAATCAACACCACCACCAACAGTTCAATTAAAGTAAAACCTTTTTTCATAATTTCCTCCACGGGTGAACTCTTTTTATTTTAGCCTATAATGCACCCAAAACACAACTGATTTATACATAAAAAAAGCAAGCCGCAGCTTGCTTTTGTAAATACGGTTAAACCTACGGGATAGAATCCATTATTTTGCGCAGTTCTTCTTCGCTTTTGTCGCGCACTTCCACCGTTTTTTCTTTACCCTTTGCACCCTTTACAATGATAATGCTTTCGTCTTTCACCGCAAAGAAATCCGCCAGGAAGGATTTCATAATTGCGTTAGCGGCGTCATCATCTACTTTTTTATTTTTAATTTTCATACGAAGCACGCTGCCAATGCGGCTTACCACTTCGTTATTTCCCGCCGTGGGGATTACACGTACCTTTATAATCATAAATCCTCCAAATTCCTGGCAAAAATATCGCTTCCAATCCGCGGCAAAGTGGAACCCTCCTCCACCGCCACGGCAAAATCTGCACTCATACCCAAAGAAAGCCAGCGTTCTTTACCTGCCGGGAAGTCTTCCTCAAATGCCTGACGCAGCATATGGAATGACCCGCGCAGCTGCTGCGCGTCCTGCACCTGCGGGGCTATGGCCATATAACCGCACACCGCTAACCCCGGTAATGCCGCTATTTGTTTGGCCAAAACCCGCGCCTGCCCAAGCGGCAGGCCGGATTGGGTATCCTTATCCGTCAGTTTTACCTGTACCAGCACTTTTAACGTTTTGCCCAGTTTTACGGCACAATGGCTTAGCGTTTCGGCCAAAGTTAAACTGTCCACGGAATCAATAAAATCAAATAACGCGGCCGCTTTGGCGGCTTTATTTTTTTGCAAATGACCAATAAAGTGTTTTACTACGGGATATTTTGCAAAAACGGGGCTTGTCCAGCGTGCATATGCCTGCTGCACGCGGGATTCCCCCACGTGGTGCAGCCGGCCTGCGGCCAGCAGCGTCAGCACGTCTTGATCTTTGGCATATTTGGTAACAGCCATTAAAGTAACCGGCCCCGCGAGAGGAACGGCCTTTTGGCTGGCCAGAGAAATTATTTTTTCTACCCGGTCTAAATTATCCGTTAAAATTTTTTCTCTGCACATAAAAAACCCTTGACATATTATATCAAAATTTACTTTAATCTACAAATTTTATTAAGTATTTTGGGCTACATAAACCCGTCTTTTTACGCATAAAAAACCCCGGGCCAACCCGGGGTATAAAAAACAGCAGTGCGGCACACTGTTTACATATCGTATATTTCCCAATTTTTGGAATAGGAAGTAGTACCGGAAGGCGAAGTTTTGCCGCTTAAGCTTTTGCATACAGCCGCCGCACGCGTGTTGCCGGTTTCGGCCCAGCATTCCCGTTTGCCTGCCACGCCAGCCACTTCATTGGGCGGAATATTCAAATACACGCGGAAACCCACCTCGGCATCGGCTTTATTAGGGACCAATACCGCCACATCGGCCCGGGTGCCCGTTCCGCTTACCCCGGCGGTAAGCAAATCAATAAACATATTGGGGCAGGTAACCTGGCCAACGCTGTCCGTACCGCAGTTGGCGGGCGGGTTGATGGCCAAATCGGCGGTAGAATCGGTAACGGTGCGGTTTTCGGCATAGTCCATTTCCGCAGCCAGTTTAATGGCCGTAGCCACCGGAATGGCCGCCCCCAGGCGGGATTTTAAAATAGCCGTTTGATACTGCGGCATGGCAATGGCCGCCAAAATGCCGATAATCAACACCACTACCAGCAGTTCTATTAAGGTAAAACCCTGTTTCATTGTTTCTCCTTTCGTCGTAAAATATATTTACAGTATAATAAAAAACGCCCCGGTTTTCCACCCCGGGGCGTTTATGCTGTCTGTAAATTAGGCCAGTAAATTCACCAAACTGCGCTCTTTTACTTCCTGCTGCATTTTGGCAATCACTTCGTCCACCGGCAGGCCTTCCAGGTTTTTGCCGTCTTTTAAACGGATGGTAAGGGTGCCGTTTTCGGCCTCTTTGGCGCCCACAATGCCCGTATAGGCAATGCGTTCCAGGTGGGCTTCACGGATTTTAAGGCCCAGTTTTTCGGGGCGGCTATCCACTTCCACGCGCAAACCAGCCGCACGCATTTTATCGGCAGTGGCCTTGGCGGCAGGGATTTGGGCGTCCGTCAGCGTTAAGAGCTTTATCTGCACCGGGGCCAGCCACAGCGGGAACCACCCTGCATAGTGCTCAATAATCACGCCGATAAAACGCTCTATACTGCCAAACATGGCGCGGTGCACCATGATGGGGCGTTCGCGCCCGTTGGAAGAGACGTATTCCAAGTTAAAGCGCTGGGGCAGGTTAAAGTCAAACTGGATGGTGGATAACTGCCACAGGCGGCCGATCGCGTCCATTACCTTAATATCAATTTTAGGCCCGTAGAAAGCCGCTTCCCCCGCGTGGGTGGTGTAGGGGATGTCGTTGGTTTCCAATACGTGTTTGAGGGCGTTTTCGGCGCGGTCCCAGTCTTTCACGTCGCCGGTGAAATGTTCCGGGTGTTGCGGGTCCCGCGTGGAAAGTTCCACCGAGTATTTTTCAAAACCGAATGTTTTAAAAATGTGCATGGCAAATTCAAAACATTGTTTTACTTCGTCTTCCACCTGTTCGGGCGTGCAGAAAATGTGTGCATCGTCCTGCGTAAAACCGCGCACGCGCAAAAGCCCGTGCAAAGCACCGGAGCGTTCATAGCGGTATACCGTGCCCAGCTCGGAAAAGCGCAGCGGCAAATCGCGGTAGCTGCGCAGGTGGGAGCGGTAAATCTCCACGTGGAAGGGGCAGTTCATCGGTTTAATTTGGTATTTTTCACCGTCCACTTCCATCGGGTGAAACATACTTTCTGAATAGAAGCCGGCGTGTCCGCTTACTTCAAACAGGTGCAGGCGGGCAATATGCGGGCTTACCACCAAATCATAACCGCGTTTTAAGTTTTCGTCTTTAATCCAGTCTTCCAAAATACGGCGTAGCATGCCGCCTTTGGGCTGGAATAAAATGAGGCCGGGGCCTACGTTATCGTTAATGGTAAACAAATCCAGCTCCGGGCCCAGTTTGCGGTGGTCGCGCTTGGCGGCTTCTTCCTGTTGTTTTACGTAGGCGTTTAAAGCGTCTTTATTTTCAAAACATAAGCCGTAAATGCGCTGGAGCATGGGGCGTTTTTCGTCCCCGCGCCAATAAGCGCCGGCAATGGAGGAAAGTTTAAAATTGGTAATTTTGCCCGTGTGTTCCACGTGCGGGCCGCGGCACAGGTCCGCATAGTCCCCATTGATGTATACGGTAATGGTGCCGTCTTCCAGTTCGTCCAAAAGTTCCAATTTATACGTTTCGCCGCGTTTGGTAAAAAATTCCTTGGCCGCGGCCTTGGACATTTCCTTGCGTTCAAACGGCTGGCGGGCCTTGATGATTTCTTTCATCTTGGTCTCAATTTTTTTCAGGTCTTCCGGGGTGAATTGGGTGGGGCAGTCAAAATCATAATAAAAGCCATTTTCAATGGCGGGGCCGATACCCAACTTTGTACCGGGGAATAACTGCTGTACTGCTTGCGCCATTACGTGTGCGCACGAATGACGCATGGTTTCTAATTCTTGTTTTTCCATGTTCGCTTTACTTTGCTCCTGCCGGCCACAAAGACCGGGCCAGGCGGCAAAGCCTCACAATAAGATATAATAATTATATCAAAATCTAACAGGGGCACGCACCTACATGCAGCAGTTAAAAGAACACTTTATTTCCGCTTTTAAAAACGATTATAAATTTTTGCTTATTTTATCCGTTCCCGCGCTGGCTTTATGCCTTTTTGGCCTGCACCAGCTGGGCACACTTACCCCCGGCACCGCCGCGGCGGCACTGGGCGCCAAAATATTTTGTGAATTTTTATTTTTGGGTGTCCTGCTTTCCGTCTGCCAGTTAATAGGCATTAAGAACCGCTGGTTTATGGCGGGGCTTTCCTTTTTGTATTACCTGGCGTTAACCGCCGATATGGTGCTTTTGTGGTATTTTAAAGAGCGTTTTGGCGCAAAATACCTGCAAACCATGGAAGGCGGCGATTACGCATTCTTAACCGATTGGCGCGTAATTACTTATTTTCTTTTGGTGGTGGCTTTTTGTATATTTGCCTCCCGCGGTTTTGTGCCGGCTAAACGGCTGGTGGCGGCCAGGAGGCTGGTATACTGCGCGGCCGGCCTGTTTATTTTATGGATTACAAACCCTTTGGCGCTGCTGCCTTCCCCGCAGGATTTTTACGCCAAATATTTGCTTTCTCCCTCGCCGGTGTATACATTAAAGGCTGTTTTGGCCAAACAGCCTGCGGCGCACATTGGCCAACCCTCCGCCCAAGCGCAGGAAACGGCCAAACAATATAATGTGTGGAACGCCAAAAATACCGGCATCGGGAAACAATATAAACGGGTGGTATTGATAGCGGCGGAGTCTTTTTCCGTCAAATATCTGCACCGCTTTAATCCCAAAATTCCGCCCCAGGCCAGCCAAGAGGTGGACAAACTGTTTGAAACTTACCCCTCCGCCGCGTTAAAGCACGTAACGCTTTCCACATTATACGGGCTGTCCGTCATTTTTACTTCGCACCCGTATGTAAAACTGGCTTATGAAAACGGCTACCCCACCTCCTTTGTGCGTATGCTGAAGGACCGCGGCTACCACACCGCTTTTATGCGCGGCGCCAATGAAAAATATATGGACGAAAACCTGCTTTTTGAACAGGCCGGGTTTGAGGAAGTCATCGGCAGCAACTATTTTGAAACCCGCCCCGATTACGCCCCCTTTATTGACTGGTGGGGCCTGCTGGACCGCAAGCTCTTTCAATACGCGGCCGAATATTTGCAGGAACATAAAAACGAACCCGTGTTTTTAACCTTGCTGACGGTGGACTCCCACGTGCCGCTGGGCCGCAGCGATTATTTGGGCGAAAAATACCAGGAAATTGACGCCCCTTTTTACGACAGCCCCACCATGCCGCGCGCATTTGCGCGCCTGGGGCAGGATATAGAACACTTTTTGCATGATTTGCAAACCCGCGGCCTGTGGGATGACGACACCCTGATTATTTTAACGGCCGATCACCCCGCCTACCCCGATACGCCCACCAACGCGCTGTTTTCCCCCCATCCGCCTAAATATGACGATTTGCCCTTTGTTATTTTAACCAAAACCCCGCTGACGCAAAAAATAGACCCGGACGCGCTGGTCTCCCAGTTGGATATTGCCCCCACCATACTGGATTTAATGAATATAGAACCGCCGCAGGCGTTCTTCGGCCACAGTTTATTTGCCGATGAACCCCGCACCATTTTTGACGTAAAAGAAGATTACGTGGCAGTTACCACCCCCCAAGGGGTAAAAATAACGCCTTTAAATTCTTCCGCCAAAAAAGACAGGCCCCTGCTGGAAATGTTAACCACTTTTCCGCAGCCCTAACACAGGGGGACGGGCCGCCGTAAATATGCTAAAATAGCAGTGTATATTTAACTCTTTAATCAGGAGGACGTACATGGAAACAACCGCAGCCGCGCAAGGCGGCGCAAATATGATATTGTTTTTGTTTCTGCTGGCAATGGTCGTGCTGATGTTGTGGAGCGGCCGGGGGCAAAAGAAACGTGAACAAGAACGCCAAACCAAAGTGGACGCATTGCAGAAAGGGGACGGGGTTATCCTCTCCGGCGGCATTGTGGGCACGGTGGCCGGCTTTAAAGACAATATGTTAGAAGTAAAAATTGCAGAAAACGTAAAACTGACCGTTTTAAAAACGGCGGTGATTGGATTTGTAAACGAAATGCAACCCGTTAAACAACAAGGAGATGCAAAATAATGTCTAACAGACTAGCTTGGAAGTGGGGCTTCATCATTGCCATATTGTTGGGCTCCCTCTATCTGATTTACCCGAACTACAAGTGGTACTCCAAACCGCTTGCCGAACGGGAAACGCTGGATTCTATGGGTGAGCGCCCGAAACGGATGCTCAACCTGGGCTTGGATTTAAGAGGCGGCTCCAGCCTGCTTTTGGAACTGGAAGTAGCCAAACTGGATAAAAAAGAGCCCCTGAACGAAGCCATGGCACGCGCGATTGAAATTATCCGCAACCGCATTGACCAGTACGGCTTGGCCGAAACCCAAATCACCCGCCAGGGCGATAAATGGATTATGGTGCAGCTGCCCGGCGTGGCCAACCCGCAACGGGCCGAAGAGCTGATTGGCAAAACGGCTATGCTGGAGTTCCGCATCGTAAAAGAAAATACGGACGCGTACTCCAAAGCCATTGAAAAGCTGGAAGAAACCGAAAATCCGTTTGACGATAACGGCCTGCTGATTCCTTCCATTGCCAAATTACTGCCCGACGATGTGCAAATTATGCGCAATAAAGAAGGCGGCTACCTGGTTGTTACCAAAGACGTTACCGTAACCGGTGCCGATTTGGACGACGCCCGCTTAACCATGTATGGCGAAAACGGCTACCCGGAAGTGTCCTTCAGCTTCAATGCCGAAGGAAGCAAAAAATTCGGTAAATTAACGGGTGCCAACATCGGCAAACGCCTGGCTATTGTACTGGATAACACCGTGCAATCCGCCCCTACCGTGCAAAGCCGCATTACCAAAGACGGCCGCATCTCCGGCACGTTTACGTTAGACGAAGCCAGACAGCTTACCATCGTGCTTAAAGCCGGTGCGCTGCCCGCCCCCGTAAAAATTATTGAAAAGAAAACCATCGGGCCAACCTTGGGCGAAGACTCCATTAAGTCCGGCTTGACGGCTTCTTTCTACGGGCTGCTGCTCATCTTGGTATTTATGGCCGTTTACTATAAAGGCGCCGGTTTTATTGCCGACATTGCCCTTATCTTAAACCTGGTTTTGTTAACAGCGGTGATGAGCTACTTCTCCGCCACGTTAACCCTGCCCGGCATTGCGGGTATCATCTTATCTTTGGCTATGGCCATTGACGCAAACGTGCTGATTATTGAACGCATGCGTGAAGAAACCCTCCTGGGCAAACCGATATACGAAGTTATCAACCTGGGGTACGATAAAGCCTGGTCCGCCATTTTTGACTCCAACATCACCACCATCATTGTGGGTGCGTGTTTGTTGCAGTTTGGCACCGGCCCGGTAAAAGGTTTTGCCGTAACGCTCATTATCGGCCTTACGGTCAGCTTGTTTACGGCCGTGTTTGTAACCCGCGCCATTTACGAGTTGATTTTAACCTCTAACCCCAAGGAGATCAGCTTATGATGCACTTATTACCTAAAACAAATATTGATTTCCTTAAATACCGCAACGTGTATTTTATTTTGTTCGCGTTGGTATTATTGGCCGGCGTTATCTGCTTTGCCACCAAAGGTTTTAACCTGGGGATAGACTTTACCGGCGGCACCATGGTGCAGGTTAAATTTGACAAACCGGTAGATATGGCAGATATACGCGCCGCGCTGGATGAAACGGGTGAAAATTCGGCCATCCAGTCTTACGGGGATAACACCTTCGCCATCCGCGAAAAGAGCACCTCTAACGAAGTGGGCGTAGTGCAAGGCCGTATTGAAAAAGCCCTGGAAACGTTAAACGTCCCCTTTACCATACAGCAAACCAACTCCGTAGGCCCCGCCGTGGGGAGCGACATGACCGAACGCGCCATGTGGGCTATTTTGCTGTCCTTGGTGTTTATCATCATTTATGTGGCGTTTCGCTTCAGCAATATCCTGTGGGGTATTTCCGGCGTGGTGGCCCTGTTCCACGATTTGTGGGTCATGGCGCTGGCCTTCTCACTCACCCAGCGGGAAATTGACCTGGTAGTGGTGGCGGCATTTTTAACGGTGGCCGGTTTCTCTATTAACGATACCATCGTTATCTTTGACCGCATGCGCGAAAACATCCGCCTGCACCCCAAAATGAGCATGAGAGAGCTGATTAACCTGTCTATCAACGAGACCTTGTCCCGCACGATTATCACCTCTCTTACGGTTATTTTTGCCCTGTTCATTTTGTATTTTATGGGCGGGGAAGTGTTAAACTCTTTCGCGTTTGCCATGCTGGTGGGCTGTATAAGCGGTGTGTATTCCACCATCGCACTCAGCACGCCTTTGGTGTACGTATGGCAGAAAGGCCAACTTTCTGACCAGGACCGCGGCTACGCCACCCCTAAAAAAGAGGCGGCAAAAATTGCCGTGAAAGAGCAACACCAAGATGCGCCTGCCGCTGCGGCCCCTAAAAAGACCGTAACCAAAATTAAACGCACGCGCAGAAACAAACAAAAATAAGTTTTACCATCACCCGCGCCCTGTTTACCCGGGGCGCGGGTTTAGTATATCAAACGGTTTTGGCAAACGTTTTTTATAAGAGCTTTTACTAAAACGGTTTGTAATATGAGGAAAATAAAACGTTTTAAAATAGCCACGCGGCAAAAAGAAATTTTGCGCAAACTGCTGCGCACCGCACAGGATTTAAAACAGGCCGGGTTTGAAGACGAAACCGCCCTGGCGCGCTTTATTGCCGCCCTGGCAAAAGAGCTGGACCCGGGAACCGTTTACGAATTTAACCAAGACGCCCACTGGGAGCTGGACGCGGCCACCCTTATACCCAAAGAAATGTTCAGCGCCTGCGCCGTTACACTGGGGGATAAAGTGGAGCGTTTTTTGGCACAGATAGACAATCCCCAGCGCCTTATTTTGGCCAATACCGCTTTATATGAATTTTTACGCATTGCCATATTATTTGTAACCGAACTGGTAAAAGAACAGGCCGCTAAAGAAGAATGCGACATTTTGGATATGCAGCTGGTATATTCCCCCGCGCTTGGCGTGGCGGCGGAACCAAAAATGCTGCGTGAGGCCCCGCGCCTGGATAAAGACCTGGCCGAGAAAACTTTGCCCGTATTACTGGAAAAATTAAATTCTGCCAAGATTGACGTGGCCCTGCAAAACACGGAAATAACCCCCAAAGCCACCGCAGTATTTTTAATCCCCTGGCAAAAAAGAAAGAAAAAAGGAAAAAAATAATTATGCCCGCAACCTCTGCTTATTCCCATTCGTGGAAACATTTTTTAGGCTCCACCCTGGCCTATTGGTATACCGTATTTTTGGGATGGACTACCCGCATCTACTGGTTTAAAACACCTGAAGCCCAACAAATTGAAAATGAAGGCAAAGGCCTTATTTACGCCGTATGGCACAACCAACAACTGTTTTTGCTCTACCCGTATAAAGGGCAAAAAATTGCGCCGCTTATCAGCCAAAGCAGTGACGGGGAATACATCGCCCGCCTGCTGCCCAAATTTGGCATGCTGGCGGTAAGAGGCTCCACCACCCGCGGCGGGGCCAGGGCCTTAATCCATTTATTGCAAGCCGCCCGCAGCGGCTACCGCCCCATGCTTACGCCCGACGGCCCCCGCGGCCCCATTTATAAAGTGCAGCCGGGTATTTTGTTTTTGGCCAAAAAAACCGGTTGGCCTATTATACCGGTGGGCACTGCTTTAAGCCATAAATTTACCGTAGGCTCGTGGGACCGCATGCGCGTGCCGCTGCCGTTTGGCAAAACCGCCCTTACCTACGGCAAAGCCGTATATGTACACAGCGAGCAGGATATGCCCCGCGCGGCCGAAGAACTGGAAAAAGAATTAAACGAAGCTACCGATAAATCCGAAATGTTCATTAACCACAAACATTTTGATAAAACAATCCCCCCCAAAAAAAGCCGTCATTCTTAATATTTAAAACCCCGCCCAAGCGGGGTTTTTTATTGCTCCCCGGCCCCGCGGCGCGGGCCATACCGGCGTGTGCAAAAACAGCTTGTGTTTAGGGAGGTTTTTGGCAAGAAACGCCCCCATACAAGACACTGCACACCCGGTGAAAAACCGCCTCATTGTACAGAAAAAAGGCCAAATGCCTATAAACAGACATTTGGCCTAAGGTCTGGCTGAAGGGGTGGTGTATATTATCACAGCCATTAACCGCACAAAACGGCTTGTAAACGGGTGAAACAAACCCGGGAGACTATTATTCACACACCAAGAAAATATCGGCAAATGTGGTATTTCCGTTTATATCCGCCCCCAATTCAAGCTCTTTCCAGGTAACGGTGCCATTGCAGGCAGGGAAATCATTTTCAATTTCCGCAAACATATGGAAGCTTTCCACCTTGGCTGCGTTTTCTTTAGCGGTTACCCGCAAACTGTTGCCGCTGTTGGCCAAAGAGTTAATATACAAGGCATCAAAAGAGGCATCTTTCCCGGACGGAAGGCCTATATCCAGCCACCCGCCTGAAGCCGTATTATTTTTGCCGATTAGCACCTTCTTGCTTACGATACGCGCATTGGGCACCGTGCTGTTTAAATCCAGCTTGCCGGCGGTAACATTAAGTAAACCGCTGGTTAGGTCCGCGCCGGAGGCATCCCCATATAAATAAAGCGAGCTTGCACTGCCGGCCAAATTGCTGGAACCTTTATACACATCCATTTGGCATTGCTTTAAGCCGCCAATTTCCAAGCTGTCATTAGCCACTACCGTATCATAAGCCACATACGGAATGGGGAAATAAGTTACCATTTTCATGGTGTTTTTGGTTTGCGCGGCATGAACCGGCAAAGCCAAAGCAAAAGCCAAGCCTATTAATAGTTTTTTATACATAAGCCTCACCCCTATATTAAGGTTAAGCTTTTTTTACCCGATTACAAGTCTTTTTATAAAACACGGCCGTATAAAACCGCTTGTTCACCCCGCCCTAACCGCCGGGTAAAAAAGGGATATAGATGAAAAAGCCCCCCGTGTCCGGGGGGCTGTCCTCGTTGGGGTTGCCAACGGGGAGGTCTGGTAATTTGTAAAATCTACCAACCATTTTTACAATATAATGAATTGGGATCCTTTTGGCATTTCACGCCAACAATATTTCCGAAGAAACTAAATTGGTTAGGCATGGTGCCATAACCGCACCGTACACTCTCCCCTGGATTGTTTGGATCATTAGACACCACCAAACATATTTCTCCTTCATTCTTTGCAGAACAGGTTGATTGGAGGCAAGGATCCGTTAAGGAATAGTTGCTGTATATAATTGTTACATTTGATGGAGCTATTGCTTTCAAATTCCAACAATTTCCACTTACTGAACTGTTGCAAGTAACATTGTAGCTTTGATTACCTTGACGGCACGCTCTTTCTACCCAGTTAGAACCAAAAACGATAGAAGGATAACCAGAATTACCGGAACCATTCACTGTCCACTGATACTTCGGACATTCATAATAACAGGCCAAATCCGTATAGGGAGCAGAAGGACAGCACTCTGACTTATGGTTCATTTTATAACTAAAATCATCACAAGTTAACGAGGTACACTCCTCCAATTTATCGTACTTACACGCACTTTGGTTCCAAGTATACGTAATAGTACCTGTCTGCCCATCCGGACAGCTCTCCGTATAACTGTTACCATTCGGCGCTTGGCATTCTTCCGGCTCTGATGCCGTTCCACCGCATACCAGGTAAATATCCGTATACGTTTCATTGCTGTTCACATTGGCGGCTAATTCCAGCTCCTGCCACGTCACCGTACCGGCACAGCCGGGAAAATCGTTGCTGATTTCGTTAAACATATGAAAACTGTTTACTTTAGCCCCGTTTTCCTTAGACGTAAGTCTAAAGCTGTTGCCCGTGTTCTTTAAACTGCTGATGTATAACGCGTCATATTCGTCATTCTTACCGGACGGAATACCTATATCTAACCACCCGTTTTCCGGCGTCATCGAGGTACCCAACTGCACTTTCTTGCTTACTATACGCGCATTGGTTACATCACTGTTTAAATCCAGCTTGCCGGCCGCTACGTTTAACAAACCGCGGTTTAAGTCCGCCCCCGTTGCGTTACCATATAAGTACAACGAGCACGCACTGCCACCTAAATTGGTGGACCCTTTATTTATGTCCATTGCACACTGGTTTAAAATACCAATATCCATGGCGTTGTTGGCCGATACCGTATCATACGCTACATACGGTACGGGAAAGTAGGACACCATCTTCATGGTGTTTTTGGTTTGTGCCGCATAGGCGGGCAAACTTAAAAAAACCGCAAAGACGGCCAGTATTTTTTGATACATACCAGACCTCCTTTTTAAGGCCCTTATTGGCCGATTACAGGCGTTTTTTATAAAGAGATACTTTTAAAACTCCTCGCCTGTTAATCTCCACTGTATCAAAAAAAAAAAACAAGTCAAGCAAGTTTTAAAAACCCCTTGCTTGACCTGTAAACCAGCTCATTATGCGTTATGTTAATGGATAATATAAGCGCTTGAACAATGCGAAAAACTAAAAGGTTCCGTGCCGATCACTTTACAGAATTTAGCGTCCCCGCAGCAATATATTACATCCGTTTTATCCGTGGCCGATACCCCGCTGCGAAACTGCCCGCTGGCGGCAATATGATAATTTTTGGTTTTGTGCCTATATGCATAGCGGCCGGATTGCAAAGAACCTGTTTCCAAATTATAATCTTTTAATGTGGCGGGCACCTGGATATCCAATTTATCCAAGCTGTTGGCATAGGTGCCGTTGGCCAAATAATAAGCTTCCTGCGCGTCTTTTAAACTTTTTAAAATGGTTACCGCTTCCGTCGCTCGGGCTTTTTCCACCGCTTTTTCGTACTGCGGCAGCGCAACAGAAGCTAAAATACCAATAATTAAAACCACTACCAGCAATTCTATAAGCGTAAAACCGGCTGTTTTATTTTTCATATATGTCCCCCTCCTAGAAACGAAGTAATAGGCTTTAGAATAAGCATAGCAAATTTTTTAAAAAATACCTATTCTGTTTGTTTTATTACAAAACCCCGAAGGCACCTGGCCCCGGGGTTTTGTGCACATACAAACTATTTACGTTTTTTGCCATTGGCTTTGTTGGCCTTGGGCTTGGCCGCCGCAGCCGCTTTTGCGCGGGCCGTTTGCGGCCGTTTTTTACCGCCGGACGTTTTAACCGTATGTTTTTTAACGGTTGTTTTATTGCCTTTGCGGGAAGGGGCTTTGGTATGTTTGGGCTGTTTGCCTACGGCCGCCAACGCTTTGGCAAAGTCTTTGGCGTGTTTGGCGGCGTATTCCTTCCAGCCTTCCAAAGCAAGGGGAAGTACCTCATCCATACTTTTTACAGGAATTAAAGTTAATTCCTTCTTTACCTGTTCGGGCAATTCGGCCACGTCCTTGGCGTTGGTGTGCGGGTAGAGGATGGTTTTTACCCCTTCGCGGTAAGCGGCTAGGAATTTTTCCTTAATGCCGCCCACGGGAAGCACACGGCCGGTGATGGTTACCTCGCCGGTCATAGCCAGGTGCTTTTTAACGGGCAGGCCCGTAAGCAAGCTGGTAATGGCGGTGGTAATCACGCTGCCGGCGGAAGGGCCGTCCTTCGGTACGGCGCCTTCGGGGAAGTGGACGTGAAAGTCCGTATGGTCAAAATCCACATCATAGCCGTATCCGCGGCTGCGGGCGTATGTTAAAGCGGCGCGGACGGATTCCTTCATCACCGTGCCCAACATACCCGTCAAAATCAGCTGGCCTTTGCCGGGCAGTTTGGCCGCTTCTATGGACAGGGTTTCCCCTCCCACGCTGGTCCAGGCCAAGCCGGTGGCAACCCCTACGGAGTTTTCTTCCGTAGAGAAGTTGGAATATTTCGGCACGCCTAAATATTCGTGCAGGTTCTTGGCGTTAATAACAATTTTCTTGCCGCCGTTTTCCACAAACTGCTTGGCCGATTTGCGGCACAGGGTGGCAATCTCGCGCTCCAGGTTGCGCACGCCTGCTTCGCGCACGTATTCGCGCATAATCAGGGCTACCGCGTCGCGCGTAATTTCCAGAGAGCCTTCCTTCATACCGTGCAGTTTCATTTGCCGCGGGATTAAGTATTTGGCGGCAATGTCGTGCTTTTCGTAATCGGTATAGCCGGAAAATTCAATAATTTCCAAACGGTCGCGCAGCGTAACGGGAATATCCGCCAGCGAGTTGGCCGTAGTAATAAACATTACTTTAGACACGTCATACGGAACATCCAAAAAGTGGTCTACAAAGTCTTTATTTTGTTCCGGGTCTAAAAGCTCCAGCAAAGCGGCGGCAGGGTCACCGCGCCAGTCGGACCCCATTTTGTCAATTTCGTCCAGCAAGAAAACGGGGTTGGAACTTTTTGCCTTGCTTAACCCCTGTATAATGCGCCCCGGCATGGAGCCAATATACGTACGGCGATGGCCGCGGATTTCGCTCTCGTCCCGCACGCCGCCCAAGGACATACGCACATATTTACGCCCAATAGCCCGCGCAATGGATTTTGCCAGCGAGGTTTTACCCACGCCCGGCGCACCCACAAAGCACAGCACCGGCCCGCGCAGGGATTTGGTTAATTTGCTAACGGCCAAATATTCCAAAATACGTTCTTTGGGTTTTTCCAGGCCGTAGTGGTCTTCGTCCAAAATTTCTTTGGCTTTTTTCAGGTCCAGCACGTCCTTGGTGGTAATATTCCAAGGCATATTAAGCAGCCAATCCAAATACGTACGCGAAACCGTGGCCTCGGGTGAAAAAGGCGCCATTTTGGCCAGGCGTTCCAGCTCTTTTTCCGCCGCTTCTTTGGCGTGCGGCGGCAGGCCGTTTTTCTTAATTTTGGCTTTCATGGAGTCCAGCTCTTTCTGGAAATCGTCCTTCTGGCTAAGCTCCTTTTGAATGGCCTTCATCTGCTCGTTCAAATAGTATTCTTTTTGATTTTTTTCTATTTGTGCGCGCACCTTGGAGTGGATTTTTTCTTCCAAGCCCAAAATTTCCACTTCGCTGGTGATGAGTTTTAAAATTTTCTCCAGGCGGGTTTTAATGTCCACCGCTTCCAAAATGGCTTGGCGGTCCGCCGTTTTTACCATCATGTTGGAGGCTACCGTATCGGCCAGTTTGGACGGATCATTAATTTGGCGCAGGAAGGACACCCCCTCCACCGCAATGCGTTTTGAAACGCGGGCGTAGTGGTCAAACTCGTCAAGCACTTTGCGCATCAAAGCCTGCACTACCGGGGAGTCATCGTCCTTCTCCTCCAAATATTCCACCGCAGCAAACCAGGTGTTCGTGACGGGGTTCATTTCCAGCTTTTTCACGCGGGCGCGGGCCAAGCCCTGCAAGAAGACCTTGATAGAGCCGTCCGGCATTTTTAAATTTTGCGTAATTTCCGCCAGTACCCCAAAATGATAGATGTCGTTCTCGGCGGGGTTATCCACATCCGGGTTTTTTTGGGAAAGGGCCAAAATATAGCGGCCTTCGCTTTCCAAAGCTAATTCTACGGCAATGATAGATTTTTCTCTATCAACGGAAAGAGGCAAACTCATACCCGGGAACATCACTACGTCCCGTATTACCACGGCGGGAACCACCGTAGGCAAAGACAAAGTTTGTTTTTTCATTTCTTCTGTCATGTTTTCTCCTGATAAAACCTTTCATAAACCGCGCGGTTTTACCCCCACGCGCGGGAGATTACATAATCATTTTATCAAATTCCCATAAAATTAGCAAACATAAGGCAAGCCTGCTAATTTTGCATTAGACCTAAAAAACCCCGGCCTTTTATATAAGCCGGGGTGTAATGGGTTGATAAGGACGGACTATTTATCGCGCAGGGTAAGCACTTCGTCAATAATGCCGTATTCTTTGGCTTCCTGGGCGGAAAGATAGTAGTTGCGTTCGCTGTCCTGGCGGATTTTTTCTTTCGGCTGGCCGGTGTGTTTGGCCAAAATATCCAACAGGTGTTCTTTATTGTCGTGCAGTTCACGTGCTTCAATTTCAATATCCGTTACCTGGCCGGAAATACCGCCGCCCCAAATAAGCGGCTGGTGTATCATAATGCGCGAATGCGGCAGCGCATAGCGCCGCCCCTTGGAACCGGCCGCCAACAGCACGGCGCCAAAGCTCATGGCTTGGCCCATGCAAATGGTGGTGATGGGGGCTTTGATAAACTGCATGGTATCATAAATAGCTAGGCCCGCCGTTACCATACCGCCGGGGGAATTAATATAAAGGTTAATTTCCCGCTGGGAGTCTTCCGCGTCCAAATACAAAAGCTGGGCGATAATCATATTCGCGCTGGCGGTATCCACTTCGCCTTCGCGCCCGCCCACAAAGATAATACGGTCCTTAAGCAGGCGGGAAAAAATGTCGTAACCGACGTTCTTTTCAATAATTGTAGGTATAATCATATGTATTTATTGTAGTAAATTTTACATCCAATGTATCAAATAGGCCCAGCATCAGCTTAGGCCTTTTGACCCTGGTGCAAATTTAAAAAAACTTTTAAAGTATTTATATATTAAGAAAGGAGAAACGAACACATGAACTTAAAAACCGCCGTTACCCTCATATCCGCCGCCGTATGCTTGTTGGCAGGGCAAGCCGCCTTTGCCCAAAGAGTGCCCGGCCCGGAAGGTTCCAAAATGGAACTGAAATGGCCTGATTTTAAAATTACTAAAGATTCCGCTTCCCCTTCCAAACAGCCTCAGCCTTTTTATGTGCAGGGGCGCGAAGGCCGCATGATGGACCTGAGCAAACTGACCGAATCCATCCTACAGCACCGCGCGTTGGAGGCCAAAAAGCAAGAAGTAAAAAAACAGGCCGCCAAACCTAAACAAACCAAGAAGGACAGCGTTGTCCCCTTTTATTTAATGGGAAGAGAAGGCCACATGATGCAGCTGGGCAACACCGTAAACAGCTTAAAAGAAAAACGCCAAGAAGTAAAAGAAAATAAAAAAGAAGAAAAGAAACAGCCGGCAAAACCCCAGCCCAAAAAAGAAAAATCCGTCATAGAACGCCTTTCCGAACCCGGCCGTTTGCAAGCTTTATAATTCACCCCCCGGTACAAACCGGGGGTTTTTATTTATAGGGGTTAGGCAGGGCCCAGCCTGGCAGTAGGTCCAAAATGCCAAAAGGCCTAGGCCCAAAGACCCTACACAAAAAACAAACAAATATTTATATTAGTGGTATAAGCAGTACCAAATTACGGAGGCTATATGAAAACCAATAAAATTTTAATCGCTGTGTGTTGTTTGTTAACCCTGGCTGTTTGTGCCCAAGCCCAGGTTGCTTTACAGAAAACCAATAAAAAAGATAATGCGCAAATTGAAAAAGTATTGCAAAGACGCATTATGCAGGCCCGCGCCCAGCAAAAAGCCAAATGCCACAAATGCGGGGAAACCATTTTAGATAAATATCATCAGGAATGTGCCAAAGGCGGCATTTGCCAAGCCTCCCCGGCCCAGGCCAGAAAATCCGCCAATCCCTCTCCCTACACGGGTAAAGACCCGCACGCCAAAGTGGCCGCGGTAAAAGATCAGGCAAAACACGTATGCGCCGCCTGCGGTGAAGAAATTCACTCCGCCGGCCAACACTGTGCGGCTACCGGTTACACCACCTTGTGCAGTGCCTCTAACGAAGAACCGGCCGCCCAGAATGTGCAGGAAGACAGCGCCGTCTGCCCCAAATGCGGAAAAGCTTTATCCATTGACGAACGCTACCACGGTGTAAAACACGAATGCAAAGCCGCCGGCCACGTATGCGCCGCCTGCGGCGAAGAAATCCACTCCGCCGGCCAGCACTGTGCGGCCACCGGTTACACCACCTTGTGCAGCGCCTCTAACGAAGAACCGGCCGCCCAGAATGTGCAGGAAGACAGCGCCGTCTGCCCCAAATGCGGCAAAGCTTTATCCATTGATGAACGCTACCACGGCGTAAAACACGCATGCAAAGCCGCCGCCAAAGCCGCCAATGCATGCGCCGCCTGCGGCGAAGAAGTACGCCCTGGCCAGCACTGTGCGGCCACCGGCTACAACACGCTGTGCAGTTCTTCTAAACAGGAAACCAAATATCAGCCGGTGGAAAACAACAACCACGGCGGTGACCCGCACGCAAACGAAGTTTTCTAAACCCTATTTACCGTCTAAAAAACCCTCTGCTTAGGCAGGGGGTTTTTATTTTTTGCAAAAATAGCCAGAAAAAATGCTTCTCTATTTTTTAAAAAGATGTATAATAAAAACTTGTGATTTTTAAAACGTACCCGTCTTATCTATCATAAAAGGAGGCCTTATGCCTATAGAAAGAACTGCTGCTGAAAAAGAAAAAATTAAAGAAATATTAGCCAAAGCAGATGCTAATAATATCCAAATTATTAAGCTTTGGTTTGTGGATATTTTGGGCAATTTAAAATCCCTTTCTTTATCCCACCGGGAATTTGAATACGCTTTAAATGAAGGCATGGGGTTTGACGGTTCCTCTGTAGAAGGCTTCGCGCGCATTTATGAGTCCGACCTGGTAGCCCTGCCGGATTTGGACACCTTTCAAATTTTCCCGCCGGACTTAACCGGCGCGCCCATCGCCCGCTTTTTTTGCGATATTAAAACCACGGCGGGCAAACAGTTTGAAGGGGACCCGCGCTACATTCTAAAAAAGAACTTAGCCGAAATGAAAAAAGCCGGCTTTGACCAGTTTATGGTGGGGCCGGAGCTGGAATATTTTTATTTCCACGACGATAAACATACCGACCCGCTGGACGCCGGCGGCTATTTTGACACCATCCCGCTGGACACTTCCTACGCCGTTCGGCGCGAAACCAT
Source organism: uncultured Elusimicrobiales bacterium (assembly GCA_944327085.1). GTDB lineage: Bacteria > Elusimicrobiota > Elusimicrobia > Elusimicrobiales > Elusimicrobiaceae > Avelusimicrobium. The sequence continues at coordinate 205,873 of CALVGG010000002.1, read as the reverse complement.
GCTGATGCTGGAAAAACTAAATATACGCGTGGAATATTCCCACCACGAGGTAGCCCCCTCCCAGCACGAAATTGACCTGCGCTACGCCGAAGCCCTTAAAATGGCGGACCAGGTAATCACCTACAAAACCGTAGTAAAACAAATAGCCGCAAAAAACGGGATGTATGCCACCTTTATGCCCAAACCCATAGCCGGCGTAAACGGCAGCGGTATGCATGTGCACCAGTCTTTATTTACCAACGGTAAAAACGCGTTTTTTGACCCTAAGGACGAGCTTTTCCTCTCCTCCACCGCAAAACATTACATTGCCGGTATCTTAAAACACGTGCGGGAAATATGCTCCGTTACGGATCAGTGGGTAAACTCCTACAAACGCCTGGTACCGGGTTATGAAGCCCCCGCCTATATTGCCTGGGGCCGCAAAAACCGCAGTGCCTTGGTGCGCATTCCGCAGGCCAAAGCGGGCAAACCCAATGCCACGCGTTTGGAATGCCGCTTCCCGGACCCGGCCTGCAACCCCTATTTGGCATTTTCCGTCATGTTGGCGGCGGGGCTAGACGGCATAAAAAACAAACTGCCCGTTATGCCCATTACGGAAGACAATATCTTTCATATGACGCCTGAGGAACGCGCCGCGCGCGGCATAGAAACCCTGCCTGCATATTTGTACGAAGCGGTCAATTTAACGCGCAACTCCAAGCTGGTGCAAAAAGCCTTGGGCAAACACACGTTTGAAAAGTTTATAGCCAACAAAGATATTGAATGGGATAATTACCGCACCCATGTGTCCAATTACGAAATTGAACGCTATCTTTCCGTGCTGTAAATTTTGACTTGGAAAAACCAAAACCCCCGGCATGCAAACCGGGGGTTTTTAAATTAATCCATTAACCACCAAGTACCATGCCAAGAACGCTGTATTGGGTCTTTAAGTCCTTGCATTTTTTCGCAAAAACTGCCGTGCGTTTTACTGAGGTGATGTTCCCAACAATACAACTTGCCTTGTGGAATTCCCCACGTGCCATTTACCCCTACCCGAAAGCCTTTCCCTCCGTATTCACTTTTATAAGTAGGATCTATTAAAATAAAATCCATTCCCACAATTTTATCATCATTCATACGTATCCCGGCTTGAAAGTGGTCATATACTTTCACATTGGTCCAATAGTTGGTTTCTATATCATAAGAAGTCTTAACCGGAGTAGTGCTGATAGGGGTAGGCATTTCTACATCTAGTTCATCCCATGTGGTAGCCCATCTTCCGTTTGCCATAAAAAATGCTTGCTGGGCATCTAATACCGATTTTGCCAAAGGCAACATAGCCCCGGCCCGGCTTTTGGCCACCGCTCTTTCATACTGCGGCACAGCAATAGCAGCCAAGATACCAATAATCAAAACTACCACTAACAGTTCTATAAGCGTAAATCCAGCGTTTTTTTCCGTCATTAATATCCCCCCATATACTTTACACAAAACCCACTATATCAAAAAAAAAAAACAAAGCAAGCATAGTTTAAAGAGGACCGATTACCCAACGAATAAATATTCCCCGGCATACAAACCGGGGGTTTTATATTTTTAGTCCGCGCGCGGGCCGGCGGCAAGCGGATATTTTTATCCGTTCATTCAGCCGGGCTTAAGGAAGTACTTCAAAAGTAATACTGTCCCCCCCGCCCGGGCAATCCGCCCGCAGGTTAAATTTACCCGCCTGCAGGGGCCACCAAATATCCGCCCCCGTATCCGCAAGTGTTTGGCCGTTTAACTGCCAGCGGCAGGCATTGCCCTGCGGGGCCGAAACCTTAAAATGCAGTTGCTGGCTTTCCAGCGGTACGGAAGGATCCAGCTTAAACACATCTTTATGGGCAGGAGAAATAATTTTTACTTTTTCCCCCTCTTTAGCCTGGTGTTTGCCGTCGCATTTTTGCGGGGGCACACTCCCCTCCAAAAAATAATCCACCCGCGTATGCGTGCAATTTTTGCCGGCGGGCAGGCCGCTTTGCGCGCACACCGTAACGGCGCTAATACCCTCGGGCCGTTTAAAAGAAGGGCTGGGATAGAGCTGCTGCATATACACCGCCAAATCATGCAAAATGGGGGCCGCCCCGCTTACGCCCGACACGCGGCGCATGGGGGAGCCGTCAAAATTACCGGCCCAAACGGCAATCGTCCAGCGCGGGGTATAGCCTACGGCAAAATTATCGCGGTAATCCTTGGAAGTACCCGTCTTGGCCGCCATATCAAACGGCACGTTAAGGGGCGAGTTTAACCCAAACGCCGCCGCGCGGGCGGAATTATCGGCCAAAATATCGGTTACCAAAAAAGACACCTGCTCGCTAAACACCCGCTTGGGCGTGCCCGGCCCGCTTACAGCCGGGCTTTGCGCAAGCAAAACGGGCTTTTTAAGCCCTCCGCGCGCCAAGGTGGCATAGGCATTGGCCAGCTCCAGTAAACGCACTTCTCCTGCCCCTAAAGATAACCCGAGCCCGTAAAAATCAGCCTGGCGGGATAAAGAATCAAACCCCAGCCCGTGCAAAGCGGCCAGCATATTGGCCACGCCCACAGCCTCGGCCACTTTTACCACGGGGATGTTATAAGAGCAGGCCAGCGCCTCCCGCGCGCTTACAAAACCGTGGAAAGACCCGTCGTAATTTCTGGGACGGTAACCGCCGGCAAAAAAGGTGTCCTCATCCTTAATTAAAACGGAAGGGTAAAAATCTTTTTCAAAACCCAGGGCATATACAAAGGGCTTTAGGGCGGAACCCGGCTGGCGCAAAGAGCGCACGCCGTCCACCTGCCCGGCATGTTCCCGGTCATAAAAATCGGCCGAGCCCACATAAGCCAATACCCCGCCAGTTTGGTTATCCAACACCACGGCGGCGGCGTTGGTTACGTGTTCGCTTTGCAGTTTGGCCAGCTGGTTTTGGATAATCTCCCCCGCGCGCGTTTGCAGGCGTGCGTCCAGCGTGCTGTATACGTCGGCCGTATCAGGCGGGAGAAGAGAAGACAAATAGCGCGTAAAATGCGGGGCCGAAAAAGGCCGCACCGCAGGCTGCACCGTAAGCGGTTCCTTTAAAGCAGTTTGGTAGACATTATCGTCTATAAACCCGTTTTCCTTCATTAATTTTAATACGGCGTTGCGGCGTTTTTTGGCCGCCTGGGGGTGTTTGGAAGGGTCAAAACGCACGGGGGATTGAATCATCCCCGCCAGGGTGGCCGCCTGCGCAACGGATAGTTCCGCCGCCGAACAACCGAAATAATAATTAGCCGCCGCCTGCGCGCCTTGGGTCAGATTGCCAAATTCAAGCAAGTTAAAATACTCTTCCAAAATTTCTTCTTTGGTTTTGCCGCGCTCCAGCATCAGCGCGTTCCAGGCTTCTTTGGCTTTGCCCCATAACGTGCGCGGGCGCGGCTCTATCACGCGCGCCAGCTGCTGCGTAATGGTGGACGCGCCGGACACCACCTCCCCCGCCAGCGCGTTTTGCCACGCGGCGCGCAGCACGGCCTTATAATCCACCCCGGAGTGCACAAAAAAGCGTTTGTCTTCCGCCGCTACCGCCGCCAGCACCAGCCAGGGCGATATCTGCGCCAGCGGCACCGGGCGGTAATATGTTTGATTGGCGGACAAATAGCCCCTAACGGGCACGCCGTAGCGGTCATAAATTTGCAGGGAAGGCGCCAAAGAAACTTCTTCCCCGCCGACCGGGCGGGGAAGAAGCATTAAAACCATCAGTAAACAAGCCAGTTTTTTCATTACGGCTCAACCGTTACCTCTTGCGTGGCGGTGCGGCCGAATACGGCCGGTTCATACATCATTTGCGCCCACGCGGCGGGGTAGGCATAACGGCCGGGAACCGGCGCGGAAACCAGGTAAGAGAATGTATGCTCGCCCGCCGTTAAATAATCGGCAAATGCGGCAATGCGGTCATCATACTGTTCCGAGCGGAAGAACGAACCCCAACCCGCGTTATCCAGGCTGGTGGCGTCTTCGGCGCTTTCCGTAGCCAGGGAGGTATTAACCAGTTCAAACCCGGCCGGGATAAAATCTTCCAGCACTACAAACGAGCGGGACGTGGTGTTCTTTACCGTCAGCGTTACTTTATAGCGCTGGCCGGCTTTAAACTGCTGTACGGGGGTGCCGTCCAACTGCGTAATTGTGCGCGCCACGCTAAAGCCTGCATCGGCCGCGCTGTCAAAACGGGCAGGGGCATACACCTGGCTTAAGCTGTAGTACAGGTTACCCGTGCCTTTTTTATTAAACACGGCTTGCACGGTGTCTTTCTGGGCGTACACATCGGCAAAGGGCAGGCTGTCCGTATGCACGGTAAGTTCACGCCCTTTAAAGCTGTAAGCCAGCTTTTGGGCAGCGCCCAGTTTTACTTCGGCCGTAAAATCAGGCTCCTGGGCTTCCATCGTGCGGTAATACGTATCCAGCGCGGCAAATACCGCCGCGTTTACGCTGGTGTTGTTCCAGTTGCCCTGCGCGTTTAACTGGCCCAAAAGCCAGTTTACCGCTTTATACGGCTGGGGTACTTCCACCCCCGCATACAGGGCGGCCTGCAAGATAACGGCGGTAGTTTTTACGTCGTTAAAATGCAGCCAGGGCAGGGATTGCGCTTCCTGGAAGTGAAGCGTCTGCGGCAGCATAACGGCACCGGAGAGCAACATTTGGGCCAGTTCCTGGCGTTGGGTGTCGTCCCCATAGCCGCCGGCTTTTTGCGCTTTTAACAAATAAGCCACTGCCGGCTGGGTTAAAGTATTGCGTTTTACATACAAGGTATTAAAGCGCGCATCCAGCTTTTGTCCATACAAAGAAAGCACATACACGCCATACGCACGGGCGGCGTCTTTTTCGGCCTGCGTGTACGGGTAAGCCTGGCGGGCTTTATCCCCAAATGTTTCCGTTAACCATTTAACGGCTTTTTGCAGGGAGGCTTCGTCCACCCGGTAGCCTTTTTGTTTGGCCAGGTAGTTTACTTCCAGCGCGTAGGCTGTTACATACGGGTCCGGCAGGGAACCGGGCCAGTAAGCGTAGCCGCCGGTGGGATACTGATATTTGGAAACTTCGTCCAATATATCCTGCGTTTTTTGGCGAAGGGCAGCCGTATCGCCCAGTTTAAAGGCGTCAATTAAGTCCGCCCCTTCCACCACCGGCAGAATTTTGGACATTTTTTGCTCTAAACAATCATACGGATACGTAAGCAAGTAGAGCATGGAACCCTTTAAGTTTACCAACGCGGTGGAAGACAAGGCCGTTTCCACCCGGTTGTTAGCCTGCGGGTTTAAGTTTTTGGGTTTTTCAAGGGTTTGTTCTTCTTTATTTTGGGTAGAAGAATAGGTGGAAAGGGTTTCTTCCTTTTCCACGGAAGAGACGTTAAGGGTTGCTTTTACGCCGTCTTTTTCTTTGCGGGCCTGGGCGGTAAAAGCCACCTGGGCGGAGCCGTCTTCTACGGCTTCACAATCCCAATATACCACGGCGGAAGAACCTTTGGGTACGGAAATTACCTTTTCTTCCTGCGTGAGTTTAATGGCCCCTTCGGCCGCGGCGTTTACGGTAATTTGGCCTTTTTTGTCTTCGTAATTATGCACCACCGCACCGCAGGAGAATTTATCCCCTTTGCGCGCAAAGCGGGGCATATTGGCCGTTACCATAATGGGTTTAGATACTTTGACTGAGGTTTCCCCCGCGCCAAACTCGGCCGCCGTTACCGCCACCGCCATAATGCGGAAGGTGGTTAAATTATCGGGCAGTTTAAAAGTTACTTCCGCGCGGCCTTTGGCGTCCGTCACCACGGAAGCGTTAAAATAAGGCGTAAACTCAAAGCGGCCGCGCAGGTCCACCCCGCCCAGCTTGCTCATATCGGATCCGCCACCTCCGCGGTTTTCGCCCTTTTCGCCAAAGTTGCGTTGACCGATAATAAAGGCGCGGTTATCGGCCGTGGATACAGCCAACGCACGGGAGCCGTAAAACTCCTTAAACAAATCGGGCGTTTTATAACCGCTAAGCGCCAGCACGCCTTCGTCCACCGCCATAACGGTTACTTCCGCCGGAACGTTTTTACCGTTTACTTCGGTGCGCAGGGAGAGGGTAACCTCTTCGCCGGGGCGGTACTCCTTGGCGTCGGCTTTTACCGTGGTTTGCACTTTGCGCATATCCGGCTGAACCTGCAGCACGGTATAGCCCTGTTTGCCCTGGGGTTTGCCCAGGTCCAGGCCTTTTTCGTCAAACTGGGTACCGCTGCGCCCGCGCACCAAGGTTACGCTTACGTACACATTGGGCAGATATTGCGGCTTAACGGGCACTTCCACATAATCGGCACCGCCTTTTACGGTGGCGGTCCAAGCGTCCAGCACGCCTTCGCGCTCCACGCTTACCAGGGCCAAGGCTTCATCATACGGGGATTGCACCTGTATTTTGGCCGTCTGGCCGGGTTTGTAAGATTCTTTATCCGTCTTTAAATTCAATACGTCATCATCGCTGCGTTTCCAGTAGGATTTGCCTTTGCCAAATACCATAAACTGAAATCCGCCCAACACCTTTCTACCCGCGGAATCCTGCGTGGAGAAAGTAACGTAATATTGGCCGGGTTCGGTAGGCGTATAGCTAAAATTATACCCTTCCGCCGGTAAGGTAAAGGAAGAACCGGGGAAATCGGTCACTTTCTTTTCGCTCACCCATTCCAAACGGCCGGAAAGACCCGTTTTGCGCACGCTGAACCATTCTTCCTTGCGTATCTGCGCCTGCACCAGCGCGCTGGTGCGCACGCCTTTGGGCGTTACGGCGGCCACAACGGCTTTTATGCTTTCGCCCAGTTCTATGTTGGACTCGTCATTCTTTACGCCCAAATAGAAACCCGCCGGGTTCAGCCGTACGGACGTGCGGGCAAACAGTTCCTGGTTGGAGGGAGACTGCACACCGGCCTCGGCATAAATATCCATGGGCATGGATACTTTGGGCATAATGACCGTGAGGGTTTTGGAGCCGGAAGCGTCCAGCTCGCCCTCTTCGCGTGCAATGGCCTTGGACTGCGTCGCCCCTTCCGGGCGCAGGAAATACGGGGTAAAATCATATCCGTCAAAGCCGTCCATTTCAATGGAATACAGCGGAGACTGGCGGACCGTCCAAGACACTTTGCCCGAAGCCACCGGCGCACCGAATAAATAATCGGCCGACACCAAGAATTTGGCGTCTTCACCCGGGGTATAGTCCTCTTCCCCCGCGCGCAGGTTTACTTTAAACTCGGCCTGCTTTACCGCTTCCACGCGGAAAGAATAAAACCCGCCTTGTACGTCTTCCCCGCTTTGGGGTTTAAAAGACACGTCCCAACTGCCGGTAACGGCGGCGGAAGGAATATCCAGCGCCAAATCAAACGTGCCGAAAGCGGAGGAAACTTCCACCTCTTTGCTGAGGGCTTCTTCCCCGCGGGAGTTGTACACTTTTACCGTGCCGCGGGCAAAGCCGGGCAGCGTCCACACGCCGTTTTTAAGCGTGCGCAAAACGCCTTTTAAATGTACGGTTTCTCCGGGGCGGTAGATGCCGCGGTCGGAAAACATTTGCACTTGGCTGAGGGTTTCCTGCGGGTTATAATCGTAACTGATGTTAAAGCGCCAGGGCTCCATGCCGTCGGTCCATTCACTGCTTAAAAGGGCGTCCCCGCCCGGGCTGGAAACCAACGCGTAAATTTCCGGCTTGCCCCAGTTGGGTTTTTCCACGTCCAGCTTTTCCCAGCCGGGGGCATGGGCCAGGCCGTTCATATCGGTGGAACCGCTCCACAATACTTTATTGGTGCGGTCGCGCAGTTCCACGCCCAGGTTGGGCATCGGCTCGGCATTTTTTAAAGAGGTTACCCACACCAAAATGTCTTTGGGGGAAGTTTTTAAAGTGACGCCCAAGTCCGTAATATTAGACAAAGCCTGCACCCAGCAGTAACCTTCCTTGCGGTTTTTGCTGGGCACTTTTACCTGGCTAAAAACAATGCTGTTTTGGGAAGTAGGGGCAAATTTTTCCAAATCAAAATACGTATCCACACTTTTGTTTTTGGGCGCTTTAAACGCATAATTGCCCGAGAAAGTGGCATTTTGCACCTCCGCCTTGGAGCAATACGGCGTGGTTTGCTGGCGGAAAGGAATGATGTTTTCTTTGGAAAATACCGCCGCCTGCGTTTCCAAACCGTTAATGTTCATAACGGAAATGGGCAAACGGGCCGGCAGATAACTTTCCAACACGCCGGTACCGCCCTGGTAATCCACCGCCGGGCAGTAGCCTTCGTTGGTAAAGGTAAAGGTTTCTTCTTTACCCAGTTTGTTGCCGTAAATGTCTTTTAAATCGGGCGATAAAGTAACTTTTACTTCTTGCCCGGGCTGCAATTTTAAGAAGGCCAAAGGCGTATTAAAATAGGCTTCTTTTACGGCACCGGGTTTGTTGGCGGCTTCGCCCGTGGCGGGCAACACTTCCTGCCCGAGGGCATTTTCATCCGCGTCGGACAAGTCCCCCTTGGCACTGGCCGGAACCACCGTGGAGGCGGCCATCAAATCTTTTAACCGCACCGGGGAAGAAAACTGCACCGTTGGCGCATAAGGCAGGCAGCCCTGCGTTTGCGCACCCATGGTTTTTAACGGCGGGTAAGTATAAAAATCCAGCTTATAGGCCTGCTGCAGCCCCAGGGTACCTTTTACGGCGGGGAAGCCTTCCTTTACCGTAAGCGTATATTTTACGCCTTTGGGCAAGGTTTCAGCCGGGCTGACGGCCAAAATGTTGGCACGGGTTTCCCAGGAAAAGTCCCGCTGGTGTTCGGCCGCGCCGATTTCGCGCACCAAAAGGGGCACGGTTTTGGTTTCAGGCTGGGCATCCTTTTTGCCGCTTACGTGGGATAATAATTTGGAAACGGCGGATTCTTCGGGCACTTGCTGGTAGGAAAGCTCCAAAAATTCAGCCGCGCGTTTTACGTCCGGCTGTTGGCTAAAAACAATATAAAGGGTGGGGTTTAAAGAAAGCCAGCGCTCGTTTTGATAGGGCCGGGTGGACTGCACCATAATGCGCCGGGTGGTAAACGTCCAGCTGTAGTCCGCCGTCAGTTTGGCCCCGTTCACGGCAGAGGCAAAACCCTTTTTTACGCTAAGGGTATATTGCGTGCCGAGGGGCCAGTCCTGCGCCGGCTCAAAAATCAGGCTTTGGGTGCCGCTGTAGCGGCAGGTGCCTTTTACGGCCGGCGTAATGGAAAGCGGGCATTCGGACGACGCCAAAGCGCTTTCCTGCGCCAGCTTGGCCACCGGCTGGTTAAACGTAACCGTAACGGGGGTTCTGCCCCCCATATAAGTCTGCTGCCCTTTGGGCGTGGCAGACACTACTTTCAAATCTGCGGCGGCCGCTTGCATGCCGCCAAAAGCAAAGGCAAACAACACCCCTGCAAAAATCCATTTGTTCATCACACGCACAGAGTAAACCTCCCCTTTATATTTTGGGAACATATAGAAACATTGTACCTATTTTAACTTCATTACGCCACGGAGCCTTTATCCCTATTGCACACAGCCGCTTTATACTATATAAATTGGTATAATAAACAATATGTTAGGGCTGCACTTAAAAACCATTTTCAGCTTTTCTTTTTACCACCGCCTGGCACTGGCCACCAAATGGCAGATGGCGTGGTTTGTGATATATTTATTTTTAATCTGCCTGCTGGGCATTAACTTATTTGTGGGCCAATATGTAAGCGAGCAGCTGCCGCTGATGATTAAAAACTTTCCGCAAATTACTTTTGAAAACGGCCGCCTGACCGCCCCGCAAGAGCCTACTTTGTTTAGTATTCCCCAAAGCGGGCTTTCCATATTATTTAACGCCAATTTGCAAACGCCCCCTTCCAAAAATGATTTTATCAACCAAAACCTGGCCGCCGTGGCCGGGCCGAACGCTTTATATATGCCCACCGCCGCAGGCGTGCAACAACAGCCCTGGCCGCAAAAAATCAGCTTTACCACCACGCAGGAATTTTTAAATAAATATAAAGACACCTTAGCCGGCACCGTAAACGCCATGGCGTTTATGAGTTCCTTTATTATCGTGCCGCTAATGTTTTTATTCTTTTTCTGCTCCGCCATGACGGCGGGGCTGCTGTTTCGGCTGCTCAGCCGCCGGCTGGTGCCGCTTTCGTTAGTGGCCAAGTGGGCGGTATTTTTAATGGGGCCGCTGAGCGCGCTGTGGCTGGTGCACCTGTTTGTGGGCGTGCCGCTTTTTACGCTGGCGGTGATTATCGTGTGCATCATTTACATGCAGCAAATTTTTAACACTTTGCCGGAGGCCAAATAAATGCTTATTAAATTAATTCGTTCTTTCAGTTCCGCCCATCATCTGCCGGGGTACAACGGTCCGTGCCGCAACCTGCACGGACATACCTGGAAAGCCGTTTTTGTGATAGAGGGCGAAATTGCCCCCAACGGCATGGTGTGTGATTTTAAAACCGTCAAAAAACTGCTGGACGACAACCTGCCGGACCACCAACTGTTAAACGATATCCTGCCCAACCCCACGGCCGAACTGCTGGCCCAACACCTGTTTAAAACCATTGGGGAAAAGTTAAAAAAAGAGAATTTAAAACTAAAAAGTTTGGAAATTTGGGAGAGCGAAAATGCAGCAGCTGTCGCTCAGGATTAACGAAATTTTCTATTCCATCCAGGGGGAGGGCAAGCACACCGGCATGCCCGCCGTGTTTGTACGCTTAAGCGGCTGCAGTATGCGCTGCCCCTGGTGCGACACGCAATACGCCCACACCCAATTTACCTTGATGACGCCCCAAACCATTTTGCAGCAAGTGCAGCAATTCCCCTGCAAAAACGTCATCATCACCGGCGGGGAACCCACCGAACAACCTTTAACCCCTTTGCTTAAAACCTTAAAGCAAGCCGGCTACACCATACATATGGAAACCAACGGCTATAAAGATACGGACGTGTCTTTAATTGATTTTGTAACCGTATCCCCCAAGCGTTACGTAAGCCCGCAAATGCTGGCCAAGGCGGACGTTATAAAACTGGTGGTGGGCCAGGATACCGATTTGGAAGACTTGCAAAAATATTTTGCGTATCAAAACGCAAAAACCCAAATTTATCTTCAGCCGCAAAGCAACTTACAGGAGAATATTGACCTATGCGTAAAAATAATAAAACAAAATCCGTTTCTGCGCTTAAGCCTGCAAACGCACAAAATGGCGCACATACGTTAACGGAAGAAAAAATCCTTAACAATTTGCGGGAAATTTTGGCCTATATCGGCGATAATCCGGACCGGGAAGGCCTGCTGGAAACCCCCCGCCGCATTTTACGCAGCTGGGATAAATTATTCGGCGGTTACAAAATGCGCCCGCAGGACGTATTAAAAACCTTTAAAGAAGGCTCCTGCGAAGAAATGGTGGTGCTGAAAGATATTGAATTTTACTCTACGTGCGAACACCACCTGCAGCCATTTTTCGGCACCATTAGTATCGGGTATTTGCCCAAAGGCAAAGTGTTGGGTATTTCCAAACTGGCGCGCCTGGTGGAAGTGTACGCCCGCCGCCTGCAAATACAGGAAAAACTGGTGGCCCAAATTGCCGACAGTTTAATGGAAACCCTCCAGCCGCACGGCGTAATGGTGGTGTGCAAAGCCAAGCATATGTGCATCAGTTCCCGCGGGATTGAAAAACACAACGCCGTAATGGTTACCAGCGCCATACGCGGCGCATTTAAAAAAATGGAAGTGCGCAGCGAATTTTTGGAAATGATAAAATAACCGCCTATGACACCGCAGCTAATGGGCATTGTAAATGCCACGCCTGATTCTTTTTACGACGGGGACCCGCAAAATAATCTATCCACCCTGTTTGCCAAGTGTAAAGATTACGTGCAAAGCGGGGCCGATATTTTGGACATTGGCGGGGAATCCACCCGCCCCGGCGCCACCCCCGTAAGCGAGCAGGAAGAGCTGGCCCGCGTACTGCCGCTGATTAAAAAAGTACGCCAGGCCTATCCCCAGGTTCCGGTGTCTTTGGATACTTTTAAAATTCCCGTAGCCCAAGAAGGTTTAAAAAACGGCGTAAGTATGATTAACGACGTAAGCGGCACGCCGGACCCGCAAATGTTTACCCTGGTAAAAGAACACAACGCGCAAATTGTTATTATGCACGCGCGCGGCAACCCGCAGAATATGCAATCCTTAACCGATTATCAAGACCTGCTGGGTGAAATTAAGGATTTCCTTTCCGCCAAAATCAGCCAGGCCCTGGCCTGCGGTTTAACCAAAGAGCAAATAATTATTGACCCCGGCTTTGGCTTTGCCAAAAACCGCGAACAGAATTATATGCTCCTTAAACACTTAAACGTGTTTAAAGAGCTGGGCGTGCGGGTGCTGGCGGGCCTTTCGCGCAAGACCTTCTTAAGCCAACAGTGCGAAAAACCGCCCAAGCGCAAAGCGCAAACCCTGGCCGCCAATTTGGTAGCCCTGCAAAACGGGGCGGACATACTGCGCGTGCACGACGTAAAAGAAACGCGTAAAATCATCAATTTTTGGCAGGAATTACAAAACACCAAATGACCCAAGTTTACCAAACCCAAACCGGCGGATTTACCGCCTCCCACAGCCACGAAGGCACCTTAAACGAGGCCTTACACCCCCATCACTTTACGTATGAGGTTACTTTTCACGGCCCGCTGAATGCGGAAGGATATTTGCTGGATTTCCGCCCCGTGGCCCAATGGTTGGAAACGGAAATTGACCGCCGCCTGGAAGGCAGCAACCTGGGGCTTATTTTAAAAAACCCCACCACCGAGGCCCTGGCCATTTGGATTTACAACCGGGTAAGCCAATGCCTGCCCCATGTATACAGCGTGAAAGTGGCCGAAGAGCCCAACCGCTGGATTGTTTATAAAGGAGAAGAATAATATGCCTCAAGCGGTACTGGGCCTGGGCAGCAATATTGCCCCCGCCAAAGAAAATATAGACCGGGCCATAGCCGCCTTGACGGACCTGGGCACCGTGAAAGAAGTTTCCCCCTATATTCTGTCCAAGCCGGAAGGCTTTGCCAACCAGCCCGATTTTGTAAACGCCGTGGTGATATTAAGCACGCCCTATCAGCCCAAAGCCCTTTTGCGCAAATTAAAAGAGCTGGAAACCAAACTGGGCCGTGTGCCCACCTTTAAAAACGGCCCGCGGGTGATTGACCTGGATATTTTGTTTTACGATAATATTGAATTTTTTGACGATGATGACCAATACTTTTTAATCATTCCCCATCCGCGCCTGCACGAGCGGGAATTTGTATTAAAACCCCTTTCTTATTTATTGTCCGATTACGAACACCCCAAATTTCATAAGCCGGTGGTTCAGCTTTACCGCGAGCTAATGAAACGCAAAGGTAAACCGGACTGTAAAATATTGTAGAATAGAAGGAACATTTCCAATAAGGAGAAACGTATGAAGAAAGCCGTATTGCTGTTAGTTGTTTCCCTCTGTTTGGCCGCCTGCCACTGCGAAAGACGCACCAACGGCATCCCCTGCCGCAAAGCCGCCCAGCAAGCAGCCAAATGCCAGGCAGATTGCGCCAAATGCCCCTGCATGAAAACCGTTGCCGAAGAAGCTGCCCGCAACGTATTAAAAGAACAGGAAGCCCTGCGCAAGGCCGAACAAGAACGCTTGGCCGCTGAACAGGCCCGCCAAAACGCCGCCGCCCAGCAGGAAAAAGATTTTTCCCAAATGGCCAATGTGCGCCGCCACAAAACCGGCAAAGTAGTGGTAAACTATAAAAACCCCATCCGCTTTGCCTGGAACAGCGACACCATTTTGCGCTCTTCCAACAGACAGTTGACCCAAACGGCCAATATCTTAAAGAAATATCCCAACCACCACATCACCGTGGTAGGATATACGGACTCTACCGGAGACCCGCTTTATAACCAAGACCTGTCCGAACGCCGCGCCAAAGCGGTGGCGGACGCTTTGATTAGAAAAGGCGTACCGGAACAGAACGTATCCTATAAAGGTATGGGCGCCACCAACTTTGTGAAAACCAACAAAACTTCCAAAGGCCGTGCCGCCAACCGCCGCGTGGAATTGGAACTGTCTGCCAAATAAGTGTTTACACGCTTTAAAACCCCGGGTTTATAGCCCGGGGTTTTTTATTATTGAAAGAGTAAAGCTGGCACATTGTATAATGCCCGGCCCATTTTGTTTGTGCGCCGCACACCACACGGTAAAATTAAAATTCATTTCCCCTGCCTGCCGATATCCGCATAAAATATATGGTTTTTTATTTTGATATTTTTTGAATTTAAAATAAAATCATACGTTAACCCATAAATTAAAGTAAAATAATAACAGCAGTAATATTTTTAAGAAGGAGTTGTAACCGATGAAAAAAACTATTCTAGTTTGCAGCATCTGCGCGCTTTTGGCCGCAGCCTGCACCACCCCCGGTAAACGCACCGCTTGGGGTGCCGCGGGCGGGGCCGCCGTTGGCGCCGCAGCCGGGGCTATTATTTCCCACACCACGGGCGGCAGCAGCGGGCAAGGGGCCGTATACGGCGCTTTGGCCGGTTTGGCAGCCGGCGGCTTGCTGGGGAACTATTATGACAAACAAGCCAAAGAATTGGCCGCCATTGCCGAAGTGGTAAAAAGCGATAACGGCATTCAAGTTTTCTTGAAAAACGATATTCTCTTTGCTACCAACAGCAGCGAACTGACCGCTGATTCCATGCAAACGCTGACGGACTTGAACCGCGTTCTGAAAAAATACCCGCAAAACCGCATTGTGGTACAAGGGTATACCGATTCCACCGGTACGGACGCTATCAACAACCGCCTGTCTAAAGAACGCGCCAAAGCCGTGTATGATTTCTTACTCGGCAGCGGTTTAAAAACCAAAAGCATCACTTATATCGGCTACGGTTCTGCCAACCCCATCGCCAGCAACAGCACTGCTGCCGGCCGGGCCCAAAACCGCCGCGTGGTGCTTTCCATTACCGCTAACGAAAAAGACCTGTAATTTTTTTCAAGCGCAAAAAACCGGGTTTAAAAACCCGGTTTTTTGTTGTTTTAAAAGGATAATTTCTTAGTCGTAAAAATAGTTTAAAGTATTTGCTAAATTTGCTATGCTATAATATATGAAAATCTTGGGTACGGAACAATTAAAAGCGCTGCTGAAATTAATTGAAACCGAAACGGACGAATACACCGATATGCTCCGCCCGGATTTAGCCGCCGCCATCAAGGCGAACCCGGCCCGCGTACAACAAGCCATAGACAGCACATTTTCCACCTCTTTGCCGCCTAAAGTGCGCCACACGCTGGAAGAAATTTGCTGGGGGAACTTGTCCGAACAGGTTTCCGCTTTTGCGGGCAAAATCAACCCGGATTTGGAAGAAGGCCTGTGGATTTTGGCCCTTTTTGCTTCTCCCGCCGCCAAGCGGGGCGAAATTACCCAAAAGCTGGACCATATCGCCCAAGACATGCGCCCCATTTTATTAAACGCCAAAAACCTGCATGAAATTGCGGATTTAATGGGCAAATATTTCTTTTCCACCCTGCATTTTGTTACTCTTCCCGCCAATTTGGATATTAAAGACATTTCCTTCGGGCGTTTTTTAATTAAAAAGCGCGGCTCCAGCCTGTGCACGGCGTGTTTATACCAAACCATTGCCCAGCGTTTTGGGCTGGAAAGCGGCCTGGTGGATTTGGCAGGGCGTATTTTGGTATGCATGCAGGATACGCCCAAAAAACAAATTTTATTTATTGACCCGTTAGACAACGGCAAAATCTTAACCGAACAAGATTGCAAAGACTATATTTTAGCGCGTGAAATTAAATGGAATGACGAATTTCTCTCCCCCCTGTCCTCCCGCACCATTATACGCCGTTTCATTGCCAATATGATTTACGTGCTAAACAAACTGCGCGACGAACGCCGCCTGAAATATTTGCGTACTTATTTGGAAATCATCAAAAACTAAACGGAGGAGCCAATGCCTCATTACATTTATTTAATCGCCGCGGTGTTATGCTTTGTGGGCGAGATGTTTACGATGGAATTTTCCCTTTCCTGCGTGGGGATAGGGCTGGTGGGCGCCTGGTTGGGCGCGTGGCTGGGTTTAAATTTGTGGTGGCAGGTGGGCTTATTCATTGTTGTGGCCACCATTGCCTGGATAGGCATCCGCCCATTTGCCCTGCGCCACTTGTATGACAAAGTTAAACATATTAAAACCCCGGCCGAAGATTTAATTGGCAAAACAGCCTTGGTGGAAGAACCCATCAACCCTCAAACCGGGGAAGGCCGCGTAAAAATCGGGGGTGAAAGCTGGAAAGCCACCGCCGCCAAACCCCTGCCCGCCGGCACCCAATGCACGGTGGAAAAGCTGGACGGGGTTACCGTTACCGTAAAAGAAATTTAAGTTGGGTTGTGCCCGCCCCTCTTTTGTGGGCGGTATTCTTAAACATAAGGAGAAACTATGCAAGAAACAGCAGCCTTAAGCTCTTTAGGAGTTTCGTTCTTAATTGTACTGGCCGTGTTTGTAATTATTATGATTGCAAAAGGCATTGTGGTGGTAAAACAGGCCCAGGTAATGATTATTGAACGCTTCGGGAAATATTTGGAAATACTGAACCCCGGGATTAACTGGATTATACCCATTATGGATAAACCACACCTGATGGAATGGCGCGAAAACCGCGAATATGAAGACGGTGCCGGCCGCACGTGCTCCATACCGCAAACCAGTATGCGCGACGTAATTGATATGCGCGAAACCGTATACGATTTACCCCGCCAAAGCGTAATTACCAAAGACAATGTAGGCATAGAAATTAACGCTTTGCTGTACTTTCAAATTACAGACCCGTTAAAAGCGGCCTATCAGGTGGAATCCTTACCAACCGCCATTGAAAAATTAACCCAAACCACGTTAAGAAACATCATCGGCGAAATGGACCTGGACCAAACATTAACCTCGCGTGAAATTATCAAAAGCAAATTACAGGTAATTTTGGACGAAGCCACCAACAAATGGGGCGTAAAAGTAAACCGCGTGGAACTGCAGGACATTATTCCCCCCGCCGCCATACGCGAAGCCATGGAAAAACAAATGAAGGCCGAACGCGACCGCCGCGCCATGGTAACCGAGGCGGAAGGTACCAAAACCGCCCAAATTTTAAAAGCGGAAGCAATCCGCGAGTCCGAAATCAAAAAGGCGGAAGGCTCCAAACAGGCCGCCATTTTGCAGGCGGAAGGTATTGCGCAGGCTAAAATTAAAGTAGCCACGGCCGAGGCCGAATCCGTAAAAATTGTGGCAGGCACGGTGGCGCAGTCTTCCAACCCGGCCAGCTATATGATTTCGCTTAAATACATTGAAGCGCTTACCAAAATGACCGAAGGCAAAGATAACAAAATTATCTATATGCCTTACGAAGCCAGCAATGTGTTGGGCGCCGTGGCCGCCATTAAAGACTTAACCGGCGGCGCACCTGTTGCGCCAAACGGCGGCAAATAATTGTTTTGTCTTTACAAAAACCCCGGTCCAAACCGGGGTTTTATTTTTCTGCCCAAGCGGGCCCACCCCAACATTTAGTAAAATAGTAAGGTAGCACCAAACCGCCAGCCGCCGGCCTGGGCAGCGGTTTGCTTTTGGTAAGGATACATATTTATGGCGCAAGCGCAAGTACTGCAAAAAAACCCCTTTAAAGCAAAAGCACTTTCCCAATTATTAATTAAATTTTCCGCACCGGCCGTGGCCGGCATGTTTGTAAATGCCGTTTACAATATTATTTCCCGCATTTTTGTGGGGCAGCATATCGGTTCTTTAGGGATTGCGGGCATTAGCATATTGTTCCCGCTGGGTATTTTGTTTGTGGGTTTTAGCGCATTAATAGGCGTGGGGGCCAATGCACTGTTTTCCATACGCCTGGGAGAAAAAAAGATTGACGAAGCCCAACAAATTTTAGGCAATGCCTTTGTGCTGCTGGCTGTTTTATCCGGCGCCGTTACCCTGGGCACTTATATATTTTTGGATCCCGTACTCGGCTTTTTAGGTGCAGACCAAGAAGTGCTGCTTTACGCCCGCGCCTACACCCAAACCGTTATGCCGGGGTATTTTTTATTTGGCATTAGTTTGGGGTTAAATAACTTTATCCGCTCTTCCGGCAACCCCAAAACCGCCATGGGCACGCAGCTTATAGGCGCCGGGATTAACCTGGTGCTGGGGCCCTTATTTATTTTTGTGCTGGACTGGGGCATGCGCGGCGCCGCACTGGCCACTGTGTGCGGGCAGACAGTGTCTTTTGCGTGGATTATTTTATTCTTTACCAACAAAAACAGCCAATATTGCTTAAAATGGCGCTTTTTCCGTTTGAAATGGCATATTGTTTGGGCCAGTATGACGATTGGGTTTTCCCAATTTGCTTTTCAAATGGCCTCCAGTATGTTAAACGTTATTTTAAACCACGCTTTATTAAAATACGGCGGCAATGTGGCCATATCCGCCATTGGTATTGCCATCAGCATAAACACCATTATTACCATGCCGCTGGTGGGGCTTTCGCAGGGGGCGCAGCCGCTAATCGGCTACAACCACGGGGCCAAAAAATACAAAACATCCATTCAAACCTTAAAAATGGCCATACGCTGGGGCACGGTAATCACTACGGCCGGGTTTGTTTTAATTGAAATATTTGCCCGGCAGGTGGTGTCTATCTTTAACTCTTCTGATCAGCAGCTTATTACCATGGCCGCTTACGCGGTGCGGGTGTTAAACATTATGCTGCCGTTTGTGTCTTTGCAGATACTGACCACCAGCTTCTTCCAGGCTGTAAATAAGCCTTTGCAGGCGGCTTTTCTTAGCTTGTCGCGCCAGGTGTTGCTGGTAATACCGCTGGTGCTGATTCTGCCGCTGTTTTTGGGCCTAAACGGGGTTTTCTTCTCTCCCCCCATTGCAGATGCCATATCCATTGTTTTGGCGGTAAAATTGCTTAAAAATTATTTTGACCGCCACCAACAAAACTTTTTCTTTTCCAAAAAACATTCTGCCCGCTAATAAAAAGCCCCCGTTTCTATCGGGGGCTTTAACGTAATATATCCTAAATTTAACTACGCACACGCGGTTTTATGTTTGCTTGAAAAGGCGGTGCTTAAAAACAATTCAAGGCCGCGTGCATAAATATTTTATCCCCCCGCCAAACGGGCAAAATAGCTACAAAAAATATCCCCCGGCTAAACCGGGGGATATACTTTGGGCTCAAAAATGATTTACTCGGGGCTTAATTAAAAACTATACCCGCTTCCACCGGTGGAGGCCCACTTCCAGAAAGCATCTTCAAAAGCGTTCATATCATTGTAATAATAAACACGTTTTAAAGCTTTCTCCACGGAATACGGCTCATAAATTTGTTTGCCTGAAGCGTCTTTCTTTAAAAACCCGGTGGAAGGCTCCCGCACGGCCTCCCCCTGGGCCAGCAGTTTAGTAAACTGTTCAAACTGCATGCGCTTGGACGGATAAGAGGAATTACCCGGGTTAAGCAAAAAGCGAACCATGGTGTAGGCCTGGAAATACCAATCCTGCGTTTGGCCGTTGGATTCCATCATATTTAAAGACCCTTCCTGCATAAACTGGGCAAACGGCATAAACGTAAGCGTGCGGCCCGGTTTGCGCATTTGATTGGTGGGAGCGGAATTCCAACCTAAAGACATACGGCTTGCCGGGTCCCGCTGGAAATTTAAGGTTTTAAAATCCTGCGCCCACGGGCCACCCTGCGTGCCATTATAAGCCTGGTCTTCCATCAACACGGCAAGGCCTTCGTCCAACCAGGCAGGAGTCATAATTTGATGCGTATGGCGTTTATCAAAAAATTTTTGGGTGAAAATGTGCACCAGCTCGTGCGTGAACATTTCTTTTAATTCCTGCGTTTTGTTAGGCTCGTCATACACCACAATCTCCCCGCGGGTGGGATAGGCCAAGGCGCGGCTCCAGGGTTTTGCATTGGGCTCATACTTCAAATAAGATTGATAATCCTGATATACAAACACGCGCACCCGGTCAGACATCATCCACGGAATAAACCTTTTTAACGTATTGTAAGATTGTTCAAAAACGGCCGTCATATTGGCCGTTCCGCTGCCGATATCACGCTTTTGGGTATATACGGTAAAATTTTTGCTTTGGCTTTCTTTCCACTCCACCCCGGGGCGGTATACATTGGGGTTAAACCGCCGCGCCTTGGCAGACGGAACCGTGGCCGTTGTATTTTTGGCGGCAGGCGGAGGAATGGGGCGCCCGGCCTCCTGTGCACTTTTGGCTTGCTTAAACATACGCACGGCAACTTCTTCCTCGGCTTCTTCTTCCTGTTCCTGCTCAGAGAGTTCTTCTTGCGGTTGCGCGGCAGCATTTTGTTGCCCCGGTGGCAGGAGGGCATTGTCTTTCTCTATCAATTTTTCTAATTCTGTGGGCTTGGCAGCAGATTTGGCCGACGAAGTTTTAGCAGCAGTTTGGCGTACCGCCGTGCGTTTGGCCGCATTGTTTGAAGAAGCCTTGCTTGCCGTGGTGCGGGGAGCTACCTGAGTTTTTACTACTGAAGAAGTGTTCCCCCCCATATTAATAGGCATTTCCAACGTAGAGGAAGCGGCCTTGGGCTGCTGCGTCGCAGCCGTCTGCGCTGCAGCAGCATTTCCTGCCGGGGTTTGCACCGCTGAAGCAGGCTGTTGTTTTTGGTTTTCCAAAGATTTTTTTAGCACATCTATATTGGAAGAAGGTGTCGTTACATCAGACACTTGTATAGAAGAAGGAACCGCACCCGCTGCAGCGGATGCAGTTCCTTGAGCATAAACGCAAACAGTTGTAAAAAAGACACCAATCAGCAGGCAAACTCGTTTTGTCATACACGGCCCCTATTATAAAGAAGCGCCTTCGCTGTTTAACACCTCAAACACCATTTGCAGCTTGCCATTTTCTTCTTTGCCGGTAAAGTCCTCTTTTGGGTAACCGGCTGTGGTACTGGCATTATCATACAGCCAGGCACGCACTGTATAAGAAATATTATCTATTTGGTAGTTACAGTCATAATAACGGTGAATAGCCGCACCGGAACTTTTGCAACGGCCGGTATTTTTATCGTAGCTTTCGCAATACATAAAAGCGCCGCGGCCGTCCCCGTTAAAATCACCCAAGAATGCTTCCGGCGATTTGGACGCCCATAAAGAATTGACTTCCGCCATGCAGGAATCCACCATCAACTGCGTGGAAACGGAACGCCGAGTATGGCGGGCGGTTATGGTGCGGGATAAAGTCGCCCGCAACAACATGGCGGCCATACCGGCCAATACCACGGTTACCAATAAAACCTGCATAAGTGCAGCACCTTTGTTATTTTTTATAAACATATAAAACCTCGCTTACAGTCCATTAGGAAAAAGGAAAGTTTCTTCTACAATATCGTTCACCGGCGGTGTGGAGTCCAACTCTGTAATAATAGTAATATCCAGCGCACTGCCGGCTGTACCAGTCCCCACCCGTTTAAAATACGGGGAAGAATACCCCTCGTAATTGTTTACATATTTTACATTACGAAGCACCGCTGCGCCATTACGCTTAATAACCCCCCCACGTGTAGCCGAAGCGGGTACTACTCTGTTACTGCGAGAGACATCTCCTTGTGCAGAGCCTTTTTCAAAACTATAGGTTACACACCCCATACCGCTTACGCTGGGAATAGTAGCACCTAACATGGTTTTATTATCACACAGCTCAATCAAAGTTCCATTCCCCGGGCCAGACGATGCTCCCATATTAATATAGGTAGCCGCGTTAATATCATCACGCAAAGTACGTAAAAATAAAGATAAATTATTACGAAGCATTACTTTGCTGCGGCCCACGCCAGACTCGCGCGAAGCAGCCGTAGTTAAAGACGCCAAAGCCACCCCAATCAGCCCCACTACCATAACAGCCAGGAGGACTTCCGTCAAAGTAAAACCGGATTTATTTTTCATCATTGGCCCCCTTGTTATTTAGTTAAAGTATAACCGTTGCAGCGTATTTCAAAAGTTACACTTTTACCGGCAGAAGCATTTTTTGGCGTTTCTTTATCATAAACCCCATTTGCGGTGGTCCAATCCGTATTTAATACTTTATCCCGCCCTTCTTCCGGCAACATGTTAGACCATCTGCCAACACCAGCCTGATTAACACGGTATACAAAGCAACTTCTAGAACCGGTGGCATCATTGCAGTCATTGGCTACATCCCGGTCACAAATAGGCGGCAGCAAGCAAGAAATATTGTGGGTGCCATTGGCTAAGGGATTGTTATCTACCGTCTGATTAAAACGTGCACGACCGCATAAACCTTCACGGAACGCTTCCGGCACATAAAAGTTGCCTTTGTCATCTTTAGACTGTAAAGTAAAATCCGTATTATACACATAAGACTGCAACTGCTCATGTGCTTTTTCTACGGCAAAAACCAGTTCTTCTCTCATATCGGGGGAAGAGGTTTTGCGCGAAGCGGACAATAACACCGCAAAACTACCCGTAGCTACAATCGCCAGCAGGGCCAAGGCAATTAAACCTTCCAACAAGGTTACGCCTTTTTTATTTTTAATAATGTGTTTTATCATAAAATCCTCTTATTAATTGATCGCATTATCCGTTACTTGCAGGTTCTTTTCATTTAAGAAAATATAATATTTAGTACCGCCGTAACTTTTTGTATATTTATTTCCGGCCAAAGAGGCATCATTCCCCACAGCCACGGCATAGGGCTTGCCATTACAGGCAGTAGGTGCACTAGCAGCACAGGAGTAAAAGGTATAGGGTAACCCGGCAAAATCATTGGCGTTTAAATAACCACACGCAAATAACTGGGTAATGTCCGCCGTTTTACCGGTACCGGGCACGCCGCTGGCACCTAAATTTTGACAAGCGGGAATAGAGCTTAACCCCGTACCGCTAAAACTACCGGTAATCTTTACGCCTTTGCTGTTTTGATAAAAAGAGCGCACCGCTTCCGACAGTTTTTTTACCCCTGCCTTGGCCAAGCTGTTGCGCTGTTCAAACCGAACGGAACGAAACGCCGGAATGGCAAAGCTAAGCACTACCGCTATAATAAGCAGTACGGCTAAAATTTCCATTAAAGTAAAGCCTTTGCGGCTTTTAAGCATATTTGTATACATCCTTTTCATAAGGCCCCCTTGCAAGCCCTATAAGTTCACGGTTGACTTATCCGTTGCCGCATCATAACAATAAATCTTTTTGCCGTTATATTTGGAGCCTAATTTACTGTTATTGCCCGTCATACAAGCCGAGGATTCCCCTTCTACCGTAAATTTAAAATAGCCGGAAAACCCCAACTGATCCACATATCCGTTGGCCACCAAACAACTGGCCGGCCATTGGGCACTTGGGTTAGAAGAAAAACTGCGTTTGCATATATCCCCGCTGGCCCCCACCACGGAAACATCGTCAGATATGCTATCCGACCCAAAACTAATGTCAGGATAATCTATATGGGCACGGTAATTGGCCAATGCCAAAGAACGCACCTTGGCGCGCCCTTCTGCGATGCGGGTTTCCGCCACGCTGTTGCGGTAACCCACAGTGGCAAAAACGGACAATATGCCGATAATAGTGGCCGCAATTAACAGCTCTATCAACGTAAAACCAGCTAAAGACTGCAAAGTTTTTTTCTTCATATTTTACCCCTATCAAACAATACAAAACGTATATTTATGCCTCTTTTAAGTATTGCGAAGTTTTCCCTATTTGTCAATCACCGCGTGTAGAGGTTACACCGCCGGGATAGGTGAGGGTTTCCACCCCAAAAGTGTCCACACATACTTTATAAGGCACGGGAGATTTGCTGTTTACCGCTTTTTCCATACATACATCACAATTGGTTTTAATGGAATAGCTATAACCATTCATGGACGAAAGGTCATTCTCAGTATATTCGTTGGTAAACAAACATTGATGCGGATACTTTTTGCACCCTTCTTTATTTAAGGTGCCGTCTCCATTTTTTTCGGCGGCGCCGGGCGTGCCGGAACAGGAAGAGCCCCTATACATTTGAATGACGTTATGCAACCCGCTGGAAAGTTCCAGCAGTTTGCCCTCGGCAGCCAAATACTGGTTTTGCTCCTGGCTTTTTTTATAGGCCGGCACGGCAAAGGCCGCAACGGAAACCGCTATCACCACTACAATCATTACTTCAATAAGCGTAAAACCTTTTTTCATACTGCCTCCTAGTTGCCCCCGATTTGGGACAGTTTAAAGATAGGCAAGAAAATAGACGCCACAATAATACCGATTAACGCACCCACACCGCAGATTAAGATAGGGTCAATCACGGCGGAGAAACGGGCAATAAACTGGTCTACGTTATCAGCATAGAACTTGGACAGCGTAGCAATAATAGAAGGCAGTTTACCAGATTCTTCACCCATCAGCATCATTTCTGTCATTAACCCGGGGAAAATGCCCGTTTCGCGGAAAGATTCGGATATAGACTTACCGGCCGCCACTTCCGCACGTACCTGTTTTAACGCGTTTTGAATAATCACGTTGGTATCAAAAGATTCTTCCAACACGGAAATAGCATTTAAAATGGTTACGCCGGACTGTAACAATGTAGACAGCGTGGAAAGCATGCGGTCATAATAAATATTCTTTAAGAAATTACCGAAAAGCGGCATAGCCAATAAGAAAGCATGCCAGCGTTTTTTGCCTTCCGGGGTTTTGATGTAAAAACGGAAACCCACAAACAGGGCCACCATCATCACAATTAACAAAATACCATGGTTAATTAAAAAGCTGGATACAGCCAACACCACCACGGTAATCATCGGCAGTTCAATATTAAAATCTTTAAAGATTTGGGCAAAGGTAGGCACGATACCCAAAATGAAGTAAATGAGCACGCCGATAGAAGCCGTACCCAAGATGAACGGATACGTAACAGCCGTGATGATTTTGCTTTTCATGCCTTCCTGGGTTTTGGTGTATTTGGCCACCTGCATCAAGGTATCGGCCAATTGCCCGCCCACTTCACCGGCCTGTACCAAGGACAGCCAAATGGTGGAAAACGTGCGTTTATGGCGGGAAAGCGCCGTATGTAAAGAGCTACCGCCTGCAATGTCTTTAGCTACTTGGGTAAGCACCGTACCCAACATCGGGTTAGAGGCGTATTCCCCCAACAAAGAGATAGCGCGCACCAACGGCACACCGCCGGCGAGCAAGGTGGAAAGCTGCTCGGCAAAGAAGGCAAGCACGTGGCCGGGCACTTTACCCGTTTTTTTAGGCCCGCCTACCCCGCCGCCAAATAAACCGGCGCTGCCTTCTTTAACATCCAATACGATGTAACCCTTATTTTGCAGGGCGAAAATTACTTTTTCCCGGCTGTCCGCTTCCACGCTGCCGCGAAGCTTTTTGCCGTTCATATCTTGTACTTCATAGGTGAATTTTGCCATAAAAACCCTCTTTTGTTAGTTATTGGTTATTCATCAGCCATCGTGGCAGACAATACTTCATCTACCGTTGTAACACCGCGGATTACTTTATGCCAGCCGCTGGCACGCAAGTTTAACATGCCGGAGCGGTCCGCCGCTTGTTTAAGAGCAACCAAATCTTGAGTTTTGTAAATAATCGTACGCATTTCTTCCGTCATGCGGTATACTTCGTAAATAGCACGGCGCCCCATATACCCGGTGCCAAAGCACTTCGGGCAACCAACCGATTTAAAGAAAGTCCAGCTGTTTTGGTCTTTGGGGTTTAAGTGCCCTTCTTTAATAATTTGGGCAATTACATTGCTGTCCGGCATATGCGGCACTTTGCAGTAAGGGCACAACACGCGTATTAAACGCTGCGCAGCCACCAACGCCAAAGAGCTGGAAAGAAGGAAAGGCTCCATCCCCATATCAATTAAACGGGGAATAGCACCCAAAGCTTCGTTCGTGTGCAGGGTGGACAACACCAAGTGACCGGTTAAAGCCGCTTTTAAGCAAGCTTCGGCAGTTTCCGTGTCGCGCACCTCCCCCACCAGGATGACGTCCGGGTCCTGACGTAAGAAAGAACGCAAACCCGCCGCAAACGTAAGCCCGATGGAAGCTTTTACCTGCACCTGGCTGATACCGGCCAGTTTGTATTCCACAGGGTCTTCCAACGTCATAAAGTTTAATTCCGGCGTGCGGATGGTGGTTAACACCGCGTTTAACGTGGTGGATTTACCCGAACCGGTAGGCCCTGTTAAAAAGATTAATCCGTGGGGCAAATTGGCCGCTTCCATAAACAGACGTTTCTGGTCCGGCTCAAAGCCCAGTTTATCAATATTCATTTCGCCGGTGCCTTTATCCAAAATACGAAGCACCAGTTTTTCGCCAAACACTGCAGGGCAGACAGACACACGAACCTCAATCTTGCGGTTCTGGAACTGTAACCCAAAGCTTCCGTCCTGCGGCAAACGTTTTTCGGCAATATCCAATTTAGACAAAATTTTAATACGGGAAATAATGGCCGCAATAGCGTCTTTAGACGGTGGGGTGCGTTCATACAAAGAACCGTCTATACGGAAACGCAAACTTACGCGCTCGTCAAACATTTCCAGGTGAATATCAGACGTACGCTCCGTAATAGCCTGGCGTAAAATAGCGTTTACAATTTTAACGTATTGAGAAGTGTTAGGACGGACTTTATCCAAATCCAAATAGCCGGAGTCCAAATCATCCTCGTCGGATTCATCCCCCACGGCGTTGGCAGGCTTTTCGGTAGCGTTATTAATGACTTCTTCCAATAAATCTTTATTAGAGTAAAAAGCGTCTATTACGTTTAACAGCTGGCTTTTGCTGGCAATAAACGGCTGCACCTGCTTACCGGACATCATTTTGATGTTTTCAATTAAAAATACGTTGGTAGGGTCGTTCAGGGCGATGGCCAGCTCGTTATCTTCCACAAACAAAGGAAGGACCATATTTTCGCGGGCAAATTTTTCGGGAATGATTTCCTGCAGGTTTTGGTCTTTTTCCGGGCTTAAAATGCCGTTTTCTTTGGAAGCGTAGGGAATTGCAAAATGTTTGGATAAACCAATGGTAACCTGGTTTTCACTTGCGAAACCGAACTTTACAATAGCGTCCGCCAAAGAAACATTGCTTTGCTTGGCATAAAGCTGTGCGCTTTTAAGCTGCTTCTCGGTAATGACGCCTCTTTCAATTAAAATTTCGCCTAACTGTTTTGCCATTTCCTAATCCCCCAACATCGCTTTACTGCTTAACAATTTTCAAATATCCGCCCCCGCCGTTTACCGGCGGGGACGGAGTAATAAGGTTGATAGATTACTCGGCCAAAATAGTGGGAGTAATAAAGATCACTAAGTCCGTAGTGGATTTGGTTTTTTCTTTGCTGGTAAACAACCAACCAATCAACGGGATGTCACCCAACAACGGTACTTTGCGGGTAGAATCCGTCTCGCGGGAGTTGAGCAACCCGCCGATAACTACCGTCTGCCCGTTTTTCACACGCACCAAGGTGGATACGGCGCGGGTGGTGGGGTCTTTTGTATTACCGATACCGTCAGACAAGTCAGAATAAGAAGGCTGCACATACAACGTTACATAACCTTCACGGTTTACTTGCGGGGTTACCTGCATGGTTAAACCTACATTGGCTCTGTCCGTGCTTTCGGAAGTATAATCACCGCTGCTGCCCGTGGTGGTAGAGAAACCTACGGAAGCCTGTGTGGTGGTCATAATGGTGGCGGTTTTGTTGTTTACGGTTACCACTTTCGGTTTACCCAAATATTTGGCTTCACCGCGGGTAAGCAAGCTTCTAAGCACAATTCTAAAGGCAGAAAAGTCTAACAAACCGGCGGAGTCTTCCGCTTCACCGCTGGAAGAGGAGGAAGACGAAGACCCAGAATCCCCGGAACCGCTTTCCCCGCTTTCCCCGCTGTTCAACTGGTCAGCAGTCGGGAAGATGTAGTTCCAACCGTGAACCCCGTTGCCTTTAATAAAGTCGTAGTCCACTTTGCGCTGCGGGCCGGTAAAGGTGAAGATAGAACCGTCCGTTCCGCCGTATTCAAAACCTAAGTTCAAACCGCTGGTTTTGTTTACTTCCACAATTTGGGCTTCAATTAAAATTTGCGGCGGTTTAATATCCAACTCGGCCAAAATATTTTCCACTTGCGGGAAGACTTCGGCCACGTCGGTTACAATGAGCTTATTGGTGCGGGGATCAACCGCAATGCGCCCGACGGGGGAGAGCATGCTCTTAATAATACCAATAATTTCCGCCTGGCCGGAATAAGCATCCTGGCCGGAGTCCATGGCAGAAGTATCCGTGGAAATATTGTTGGAAGAGCTGTAAGACCCCAACGAGCTGCCCGTGTTGGTAATTTGAGGAAGCACGCTTTCCATTTCACTGGCTGCAGAACCCATACCCTGTAAAGAAATATAGCTAAGCGTATAAATCTTGGTAATGGTATCCGGCGCATCATTGGAGCGTTTGGTTACCACGTAGCTTTCGCTCTTACCAATGCGCTGATAGGTAAGCCCATGCACACGAAGCAAAGTATCCAGCGCTTCGCGCACCGTAACTTTGGTTAAAGAAGCCGTCACTTTTTTGTTGGCGAATTCTTCACTCATAATAAAGTTAATCCGGGCCTGCGTTGTGATACTGTTGAGAAACGCCGATATCGGCACGTTAGACACCCGGATGGACACTGTGCGATCCAACGGGGAAGACTGTTCGGCCGTTTTGAACAAATCGGGTTCTCCTGTCATTTTGACCGTCTCCTCCGCGGTGAACGTTACTGTATCATCGCTGGGAAGAGATTGACGGGTTTCCTGCGCTTGTACGGAGGCGCTTAAACCCATGGCCAAAACGAAAGCCAGAAAAACTTCTAAACGATTTTTCATCTATCCTCCTATTGCTTTTTTTAAATTAACAGAATGTTACAAAATAACTTGCTACCTTAACTGCACTTTCTTTTTAAATTTATGACCTTTATACAAGAATACCACTTCGTCGTTGCGTACGTCCACTATTTTTGCCCCGCGAACGGATTTACCTATTGTATAAATTTTATTGCCGATAAAAACCTCCTGTCCAATAATACCGCTTACGCGTATTTTATCACGCACGGCAATGGTAGGATCTTTAATTAAGGCCAGTTCCAACTGGCGTTTGCGTTCGGCTTCTTCGCGGCGGCGGCGTTCTTCGGCCAATTTGCGTTGGCGTTCGGCTTCTTCGGCCGCCAGGCGCTGGCGTTCCCGATATTGCAGCAGCAAGAAATCATCGGGAGACAGGGTCGGGTCCCGCTGTACTTTAGGATTATATACTATCTTTTTTTCTTCTGCTTTTACAGTGGCTTCATCCACCGCTTCACGCTGGGTAACAAACCCCTGTTCCCCGCCCGCGGGCATGGCTGCCACCGGGGCAGGCGCCGGAACCGGCGCCGCCGGAACGGCTTCCTGCGCGCTTAACACGGCAGACGAAACCAACGTAACACTAAGAAAAGGAACGGCAAAAAATAATTTTTTCATCATTAGTTACCCCCCTGATCTTTAAATAATTTGGGTGCCAATTTTTCTTTAGGGAACAAAGTATTAATTTTCATTTTAATTTCATTGGTACCCAATTGGTTAGATTCTGCATTTTTTTCTAACGTAAAAGTAGACAGGCGCAAATATTCCGGGCGGTTTTCCAGCCCCACCATCAATTGGGCAAACTGCGGCCAGGAAGCCGTAGTGGAAAGTTCCAACGACGCCAACGTATAGTTGGGGTTCATGGTATCTTCCGCCTGAGAACCGGAAAATTTAGGCGTTAAATTAGCCTGTTTAAATACGTCCAACACCTGGGTCATCAGCCATTCGCTTTTGGAGGCTAAGTCCGGAAAGCGGGGCTCCAAGTCCAACAAGCGTTTTTTACTGGTTAAATATTCTTGTTCGTTAGATTGTTGGGAATGAATGGCTTCCACCTGGCCGCGGTAATTGGATATTTTTTCCTGAAAAGAATTATTCACGTATCTAAACAGCAAAAATACCACTACAATCACCACAAACTGTTTTGCAAACAGTTTGGCGTTGCCTTCCTCCAGCACCAGCTTCATATCATTGAAGCCTTTTTCAAGAGAAGTTTTTATTTTATTTAATTGCTGATTAGCGGACATATTTTTCTTCTCCTTTTCCACATTCCAAAGAGAACGTAGTTTCTTTAGGCAGACGGCTGATTTCTTCTTCCGTCAGCTTGCGGCCGGCGGCAGATTCGGCCCCTTTTACGGAAACTTCCTGATAGGAAATTTGCACGTCGTCTCCGCAAATTTCACGCACCAAGGGCATTTCCATTAATTGGCGGCGGTATTTATCGCCCAACATTAAATCGGCCTGCCCGTCCCCACCGGATTTAATAGACCCTTCTATCTTAAAACTGCGGGTCTGGCCGGATTCCGGCGGGAATTTGTCGGAATACTCAAAGCTGGTAATCCAAACTTCCTGCGGGATAGCATCCACAATTTCCACTAGTAAAGGCGTAATTGGGTTGCTTTTTAAGAACGTCTCCAAGTTGGAGTTTTGGCTCTTAATCTGAGACAGGTTATTGGATATCTGAGACGCCGTTAACCCTTCAAAATCTTTGATGGGGTTTTCGTTCGTGGCTTTTACCTGCTGCAGCTGGCTGTAGGCTTTTTGTACACCAAAATAACCCTTCACCATTAGTAACAGAAAAATCACCACAACCACCACGGCAATCTTCCACGCCATTAAGGCGGCGTTAAATTCATATTCGCTTAAGCGGTTGCCTTTTACAAAATCCAAATCCGGGGCTTTGGAATCATAAAACTTTCCGCTGGCGCCGATGGCGGAAACCTCTCCGGCGGATTTGGTTTCAATGCCATATACTTCCGCTAAGTTCCATTTGCGCACCGGCTTTTTGGAATCTGCCTCCAAAGCGGTAATCCAGTTGTCCACATCGTGCCCAACAATTACCGCTTCTTCAAACGGGTCCTTTTCCAACTGTTTGGCAATAAATTCCGTGCAGTTGGTAATTTCAAAACGGCGGCGTTCAGCCGGCAAAGAACCGGAAATTTCCACTTCGCGCAGCAAAACGGGGGCGCCTTCGTTCAAAAACACAAAGCTGGCCATATCTTTACCGAAGAAAGAATAAATACGCCCGTTATTGCCCACGGCCTCTTTATCGCTGGAGTCAAACGCACGGCTTAAGGATAACACGGACGGCTCGGCCGATATCATTTCCAACCCGGCCGAACGCAGGCCTTTGGCCAGCCGTTCCAAAATGACCTTGCTTGTCATGGCAAACACAACGCCCGTTTTTTTCTGTTTGGTGGCGGCGGTTTCAAATTCATACACATGATAGGCGTAGGAACCTTTTTCAAACGGGAAATGCACATATTTGCGCGCTTGAAGCGGAATAGTGGTTTTCCAGTTTTTACGCTCAATAACCGTGGGGATTACAAAATGACGCAGCAAACAAAAAGACGATGACAAGCTGACCACCACTTTGTTGGTTTTCCAATGTTTTTTGCTGGCCACTTTGGTTAAAGCTTCCAGCCAGTTATCCATTTGGAAATACGCTTCGTTTAAATCCAACGGTTTAAGCTGTGTTTGGTCCACGTTAGAGACGGGCACCCGCAACAGGGATTCCAACACTACCCCCCCGTCTTTTTGGGCCGTCTGTGCGATGTACATCTCATTCAGACCGATATACAAACCCAAACAGTCCGGATGAGCTTTCATATTTTGGCCAATCAATGTTTCTACAATATTCATGTATAAAAATCCTTAACAATTATTACTGCTGGGCAGTAGTAGTGCTGGCAGTAGAATCATATGTTTCATACGGCATATCGTACGGATTGTTATTTGCGCCAGTTCCGTAAGGGTCTGCCGTGGTGGCGGCAGCCGCCGGCTGCGCTGCATACGGGTCAGCCCCGGTGGTGGCAGCATAAGGGTTGGCGGCGTCGGCCGAGGGCACCGCATACGGGTCACCCGTCGTGGTGGTGGTTGTGCTGGCCACAGGCGCGCCAAAAGCGTTAGGATCCGTGGGTGCCGGGTAAGAGGCAGAAGCAGGATTGTCTAACGAGCCGGCAGGCAGGGTTTCCTCATAAATATTTACCGTATTGGTATTGGTACCGCCCATATTGGTGGTATCGTAAGTAGCGGTGGCACTTTCTGCCGGGGCGGCCATTTTGCGGCCGGGCTTCGTCCACAAGCGCGGCGTTTTATAATCGCAGGTAGTGCACAGGTTGCTTTCCGTTTCCGCGGCTTTTTGCTCGCCGCATTTTACGGTGATTTGGCGTCTGATAGTTTTCTTTTCGCCGGTGGAGTCGGTTACAGTTAACACCAGGGTGTATTTACCGCAGTCCAGCTCCGGCCCGATAATGCCTTTGCGCCCGTTCCATAAAATTTGGTGATACACCGGGGCAAAGCCTTCCAACTGGCGCACCACGTAATATTTACCGTCTTTACCGTGTTGTACTACCTGGAAGATCCAGTTATTAACGGGGTTCACCGTTTCAATGACGGAGAAATCAATGGCAAAGGCTTCGCCTTTGGCGGGGTCAATTTCGTTGCTAACAGGTACCACGGCAATGCTTAACAACGGGCGTTTGCTGATTTGGTTGGCCTGTGCAATGGCGCTGGGAAGTTGGGCTTCAAAATCAAACACAATGGAGAGGCCTTCCAAATTGGCAAACTTGGCAGGCGGTTCCTGGTCATACAGGCCCATGTTATAGCTGATTTTACCGGAAGAAATACCCTTGTGTACAAAGAAAGAATTTAATGCCATAGCCTGGCGGATGCCGGACAAGGTTACATCATCGGTATAAGAACCGGCGGGCAAGATGATGTAGCTGGCGCCTTGGGTAAGGGCCATTAAAGAATAAATGTCGTCCAACAAGGGAAGAGCGTCCGGATTAAAACGATTGCCTTGGAAAATCACGTCTCCGTCAATATCAATGGCGTCGGGCAGGTTATTGCGGAAATAAATGCGCACGCCTTTGGTATTGCGGATGCGGGAAATCACGTCGGACTTCATACTTTCCAGTTTCTGCTGGCTGTATAATTCACGCGCTTGAAGGGCTTCGGGAGAAGTTAAATCCGTATAAGTGGAACCGCCTTGTGCGGTAACCGGTTGTTCCTCGGCCGCACGCTGGGCAGCCGCGTAAGAAGAATCGGCATAAGCTACCGGCTGGGCCATGGTGGCAGCCGCTTGGGCAGATTGGACGGAAACGGATTGCTGAGCCTGGGAGGGCGCCTGTTTAGGAGCAGACACAACCACGCCTTCTTCCTGCGTTACGGCAGGGGTGGCAGCTTCCAAAGCGGAACCAGCCATGCCTTCTTCGGTAGCACTTTGCTGCAAGAGCATTTCTTTCTGGGCTTGCGCTTCGGCCTCGGTTGCGGCGTCGGAAAGGTGTTTCACCTCGCCTTCTTTAAAAGCCACGTCCACTTCCACCGGGTTTTGAATACCGCCGATGCGGTTATGAATCATGTTCACGTATTTGTTGGCTTCGGTTACCTGCTTGCGGTTACCGGTCAGCAATACGTCAATAAAATATTCCAAAGCTTCGTCGTTCTTTTCTTCTTCAAACAAAGCTTTACCCTTTTCCAGTTGTTTTTCCGGCGTAGCGGCAAACAACAAAGCATTATCGCCCACGAGCGACAAAAGCATAAAAGCAGCAACCAGCGTTGCGCTTAAACATTTATTCATTTTTATCATAGATTCAATAATCCTTGCCCTTTGTAAGGTATTCTTCTTAATGCTTTTACAACTCACAGATACTAGAATTATAGCAATTTAGTCGCTTTTGTAAAGCCACTTTTTTGCTATATCCTTAAAAAATACGCGTTCACGCGCGTTCGTACACGAGGAAAAAGGCCCGGTTACTCCAGTGCCGCCAGGCGTTTTTTTGCCGTGGCATTGCCCGGATAATAAAACAAGGCATTTTGCAAATAATATTTAGCTTGGTCCGTCTGTTCCGCCCGGTACAGCAGGGTGGACAGCGCCAAATTGGCCGATAAATCCTGCGGAGATTTGGCCAATACGCCTTCTAATACAGACTTGGACATCAAGTCATTCCCCGCCTGATTAAAATACTGCGCCAACAAAATGGGGCCGTTGGTATCGTCGGGAAAATCTTTAATATAGGCTTCTATATTTCCGCGCAAAGCCTTGCGCACGGCTTTGGGCTGCGTCCAATAATTGGCGGTTTTAACGTGCAAATCCTGTATGCGTTTGGCCTGGGCCACCACCGGGGGAAGTTCCTCCCCCTTTTTATACAGGCGCGTTAAACCGCGCAGCAGGGAACGGTCCAGCGTGTCGGCCGTCAAACCTTTTTTATAAATGTTTTTGGCAAACTCAGGCTCTTCCCGTTTCACGTAAATTTCACCCAATGCCGTCCACAAAGAAGCGTCATACGGGAACAAATGAGTACCCCGTTCCAAAAGTTTTAAATTTTCCGCATCGGCATAAATTACATTGTGTTTAATTAAATCCGCCAGCATATCATAAGCCTGCAGATTATACGGGTTCAGTTTAATATTTTGCGTTAAATAGCGCACGGCTTTTTCCTCATCCTTCGCACCCAAGGCGGCCAATGCGGCGTTAAAATACAGCTCATCATAATATCCGGCCGCGGCAATGGCTTTTTCATACACGTGCAGCGCCTGGGCATAATCGCCCTGTTTTAAATATAAATTGCCTAATCTGAGGCCGGCCTCCGTATTGGCGGGATACAGCGCCTGTGCGCGGGAGAGGTTTTCCTGCGCTTGGGCCGTGTTGCCTCCGGCCAAAGCTTTTAAGCCCTCATACCCGCGGAAAAAGCTGTTTAACACCAGCCCCTGCCAAACCACAATGGCGGCGCACAGCCCCAACACCACCAGCGCGGCGGTTTTGGTAACGGGGTTGACGGTAATGGCCACGGTGCGCTCGTCCTTCCCCACGCCGCTTACTTCCGCCCCCACAAACCACCAAAAGAAAAACGCCGGCACCACCGCATGCAGGGAAATATTAAGCATATTATCCACCAGCATCCCTAAAATACCGCAAAACAAGGCCTGCAACAGCTGTTTTTTATCGCCTTCTTTTTTGTGGGAGGCAAAATCCCGCACTTCCAAAAACAGCACCATAAACATAAACAGAAAGAGCCCCCCACCCACAATGCCGCCTTGGGCCAGCTGGAAAAACAATTCGTTATGCGGGGCATTGGTTTGTGCTTTTAAAGAGCGCAGGTTCGGGTGTTCCAGCAGGGTTTTGGCCTGGTTTTGGGCAAAAGCCATCTGAAAGTTGCCCAACCCCGCCCCCATCACCGGGCGGGACAAAAAGATTTCTTTGGATACGTCCCACATAAACAAACGCTGGTGCAAAGACTGAAAAATATGGTCTTTATCCACATCCAGCGTAAAGTTGGACGGGGTTACCTGTTTGATTTCGGAAGCGCGCTCCACCACCGGGCTTTGGGCCCCGCCAAAATAGGCCGAGCCGTACAACACGCCCCCCGCCAGCACAATCAGCAAAAAGGCGCGGCCTTTGCGCTTCCAAATCAGCTCACGCAGGGAGCCGAACATCCACATCATCACAAACCCGCACGCGGCCCCAATCCAGCACGAGCGCGCCAACCCAAAAGACAAATACAGCAAATAAACCAAAGTTAAAAACCCGTATACCAGCATGTCTTTCTTGGTGGTGGCACGCAAAAAATATACCGCTATGGCCGGCACCAGCATGACCACGGCCGAGGAAAGAAAGTTCGGGTTGCCGAAAGTGGAAAAAGCTTTGGTGGCAAACTGGCTCATTTCAAACGGCCACAAAAACTCCAGCCCCAGCGCCTGCATAACACCGTACACGCACGCCAAAAACACGGCCACAAACATTAAAACAATAATGTTTTCCTGCGTTACCTTTTTTAATACTCTTACACCCAGCCAAATGCCCACCGCCCACAGCACAACGGCGTACCAGTCAAACATACGGGCAAATAAATTATCCGCCTTAAGCATGGTGTGCAAAGAAGGCAACAAAAACCAAAAAGCCCCCCACACAATAAATAACAATATATAATTGGTTTTGCTTTCTATCTGGCCGGAAAAGACCACATTTTTACTCATCACATAAGCCCCCAGCGCCACCACCAAAAGCAGGGTGCCGTGATCCAGCAGATTATAAAACATCGTTTGGCGCAGCATTTGCGGCTCGGCCGATACGGCAGACAGCCAGGTAACCGCACAAACAGACACATAAACAAAGAAGGCCAAATCAAAAAAAGTTTTGGTAAAATCAATGGTTTTAGAGCGCAGGAACTTAACGGCCATGGTGCCGTAAATAAGCGCCAAAAGCACGTATAAAAGCGTGTTTTGGATGAGGAAAGGGTTTTCGGTCAAATCCGTAAAGAAAATAAGCGGAACCACCAAAAACACAGCCGCCAGCAACAGGCGGATAATTTTTACGTAAACAGTTTCTTTATTGGGACGGGTTAAATTAAGCATAAAAAACCTTTTGCGCCCGCAAAGCCGCAGGCGGCAGAATATAATACAAATCTTATATATTTTATTTTTTTATGAGGCAAGAGAAAAGAGATAAATGCAGACAAGCTGGGGTTGTACCCCTTCAGCAGTAAAATATAACCTGCCAAGAATTTACAACAAAATAAATTTTTACCGTCTTTTAGAGAAGGAAATATTGTAACTTTCATTTTTTGTAAAAAAATCGGCCTCCCGTTAGGGGAGGCCGATCCTGTTTTATTAAACAAACCAACTTTGAACGTACAAATTACCAACCGTTCTTTTGGGGTTCATTGGCCACACATTCATGACCGGGCCAGGCGTTAATCGTACATTCACAAGTATCCCCATTGCGCTCTTCAATGAGTTTACACCCCCTGAAACCAACGCCATTTCTATATTCATACCCTGAACCCAAACTATAGAAACAGTATGTATCCTGTGGTTCTCCGGTACCAAGATACATTAAATGACAACTTTTACCCTTTACGCTGGCATTGTCATTACCAGGACAACGCACCATAGAAGAAGCAGAAGAGTTAACAATATCAGGATAAACGGTTTGATACTCTAATGCTTTGCTCGAGTTACATCTGTCAGCCCCAGACCATAGCACATAATGAGCATTATAGGTTACCGTTGTATCCACCGGGATACTCTTACTAGGACCCCAAGAGTACGTTTGTGTCCAACATACCGCATCTGTAGTAGGTGTACCCGGGCAGCATTCCGCTTTATGGCTGGCTTTATAGGTAGCATTGGAACAATCTAACCCAGGGCAGGCCTGCACTTCTTCAAACTTACAAGAAGCATTACACCGCTGGATACGGAAGCTTTTACCGTCAGAACACTGTGTTTTTTGTTCATAGCCGGTAGGGCATTCCGCACCGGGTTTTAACACACAGTTATAAGCTTCCCACTTGCCATTCTTACAACGTTCCAATTCAATACCGCAGCCTCCCAAGCAACTTCTGGAACCATTGCGGGTTTCCCCTTCCGTACAAACCGAATCAGGCGGAGGGTTCACGCCCGTGCCGTCACACACCAAGTACACGTCCGTATACGTCTTGTTCGTGTCTACATCCGCCGCTAACTCCAATTCCTTCCAGGTTACCGTGCCCGCAC
The DNA here is from genome assembly GCA_944327085.1 of uncultured Elusimicrobiales bacterium. Classification (GTDB taxonomy): domain Bacteria; phylum Elusimicrobiota; class Elusimicrobia; order Elusimicrobiales; family Elusimicrobiaceae; genus Avelusimicrobium. The sequence goes on along the minus strand of CALVGG010000002.1, from coordinate 168,246 downwards.
AACCCGGGAAATCGTTGCTGATTTCGTTAAACATATGAAAACTGTTTACTTTAGCCCCGTTTTCCTTAGAGGTTACCCGAAAACTGCTACCCGTATTCTTTAAACTGCTAATGTACAAGGCATCATAATCCTTGGCTTTACCACTGGGAAGACCAATATCCAACCAGCCGCCAATCGTGGTCATATCTTTACCAATCTGTACTTTTTTGCTTACGATGCGCGCATTGGTTACATTGCTGTTTAAATCCAGCTTGCCGGCCGCTACGTTTAACAAACCGCGGTTTAAGTCCGCCCCCGTTGCGTTACCATATAAGTACAACGAGCACGCACTGCCACCTAAATTGGTGGACCCTTTATTTATGTCCATTGCACACTGGTTTAAAATACCAATATCCATGGCGTTGTTGGCCGATACCGTATCATACGCTACATACGGTACGGGAAAGTAGGACACCATCTTCATGGTGTTTTTGGTTTGTGCCGCATAGGCGGGCAAACACAAAACAGCCGCCAGCAGCAGCCCTGTGAATTTTTTCATATACCAGACCTCTTTTTATAAAACTACATAAAACGACGCGGGAAAAAATATGCAACCCCAACGAGAAATTTCCCGCAAGAGCCTGCCGATAGGGCTTTCCCCAAAGGCAAAGCAACTCTTATTGTTTATTATACTAAAAAAATAAAAATCTTCAAGTAATAAACTGGCGTTATGCAAAATAAGGTTTTAACAAGCAAACAGGCCGGCTGAATGCCGGCCTGTTTTAAACACGTCTTTTGCTAAAAAATTAGGTGTAGCTTTCCAAGTACGTATGCAAGCCTTCCGCCCTTGCCTGGGAAACGGCCGCGTCGTAAAGTTCCTCGGCCTCTTGCGTATTGCCCAGGGCGTACAGCACCTGCGCCAAGGAGAGTTTGGTAAGTATTTGGCCGCGCATTTCGTCGGAATTATCAAACAGAACGCGGGCTTCCTGCAAGTCTTTTAACGCGTCTGAAAGTTTGTTTTTGCGTTTTAAGATATCCGCACGGCCCCATTTTACAAAGCCCAGGTCCACCGTGTCGTTAATGGAAGAGTAGAGCTTATCGGCCACGTTGTAATGGCGCAGGGCTTCGTCATACTTGCCTTGCTGGCGCAGGCCGTTGGCCATACCGCAGTTGGTATAGGCTTTGCCAAACACGTCCTGCGTTTTGCGGAAAATCTTTTCCGCCAGCTTATAGTTTTTTACGCAATCGTCAATCTTGCCGCAAATACGGCTGATACCCGCCAAACCGCAATAGCCGTAGGCCAGGTTAATTTCGTCCCCCGCTTTTTTGGCCAGGCGGATAGCTTCTTTAAATTGTTTGATGCCGTCTTCAAAATGGCCTTGCAGGCGGAATATGCCCCCCTTGGCCCAGCAAATAAAGCTCATGCCGGCCCAGTCTTTCTGTTCCTGGTAGTAAGAAAGCACGGCGTCCAGCATTTCCAAAGCCTCTTCCAACCGGCCCCACGCGCGCAGGGCCATGCCCATTTCCTGCATGGAACGCACCAAGTAATCGTCCATCTCCAGTTCTTGCGCCATATTAAAGGAGTCCTGCGCCATTTCATACGCGGCGGCCGAATGCCCCAGTGTGCGGTAACACGCGGCCAGGGCTAACAGAGCGTCCATACGGCCTTCGGCACTTTCGCAAATTTGCAAAGAGGCCGCATACGCGGCGATGGCCTCTTCAAAAGAGCCTAACTGGCGGAGGGCTTCCCCCTCCAAAAAACGTAATTGGGCGTCTTTATTTTTTACGCCTTTTAACAGTTCCAATACTTTAGAAGGCTGGTTTACGTCCAGCAGTTCTTCCAGCAGTTCCGGCTCGGGCCGGTTTGTTTTTTTAACAGCCATGCAGGCTTCTCCTTATTAATAAATATATACGCCAAACGGCCCCAAAAGGCCGTTTTATATTTTTAAATATTTTTTTATCTCCGCCAAGGTGGAGGCCAAATCATACGGTTTGGGGATAAAATAATCGGCTCCGGCCTCGGTGGCGCGGTCGCGCGAGAGGCTGTCGCTTAATGTAGACATTACCACCACCGGTATGCGCCAGGTGGCGTTATCGGTCTTAAGCATTTTGCACACGTCAAAACCGCTTAATTTGGGCAGCATTAAATCCAGCAGCACCAAATCCGGCTTGTGTTTTTTGACTAACGAAACCCCGCTCACGCCGTCCGCCGCCCAAAAGGTTTCCACGCCCTCTATCTTAAGGGCGCCCGTTAAAGCGGTGGCCAGCACCTTGGAGTCTTCTATCAAAACCACTTTCTTCACGCCATTTCCTCACACTGGTCTTTATACAAAGCGGCCAAGCGCTGGTATTCGTGCGCGTTATGCAAAATGCCGTTTATTTCGTCTTCGTCCAACTGGCGCACCACTTTGCCCGGCACGCCCAACACCAAAGACCCGGCCGGTATATTTTTGCCCGCCGTTACCACGCTGCCCGCACCAATAATGCAGTTGGGGCCGATTTCGCTCTCCAGCACCACGGCGTTCATACCAATCAGGCAGTTATCGCCAATTTTGGAGCCGTGCACAATGGCCCCATGCCCCACCGTAACCCCTTTGCCAATAATGGCCGGACAGTTATAGTTAACGTGCACGCAGGCATTGTCTTGTATATTGCTGCCGGCGCCTACGGTAATGTCGGCAATATCGGCGCGCAATACGGCGCAGGGCCAAACAGATACGTTTTCTTCCAGCGTTACGCTGCCCAGCAGGCAGGCGGTTTTGTGAATATAGCAAGAAGGATGTTTTTTGGGTACTTGTTCGTTAATTCTTTCTCTCATGATACTTTTCCAGGCAAACGTTTATTTTTCTTGGAGCGGGGCGACTCGGACAGTTGCAACCCCCAATAAATAAAAATGCTCACAATACCGGGCAAAATATAATACACCACCCGGTAGATCAGGGTGGCCATCAGGGCCGCGTCCCAATTAATGCCCATTTGGGCGTAAACGGCCGTCATGGCCAGTTCCATGGCGCCCAGCCCCCCGGGCAAAAGCGGTATAAGCGTGGTTACCATACCCACGGCAAACCCGGCCACCAGCACGCCGGCCGTAATATGCACGCCCACGGCGCGGAAGGCAAAATAAAGCACCAAAATGGTAAACAGCCAATCCGCACAGACGTAGATAATCGTCCACGTCAGTTTTTTCTTTTTCTTATGGATAAGGTCTATTCCTTCGTCCAGTTGGTCTACAAAATCGTCATATCTGCCTTTGGGGATTAACGCGCGGAATACGTGAAACAGCACTTTATTTATCAGGCGGAAAATGCGCCGCACCCATTTGGAGCGCCACTCGTTATTAAACAAAAACGCGGTAACGGCCGCGCAAATTACGCACATCACCACAATTAAAATAAAATTCTTTACCAGCTGCATGGTGGTGGCGGAGCTGTTAATGCACATCAAAACAGAGCCCTGCAAAATGATAATGGCCAGCACAAAATACAACAGCACCGTAATCACGATACTGGCCGTTACGCACATGCCAAACGGCACGCGGCGGCGGTTTAATAAATGCGCGCGCAGCGCAAACCCCGATACACCTAGCGAAGATACCACATAATTTACCGTGGTAGACACCAACGCAATGCCCACGGCGGCCCCGCGGCCTATTTTGCGGCCCATAATGCGCAGCACTTCATACAGGCTCATACCCATGGCCACATAAATTAATACGGAAGATAACAAAGACAAGAATAAATATTTGGTGCTTACTTCCCGCCAAATTTTGATAAAACTGTCTTTAGCCTGGTAAACCAACAGGCCAATAATCCCCAAAGAAAGCAAAATCCCCAAGACGTACAGCAAGTATTTAACGGGCTTTTTCATGAGGTCCCCTTATATGGATAATTTAATAAATTATATAATTTATTATAGCCGTTTTGGGCTTATTTATCTTTATTTTAAAACGGAATTTTTAATTAGTTATGAAGAGTATCAAAGTAATCGGCGCCAAAGGGCACAATTTAAAAAATATTACGGTAGAAATACCCAAAGACGAAATGACGGTGGTTACCGGGCTTTCTGGCTCGGGCAAAAGCTCGTTGGCGTTTGACACAATTTACGCCGAAGGCCAACGGCGCTATGTGGAAAGTATGTCCGCCTATGCGCGGCAATTTTTGGAACTAATGGAAAAGCCGGACGTGGAACACATTGAAGGCCTTTCCCCCGCTATTTCCATTGAACAGAGAAACCCGTCCAAAAACCCGCGTTCCACCGTGGCCACGGTAACGGAAATTTACGATTACCTGCGCCTCTTGTTTGCGCGCATTGGCAAACGCCACTGCCCGCAATGCGGCCGCCCCGTGGAAACCTGGAGCGTGCAGGGCATAGCCCAGGACATTTTAAAAAAATTTAACGAAAGCACCGTTTATATTTTATCCCCTTTGGTGCAGGGGCGCGCCGGCACGTACGAAGAGCTGTTTGCCAAGCTGAAAAAAGAAGGCTACGTAAAAGCCCGGGTGGACGGCCTGATTACCGAAGTGGCCCAGCCCCCCGTGCTGGAACGCTACAAAAAGCACACCATTGAATTGGTGGCCGACGAAATTTTTGTGGAAGAGTTTGAAAAAGAACGCCTCACCGAAAGTTTGGAAAACGCCCTTAAATACTCCAAAGGCCTGGTGCATATTTTGGAAACCGAAGGCAAAACCCCGCGGGAATTTACTTACAGCGAAAACAACGCCTGCGCCCACTGCGGCATTGGGTTTAGCGAGCTGGAACCGCGCCTTTTTTCCTTCAACTCCCCCTACGGCGCCTGCCCGGACTGCAACGGCCTGGGCCTTAAAATAGAGGTGGACGAAGACCTGGTAGTGCCGGACGGCACCCTTTCCATTAACGAGGGTGCCATTGCCGCGTGGGATAACCCCGTAACCACCCGCACCCACCGCTGGAAAAACTCCTGGAGCGGGTATTATTACGATATTTTAAAACAAGTCTGCCGGCAGAACCATATTTCCATGTCCACACCGTGGAACAAGCTTTCCCGCGCGCAAAAAGATTTGCTGTTATACGGCAAAGGCAACGCCAGTTACACATCCGTCATCTCGGGCGGGGAGCAGGATTTTGAGGGCGTTATCACCAATTTAAAACGCCGCTACCAGGAAAGTGAAAGCGAATTTGTAAAAGAAGAAGTATACCAGCGTTTCATGCGCGAGGTTACCTGCCCCACCTGCCACGGGGCGCGCCTCAAGCCGGAGGCTCTCTCCGTATACGTAGGCGGCAAGAACATACGGGAAATAACCGCCATGCAGGTTTCGGCCGCGCTGGCGTTTATAAACGGGCTGGAACTTTCCGCCAAAGAGCAAACCATCGCCAAAGACGTACTGAAAGAAATTAAATCCCGCCTGGGCTTTTTAAACAGTGTGGGCCTTTCTTACTTAACGCTGGACCGCAAAAGCCAAACCCTTTCCGGCGGGGAAGCGCAGCGCATTCATTTGGCCACGCAAATTGGCTCCGGCTTAACTGGCGTATTGTACGTGTTGGACGAGCCGACCATCGGCCTGCACTCCCGCGATAACGACCGCCTGATAGAAACCCTTAAAAACCTGCGCGATTTGGACAACACGCTTATTATTGTGGAGCACGACAAAGACACCATTTTAGCGTCCGACTATGTAGTGGAAATCGGCCCCGGCGCGGGCGAACACGGCGGGCAGATTGTGGCGGCAGAACCCACCGGCGAGTTTTTAAAAGACAAAAACTCCCTCACCGCCTCTTACTTAAACGGCCAGCGGATGATTTTGCCGCGCCAAACCCTGCGCAAAGGCAACGGCAAAAGCATACAAATCATCGGGGCGCAACAGTTTAACTTAAAAAATATTGACGTCAAAATTCCTCTGGGCAAATTTGTGTGCGTAACGGGGGTTTCCGGCTCGGGCAAAAGCACGCTGATACACCAAATTTTATACCGCGCGCTGGCCAAAAAGTTTTACGGCGCCAAAGACGCACCCGGCAAACACAAAGCCATTAAGGGGCTGGAAAACATTGATAAAGTAATTATTGTGGACCAAAGCCCCATTGGCAAAACGCCGCGCAGCAACCCGGCCACATATACGGGCGTATTCTCTCACATACGTGATTTATTTGCCGAAATGCCCGAAGCCAAACGCCGCGGCTACAAGCCGGGCCGCTTCTCCTTTAACGTAAAGGGTGGCCGGTGCGAAAAGTGCCAGGGGGACGGCATTTTAAAAATCCAAATGCAGTTCCTGCCCGATATTTACGTTAAATGCGAAGAGTGCAACGGCAAACGCTTTAACGAAGACACCCTACAGGTAAAATTTAAAGGCAAAAACATTGCCGAAGTGCTGGATATGAGCGTAAGCCAGGCACTGGAATTTTTTGATGCTATCCCCCGCATCAAACGCATTTTGCAAACCTTAAACGACGTGGGCCTTGGCTACATTAAACTGGGCCAGGCCGCCACCACGCTTTCGGGCGGGGAGGCCCAGCGCGTAAAACTGGCGGACGAACTTTCCCGCAAGGGCACCGGCAAAACGCTGTATATTTTGGACGAGCCCACCACCGGCCTGCACTTTGCCGATATTGATAAACTGCTGCACGTATTGCACGGCCTGGCCGATAAGGGCAACACGGTGCTGATTATTGAACATAACTTAGACGTTATCAAAACGGCCGACTGGCTGATAGACCTGGGCCCCGAAGGGGGCGACAAAGGCGGCCAAATTGTGTGCGAAGGCACCCCGCGTGAAGTGGCCGCGTGCCCGCAGTCCTACACCGGCAAATATTTAAAGCCGGAGCTGGACGCCGTGGACCGTTTTTTGGCCGAACACCCGGACCAACAACTCCACACGCCGCAAGCGGATAAAAAGAAACCCGCCAAAGCCGCCCCGGCAAAAAAGTCCGTCCCAAAACCTGCTTTGGTAAAATAAATACCAGAACACAAAACACCCCGGTCTTGATAAACCGGGGTGTTTTATACACAAAAAATTATCAAATTACTGGCGGGCAATTACGCCGTCCGGGCTGCTGGCAATGGCCTTGCAGATAGAGGGAATCTGGTCCGCCGCCGGGCGGGAAGGCCAGGTTTTTGCGGCTGTTGTGTATGGGCCGCACCATATTTCATAGCTACCGTCCGTTTCCAACTCAAAATATAGTTTATATTTTTGACTCTTAGGAGCCGCCCCGGCCTTAAATCTCTGTCCTCCACCGAACGATTCCGCCTCTGTCCAGTAGGAAAACTTACTGGTGGACCACTCATTCAGCCCATACCCAATATTGTAAAGCCCTGGTATTTCTATATCCAATCTATCTAAATTACGTGTATAACGGCCCGTAGCCAATTGATAAGATTTTTCCGCTTTTTCTAATGTATTAAAAAAACTTAATGCTTCTACCGCGCGGGATTTTTCCACCGCTTTTTCATACTGCGGCAAAGCCACGGAAGCCAATATCCCGATAATCAACACCACTACCAAAAGCTCAATCAGCGTAAAGCCGCTTATTGGGCCCGCTTTTGCGTTTTTCATACTCAACCCCTTTTTTGACTAAATTTTGTTTTCAACAAAATTTATCAAAAAAAAAAAACGAGTCAAGCCCTTCTTAAAATACCCTGGCAAAAATTCTATAATATACATAAAGATATGAAAGACAAAATACACAAAACAAACGCCGCCCGCCATTTGGACGATTTATCCATCCCTTACGAACTCATCCCCTACCCGGTGGATGAGGAAGACCTAAGCGCCCAGCATGTGGCCGCCTCCCTAAACGAAAATATAGACCAGGTTTACAAAACCCTGGTGCTGCGCGGGGAACGCACGGGCCTGTTTGTTTGCGTAATCCCCGGCGCGGCCGAGCTGGACTTAAAACTGGCCGCCAAAGCCGCCGGGGATAAAGCCTGCGCCATGGTGCACGTAAAGGAGCTGATGCCCCTTACCGGCTACGTGCGCGGCGGTTGTTCCCCCCTGGGTATGAAAAAAACCTACCCCACCTTTGTGCACGAAGACTGCATTTTATGGGATTACATTTACGTAAGCGCCGGCCAGCGCGGCCTGCAACTTAAACTAAACCCGCAGGACCTGTTAAAAGCCGTTCCCGCCCAAGCAGTACCCCTGTGCAAATAAAACCCCGTCTTAAAAACCGGCATGGCCCACTTGCAAAAGGCGCGTGTTTTCTTATACCATAAAAGAAAACCACTCAAGGGGGACGTATTATGTACGCAGGAATATGGAAACGTTTGTTTGCTTTTTTAATTGACGCGGCCGTATTTATTATTTTATTTTGGGCGCTTACGCAAATGGCGGGGCTTACCACGGCTTCCGTAGCCATGGTGGTAATTATTTGGCTGTATTATGCTTTAATGGAAAGCTCCCCCATGCAAGCCAGCCTGGGCAAAATCATCATGGGTTTAAAAGTGGTGGACCGCCGCGGCCGCCGCTTAACCTTCTGGCAGGCTACGGAGCGTATCCTTTCCAAACTGGTAACCAACATTACTTTTTATTTCGGCTTTTTTGTGGCCGCGTTTGACCGCAAAAAACAAACTTTGCATGACCGCATAAGCCACAGCACCGTCATACTTAAAAATACGGAATTTGACCCCGATGACTTTGTGGAAGCGGAAGATAATTCCCTCACCCTGGTTACCATTGTGTCTATCTTGCTGGCGCTGGTGTTTGTGTCGGCCCTGCTGATGACGGTGGCCCTGCCGCAGTACCGCCAAATGGCAAGCCAGGTGGAAACCGGTGTTATTGCCGAAGCGCTGGGCCGTGCCGAAGCCCTGCAATTAAAACGCGTGCAAGAAGAAAACTTAGACCCCAATGTATGGCAGGGCGAGTTTGACGAATGTACCAAACTAACCCCCCGCATTTTAAGATGCCCCGGTTTTGAAATGATGCTTATGCCCGCCGGCATTACCGCCGCCGTGCGCACCCCGGCAGGGGATTTGCTGTACACGCTGTTTAAACCGTATGACGGTTCCCCCATGGTTTGCACGGCCGCACTGCCGGAAGGAAAAAACATCTGCAGCCAAATTAATTAATTCATAAAACCCCCTGCATAAACAGGGGGTTTTATTCTCTGTATTTTTCATCAAAATGGTTTGTTATCCTCTCCCCTTCTGCCCGGCCCAATTCCTTGCACTTACCCCATTTTGCGGGCAACCGCCACGCCTGAACGCGGGTTTATTCCCCCGCACAAAAACCTTACTTGTGAACAAATAAAAAGGCCCCGTTTTAACAGGGCCTTTAAAAGCTTTTACCGGTGTTTTTTAGCGGGAAGTATGCACAATCATGCGGTAATCGTATTTTAAGATTTGGCGCAGTTCCGGCACGGCGGTTTGCAGCAGGATATCATCGCCAAAGTCTCCATTTTCAAAGAATACTTCCTGTTCCCAGCTCAGGTTTTCACCGCCAAAGCGGTTCCAAATGGCGTTGGTCAGTTCCTGGGTGGCAAACGGCGTGGTGATTTTTACCAACACCGCTTGGCGCACGGGGAATTGGGCCGCCAATTTTTGGATATCGCGTTCCGCTATCACTACCATAGCGGCGGACGGGTCATTAGCTAAAACATGGTGCTGCATAAAGCGGATGGCATTGGTTTTGGCCGCCGGGGTTAACGGGCGGAAAAATCTGCCGGGTTGGGTGTCTCTGCCCAACAGGCGGGAAAGCTCCTGAAAGTCTTTGTCGCTCATGGCGTGGTAAGAGGTGTTACCCTTGGAGGAGAACATATACATTTGTTTGGTTTTCAAGTTTACAGCCTGCACAAAATTATATTTGCCGCTGGCAGCAAAACCGCGCATGATTTGTTCCATGTGGGTGTTTAATTCCGGCTCATAATTTTCAAACAAAGCAACCAGGCCGCCTTCTTCGGTTTGGATATACATGCGGCGGTTAATCATATCTTTGCCCAGTTTATCAAACAGTTCCAACACGCCTACGGAAGACACACGGCTGATGTTTAAAAACACCACCGGATTGCCTTTGTTGGAGGAAAAGTGGGCGCGGAAACCGTCCGTTAAAAATACACGGGTGTCCACGGTATAAGAAAGCAAAGCGGTGTCGCGCGCTCTGTCCACCGCGGAAGAAATTAACTTAGTGTCTTTTTCAGACAAGGCAGAAAAAGCCGCCGCTTTGGAAGAATACTTTTCAAAATCAATGTTTTTAGAAGCAGTCCATGCGCTGGGTTGTACACCCAGGGCAGCGGCGTCTTGTATGGATTTTCTTATGCGGGAAGAGGCTTTAAACATATCGGATAAGGCAGCTCTTTCCGTCTGGGAATTGGCTAGACGGCGAACAGCCTGGCCCAAATTTTTCTGGGCGAAAGCGGCCTGCCCCGTTACTAAGCAGGCGGCCGCAAAAATCATGGCTACACAGATATTTTGTTTCTTCATATTTATAAGATATCGTTTTTGGAGCAGAGCAGCTAGGGCCTTTGGCCCTACAAACACCTGGGCCAAAAGGCCCAGAAAGCTTTTACGTGCAAAACTTTTCCGTTTTTTGTAAAATATTTATACGTAATTTATTGCAGTTGTGTTGCCGAGATAGCTCAGCTGGTAGAGCAACCGCTTCGTAAGCGGTAGGTCCGGGGTTCGATCCCCCGTCTCGGCTTTTTTATTGCCTTCTTCACTTTTTGCCGGCCCCTTTTATACCGGGGCAGGCTTTTTATATAAAAAGCGTTCTTAAACTCAAGAACGCTTTTTGTTTTTTATACGCAGAAGGAACGGATTATTTTTTGCCAAAGGCTGCGTCCACCTGTTTTTCCAGCGCGTCCATACGCGGGTTGGTGCGCATTTTTTGCAGCAGGTGGCTTTCGGTAATTTCCTTGGGGCCTTGGCGGTAAGCGGCTATTCGGGCGCGGGCCTGCTGGGGGCGGCGCTGCAAAATGGCTATTTGGGTTAAAAAGACATAGGTGTTTTGGTTCACCGGGTCCAACAGCAGGGAATATTCAAAACTTTCCTGGGCTTTATCCATATTTTCCAATGCCAGGGCTTTATATTTTTCATACTGGGCGCGGTCCGCCGCGCGGGAAGCCAAGTCCGAATATTTCAGCGCGGCGGAATAATAAAACTCCCCATACGCCTGGTGCAACAGGGCATGATTGGGGGACGCCTTTTTTACGGCGTCAAAATCCCGCAATACGCGTTCGTAATCCGTGGCGGGGGCGGAAGTATCCCCCTTTTTGGAATTAAACGTTTTGGCAAAATCCAAAGAGCCCGCCAGCATGGTGCCCCGGTATTGGCGGTAGGCCATATTAAAGGGGTTGGCGTCAATGGCTTTTTGGAAGTAATCCAGGGCGCCGTCCTTCTGGTTGCGGCTGGCAAAACCGGTGGCAACGCCGTAGTAATGGTCCGCCATAAACGGCTGAAAGCTAATATACCCCGCCGCCGGCACCAGTAAAAGCACCCCCACGGCAAGCGGGCGCGTAAACTGCCCCGCCGCGCGCACCGTAACATACACAACGCCTAAAGAAGCGCCCAAAAACACGGCCCAGGCGGCAGCTTTTAAAAAAGCGTCCCCAAAGCGGGCGGAAGTCATCACCTCCGTAACAGAAGCAAACTGCCCGCTAAGCACGCAAAAAACAACCAAAACGCCCGCCCACACCGCCAAGCGTAATCCCCAAGCCACCGCCCCCGCACGGGCGGGAGCCAAAGCCGCTTTTCCGTCCCCTGTGCAAGGTGCGTTTAAAGAGGCCCCTTCCTCCGGCCGGGCCAGTGCCGTGGCAACCCCTAAGAATAAGGCAAAAAATACCCCGGTGGAAGCAAAATGCAGGCTTACGTCCACCTGGCTGTGCAGCAATATACCGGCCAACGCACAGGCATAACCCCACAGCCAGTAGCCTTCCGCCCGGTTTTCCCCCCGTAAAACAAGCAGGCGTTTATGGGCGGCAAAAAACACAAAGAACAACATCCATAAAAACAAAATAAGGCCCAGGCTGCCGGTGGTGGTCCATTGTTCCAAAATTTCATTTTCGGCGTGTTGGGTTTCGGTATTGTGGGCGTTTTCTATAAAGAAAATTTGCGGTTTTCTGTAAGCGGGATAAATGGTTTTAAAGCTGCCCACCCCGGTGCCTAAAACCGGCGAGTCCTGCACCATGGAAAAGGCAGACGCCCACGTATGCACACGGAAGCCGACCGAATCCACCCGTTTTAACGCATACACCCCCGCCAATAACACAGCCCCCGCCACCACGCACGCCGCGGCTATATTTACCCGGCGGCGGTAAACCGCCAGGCGGGTGGAAAAGTAATTCACGTACCCCAAGGCCCCCGCGGCAAATGCCGCGCCAAAAGCCACCCAGGCGCCTTTACTTTGCGTAAAGAATAAATCAATCACGCCCAAGGCGTACAAAACCAATAAGTTTTTTTTGCGGGTGCGCAAAAATTCCGCCAGTACAATAAAGGAAGAAAATACAATAAAATCCCCAAAAAAGTTGGGGTTGGCCTGGGTGGAGAAAATACGGTCCCCAAAAAAAGCGCGCCAGGGCATAAAATCCGCCCCGGTAAAAAACCGGTCCAGCACTTGCAAAAAACCATAAACGTAAGATATCCACGCCGCCCATACAATACAGCAGCTAAGCACCCGTACGGGAAACAGCCTAAACTGCGCAAGCGCCATTAACGTTAACCCAAAATACAAGGCGTAGCGGCTAAATTCCGCCCAGCATTCGGTACGGTACGGCGCCCATAGTACGGAGGCCAGCATAAACGCGTAATATCCCCAAAAAGGAATATACCACAGCCAATTAGCCCGGGAAACAAAAAAACGCTTTTCCTGCACCAAAAGCGAAATCCACCATAAAACCAGCGCACTCCCCCCGCCAAAAAGAAGCGTGTCTTTGGCTTGGGCCGTGTCATACGTACCGGTAAAAAAAGAAACGGTAATTAATATCCCCAATATTCCCGCGCCCCAAGCCAGGGCTTTGCGCATAAAAACGCCGGGGCCGGATAAACCGGCCTGCGGTTTTGCGTGTGCGGAAGAGATGGACTGTTTTTGCGAAACGCGTTTTTTAGGCATATTCATATATTAACAATTTTTTATTCCCCGCGCGCGTAAGGAATATATTGCATTTTACAGGTTTTTTGGTATACTATTTATGTACAATTTATATCAGTCATCAAGGAGATTTTTATTATGAACACAAAAGGTTTTACGTTAATTGAGCTGCTGGTGGTAGTGCTCATTATCGGGGTACTTTCCGCCGTGGCTTTGCCGCAGTATACCACTGCTATTGAAAAATCCCGCGCCACGGAAGCCTTAACCCTTTCCGGCGCGGTGCGCTACGCGGCGGAACGCTATTATCTGCAAAAAGATGAATGGCCTGACAATGCAAATCTCAAAAAATTGGATATTGAACTGCCTAAAAATACCGCTGATTGTACTAGCAGCGGGGGATATGGCGGCAAAAACTTTTGTATTTCCGTAAGCGGTACGGCTCCGTTCGTTATCCGGGCACAGCGCATTGCCGAGCCCAAATACACCATTGAAACGTCCACCAACGACGGCACAAACTGGACCCGCACCTGCAAATACAATACGGCCGATGAAAGCGCCAAATTTTGCTATGCCATTGCCGGCAGCAAAACCTTGGCTGATAACGGTTTTTAACCCGTTTGTTTACTCTTAAAAAGCCGCTTGTTAAAAGCGGCTTTTTTTATTGCATACAAAATTGTTCTTTACCGCCCTGCCGGTAACAACACGCAGGCAGGCCGGGCGCCAACATTTATATCCGCCAGCATATTTAATTTGCGCACGCCTAAAATAAAAACCGGGCTTTAACGGGCCCGGTTTTTTGCTGCTAAAAAGTGTGCTTAATGCTGCCAATGGTTGGCGGATTTTAAATCAAAATACGTTTTTAAAGCGGCGGGCAAATAGCGGTAACCTATATAATTGCGGAAGAAATCATCCGCGTAAATATATCCGTCTATCCCCACGTTAAAAAGTTCGGCGGCGCGGCAGTCTTCTTCGCGGTATTCGCTTAAAGCCAAGATGGGTTTATTATAGCCGGTTTTTCTTAAATGATAGGCCAAAAACTGCCCCCCGCCGCCGGGCACCAAGATATCGGTAATAATCACGTCAAATTCTTTCTTGGTTTGCAGCAGGGCAGAGGCCGTTTGGAAAATTTCCACTTTAGCGCCTTTACCAAAATAACCGGCCGCCACCCAGTTTTTAACGGAACCAATCATACCGGGGTGGTCATTCACTAAAGCAATGTGCAGGTTTTGGGGCAGTTGGCTGGCAATGGGGGCCACCAATTCCTTTGCCCCGCTGTAAAGAGGCTGATAGTCCTCCCACTGTGTTTCACGCCACTTAGCTTGGGAAGGATCTTTTAAGAAAAACTGCTCCGGCACAAAAGCGCGGTCCTGCCGGGTGGGGGCTCCTTTTCTTTCAAACATACCAAAATAAGCCGGTTCCAGTTGTTCCAGCGCGGAGGCCAAATAATCATACGCCTGCTGGAGGGGTTTATCGTCCTTAAGTAAAAAATCCAACTGATACTTTACCCGGGACATTAACTCCCCGCCGCTTCGCAACAGTTGTTTTCTTTCCATAGACTCAATGGCGTTAAAATTTTTATACAGTTCCAAATAAAATACGCGGGCGTCCCAATTCTGTTTAAATGCCAAAAACTGCTGCATAAGTTCTTCGTATTTGGCAGCCTGGGTTTGTATTTGATCGGGCGTTAAGCGGTAGGCATTAAATTTTAATTGCTCTTTAGGAGTGGGAACAATGCGGTTTCTTTCCGTAAGCGGGTGGTAATTATTGGCAGCCTGCAGGGCCGATTGCATGCGCATATTCTTTTTAATGGCCCGCTCCGCACGGCTGGCCTTGGCTTTTTCCCATAAAATGGCGTGAATACGCTTGTTACTTGCCTCTTGAGGTGTTAACTTGCGTATGACATTTTTGGCAACTTCCTTTTTGCCCTGTGCATACACCGGGGCAGCACTGCAAACGCACAGCCCCAAACAAAACAATACAATGGTTTTATAATAATGTTTCATACCAATAGGATACCTTTATGCCCGGCCCCCCACAAGAGACTTTGGGCCTAACCGCAAATAGGCCTTTTGGTACTAATTTAAGGTAGATTTAAAGTTTTTATACGCCAGCACGCACAACACCACGCAAATGCCCGTAAGCCAGAAACAGTTGCTCCAAAAGAGGGCAGTGTCCCCTCCTTTTAAAATAACGGCACGGAAGTTAACCACCGAATACATCATCGGGTTCAAATAGCACATCCACCTAAACAGCGGCGGTATATTGGCCACCGGGAAAAACACCCCGGAAAGCAAAATGCCCGGCAGTAAATACAGCATGCTGCCCATCATGGCCTGCTGCTGGGTGGACACCACCGTGCTGATAATAAGCGCCACCGCTAGGGCGGACAAGGCAAACAGCCCCGCATTTACCGCCACCAGCCACAAACTGCCCCTAAACGGTATGCCAAACCACGCCACCCCCACAAACAAAATAAGCCCCACAATCACTAAGCCTATTACAAAATACGGCAAGGTTTTACCCAGCATAATTTCTTCCACCGTGCAAGGGGAGGCGATTAATTTTTCCATCGTGCCCGTTTCCTTTTCTTTGGCAATGGCCATCCCGCACACCACCAGCAGCACAATGAAGGTGGACATTACCATCAGGGCCGGTATCATATAAGAGGTGGTATCTAAATTATGGTTAAACAAAATGCGTTGGTCCAGCTGTATCAGGCCGGGGGAAAGGGCATAGCCGCGCTCGGCCGCCACCTGCGCCACAATTTGCTGCACGTATCCGTTTACCTGCTGGGCGCGCTGGGCGTTGGTGGCGTTTACCAAAAGCTGTATGGGGGCATTTCCGCGCTCAAGGGCTTTTTCAAAACCTTCTTTGGGGGCAATTAACACGGCTTCCGCCCGGTGGCTTTCAATAAGCAGGGTCGGGTCCGCCGTTTGGGTAACGGGAGAAATTTTAAACCAGCCCGAGGCCTGCGCCCGCGCGCGTATGTCGCGCGCTACGCGGCTGTTGGGTTTAGCCAAAACGGCCAGTTCCACGTTTTTTACCTCGCTGGTTAAAGCCAGGCCAAACATTACCGTTTGGATGAGCGGGATAAAGAAAATGGCAAACAGCATTTTGGGGTCCCGCAGAATTTGCGTGAACTCTTTTTTAAAAAAACCTTTCAAAGTAACCGGGCGCACTCTCATGGTTCCACATCCGTTTTAAATTTAAATACGGCAAGCGTAATCATCCCTACCGCAAACAGCCCAATGCCCCAAAAAGCGGGCGCCAGGGGGGCCAGGCCGGCGTCGCTCAAAAACAAAGTGCGGCTGATAAGCAAAAACCACCGCTGCGGGAAAAGCGCCGTAAAATACTGAAAGAAAAGCGGCATATTTTCTATCGGGAAAATAAAACCCGAAAAGATAAACGAGGGCAACAGCCCCACCGCAAACGCAAACTGTATGGCCGCCTGCTGTTGGCGCGTAACCACCGATATCACCAGCCCCAGCGCCAGCGCCCCCGTAACGTATATGGCGCACGCAGCCATATACAGCAAAAAACTCCCCTCAAACGGAATACGAAACACCGTTAACGCCAGCACAAACACCACCAGCACGTCAAATAAAGACAATAAAAAATAAGGGATTAGCTTGCCCAATATAATTTCCGCCGGGCGCACTGGGGTGGAAAGCAAAAGCTCCATGGAGCCGTTTTCCCACTCCTTAGCCACGGTAAGGGCGGTAAGCATAATGGCCAAAAGCCCGATAATCACCGTGCTTAAAGCGGGCACAATAAACCAGCGGCTGCTTAGCTCCGGGTTAAACAAAAAACGGGTGCGTATGCGCGAGGACGCCGCCGGGGCATCTTCGCCCGCAAAAAGGGCGGTGGTGGCCTCCACAATGCCGCGCATGTAAATTTGTATGATACTGGCCTGCACGTTGTCCGTCCCGTCGGTAAGCAGCTGCAGACGGCCGGGGGAAGAAGGATCCCCCGTTTTTACGTGGCGGCCAAAGCCGGGTTTAATAATCAGCACGGCGGGCGTGTTGTTTTTTTGCAGGGCAGCGTCCGCCAGAGAAGGGCTGTGCAGGGGAGTCTGGTCAAAATACCCGGAAGAAGAAACCTCCTGCAAAAACCGCCTGGAAACGGAAGTTTGGTCATTATCGCGCACGTACAGGCGCATATGTTTATAGTCCAAGTCAATCACAAACCCAAACATGCCCACAAACACCAAAGGAAGCACCAGCGCTACCACCAGGGTAAACGGATCGCGCAGAATATGTTTATATTCCTTAGCCGCTACGGAAAAAACCCTTCTAAAAAACAGTTTCATTGGGCGTTCCTCCCGCTGACGGCTTTTAAAAATACGTCTTCCAGCGTGGGCGCCACCGGGCGGTAAGTAAATACCCCCTCCCGGGTTTGTGCGTAGGCTTTAAAGCCCTCCATATCCGTTACCCGCACGCGCAGCCCGCCGGAAAAATTTTCCGCCGTGCCCAGGTTAAGCCGCTGCAAATCCTCCCGCACGCTTGCCTGCCGGGGCTGGGTGAAAACGAGTTCCACCGGCGGGACAGGGAAAAACTGCTTCTTTAATTCCTCCGGCGTGCCCGTGGCAATAATGCGCCCGCGCTCCATCAGCACAATGCGCCCGCAGTATTCGGCCTCGTCCATATAATGCGTGGTAACAAACACCGTTTTGCCGTTTTGCGCCAGCGTGCGTATCAAACGCCAAAAATCCGCCCGGGTAATGGGAGAGGTGCCTGCGGTGGGCTCGTCCAAAAAAATCAAATCCGGGTTATGCAGCAGGGTGGCGGCCAGGGCCACCATCTGCTTTACCCCGCCGGAAAGCAGTTTTACGGGCTCGTTTAAGTGTTGGCTAAGGCCGATAAAGCGCATCAGCTCTTCGGCGCGGGGTTTTATGTCTTTGCGTCTAAGGCCGTATAAACTGCCGGCAAAAAGCAGGTTTTCGCGCACGGTTAAATCCGGATATAAAGTAAATTTTTGGGACATATACCCAATGCGCGGCTTTAACACCGCCGTATGGGAAGAAACATCTTTTCCGTCCACCAGCACCGTGCCGGATGTGGGGTTCAACAGCCCGCAAATGCAGCGTATGGTGGTGGTTTTTCCCGCCCCGTTGGCGCCCAAAAAGCCAAATATTTCCCCCCGTTTGACGTAAAAGGAAATTCCGTCCACGGCTTTAAAATCTCCAAAGGCTACGGTTAAATTTTCTACCTCAATTACATTGGGTTCTGTTTTCATGGTTTTAAAAAAATGTCCGCAAATTGGGTTACGTTAAACCGGCGCATTAACTCCTGCGGGGCGGCGGCGGCTTTTAAATGCCCGCCGTCCAGCACGTGCACTTTGGCGCAGCGCTGGGCTTCGTCCATATACGAGGTGGTTAACACCACGGTGGTGTTTTGCCCGGCAAAGCCGTACACCAGGTCCCACAGTTCCTGACGGCTGACGGGGTCCACCCCCACGGTGGGCTCGTCCAACAGCAGCAGGCGCGGGCGGTTTAGCAACACGCACATAAGCCCCAGCTTTTTATACATTCCGCCGGAAAGTTTGCCGGCGGGGCGCTCTTTAAAAGCGCTCATGCCGGTGGCTTCAAACAGCTCCTGCATGCGGGGCGCGTAATCGGCCTGGCTAAGGCCGTATAAATCCCTAAAAAATTCCAAATGTTCCCGGCAGCTAAGGTCCGGGTATAAACTGGGCTCCTGGGGAAAGTACCCCTCGGCATATTTAGCCTGCGCGGGCGAAACAGGGCCAGCCTGGTCATAATATTCCACCCGGCCCTGCGTGGGGTGTAACAGCCCCGTAAGCACGCGCATAAGCGTGGTTTTGCCTGCGCCGTTGGGGCCCACAATGCCGTGCACAAGCCCCGGCTCAAACACGGTGCTTACCTGATCCAGCGCCGTGGTATGGCCCAACTGTTTGGTTACATTTTCCACCCGTACGCCAAGCGCGGGCATTATTTATCCTCCAGCGGGAAGGACACTTCCAGCGTCATACCCGGTTTTAAGGTTTGGTTTTGGTCGTTTTCAAAACGGGTTTTTATGCCGTACACCAGGCGTTCGCGCTCGCGGCGGGTTTGCACGTTTTTGGGGGTGAATTCGGCCTCGTCGTTAATAGATAAAATAACCCCTTTAAAATGCTGGTTTGTTTCCGGCAAAAAGCCTTCCACTTCCATACCCGGTTTTAAACGGGCCAGCAGGTCATGCTCCACATATACCCACACGTCCATTTGGGCCAAATCGGCCACGGTTAACAGTTTGCGGCCGGCGGGAATAAATTCCCCCTCTTCGTAATATTTATAAAGCACTTTGCCGGTTAAGGGGCTTTTGATGTCGCACCAGTCTTTGTGCAGGGAGGCTTGGTCAAACTGGTGTTTTTTAAGGTCGTAATTCTCGCGCGAGCCGGCGGTAGTTTTTAATAATTGGGCGGCGCGCTCAAACTCTTTTTGCGCAATGGCGTACTGCAAGGAAACGTCTTGGCAATCCAGCCGGGCCAGCACTTCCCCTTGTTGCACGGGGGAGCCCTCCTGCACGGGCAGGGTTTTAATGGTGTCCCCCAGGCGGGCGGGCACGTCCACCTCCACGGCTTCCACCACGCCGCTGTATGCAAACGGCGTATGGCGCCAGAAAATCAGGCACGCGCCCACCAACACAAATAAAATAACGGCAGAAACGGCAATGACTTTTTTCATAAATGTTATCTCCCTAAATTATCCATAACGGCCAAGCTGTTCAAACGCTGAATGTATAAATCGGAAAGGGCAATGCGGCTTTGCAGTAAAGAAAGGTTGGCATCATCCACTTCCAAAAAAGTAACGGAGCCCGCTTTGTAAGCCTCGTAAGTAAGCGCGGCGGATTTTTGGGCCGCGTCCACCAATTGGCGGGCCAGGTCTTCTTCCACGTCTAAAGAGGCCAGGCGGTCGCGCGAAGAATAAAACAGCGCTTCCAAATTCTTTTCCAGCTCGGCCCGGTTTTCTTGCACGGCCTGAGCCGTTTGGCGCTGGGCCCGGGCCTGCTGTTTGTTTTTGCCCCCCTCAAAAAGCGGCAGGCGCACCGATACCCCCGCACGCCCTAAAAACACGTCTTCCTGCAAGGGGCCGTTGGGGTATTCCCAATATGCGCCGCCCGTAAGCCCCACGCGCGGCCACACCGCCGCCGAATACCCGCGGGAAGCATATTCATACTGCCGGCTTAAAGCCTGCAAAGAAGCCAACCGCGGGGAGTTTTCATCAAACCCCAGCGAAGCGGCCGAAGAAAGCGCCTGAACGGTATTTTCCGGCAAGTCCGCCCGAATGACGGACGTGGTTTTGCCGGGCAGTTCTTCTTTCACCCGCGCGTCCAGCGCGTAGGCGGGATTGAGGCCGTAGTCCGTCCCCGTCAGTTTAAACAAATCCCGCAGGTGCGTGCCCAAAGCGCCGCGCGCGGCGCTGGCTTCCTGCGCCAGGCGAAGAGCCTGTTTTTGCGCCATCAGCACGTCCAACCGGCTTTTGGCACCCGCCTGATAGGCGGACTGTACATCCTTTAACTGCTTGCGGGCCACTTTTAATTGCTCGCTGGCCAGGTACATATGTTCCAAATCCCGCTGGACGGTAAAATAAGCCTGGCGCACATTTAATAAAGCGTTACGCCGGGCGGACTGCACATCCTGCAAGGCGGCCTCGTACGCGGTAAAACGCGCCCGGCTGGCCGAAGAACGCGCCCCTTTATCAAAAAGCGTATACTCCAGCGTGGGGCCCACTTTGCCGCCCCATTCGCTGCCGAACTCAAACTGCTGCGGGCCCAATTGCAGGGTGGGTATTTCGGACACCCAACTGCCCTGCGCGTCTAAATATAAAGAAGGATACAACACCGCACGCGAAGACTGATACCCCGCCAGCGCCGCAGCCGCTTTGGCCTGTGCCGCTTTTACGGCGGGCGAAAAGGCCAGGGCGTCTTTTTCACACGCGGCCAATTGCAAGGTCTGCCCCGCGGCTGCTAAGCCCAAGCAGCAAAAACAACAAACGAATAAATATTTTTTCATTTTTCATCCCCCAAAACGGCTTTTAGCATAAATTGAGCACGGCGGAAGGTGTCTTCCTGGCCGGATACCTCCAATACCTGGCGGTAAAGCTTGGGCGGGAAGTTTTTTCCCAGGCGCTCCGCCAGCCCCAGCACGCCCTGCGCCAACGGCACCTGCGGCAGAAGCAAAAGCAGTGCGTCCCGCACGGTTTGTGTGCGCAGCTGGCCCTGTTTTTGCGCGCGTTTAAGTTCATTCATCAGTACGGAAACATGGCGGGAAAACAACTGCGCCACCAAACGCACAATTTGCCTGTCCCCGCTGAAAGCGTCCCCAATAAGCATAGAAATCAACCTTCGGTTTTTGCCCGCAAAAACATATACGGCACGAAGGGCGGCCTCTATATTTTGGCGGGGCGTGCGGCTGGGCAGCACTTCCACATTAATGGCGCTCATCAGCTCGCCGTATAAACTGTTTAATACGGCCGCGTCAAACGTTTCACGCGTTTTAAAATAATAGTGAAACATACCCAGGTTTACTCCGCAGCGGGCGCACAGCTCCCGCACCGTAAAGTTTTTAAGCCCTTTTTTGCGGGCTAAACACATGCCGGCGCGGATTAGCTTTGCGTCCGTATTGGAAGAAGAACGGCCCATAAACCCTCCATAAATTATACAACTGTATAATAATTATACGCTTGTATAATTATTTTGTCAAACGGCCCTTTCCTCCGTTTTATATGCGCTTGAATAAAAAGGTTTGGCGGAAGACATGTTTTAACCCTTTTTTCGGCTTTTCAAAATACAAAATAAAAGCTATAATACAAACAAGAATTTTTATTATTTACGGAGGGTTTATGAACGAAAAATTAGTAGCCGCTTTTAACGCGCAAATTAATGCGGAGTTGTATTCCGAATATTTATACTTGGCCATGAAAGCCATATTTGAAGAACAGCATTTAACCGGTTTTGCCAACTGGTTTAACGTGCAAGTGCAGGAAGAACACGCCCACGCCATGGGCCTTTATAACTACGTGCACGAACGCGGCGGCAAAGTAACCTTGGACGCCATTGCCAAGCCGGAATTTAAAGAAGGCAGCATTGTAGAAATTTTTGAACAAGTGTTAAAACACGAACAGCTGGTAACTTCCAAAATCAACGCCTTGGCCGACGAGGCCGACAACGCCAAAGACCGCGCCGCCGTTTCCTTCCTGGACTGGTATGTAAAAGAACAGGTGGAAGAGGAAGCCTCCGTACGGCAGATTATCTCTAACTTGAAATTGATTGGGGACGATAAAAAAGCCCTTTTAATGCTGGATAGAGAACTGGCCACCCGCACCTTTGTGCAGCCGGTCATTGGCTAAATTTTAGCGCAAATAAAAATAAAAAGGGGCGTTTTTTAACGCCCCTTTTTTGCGGGTTTACAAAGTTTATTTTTGCAGGATATGCACGGCAAAACCACCAATTTCCTTGGCGAGATATACCACGCGGAGGGAACCGTCCTCGTTATAGCCGGCGCTGTCCCAGTTAAACTGGGCGCCTTGCTTTTGCAGATAATGCGCGGCGCGGGCCGCGTCATTAGTGGATACGGCAATGTGGCCGTTGCGGCCGTAAAATTTCTTTTTCATTACTTCCACCACTTCGCCCGAAAAGTAAGCGCCGCCGCGGTCCGTACGGGTGAACCCGAACAGGCTTTCAAACTCGCCCGCCGTACGGGCGGAAGTTTCCGCGTCCGGCTGGTTAATGCCCACGTGGCGCAAATTAAACCCCAGCATATTGTTTACGGCCTGGCGGATGCGGCGCACCAGCACTTCAAAATAAGATTTACCGCGGCGGTGCGGCATTTGCACGTCCGGCCACAGGCAGGGGGCCACTTTACCGCTGGAAAAATATTGCCCCAATTTATCAAAGACTACGCAAGACAAAGGCGGCAAAACCAGTACGCCGTTTTCCGCCAGCAGACTCTGCACGCCTTCTTCCAGCCCGACGGCAAACACCAGTTTGGAGCCGGCTTCCAGCGCCAGGCGGGCGGAGGCTTCGTCCTTCACGCCGCAGGCACAAATGAGGAAATTTTCCACCGCTTGCTGCATGGCGCGCGCTTGGGAAACGTCTTTTGCGCTTTTAATGTGCAAAGCCGCCAGCGGCAGCCCGCCCATGGATAACGCGCGGGCCATATCCCCCGCTTCCGCCGGGCTTACTTTGCCCACCAGCGGCACAATGCCTGTTAAATAAACCGTATTTAAAATATCCATAAAACTCCTCCTGCCTGATAAATAAAATTATATTTTGCCGCGCACCGCGTCGGCCAGTAATTCAAGCGCCTTGGCAGAGGCCTTGCCTATGTTGCGCTCCCGCACGGAAGAGAAAACAAACTTCCGCGCAAAACTGCCTTGCGGGCCTGCCACGCCAATCCATACGGTGCCGACGGGTTTTTCGGCACTTCCGCCGGCGGGGCCCGCTATGCCAGTGGTGGAAACGGCCCAATCCGCCCCCGTAACCCGGCGGGCGCCTTGCGCCATTTGCAGGGCAACAGTCTCGCTGACGGCGCCGAATTTTTCCAAATCCGCCCCGCTTACGCCCAGCACATTTTGCTTTACCTCATTGGCGTAAGAAACAATGCCGCCTAAAAAATAGTCCGACGCGCCCGCCAGCTGCGTAATTAAATGCGCTATATTTCCCCCCGTGCAGCTTTCGGCCGTGGCCAGGGTTAACCCGCGCTTTTTAAACAAGGCGGCCACTTCCGCCACGTTGGAAGGCTTTTCCCCCTCGGTAAAACGAAGGCCCTGCAGGTGCGTTTTTAAAATTTGGGTTTGGCTTGCCAATTCTTTTAAAGCGGGGCCATGCGCGGTGAGGCGCAGTTTTACCTCATCTACCGACGGCAAATAAGCAAGCCCAATGCCCGGGGGAAGCTGCTCCTCAAACGCTTTTAAACGCATGGCCAGTTCCGCCTCCGGTATGTTATATACGTGAAGCAAAATATAAGCCAATAAAGAGGCACCGCATTTTTGTTTAAGCAAAGGCAATACTTCCGCCTGCATCAGGCATTCCATCTCAAACGGAACACCGGGCAGGGAAACGGCAATTTTGCCGTCTTTTTCAAACCACATGCCGCTGGCCGTACCGCGCCGGTTGCGCAGCACCCGGCAGCCTTTGGGCAGATAAGCCTGGGTTTTGTTGTAGGCGTTTATTTCCCCGCGGCGGGGCAGGAGCATTTCCTCCAGCCAGGCATATACCTGCGGGTTAAATTCCAACGGGGCGGAGAAAAAATCCGCCAGGGTTTTTTTGGTTAAATCGTCCTTCGTGGGCCCCAGCCCGCCGGTGATAAGCACCAGCTCCGCGCGGGAAAGCGCCCTTTGCAAAGCGTTTATAATGTCGGCGCGGGAATCGGCCACCGTATACATAACGGCCGTTTCTATGCCTAAAGAAGCCAGCTCCTGCGCGATGTAGCGGGAGTTGGTGTCCGTAATCTGCCCAAGCAGTATTTCGTCCCCAATGGTAATGATAGCGGCTTTCATAAATTCATTGTATGAATTTTTTTAAAATCTTTCACCCCTTGCCCCGGGCAGGGGTTACCAATTAAAACGTCAAAATTTCATATAATATATAAGTAAAATTTTAATTTAACCGCGCCTTAAGGCGCTTTTTTCAAGGATATTTTTAGTTTATGAACCCGCAAACCAACCAACCCCGCCCCAATGCCTGGGCGTTAGTGCCGCTTGGGGTATTTTTAATTTCTTATTTAGTGGTGTCTATCATCGCCGGGGATTTTTACAAAATGCCCATTACGGTAGCGTTTGTTATATCGTCCGTCGTGGCGGTGGCCATGGCCAAAAACGGCAACCTGCATAAACGCATTGAAACCTTCTGCCAGGGCGCGGCCAACCCCAATATTATGCTGATGGTGCTTATTTTTATTTTGGCGGGCGCATTTGCGCAAACCACCAAAGCCATGGGCGCGGTGGATGCCACGGTCAATTTGGCCTTGTCCATACTGCCGGGCAACGTGCTGGCGGCGGGGGTATTTTTGGCGGCGTGTGTTATTTCGGTTTCGGTGGGCACGTCCGTAGGCACCATTGTGGCCCTGGCGCCCGTGGCCGCGGGGATAGCCGTTAAAACCGGCATGAACCCCGCTTTAATGGCGGCCGCCACCGTGGGCGGGGCTATGTTTGGGGATAACCTGTCTTTTATTTCCGATACCACCATTGTGGCTACCCGCACGCAGGGGTGTAAAATGTCGGACAAGTTTAAAACCAACTTTAAAATTGTAATGCCCTTTGCCCTGCTGACCACCATTTTGTACATCCTGCTTGGCAGCCATACCCAAGCCGCGTTTGAACCTGCCCAAGTGCAGTGGTTAAAAGTGCTTCCGTACCTGATTGTACTGGGGGCGGCCATGATGGGCGTAAACGTGATGGTGGTGCTGTTGCTGGGGACGGTGCTTTCCGGCCTGATTGGGCTTTTACTGGGCAGTTTTGGCATTTGGGAGTGGACGGTTTCCATGGGGGCCGGCATTACCGGTATGGGAGAGCTGATTATTGTTACCATACTGGCCGGCGGCATGCTGGAAATGATACGCACCGGCGGCGGGCTGGCGTGGATTATCCAAAAATTAACCGCCCACATTAAAGGGCGCAAAGGGGCGGAAATGAGCATTGCGGGCCTGATCAGCTTTGCCAATTTGTGCACCGCCAACAACACCATCGCCCTGATTATGGCGGGGCCCATCGCCAAAGAAATTGCAGAACGCTTTAAAATTATGCCCAGCCGCTCGGCCAGTTTGCTGGATATATTTTCCTGCTTTGTGCAGGGCATTATCCCTTACGGGGCGCAGCTGCTGATGGCGGCCAGCTTAACGGGTATTTCTCCTTTAAATATTATGGAATATTTATACTACCCGTATTTATTGGGAGTGGGCGCCTTGCTGGCCATTTGGCTGGGCCTGCCGCGCAAATACCGCGCACAGTAAACAGGCCGGATAAATAAGGGCGGCGTATTTTCCGCCGCGGCGTATAATTTGCTAAAATAAAAAAAGAAATAGTTTTGCGCGCTCGTAGTTCAATGGATAGAGCGTCAGCCTCCGAAGCTGGAAATGTGGGTTCGACTCCCGCCGAGCGCACCATTTTTCGACGATACTGTAGTAAAAACTGCAGTAAATTTTAAAACCCCCGTTTTATAACGGGGGTTTTGTTATGGTTAAATAAAAGCTATTCTTTTGCCGCCGGGGGAGCCGGTGGATAAGGGGTAAAAATAAATTCCTTATTTTTTATTTTTAACTCCCCCCACGTTAAGCGCCCGTTTACCTTTAAAAGCGCGCTTACGCGGTAAATCCACGACGGGGGAATATCGTGCGGAACGGATACAAAATCCCTCCACCCCAATTTTTTTAAATGCAAAATAACCGGTATGTAGGAAGGCCAGTCCTGCTCCGCAAAAATAAAGCGCACGGCGTACTTTGGCTGGAAGGACGCGTAAATGGCTTTGGTCCCGTCCGGATAGTCTCGCCCGTCATAAGCGGCAAAATTTTCATAATGGGATTTGGAAACTTTCAGCCCGTTTTGCATAATAAAGCGCAGGTCTTCACCGTCTGGCGGTAATGCCATGCCGCGGTACATTTCCTTTTCATTGTGCTGAAAAGCAAAAGCAGGGATGGCGGACAAAGAAGGCAAATCCTCTTTTGCCGGGGCAAAAGCCGCCAGCGAAGGCGTTTTGAGCAGTACCTTTCCCCCTGCAGCCCGTGAGGGCAACGCTTTTATCTGCCCGCTTTTTACAGCGCGCAAAACAGCCGCTTCCATCTTGCTTCTGGCAGAAAAGTACGATATTTTGGTTTTAGGTCCGCAAAGCATTTTTTTAACGCTCTGCCATTTTTGCGCCTGCACGCAGGGCGCAGCACCCAATACCAAAAATACACAAAATACGCCTAAAAACTTTTTCATATATTTATGATAAACTTTTTAGGCGTTTATTACATGGGCCTTTGGGCCCAGGCGCCGGGCGTGTTTAGGCCTAGCGGTACTGGCAGGGGCGCGGGCTTACGCACAGGCAGTAGTGGGTTAAAAGCGCGCGGGCGTTTTGGTCGTTTACACCGGGGTCTTTATAATCAAACCCCACCCGGCAGGCGGTGGCATTACTTGCGCGCCAAGTTTTGCAGCCGCTTGCGCACAGCGCTAACAGACAGATGATAAACCCGGTTTTTAATTTCATGGCAGGCCTCCTGTTCTTGGGCTTGGCGGGTGGCCTCTTGTTTTAAAGCTTCCAGCCGGGCGGCATTGCGCCCGCTGTTTTTGGCAAGCGCAATAACCGCCCATAACATTAGCCCCAAGCCGCATACGCAGCCGATGGCCGGCCACATTATTTAACCTCTTTTTTGCCAATGACGGACCCGTCCGGATTGACCAAAGACAAGGCCGCCAGTACCGCCAAAATTTTGGCCCATACGGTGTCGTCCTTTTCCGTAGCGGTTAGTTTTACCACGGTGGAAACAATCACCACCACGCCGCCGATAATGGCAAGAATATCATCCCAATGCGTTGTTATCCATTGCATATTATTTCTCCTTTATTTCAATATGGGGGCAGTCTTTCAAAGTTTTAAAATCACCGCCCCATATAAATTCGCTCACAATCTCTCCGCGCGTTTTGAGCACACGGGCAATAGCGTCAAACCTGATCCACATTTCTTTAAACCATGCCAGGTTGTTCCAGTCTATGGGGTATGGCGCTAAATCCACCGCGTGGCTGGGCACGCGGTTATGCGCGCTTTGCGGGTAGCGGGCACGGCTGGTGCCTGCTTTATAGGCAGCATCCTGCTCCGCACGGGTGCGCCGGCCGCATAGCACGCTTACGTCCATTTGTTTGATAAGTTCCCGGCATACGGCCACAATATCCGGGTGGCAGGTAAGCAGGCGTTCTTTGCTTTTTTGGCTAAATGCGGGCATTAATTACCACCCCCTCCGTGGCGTTGAAGGATAAAACCTTTAATGGTTTTTACGTCGTCTAAAATAATGTCTATTTTTACGCCGCTTTCCGTTAGGCGCCGCTCGTGCTCTTTTACGGTGGCTTCCAGCTTTTCCACCCGCGGCGGCAGGCCGTATATGGTAAAACACCAAAACAACACCGCCCCCGCCGCACCGGCTATGTACAGCCAGGCTTTTATTTTTTCAGGCGTCATTGTTCACTTCTCCGCAGTGGCGCGGCCAAAGTTTCAATTTTCTGCGCCTGCTGTTTTGCGTAGTTGCTTGCGCCGGAATTTTCCGCCAGTACCAGTTCACGCACGGCACGCGTAAGGCCGGTTTTAATTTCTAAAGCGCGCACCTTTTCCCGCACCGTTGGCACAGTAGGCGATGAGTTAGGCACAATGACATATTGCCCGTCTTGTTCCTCAATTGTTCTATCCCCCGCTTGATTACAGGCAATAGCCGCCTGTGTATTGTTTTCTTTTGTTACAATTTGTCCTATTTTAAATTTCATCATTAAGCTCCTTGCGCTTTATAGCCTTCCGCTCTCCAGGTAAACAATGGGGCCACCCCGGCAATCGCGTTTACAACTGTAAACTTAAAATTTGTGGTAGTTACGGATGTTAAAACAGGAAATTGGTCATACCCTCCCCTTTTGCTAACCATTAACGGCATAAGAGAATAATTGGCATTTGCCATGGGTTTTAATAACGTAACAGTCTGTTCCCCCACCAAACCGGTATAAACCCCAATACCGCCTTGTTTTATCCAACCGCTGACGTATAGTTCGTACCAGTTGCCGGTTTCATCACTAAAGCGCTCCGTAATATAATCTTTTACAACCGTTTTGCCGGTAATTAACGCGCGCGCCCACGCGGCAGTGATGGCGGTGTTATCGTTTAAACCAACTGCCGGGGCGGGCAGTTTTAGGGGGCCGGTCATCGTGTCGCCCGATTTTTTTACATAGTTGTCCGGCACAATGACGGCGGCGTTTTGGGCCGCCTGCTGCGCGCTTTGGGCCGCGGCTTGGGCGGAAGAGGTGGCTGACGCGGCCGCCTGCTGGGCCGTTTGCGCGTGGGACTGGGCACTTTGGGCCAGCTCCTGCGTTTCTTGGCGGTGCCGGGCCACCGTTTGCGCCGCATCTTGCGCGCTGGCGGCATCCTGCCCGGCAGAAGTGGCAAACCCCTGCGCCTGCGTACTGGCCTGCTGGGCCGCTTGGCTAGCTTCTTGCGCCTCTTGGCTGGCCGTTTGGGCTTGCCGGGCGTAAACGGATAAAGAGTCCTTTGCCGCTTGCGCTTCCTGCGCGGCTTTGGCAGAAAGATCTTTTGCCTGCTGAGCGTTTTGACACGCCTGGCGGGAATTTTCCAACGCCTGTTGGGACTCGCGGGCAGCCTCGTCCTTTAATTGGGTAATGGCGGCCAGATAGCCGGCCGCGTCCGTATCTGCGTTTTGGTTTTGAACGGGAAATTTAAGCGCGCGGGAAAGTTCTTCCGCCAGTTCCTGCTCACGCAGGACGGCCAGGTCGTGCGCGTCTTCCCAGGTTTGCAGGTCCAGGTTTTGCTGGCGTTTTACGTCAAACTCCTGCGTAAGCGGGGTAACGCGCTGGAGCACAATGTATTCCCCCGCGGCGGGGACGGGTTCCTGCTCGTTTTCCAGCGGATAGAGCACTTCTTTTTCTTCCATATCCACGTAAAAACCGGCAGTTTTTAATACGGCTTTGCCGTCCGCCCCCACCCGCCAAAGGCGCAAATGCGCCGCATTAAAAAGCGGGAAAGTAAACGGCCATTTGCGGCGTTGGCCGTCCCCGGGGTAGATGTGTTTGGTATTGGTACAAGTAACAGTCATACAGAAAACCTCACAAAAAATAAATGTCCCGCAATTTCTTTAAGGCGGAGAGTTTGGCCGCATCATCCCCAGGCAGGGAGTAGACGGCGTATTTAAAGTCATCGGCCTCGGCCGAAGATAAGCCCTCTTTGCGGCACAGCCGCCCCACGGCCGAGCATAAAAGCCGCCCCAGTGTTTCATCCGCCCCGCCGCGCAAGGCCGCTTTTTGCGCAAGCAGCTGCAAATAATCCCGCCCGCTTATGCGCCCGGCGGAAAATTCTTTGCTTAGTTTCTCTTCGCTTACCTCTTCCCCGCGCACTTGCTCGTACAAACGGTTATAAACCCCCGGGCGGGAGGTGGGGCTTTTACCGGCCGAAATATCCCGCACTGCCGCGTTTACGCAAGTTTCTTCCTGCGGGAATAACTGCGCAAAAGAGAATAAAGCCTGGCTGAGGGTTTCTTTCTCTCCATTTTGCGCGCCGCTTAAAACCTCCCCCAGTAAAGCGGCCTTGGTTGTTTGCATACGCGCCCTTTCCCCCTGGCTAAGCGCCTGCAAAGCCCGGCGTGTTTCCTGCTGAATGGGCTGCGGATACCGGGCCGAAGCGTTAAGCGCACGCTCATCCAACTCTTTATCCGTCCACCAAGCGGGGTTTTGGCCTTCTTTTAGGGCTTGGGTGAATGCTTCTTGGGCGGCATTTTCGGCCGCGGTATTTTGCAGCCTTTGCAGGGCGCCCTGACGGGCGGGAGGGGTTAGCTCCCCTTCAAAACGGGCCAATATTTCTGCCGCCTGAGGGGTTTTGCCCTGCGCCAAAGCGGCACTTAAATTACTGCTTAAAGCCTGCGCGCGCAAAAAGTTTTTGGCAGAAGAAGCGGAAAAATTTTTGTCCATTAGTTCTTCCAGCTCTTTTGGCGTAGAAGCCAACGCGGCCGATGCCTGCGCCACGGCCAGGCGGCGCTGGGTGTTTTGCACGTCCTCTTTTTGCTGTTGCTGTTGGGCCAGTTCTTTAAAAGCCTCCTGCATAAGGGGTTGAGTTCCGGGCGGCAATACAGAAGCTTTGTTTTCCCCTGCCGTTTGCTTTTTTTGGCGGGCTTTGGCCAGTTCCTCCTGCGCGGCGCCCAAAAGGGCACCGGCACCGGCGGCGGCCTCCAGCCCTTGGGCCAGGCGGGTGTATTGGTTGTCTTCAAACAACGCGGGGGACGGGCGGAAAACGGAGCCCGCCTGCGCACGCGTTACGTGCAAACGCTGTTGCTTTTCATAAACGGGTATTTTCATTATTTTCTCCTAGTTGGAAAACCCATTAAATAAACGCTGTAAATACTGCGTTAAAAAACTGCCGCTGGTGCGGCGGCTTAAGGTGCGGTATTGGGAAGCCTCATCCTTTTTGGCCTGCACGCCCAGCAGGGCGGACAAATTGGTTTCGTATAATTGGTCCGCCGTGTTTTGGCGCAGGGTTTGCTGGTCCGTCAGCAGGTTACAGCGGCTGTCTTGCATAATTTGCTGAACCGTGTAAGAATTGGCCAGCCCGTTGGCCGCACGGGCCGATTGCTGCGCGTCTAGCGCGGCGGTGTACTCGTCCTGCAGGCGGGTGCTTTCCTGCGCGGCGGAGCGGAAAATATATTCCGCCTGCCGTTTGGCCGCGGCCTGCTGCAAAGCGGCTTGTTTATCGGCCGTTTGGGCCAGGGCGCGGTAATATTCCCGCTGGGTTTTATTTTGCCCCGCCACATTGGCGGCACCTGCAATTAAAGCACCGCCTACGTTTACTGCTCCTCCCATAACTGGTTCCTCCTAAATATAAATAACTGAAACGGCGCCCCGTGTATGTATACCCGGTGCCCCGCCGTATGCCCCCCCAGCATAAGCGCAAAACGCACGGCTTGGGGGTAGCGTAAATCAATGTAATTGTAAAGGGTGGGATAGAAAGACAAAAAATGTGTTAATACCGCCCGTGCGGCTTTAAAAAACCCCAGGGGGTATTTTTCCACGCCGCGCGCCGTAAGCAGCCACACGCAGGCGCAAGGGGCCGGCTGTCCGCTCGGTACAATGCCCGCCAGCCCCGCCACACGGCCCCGGGCGCAAAGCGTCAGGCAACATGCACTGCTACGGGCAAAACGCTCCAGCAAAGCGGCATCCACCCCACCGTGGGTGGCGTGCAGCTCCCGCTTGTCCATCGGGCGCATATGGCGGGCCAAAAACTTAAAATCGGCTTTACAAGGGCGGCGTAAACTAATATCATTGGAAATAGTAAAAGTTTGCTTTTGCTTCATTTTAAAATAAGGAGAATTGTATGGCGCTTGCGCTTGCTATATTGTTTTTGCTTGTTATAGTTGCAGTAGTATACGGCATTTTCTTCCTGATCTTTAAATTAGGTTGGATTATTGCCGGGAAAAATAAAAATAAATGGCCGCTTATTTTGGCCGGTATTGCCACGGTACTGTTATTTGCCGTATCCATTATTTCCACGATAATGGGCGTAAACAAATACATTATGCCCATTATGCCTTTGGTGGAAAAAACCATACAAAAGACCGACATTACCACCGGCGTACGCCCGTATACGGACCCGAAATACGGCTTTACCATCAACTTATTTGGCGGCACGGAAACAAGCGATTGGATTAATATCAACAACAACAGCAGCCTGCTGTTAGGGTTTGACACCAACATCGGCGCCATATCCAAAAAGAACCAAGGCCAGCAGGAAGCCCAAAACTTTGTGTCGCCTATTTCCGGCCTGGTAGTGTATGTAAATAAAATAGAGCCCCAAGCCAATGTGCAGGAATATTTACAAGAAATGGCGGAGGATGTAGTGCAGGCGCAAAATACCCAGTTTAAACTGCTGGCAGAGCCGGACTATTCCGTCCCCAATACGGTATTTTTAGAAGGAGAAGGAACCACCCAGCAAGGCAGAAACTACCAAGCTTTTGTGGTATTTGCCGCACAGGATGATTTAAGCTACGCGGTGCTTGGTTTTGTATCCGGCAACGCAACTTACCAACAAATGGTGAAAGACGAAATCCGCAGTTTCCGCCCCAACGGGTTCCCGGCGGCGCCGGTGCCGTATAATACGCCGTTTGCCGTGCCGAATCAAGAGGTGGCTTCCGCGCCGCTTCCTCAGGCAGCTCAATAAAAAGCATTTTGTTTTTACAGGGCCCTTGGCAATCCAAGGGCCCTTTTTATTTAGCAGGAAGTAACCATAATGTTTAACAGCGTAACGGGCAGCGGGGCCGGCTGTTGAAACAACACCCCCTTTAAACGGCTGTGGCTGGAGGAAATAATTTTTTCACACAATCCGCTTTGCAAAGCGGGCGCCTGAGAACCGGGGGTTTGAGGGGCATAAACCAGTTCGTCCGGTTTTCCGTCCTCGGGGCCGGCAAAACCGCCGCGGCTGTCCGCCAGTAAAAAGGTAACGGATACCAAACGGCGCTTGCGGTCGCGCGAAGTTCCGTCCGCCAAATTAAGTTCAGGCGGCAGGGTAACCAGCCGCGCCTCATACGCCAGCCCCACATGCACGGTATTTATGCCCGCAGGCAGCGTAATTTTTCCCGCTTGAACGGTAAACGGCCCGATGGGGTTTCCGTCTGCCAAGGCTTGCACCGTTTGCCCTTCTAAATGCGCAAGCCCCCCCATTTCACACGCCCCGCCTAAAGAGGCAACAGACACGCAAGAATCCAAAAATACCTGGTCCTGCGGGTTCTTGGTGGAAAGGCGCGGGCAAAGCCGCTCTATACAGGTGGCGGAGCCGCGTTTAACGGCAAACCACATTTCGTCATACCCCTGGGCGGGCAGGCTGCACAGGCTAAGCACTTTGCCCTGCGTTTCTTGGCGCGCCCAGGCGCAAATTTGCTGCCCGGGCAAATAAGTAAGGGTTAACAGGCGCCCGTCCCCCATTAAACACCACACTAAAGAGTCCGGCTCCTGCTGGAAAGCCAAGGCCTGTATTTCCCGGTTAAAAAACAGGTGGCGGGCCAGCAGGGTTAAGTCGCCCCCGGGGTAAGCATCGGTGGAATAATCATATACAAAATCCCGCAGGGCGGTGCCGCGGGCCTGCACAAACAGTACCCGTCCGCCCGCAGTTAAGGCCGGCACCCGGTTGCTGCCGCGCTGGCTTTGCTGAAAGGCAGACGCGTTATAAGCGCTAAACGCGCCGGAGGAGGATACCGTCCACTCACTGCCGGAAGTAAACACAAACAGCTTGCCGCAGGCCGCTACGGAACGGATGGTATTAAGCGTTTGGCCGTTTAGGTTTAGGCAAAACCCGTCCGCCTGTTGCTGGGTGCGCAGGTGGCCAAAGTCTTCATATTGGGAGATTTTGGAAAACCACAGGGTTTGCGGCTCGCTTTGGGTGGCGGCAAAGCCCAGGCGGTCCTGATAAAAAAACACGCAGGCCGGATACCCCGCCTGAGGGCTGAAACTGCCCTGGGCCCAGCGGGAGGTCCACTCCTCACTAGCGGACTGCTGGGTTACCTGCACTTCCATTTGGCGGGGGCTGACGTAGGTGTTTAAACGCAAGACGGCTTCTTGAATAAAGCTGTCGCTCCACATTTCATATTGCAGGTTACCGCTGATATTTTCCGCCCGCAAGCGAAGCAAATAAAGCTGGGAAGAGGCCTCCAGGTTGCCAAACTCGCTTAATTGCTCTCCGTTTGCCGCGCGCGCAAAATGCTTTACCGCACGCCAGGTTAAGCCGCCGTCGGTAGATTTTTCCAGCACGGCGCTGCCGGTCCAATCCCCGGCGGTGGTAAAACGCCAGTCCCCCCCGCTTTTAAGCGGTTGGGAGCTCCCGTCAAACCCTAAAGAGCCGGAAACGTACTGGCTTTCCACCTCGTGCGTAAGGCTAAACAAGCCGCCCGCATGGCCGGGGGCAAAGAAATCAAAATCGCTCTCCAAAATAAACTTGGCCGAACCGTCCTCCACAATCGTGCCCGCACTGGCCCCGCCGGAAAGGCGGTATACGGCCGTTTCGTTTGGGTCGGCAAAAACATCGGCCAAATAGTGGATTACAAACTCCGCCCCGTTATAATCGGCGCCGTTTTCCGTGGGGGAAGTAATGGTTACCACCCCGCCGGAATTAACCGCGCTGAAGCCCCGGGGGCCGTAAGCAGCGTTAAAGCGCTCCACCATGGCCTGGATATTACACCCCAGGTCATTATCCAAATAAAACGCTTCCCCCATAAAAAAAGCACGCATTGCGTAGTAAGTGTATACTTTGGGTTGGAAAGACACACTGGCCGCTTTTCCCTCCAGGGTAATAGAGCCGCTTTGCTTTTGCAGGCGCATTTTTAGGGTTTCATCCGTATTGGCGGTCATAAACGGGCCGCCCGTTAAGGTTACCTGCTCAAAGCGAAAACCGCCCTGTGCCGTGCGCAAAAACTTGTATACCGGATAAGCCGAATGTGCCAAATACAAAGTTTGGTTATACTGGGCATATTGCAGTTGGGCCACATCATACTGGCTGTATGGGGTGGCAACTTCCCAGGGGGTATTGTCTTCCCCCAGCAAAGGCCCGGCGGACGTATGCACCCGCAGGTATTTATCCCCCAGTTCCAGCACATAGTTTTCATTATCCCCCAGGGCAAAAGGCAGCAGACGAACCGATTTATCCGCGTATTTAGCCGCCGCCACAAAACGCGTGCCCGGCCGGTTGGAAGCCCCACCCTGCGGGTGCACAAAAAAGTTTTGGGCCGTTTTTAACCAGGAGGAAAAAACACTTCCGTCCGCCCGGGCGGCGGCATGGGGGCTTATTTCCCCCCCGCTAAAGGCCGGCTGTAAATGATGATATACCATTAGCGCACCCCCACAAAGGCACTGTCCGCCGGCGGAATTTCAAACCCTTCTGACATATTACTCCGCCGCGCCTCTTCCAAACATTGGCTGTAGCGCCCCAAAAGCAGGCGGCAAAGGTCTTCGTCCCCCGTCAGCGTCAGCGCCAAATCGGCCGCCAACGCCAGGGAAAAGGCTTTTACAAAAGCAGGGTCAAACTGGGTAGCGTCCTGCACGTCGCGCGTGTATTCGGCCACGGCCTGGGTGGCCGGGGTTTGCACGGCACGCTGGTTAATGCGGCGGCGGTATACCTCTTTAAACGGGTACGGCTTGCGCCCCTCTGCCCCGGCAAATACTTTGCGCACAAACAAACCGTCCGCCGGGTATTGGTACAAGTATGGGTAAGCCGGGGCGGAAGGGTCTTCCAGCAGCACAAGAGGTTCGCGCACTAAGGCAAAGGCCCAGTTGTGGGTACGCAGGACTTCTGCCTTTACCGGGTCATAAAACAAATGGATACGGCGGGCGCGTTCATCCTCTTGGGTTAAAGAAGATATCCCTTCCTGCCCCAAATGAGCCAACGCCAAATTACAAATATCAATTTTAGACACCATTTTTTAACTCCATTTTTAATTTTATTTAAAATTTAATAATTTTTATTTTTATATATTTATTTAATAATAAAATAGACTTGTAACAAACAGGGCACACAGACCGTTCTAGCAACTAAATTTTAAACAAGATATTTTTTGCATATTTTTAAAAATACTTATTTTTTAAATATTTTTATTTTCAATGTATTTATTTCATCAATCACTATCCGCAAATTTGCATTTATTTTTACAAAAACTCTAAATCCTATTTTCCACTCTTTCCAATAATATTTTATATTTAATTTTAAAAATATTTATTTTTTAAATATTTTTATTTTTAAATATAATTTTGAAATAAAAAATTGAGAAAGAAAGAGCAGCACTGATTTATTTTAAATTTATATATAATTTTAAAAATACTTATTTTTTAAATATTTTTAAAATTAGATATATTTTTACAAATAAAAGATAACATTCATGAACACCACATCAGCTGTTTTTTATTTAGGGGAAATTTAGCAGATGTTTCCCTCTATACAGGGTATTTTTGGCCCCAAAATACACCTTTGCCGCTATACACCGGCCCTGTTTTGCGGTTTTATTTGCTTTTATGGGATAAATACCCCGTATTTAAAGCCCTAAATAAATAAAAGGAACTTTTCCATAGCTTTTGTCGGGGGAACACCGGCACCCAAGCCTGTGTTTTGGGGCAAAAATTTTGCTTTACCTCTCCCGTTTGCGCCCTAAGAATATCCTTGATACGACATCATCACGCATTTTGATGTAAAAAGCCTTATTTTGAGCAAAAACACCCCAAATTTAAGTTTTTTATCACCAAGTGTTTAGTTACCCACCCGCAAAATGAATGTAAGAAGCGGGAAAATTTAGCTTTTTAATAAAAAAGGATTTGACCCCTCCGCGCGGGGCAGGGGATAAAAAATCCCCCACCCCGCTTTTTGGGGCTGGGCTTACAGGTCCACCATATCCGTTAAAAATGCGGATACTTTACCTGCACTGCCGCTGCCGCTTACGGTGTAATTCACACGCAGGTAGCGCCGGGCCCCGGCCGGAACGGGCGCCTTTAAAAGCACGGCCCCCTTTGTTAAGGCCTCGGCATCCGCCGTTACGCTAATTAAAGCCTTGGCGGAAGAAAACTCCGCCTTGTCATCCGTTTCCAGCGTGGCGGTTAACTGCGTAACGCCGGAAAAGGCTTCATCCACTTGAATAACAGCGTACAGGCCGGTGCGGGCATCCCCCGCGGCGCCTTGGTCCACCACGTGGGTGGAGGGAGCCGTGGCGCTTACGGCTTGTGCGTCAGAAAATACGGCATTTTGGTCCAGTAACATAAAAAACCTCCTATTTCACCAAGTTTTCCGTATCGGTAATGGCATCGCATACGTGTACGGGAATTTCGTTAAACGTCATCAGCGGGCGGGAGGTTACCTGATCCGGCGTGTACTGCACGTTGGTTTTGTTGCTGGTCAGCTTTCTTAACGCGGCCTTTACGGTGCGGTTCATATACCAAACGGGTTTACCCATGGAAAGGCTTTGTATGCGTTCTTCCAGCTCGCACATTTTGTCAATTAAGTCCGCCGGCGGGTTGGTAACATCAATATTGCACACGCGGCCCGCAAAGCGCCAGTCCTGCACGGCCAGGCCCAATTTCCATTCAAAATACTCCTTATAGGCGGGGTATTCGTTGCCGCTGGCGTCCACATGGTTTACAAGGCCGTGGTCCACCCGTTGGATGCCCGCTTTGCTGCCCTTGGGGAAAAAGGTAAAAATTTTATCATTATCCCACACCACCAAATAGATGGAGGAGTTTTTGCCTTCTTCCTCGCCGCCGCCGTCAATCACGTTGCGGGAGCTTTCCGCCCCGCTCAGCTCGCTGTAACGGGCGGCCAGGCCGGTAAAGCGTTCCGGGTGTTCGCCGGCGTTGCCGTAAATCAGGTTATAGGCCATGGAGTTGGACATTCCGGCAATAATTGCCTTGCTCTGCCCTTCCCTTACCGCCTGCACGTGGCCGCCCTTTTCGGCAATTAATTTATCCACCACGCTGTAGGCCGAAAGCGTGCCGTAGGTTTCCACCACCACTTTGGTAGTGGCTTTGGAAGGCTCAATCCCCTGGTAAGCGCGGCGCCAGGTGCCTTCCGGTATGCCGGTGCGAACGGCGTATTCGTGGCCGGAGTCCAGGCTGGATTCCCGCACCAGTGCGTCACCTATAATTTCATTGGATTGGCTTAACACTTCCGCGATGGCCAGTTCCTGGCCGGAAGGGTCAAACTGTTTGGCATAGTCCACTAAGCCGTAGTTTTTGTCTGCTATGATAGCCATATACTCTCCTTAACTTAATTAGAGCCGTACAACGCTTCGGCAAACGTCTTATCCCCGCCGGAGGCTTCTTTTCCCCCCAGGCTGGAATCTTCCGCCGTCGCACGGCCGATTTGGCAAAATGTTTTTACAATCACCGGGTGATTGCCAAGCCCCGTTTCCTCCAGCAGCTGGCGCAGGGCTTCCCCGCCAAACGTGTCCGCCGCGCGCACTGCAAGGGCCAGGTCTTCTTCGTAAGAGGGGCCCAGCATTTCTTTGCTGGCGTCCGCCCAGTTTTGCAGCAGTTGCTGGTGTTGGGCTTCCTGGTGACGGCTGAGGTTTTGCGCGCGGGAAAACTCCCACTCCACCAGTTGCTGGGCCGCTTGAGGGGGCAGGTTTAAAGTTTGGGCTAGTTGCTTAAACTCATTTAGCAGGCCTTGCGGGTCCTGCGCGCCGGGCGGAAGGCGGACGTCCTCGTAAGAGGCCGGGGCCTGAGGCCCCGGCTGAGCTGGAGCCGGCCCGTTGCCTTCGGGCGGGGTGCTTTGTGGCGCACTCCCCGTGGCAAGCGCGCCCTCCTGCGCGGGGGCGCTAGGCTGGGGTAAAGCGTTATTAGGGGTTGTCATGATATTCTTTCTCCTCGTTTTGGCGGCGGGCACGCTGGGCGCTTTCGCTTTCCAGGCGCATACGCGCCAGGGCGGAAGGTTCCGCCCGCCAGATTTCTTCGCTTAGCCACGCGCCAATACTTTGCTGGCCGCAAACGTAAGCGGTGGCGTGAGAGTTTTGCACGCAAAACGCATTTTCCCCGGTGCGCGCGGCGCGTAAAATGCGCCATAACACACGCCGGCCGCAAGCGCTTTGCAGCAGGGAGCGCAAGTCGCGCTCGTCCTGTGTGGGCTGTGTATCTGTTTTCATAAAGGGAAGGGGATACACTCCGGGGCGTGTTCCCCTTTCCGCCAGGGGGGCCCGCTCGGTAATTTAAGGCGCGGCCACCCGGCTTTGGCGGGTTGTGTGGGTTAGAAGAAAGCCCCCTCCCCCGGGAGGGTAAACTTTCCCCCCTTGCGCGGGCCGTGCGGTAATTTAAGACGCGCCCGCGTAAGGATTTTTTGTTCTTTTCTTTTTGGAAATAAATAAGGCGGGTTAAACGGCAGGGGTGGAAGGGGTGGTGGCGTCCGTTTGGCGGGCGCGCGCCTGGCGCAGGGCTTGGGTTTGTTCCCGCGTTCTTAAAATGCCGGGCGGAACGCCCAACATTTCTAAACCTTGCTCCAGGGCGGAGTCAAAATCCACGCGGTCCAGCACTTCGGGCTTGGCCTGCGCCAGGCTGCCGGCATAGGCCATCGCCTGGGAAACCGCCGCCATGCCTGCCGCTTTTTGCGCCTGGGCAATCATGCTTACGTAGCTTACGCCAATTTCCAGCCCCTGCACGCTTTGCGGCGGGTTCGGCAAAGCCCCGCGGCGGAGCAAAATGCCGTAGGAGCGTTCCACCAACGGGTCCAACAGTTCATTTTTAAGCCGCTCCAATACGGGGCCTAAAACCAACAGTTTTTCCTGGTGGCGTTCGGCCACTTCGGCCGCGGTCATGTTGGAATAATTTTGTGCGCTGAGCATAACAAACACATCGGCAAAGAATTGGGATTTAATGGTATTTTTTACTTTTTCTATGCTGTTTTCCAGCGCGGCTAAATCCACCTGCACCTGATAGGCGGGTTTTACGGCGGCGTCCGTCGTGCCGCTGTAGCGCGTTAAGCCGCCGGGCAGCAAATTCACTTCCCCCTGCACGCCCGAAGACACCATCATGGGCGGGTTGGTGTTTTTATCCAAAGCCACCAGTTTGGTTTTTTGCATTTTTTGCAGCATTTTTACGTCCCCCAGGCATTTCCAGCCCGGGCCTTTGCCGTACACGTCGGACGTGTTTTTTACTTCCCACCGGGCCGCTATGACCGGGAACTCCCAGTATCCGCCCTCTTTTAAAATATGCCCCTGCGGCGTAAAATAAACGGAGCGGTACGGCATATGCAAGGCGTCTTTATAGCGGGTGTTTTGGCGGGGGTTGGGCACAATTAAGTGGCGCACTTTGTGCCAGGTGCTCTGGCGCCCTTCTTTAACCGCTTGGGCAACAGCCGCGGGAAGACGCGAAAGGCCAAATTTATCCGCCATTTGCCCGGCGGTTAAAAAGAATTCCCGCCCAAACGAGTTAATGCGCCCGTCCCCATCCGCCCCCAGCACGTATTCCCCCGCCGTAAACAGGCGACAGCGAAGTACGTCCTGCAGGTCTTCTTCCAATAACATGGCGGCCGTGCCAAATACGGCAATTTCCTGATAAAAGCCGTGCAGGGCCGCGTAAATGTTAGAGGAGGCAAAGGCTTCTTCCAAGTGCTTTTTTACGGCATGTGTCCACTCTTTAGCGCCGGGAAGCTGACGGGCAGCGGCGGGTGCGATTTCCAGCTCAAACCAACTGCGGGACGGACTGGTAAGCCCGGAAATCATCCCCGCGCATAATACTTCCACCGCCAAAAGCGGGTCCGAGTCTATCAGCTTGCGGTGGTCTATCTTTTGGCCGCGGTTGGGTTGTTCCCCGTCAAAAAAACCGCGGGTGGGGGCCAAATAGGCGCCCAGTTCCTTCCACACGCTTCGCCAGGAGGCGGCCTCGCGCGAAAGTTCGTCATATATCCGGCAATAATTGGGTTGTTTGTTGTTCATACTTCACCTGTAATATAAAGAAAGCGTAGCTATGGCAGGAAGAAATTTACTACTATAGAGGAATAACGGAGGCTGATTATGACGGGACTGATTATTATTGCTGTATTTGTGGTGATGTTGGGGTTCCCCGGGTTTTATATTATTACCCGCAAGATGTTCCCCAAAGGGAGCAAAAAAACGGCCGCGCTGGTATGCGCGCTGCTTACGGCGGCATTAGTGGGGCTGATGTTTTATTTGCTGGCCACCACGCCGCAAAGCATGTAACAAAGATAAGAAATTTATACCCCGCCGAAAGGCGGGTTTTTTGTGGGTAAAAGTAGGAGGTAGAAATAAGAACTTCTTACTAAAAAGGATTATATAAAATATAACCCTTTTTGTCAAGCTTTTTTTAAAAGAACCATATGCGTCCGTCGCACCCGAGCAGCTGGCCATACTCCGGTTTTTTATGCCACATAAACAATTTTTGCGGGTGCTGGCAGTTTTTAGGGGTGCAAGGCACGCCCAGTAAATCCTCTTTTTGAGGGCGGAGGTATCCGTCCCACAAAAAGAAATCAATGGGGTTATCCCCATATACCGAAAGCGTAATAACGGGGGACGCGTTTTGCTTAAGCATAGAAGGCAAATTGCCCGGTATACTGCGGTTTACATGCCCGGCACCCGCATACACAAAAATATAAGCCTGCGGGCCCGCCTGCCGGCGCAGCATGTTTAAACGTTTCGCCCACATTTGGTTGCGGTGTTCCACCCCCCATAAAGAACGGGCCAGGCGGTATTCATATTCCATATGGGACGGAAGGCGCATATCAAACTCGCCCTTTTCAAAAGCCAGGTCCGCCTGGTGTTGGAATTCTTCCCAATCCTCCAGCCCTACCAGGGTTACGTTATTTTGAAGGAGCAGATTAAACGGGCGCAGCATATCAACGGATATGCCGTCCATATATTTATACAAATCCTGCGGGGTGCGGATAAATAAGCGTTCCATTCCCATATCATCACGGGTGTTGATAAATTCCGTAGCCAAATAAACGGGTGTATCCGGGTGGCGGCGGGCAAAACCGGCCACAAAAGAGGCTATTTCCTCCGTAATAGGGGTATGGCCGTGTCTTTCTCCAAAAAATATCCAGCGGGAAGAAAAATCAAACACTTTATCATAAGCGAGAGGCTGATGCCCAAACAGGCGGCTTTTAACAGCCTTTTGCACCTGCTCACGGTTTTGGGTAAAGCGTTTCCATTGGTTTACCCAACGGGTGCGCAAATGGTTGTGAATATAATTATCCCGCGCGGCACGGGCTATGCCGTAAAATTCGCTTTCTATACGGCTGGCTTGTAAATTTTTACCCAGTACGGAGCGGCCCACCGGTTCCAATTCATGCCCGAGCAACTCTTCAAAATAATTTACCTGGTGCACCTTTCCCGGCACACGGGTGAACTCCGCCCGCACCGGGCCCATGAGCGCCTTTTTTACGGGTTGAATGATATTTTTTTGCGCATATAACGGGCTGCACGCCAACATACAGGCCACAAGAGAAATTAACTTATTTTTCACTGTTTAATCCTTTGGGCATTTCCCCCGGCACCCTGTGTACGGTGACGGATAAATCAAACCCAATCAATTTTTTATAAGACTCATCCAACAGATACGTAAGCATTTTGGCGTGTTTATCTTTGCCAAAATCCGCCACCATCTTTTCGGGAAGCTTCATATAATTAAAAATAGGTTTAACGGCAGGCTTCATATCCGGCAAATCAAAATCTATAATAAAAGATTTTTTCTCCCCCAGCAGTTCAGGCAAGTTGCGGTAATAGGATGCATCCACATGCGCCCCGCCCGCATACACTACAATCAATGCCTCTGGCACATTTTTTTGCAGTTCCCGCACATGATGGTTCCACGACGCATTACGCCGGGCGGCGCCGTCCATACGGGCAGAGTAATATTTATAAAAATCTTTGCGTTCCAATCTGTTCAACAGCTGTCGGTTCTCCACCCCCACCACGTGAATGCCCAACTCATTGGCGCGCTTCCACACCGCTGCAGCGTACACCTTGCGTAAGCATTTTGGCATGCGCATATCCGCCAGTAAATAATATGTATCCGGCAAGAATTCCGTCAATAAAAAGATGGGTTGATGCGGGCGGGAAGCCCGGAGCTGTTCTAACACGTTTATCACTTCTTTTTGAATTTTGGAAG
Source organism: uncultured Elusimicrobiales bacterium (assembly GCA_944327085.1). Taxonomy (GTDB): domain Bacteria; phylum Elusimicrobiota; class Elusimicrobia; order Elusimicrobiales; family Elusimicrobiaceae; genus Avelusimicrobium. The sequence continues at coordinate 124,974 of CALVGG010000002.1, read as the reverse complement.
AATAATGGACTTCCCCCAAATACAAAACTTTTACGTCTTTGGGTATATAATCCAGGTAATTAATCACCCCGTACGAGAGGGACACATCCAAATTTTGCGTTATTTGCCAGCTATGCTTTTTAAAATAATCCAACCGGCTGCGCCACACCAATTTTTCCAATGTATTCACCCGGTTATTGCGGGCAATAAAATAGCGCTCCAAGGCCGTAGGTTTTGCATCAAGCGGAAGGGAAACCGCGTCAAAATAATCATTATTGTCAATCACTGCCAGGTCTTTTTCGCTAAACAAGTTTTCTATATTTAACGCATACGAAGGACGATTGGAAAACACCGGGGGAACGGCCGGGTCTACCACAAAGGGGCGGCCGGTAAGCGCTTTCCATTTGCGGGCCTGGCGGGTGCGCAACATCTGCCGGGCTTTTTGCGCGCGTAAATCTTTTAATGTATGCGTTTTGGGCTGCACTTTGCGTGCCGCGCCACGCGCGGCCCTTTGCAAAGCGCCCTGGGCAAAGACCGCAGTAAACAAACACGTTACCGTCACTAAGCAAGCAAAAATTTTACGCATAGAAGCACCTCTATTTGTGCACATACACCAACACATCGGCCCCCAACAGGCGGCGGTATTTAACGTCTTTTAATACGGTTACGGATACGCAACGGCGGTCCGCAAGGAAATCTTCGGTAAATAAATCCCCAAAGGCGGGGTTTAGGGTATCGTCCCCCACAATATCAAACAAAAACACCTGGGATTTAAAATCCCGCAGCATAAAAGGCAAATTTTCCAAATATTTATAGGCCGAATGGCCAAACCCCGTATATACAAAAATCACGGCGTCCGGGTCTTGAAGGGCAAAACGGCGGATGGTATTTGCCCAGGATTTATTGCGTATGGACTGGCCGATTAAAGACAAAGACCCGCGTGCAAAGTCAGGGTCCGGCAAGTTCATGGCACGGGCCACTTCCCGCAAGCCCTGCAGGGGTTCCAACCCAAATACTTTCACCCCGCTTTGCTGCAGGCGCACCAGCAGGCCGGCATAAGGCCAGTAAATTTTTTTGCCCTCCACTAATACACTGCGGTATAGATGATGTTGCGCCTCTGAGGGGTAATTCATTTCCAAAAATTCGGTTAATAAATATACTTTTTTGTGTGGGTTTGCCTTGCGGTACTGCAATACGGTATGCGCAATCTGCCGGCGGATATTACCCACGTTATGGCGTTCCCCCAAAAAAATAATTTGGGCTTGCGGGTCTATCAGCGGCGCATAATTTACTTTGCGGGCCGCCGGCAAACGGTTTAAACTGGCCAGCACCTGAGGACGTTCCCGGCGGTACCAGGCAAGGCGTTCTTTAAATAATTTTTTGGAGGCTTGTATCCGCACCTCATTGGCTTGCAGCAAAGTGGCAAAGCCAAACAAAGGCAATTTAAAACCCGCCAGAGATTTATCCAACGTACGGCTTAATTCTTCCGGCGAGCGAAAAGTTTTATGCTGCAAAGCGGATACTTTTTTTACCATTTGCAGCATCCGCTTTTTTTCCTCAACGGCGGAACGTTTGTATATCCACCCTTTGGCCATTTTAGAAGGCGCCGGTTTAAAGGGCTGGGCATACACGCCCGCCCCACACAACAGCGCCAATATACACACAATAAAACTTTTCATAGTATATAATTTATCCTTTTTAGACGGGCCTCACAAGGGCCAAAAGGCCTAGCACCGGGGGCAATAAGGCCTATATCGCTATAAAACGCTGTATTCACTGCGGGCAAACTCCGCCGAGAAAGCATTTCTTGCCCGAACGGGGAAAGCAAACGTAAGGGCCAGCGCGTCCCCCAAATCTGGCGAGCGGCCGCACCGCTCTTTTATTTTTTCTTTGCTTTCCAAACGCATTTTGCCCGAGGCGTCAAAATCATACATAGGCGCGCATAAATCCGCCTTTAAAGCAGGTTCTTGGGGAAGCGCCCCGCCGGCTTTAATCCACTGGGCCATTTCCCCCCAAATTTCCGCCCGTTTGTTGGCATAGCGGCCCGCTTTAAGCGGGGCGGAGCCAAAGGGCACCTCGGTTACCGTAAAGCCCAGCTGGCGCAGGCGGTCTATTACGCCGCTGCCGCAGCCGGCGTCTATAAACACCGCGTCCGGGCGGAAGGACTGTATGGTTTGTGCCACACGGGCGGAAAGGGCCATATTGTCCATATGGGTAAACACCTGCGGGGCAAAAGCCTGCAGGCCCTGGCGGCAAAAAATCACGCTGCGGTCGTCCCCAAAGCGGGCCGGGTCCACCCCCACTATGCGCGGGGCGCCCGCCAGTTGGGTGGGGCCGTAGCTGCGGGTTTGCGCCTGCAAAACCTCATCTATCGGGATTAATACATTATCAGCCGAAGCCGCAAAATCGCACAAATATTCCTGCCTAAAAATATTAACGGGCGTACTTTGGCGGATGGTTTCCAGTTCCGCGGGGGATATTACGCCCGTTTCGTCCGCCCGGTACACGCCGCACCACCAGGTTTGCGGCGCCCGCAAAGTTTGTTTTTGCGCAAACAAGAATAAATCATAAAACGCGTTTTGCCCTTTGGGCGTACCCGTAAACACCGCCCACCCCATGCGGGAAAGCAACATGGGGTGGATGATTTCTTCAAACAAACCGGGCTTTATTTGGGCGTATTCGTCCAGGCAGACCCCGTCGGCATAAGTGCCGCGCAGGGCATCCGGGTTATCGGCCCCGGCCACCCATATTTTGGCGCCCGTCGGCAGGGTAAGGCATAGTTCGGCTTCGTTCCATTTTACCCCCGGCAATACGGCCGTGTAGCGTTTAAAATAATCCCAGGCAATCATTTTGGCCTGTTTTAAAAAAGGCGCCACATAAAAATAACGGGCATTGGGTAAGGAATTCACCAAGGCGCTTTTTAACATATGGTTTACCGCACACACCGTTTTGCCCATTTGGCGGTGGGTAACCAATACGCAAAAGCGGTGGCTTTCCAGCCGGGGGTGTATTTCCGTTTGCGGATAGCGCGGGGTGTACGGTATCACCGCCTGCAAACAACCGTTTAAAATATTTTTGTGCGGCATTATTTTTCCCACCGTACCACCAAGGCTTTGGGCGGCTGGGCGGCGTCTTCTTTGCCGTCCTTCCACCCCAGCAAGTTTTTAGCCGTAAATACCGCAAAAGAAGAAGAATAATTGCCCCGCAGGCTGTTTTGGATAAGGATATCGCTTTGCAAGTCGCGCGCTTTGGCGGCCGCCTGGGCAAAGGCTGGGTGTTTTTCCTCCCACTTTTTTAGCATTTGGCGGGTGGTGCCCAAAGTTTTGGCAAAGGCTTCAAAGGTGGGCAGCTCGCAGGCGGTTTCCAAGAGGGAAACGGTGCCGTCTTTTTTTTGCACCTCGGTTATTTTAAAAGGGGCAATATCAAAAAAAGCCAGCAGGCGGGAGGGATACTCCTCGTTATAAGGGACAGAAGACAACGATTTTTTGCGTTTTTGTACAGTTTTTGCAGAAGACATAGGAAACCCCGAATAAAAATATAAAGTGAGCCGATGGCGGAATTTCCAAAAAAGAAAAGAAAAAACTTACAAACGCTTTTGCATTTGTAAGTTATAAATTAATTATATCAAAAAATATTGTATTTGTCAAATTTTTATAAAAAAGCACTATAGAATAAATAAACTTACTTGGCTAAGAATTTCCGAAAAAAGGCTGTCTCTGCGCGTGGGCAAACGCCTTTAGCCTTTACTTTAACAAAAGCTAAACGCCCACCGCTGCAACAATGTGTAAAGTATCGTTTTAGGCACAAATAAAAACGCTGCGCAGGAATACGCAGCGTGAAAAGCAATCATCCGGCAGGTTTTATTGAATAATATAGCGGACGTACTCGTCATTTGCGGTAATTTCTGTATTTCCAAACCCTTTGCAAAAAGCCACACCCTTCGGGTTAGAGCGCAAAGCCGCACAATAAATTTTGCCGGCAGAATCGGAATAGGTGCGATGATCCATACTAAAAATAACCAGATACGCAAAAGGACCATTTTTGCGAGACAAGGTAAATTTTTGGTCTATTACCACACGGGAGTAATCACAAGTAAAATCTTTCGGGCAGGTTTTAAAATCTAAATCCAGCGCGTCTATATCCGTAGTATACGCACCATTGGCCATATAATAAGCATTTTCCGCCGTCATTACAGCCCGGCCAAAAGACAACGCGGCTCCTACGCGGCTTTTTTCCACCGCCTTGGTATACTGGGGCAAGGCTACACCCGCCAATATGCCAATAATTAACACCACTACTAACAATTCAATTAAAGTAAAACCCTGTTTGTTTTTCATAACGCCCCCTTTTTTATAGTATACCACACTTAGCCTTTAGTTTATTAAGGGGATACACACCGCCTGTGGGCGTGCACAAGGCCCCAAGCGCCGGGCTTCTTTATCAAAAACAGAAAAAAATTCCTCTTGAACACATTGATTAATTCTTATGTTCTGTTTCAAAAACCTACGGTTTTCCCCTGCAAAAAAACGGTTATACACGTTTAGCAGGCTTTGCAATATTTCATCGGGCGCGCCACAGCAAAGCCGCCCGTTTTGGGCGTGCACTTCCGCCCCGGCGCACGCGGCGCGGGCATATAAAAGGGTTTCCAAGTCGGTCTTGTCCATCGTGCCGCCTGTTATAAGTGGGTTTATAGAGAATAAAAAAGGGCCCGGCCGGGCCCTTTTAAGAAAAGCAAACTTAATGCCAGCCAAATAAAAACGGTGGAATTAACAACAACATAGAAAGCACCGCCAAAACAATTTGCAAAGGCACGTTCCATTTGGCCCATTTCAGCCACGGTATGCCTGCCATACCAATGGCGGCCATTGTAACCGGTGCGGTGGGGATAATGGCATTGGTCCACCCCTCGCCAAATTGATAAGCCAAAATGGCAATTTGGGGGTTTACGCCAATAATATCAGCCAGCGGAATCATCACCGGCATGGTTAAAACCGCCTGGCCGGAGCCGGACGCCACAAAAAAGTTGATAAACGAGTGCGCCACAAACATCCCCTCCGCCGCCATCAGCGGGTTCATATGCCCAATACATTGGGCAATGCCATACAGGACGGTATCCAAAATGCGTCCGTCCGCCGCTATTACCACAATGGCCCGCGCCAACGCAAGCATAATGGAAACACTCACCATGCTGCGCGCGCCGTCTATAATAGCGTCCGTCGTTTGGTTCAGGCTTAATTTACCCACCACCGCGCACACCAGCCCCACGCCTAAAAACAGGCCGGATATTTCTATAATATACCAGTGGTACAGCGCCACCCCGGCCACCAGCCACATCATGCCGATGGCAAAAATAATCATAATCAGCAAATGGCGCCAGGTAAACTTCGGTTTTTCCAGCACGTTTAAATGCAGGGTTTTGCGTTTTTCCCGGTCCATTTCATACGTAATACTTTTTTTAGGGTTTTTGCGCACGCGCTCCCCATACCAGGTAACAAAACCAATTACTACGGCCGTGCAGATTCCCCACACCAGCAAACGGTACCCCATACCGGAATAGAGCGGAAGCTGCGCAATCCCCTGGGAAATACCCACCGTAAACGGGTTCATAAAAGCAGAGCCAAACCCCACCCACGCCCCTAAGAACGGAATGCTTACCCCCACCGCCGTATCATACCCCAAAGACAAAGCCAGCGGAATAAACAGCGGGATAAAGATTAGGGTTTCCTCTTCCATACCAAACACCGCCCCTCCCAAAGAGAAAAGCAACATGCTGGCCGGAATAAAGAATTTTTTTAAACGCTCTTTTTTAGAAAACAAGTAGCTGGTTCCCAAAATAACGGCGTTTACCGTGCCGGTGCGCTCAATAATGGTAAAAATAGCCCCGGTAATAAAAATAAAGATGATAATATCGGAACAATCCCCAAACGCTTTGGCAGGGGCCGTCAGCACGGCGCCAATGCCTTGGGGGGCCGGGTCCACCCGGTGGTAAGAGCCGGCTACCGTATAGGTGCGTCCGTCTTTTTGCACCGTGTTATACTGCCCGGCGGGCAGGATATACGTTAAAGCGGCCACTACCAGCATAATGGAGAAAATCAGGCCGTAAATATTAATGGAAAAACCTTTTTGCATTTATATATTATAGATTATTTACCGTCCATTCCTCTATACAAAAGCACCGGTTGTTACCATTTTTTCAGCTCGCGCCATATCCCCCACCCGCAGATTATCAACAATAAAATACAGGTTATTTTAGAGAACCAACACATAAAATACCTTAAAAATGCAGTAAAGTTATACCAGCCGAACAGCCCGGTTTGCCCGTATAAGGTGGGTCCGTCTTTACAAACTAATATAACTTTACTAACAAAATCACTCATTTTTTGCTACAATATAGTAAGTACCATTCGGGCGAATGCGTATTTACTCAGTCCGTTAGCCGTCACGCCACCAGGCCGCGGCGCAGGCCCGGCAGAGGGGCCGCTAATGACCAGGTAAGTAAATGAGTGAAAAAAGCGGGGGAGGCTCCCCGCCGGTTAAGAAGTTGCTCTCTTAACAATTGTTAGTGTAGTAAATTTTGTTAGTATTTGTCAAGCGTTTTTTATGTGCAAATAAAAATGCATTTTAACAAGGAGGGGCCCATGAACCAATTTGAAAAACAATTAGAAAAATGGAACAACGGCGTGCTGCGCGGCGCCCAAGCCAAATTGGCCCGTATTTTAAAGGTTTCCTCCGCCACCGTTGCTTTGTGGACAACCGGCAAAAGAAACCCCTCTAAAGGATATATAGAGCAAATGGCGGCCCTTTTTGGCATATCTGCACAGGCTGTGCGCCAAATGCTGGGTAATACCGTATTACCCCCTATTGCCTATCCGGAAAGCCCTGCCGTTTCTGCTGCCCATACTTTGCGGGAAAACGCTTTAAACGGCCACTATGCCACGCGCCCGGCCCTGCCGGCGCAAAGCAACAGTGTGGCCCTGCCGCTACTAACCGCTGTAACGCCCGATAACGCCCCCTATGAAGACAGTGACGTAATAGAATGGTGGACGCTGCCGCGCCAGCGGGTTCAAGGGGCTAAGTTTTTGTTTCAATTACCCGGCAACGGCCCTATTGTAGCCGTAAAACCAGGCATAACGCCGCAAACGGCTCTTTGCCTGGTACAACACCCCAACGGCAGTTATTCATTAAAAGAAATGCCCGGTACGGCCCAAAATAAAGAAAATAAAATAATTGGCACGGCCATATTTGTGCTAACGCAACACGCGGCAATTAACTATTGATTTTAGCCGTAATTCCATTATAATATCAGTAATCCCAAGGATGTACGGGGGACAGGTATTTGACAGAAAAACGCACGTAAACCCAGCTGTGCCGTATGATGTATGGCGGGATACGTGTAACTATTTGTAATTCTGCCCGCAGCGGTTTTGTGAAGAGCAATCCGGGCGCGGCGGGACTTCAAAATAGAAAAGAAGAGTTCTTTTAAGAAAGTGGCGGCATGGCGGTCTTGCCCCAGGTGCCGGTATCCGTGGCACAAGCTTTGGGCCTGCCTTCTGAGGAAGGCGGGGGTTCCCCAAGGATATGGGACGGGGCATCGGGCAGGGGGTTATGGTCCGTCCGCTTAAAACCTCTTAACTGGCAAACCTGACCAAATCTTTATATACTTGGGAAAGAGAGAAAAAATGGAACAGTCGACTAACTGAACCCTCGCGTTGAGTAAACGCGGGGGTTCTTTTTAGGCCTAAAAAGATTGTAGGTCCAAAGGCCCTGTTTTCACTTGGTTTTTATTGCTATCTTATAATTAATACATTAAAGGAGAAATAAAAACCATGCAACACGCACCCCTGGCCGCATTATTGATGAGCGCCCTTCTATTATTACCGCAAACCCTGTTGGCGCAAAAAAACCCCAAACAAGCCGGCAAAGCTTTACAGAAATTACTTAAACAAGAAAGCCGCAAAGCCAAACAAGCCAAAGAAGTTATTTTGCCTGTCCGCCAATGGGAGCGGGCGGTGCAAGACCCAAACACCTCTTCCGAACTGATTTTACCCGTCCGCCAATGGGAACGGCCGCAAAACGCCGCCCGCTTAACCGTATTGGAACGGGCCGAATTAACCAACCGCCTGGAACTGGTGGAAAGCCTGCGCCGCGCTTTGCAGAAAGACCCGGCCATCATTGTTAAACCCAAATTTGCCAAGCAAATGGAAACCCTCAACAAACTGGGCATTCAAATGCCGCAAATAACCGCCCTTCCTGCCAACGCAACGGATAAGGCAAAGCAAAATTTTGTGGCGGATTTACAAAATAAGATTGAAACCGCCCTCAACAAAGCCCAGGCGGATTTATCGGCCCAATTGGGCTACCCCGCCGCCAAAACTTTTAACCTGCACCAAGTAATAGAACACAACCGCAAAGATTTATTACTGGCCCGCGGCCGCCACGAGCAAAAATGGGCCTCATTAAAAGATGCCGCCAATAAAAACAACCCGGTCATCAGCTGGGGCACCCCGGGATTAGACTTAATTGAAATTGCCCCCCTGAAAACGGCACATGCACAAGCTGTACTTAAACAAATAAAACAGCAAAAACCCGCTTCTTTAGGGTCTATGTTGGATATTGTGTTATACGCCCCTTTAACCCAAAAGCAAAAAGCGGAACTGATGCAGCATATTGCCGGTATGAGCGAACTGCTGGGATACAACTTTGTAAGCACCTATTTACAAACATTTAAACAGCTGCCCAATGCCAAAAATATCCGCGCGGCCGAATATACCGATTACCGCCTTTTAAATAAATATGCCCGCAACACCCAGGCCAATTTATTGGAAGAACAATGGACATCTCAATCCGCCATGAGCCAGGAGCACGCCCAAGCGTTTACCACTTTGGCCTCATTTATAGATTATCCGTCCTCCCGTGCCGCCATGCTGGCGGTTGCACACGGCGAACGCAATGCCGCCCTGTGGCTTTTGCGCCACGCGCCCAGCAATGTAATCAGCCAAAAAATTATGCATTATTTGTACCTGCAATACCCGCCTAAAGAATATAATGTATTGTTTTCCAATATCAAAAAACCGCAAACCGTGCCCAACCCCAATGTGCCCATGTACGACAAATCCGCCTATCAAAACGCATTGGAAGCACGCCTGGAAATTTTAGGCCAGCGCATAGAAACCACCGGCGCGGAAATTACCCGCCTTACGGAACGCGTAAACAATTTAAACGCCCACATTGAAAGCACAAAAGCTACTTTCGGTGCTGAGCTGGACCCCAGCAATACCCAAATGCAGCTGGTCTATTTCCGCTCCGAACGCGCCAAGGCGGACTTGCGCGTAACCCAGCTAAAAGATTTAATTAAAAAGCTGCGCATAGAATTTAAAGAAGCGTACGGAGATTTGCAAGACTTAATGCGTTAAATCCCCCGTTATACTTAAAAACCCCGGTTAAACGCCGGGGTTTTTTGCGGGCAAACAGATGTTTTTAGCAGCCGTAAATACTGCCCTGCCCGCCGAACGATACAGACAGAGAATATTTTTAACAAACAAAAACAGGCAGCCGTAAAGCTGCCTGTTTAAAAATAGCCCTAAAACCAATTAATGCAAGGCTTCCAGCATAGCCGGTATTACGTCGTACAAGTCCCCTTCCACGGCGTAGTTGGCCATTTTCATAATGGGGGCCTGCGGGTCTTTATTAATGGCCACAATCACGTCGGCCCCGCTCATACCCGCCATATGCTGTATCTGGCCGGAAATACCGCACGCAATATACACCTTGGGTTTTACCGTGCGGCCCGTCAGGCCAATTTGGTAGCGGTAGTCAATCCAGCCGTTATCCACCGGTGCGCGGGAAGCCGCCACGGCGCCGCCCAAACGGTCCGCCAGTTTTTTAAGCAAAGCAAAACCTTCCGCCTTGCCCAAACCGCGGCCGCCGGCCACAATAATTTCCGCTTCGGACAAGTCCAAGCCTTCCCCTTCGTTCTTAATAAATTCAACAAACTTAGCCAAAGAAGTGTATTTCTGCGCGTCAAAAGGGAACTTGATTAATTCCCCTTTGCGCCCCGCTTGACGCTGGGCCTTTTCGTAAGACATCGGCCGCAGGGAGCACATTTCCGGGCGGGTTCTTTTGCAGGTGATGGTGGCCATTAAATTGCCGCCAAACGTGGGACGGGTGGCGTGCAATTGGCCGTCTTCTTTATTAATTAACACTTCGGTTGCGTCGGCCGTTAAACCGGTGCCCGCAAAAACAGCCGTTTTGGCCGATAAAGAACGCCCCATATTGGTGGCCGGAAGCAAAAACTTGTTGGGCTTGTATTGGGCAATCATAGCGGCCAAGGTTTTGGCGTAAACGTCATCTACATAATTTTCCAGGTGGGCATCGTCGCACACATACACCACATCGGCACCGTACTCAAACAATTGCTCGGCAAATTTTTCCACCCCGCTGCCCAATAATACGGCGCAGAGTTTTTCGCCCAAATCGTCGGCCAGTTTGCGCCCCGCGTTTAACAGTTCATAAGCGGTGGGGCTTAATTTACCGTGGTTTACTTCGGCAAAAATCCAAACATTTTTCCAATCTTTCATAAAAATTCCTTAAATATATTTGTTTTCTTTTAACAGTTCCACCAATTTGGCGGCTTTTTCTTTTCCGTTGGCGCCTTCTACCGTTACGGCGCATACTTCCCGCTTGGGAACGAAGGACTTAACCACATTGGTGGGGCAGTTTTTAATGCCCAATTTGGTTTTATCCGCGGACACGTCGTCCGCCGTCCACTTGGTAACCTGCGCGCGTTTGGCCAAAATGCGGCCTTTGGGGCTTTTTACGCGGGGTTTATTAATCTCCTTCACCACGGACAAGACACACGGATACGGCAATTCCAGCACGTCCGTTCCGTCCTCAGTCAGCCGTTCCACTATAACGGATTTTTCCCCCGCTTTTACCACTCTTTTTACAAATGCGGCATTGGGCCACCCCAACCAGGCGGAAATTTGCGGGCCGATGTGGCCGGTATCGCTGTCGTTGGTTTGTTTACCGCAGATCACCAAATCCACCGGCTGTTGGGCGGCAATTTTTTCAATTCCTTTGGAAAGCGCATAGCTGGTAGACCACGTGTCCGACCCGGCAAACGCCATATCCCCCAGCTGGTAAGCCTTATCGGCTCCGCGGGCAATGCTGTCTTTAAGCACCGCCTCAGCCTGGGGCGGCCCCATGGTGATGACGGATACCGTTCCGCCCAGCTGTTCTTTTAAGGTTACGGCCTCTTCCAAGGCGTATTCGTCAAACGGGTTGATATCGCTGGCGGCGCCGGAGCGGATTAAACAACCGGTTTGCGGGTCTATTTTTACGTTGTCAGACTTAGGCGTCTGTTTTACGCAAGCAACAATATGCATGTAAATTCTCCTTATTCGCCCTGAGAGGCGTATTCCTTAATCAAGGCGGTGGCAATCTCGTTCTTTTGGATATGCACCGTCCCTTCGTAAATTTGGGTAATTTTTGCGTCACGCATAAATTTTTCCAGCGGGAACTCGCGCGTATAGGCAATCCCGCCGCAAAGGGTAACGCATTCGTCGGCCACTTCCATAGCGGTGTTGGAGCAGAAAAGCTTGGCCTCTGCGCTGTATTTAGTCCAGCGGCCGCCTTTAATTTTCTTTAGCTCATCATGCACGGAAGTACCGTTTTTTAAAGCTTCTTTTACCGCAGGCAAAAATTCCTGGTCCATTTTATGGGTAATGGTATACACCAGTGCGCGGCCGGCTTCCGTCTTGGCGGCCAGCTCGGCCACTTTGTGGGCGAGCGCCTGGAAGGTGATAATCGGCTGGCCGAACTGCTTGCGGGTGCGCAGGTACGGAATAGTTTCATCCAACGCACCTTGGGCAATACCCACGGCCTGGGCGGCCACGCCCGGGCGGGAATAGTCCAGCGTTTCCTGCAAGTACAAAAGGCCGCGGCCTTCGCTTCCCAGCAGGTTTTCTTTCGGCACGCGCACATTTTCAAAAATCAGTTCATAGGTGGGGTTGGTGCGGATACCCATTTTTTGCTCTTTTTTACCGAAGGTAAAACCCGGGGTGCCCTTTTCTATAACCAGTAACGAAATACCGCGCGCCCCGCGGGAGGGGTTGGTGTTTACGGCTACGGTATAAAAATCGGCCTCTTTGCCGGTGGAAATGAAATGTTTGGTGCCATTTACCACATAATAATCGCCGTCTTTAATGGCGGTGGTTTTTAAGGCCGTCGCGTCGGACCCGGCTTCCGGCTCCGTCAAAGCAAAAGCCCACAGTTTTTTGCCGCTGGCCAAGTCATAGCACCAGCGTTCACGCTGTTCTTTGGTGGCGGCCAAATACATGGGGATAGCCCCCAAAGCCGTGGTGCCCGGCGTAAGCGCCAAGCCGGCGCACACGCGGGAAAGTTCCTCAAACGCCATGGCCAGGCAGGTAATCCCCCCGCCTAAACCGCCGTATTCTTCCGGCAGCCACAAGCCAAACATGCCGGACTTGCGGTACTCCTCCAACATTTCGTGAGAAAATTCTTCCTTCGCGTCCATTTCCGCGCGTAAAGGTTTTAATTTTTTCTGGGCCAGTTCACGGGTGGCGTTTAACACCTCTTGTTCCAGCTCGTTAATTGCGTAATCCATGGTTGTCTCCCGGTTTGGAATGTTTAAAATGTTTTCTGTGTCTGAAAAAACGCCGCCGCCCAAACATTTTTTTGGTAGGCGGAACTAAACTGCGGTATAAATGCTCCTGCTTTTTAATCATGGCAGGAATGGCAAATTCGGAAAAATCACGCCTGTCTATAGCGACTTCAAAACGTTCCCGCAAGGCCGTGTGGCGCAAAAGCACTTTTATTTTTTCGGCCAGGGTGCTGATATCGCTGGGGCGCACCAAAAAGCCTGTTTTGTTATTGGTTACCACTTCGCCAATGCCGTCCACGTCATAGCAAACTACCGGCACCCGCATGGACATTGCCTCCAACAACGACATGGGCAACCCTTCCCGCAACGAAACGCTTACATACACATCACTAATGGCCAACAGTTCCAAAATATCGCTGCGCCAGCCGGGCAAAATAACCTGCTTTTCAATACCCAGGCTGTGGATGAGTTTTTCGGTAGCTTCTTTCAGTTCCCCGTCCCCGGTAAAAATGAAATACACGTTCTTCATTTGCATCAGCACCTTATGGGCGGCCAACACAAAATGCAAGGGGTTTTTTAACGGTTTAAAATTGGCAATGGCCAGTACCACCTTGGCTTTTTGCGGTATATGCAAAGAAGCGCGTTTGGCGGCAGGGTCAAAATGAATGGGAAGCACCGGGCGGAAGTTTACCCCCGCGCGGATTAACTCCGTCCGCACGCCTTTGCCAATGCCCAGTTTTTTGGCTTCTGCCGCGTTGCGGCGGGACACAAAAACCAGCACATCGGTTAATTTGGCGCAAAATTTTTCCACCCATACAAAGGTTTTAAAGCGTTTTTCGCCCTGTTCTTTGGCAAAGCCCAGCCCGTGGAAAGTGTGCACCACTTTGGCCCGGCGCCAAAAAACGCGCGCCGCCACACGGCCCAGTATGCCTGCTTTGGGGGCGTTGGTGTGCACAATATCGGGCCGGATGCGCCGCATTAAAAAGCCCATTTGCACAATGGCTGCTATATCGTGAAAGAACCACTTGGGATGCACATCGTGGCGAAGGGCGGAAATAAAAAATAAATTTTTAAATTCGTTTTTTATTTTCCCGTCTAGGCGCCCGCCGCGGCCGGCGGCCAGGTAAGTTTCAAATTGTTGCTTATTTAAATTTTTAATGGTGGTTAACACGCTGGCCTGGGCACCGCCCTGGTCCAGCCGTGTAATAAAATACAGTATTTTTGTTTTTTGCATACTATTTTATTTTTCCTGTTTTAGTGTCCAGCAGGCGCGCCTCGGGGAAATAATATTTAATAATTCCCATATAATCCAGCCCTTCTTTGGCCAGGCCTTCGGCCCCTTGCAGGCACAGGCCCACGCCCAGGCCGCTGTCGTACCCGCGCACCATAAAAGAACGTATATTTTTACCCTTATAAAAAGGGATGATGTCAAAGAAATTGGACCGTAAAGACCCGGCCCCCAGCAAGAAAGAAATTTCCTGCGGGGTTTGGGCTTCATAAACGCCCTTGCTGCCCGTAAAGCGCATGGATAAAATACGCCCGTTTTGGGTTCTTTTTAAAGGTTCCAGCGCGCGCAGACGGCCAAACTTCATTTGACGGTTGAGGCGGTCTTCCACGTCGGCCCCGTCAAACAGATACACCCATTTCACGTCGGACCAATGCGTGGAATCCTGCGGTTTAGAAACCAAATCCTCCGGCGGGTTGGAAAGCATATACTTCCCCACATTCACCACGGAGAACTGATAATCCGGCTTATGCAGGGTATTGGTACAGGTATCCGCGCCCAGCGGGCCGCAGTCTTCATACAAACCCGGCCGGGTGTTTTGCAAACGCACGCCCACAGAAACACGGGCCGCCTCCAGCAAATTGGGGAACACCATGTTTATGCCTCTAAATTTAAAAAACGGGTCATTATCGGTAATATGGTAGGGGGCATCCGGGTTTTTCTCCACCGTGTCAAACAGGGCGGAACGAAACACCACCGCCAAAGCGCGAAGAGCTTCTTCCTGGCGGATTTCCTGCGTGCGCGCGGCCAACAATGCGGGGATTAAATCTTCCGCCCGCACCGTGTTAATAAACGTCATTCCGCCTTCCTGCGGGATAACGGTTAGAGTGCCTTTTAATTCTTTATCGCTCAAATCCGCCGCGAACAAATTGGGGGTTACGGCGTCACGCAATAAAAGGGTGCGGTCTTCCTGCTCCAGAGACACGGTAAACGGGCGCTTGGCGGAAAATTCCACCTGGCCTTTTGCGTCCAGCAAATCCACCGACGCCGTTTGGGGGTTGTACTCCAGGCGACGCTCCTGATAAGAAGCCAAAGTTTTTACCTCGCCCAGTTTTTCGTCCGTTATGCGGGCCGTGCCGGACGGGATAAATTTAAGAGACTGTAACACCGCCGGCTTGCCCTCCCGCGTGGCATATAGTGCCATACGCACTTCGGGTGAAGGGACCGATTCCACCCGCGCCGCGATGGGGTTTTCCAGCCGCAAATAATACAAAAAATTCTCTGCCCGGGAGCCGATTGCTTTTTCATACTTAGCCATTTTTTTGGCAACGGCTTCATTTTGCGGGTCCAGCGCGTACAGCGTGGCATAATACTGCCAGGCGTGCAATTTGTTTTTTTCTTTTTCGGCCAGTTTGGCCAGCAGTTTCACGGCGGCGTAATTGTTTTGGTCATGCTCCAGCGCCTGCTGCAAAAAAATGGGAGCAAACTGTTTGGAGCCTTTCATATGGGAAGAAACGGCCCCCAGCAAGTACGCCGTTAAAGAAATGGTGTACGGGTCCGCCGTGTATAAATATTGCAAATCCTGCGCGGCCTGTTTTTCGTCCCCGTCAAAATACCAGGTTAACGCCGTGCCTAATTTGGCGGAGGATACATATTCAAAATCAGCCGTCAGGTACATCAAGTCAGCAAAGCCTTTGCGGGCTTTTTTATATTTGCCTAAAGACAAATAAACCCACCCACTGTATAACACGGGGTAAGGGTCATCCGGCAGCAGCTTAATGGCGGTTTGCGTATATTTTAAAGATTCTTTGGGCATACCGCGCTGCATGGAAAGAACAGCCAGCTCCATATTGGCCGCGGCGGCCACAGCCGGGTTGGCGTCCGCCTCAAAACCTTTTAGGGAAAAGAAGCATTCATCCGTCAGCCCCTGGCGGCATTTATCCACGGCGCTTTCCAGCTCGGCCGGCAGTTTATAAGAAAGCACGCTTTTAAACAAAGCCGGGTCACTAAAGCGGGAGCGCATTTTTACCGTAGTTAAAGAAGTGGTGGTGGTAATGCGGGCAGGCTGTTGGGCAGGCGCTTGCTCCTGCGGCTGCGCCTGGCGCGCGGAAACCTGCACCGGCAAAGCCGGCTGTTGGGCCGCCCCCACCGGGGGAACCCCGTCAAAAATGGAGGAGGCTGCCGCCCCGCTGCCCAGCAACAATAAGCAAAGGGTAAAAAACGCGTGTTTTCTCATATACAAATTATAACAAATTAGCTATGGCTTTAAAATCAAAAAACCCGCCCTGCCAAAAGGCGGGGCGGGCCAGCAAAAACGCTTTATGCGTGCTTATGCTTAAATTGGGCATTATATAAAGAAGCATAAGCCCCGTTGGGGATTTTAAACAATTCCTCGTGGGTGCCCTTTTCCACAATTTCCCCTTGGTTAAGAACCACAATCATATCGGCGTTTTCCACCGTGGACAGGCGGTGCGCAATCACAAACACCGTTTTATTTTTGGTTAAATTATCCAGCGCTTTTTGCACAATCGCTTCAGACTTATTATCCAAAGCGCTGGTGGCTTCGTCCAGCACAATCACAGGCGCATTTTTAATAAATGCGCGCGCAATGGCCACCCGCTGGCGCTGCCCGCCGGAAAGCGTAATGCCGCGCTCTCCCAGCACTGTGTCCAGCCCGTCTTTTAACGTGGCAAGGAAGCTGTCCAAGTGGGCATTTTTTACCGCTTCTTTTAAGTCGGCTTCCGTAGCGTCCGGCCGGCCGATTAAAATATTATCGCGTATGGTGCCGGAAAAGAGGAAATTATCCTGAAACACCACGGCAAATTGATCCCGCAGGGAAGAAAGGGTAAAATCCCGTATGTCTTTACCGTCTATGGTAACCCGGCCTTTTTGCGGGTCATAAAACCGGGGCAGCAGGCTGACAATGGTGGATTTACCGCCGCCGGAATTGCCCACAAACGCCACCGTATGCCCCACAGGCACGGTTAAGTTAATGTCTTTTAATACCCAAACGCCCGGCTTATAGGCAAAAGAAAGCTTATCAAAGCAAATTTCTTTATGAATACCGGTTAAAGACACGGCGGAGGGTTTATCGGTAATATTGCTCTTTAAAGAGAATATTTCAAAAATACGGTCTATCGCCAGGAAGGCCTTTTTGATTTCCACATAATTATCCCCCATGGTTTTTACCGGGGTATACAGCATTAAAAGCGCCGCTACGAAAGACGTAAAATTACCGCTGGTAATGGTACCCTGTACAATCATAGAACTGCTCTGCCAAAACACCAGCGCCAGCCCCAAAGACACAATAAAATGCATAACCGGGGAAAGCCAACCCGTATGTTTAATCATACCCATATTCAGGTTGAAGGCGGTTTCCATCAAATGGTTGAAACGGCGCTCTTGATCGTCCTGCAAGTTATAGGCGGCAATGGTGCGGTTTCCGCTGAATGTTTCGTTATAAGCGCGCATGGCGATGGAGCTGACCACCACCGTATCGCGCACCAATTCCTCCAGCTTGCGCCGCACAATAAAAATAAGCCCCCCCGCTACGCCAAATGCCACCAGTGCAATTAACGTAAGCTGCCAGGAGTTATACAACAATACCCCCACCAGCGTAACGGAAGAAAACACCCGCGTAACAATCATACGCAGGTTATTAATCAGGCCGTTACAGGCGGTGTCTGCGTCACCGTTAAAGCGCATCATCACAAAGCCGGAATCCACATTATCAAAATATCCGGGATGCATGGAAAGCAGCTTGGCAAACAATTTTTTACGCACGCCCAAAGTTATTTTGTTCCCCACCCAGGTATTTAAATATTTAACCACATAGGTAAGAATGCTTTGCACCAGCACAAAGGCAATAATAAGCACCGGTATCCAGGCAGCAAAAAAGGCGTCTTTTTTTACCAATACGTCATCGGTATAGTATTTTAAAAACAGTGCCACCGTGGCGTCCAGCGCGCCCACCGGCAGCGCCAGCACCAACCCCAATGACGCCCGGAACCAATAAGGCTTAACAAAAGGCCACATCTTTTTATAATTGGCTACTAACGGCTGCTGGCGGATAATTTCCCCCAGCGGGCGGGTAAAAATATTTTGTGTCATTAAATAAAATCTCCAATCTTGGCGTTTATTTTAGATTATAACAATTCCCGTTCTGTTTTGTCCCCGGCGGGGGTTGAAAAAAACACCGCACTTTGCTAAACTAATCAAACAGCTGTAAAAATGCCGGGTTGTTTGCAGACGGCAAAACAGCTAAACAATTTACACAGCAAAGGGGATACTATGGTTATCAAAAAAGCAAATAAAGAGGCCTTAACCGCAGCCGAAATTAAAGCCATCAAAGCACATTTACTGGAGCTGAGGGAAGACGCTATGGCCCGCTTAAAAGATAAAAAACGGCTGGATATGCCCGATAATGAAGTGGGAGACCCCATTGACGATGCTTCCAAAAGTTTAGATAAAGAAATTTTATTTGAATTATCCGGCAATGCCCATAAAACGCTGGACCAGATAGAAGCCGCCCTGCGCAAAATTGACAAAGGCATTTACGGCGTGTGTGAATATTGCCGCCAGCCTATACCCAAAAAACGCATTAAGGCTTTGCCGTTTGCACGCTATTGCATTAATTGCCAGCACAGCACGGAATCTTCCCACCAGCACTAATATCCGGTAAGATTTGCCGCCTGTATACCGCCCGCAAAACGCCGGGCGGTTTTTTGCCGATAAAAAAACCTTCGGCCCGGTTAGGGCCGAAGGCAAAACATCACAGTTAAAAACGCATTATCTGTCCCGGTAGGGAATAAACACCAACTGGGTGCGGTGCACGTCTCTGGCGTGGGCCACTATTTTATAACTGGTGTCAGACACCCCTATACGAAAACCGCGCCGGTCTAACGTAGATTGGATATCACGCTGAAATTGAACCGGGTCTCCGGACAATAAAACCAAACGTTGCAAATCATTGGTAAAATAGCCGTATTTACCGCGGTGAATTTCCTGCAGGAAAGACAAATCCTCCAGCGTTTTCTCCGCACGGGCCACATACGCCCGCTGCACCAAAGACCCTTTGGCAAAAAACTGGCTGTATACGCCCCAGCAAAACCCTGCCATAAGAAAAAACCCCACCACGGCGGTTATAACCGTTTCCGCAATGGTTTTGGTGCGCAGGCGCACCACCACGCTGTGGCCCATAAAATCATGCAAGGCGCGTTTTCTTTCTTCAAAAAACGCCATAAAGAAACCGCAAAACAAAATAGCCGCACTAATAAAATAACCTATGGCGCGCAGCAAAGCCCTAAAAAACCCGATAGGTGCTTGCGGGTCATCGGCCGAGGCAACGGCAATCCCCATCAGTTTTTTGCCCAGCGTAACCCGCCCCCCGCAGGAAAACACCGCCTCGTACAATACAAATATGGCCAACAACAGGCCTTCAATAAAAAGCAGCTGGGAAATTTCCGTAATATTTCGCCCCAGGGTATTTAATAAAATAAACTGCCCCGGAATGGTGATAATGGAAACATCCACCAGCAAAGCAATCAGCCTTTCCGAAAAAGACGCATACTCCACCCCGTTTTTGGCCTCCTGCGCGGCCGGAACCGCCGCCGTGGGGGCTGCGTCCTGCGCAAAAATATTAATTCTGGTTTCTGGCATATTATCAGGCATAAAAACCCCTTTGTTTTTTATTTATTATAACAAGTTTTTGCCACCGTGCACACATAAAAAAGGCGCCGTTTCCGGCGCCTTTTTAAACTGTAAACAAGCGGCTGTTATGCGGCAATCCCCAAAGAGGAAAACAACACATACAGCAGGAACACGCTCACCACAATGCCCACGCTCATCACTACGCCATATTTCCACGGGGTGGTGTCCACCACTTGCAAGTCTTTGTTGTCGTCATACTTATTGGCAGCAGGCCAGAAAATGCCCGTAATATACATAAACACAATGCTAATAACAAACAAAATAGCCATTATGTGCAGGAAGTGTATATTAGAGAAAGCCGCCAACCAGGAAATGTGTTCCTTCCACGCCATAAAGCTGATGGTGGACGGCAACTGCGTAATACCGTACGCGATAATAAAGAATATCAGCGTTATTTTAGCCGCCCAGGCGGGGGCCCGTTTGTTTAACATACCAAAAATCATCAGCGTAAAAATAGGCACGTTATAGAACCCGTTCACCATTTGCAAATAGTTAAACAAACCGCTGGGGGCCTTGGCAATCAGCGGGGCCACACACATGGAAAACACCGCCAGCCCAATACCTACCCATTTGCCTTTTTTAACCAATTCTTCATCGGTTGCTTTGGGGTGAAACGGTTTGTATATGTTTAACATAAACAGGGTAGAAGTAGAGTTCAGCCCCGCGTTGAAGGAGCTTAAAATAGCCCCAAACAGCACCGCCGCAAAGAAACCGATTAAATACGTAGGCAGCACGGTATTTACCAGCATGGGGTAAGCCATATCCCCCACGGCCAGCGGTTTATCCATAAAAATATGGAAGGCAATTACGCCCGGCAAAATCAAATAAGCCGGCCCGATTAACTTAAACACGGCCGCCAACAGCAAGCCTTTTTGCCCTTCTTTTAAGTTTTTGGCCGCCAGCGCACGCTGAATAATGGTTTGGTTGCAGCCCCAATAAAACAGGTTTACCAATAACATACCGGTAAACATGGTGGCAAAGGGAACCGGATCGTTCGGACCGCCGATGGCGTTAAATTTCTCGGGGTGAGCCTGCACCACCGTGGTCAGCCCGGTAAGCATATTTCCATCCCCCACGTACATAAGGGCAAAAATCGGCACCATTAACCCGCCGAAAATTAACCCCACGCCGTTTAAGGTATCGGCAATAGCCATAATGCGCAGGCCGCCAAACACCGTGTATAAACAACCCAACACGCCAATGGCTACCACTACCACAATAATTGCCTGCATGGCCGAAATATGGAAGGTATCCATAATATTAAAAATGCCGCCCAAACCAATGGCGCCGGAATACAACACCGTAGGCAGCAAGATAAGCACATAACCGGCCAGGAACAGGAAGTTTACAAACTGTTTGGTTACTTCGTCGTAACGTTCACCGATGAAATCCGGTATGGTGGCATACCCTTTTTTAAGATATCTGGGCAGAAAAAAGAAGGCCACAATAATCAGCGCCAGCGAGGCCCCCAACTCATACCCGATACCGGAAATGTTGAACATATACCCCTGGCCGTTCAACCCCACCATTTGTTCGGTAGACAGGTTAGTTAATAGCAGTGAAGCCGCAATAACCCATCCGGTTAAGCCTCTTCCGGCCAAAAAGTAGCCTTCGGAAGAGGAGGTGTCGTTCTTGCGCGTCAGGTAGTAAGACAGGCCTAGCACCAACGCGGTAAACCCTACGAAAGAAGAGACGGTCAACAACATGTATTCCTCCGCTTACATAACAAGAATTTAATAATACTGTGATTTTTAACGCCTAACTGCTTTTGCTGCGCAATTTACCGTGGGCCGGCGTTAAAACCTCTTGATAAATTGCTTTCTAACGGCTATACTCTTTTTATATCGGTGTGTCTAAAAAATATTGTAAATATAAAAGTAAAATTCGTCAACTACATTCCACGGGAGCATTTATGATTAGCGGCTGTTTAATGGGCATCATGCTGGCAATACTGGGCTTATTTGCTTTGGCCTATTTTAAATTTAAATCCTTGGATAAAGCCGTAAAAACCGCCTGGCTACGCTTGGACGGGCGCCTGAAAGACCGGGCGGAATTTATTTCCCCCGTTGCCCTGCACGCCGCCAGTATGCCCAATATAGAACGCCCTTTTGTTTACCATCTGCAAGCTTTAAAAGACGAATGCCTCCACACCACCGCCATTCCCCGCCGCGCCTTGTGTGAGACGGAAGTAACCCAAAAATTAAAAACCGTTTTTTCTACCGCGCGCCAATACCCCCACATCCAGCAGGACATTAATTTTATTAAACTGCAAACCGCCGTAAGCCGCGCCCAAGTGCGCCTCAAACGTGCCCAAACACGCTATAACAACGCTGTGCAGGATTACAACACCCTTACCAACACCATTCCGCTTAATCTGCTGGCCCAGGCGCTGGAATTTCCCAAGCACGAATATTTTTCCGTTTCCAAATAATACTGCTAAACAACAAACCCCGCATACAACGCATATGCGGGGTTTTTAACAAATACATGCCTTATCAGGCTACGTCTTCTTTGGTAATAGCGGGCAGCGCCTCAAACAGCGGGGCCGGCTGTACCCGGCAGGCGGAACAAATTACATTAGCCGGGAAGGTTTCAAACAGTTTATTATAAGCCGCCACGGCGCCGTTATACTGGTTGCGCAGTAAATCCAAACGTTCATTGGCCTGGCTTACCGCCTGTTGGGCGGCCGTCCAGCGTGCGTCCGTCGCCAATACCGGGAAAGCCTCCTGCAACAATAAAGAACTCTTCAGCAGTTTCATAAAAGGCTCTTCGCGCGAAGCGGTAAGCTGCACGTCATCCAAATTCAGGGTTTGTTCGGCCAGCGGCTGGGCAAAATCCTGCACAAACGGGTCTTGCGGGGCAACGGCTTTTGCCAAATCCAATATGCGCGCCCCGGCGGCCTGGCGAATGCGTATTTGGTTGCAAATGCCGCTCCAAGAGGCGCTTATTTCCGCCCGAAACCCGGTAATTTTACTGTGGACGGGGTTCCATAATTTGGTATAAAAAAAGTAACCGGCTACACCTAAAATAATTAAATCAAGTATCATTTTATCTCCTTACTTTTGGGATGATTATCCATTCATTTCTTCCAGGCGGCGGATGCGTTCCTCAATAGGCGGGTGGGTAGCAAATAAGCCGGCCAAAGAATCAAATAAATTAGACTTAGGCACCGGGTTGGCAATACACATAGCCGCCACACTGTGCATTTCTTGCAAAGATTTTGTTTGGCAATGCCCGGAAATTTTACGCAAAGCATTGGCCAACCCCAAGGGGTTGCGGGTGGTTAAAGCGGCGGTAGCGTCGGCCTGGTATTCCCTCTGGCGGGAAACGGCCAAACGGATCAACGGCGCAATTACATACCCGTACACTAAAAACCCAAAGCCGGCCAGCAAAAACAGCAGGCGTACAGCGCCGTCGTTTTTCCCGTTGGAACTTCTGGAAAACAGGCCGATGCGCAGGCAAACCTCTCCAATCAGCGTAAAAAAGGATATCCCCGCCACCGTAAGCAGCATCAGGCGGATGTCCCGGTTTTCTATATGCGCCAGCTCATGTGCGGCAACGCCTTCCAGTTCCACGCGTTCCAAACGCTGCAAAATGCCGCGCGTAAACGCAATGGAAGCATGCTGCGGGTCCCTCCCCGTGGCAAAAGCATTTAAAGTATCGTCATCTATAACATAAATAGTGGGCGTGGGCAGGCCGCGGGTGATGGCCAGGTTTTCCACCAGGCGGTAAAGTTCCGGCTGGTTATCCCGGGTAACTTTAACCGCTTTGGTAGAAGATAAAATTAACGAATCCCCCACAAAGTACGATATAAAAATCCACCCCATGGCAACCAACCACAGCACGGGCACCCAGCGCAATACCATGACGCCAATCATCTGCCCGCGGGACAGATAATCACACTGGTTTCCATACAAATCGCACACTAAAGTATAGGCTTCTTTTTGCGGTGCCCATAGGTCTGCACTCAGCCACATGATTAACCCGGCAGTTATGGCAAATGTTACCGGAAACAATATTACCAACAGAATGGAGCGCCATCTGTTTTGTGTAATATGTTCGTATGTATTCATAAATGTCCTCTGATAAATAAAGTTATAATTATTTTACTTGTATTTTATTAAAACTTCCATATAAAATTGGCGGGTTTGTTTTCTTTTAAAATACGCTTATGGCCCATGTATTTGGGCTTGCCGCCCGTGTATACAACACATAAAGCGGCTAAAAACTTACATCTGCCGCAAGCGCCAAATCCGGTCTGCCATAGGCGGGTGAGAGGAGCCCACCCCCGCCAAAAAGCCAAACACGCCGTTTGACGGCAAAGGGTCGGCAATACACAGCATAGACATACTGGCATGTGCTTCTAATACTTCCACGCGGGAATCTTTGCTTATTTTGCCCAGCGCACTGGCCAGGGCCAGGGGGTGGCGCGTCATCAACGCGGCAGACGCGTCTGCCAAGTATTCCCGTGTGCGGGACAAAGCCAGCCGCACCAAAGGTGCCACCATAAACCCATACACAGCAAAAAACATACCCAATATAAATCCCCCCGCCGCACCCAGCAGCCAGCCCGTTGGTTTTTTGCTGCCTTTTAAGCGGCTGGCAGAACGGATTGCCGCACGGAAGAACACCTCAGACAAAAACGTAAAACAAGCAATATACGCCACGGCCAACATCATTAAATGCGTGTCTTTATTTTGAATATGCGCCAGTTCATGCGCAATTACGCCTTCCAGCTCGCTGCGCTCCAACCGGGCAATCAGCCCGGTTGTTAACACAACACAGGTGTCTTGCGGCCGGGTTCCAACAACAAAAGAATTTAAAGAATGGTCATTAATCACGCACAGGTACGGCATGGGCATACCTTGTGAAATGCATAAATTTTCCGTTAAACGGTATACTTCCGGCTCTTCTTCACGGGTGATGGGGCAGGCGGCGGAAAAATACAACAGCATCCGGCTGCCGTAATAATAAGACACCGCCAGCCACACCAGCACCGCACCCGCCACCCAAGGCAGCAGACCTATGAGCGTTTGATTGGTCAGCTCCCACACGGAAAGCGCGCCGGATTTTACCAATACAAAATTGCCTTGCGCGTCATATCTGTAAGACCCCAAAAACACGCCGTAATATGCCCACACACCGGCATAAAGCCACATAATAATTGTGAGCGGAAACAACAAAACAAGCAGCCAACTGCGCCGCTTGTTTTGTGTTATATGGTCGTAAACAGTCATTATAAAAGTTAGAACTGTACTTTTACAGCCTGTTTTGCCGCCTGTTCATCTTCCGCCAGTTCAAAGAATTCAGCCTTCTGGAAGCTAAACATATTGGCAATAATATTGCTGGGGAACATTTCCGCCTTGGTGTTTAAAGCCAATACATTGGCGTTGTAAAAGCGGCGGGCGGCCTGGATTTTGTCTTCCGTGTCGCGCAGTTCGCGCTGCAGTTCCATAAAGTTTTGGTTGGCTTTTAAATCCGGGTAATTTTCGGACAAAGCAAAAATGGATTTAAGCGCCCCGGTAAGCATATTTTCGCTCTGGGCGGTTTCTTTCATATCCGCATGCGGGGCCATGGCCATATTGCGCGCCTGGATTACTTTTTCCAGCGTGCCGCTTTCATGCGCGGCGTAGCCTTTTACCGTTTCCACCAAATTGGGGATTAAATCATAACGGCGTTTCATTTGCACTTCAATATCGCTCCAGGCTTCTTTTACGCGGTTTTTCAAGCGTACAAACCCGTTATAAGTAATACCAATATAAACCACCAAAACAGCTATGATTACTATCAAAACCAGCATTTTCCCCTCCTAGTTATCTTTTTCGTCGTTCTTTTTATTATTATATTCTAAATATTGGGACGTTTCATACAACCCCAGCGCCAGCTTTTTCATATGCTCAAAACGTTCCGGTTCCTGTTTAGAAATATCTTCATTATAATTATCTGCCCCGTACTTGTAAAGGCCTTCCATACCGCCTCTGTTATTGTAGAAGTATTCCCCCTGCACAACGCCAATGGGGTGCGGGTCATTAGCCCAGCCGTAAATCAAGGCACCTTCTTCCAGGTTGGGGTTGCCCAGCACATCGCGGCCGATGGCGCGCGTAAAATACGGGCGGCCCAACATACCCATTACAATGGGGAAAATATCCACCTGGCTGGCCGTGCGGTTAATTACACGGGGCTCTTTTACCACCGGTCCCGCCAATATAAGCGGCACCTGGTGATTGATTAAGTTATGGTCCACATACCCGCGGGGCATATTTTCGGACTGGGGGGCCGAGAGGCCGTGATCGCCAAAGATAACAAACAGCGTGTTATCCCAATAGTCCGACTTTTCGGCCAGTTTAAAAAATTCTTTTAAAGCATGGTCCGAAAACCGCAGGGAGTTATACTCCTCCACACTTACAAAACTGCGTTTATGGGCTTTATCGGCACCAATGTCTTTGGATACAAAACCGGCGTTGTCATCCGGTATGGTATACGGGCGGTGATAGCCGGCCGTTTGAATAATGGCAAAGAAGGGTTTTTTGGTTTCTTTTTGGTCCTGTTCCAAAATGCGGTTTGCTTCGCGGAAGAGGTCCAGGTCGGAAATACCCCACACGTCGTTGCGGTGTTCATTTTCAAATTTTCCTTCTTCGTACATATGCACATTGGTGATATTGTGCTCCAAAATACCGCGTATATTCCCCCAGCTGGAGCTGCCGCCTATAAAGTAATACTTTTCATAATCTTTCAAGGCGTTAATCACCACATGCTGGTCCACAATAAGCGGATTGCGGGAACTGGTTTTGTAAGAAGTTACGTCCGGTATCCCGGTTACGGTGGCAAATACGGCGCGCGCCGTGGCCGAGGTGGGCGTAAAGAAATGATTAAACAGTATGCCTTTATCGGCCAGTTCTTTTACAAAGGGGGTGGGGTCAATATCGGGGTTGGTCATGGAAGTTTTATTCCACGCCAAGGATTCCATAAAAATAACCACCACGTTATAGTCTTTCTGCTCGGCCTGGGGTTTGCCCTCAAACACGCGGGTAAAGTTTAGGGTTTCTTTATCCGGGTGCTGCACGCCCAAAAAGCGGGAAACCGTGTCATAATATTCGGCCGTTTTTTCCCGGTTAAAGGATACATTTTTGGCAAAACGCGCGGTATCAAACAGGTTAAGCCCCGGGTTAAGCGTTAAGTTGCAAATAAAGTTGTTGGTAGAGTGGTAGGCATTGCTCCAGCGCAGCGGGTACTGGCTAATCTGCCCAAACATCAAAGCACCCGTAACCAGCAAACCGGCAAAAAACCAGCCCAGCTTGCCCTTCCAGCGGTATTTATCTTCCTGAGAAAACGCATACCGGCACAGCTTTACCACAAACCAATAAGCCAATGCCGCCCAAACCAGCACCCCTAAAACGCCCCAAACCACGGGGTAAGTTTCCCACGCCATTTGCAGGGAAATAAGCGGGTTTTCGGCATATTTTAAAATGGAGTAATTAATGCGCATGGCAATATAGGCGTAGTGGCCAAAATCGGCAAAGTACACCAATAAAACAGCGCCTTCCACCAGGCCATAAAAAACGCCCACTCCTTTTTGAATCCAGCGGGCACCTTTCCAAAACGCGCAAACGGTTAAATATAGCCCCAGCGGAATGGCCAGCGCACAGGCAAAACGGGCATCAAACTTGGCCCCCAAATAGAAGGTTTTCCAAAGTTCGTGGTAGGCCTCAGGCACTAAAGCGGCGCGGAACACAAATAAAAAAATCCCGCGGAAAACGGTAAATAACAACCAATTGGCCAGAATAAATGAAGCATAAGCCTTTATCCAGCGCGGTACGGCCAGTTTTTTCATGACTCCTCCAAAAAATATATTACCTATATGATACCAAAATCAACCGTTTGCCGCACCCGCAAAAAACGGTTTTTGCGCACTGTATTTAGGCGTATAACGGACGCAAAGCGTGCCCGGGCCCCCGTAAAAGTGGTATCATAAATAATATGATTATTGATGACGAAAAACTGCAACGAACCTTGGAACGCGCCAAATCACATACGGACGCCGAGGTGACGGGAATTTTAAACAAAGCCAAAGAATTAAAAGGCATTTCTTTGGAAGAGGCCGCCGTTTTGCTAAACGTAACGGACAAGGCCCTGCTTAACAAAATATTTGATGCGGCCAAATACGTAAAAGAAGCCATTTACGGCAACCGCATTGTACTGTTTGCCCCTTTATATATATCCAACATCTGCACCAATGAATGCGTTTACTGCGCGTTTCGCCGCTCCAACACGGCGCTTAAACGCCACGCCAGCACCATGGATGAAATTAAACAAGAAGTTACCGCCCTTTTGCAGCAAGGCCACAAACGCATTTTAATGGTGGCGGGCGAAGCCTACCCCGGCGGCGGCCTGCAATATGTTTATGACAGCATTAAAGCCATTTACGATACCCGCTGGAACGGCCAAAACATCCGCCGCGTAAACGTAAACATTGCCCCGCTTACGGAACCTGAATTTGAAGAACTTAAAAAATGCCACATCGGCACCTATCAGCTCTTTCAGGAAACCTATCATAAAGAAACCTATCAAAAGCTGCACCTGGCCGGCGCCAAGAAGGACTATCAGTTCCGCCTGGACGCGATGGACCGCGCCCTGCAGGCCGGCATTAACGATGTGGGCATCGGCCCGCTTTTAGGCCTTTATGACCATAAGTACGAAATCCTGGCCACGCTGGAACACGCCAATTATCTGGACAAAACCTACGGCGTGGGCCCGCACACCATTTCCATCCCGCGCATTGAACCGGCGGAAGGGTCAGACTTTAGCCAACACCCCAACGACCAAATGACCGATGAAGAATTTAAAAAATGCGTGGCGGTGCTGCGCCTGGCCGTGCCGTACACGGGCATTATTTTAAGCACGCGCGAATCCCCCCAAACCCGCAACGAATGTTTGGAGTTGGGCGTATCGCAAATATCGGCCGCGTCCCGCGTGAACCCGGGCGGTTATTCTTACGATAAACAAAACGGCAGCCAGTTTACCCTTACCGACGGCCGCACTACCGACCAAGTAATAGAAGCCATTGTGGACGCAAAACACATGCCTTCTTTCTGCACCGGGTGTTACCGCCTGGGCCGCGTAGGCAAGGATTTTATGGACATGGCCAAACCGGGTCTTATCAAAACCCACTGCCTGCCCAACGCCATGTTTACGTTTGCGGAGTATTTGTATGACTTTGCCCCCGAACGCCTAAAACAAAAAGGCCTGGCCCTTATTAAAAGCACAACGGAAGAGAACTTCCCGCAGGGCACACCCATACGCAAAATGATAGACGAAAACCTGCAAAAAATAAAAGAAGGCAAACGGGATTTGTACTTTTAACCCGCCAAAAATCACCCCGCCCAACACGCGGGGTGTTTTTTTATTATCCCAATACTGCCCATATACCCCAAACAAAACCCATAAATAAATATCCCCCGGCATAGCCGGGGGTTTTTATCATACAAAAAACGGCCCCGCCAAAAAAGCGGGGCCGGTAAAATAATGAAGGCAGTTAGCAGGCTTTGTCTTGCAAACCCGTCATTACCAAGAAATCCGTACATTCCGTGCCGGTGCAGTTCCAGCACACTTTGTACGGGTCATAATTGGCCTTAATGGTTACCGTGAGGCCGGGGAAAAATTTAGAGTTGGTAGCCGAGGCCGAGCAATTCTTACCGTCTTGCGTAGGCAAAGAGTAGTGCCAGCGCCCGTCCCCGTTATCAGCAGCCAGGTTTTCCTCCGGGATACGGATATCCAGCTTATCCATATTATCCGCACATTTTTTAAATGTGGTTAAATAAAGCTGTTGGGAATCGGAAATAGATTTAAGCAACATCATCACTTCCGCCGTGCGGGATTTTTTTACCGAGCGCTCATACTGCGGCAAAGCCACCGCAGCCAAAATGCCGATAATCAGCACCACTACCATCAATTCTATCAACGTAAAACCTTTTTTCATAATCTCTCCTTACATACAGGGCAAGCCCTTTTGCTGTTTACAGTATATCAAAAATACCGTTTAAAACGGTTTACGGGTGCGAAATACCGCCGTTACCCGTTCAAATATGCCGTTGCAATAAGCCAGCGTCATACCGTAATTGGTTACGGCTACCCCGGCTTTTTGCAATACATCCAGCCGGCGCAAAATTTGGTTGCGCGTTACCATACACCCCCCGCATTGTACGGCCAGTTTGTATTTGGCGGCGTCCTGGGGGATAGGGTCCAAATTAGGCAGCACGTCAAAATCCAGCTGTTTGCCCGTATATTTGCGCATTAACGCGGGGATTTTGGTGCGGCCGATATCGTCGCACTTATTTACGCTGTGGGAGCAGGACTCCATAATTAATATTTTATCGCCGTCTTTTAAATTGTCAATGGTACGCGTACCCTTTAAAAAGGCTTCAAAATCCCCCTTCATGCGGGAAAACAAAATGCTAAAGCTGGTTAGCGGGACATCTTTGGGCACCACGGAGCTTACATAAGCAAACGCCTGGGAATCCGTAACCACCAAATCCGGCTTATGGTTTTGCAGCCAGGGGCGCAGTTCGCTGTCTTTTAAGCAAACGGCCACGGCGCCTATATCCAGCAAATTGCGTATGGTTTGCACCTGGGGCAAAATAATGCGCCCCTCCGGGGCGGAAGCGTCTATCGGTATCACCAGCACCACCTGTTGGCCGGGAGCAACAATATCGTCCAAAAGCACATCGGACGAATAAGAACTTTTGGGCAAGTGGGTTTTTATGGCGTCCAGCAGGCGGGGCAGGTTGGGCTCCTTGCAGGAAAAATCTACAATATCGGCCCCTTTTATTTCCACATTAAGCGGCTGCAAATCACTTTTATTATGTACAAAGAAGAACGGAATTTTTTGCGCCATGCAGGTTTCCATCAGGTTTTGGTCATAGGTGTCAAACGTTTCGGCAAAAACCAAAATAGCCAAATCCACCTGAGATAAAGCCTCGTTGGTGCGCTGCACGCGCTGAGCCCCCAGGGCGGATTTATCGTCCAGCCCGGCCGTATCCACAATGGTTACGGGCCCCACTCCTAAGATTTCAATAATCTTTTTGACAGGGTCGGTAGTGGTTCCGGGGTGTTGGGCCACCACGGAAACCTGCTGCCCCGTCAAAGCGTTAATCAGTGAGCTTTTGCCCACATTCATTTTTCCAAAAATACCGATATGCGGTCTGTTTACTTTCACCATAATAAGCATTATATAAAAAATGTTTTACAAATAATTTTAGGTCTTTTTTTCAGCCTCATATAGGCCTTTTGACCCTTTTTATTTATATATGAGGTATTCTAAAATAAAATATAATAAACAAATATATATTTATTTAAGAGAGGTTCCCATGCAACACAACCGTTTACCTGTGGTTGCCCTTGCGCTTTGTTTATGTATCGCCGTGCCGGCCGCCGCCCAAAAAGCCGCCCTGGAAAAAGCCGCCCGAAACGTGGTGAGAAAATCTTCCGCCAATACCGTAACAAAAGCCTGGAAAGCCGCCGCTTTGGCAGAAGCCAAACAAACAAACCGCCTGCTTAATGCGGTAATCGTAAAAAATAATCAAGCCCAGTTAACCCAGTTGGTGGATGTGGCCTCCTTTCGTATGTATAATGAAGACCACGGCCTGCTGGCCGGTATCACCAATTTATGGTCCGCTCTGCTTTCCAATCTGCACATAGCGTACTTCGGACCGCGCACCGTCAACCCCGTGTCCCCGCTGGAGGTGCGCAAACAATTATTGCAAAGCGAAGCCCGCCTGAAATATGCGGTTCAGCAATGGAACCAGCTAAAGCCCGTTATTTTAAGAACAGCCACCATCAAAGATTATCCGCTCCTTTCCATGCCCAATACTGCCACCCGCTTTCTGTTTGAATATTCCGACGATTTAGACATCCTGGCCAAAGAAGTGGCCCTCTACACTGCCGGCAAAAAAGACGTGCTGCACATTATGGCCGCCGGGCAGCCGGATATAGAACATACTTACCGCCAAATGCTGGCCTTTGCCCACGGGAAAGGCGCCTTCCCGTTCCGCACCACCGAGGTATACCAAATTTTACAATTGCACGAATACCCCGCCGAGGATTTAGCCCTCTTGCAAAAGAATCTTAATTCGCTTGAGTGCGACATCCTGCGCGGCTGGGGCTGGCAGAATAAAGACATCCGCCGCGTAATTGCCCTTTACCGTTCCGCCAATTGGGCCGCCCCGTATGAACAGGACGACATTGTGCCCATTTTAACTTTACAGCATGACCTCATTTCCAGCTGGCGCAAGTATTGGGATAACCTCCGCCCCAAAGATTTAGCCGCCACCCAACAATTAATGCAGGAGCTCCGCTCTGCCCGTTAATTTTCCCCCCTCCCACACGGTGGAAAGGTTTATGCTGTTAAATTTGGCCCAGCATATATAGTAATTTGTGTATTTAGTCAGGTTTTGTTAGAGATTTTATTTCATATATAACAAATAAATTCAGGAGTTAAAAATGAACAATATGCGTTTTATTGCCGTTCCCTTACTTATTGGGTGTTTGTTAACCCCTTCGGCTTTTGCCCAAAAAAATATAGTAAAAAAAATAGGGAAAATCTGCTCAAAACAGGCCTCGAAGCATGAAAAGAAAACAAGAGCCCTCAAACCAGCGGTCAAAAAACCGTCGTGGCGTCCTTCAAAAGAAAGCAAACAAATTACAGTTGATCCTTTGCTAATAAAAGTCTTATCGCTAAAAACAAAAACCGCGCAAGAGGATTACCTCTTTTTTAAAATGTTTGACAAAGAACAAGGACTGCTAGGCACTATGGCTGCTCTGCATAACGAATTGTTAGATGCTTTATACTTCAGCGTTACAAACCATAGCCGTTTGCCCCACACAACACCCGCAGAGCTGCGCAAACGTTTGTTAGAAGCAGAACAATCTTTTATTCGTGCTAGCAACAACTGGAGAAAGTTTCCACCTCTACAAACTCAAGAACAAAGCATTTACCACAAATTACAACAAGAACCCGACCTGAGGGGTGCTGCTTTTTTTATGGAACA
Source organism: uncultured Elusimicrobiales bacterium (assembly GCA_944327085.1). GTDB lineage: Bacteria > Elusimicrobiota > Elusimicrobia > Elusimicrobiales > Elusimicrobiaceae > Avelusimicrobium. The sequence goes on along the minus strand of CALVGG010000002.1, from coordinate 92,396 downwards.
ACTCTCAAACTCTGTTCGCAGTACCCCTAATGCTAACCATCTAGACTTTACGTTCCCCCAAAACCATTCCTTTCAATATATGGCTAAACAAATACTAGCTTGGGCACATGGTGAAAGACAAGCATACCCTTTTCTTTTAAATAAAGTATTTCTCTTGCTGGAATTACAAGGAAGCACAAGCAGGCAAATTGCAAATCTTTACCAAACACTTGACTCTTCAGGCTGTACTATATTGCGTGAGTGGGGATGGACAAACGCTGACATTCGCAAAGCCATTGATCTGTATCAACAAGATAATCATCGGCTACTGCAAGACATAGCAGCAGTCTTTGACTTTTCTCAACTATCAGCCAAAGACATGGAATACATGTACAAGAACCTGGATTGTAAACAATCATTACAGTTTAAACAGATGTTTTACCAGGGCCCCATCTTATCGATAGACAGTAAATGGGAAGATGTGCTTAAATTAGCAATACCTTACACTGAACTGGGCCTTCCTTTCTTCTCCCTCGGAACTATATACCCTGATTTTGTGTCCGTAATAGAACAGAACAGATACTACTGGGGAACAACTATGCGAGCCGTTTACAAAACATACGGCGAAAAGCTTAACAATATCCATAAATTATTTGAAAAACAATAATTTTTAATTTTAAAGGCCCCTTTCACTAGGAAGTTTTTTATTCCTTAAGCAAGTGCTTTTAGCCGGTTAACAATGATAAGGTTATATCAACAACACAATGTTTATGGACTTAAGGTCTTTTCAAGCAATATAGTTTTTGGGCCGCATACCCAATGCTAAATTGGAAGAAAACCCTAATTTCCAGCCCCGCGCCCACCCGCGCGGGGCCTTTTTTATGCACCCCAATAAGGTATAATAGAAGTAAGACGTATATTCCCATTACACAAGGAATTGTTATGAACGATTTTAACACCTATCTAAAAGAACGTGCCAAACTGGTGGAAAAGAATTTAACCAAATATGTTGGGAAAATTAAAAACTCCCCCAAAATTTTAACGGACTCTATGGCCTACTCTCTGCAAGCGGGCGGCAAACGTGTGCGCCCCATTTTGCTTATGGCCACGGCAGAAGCCTTTGGCAAAAAAGCGGCTGATGTAATGCCCGCCGCCTGCGCGGTGGAAATGCTGCATACCTATTCTTTAATTCACGACGATTTACCCTGCATGGATAACGACGCCCTTCGCCGCGGCAAACCCACCAACCACAAAGTGTTTGGGGAAGACCTGGCCCTTTTAGCAGGGGACGCGCTTCTCACCTACGTATTTGAAGTTTTTGCCCAAAACGGGAAGGTAAAATCCATCGGGTCGGAAAATACTTTAAACGCCCTTTTGCATTTTGCCAACTGCGCGGGAGCCTCCGGCATGGTGGGCGGCCAAACGGCTGACGTTTACGCCGAAGGCATGGGTGCGCAAGACGCTTCCAGCACCCGGGCCGAAAAACTGAAAAAAATATCCAAACCGCTGGCGGACAAAACCCTGCACTATTTTATGCTCCCCGCCGACATCAAAGAAACCACGCCCCAAACCATTTTAAAATACATTCACGCCAATAAAACCGGTGCCTTAATCCGCGGCAGTGTGGAAAGCGGCGCCCTGTTGGCCGGCGTAAAAGGAAAAGATTTAACTTTAATTAAAAAATACGCCAACTGCATTGGGCTGGTGTTCCAAATAGTGGACGATATGCTTGACGCCACTGCCACTGCCCAACAATTGGGCAAATCCAACAGTGACAAAGAAAACAACAAATTAACCTTTGTCAGCCTGTTTGGCATAGAAGGCAGCCGCAAACACGCCCAACTGTTAATTGCCAACGCGCAAAAAGCATTGGACGGTTTAAAAACCGCCAAAAAGAAAAACCTGTGGCCCTTGTATGAAATGGCCGAGTTTTTCAAAACCCGCACTTATTAATTTTGAGGATTGTTATGAAAGTACTTCCCAGCATTCAAAGCCCTAAAGATTTACGTTTAATAAAAAAAGAATTGCTGCCCACCCTGTGCCAGGAACTGCGCGATACCATTATCTCCACCGTAAGCAAAAACGGCGGGCATTTGGGTTCCAGTTTGGGCGCGGTGGAAATCATCACCGCCCTGCATTACGTATTCAACACGCCTGAAGACAAAATTGTTTTTGACACCGGCCACCAGGCCTACGCACACAAACTGCTAACCGGCCGCCAAAAAGAATTTGAACATATCCGCCAAAAAGGCGGCATCAGCGGTTTTCCCAAACGCTATGAAAGCCCTTACGATACTTTTGGCGTGGGGCATGCGTCCACGGCGCTTTCGGCTGCGCTGGGTATGGCCATCGCGCGGGACCAAAAGAAAGAAAAATCCAAAGTTATCGCCGTAGTGGGGGACGGCTGCCTGACGGGCGGTATGGCTTATGAGGCCCTGCAAAACGCCGGCCTGCTGGCCAGCGATATGCTGATTATTTTAAACGATAACCAAATGTTCATCTCCCAGCGGGTAGGGGCTTTGGGCAAGTTTTTAACCAAACTGCTCACCAAGCAATATGTACAGCTGGCAGAAGAACGCGCCACCAAATTTTTAAAACGCTTTGACGAGCTGGGCAACAACGCCGCCAAACTGGCCAAAAAAGCCCGTTCCATTTTATTCCCCGGCACCATTTTTGAAGAAATGGGCCTGCGTTATTTTGGCCCCGTAAACGGCAATAATATAGACGAAATGATAGAAGTGCTGGAAAGCGTAAAAGACGTAAAAGGCCCCGTTATTTTGCACGCCGTTACCAAAAAAGGCAAAGGTTATAAACCCGCGGAAGCTAAACCCATTAAGTTCCACGGGGTCGGCTTGTTTGACGTGGAAACGGGGGATCCCATCGGCAAGGCCAACGGCATTACGTTTACGCAGGCGTTTTCCTCGGCCTTGCTTAAACTGGCAGAGAAAGATGAACGCATCAACGCCATCACCGCCGCCATGCCGGAAGGAACGGGGCTGGACGCGTTTAGAGATAAATTCCCTTCCCGTTATTTTGACGTGGGCATTGCCGAAGAACACGCCGCTACCTTTGCCGCCGGTATGGCGGCCAGCGGCTTAAAGCCCGTGTATGCGCTGTATTCTTCTTTTGCACAGCGCTGCTATGACCAAATTTTGCACGACGTGGCCTTGCAAAAACTGCCCGTCGTCTTCGCGCTGGACCGCGCCGGCATCGTGGGGGAAGACGGCCCCACCCACCACGGCGTGTTTGACTTAAGCTTTCTGCGCACCGTGCCGGATTTAATTATTTCCGCCCCGGCGGACGAGAACGAATTGCAACACCTGCTTAAAACCGGGCTGGACGCGAACCTCCCCTTTGTGTTGCGCTATCCGCGCGGGGCGGGCTTTGGCGTGGAAATGGAAGCCAAACCCAAACGCCTGGAAATTGGCAAAGGCGTGTGGCTTAAACACGGTAAGGATTTAACCATCGCGGCCATTGGCAACCGGGTACACCCGGCATTAAAAGCCGCCCAACTGCTGGAAGAAAAAGGCCTGCGCTGCGGTGTCATCAATATGCGCTTTGTAAAACCGTTGGATACGGCCATATTGGACGAAGCACTTAAAACATCCCCCCGCCTGGTAACGGTGGAAGACAACAGCTTAATAGGCGGTTTTGGCTCTGCGGTGGCCGAATATACGGCAGACAAACAAACCCCCTGCCGCCTGCTGCGCCTGGGCATACCGGACGCATTTGTGGAACACGGCAAATCCTCCCAGTTATATGACCAGCTGGGCCTAAATGCCGAACAAATAGCCGAAAAAATTTTAAATTGGACGAAGTAAGCGAGGTTTCATTATGAGCGAAAAAGATATAGAGCACGAACATTCTTATATTAAAGCCTATGAAGACATTCAGCTTTTAAAACAAGACGTCATGCGCCCCGTGCGCATGGAGCTGGAAGTAATGAAGCCGGAGTTATATCTCCAGCATCATAAAATTGAGGAAACCATCGTTTGCTTTGGCAGCGCCCGCGTGCGGGAAGAAAAAGAAGCCCAAGCCAAAGTGGAAGCAGCACAAGAAGCCCTGGATAAAAACCCGCAAGACAAAAACCTGCAAAACCGCCTGTATGAAGCCAAAGGCCTGCTGCGCCTTTCCAAATATTACGATGCCGCCCGCAAATTTGCAAACATTGTGATAGAAAAAGCGGGCGACCGGTTTGCCGTGGTAACCGGCGGCGGCCCCGGGCTGATGGAAGCGGCCAACCGCGGCGCTTATGAAAAAAACGGCAAAAGCATCGGCTTTAACATCACCTTGCCGCACGAGCAAAAACCCAACCCGTACATCACCAAAGATTTGGCCTTCTTGTTTCACTACTTTGCCATACGTAAATTACATTTGGTTATGCGTTCCAAAGCGTTTGTGGTTTTCCCGGGCGGTTTTGGCACGTTTGATGAATTGTTTGAAATTCTCACCTTGGTAAAAACCGGCAAAAAGCAGGAAATCCCGATCGTGCTGGTGGGCAAAGAATTTTGGAACACGGTGGTAAATATACCGGGCCTGGCGTCTTACGGGGTGATTTCTCCCGAGGAGGCCGAATCTTGCGACGTGGTGGACACCCCCGAAGAAGCCTGGCAAATCATCGCCAAGTTTTACGATATCAAATAACTTCTGGTTAACCTACAGTAAATATCCCCCGGCCCAGCCGGGGGTTTTTTAGAACACAATAAAAAAGCCGCCGGCCTAATGACCGGCGGCTTTTTGTTGGTTACTTAAATTATTTCTTTTTAGCAGTTTTTTTAGCTACTTTTTTAGCAGGAGCTTTTTTAACTGCCGCTTTTTTTACAGTTACTTTTTTAGCGCAGGCTTTTTTGGCACAACCCTTTTTGGCGCAGGCTTTTTTAGCAGCTGTTTTTTTAACGGCAGCGGCTTTTACCGCAGTCTTTTTGGCGCAAGCCTTTTTGGCACACGCTTTTTTGGCGCACGGTTTTTTTACGGCGGCTTTCTTTACGGCTACTTTTTTAGCCGGTTTTTTAGCAGCGGCTTTTTTTACGGTTTTTTTAACGGCCATTTTATTCTCCTAAGACAATTAGTTTTAACCTCATAAAAATAATAGCACAAATTATTTTAAATTGCAATAAATTTCCCGTCGTAAAATAATTTTTTTCAAAAAAGCAAGTGCTATTTTTATTTTGTTTTACCGTCTGAGGCTTGACTTTCCGACGGAGATTTTCTAACCGGAAGCAATATTTGATACAACCCTCTGCGCCCGCACAAAGCAGAAAATAAAATTTCTTTATGCGTGTTTCTATACACGCTTACAATCATAAACGCACACAAAACAGCCGTCCACGGGTGCACTATACTTACACTAAAACCGCGCGCCGTGGCCTGCACAATGGCAAACAATACGCACAAACTATACAGCCAGTTAAACCAATAAAATAATTTTAAAATGCCTTCCTCGCTTCTTACTTTAAACGCGCGCACCATTAACGGCAAAAGGGCTGTTTTACCCAATGAAAACATCACACCCAGTGCGGCGCCAAGCCAATAATCTCCGTTAAAAATCTGCCCGGAACCCGGTGCAATCATACTAAGCAACAAGGCCAAAAATCCGTTCATTTATTTTCCTCCAATAACGCGCGTGCGCTTTCCACCTTGGATTTTTCCGGCACGCTTAACCCGCAATTTTTTTGCAAAATACCGGCAAATAAAGAAAACGCTTCTTCATTGCCTTTCTTTAATTCAAGTTCAATTTCTTTTAACTCTTTGCACCGGCCTGCAACTTCCAGCAGGCAATCGTCCAAAGCCAACTCATACACATCTGCTCCCGACGTCAGCTGATAGGTTTGCCGGTGGTTGGTAATAGTAAAAATCATTTGCACCCCGGCCAAAGGCAACCCCAGCCAGGTGCTTTTAGTTTTTAATAATTCCAGGGCTTGCGGCAAGTTATGCGCCTGGTGCAAGGGAAGCGTTTCCTCCTGCCGCACGGCTTTGCCGTTCATCATTTTGGTTTGAGATTTGGCGGTTGCTTCAAAACGTCCGTTTGCACAACGTATACGCAACGCGGTTTTATGGGCACTCCAAAGTTGTTGCGGGGTGTCCAGGTATGCGTCTTGATTTAGTATATTCGCCGGGCCGGTAATATGGCCCGTAAAATATTTTTTAATCACCCCCAACATACGGGAAAAATCTTCCGTGTTGTGGGCTTTCCATTTAAATTCACACTCAATAGGCATATTTTAAGTTTAGCAAAAAAGTATAATATAGTTTTCAGGAGGAGTTATGGAAAAACTGCGCCAACCCACATCTTTAGGTTGTTTTGCCTGCGGGAAAAACAATCCCTTCGGCCTGCATTTGGAATGGTATAACAATTATGACGAAAACCAGGTGGAAGCCGAATTTATGCTGGACGATAAATATTGTTCTTACCCCGGCACCATGCACGGCGGAATTATTGCCACAATATTGGATGAAACCTCCGGCCGCGCCATTTTGCTAAATAACGATTTTAACCGTTTGATGGTAACGCTTAAGATGGAAGTGGTATACAAACAAAACACTCCCACCAACACCAAATTAAAAGCCGTGGGCCGCGTGCTGAAGGACGGCGGATCGCGCGCACAGGTGGAAGGCGCCATTTTGCTGCCGGACGGCAGTATATCGGCCAAATGCACCAGCATTTTATTTAAAATTCCCCAAGCCGTAAAAGATAAATGGGGCTCCGAGGCCGACGAATGGGCCCGCACCACACCCAAGGTGGAAAACAAATAACCGCCCGTGAAAATAAGTTGAGAAGAACCTTTTTTTATGCTAAAATAAATATAGGTTCTTATAACAACTGTTTTCGGATCGGTAGCTTAGCTGGTAGAGCACCTGCTTTACACGCAGGGGGTCAGGGGTTCGAGTCCCTTCCGGTCCACCATTTTAAAAGCCGCTTTATAAAAAGCGGCTTTTTTGTTTGCTTAAACCCTGTTTCATTTGCCGGATTTTTAGTATATTCAATACGTACTTTACCCGTTATTTTATGCCATAATGTATTTAAAGCAGTTTAATTGGGGGGATTATGGACACAATACTGCAACAACAACGCCGTTTTTTTAAAACGGGGGCTACGCTTCCCGTAAAAACCCGTTTACAATATTTAAAAAAATTAAAACAGCTTATCCGCGCCAAAGAACAAACAATTTGCCAGGCATTGTATTTAGACTTGGGAAAAAGCGCCACCGAATCTTATATGTGCGAGATTGGCCTTTGCCTGGGTGAAATTGACTATTTTTTAAAACATCTGCCGGCTTTAGCTAAAGATAAAAAAGTCCGCACGCCTATGGCCAATTTCCACGCCAAAAGCATTATCCAATCCGTCCCGCGGGGCAATGTGCTGATCCTCAGCCCGTGGAACTATCCTTTCCTGCTTAGTATTGAACCCTTGATAGACGCCGTTGCCGCCGGCAATACCGTGGTGTTAAAACCCAGTGCCTATTCCCCCCACACCAGCCGGTGCATACACCAACTATTGCAGGAGGTTTTCCCGGCGCAATACGTAACCGTAGTAACCGGCGGAAGAAAAGAAAACCAATATTTGCTGTCTGAAAAATTTGATTACATCTTTTTTACAGGCAGTGCCGCCGTGGGCAAAGAGGTGCTGCGCCGCGCGGCTGAAAATTTAACCCCCGTTTCTTTGGAATTGGGAGGCAAAAGCCCCTGTATTGTGGACGAAACCGCCAACATTTCTCTATCGGCCAGGCGCATTGTTTTCGGCAAATTTTTAAACTGCGGGCAAACCTGTGTAGCGCCGGATTATATCCTGTGCCAGGAAAGCATTTTGCAGCCTTTTATAGCAGCCCTGCGCCAGGAAATTGCCCGCCAGTTTGGCCCTGACCCGCTTGCCAACCCGCACTACGGCAAAATTATTAATGAAAAACACTTCACCCGCCTGCTTGCCCTGCAGGACGCACAAAAAGCCGTTATCGGCGGGCAAAGCAACGCCAAAACCCTGCAAATAGCACCCACCGTGCTCAGCCCCGCCACCTGGGAAGACAAAGCCATGCAGGAAGAAATTTTCGGCCCCATATTGCCCATATTAACTTACCGCAATATAGAAGAAGTAGTTCAAGCGGTTGAATCCCGCCCGCACCCGCTGGCGCTGTACATATTTTCCCGCAATAAACAAAACATCACACACCTTACCCGATTTTGCCGCTACGGCGGTGGATGTACTAACGATGTAATTTTGCATTTAGCCACGCCTTATCTGCCTTTTGGCGGGGTGGGAGAAAGCGGCATGGGCAACTATCACGGGGAATTTGGCTTTCATACTTTTTCCCACCAAAAAAGTATATTAGACAAAAAAACCTGGATAGACTTACCCGCCCGTTACCAGCCTTACACCAAATGGAAGGATTTTCTGCTTCGTCTGTTTTTGCGTTAAATAAGTATTTTATTTTCTCCGGGCGCCAGCTTAATCAACAGGTGCCTTTCGGATAAATAGCGCCAATCAAAAACCGGGCAAAAAATTTTGGGCAACAAAAAGCCGCCACAGTTTGCGGCGGCTTTAGGTTTAAACGTAAACAGGATTATTTTTGCTTCAGCACATAATGGTCGGCCAATTCCCCGCTGTAGGGTTGCCCGTCCGCATTTAAGAAAGTGGCGGTGCCGGCTCCCAAACGCAAATAACGCGGAGAATCTTCCTGCGGCAAAAGGGTAAGCAGGGTATCGGCCATGGTAAAACTGCCGGTTTGAGTAAAAGCCGTGTCGCGTTCCAAATAAACTTCATTTAATTGAAACGTACCGTTTGTGTATAAAGTAAGCGTGGTTTGAATGCCGGGGCAGTCCGCCGCCGGCAAAACGCCTTCATAAACGCCTTGCACCTGCGGGGCGGCAGTTTCCGCCGGGGCTTGCGTCTGTTCGGTTTGCACTTGCTGTTCAGGCTCCAGCAGTCCGTCCTGCGCTTCCTGGTCTAAAGTACCGAACCACACCAGTCCGGCAGCAAAAATGATTACAAGCACTACTAATACGTATTTTTTCATAGGGGTCCTCTCCTGTTGTTTTTATTATTGTAGCAAAGTTTTATGCGGCAGCACCGGCAAACACCGTGCGTTTAAGCACTTTTATATATAAAGCAGTGCCCGCTATCAGTGCCACCAACAGGAACGCGGCCGTTCCATTCAACCCCACCACATTTAATAAGGCCCCTTCCAACCAGGAAACCGCCATTAACGCCGCCCAAGAAACCAATGTTACCAAACTGCCAATGGTGGTGCGGTCCTTGGAAGAATCAAACACTTTGGGTATAAACAACAGCAGCAGCATATTGTAAATGCGGTCCGTCATGGCAAACAGGCCGATAAACACAATGGCCCACCACAGCGGCAGCACCCCCCACGCAAACACGGCAAACGCCGCTGCATTGCCCAGTACAGATACATAAAATAATTTTTTAGCCCCCACTTTCAGCAGAAAAGGAACCACAAAATTAATCAGCGTTTCACAAATGCCAATGGCCATTAACGGGCGGGCAATTTCCACCGTCTTTAAATCATAATAGCCGATAAACCACAGCCCCAGCATAGAATAAAACCCAAAATAACACAAACGGTTAATAAACATGGCCGAAAAGAAAGTTTTTAAACGCGGGGTGTTCCACGCGGCCCGGTAACGTTGCAACAAAGCTTTAGGCGTAAAAGGATGTTTAACCGCGTTATCTGTTGGCGAGGCCCACAAAAACGCCAGGCAAAACAGCACCGTTATCACCCCCAGCGCCGCAAAAGACCAACGCCAGCTAATGTATTGCCCGCCATACATCACAAGCGGCACCCCCGCCGCTACCGCCATGGGGCGCGCGGCAGTAAGCACGGTAATCATAGGGGTATAAAAGCGGCGGTCTATACTTTCGTAAGCAAGCCACCAGAGCACGGTGCTAAACAGCCCCGCCCCCAGCCCAAACACAAACCGTACCGCCAAAGATAAGGCAAACGAAGGCGTAGCCACAAAAGCCCACACGCCGCCCGCCATCATAAGCAAACTAAGCCATACCGCCCGGCTTATGCGCACGCTTTTAATAAACTGCGGCCCCACAAACAGGCCCACCACTATACCGGCCGTGCAGGAGCTGATGAGCCACAAAATATTCACAGCCGCTACGCCAAAAAACTCCTGCAGCCACTCCACAAGCGGGGATATGGCATGGTCCACCGTGCTAAACGCAAACACCACTGCAAACGAGGAGACAACTAACGTCCACCCCTTTATTAAAGCTTTATCTTTCATTTATTTTTCCGCAATCACGGTGGACATAAAACACGCCGGGCTGACAATTTTCACAATATGAAACCCCGTAAACAACAGATGGTGGGTAAGCTGTGCCAAATCACACGGCAGTTCTTTATACATGGTGGTATAAAAAGCCTCCCTAAATGCGGGCCAGTTGGCCCCGTAATAAACGGCGGCGTCTTTCTCCACCAACGGGCGGTTTTCATCCCGCCGGTGCAGGGCGAAGGTTAAAATCATATCTTCAATAATTAAAATGCCGCCGGGTTTTAACCAATGATGTATTTTATCAATCAGCTGGCCTTTTTCGTCATTGGTTAAGTGGTGGATGGCCTTGCGGATAGACACTTTGGTAAAAGAATTATCCGCAAAGTTTATTTCCTGCAAAGTGCTTTTGATAAACCGCGCGTTTTTTACCCCTTTTAAAGCCGCGCGGGCATTATCCAGCTGTGCGTCGGAAATATCCACCCCCGTTACGCGGGCGCCTTTTTTGGCGGCCATGGCCAGTAGGGTGCCGTCCCCGCAGCCCAGGTCCAGCACGTCGTCATTTTTATCAAAACCGAACAATGCGGCGTATCCTTCCAAACTGCCGCGCATATTTTTGTTATACCATTGGGCTAATTCTTTTTCCCGCCAATCCGTGGTGGTTCCAGCATTCATATATAAATACCTCACTAAAAACAGAATAATTTATTATACAATTTTACCCTTCTGCGCCCCCTCTGCTATAATCTATAATATGCAACAAGCTTTCAAAAAACGTTTACTCTCGTTGGCTGATGCGCAGTATCAACAATTTAGCGCCAAACTGCTGCCCGGTATTTCCACCCCCATATTAGGGGTGCGCCTGCCGGCGCTGCGCAGTTTAGCCAAAGAACTGGCCCGCAAACACGGCGCGCAAGCGCTGGCGTTACTGACGGAAGACACCCTGGAAGAACTGATGCTGCAAGGTATGGTGATAGGAGAGCTAAAAGATGGGCCGGAAAGCGTTTTTGCGCTCATTAAGCAGTTTGTACCCAAAATAAACTGCTGGAGCGTGTGCGACAGCTTTTGCACCAGCCTAAAAATAGCCCGGCGCTTCCCGCAGGAAACGTGGGCCCTGCTTGCGCCCTATTTTAAAGACACGCGGGAATATTACTTCCGCTTTGCGGCCGTAACGGCGCTGGCACATTTTACCAAAGAACCTTACGCCAAAGAATTGTTTACCTTGCTAAACAATTGCCCCGCAAAAGGTTTTTACGCCAAAATGGCGGTGGCCTGGGCCGTAAGCGTGTTATGCGTGCACCAGCCGCAGCAAACCCTAGCTTTTTTAAAGCAAGACAAACTGGACGATTTTACCCACAACAAAGCCATACAAAAAATTGGGGAATCTTTCCGCGTACCCGCAGACATTAAAGCCGCCGCCAAGGCATTAAAACGCCCGCTTAATTAGCGGGCATTTTCCCAATTTAAAAGCCAGGCTTTTTTGTTTAATCCACCCGCATAACCGGTTAATTTTCCGTTCGCCCCCACCACCCGGTGGCACGGCACCACAACGGCCCACGGGTTTACGTGGCAAGCCTGCCCCACGGCGCGCACCGCTTTGGGACGGCCAACGGCCGCGGCAATCTGCCCATAAGTGCGGGTTTGCCCGTAAGGTATGTCCTGCAAGGCATGCCAAACCGCCTGCTGAAAGGCCGTACCCCGGCCAGCAAGCGGCAAATTAAAAACCGGGCGCTTGCCGGCAAAATAAGCCTGCAAAAACAAAAGGGCTTTCTGCCCCAAAGGGCTGGGCCGCGGCGCGCAAGCAGGCCGCGCAGTGAAATGGACGGACAGAATATACTTTCCGTCATCCTCCACCGCCAGGCAGCCGCAAGGCGTTTGCAAATAACAAACAGCGTGCATATATACTTTTAAAACAAAAACGCCCCTTACGGGGCGTTTGACCAAAATAACCTGTTTTATTGTTGCACAGGGGCAGCTTGCGCCGCGGGAGCAGCTTGTTCGGCCGGGGCGGCTTCCGGGGCCGGGGCAGCTTCATCAGCAGCAGCGGCTTGTTCGGCCGGGGCGGCTTCTTCTACAGGAAGGACTTCTTCCACTTCTTCTACCACCACAGCTTCATCCGCCGGGGCGGCTTCTTCCTGCGCGGCATTGCCGCAGGCAGCCAGTAAACCGGCGCTGGCTAACACAGCTAGTAACGTCATCAGTTTTTTCATATTAAATAACCCTCTTTTTTAGTTTGTTATTTTTTTAGTTTTTTTTATCATATCATTTTATCGGCCTGGGTGTGTGTATTTATTTATATAATTTAAGAAATGACAACACATGAAGACAAAGCCAAACAACTTTTTTTAAAAGGGCACGCCTGTTCCCAGGCGGTATTGGGCGCGTTTGCCCAAGAACTGGGATTGGACGAAAAAACCGCCCTTAAACTTTCCCTCCCGTTTGGCGGGGGCATAGGCCGCCTGCGTGAAACATGCGGGGCAGTCAGCGGTATGTTAATGGCGCTGGGCTTAAAATACGCCCAGGCGGACGCCTCCCCTGAACACAAAGCCCAAATGTATGCCCGCGTGCAAGAATTGGTGCGCCGGTTTAAAGAAGAAAACGGCTCCATCATCTGCCGGGAACTATTGGGCCTGGTTAAGCCGGAAGGTTCCCCCGTTCCCGCCCCGCGCACGCCAGAATATTACAAAGTGCGCCCCTGTGTGGACAAAGTGGGCTGCGCAGCACGCCTGCTGGAAGAATACATAAAAGAACAGGAAAAATAATTTTTATCCCCAATACAATAAAAAACCCCGGCTAAACACCGGGGTTTTTTAAGGTTAAATTTAGCGCCCGCCGCCACCGCCGCCGCCTGAACCGCCGCCCGAAAAACCGCCGCCGCCCGAACCGCTGCCGCGGGCGGACTGGCTCACCGCTGCCCCAAAGCCGGAAACCATACGGGTGAGGGAGGAGGCATTCGTCATCATCAGCCCGCGGTTGTGCATACTGCCGGTAAGGGTGGCGTCGTCCACTTTTTGTTTAAACGCTTTTATCCATTTGCTTTGCACGCCCAGGGCATAGGCATAGGGCAGGTAATCGCAAAATATTTGCGCGGCCTGCGCCGGGTTGGACATTTCCACCCGGCCCCCTTCACCAATTTCCAAATATTCTTTAAAACCTTCTATTTGGTCCATCACGCTGCGCCCCAGCGGGGTATAGCTTTGTATCCACCAGGCAAAAAACCCGCCGGAAAGACCCACCAACGTCATCCCTAACCATATGGGGAAAGGATGAGCAACTTCCCCCAATATGGCAAACTGGAAAAAGCTCAATACAATAAGTACCGCCAGCATGCCCACAGTTTTTAAAATGCCTTTATTGCGTGCATTAAACCAAAGATAGGTAATAACGGCAATGAACATTCCCAATACACCGGAAAAGATGGCAGGCTCCCGCATGCCGCCCGCTATCACCAGCAGCGCCAAAGCGGCCACGGTAAGCAGGTTATACACGCCATTAAACACAAAGTATTTTTTCCCCCCTTGTTTAGAAATGAAGGAAGATAAAGCCGCGTCCGCCGCTCTAAATATAGGGCGCGCCTCCATGCCCGTTACCACTTCCGTACGGGAGCCGATAAACAAAGCATTCAACACTTTTTTCTCTTCGGGGGATAACATAGGCGCCTGTTTGTTTTTTAAGCTAAGCGTATACTTGGTGCCGGAAAGGAAAGAGGTTTCCTCTTTTATTTCTAAAGCCCCCTTTACGGCCAGGCTGCTTAAACAAACAGCTAAGGAAGACTGCGCAATTTGCGCATGATATACGTACCCCGTCATCACGGCGGAAAAACCTTCCGGCGGGTCAAAACGGCGTATTACGCGCGCGTGCGGGTCTCTGCCCACTTTGCGCCAAGCCATATAATAAAAACCCCATAACAAGGCCACGAGCCCAATTACAAAAGCCAGCAAGGCGTTATCCGCATGTTTCTGCCACCAGCTTAACACCGGGGGATGCACGATGCCTTTTTGCCACGGCACGGCCACCGTAAGCCCCTGGCGGGGCGCCAAGGGGGAAGGCGTCCAAAATACCAGCTGCTCACGCACGGCGGGGTAGCCTTTCTGCCCGTAATAGCCGATGTAAGAAGAAATTGCCTCTTCCTGCGGCACGGCCCCTTGCGGAAGGCCCAGCTCAAAAACCGCACTTTCTATGGGGAATTCCCAATTATTCCCCGTTACGTTCCAATAAAACTCATCATACTTTGGGAAAAACCGCACCACATTTTTTATTTTATAGGTTAAACGATAGGTGTGCGGCCCGCGGGGAATGAAATGCTTGCCCCCAAAATTCACGCGGATAGTCTCTTTGCCTTTCTCTATAAAAAACGGATGAGGTTGCCCGTCCATTTCCAAAGAAATTATTTCCACCGGCTCTTGGGCGGAATTGGGCAAATCCCGGTAAATGCCGCGGCGGATATGTTGGTGCTCGGCCACTACGGAAATATCTTCCTGCACCAGGGCGGTGCCTTGGCTGTCCACCTTGGCGGTGGAAATAAACTGGGTGATGCGCTCCTGCGCCCATACACCGCAGCTTACGAAAAACAAGAAAAGCAATAAGCATGTCTTTTTCATTTTTTTCCCTTATATATAGCTACTTGGTTTATTGTAGCAATTTTAAAAACTTTCATATAATTTAACCATATGTTAAAAAGTTTTGCGCCTGTAATAAATGCCCAAAGTAAATTTATGGTGATTGGCAGTATGCCGGGGGAAGCTTCTTTAAAAGCGCAGGAATATTACGCCTATAAACACAATGCGTTTTGGCCTATTGTTTTTGATGTTTTTTCCCCGGGGCGCACCCCGCAAGACTATGCAGACAAACTAAACACCCTGCTTACCCACGGCGGCGCCCTGTGGGACACCCTGGCCGCCTGCCGCCGCCAAGGCAGTTTAGACAGCGCCATAAAAGACGCCAAGCTAAATAATTTTTCCTTATTATTTAAGCAATATCCCAATATAAAAACATTGCTTTTTAACGGGCAAACGGCGTATAAACTATTTAAAAAACATTTCGGCCAGCCGGAAGGCAAAACCTGCCGGGTGCTTCCGTCCACCAGCCCGGCGCACGCCGCTTTATCTTACGCGGATAAACTTTCTATTTGGCAAGAGGCCCTATTAACTGCCTGTAAATAAACTATGTGGATTTTATTTTTTGCTTCTTTTTTAGCCGCCACCTTACTGCCCGCCCAGTCCGAAAGTATACTGTGGTGGCAATTGTATAAAGGGAACTTTCCCCCCTGGGCCTTACTGCTTTGCGCCACAAGCGGCAATGTACTGGGGGCTTGGGTAAACTGGTTTTTGGGTAAATGGGCCTTGCAGCTGTATGATAAAAAATGGTTTCCGTTTTCTAAACCCCAGCTGGAAAAAGCCCAACAGCGCTTTAACCGTTACGGCCGCTGGACTTTGCTTTTTGCCTGGGTTCCTGTGATTGGGGACCCGCTAACCGCCGCGGCCGGCTTACTAAATGTGCCGCTGCGCGTGTTTTTGCCCTTGGTTACCCTGGGTAAAGGCGCACGGTATGTGGTAATTTGGTGGTTGTTTTGCGCTTGGAAAAACTAACTAGCGGTACATAATGGCGCGAAATTCGGCCGTTTTGTTTATTCCTTTAAACATCCAGCCTTTTTGGTCTTCGTCATATAAAGAGTCAAAATTGCGGAAGTTGTGTTTAATGGCTTTTTCCAAATTTTGGTAAGTGTTTTTTTTGTCTTTGGCGCTCAGCCAATATACGCCCGCCAGGTTTACATAAGCCGTCGGGCCGGAAGGCTCCAGGCGAATGGAAGTTTCCAAATCTTCTTTGGCTTCTTTCCATTTTTTTAAATTCATATAAGCAAACCCGCGGTTATTAAACGGGATGGACCATTTAGGGTTTAATTCAATGGCTTTATTGTAATCTTCCACCGCTTTGGAAAAATCTTTCATTTCTTCATACACCAGCCCCCGGCGGTTGTAATAGGTGGCGTCTTTGGCGTCCAGCGTAAGCAGGGTGGTAAAATCCTGCAGGGCGGCTTCCAAATCCCCCATTTCTTTAAAGGTATCGGCCCGGCGCAAATAGGCAGGGGCGTAGGTGGCATCGCGGTTGACGGCTTTGCTGTAATAGGAAACGGCTTCGTCCGGGTGGCCGGAAAGCTGCTCTATACGGCCCAGCCAAAAGAACATGTCCGGGCTGTCCGGCGTGCGTTTGGCCAGGGCTAAAAGCTCCTTGCGGGCCTTATCATACTTATAAGCCCCGATGTACGCCTGCGCCAGTTCCAGTGCCACTTGCGGCGTGGGTTGGCGGCGGCCTAAGTATTTTTGATAGTCCGCAATGGCCGCCTCATATTTACCCAGTTCCATTTCCACTTTGGCGCGGTTTAAATAAAAATCCCGATAGTTTTTGTTTAAAGAAATGGCTTTGCTTAAATCATCCTCCGCCAAGGACCAGCGCTTCATATCCATATAAGCCAGCGCACGCGCATAATAAGAAAACGAAAGTTTGGGGCTTAATTTGATGGTTTTGGTGTAGTCGTCTATCGCTTGTTTATAGCGGCCCTGGGCGCGGTAAGCGTCTGCCCGCAAGTGGTAGGCCTTGCGCAATTTGGGAGATTTTTTAATAATGGCGTTTAACATTTTAATTTGTTTTGCCGGGTCTTTTTCCGCCTGGGCAGAAGATAAAGACGGCACTGCCCCAAACGCAAACGCCGCATAAAAAAGACAAACAAAAGAGAGAAGAATTTTAGGCATATTCATATTAAACCATTATCCTCCTGTAAAAATAAACCACATATTCAGCCCAAATATCATAGCACCTGCTATATACAACACCCACAATAACACCGTACAAATAAGAGACATATTTAAAAATATGGCCCCCACCAACGTGGCCCGGCTGGCAAAAACCGAACTGATGCTTACCACACTGCCGGAAAGCTCCATCACCCGCCCGATTAAAACGGACTTGGCCGCAAATCCCAATAACCCTAAAAACACACTGGCCGCCAAAGCCGCGCCGGAGCGGAAACGGGATTTTTTTAACTCGGCCAGCACTTCCGTCAGGCTGCTGGTAAGCAATATTTTGGCTTGGTCTTTCGCCAGGCCCTCTTCCATATTGTCTATTTTGGCGGAAATACGCTCTTTTACCGCAGTAAACAAACTATATAATAAATCTTCCACCCGCTCGCTCACGCTGCGCAAGGCAAACAGGCTGGATGTTGCCACCGCATATAAAAAAGCCAGTATCCCGTAAATTAAAAAGATCAATACGGCCCATATTCCTAATAGAACGGGGATGTTTCCCAGGCACATCTGCCCGGCCCGGTAAGCCACATATCCTGCCATTATAAACACAACGGCACCCAGCAACATATGCGGCAAAAATACCCAAGTTACAGTTTGTAGCAAAAAACGCAGGCAAGCGCGAAGCGCCTCCCGTGAAGACTCAACAGCCGCCGAGCCGGAAAAATTAATCTTCATGATGGCAATGGCCGCAGCAGCCATGGCAAACATGCCCGTTTGCGTGTTTGGAAACCGACGGCACACACGAAGACACTTTTACCATTTTGCCCAGTTTTTTATCGTACACATAGGTACCGGTATTATTTTCTTTCATATTTTTATTATAGCAGTTTCCCCGCTTGCTTCCGCCAGAAATGATATAATAAATATAGTAATACAAAGGATTTAAAAGGCATTAAAAAGCTTCTTGAAAGCCTTTGGTAAAAATGTTAAAATAATTGAGTAGTAAGAAATGATATAGTTTTCCGCGCCCATAGCTCAATGGATAGAGTGTCAGCCTGCGGAGCTGAAGATACAAGTTCGATTCCTGTTGGGCGCACCATTTAAAAACCACGCGAAAGCGTGGTTTTTTATTGAAAAGCTTAAAACAGGCTCTCCGTTTACATTCGTTTCCAGGGCCTAAATCCCGATTACTGCCTCTAACCCATATATATACAGACTTTTAAAACGTGAAACAATAAACTTTAATAAAATCAAATGCGGGGATTAAGTCCCCGCATTTGAAATATTTTTTGTAGACCGCAAATATCCCTTTCCGTATCTACTGCGTGTTTATTTATTTAGAAGCAAACTAACATACTGATAATAAGAATTTTTTGGCTTATCTTCTAAATATTTTTGAAGATCCTGTTTGGAAATAAACCCCTGCTGCAAAGCTATTTCCTCCGGGCAGGCTATTTCTATTCCCTGATTTAGCTGCATACTGTGCACAAAATCTGCCGCTTGCAGCAGCGTTTCATGCGTGCCCGTATCCAACCAGGCAAAGCCGCGTTCCAAACGCGCTACATGCAGTTTTTTATCTTCTAAGTAGAGTTTATTTAAATCGGTAATTTCCAGCTCCCCCCGGGCGGAAGGTTTTAACTGTTTGGCATATTTTACCACTTGGTTATCATAAAAATATAAACCCGTTACCGCAAAATTACTTTTGGGATGCTGCGGTTTCTCTTCCAAAGACACCGCTTGCCCCTGGGCATTAAATTCCACCACGCCAAAGCGTTCCGGTTCACTGGTTTCATAGGCAAATACGGTGGCGCCTTCCACCTGGCTGCAGGCATCTCTAAGTAAATGCTCAAAGCCGCTTCCATAAAAAATATTATCCCCTAAAATTAAGGCAGAAGTATCCGCCCCGATAAATTCTTCCCCCAATAAAAACGCGTCTGCTATTCCTCTTTTTACATGCTGTATTTTATAACTAAAATGCATGCCCCATTGGCTGCCGTCCCCCAACAGTTTTTGGAAGTTGGCGTCATCTTCCGGGTTTGTAATAATTAAAATATCTTTAATCCCCGCCATCATAAGTACAGACAGCGGATAATAAATCATCGGTTTATTGTAAATGGGAAGTAAAATTTTGGAAATAGGCAAAGACGCCGGATACAACCGCGTGCCCGCACCGCCTGCTAAAATAATGCCTTTCATCAATATACTCCTATTTAAAAATGGATTGTATACATTATAGCTTAATTAGATTATTAAGTAAGAACATCTATGCGCAAGCGGGCCACCGGCCTTTACCGGCACGGGCGCACAAAATGTTTCTTAATGCTTTATTCCCAACGCAGATCGTAGGTTTCACACCATAATTTGGCTTCCATAAAGGTATTTTTAACCACCGGAAAGCTTATTTTGGGGGCTTGGTCGGGGTAGTCTTTCGCCAGCTGGCGCAAGGATTTAAAATAATCCATCAAAATCAGTTTTACCCCGCCTTGTTCGTACAGTTCCAGCTGGCGCTGAGAATTGTGGAAAATATACCCAAACTTTTCTTTACCGTGGAAAGGATGCAAAGAACCCGGGGCATCACTTTGCATTTGGGATAAACGCACCACGTACGTCTCATTATTTACAACCGCTTCTTTGCGCATTCTTTCATGGATTTGCTTTAAAGTGGTTTTGTTAACAATATGATGCACCCCGCGGTAAGAGGTAACATCATGAATCAGTTTCCATTTGGCTTGGTAAGCCGGGTCAATAGCGGAAGGATTTTCACGATATAAAGATGTTAAAACCCGTAAGTAACGGTAACTGCCCCACAGCGTGGAAGGATCTTTTAATACAGGGACTGGATATTCCGCCACGATGTTAATACGCGGCAGATAGATTTTATCCTTTTTGTTTTGAATGACTTGATAGTCAGAAAATACGCGAAGAGCGGCAGGATTGTGAACTTGGATGATTCTTTTGGCTAGCGGGGCCGAGGTAATGGGCGCCTTAATATTGCGGGAAATAACGCCGGCTGGCTCTATTTTATATTTTACTGTTCGGGCTGCTTTAAGTACCTGATAAGCGCTCTGCGCATAACAAGAAAGCCCACCAAACAGCAACACAGCCGCCAATAAAAGAACTTTACGGGTAAACCTGGCACAAGAAGTTTTCATAAGACGCCCCACATAGTGCACTTGTTTTTGCCAGGCGCAATTTTTTACCGGCTAAACAAACCCGATTCTTTTGCGCCCACAAAAGGCCCGCTACTTTACGCTTACGATTTGTTTTTCCCACAAATCATATTTATAGCGTTTTTTGGTTTTATCGGAACGGGAACGGTTTTCCGTCAATATTTTGCCGTCCTCTTCCCAGTAAGCCCGGCGGGTGGTGGTAAGCACATAACGTGCTTGCGGTATGCTGCGTATAGCCTGCTCTACCTTAGACTGCGAAAATTTATAATCAAACCCCTGCTGCCACAACTGGCGCATATTGTCATCATAAATCGTAACCACAGACACATACTCATCCACATTCATATTTGCCAGCACATGTCCATCCACCACTAACGGGAACAACGCCTGCCCGTCATTATGATAGGCCTTTACCAATACGTCCAAAAACTTGGCAGACATGGCAAACCCTATATCACAGCTTTCACCTGCTTTTTCATACACGCTGCCGGTATGAATTCCCACCAGCTCATGGCGGGCATTTAAAACGGGGCTTCCGCAAAAGCCGGGGCGTTTTTCCCGCGGGACGGGAATGGTGGTGCGGAAAGATAAGTAAGACTCCTCCAGCACCTGCCGCGGCACTTCCATTTCCTCACCCGAGGCAAACCCATGGGAATACAGCGGCTCCCCTTTGCGCACCGTGGGCTGCACGGTTAAAGGGGTTAAAAAGGCTTCATCTTCCGGGCGGAACTTTACCAGCGCCATATCCAGCATACTGGGGGCGGATATTTGCACAATTTCCACCGGGAAACGTTTCCTTTGCCCATTGATATGCATCACTACAAAAAAGTTTTTATGTAAAGCCTGGGAAGAGTGCGCCACATCCGGCGCAATGGTATGGGCCGCCACCACGCCAAAAATTTCCTCTTTTCCGTGATATTTGGTTTTAAACACCGTGCCGGAAAAAACGCTGGCAAAAGGCTCGTCCTTTTCTGACGCGCGGAAAGTGGCCCCGTCCAACCGGCCGGATTGTTTTAAAGCATTAATTTGAGCTTGTAAACTTTGGTTTTTTTCACGCAAAGAAGCAATGCGCGCCTCTAAGGATTGGCGCACGGCGGCGGCATCTTCGTTATTGGCGGGCTTTCCGACAGCAGGCCGGGATGAAGCCCCCTGTCCCGCACCCAAAAAACGTTTAGCCGCATTTTGATAAGAGGAGTTTTTTGCATTGTCCAACAACCGGCGGGCCAAACTCTTCCCGGCGGCTGAACCTTGAGCCCAAACACCGTAAGAGCACATACACAAAGCAAGCACACACAAAGAAATATAACGCATAATAACTCCTATCTTAATAGCCTATGGGTTTTTTGTAAAAAAAACAAGGGCTAATTGATGGTTCCGTCCAGCATTTTTTTATTTTTCCAGTCAAAAACAACCGTTCTGGTTAAAGGATTTTCTTCCAACACGGCCGTTTCCGTATGGTTTAGCGCGGGGGATTTCCACCAATTTTTGCCAATCTCTAAGCGGATAAAACGCACCTGCGGGAACTGTTTTAATTGTTTTTCAACCTGGCGGGCAGAAAATTTGCCGTTTATTTGCTTTTGCCACAAAGGCTGCCCCTGCCCGTTTAATAATTGCACGCCAGAAACAAACTCATCCACATTCAGTTTAGCCACACGCGTGCCGTTTAACACCAGGGGCAAAGAAGCTTTACCGTCATGATGATAGGCATTTACCAGGCGAAGCAAAAAAGAGGAAGGAACGGCAAAACCGGTATCCAAAGCCGGGTTTTGATTAGCCGTACTGCCTGTATGGATACCCACCAATTCATGGCGGGCATTTAAAACAGCGCTGCCGCACAGGCCGGAGCGGTCTTCCTTAGGCAGCGGCATGGAGGTTTTTATCATCCAAGGGGAAACTTCTTTTATTACGCGGGAAGAAAGGGTTGCCGGCAGGCCGCAGGCAAACCCGTGGGAATACACTTCTTTATCCGTCTTTTTTAAATTGCCCAAACGCAAAGGGGTAAAAAGGGCTTCGTCTTGCGGGCGGAATTTTACCAAGGCAATATCCAACAGTTTGCGGGAGGTGGCCAGCACCACCTGTGCCGGGATAACATGCACTTGCCCGTCACGCACCACGGCCACGCGGAAAGATTTGCCCAGTACACCCGGCATATGGGGCTGGGTTACCAATGCATGTGTGGCTATTACCCCAAAAACTTCTTCTTTCCCGCGGTAAACCGTTTTAAAAACCGTGCCGGAATAGGTATTTACGGGGCCTTTACCCTGTGCAATGGCCTGAAACACGGCCAGGCGGGTTAGTTGTTGGCCTTCTAAAAACTGTTTTTGTTCCAATAAATTTTTTTGTAAATTTTCCAGCTCGGCCAAATTGCGGCGCAATTGCTCTATGGAAGGAGCCGTTTGTTTTTTAACCGGGAAAGAAGACGGCAACTTAACCGAAGACGCACCCATTAATTTAGCGGC
Organism: uncultured Elusimicrobiales bacterium; assembly: GCA_944327085.1. Classification (GTDB taxonomy): domain Bacteria; phylum Elusimicrobiota; class Elusimicrobia; order Elusimicrobiales; family Elusimicrobiaceae; genus Avelusimicrobium. The sequence continues at coordinate 69,812 of CALVGG010000002.1, read as the reverse complement.
TTTTTTGGCGCTCTCTTCGGGATATACACGTGCGGCTGCACCCGCAGCCCGTTTATACATTTTTTTTATTCCGCCGCGCTGCGCCCAAAGCGGGCTCTGCCCGCCCAATAATAAGGAGGCTAACAGCACGCCCAAAAACATTTGTTTATTTTTTAGCCCTAATACCATAACTTTATTATAGGTTTTCCCCTGCCTTAAAAACAGGGCCAAAAGACCTATATTTCCCATCCTTTAGGGCCTATATTATAACGAACAGAAAAAAGACACAAAAAACGGCACCGAAATATCCAACACCACCCCATGAAAAACCGCCAAAAACACCAAGTCTTTCCCGCAATATTTGGCAATCACCGGCAAAGTGGCATCCATAGAAGTTACCCCCCCGGCACAAATAGGCGCCAAACGCCCAAAATATTTAACCAACAGCGGGGTAAAAAGCAGGGTGAACATTTCCCGAATCATATTGGAAAGCAAAGCCACCGTGCCCAGCTGCGCCGCCGCGGCCGCGCCTAAAGAGGCCTCTTTTAGCTGAGTAATTAAAATAGAAGAAAGCGAATAGTAACCAAACCCGCTGCCTACGGCCAAATAATCGGCCCAGCCCCATTGTTTGAGTAAAAACCCCGCCGCTACGGCCCCCAATAAAGAGCCCACCGCCGTACCTACTGGCAATAACACCATCCACGGGCGCAAAGAGCGCAAAATTTGCTTTAACTGCCTGTCACTGCCCAGGCTCATGCCTACCAGCAGCATTAAGGCATACAACACCCATAAAGCCGCTTGAGACGCGGGGAACACCCCCCCGGCCGCTACTCCTGCCAAGATCCCCACCGCAAAACAACCTAATACCAGCAAAGCGTTTTTCATTTTTCGCGGCTCCACCAGCGCCAAAGGCCCCATCCGCACAGCACACTGCCCAGCGTGCCCGCCATGGACACCACAAACGCCTGCCCCCCTAAAGAGGCCGCGTCCTTAAGCAAGGCTTTATTTTCCCCAATGCTAAACCCCATTAAAAACAGCAAAGCAAAAATCACCACGGTTATAAAATGCGGAAGTTTTTGCGTCCAGGGTTTGTTTCTTAACGCATAGCCCAGGGCTATACCTAAAAACATAACAGAAATCAATGTAATCATTTTTTATCCAAAAAATACCCCGGGCCCTAAGCCCGGGACAAAAGTAATTAATTATATTTTATCAAATCCATTAAACGCGCAAGACGGGAAGCTGAGCCTAAAAGGCGGCTTCCCGTCTTACGTACGGTACTTTCCCATGGGGTACCTCCCCCTGTTTCCCTTTCGGAAACTTTAGAGATACAACAGCTTAAAGCCGATGCTTACGCCCCAGTCTTTCTGGTCCCAGTTACCGCCGGCATGGGTGCTTACGTTCGTGTAAAAGGCGGTGCCTTCATTTACCAGGGTGCCCAGTTCCAATTCCGGGGCAAATTCGTTACGCATATGATTGGCAAAATCCACATAATAATACAAATTTGTTAAAACATACCATTGCGAAGGCGACGTATACCCCAACGTCAGCCGCGGGCGGGCATAATTAACATACGGGCGGGAGCCGTCCCCCGCGACGGAAAAATAATGTTTATACTCCCAATGCATATAAAACTGGCTGGGGAAAGTGATAACCGCAAATGCGGTGGGGCTCATAACCAGCTTGCCGGTGCCAAGTTCATCCTTTGTGGCAGTGGGGGCCAACATTTCCATTTTAAACCCCAAGCCCACCATATCACTGGCCTGATACAACCCCGTGGCGGACAAACTTACATCGCCCAACCCGTTGACCGATTTGTCCGGCGTTTCAAACCTTGCCAGAGGCACTTCCACCCCCCAGTTAAAGTTACTGTTAATCACCCGATAGGTTTTTAACGTAACCGTATTTAAAGAAACACCTCCTTTGTCATCAATAACCGTTAAAGCGGGGTTTACTTCCAAAGTGGTTATGTTTTCGGTTGGCTTTACCCCAAAATGCCAAGTATCCTGCAATTGCGCCCGCGCCGGGGCGGAAAACCCCAACAAAACAACTAAACCTGTTAAAATTTTTTTCATAATCATAAGGGTTTAGAGGCTCCTTTGTTTAAAGTTTACGTTTTTTTGGCCGCTTGTCAAGCGCAAATATAAAGAGGAACCCGCACTGTGCAGGTGCGGGTTCCCTTGGGGCGTAAACTCTCGGCCATGAAAAAACCGAAAGCTACGTAAAATCAACAACTTTTAATTCTTCTGATTCTAAAATAATTTAGAATGCCAACCGGTAATATTTCTTCAATCTTTGGAACATTCATATTCCGGGCAATACCACTTATGGTCAGCACCCTCAGTGTCACTGCCAACACATTTTTGTCCCACTCTGCTTTCGTTACATTCTATGCCGCAAGAATAATGACATTTAGTCCCGGCACCCTGATTCTCAGCCAAATGATTTTCAATTAGCTTCCAGGAATAGGTAGCCACTTCCTCACAGTTGCGGGATGTTTCTTCCCAAGCACATACATCCAAGTCCGTATTATACTTGTAAGATATCGTGCCCGTATACCCCGCAGGGCAGCTTTCTGTTCTCGTTAAGCTAGAAGGCTGGCCCGCACATTCACAGCTGCTGGTGTCTCCATAGCTCCAGGTGCAGTCATTATGGTTATACGTATCCGTTATTGTTCCCGTCCATTTGCTGTTCTCAGCAGAGCATTGCCGCGTCTTGGTGCTCGTTCCGCTTCTTTGCACCTTCGGAGCATAGTTCCCGCGGCTCGTCGTGCTGCAATAGCAGTCCGTCGTCTCATCCCAAGAACAGTTGGCAAAATTATACGTACCGGTTATCGTCCCGTCATATTTCTCGCCATACCCGTGGATCTTGTCATAACGGCACAAGCGCGTGCGGGTAGAAGTGCTCTCATTCACCATGTTCCCATTAATGGCCCCACTCTTAAAGCGCGGGTTACCGTATTGCTGGTCAAATGAGCTCGAAGTACTATCATTATAGCTGCCACCATCATAACCCTTGCACTGGCAGTTGTGGTGAGAAGGGATCGTCCCCCATTTCTTCCAATTCAACCAATCGCTCGTGCTCTCGTACCCTTTCGGGTCCGCTTCGTACCATTGGCAAGTTTCATAGTTAAAGCGCCAAAAGATTGTGCCCACACGCCGAGCAGACGGTGTCTCCTGCGAAGAGCAGGTCTGCGTGTTCCATTCATTCGTGCAATGGCGGGAACCAAACGGACTGCGGGAATTACCACAGCGGCATTCCCCGCCACGTTTATCCGTACGTATCGGGTACGATTTGTATTCCGTCGTACCATCCTTAATAACGCCTTTGTCTTTATCTACTTTAAAATTATAGCGGTACGCATCCGTGGTGGCTTCCCAAGCTACATTCGCATTGGTCAGGCTTTCGGCCGGATACACTATATGTGTGCTCCCGCCTATCGTCATGCTCGGGATGTCCGCCGCTACAAACGTGCTGGATGCATTGATGTTCGTACCAGCCGCTACCGTAATGTCCTGCGGGTTAGCCGTATTCGCAAGCAACTTACCTCCGGATAAACTGCCGCCTTCGCCTATCTCTAAGCCGTTCGCGTCCGTTATCTGGTAGTTCATCTTATTAGTAGCACTGCCGGCACGCGCAGTATCCCCGGTAAGACGAAGCTCGTTCATCTTTACCATACCCTGCGCATTGATCTCCCCGGTGTTTACCGAAGTGTTACAAAAGTTAACAAAAAGCGTCTTTGAAGCACGCTCCTCGTTTAACGATTCCACCTGCGCAAACGCGCCGATGGGTTGTGACAACACTGTCACAAATTTTAACTCATCCGCCTGCAGCGCTGCGCCGCAGAGCGAAATCAGTGCCATACTGGTTAATATTTTTTTCATTTTAACGCCCCTTAAGCACGCCAAATTCCCTTTTATTTTGCAGGACAATTCCAGCATTGTATAGGGGTACGGCTGTGCGTTAATCCCCACTGTATCAAAAAAAAAAAACAAGTCAAGCCGCGGTTAAACAACATTTAACCGCGGCTTGACGGCCCGTATAAAACTTTCCATAATAAGGTTTAGACAATCAAACCACGGGAGCTTTATGAAATTTTTTACTTTACTATTACTGTTTATCAGCTGCACGTGCAGTGCCGGCACCGTATCCTTACAAAACCTTTCCGAAGAAGAAATCATCGGCCAAACCCTTACCGTACGTATAGACGCGGGGGACCAAGCCCGCTATGAAAAAGCCGTTAAGGCAGGCCTCATCGGCACCGTACTTATTAAAGGCGGTTTAGAGGGCACCCAGCCCCCCGCCCAAAAACGCGCCCTGACCGTAAAAACCATACAGGACCTGCGCCTTTGGGAGAAACAGTCCCCCCACAAAATACCGCTTTTAATTGCGTTTGATTATGAATCCGGCGGGGTGGTTTCCCCCTTGTTTTTAGGTATGAAACGCTTGCCCTCCAATATGTTATTGGGTGCGGCTGAAAATAAAAAAATTACCCGCCGCGCTTTTTCCGCCGCTGCGCAGGAAATACGCTCTTTGGACGGGCAAATTAACTTTGGCCCGGATTTGGACGTAAACACAAACCCGCAAAACCCGGTCATCGGCACCCGTTCTTTTGGGGCACACCCCAAAAACGTGCAAAAAATGGCCCGCCAGGCCGTAAAGGGGTTGCAAAAAAATAAAGTGGCAGCCTTTGCCAAGCACTTCCCCGGTCATGGAGACACGAAGGACGACACCCACCTTTCCTCCGCCGTGATGGATTTAACACTAAAAGATTTAAAACAACATTTGCTCCCATTCCAAGCCGCCATAGACGCCGGCGTATGGGGCATTATGTCCTCCCACGTTATTTACCCGGCCTTGGATAAAGAACACCCGGCCACCTTCTCCCGTAAAATTTTAACGGATTTATTAAGAAACAAAATGGGTTTTAAAGGCGTTATTGCTACCGACAGTTTAGATATGGAAGGAGCCAAACGCCAAGGCGGCATCGGCCAGGCTGCGGCCGAGGCCTACGCCGCAGGGGCGGATATGGCACTAATCGGCAAAACCCTGCCGGACGATGTTATTAAATATGTTAAAAGCCAATACGGAAAAACCCTTTCGGCCGAACGCATGCGCCAAAGCGCCCGGCGCATATTGGAGCTAAAAGAAAAAACCGGCCTGTTTGATAAAAAAGTAAAAATAGAACGCCTGGATTTTGACCAGACCGAACAAGCCGCGGCCGAACACGGCGTTACTTTAGCCAAAGGCCACATCTCCCCCCTGCCTGCCGGCCCGGTATGCTTTGTACTGTTTACGGAGCCCAGCCTGCAGCACATGCTGGCTGCGTTAAAAGTGCCTTTCCGCCAGGCCGGGCACGAAACCCGCAGCGTATATTTGCCGGTAACGCCTGCTAAAAAAGACCTTAAGGCCGCCCAACGCTGTGCCAAAAACAGCAAAACACTGGTTTTGGGGTCTTATCAAAAATACGGCCAGCCGGACCCGGCCCAACAAAAACTCCTGCAAACCCTGCTGGAAAAGTACCCAAACGCCATTTTTATTTCTCTGTTAAGCCCGTATGATTTGGCATTTTACCCGCAGGCAAAAACCGCCCTGGCTTTATATGGCCCTACGCCGCAGTCTCTGCGGGCGGCGGCTGAAATAATGCTGGGTAATTTAAAACCGCAGGGCGATTTAAAGCGCGTTTTATAAAGCTTGCGCCCCGCCCCCGGCGGGGCGTTTGTTTGAATGTCCGCAAATTGATAAACTAAAGTATGTCAAAATATATCTATTTATTTTTATGCAGTGCTTTACTTTGCGCCTGTGCGGTGCCTTCTGCCCGCCAAAGCGCCCCGTTAACAGACCAAATACAAACAACGGCCACCCGGCCGCAGGAAGAAAAACCGGCCCTTAACAAGAAGTCCTCCCGATACCAAACGGCGCTTACGCCCTCAGTTTTAGAGGAAGAAGAAGCCCGTTACAAGGCCATGCCTCTTCCCAAAGAAATGCGCGGCATATGGATTGCCAGCGTGGAAAATACGGACTGGCCCTCCAAACCCGGCCTTAGCGCCCAACAGCAACGCCAGGAATTTACCGATATGCTGGACGTGGTAAAAAAATTACACTTTAATACCGTTATTGTACAGGTGCGCCCCACGGCGGACACATTTTGGCCCTCCAACCTGGAACCCTGGAGCTATTACCTAACCGGCAAACAAGGCAAAAACCCGGGGTATGACCCCTTGGCTTTTATGGTAAAAGAAGCCCACAAACGGGGGCTGGCCATTCACGCGTGGTTTAACCCTTTCCGCGTGCAAAACAATGCAAAAGCGGCCTTATCCGCCACCCATCCCGCAAAAAAGCACCCGGATTGGATTATTACTTACGGCGGCAAAAAATACTATAACCCCGCCATCCCCGCTGCGCGCAAACACGCTATAGCCGTTATTACCCAAGCGGCCGAAAAATATGATTTGGACGGCATTCATTTAGACGATTACTTCTACCCTTACCCCGTCAAACAAAAAGGCAAAAACGTCCCTTTTCCGGACGCCGCCCAATATAAAAAATACGGCAAAGGCAAAAACCTGGCGGACTGGCGGCGCGCCAACGTAAACGCCTTCGTGCGGGATTTACACCAAAGCATCAAAGCCGTTAAGCCGGAAATGCCCATAGGCATCAGCCCCTTTGGCGTTTGGCGCAACCAAAGCAAAGACCCCACCGGCTCCCCCACCCGTGCTTTTTCCGCCTATGATGACGGACTGTATGCCGATTCCCGCCTGTGGATTGAACAAGGCTGGATAGATTACATAGTCCCCCAGTTATATTGGCACTTTGCCCACCGCGCCGCGCCGTACGGCACCCTGTTAAAATGGTGGAGCCAGGAAGTAAAACGCAACCCCAACGTAAAATTATACATTGGCATTGCCGCTTACAAACACGGCACGGAATGGAAGGATGTGAACGAGTTGGATAAGCAACTACAAGCCCTTAAAAAATATCCCAATGTATCCGGCACGGTATTTTTTAGCGCCATACGCATTAAAAACAATCAAAAAAACATTCAAAAAATATTAAAGAAGTATTATAAATAGAACTTATGAATATTGTTGTATTGGAACCTTTAGGCGTTAAAGCCGATATATTGCAAACCCTGGCCCAGCCGTTAACCGCCCGCGGCCACCAAATTACTTTTTATGATACCCGCGCCAACACGGTGCAGGAACAAATTTCCCGCGCCCAAGGGGCGGACGTATTAATTATTGCCAACCAGCCTTTGGGGAAAGAGGTACTGCAAGCCTGCCCGCGCTTAAAGTTCATCAGCGTAGCCTTTACGGGGGTGGACCATGTGGATACGGCCTACGCCAAAGAGCACCACATTGCCGTGTGCAACGCGGCGGGTTATTCCACCCATGCGGCGGCCGAGCTGGCACTTTCTTTGGCGTTATCCGTCCTGCGCCATATTCCGGCCGCCAACCAAGCCCTGCGGGCAGGGAAAGACAAAACCGGCCTATTGGGGCGGGAATTATACGGCAAAACCTTTGGCGTGGTGGGTACGGGGGCCATCGGCCGCCATACGGCGCACCTAGCGGCGGCTTTTGGCTGCCGGGTAATTGCCTATAGCCGCACCCAACGCCCGGAGCTGGCCCGGCAGGGGGTTTGTTATATGCCGCTTGAGCAGTTATTAAAAGAGGCGGATATTGTATCCCTGCACGTGCCGCTTACCCCCGCCACCCGGAATATGATTGGCGAAAAAGAACTTTCTTTTATGAAACCCACGGCTGTACTAATTAACACGGCCCGCGGCCCCCTGGTGGACAGCGCCGCCCTACGTAGCGCCCTGCAAAACGAACGCCTGGCCGGCGCGGGGATAGATGTTTTTGACCAAGAGCCTCCGCTTCCGGCACAAGAGCCCGTTCTCTCTGCCCCGCACACGGTGCTGACTCCACACATTGGCTTTTACACGCAAGAGGCCTTGGCTCAGCGGGCGCAAATTGTGTTTGAAAATATTACCCGTTGGGAAGACAAAACCCCGCAAAACCAAATTGTTTAAATAAAACTCTGCCGTATTGAAAAGAACCCCCGGGCTAGTGCCCGGGGGTTTTGTGTTAGGAGTGTGAATCGGTTAGTTCCTGGCGAAGGGTAATTACCCGTTGTTCCAAATACAAATGCCCGTCTTTAGACAGCGGGGAATTGGCCCCCAACGCTGTATCCGCCGACAGGGCGCGTTCGTACCAGGTAAGGGCTTGTTGTAAATCTTTGGCGGTGCCGTGGCCGTTTTCATACATTTCCCCCAGTTGCAGCATAACGCCGGGGTCTTCCCCTTTTTGCGCCACGGCCAAGGCCCATTTAAACGCCATCGGCCAGTATTTGGCGTCTTTATCGGAATAATACAACATAAGCAGCTTATATTGGGCTTCCTCCTCACCCGCGCTTGCCTGGGCTTGCAATTTATCCAAATCGGCCTGTTTTTGGGCGGGGGTGCGGCGGTCCGTATTTTTCCAAACAATAAAACCGGCCAAAACCAATACCAACAAAACCACCAAAGAAGTATGCATACACCCTCCTGATTTAAGTCCCCTTAAAAACAAATTATAATAAAAACTATTTTAAGACACAAACAAAAATGGTTATTTAGCCCCAAAAACCAATATAGTATACTGGCTACATATGATAGTGGGCGAAGTGAATATAAAAACGTATTTATCCAAATCCAAACTGCCGGGGGTGGACTATACCATCAACCCTTATGTGGGCTGCCCGCATAAATGCGTGTATTGCTATGCCGAATATATGAAAAAATTCACCGCCCACCCCGAACCCTGGGGCGAATTTTTGGACGTGCGCCGCTGCCCCGTGCCGCTGCGGCCGTATATGCTGTTTCACACGCATGTTATGCTCAGCTCCGTGACGGACGCTTACAACCCGTATGAAAAGGACTTCCGCCTTACCCGCAAGTTAATGGAACAGCTGGTATTTTGCCAAGCCCATGTGCGGGTGCTGACCAAGTCCCCCCTCATTGTGCGGGATATGGATTTGTTTAAAAAATTACCCTCGTTTGAGGGGGCGCTTTCTTTTTCCTCCTCAAAGGAAAGTTTCCGGCAACTTGCCGAACCCGGCGCCGGCACGGTGGAAGAAAAAATAAACGCGCTTAAAACATTAAAGGAAAACGGCCTTTCCACCGCGGTGGTTATTGCGCCCATTTTCCCGCAGATAACGGACTGGAAGGAAATTATCCGCCTTACCCGCCCCTATACGGACCGCTACCACTTCGACGCCCTGAATATGCGCCCCGCCTATCAAAAACGGGTGATGCAGTTTATCGCCAGGCATTTCCCGCACGTGCTGGGCCTGTACGCTTCCATTTACGAAAAGGAATACATTTCCTACTGGCGCCACTTGCAACAGGAAATTAACGATTTTTGCACGCAAAACCACATCCCCGGCCAGGCGGATTTTAAGCATGTGTTTTCCGCCAGGCGCACACCGGAAGAGTAACATTTACCCAAACACAAGCGGGCCCGTTGCTATATTTACGCGCCAAAACTTAATTTTGCGGGTCTTCAAAACCCATTTTCCAGGCGGCGCCAAACCCGCACGCAACGGCGGTTACAAACCCCACCCCGTAAAAAATGACACTGTGCAGGTTAGACAGGGCCAAAAACATCACCACGCCTGACACGCCAAACGGTATAGCCGCCGTTACATGCAAAGCCGCCACCACGGCGCCGCCCGCCGCCGCGCCTATACACGCGGCTATAAAAGGCTTAAATAAAGGCAAAGTAACGCCGTAAATAAGCGGCTCCCCAATGCCCAAAAGGCCCACGGGCAAAGCGTTTTTGGCTACGGTTTTTAAGCGCTCATTACGGGTTTTTAGAATCACTGCAAGCCCGGCGCCCACCTGCCCCGCGCCCGCCATACACAAAACGGGAAACAGCGGGTTATTGCCCAGTGTGTCCACCAACTGCTGGTGCAAAGGCACCAAACTTTGGTGCACCCCCAGCATAACCAACGGCAAAAAACCGCCGCCCAGCACCGCCCCCGTAAACCAAGCGCCGTTTTTTAAGGCGTGCTGTGTCCACAGCGCCAGCTTATCGGAAAACCACCCGGCAGCAGGCTGTATGACGGCTAAAGACACAATACCCACCAGCAAAATAGTCAGCGTGGGGGTTACAAAAAGCTCCATGCTGCCTTTTACGCGCGCACGCAGGAACTTTTCCACATATGCGGCCGCCCAACACACAACCAGCACGGCAATCACCCCGCCTTTGCCCGGTATTAACGGCAGGCCAAACAGCGTAACAGACGCCAAAGACGGGATATTTAATACTCCCGCCAACGCGGCCCCCAGGGCGGGCGTGCCGCCAAACTCGCGCGAGGCATTATACCCCACAATGGCGTTTAAATAGAAAAAAATGCCGTTTCCCAAAGCCTGCATAAGGCCCACGGCGTTGGGGCTGCCCTTTAACAAAGTTTCCCCTAAAATATTGCCAATGCCCAGCAAAAGCCCACAGCCGATATACGCCGGTATCAGCGGTACAAATATATTGCCTATGCGCGCGCATACGCGGCCCAAGCGGCTGGCGTATTTTTGGCGCACGGCGGCTTTTACTTCCTGCGCGCTGGGGGCAGAGGGTTCTTCTCCCAACGGCGCAAACGAATGGCGGGATTGGAAATATGCAAGCAGTTTACCCGCTTTAGAGGCCCCCACCACCAACTGGTGCTGCCCCTGCGCCTGCACATAGCCCAGCACACCGGGCACCTGCTTTAAATCCTGCAAGGAAATGCCTTCCTGGCTTTTTAAGGTAAAGCGAAGACGCGTCATACACGCGCCCAGGGTGGCAATATTGTCAGCCCCGCCCACAATGCGGGTGACTTCCTCGTAAAAGGAAGCATATTCTTCAGGCATTTTCTTCCTCCGTGCTTACGGTATACCAGGTTTGCGCGGCCGGGTCAAAGCGTTCCAGCCCGCCGTCGTGTATACGAAAGAACAGTCCTTCCAAATTCACTTTTCCTTCCTGCACGGATTGGCTTACAAACGGGATTTGGCGCAGGTGGGCCAACTGATCAAGCACGTTGTTTTTTACGGCCTCGTCCACCGTGGAGCCGCGGTAGCAGGTGTGGCTGCGTTCCAGCCAGGCGCGTATTTGCGCGGGCAGTTCCTCCAAATGGCGCAGTTTCTGCACGGCGTTGCAATCGCTATGGCCCAGGATAACGATATTTTGCACTTTTAACGTATCCAGCGCAAAGCGCAGGGAGGCGATCATGGATTCGTCCCGCTCGCACACCTGGTTTAGCATATTGCGGTGTATGCATACATGCCCGTCATTGGTGTTAAAAATAGCCTCGGGGCAGACGCGGCTGTCAAAACAGCTGATAATCATAGAATGAGGATTCTGTTTGGTGGCAACCTGCTCCGCGTGGATGGCGCAAAAGCCTTTGCGGGCGGGGTTGCCGTTAAAAAAATCGCGGTATCCGCTTAATAAACGGCGCATACCTTCGTTGGGAAGCGTGTGTTTCATAAATTATATTGTAACAATTTGCCGCCTGTAACATTTAAACAAATAAAACCCCCGGGGTATCCGGGGGTTTTAAAATCAGCGGTAAGGCTTAATAAGCATTGTGTCTAACCAATAATTGCTGCGTTTTTTTAAGCCATTTTCTTTTTTCTGGGTTCTTTTCAAACTTTAGTTCATTTTCCATCACGTCGCGCATATTCCAATGGGTGCCCAAAGCATAAGGGGTGCGGTAGCTAAGGCGGTCGCGCCGGGAGGTGTTAATCCCGCCCACGGCTTTGGTAAGCAAAAGCTGCACATAAGCATACCCTTCGGCATCTTTGGCCTGGGTAACCGCATATTGCAAAGTGCGGTTGGAAACGGCCACCGTGGTATACTTATTTAACAAGTCCTTGGCAAAGCCCATGCGGGCCGGGTTGCCTTTAGCAAACACCAGTTTTTCAAGCAAATTATCCACGCCGTCATCTTCCTGGGAGTGGTAATCATAGCGGCTGCAATGCAGGTAATAATAATCAAACAGCTGGCGGGCCTGGGCAATTTTGCCGTTGGCCACCAAATATTCCGGCAACAATACTTCGGCGCCGTTTACGTCAAAACGCATATGAATAAAATCAGCCCCTAGTTCCGTTCCGACATAACGTTTTAAAGTATTTTCCACCAGGCGGTAATTGTCTTTCTCTACGGCATCTTTAAAGCATTTTTCCGTTTTGCATACTGCCTGGGAAACGCGTTTTACCGCACGCGTAACCGCGCGGTTTACATTTTGCGCGGCCGTGTTATTTTGCGCAAAAGACACACCGGCCAATAATACGGGTAAACAAAAAATCAGTCCTTTTTTCATTCGTCCTCCAAGGGGTAAAATGTCCTGTTATAATTAGCGTAGCGTTTTTTGCGCGGTAAAGCCAGGGCCATAAGGCCTATATACACCCGCACAAAAGGCCTATAAAAAAACCCGCCATAAAGGCGGGTTCTTTTAAAGCAAGTATTCCGTTTACTTATTTGGACAAGTGTTTGGAAATGTATTTGCTCATATCAAACATGCTGATTTGTTTTTTGCCTTCAAAAATGGCGGCCAATTTGTCATCAGCGTTGATCATGCGTTTGTTTTTGGCGTCCTGCAAGCCGTTCTTTTTAATATAGTCCCACATCTTTTTTACAACTTCGGTGCGGGGAAGAGCGGCAGAGCCTACGATAACGGCCAATTCAGCGCTGGGGGTTAAAGGTGCCATAAATTTTGCATTTGCTTTTGCCATAGTATTCATTCTCCTGTTTTACGGTACGGGGTACCGTACTGCTTTAATCTGTTTTATAAATTCTAGTATATTTAGAGCCCCTTTGTAAGGGGGATTACCCTACAAAGGGGCCGTAATCAAAAACTTTATTTCACTTTGGGCGCGGCGGCCAGCACTTCGGCGGAGCAGCCGTCCTCGTATTTTTTAAAGTTTTCAATGAAAGATTTGGCCAACGCCTGATATTTTTCCATATAGGCGGCTTTATCGGCCCACAGGTTGGCGGGGTTCAAAATCTCAGACGGTACGCCTTCGCATTCCGTGGGGATTTGGAAACCGAACACAGGGTCCGTAATAAAATGCACTTTGGCCAGTTTGCCGTCCAAAGCGGCGTTTAAGAGCGCACGCGTATATTTAATGCTGATACGCTTGCCCACGCCGTAAGGGCCGCCCGTCCAGCCGGTGTTTACCAGCCAGCAGTCCACATTATGTTCTTTAATTTTCTTCTTTAACAGTTCCGCATAAACGGACGGGTGCAACGGCATAAACGGCCCGCCAAAGCAGGTAGAGAACGTGCTGGTGGGTTCTTTTACGCCTTTTTCGGTGCCGGCCACTTTGGCGGTGTAACCGCTGATAAAGTGGTAAAGGGCCTGGTCCGGGCTGAGTTTGGAAATAGGCGGCATAACGCCAAAAGCATCACAGGTTAAGAAAATGATGTTTTTGGGGTGGTCGGCCCGTTCGCTTTCCACCGCGTTGCTGATGAAGTTAAGCGGATAGCAGGCGCGGGTGTTTTCGGTCAGGGAGTCGTCGTCCAAGTCCAGCTTGCCGGTTTGCGGGTCAAACACTACGTTTTCCAACACGGTGCCAAAGCGCTGGGTGGTGGAATAAATTTGGGGTTCGGCTTCCTGGCTAAGTTTAATTACTTTGGCGTAGCAGCCGCCTTCAAAGTTAAACACGCCGTCGGCGTCCCAGCCGTGTTCATCGTCGCCGATTAAGCCGCGGGACACATCGGCCGACAGGGTGGTTTTACCCGTGCCGGACAAGCCAAAGAAGATGGCGCTGTCGTTCTTGGAGCCAACATTGGCGGAGCAGTGCATCGTCATAATGCCTTTTTGCGGAAGCAGATAGTTCATTACCGTAAACAAAGCTTTTTTGTTTTCGCCGCCGTATTCGCTGCCGATGACCAATACCATTTTCTTTTCAAAGTTAATCAAAATGGCGGTTTCGGAGTTGGTGCCGTCGGTGGCGGGGTCCACCTTCATTCTGGGCAGGCAGATGAGCGTAAATTCCGGCACGAAGGATTTTAATTCTTCTTTGGCCGGTTCAATGAACATATTTTTTACAAACAAGTTCGTCCAGGCGCATTCCGTAATGGCGCGCACTTTTAAGCGCGAGGCCACGCTGGAACCCACATATGCATCGCGCACAAAGAGTTCTTTATCCGCCACATAGGCCTGCACTTTGGCGAAAATTTTATCGTAAAATTCCGGCTTAATGCCTTTGTTGCTTTTATTATAAAAAAGTTTCCCCTCAATATCTTTGGTTTCCACAAAAAAACGGTCATTCGGGCTGCGGCCGGTATGTTTACCGGTGCTTACGCACAGCGGGCCGCCGGCCACAATGTTGGCTTCCTGGCGTTCCACAGCTTCTTGATACAAAGCCGGGGTGGAATAGTTCCAATACACGGTTTTGTTGGTTTTAATGCCGGCATGTTCCAAACCGTAATCCGGTTTAAAAAAATCCGGCGTGGCGTTCTTTTTATTCATGTTAGTCCCTCGTTACTAATTTATCCCCGATTTTAATTTCGTTCGGAGCGGTCTTGTCCAACGCCCAGCGTATGCGGCGTACACCCTCCACCACGCTGGCGCGGTCCGCGCAGAAACTAATGCGCAGATGCCCGTCCAGCCCAAAGGCTTTGCCGGGCACAACGGCCACAAGCGCTTTTTCCAGCAAGTACTGGGCCAAGGCTTGCGAGTCCGCATTATAATAACTAAAATCTGCAAAAGAGTAGAATGTTCCCTGCGGCTTTTCCACCGTTACATGCGGTATGGCCGCCAATTCGGCCAGCAGGGCGTTGCGGTTTTCCTGCAATACGGCGCACATATCGCGCACGCAGTCCTGCGGGCCGGTTAATGCGGCCGCGGCCGCCGCTTCGGACAAATCGCTATTGCAAGACGTGCTCTGCGCCTGCATTTTGCCCATAGCCTTAATTAAATCTTGGTTGGCACATACGGCCCAACCAATCCGAAGCCCCGTTAAGCCGTATAATTTGGAAACCCCGTTAATAATCACCAGGTTTTCCCCCTTCTTTGCGTAGGCACAGGGGTTGGGCGTGCGGGCGCCGTCAAACACCAGCTGGTGGTAAATATCGTCCATCACCAGGAAAATATTTTCCCGCTCGGCAAATTCCACTATTTCCCGCACAAAATCTTCCGGGAAGATTTGGCCGGAGGGGTTGCACGGGCTGTTAATAATAATGGCCTTGGTTTTGGGCGAAACGGCCGCTTTTATTTCCTGCGCGCTTACCATAATGCCGTGCTGCGGGCGCACAATCACCGGGGTGCCGCCGGCCAAACGCACCATATCTGGGTAGCTTACCCAATACGGGGCCGGGAAGATTACTTCGTCCCCCGGGTCCACCGCGGCCAGCAAAAAGTTAAACAAAGCCTGTTTGGCGCCGGCGCTTATAATCACGTTGGGCGCTTCATACTGGCGGCCGTAATGCTCAAATGTATAAGCCAGAACGGCTTTTTTTAATTCCGGCGTGCCGGAAGAAGGAGAATATTTTATTTTGCGGGAAGCGGCTTTTTTTTCAATCGCTTCCACTGCGGCCTGCGGGGCCGGATAAGTGGGCTCCCCCCCGCCCAAATGGATAAGCGGCTGGCCCGCGGCTTTTAACGCGCGCGCCTGGGCGTTTATTTTAAGGGTTGGGGAATCCCCAATCACACCGGCCAGTTTACTTAATTGCAAGGTCATATTTATCCTCTACGCTTATTCTATCATTAATTGACCGCTAAAAAACCATAAAAAACAATTAGCGGTTTTTTTCGGGCAGGGCTTCCAGCTTTTTAATAAGCGGGTCCAGCGCGTCTTCGCGTATGCATTCCACGCGGCCTTCGTCGCACGCGGAGGCGCGTACCGGGTCCAGCGGCAGGCGCACGGCCGTGTCTATATTAAACGCGTCCGCCACTTCTTTTACGCGGGAAGGGCCGAACAAGTCAATCTGCTTTCCGCAGTCCGGACATTTTAAATAGCTCATATTTTCCACAAACCCCAAAACGGGCACATTCATCATTTGCGCCATTTTGACGGCTTTGGAAACAATCATTTTTACCAAATCCTGCGGGGTGGCCACCACCACAATGCCGCTAAGCGGCAGGCTTTGAAACACCGTTAAAGTTACGTCTCCCGTTCCGGGCGGCATATCAATAAACAAATAGTCTTCATCTGCCCAAATGACGTCCTTCCAAAACTGGGTAACCGTACCCGTAATTAAAGCGCCGCGCCAGATGACGGGGTCCGTCTCTTTTTCAAGCAAGAGGTTTAAAGACATAATGTCTATTCCGCTGTCTGACGTTACGGGATAAATGCCGTTTTGGTCCCCCTGGGCGGGGCCTTTTACCCCGAACAGTTTGGGGATAGATGGGCCGGTAATGTCCGCATCCAGCACGCCCACGGTGTGGCCGCGGCGTTTCATTTCGCTGGCCAGCAGTGCGGTAACAAAGCTTTTGCCCACCCCGCCTTTGCCGCTCATCACGCCGATAACACGCTTAATGCGGCTCATCGGGTGCGGGGCCACGCGGAAACTTTCGGGCTTTCTGTCTGCGCAGTTTTGGCTGCAGGAAGCGCAGTCATGGTTGCAACTTTCGCTCATAATAAAAACTCCTTATAATTCGTTAAATTGTTCGTCCGTCAGTGCGGCAATGGCCAGCCGCCCGCCGGGAAGCCGCTTCATCTTGGCGTAGGCGGCGTTTTGATATTTATCCGCCTGGCCTTCTTCAAAATAAAACTGATGCGGCACGTTAAAGCGCGTACCGTTAAAATGCAAAGTGAGCGTTTGGGCGGAAGGAGTTTGCTCCACCCCGGCCACGCCGTCCTCCCCCACAAACAAATTCAAATCTTTGCTGTCATCCCCCGGGCGAAACCCTAAGTTGCGGGCAATGGTTTCAAAATCAAAGGCTAGTTCCATATAGTCCCCGCTCAGCAAAGCGCGCGGATCCACCGGCACTATCTTAAAATACACGCTGGGGGCTTGCCGGATATCCCGCTGGGTTTTTACAATCAACCCGCCAAACGCTGCGCACAACAAGACACAATAAATAAGCACCCCTTTATTTCGCATACGCGCTCCTGGCCCATAACATAAGCACACCGGGGCCGATTAAAAATAGGGATTTGTAGGTTAAAGAAATGTTCAAAGAAAAATAAAACACCACCAGCCCGCACACAAGCCCCGCCAAGGCCAGCCACTCCAGCACGTTTTCCCGCAGGCGGCGGCCCAAATACATCCCGGCCAAAGCCAGCACACTGGGCCAATTAAGTACAAGCGCGCACACCGCTCCAACCGCTACCCCCAGCCCACGCTTTTTATGGCCCGCTAAAGCTTTGTATAAATAAACGCCTGCCAGCACCGCCAGCAGCCAGTTTACCCCGTTAAAACAAGCCGGCGCGTGGGAGAAAGCATCCACTCCGCCCACCCAGGCACAGCCCCACAACAGGGCATATGCCAGCGGATAAAAAGTAAACCGGCGTTTAATAAATATCCACGCGCCCGCCGCAAACAATACAAGGCCAATCAGTCCACAGGCGGTTGCCCCCAGGCTCAAATCGTCAATTAATTTATCACAACACAAACTAACCGCCAGGGCACACCAAAAAAACCGGTTGAAAGAAGACCGAAACAGCGGATAAGACACCGCAGCTATTATCAACGCCGCCAGCCACCAATATTGGTAACCCAGCCAGGTATCCAGCTCCGACATAAACAGTATTTGTCCCCCCAACACAAACAAACCACCCAGCTGGCGCAAAAATAACCCCAAAGCAGTTTGATCTGCTTGCCACTTATACAAGAAAAACCAACCGGCACCGGTAAACAAAACCCCCTGCACCCAAAAATGCCGAGCGCTAAACAGACTAAAAAATCCCGACACCAATAAACCGGCCCCGCACAAAGCCCCCACAAACAAAAGGGCTTTTAGTAAAAAAGAAAGCGGAGATGTTTTTTGTTGTTCCAGCAAAAAAGCCTTTGCCTGCTGGCGAAGGGCAGGTTCCACTTGCTGTAAAATTTGCTCGTTATTCATGGTGTTTATCCTCCCGCAGGCGCGGCCAGGCCCACGCCACCGCCCCGCCGGCTACGGCAAAAAAACCGGCACTAATAAAGAAATAGAAGGGTAATACTTCCGCTGCCCACATACTGCCAAGCCCGGCCAGCATAAAAGCGTTCCAAGCCCAAAGCACTAGGTCTTTACTGTACCAGGCATACACCAAAGCCGCAGCAGCAAATACCAGGGCAAAAATCAAAAAAGTCCACTCTTTAGCAAAATACACTCTTTCCATCAAAGCAAAATACAAATTAAACACACTAAACGGCACCCATAAAAACCGGCAGAAAACACGTCCGTTCTGGCGTACCAATACTTCCGCCAGCGCCCACGCCGCTATAAACAACCCGTTTATGCCATACCACAGCGGCCAGGTAGGATTCCAAGAAAAACTTTTACTTATCCAATACACGGCCCCCACATAAACCGTCATCAGCCAAAACCATTTATTACGAAGCAAAACCGCCAATGGCACCAATAACAAACACCACGGCCCAAACAGCTGGTAAACAAACGCCCCCGTTTGGTACACCTGCCCAAACACGGCTAAAAACACGCCTATAAAAACCCCCGCGCCAAAACCAAACGCCTGCCCGGCGGCGTTTTGCACGCCTTTATGCCACGCGCCCAGTCCGCACGCCAACAGCCCGGCCAGCGGCAGGCCCAGTTTAAGCATTTGGCCCAAATGCTGCCAGTTGGCGGCAAAAAAGCAAATAACCCCCGCCAACACAAACCCTGCCCCAGCCCACAGCAAACGGGCAGAAAGCCACTTCCCCGCGTTTAGCGGGTAAAGCTCGCCCAGCAGGCGTTCGTAAGCAGGCAAAGTTAAAAATTTATTTTGCAAAAGTCCGTTCAGCACGTGTTTTGTATTCATGCTTTGATTATACTAAATTACCCCCGCCCCTCCTCCGCCCAAAACTGGTATAATATGTATATAAAGGTGCTTTACATGATGTTTATTCTTGCCGTTTTTATCCTATTATTCGCAGCCGTCATAATTAATTGGACGGCCAACCGTTTTATCTTCCGCCCCGTACGCAAAGAATGGCCCCTGCAACTTCCCTGGGAACAGGTGTTTTTCCGCACGCAGGACGGAACCCCTCTGCACGCTTTGTATTTACCCGCTAAAGAAAATAAAGAAACTTTGCTTTTCTTTCACGGCAAAGCAGGCAATGTAACGTATTTTGAAGATTTTGCCAAAACCTACGCCAAATACGGCTACGGCATGTTGCTGTTTGATTACCGCGGCTACGGCAAAAGCAAAGGCCGCCTGACGGAAGCGCATATGTATCAGGACGGGGCCGCCGCGCTGGGTTATTTGTTAAAAGAAAAAATGATTCCCGCCCAAAAGATTGTGGTGTGGGGCTACTCTTTAGGCAACGGCCCGGCCGTGCAAACCGCGGCTGATTTTAATATTTTGCCCTTAAAAGCCGTTATTTTGCAAAGCCCGTTTACCAATACGGCGCATATGGCCTCTTACATTTTGCTCAGGCGCTACCGCCACGGCAACTGGCTGCAAAAGTGGGTATCGGCCGTGTTTTCCCCCCTGTTTTTTAATAAAAAATTTGATAACCTGGCCAAAATACGCCGCATAAAAGCCCCTATGCTCATTGCCTATTCCCGCCAGGATGTGGTTATCCCCTGGCAGATGAGCTGCGCCCTGGCCGACAAGGCCCCCCGCGGCACCCGGCGTTATTTTTCCCCCCGCGGGGAACACGAGCAGTTCCGCTGGCTGGAAAAAGCCGCCGTTAACTTCCTTTCCCCCGGCACATTTCCCGCCCGCGCGGGCAACGGCAAAAACCAAAAATATTCCGCCCGACAGAAATAATTTGACTTTCCTGCCAATATTTACAGTATAATAAAAGGGTTATGAAGAAACACCTTCCCTTAATTATACTGGCGGTTATTTTGCTGGGCTGGGCTGTGTTTATAAACAGCCTGAGTAACCAGTTTATTTTTGCCCCTTCCCGCGATATTCAACCGGTGGACCCTGCCCTGAGGGAAGTGAACATCCCCGTGCAGTTCGGCCACGCATTAAACGGTTTGTATATGCCGCCCAAAGCGGGTATGCCGGTTATTTTGTTTTTCCACGGCAACAGCTATAATGTTACCCACTTTCAGGATTTTGCAAAAATATACTCCAAATACGGCTACGGCATTTTACTGTTTGATTACCGCGGCTACGGCAAAACGCCGGGGTCCCCTTCCGAACAAAAAATGTATGAGGACGGCGAAAGCGCACTGCGCTATTTGCTGATTAATAAAGATGTTTCCGCAAGGGAAATTATTTTATGGGGATACTCTTTGGGTTGTGCGGTAGCCTTGCAAGTGGCGGATAATCACCCGGAAATGAACTTCCGCGCCATTGTGCTGCAAAGCCCGTTTACCAACACGCCGGAAATGGCTTATTATATTTTATCGCGCAATTACCGGCCGGAACTGTTTGCTTTAAAATTCACCTCGGCCGTATTGTCCCCCGCACTGATTAACAAACGCTTTGACAATACCCGCAAAATAGGTCAAATCCGCCCGCCTATGTTAATAGGCTTTAACTTGGAAGACCGCACCGTTCCCTGGCGCATGAGCCAGCGCCTGACCAACTTTGCCCCCGCCAACGCCCGCAGCTATTTAGGACAAACCGGCGGGCATAAAAATATGGAATGGTTTGAGCCGGAAGCCGTAAAATTTTTGCAGGAGCAAGACCGCATGGCCGAAGAATTAGAAAAATAATTCTTGCACCCGCAAGCATTTTTTACCCCCTTTTTTAAAGGGGGTTTTTATTTGGGGGCACAGCAATTTTTGCTATAATTAAATAAACCGCTTTTGGAGAGGTGTGTGAGTGGTTGAAACAGCAGGTCTCGAAAACCTGTAAACCGCAAGGTTTCGAGGGTTCAAATCCCTCCCTCTCCGTGTTTTTAAACCCGTTTCAAAAAGAAATGGGTTATTTTTTGTTTTTCACGCCGGCACACAAAGCAAAAAACCGCGCTGTTCTTCTGCAGGGGGAGCCTTTTATCCACCCCTTTTGCTATGATATAAATATGGCTGAAACTCTATCCGCTCCCGCCCTTTCCCGGGAAGAAAAACAATTTATTATTATGACCCAAACCTCCGTGGGGAAATTGGTGGCGCGCCTTTCCGTACCCACGGTTATCAGCATGTTGGTTTCCGCCATTTATAATATTACAGATACTTTCTACGTGGCCCACCTGGGCGAAAGCGCCGCCGGCGCGGTGGGGGTGGTGTTTTCTTTAATGTCTTTAATTCAGGCCTTAGGCATGGGGGTGGGGATGGGGGCTTCCAGCCTGGTAAGCCGCTGCCTGGGTAAACGTGACCCGCAAACTGCGTCCAAATACGTTTCTTCGGCTTTTTTCTTTGGGGCGTTTATCGGGCTGTGCATTTTGGTGTTGGGAGAAGTAAACGTAAACAGGCTTATGCGCTGGCTGGGCAGCACGGATACCATCCTTCCCTATGCCTGCGCCTACGGCCATTACATTTTAATAGCGGCGCCCATTATGTGCGCGGCATTTGTGCTTAATACCACCCTGAGAGCGGAAGGCAAAGCCTTTTTTTCCATGATTGGCCTTAGCACCGGGGCCTTAATAAACATTGCCATTGCACCCGTTTTTATTTATGTGTTGGATATGGGCATTGCGGGGGCCGCCATTGCGGTGCTTATTTGCCAAAGCCTAAGCTTGTGCATTTTGCTCTCTTTCTTTCTGCGTAAAAAAAGCGTAACCACCCTGTCTTACAAACTCATCAGCCGGGACTGGAGAGATTACTGGCATCTGGTGCGTTTAGGGTCCCCCACCACACTCAGGCAGGGGTTTGCCTCGCTGGCAATGGCGCTTTTAAACATCAAAGCCTCTTTGTTTGGAGACGCCGCCGTAGCCGCCGTAAGCATTGCCACCAAAATTTATTTGGCTATGCGCGGCATTGTGCTTGGCATAGGGCAGGCCATGCAGCCCGTGGCCGGGTATAACCACGGGGCCAAACTGTACGACCGGGTAAGAAAATCCTTCTGGGTTACCGCGCGGGCAGGCACCGTTATCTGCACTGTTGCCGCCGTTGCGCTGGCCATATGGGCACACCCGGTAATAGCGGTGTTTCGCACCGGTAATGAAGACGTGGTCCTCATTGGCGTGCAAACATTGTATTTCTTTTGCGCGGCATTGCCGTTTTTGGCCTATTCCACCTATGTAAACCAACTGCTGCAAATTTTAGGCCAAGCAAAAAGCGCAGCTTTTTTGGCCAGTTGCCGCCAGGGCATTATGTTCCTGCCGCTGGTGTTTATCCTCCCCCATTATTTTGGCTTAAGCGGTGTGGAGGCCACCCAGCCAGCGGCCGATATGCTTACGTTTTTTGTTTCTATTCCCTTTTTAACCCGCTTTTTTGCCAAATACCAAACGGCCCGCCGGCCTTTGGGGGCAAAACGCCATTTGCGCCTGATTTACCTTAAATTAGCGCGTAAATTAAACCACTGGACGGAGCCCTACCAAAAATAAATATCCTTTTCCCCCGCTTGCGTCGGCAAACCGGCCGGGCTGTTTTTATAGCCATTTCTCAATTTGATAAAATAAAAGTAATATGCAAAAGTTAAAAACCGTTTTTTTTGGCACGCCGGAGCTGGCCGTGCCGTATTTGGATTTACTCCAACAAGTGACCGATGTGCAGCTGGTGGTAACCCAGGCCGATAAACCCCGCGGGCGCGGGATGGAAATTACCCCCTGCCCCGTTAAAAAGCGTGCGTTGGAACTAAACCTGCCCGTGCTTTCCCCGGAAATTTTAAAAGTACATTATGACGATTTGGCCAAAATCCCCTTTGATGTGGGCGTCGTGGTGGCGTACGGCAAAATATTCCGCCCCAATTTTTTGGCCTTGCCCAAATACGGGTTCATTAACGTGCATTTTTCGCTTTTGCCGCATTTGCGCGGGGCGGCACCCGTGCAACAAGCTTTAATACAAGGCTATACCCAAACCGGCGTAAGCACATTCTGGATACAGGAAGGAATGGACGACGGCCCCCTCTACCTGCAAAAACCCTGCTCCATCAACCCGCAGGATAACGCCAAAACCCTTTTTGAAAAATTAATTCCCTTAGGGGTAGAAGCCCTTAACGAAACCCTGCAGGGCATACAAGCCGGCCGGCTCACCCGTACCCCGCAAACGGGCGAGCCTACTTTGGCCCCGATGATAAGCAAAGAAGAGGCGCAGCTTTCTTTTGCCTCTTTAAACGCCGTGGATTTTAACAACAAAGTGCGCGGCCTGGCCTGCGGCCCCAAACCCAAGGCTACAATTAACCTAAAAGGCAAGCAGGAGCCGCTGCAGCTTATCCAAACCGCTTTGGAACAGGCGGCCGGTTCCGGCCCCGCCGGCACGGTGCTTTGCATTGAAAAGCAAAAAGGGATTTTAGTACAATGTAAAGAAGGCAGTTTATGGCTGACCACGGTGCTTCCCGCCGGTAAAAAAGCCATGCCCGCGTACGATTACGCCATGGGGCATGCATTAAAAGCGGGAGACAAGGTATTTAATTAAATGGCAACCTCTAAAGAACAATCTTTTGAAGACTTTTTTAAATCTCCCCGCCGCTTAAACCGCAAAGTGTGGGTCATTGCCGGCGTTATTGTATTATTCTTCCTGGTACTTATTTTTATTTCTATAGACTGGGTATTTGGCGCCCTGGTGCACACCCGCAAAGAAGTACCCGTGCCGGATATTACCAAAAAAACCGTTTCTGCCGCGTTAAACACGCTGGCCGCCAGCAACCTGGCCTTAAAACAGGCCGGGGTGGAATTTGCGCAGGACGTGCCTTCCGGCTCCGTGCTGCGCCAACTGCCCGAAGCCGGCACCACCGTGCGCGAAGGCCGCGTCATACGCGTATGGGTAAGCCAAGGGGACGAAATGGCCTTTGTGCCCAATGTAATAGGCAGCAATTTGCGCGCCGCGCAGCTGGCCGTGCGCCAGGCGGGGCTTGTGGTAAACAAGGTGGAAAATGCCTACTCCCTCACACATGACAAAGGGCTTATTATCTCCCAATCCTTAAAGGCGGACAGCATGGTGGAAAAAGGCCAAAAAATTGATTTGGTCATCTCCAACGGGGAGCCGCCCGCCAGCGTGATTTTGGTGCCTAACTTTAAAAACAAAAAACTGGCCGAAGCCACCCTGTGGGCCAGTGCACAAAATATTGATTTAATTATTAAAGAAGACGAGGACTCCCTCTTCCCCAACGGCACCATTGCCAGCCAAACGCCGGAAGGGGACAGCCAAATTTCTCCCGGGTCTTCGCTGGAAATTACCGTCAGCCGCCGCCAGGTACAGGATGACGAAAAAATATACCACCTGCATTACGAAATGCCCCAAGGCAAAAACGCCAGCCACGTGCGCGTATTGCTTATTGACGACTTGGGCGAACGCGAAATGATGAACGAAATGCAGCAGCCCGGCAGCAAAATAGATTTGGAATTGCCGTACTCCGGCAAGGCTACGGTTCGCATTAACGTAGACGGAATTTTAGTAAGAGAAAGAGAAATACAATAAAATGACCTCTTCCAAAATGCCCTGTGCAAATGGTAAAATATCTATTGCGCCTTCCATACTATCGGCGGACTTATTCCGTTTGGAACAAGACGTACGCACGGTGGAAGCCGCCGGAGCAGACTGGCTGCACGTAGATATTATGGACGGGCATTTTGTACCCAATTTAAGTTTTGGCCCGTCCTTAGTGGGCTGTTTAAACGGGAGGACCACCCTTCCTTTAGACGTGCATTTAATGGTGCAGTATCCGGGCCGTTTTATAGAGGCGTTTGCCAAAGCGGGGGCGGATTTGCTTACCGTGCATTTGGAAGCGTCCGAAGATATACGCGCGGCATTGCAGCGCATAAAAGCCTTAGGGGTAAAAACGGGCATATCCATTAAACCGGATACCAAACCCGAAGCATTGGCCCCTTATATGGATTTGTTGGATTTGATACTTGTAATGACGGTGTACCCGGGGTTTGGCGGGCAGGCTTTTCTGCCGCAAAGCCCGGCGCAAATAAAAGGCGTGCGGGAGCTTATCCGCCAAAGCGGCCGGAACATCTGGCTGGAAGTGGACGGCGGAATAAATAAAGACACCGCCGCCATAGCCGCGCAAGCCGGGGCGGACGCCCTGGTGGCCGGCAACGCAATTTTTAAAGCCGCGGACCCTGTATTGGCCCTCAAGCAAATCAGACAGGCGGCAGCGGACATTTAACATCACCCCGTATTTAAGGGGTAAAAACAAAGGAGAAGTCATAATGGCAGTAGTGATTAGATTACAGCGGGTGGGTAAAAAATCCCAACCTCAGTACAGAGTTGTTGCTATCGAAAAGAAATCGGCCGTAGGCAGCGAAGCCAAAGAAGTGTTGGGTCAATATCACCCTTGCAACCCGGATGCCAACGCCCAAATAAAGCTCAATATGCCCCGTGTGGAATATTGGATGAAAGTAGGCGCCATTCCGTCCAAAACCGTAGCCAACTTAATTAAGAAAAGCAACACGGCCGCCAAATAACGGGGAAACCGTATGAAAGAATTGGCGACTCTTCTTCTAAAATCCCTTTCTTCCACTCCTGAAAATGTAGTAGTGGAAGAAACCGAGGAAGACAACAAAATCTACCTGACAACCAAGGTGGACGCGGCAGACAAAGGCAAAGTAATCGGCAAAGACGGCTGCATTATTAAAGCCGTACGCACCGTACTTAGTGCCGCCGCCGCGAAGCAGAACAAAAAAGTCACCTTGAAACTGGAAGACTAATGTTGAAAGTGGACGTGATAACCGCATTTCCGGAGATGATCGACCAAGCCCTCGGCGCAAGCATTGTGGGGCGTGCCAGAAAAGCGGGTATCTTAAAGCTCGGGTTTGTAAACCCCCGGGATTTTGCCACTGACAAACACAAAACCATAGACGACAGGCCTTACGGAGGAGGGCCGGGCATGCTGATGATGGCAGAGCCGCTCCACCAGGCCATACAAAAAGTACGTAAAAAAACATCTGTGGTTATATTAACCAGCCCGCGGGGCCAGACATTTAGCCAGGAACTGGCAAAAAAATTGGCCAAAAAACGCCACCTGATTTTTGTGTGCGGGCATTATGAAGGGATAGACGCCCGTATTTACCCCGAGGTGGATTTGGAAGTATCGCTGGGAGATTTTATTTTAACCGGCGGAGAACTGGCCACATGCGCAATGATAGACGCTGTAACCCGCTTGCGGCCCGGAACATTTAAAAAAGACGGCGTAACGTCGTCAGAGTCGTTTGAAGAAAATTTGCTGGAAGCCCCGCAATATACGCGGCCGGAAGTATGGCGCGGCAAGCGGGTACCGGCGGTGCTGTTAGGCGGCAACCACAAAGAAATTGAAAAGTGGAAGCACGAACAGGCATTGGCTTTAACCAAAAAATTAAGACCGGATTTGCTTTGCAAAGCCTCTCCAAAGCAGGGTACGGTCAAAAAGAAAAAGACGTCAACTAAGAAATAACCGAATTCGGAGGAAGTTGTTTTATGAACATTAATCAAATTAAACACAATCTCAAGACCAATGTACCGGTCTTCAAAGCGGGTGATACCGTGAGAGTAAAAGTGAAAGTAGTAGAAGGCGACAACGAAAGACTGCAGGCTTTTGACGGCGTCGTGGTTGCCCGCAAAGGCAGCGGCATCAGCGAAACTTTCACCGTGCGCAAAATCTCCTTTGGCGTGGGCGTGGAACGCATTTTCCCGATTCATTCCCCCCGCGTGGACAGCATTGAAGTACTCAAAATTGGCAAAGTAAGAAGAGCCAAATTGAACTACTTAAAGAAACTCTCTGGCAAAGCGGCCCGCTTGCAAGAGCTTAAAAAACCCACTGCTACGGCTGAAACTGCCGCCGCAGCTACGGAAGAGGCTAAATAGGTAACCCAAAAGGTTTCACCTTCTCCGATTCAAAACCCCCGGCGAATACTAGTAAAACGCCGGGGGTTTTTATTATTTGTAAGCCTGCTTAAAAAATTTAAGGGCTCACTTTTCCCCCTCCCCAAAAACCGCCCGCTTTCCCTTGCCTGTAAAGACGGATTTAAAGATAGGTACAAAGGCCCATTTTCGTTTAGGACCAAGGGCCCTTTTATCCCTCTTTTAATTGCGCTATGCTGTAAGTATGAGGAAATTTATATTTTTATTTATTTCTTTATTAACCTTCACACCGCTGGCCCAAGCGCAAGGGGCCAAGTGGCTGCCTGCTGCCGTGCGGGCCGCCGGCAAGGAAAACGCAAACGCTACCGCCGGTAGAAAAGCCGCCAAAGAGCTCATACATATGCAGGACAAGTTCCCGGCGGCTCTGCGTCACTCAAACCGCCAAAACGCAAAAAAACCGGTTACCAAATTCCGCCCCAATTTAGAAGAAGTAGACTTGTGGGCCAAATTAAAAACCGGGCATATGACGGGGCGCGGATTAAATAAAGGGGCGTTAGTAGACAAAATTGTCCAGCGCCACAATAACATGAACTCCGCTTTGATGGACTTGCGCCGCCTGGAAAACCGATATGGAGAGCAGGATTTCTTCCATCTCTTTGCGGTCAATTATTACCGTAAAGTGTTGCACGGGCTGACCCCTTCTTTTTATGATTTCTTACAGCAAATTTCTTTATTAGGGGATAAACAGATACAAACGTCCGTCGTGGCGCGCATGCAGTTTTTATTTAGCCATCAAAATAATTTTAAAAATATTTTGCAGGACTCCTTTCAAGAAAACGGAAAATGGAGCTTATATTGGCTGCCCGTCTTTCAGCCCACCGGCAAGGCGCCTTTTACCCCACAGCGCATTATTTTGTCTTACGAGCGCACCCTCTACCCGGATAAAACGGATATTTCTATGGAGCACATCCGCGCAGACTCTAAAATACAAATAAACGGCAAGCCCGTGAGAGTGGTGCACTTTCAGGAAGATTTAAAATACCTGCCCCAATTTTACCAGCAGCTGCTTTATAAAAAGCCGGAAGGCAAGCCGCTGTTTGTGGCGGTAGACAGGCCCAACCGCCTGATGATTGTTTTTAACGAAGCAAAAAATAAATGGGTGCGCATTTCCAAGCATGAATTTGCCAACCCGGAAGGTTTGCATATACACCTAAACCGTGTAAAAAATATTCATTTTAAAACGGGGAAAAACAAAGTTCATGCCGATAAAATGTTAATTAATTTGCGTATTCCCATAGAGTCCCGGCCTTATTTAACGCCGCAAGAACTGGAAGATATATTTTTTAATCAAACCATTCGCCAATTTGAAACTATGCCGAATGTATATATTTCTTACCAGTCCTTATATTAATTTTGATATACTGAAAAGTGGAGGACGCTTCACGCGTCAATCATTTATGAAACGCACCCTTGCACTGCTTTTTTGTTTATTGGTAGGCACATTGCCCGCCGTGCACGCCCAGCCAAAGCGTGCCATTCGGGCGGCAGCCTCCACCGCCGCCAAACAAAGCAAACAAGCTTCCACCCGGGCTGTGCAAGCAGCCGGCCAAGTGCAAAAAGCCTTACAAAAAGCCGCCCGCAAGCAACATTTATCCCCGGAAAAACGCCAATCGCTGATTAACGATTTATTTGCCGCAAACCCCGCCGCCCTGCCAACGGCATTGGTCTCTCTGCAGGCATACCAGCATCAATACGGCCCCTGGGATTTTGCGGCACGCTTCTTTACCCTGTATTATGAACGCCACTTCGGCCGCCCCACCCCCGTTATAAACGCCTTTTTTGAAAAGGTAAATGAATTAAACTCCCCCGCACTTCAACGCAAGGTGGCCTTGCGTATGCAAGAGCTGATACTGAACAAAAACCTCTATCTGGCACATTTGGGGGAGATGGAAAACCCGCCCTTTGTGCGTATTATTTATCTGCCGGAACTGGCCACCTTAACCCCCCAGTCCTTCCACCCGCAGGATTTGGTATATAATTGCGAAATGAACATCGCCCCCGGAGAGTTTATCCCCCTGGGAGACGGGCGGGAAGCCTCCACCATCATGCTGGAAGGTACCCCCTGGCACATAGCGGGTTTTTCCGCCGGGCTGGACTACCTGCCCGAGCTGTACCGCTTTTTAATAACGGACGGTGCCTACAACACCCCTTTTAATGTAATTTGGGATAAATCCTCCCACTCCTTGCTTTTAACTTCTTTAGATAACAGCTTACAGCTTCGTATTGCCCGGCACGAATACAATGTGGCGCACCGGCTGCATTTGCACATTTACCGCCTAGTCCCCACGCAATTTACCAATGCCCAAGGGGGCCTCGTGCAGGAAACAACCCTTTTAAATATTTCTTTTCCCATTGAAAATGAAACTTTAAACCCCCGGGTACCGCTAAAAGATTGGTTTATAACCTTCCCGGTAAAAAAATTTTTAAAAGACCCTAACGCCCATGTAATACACGGAAAGATTTTCTAACTATTTATAAATACCATTGGTATAATGTAATACATAGATTTTTAATTAGGCCTTTTGGCCCAGGAAACAACAACTAAAAACTTTTAGGATATTATTATGAAAAAACTCTTCGCGCTGCTTATTACTGCTCTTATTTTAAACCCTTGTTTGGCTTTTGCCCAACCCAAAGCCAAACGAGCCTTGCAGCGCATGGGCAAGCAAACCCTTTCCACCCGCGCCCAGGCACGCGCCGCCAAAGAGGCCGTCCTTTTACAGCAACGGCGTGCCGAAAGCCTGGCAAAACGGCAGGAAGCGCTGGAACTTAATCAACTTTCCGAACAATTTGGCCTGCGGGTGCAAGAGCGCATTATCAAAAAAAACAGTAAAGAAAACCGCCTTCGCCGCAAAGAACTGCGCCGCCAATTACAGCAAGAACAGCTTTTACAAAACAAAGATTTTAAGTTAAAAGAAGCCCTTACCAACATTATAGAACGCCAACCGGACGACATTATAGCCGCCCTGTACGATATGCGCAAAATGCGCCGCAAACGCGGAGACGATGCCAACCCGGACTATTTCCAACTTTTTGCCACCATCTATTACAAAAAGCATTTAAAAACGCTTACCCCACACATGTATGAATTTTTTGGCCGCATTGCCAAAACGCATGCCAATTCCTTGGAAAAAGAAGTTATTTTGCGCATGAAAGATTTGTTTGCCCAAAAAAGCGCCCTGTTAACCAAAGGCCTGCACAATGCCAAGGTGGACCATCTGCGCCTGCGCTATTTAAAAAACGTCGGCAAATTGAACGATTTAAACTTTAACCCGGATGACCTTATTTTTGCCTACGAGCAAAAAATATCCGCCTTAGACCCCAACTTTTCCATCCGCCACATAAACGCAAACACCAAAATTTACATTGGAAAAGAAAGAATCCCCCTTATCCAGTACGATTATGACCTGGCCCGCATTACCGAACTTTACAAGCAACTGCTTAATAAAGACGGCTCCGCCCAGGACTTAACAGTGGTATTTGACCAAAAAACCCGCAACTTGGCCATTTATAATAAAGACAAGCAGGTTTGGCTGCGTATAACCCCGCACGAGTACGCCTCCGTCAACCGCCTGCACATTCACTTAAACGAAGTGCGCCGCCTGGGATTTACTTTATCCGACGGCACCCGCTTTCATGACCGGGTACTCTTTAACGTATCGATCCCCATTTTTCCGAAAGCGGCCAAAGAAAGCTGGGGCGGAAAAACCTATGACTTATACGAAAAAATGATTTTAACCCCCGTGTATAATTTAGATAAAGACCCTGCCGCCACCGTGCACCGCGGCAACATCTTTTAACGCCTATGAAAAAGAGCTATTTGCAAGCCTTTGACCAGGAAATTTCCATCCAAAAAGGGACGGACGCTTTAATCGGCATTGATGAAGCCGGCCGCGGCCCCCTGGCCGGCCCGGTGGTGGCTTGCGCGTGTTATATTCCCTCGGCGGTGGCTTCTTATTTTGAAGACGTAAACGACAGCAAAAAATTAACCCATAAAAAGCGCGAAGAAATTATGCAGCGTTTTAACCGCTTGGGGGTTTTGTACGGCATCGGTTTTGCTTCCGCAAAGGAAATTGACCGCCTGAATATTTTGCAGGCTACCTTTTTGGCCATGCGCCGCGCGTGTATTAAATTTTTGTCTATTCCCAACGCGTTTGCTTTGATAGACGGCCCCTACCCCGCCAAAGAACTTACCCTGAAACAAATGCCGGTGGTGGACGGGGACGCAAAATCCCTCAGCATTGCGGCGGCCAGCATTATTGCCAAGGAAACGCGCGATAAGTATATGTCTGTGCTGGACAAACTTTACCCCGGTTACGGTTTTGACGGGCACAAAGGCTACGGCACCGCCCAGCATTTGGCGGCGCTTAGGCAAAAGGGGCCTTGCCCGCAGCACCGCCGCTCTTTCGGCCCCGTGCAAAAGCTGTGCAAACCGGTGCTTTTCCCATGAACAACCTGGGCCGCGCGGGGGAAGAGCAAGCCCGCCAATATCTGCAAAATAAAGGCTACCGCATAATAGCCCAAAACTTCGCCTCCAAATACGGCGAGATTGACTTAATTGCCACCCGTGGGGATTTACTGGTATTTGTAGAGGTAAAACAACGCGCCACCGCGGCTTTTGGCGGCCCGATGGCGGCGGTAACCAAAAGCAAACAACACAAAATTTCTTTAACCGCGGCTGAGTTTATTAAGGAAAAAGCCTTAAAATTTGATAGTATTAGATTTGACGTAATCTGTATTACCGGCGGGGAGCTGACCCATTTGCAAAACGCGTTCTTCCCCCCGCGCATGACTGTATAAACGGAGGCCCGTATGACTCAATTGGAACAGGTAAAAAAAATCGTTACGTTCGTAAACCGCAAAACCAAAAACTTTAAACCGCAAATAGCCCTTATTACAGGTTCGGGCTTGGCGGGGTCCATTCCGCAAATGGAAAAGACCGTTACCATCAAATATTCCACCATACCGGGCTTCTTAAAAAGCACCGTACCCGGCCACAGCGGCAACTTGATTTTTGGCGTATACAAAGGCAAAAATATTATGATTATGCAGGGCCGCTTTCACTATTATGAAGGCCACCCGATGAAAGACCTGGCCCTCTCCATCCGCGCCATGAAAATGCTGGGCGTTGAAAAACTGATTGTATCCGCCGCGGTGGGTTCTTTAAACCTGAAACTAAAACCGGGCTCTTTGTGCGTACTGAAAGACCACATCAACTTTATGTGCAATAACCCCCTCATCGGCAATCACGACCCGGCCTTCGGCCCCATGTTTTTTGACTTAACCTACGCCTACGCCCAGCCGCTTCGCAAAATTGCGCTGGCCGCCGCCAAAAAATTAAAAATTAACGCGGCAGAAGGCGTTTACCTGGCCGCCACGGGCCCCAATTTTGAAACCCCGGCCGAAATACAAATGTTCAAAAAATGGGGGGCCGACGTGGTGGGCATGTCCGTCGTGCCGGAAGTGCTTACCGCCCGCCAGTGCGGCATTGAAGTATTGGGCCTGGCTTGGGTGAGCAACCTGGGCTGCGGCATTGCCAAGCACCCGCTCTCCCACGAAGAGACGCTGACCGAAACCAAAAAAATTGAAGGCAAATTTAAAAAACTGCTGGAGATTTTACTGGCAAAAATCTAACTTTGCTTAAGCCCGCCTTGGCTGCGGCCGGGGCGGGCTTTTTTGCGTATGGCTAAAGACATTAAACGTTTAGGAAAAGAAACCCTGGTATACGGCACGTCCACCGTGCTGGCCAGGCTTCTTAATTTCTGTTTAGTTCCGTTCTACACTTATTACCTGGTTCCCGGGCAATACGGTATTATTGCCACCCTGTTTGCGGTCATTGCCCTGTTAAACGTCATTTTCCTCTTCGGGTTGGACCAAAGCTACCTGCGCTTTGCCAGCGAACAGAAAGACAAGCACAAAGTTTTTTTGCATTGTTTTTACGGGGTTGCGGTAAACGGGCTGTTTTTGGCGGCTCTCATGTGGCTGTTTGCCCAGCCGCTGGCCCGTTTGATTGGCATTGGGGAAGAACACGCCTATATTGTGCGCCTGTCCGTTTGGGTGCTGTATTTGGACGTGCTGAATATGATCCCCTTTACCAAGCTGCGCCTGGAGCGCCGCGCCTGGTATTTTGCCGGGGTGAGGACGGCTTCCATTATAGTAAACGTACTGGGCAATGTGGTGTTTATTGCCGTTTTGCAAAAGGGGATAGCCTCCATTTTATGGGCCAATATTTTTGGTTCTTTGGCGTCTTTGCTTCTCTTATCCCCCGTGGTATACAGCGAGCTTAAACAAGGCCCCTTTTTAACGGTGGATAAACCCCTGCGCGCCCAGTTAATCCGCTTTGCCTGGCCGTTTGTGCCGGCCGGGCTGGCCAGCATTTTGGTAAGCGTGATAGACAAACCCATCTTAATCCACCTGGCAGGTACGGAGCAGGTGGGTATTTATCAGGCCAATTTTAAAATAGGCGTGTTTATGATGCTTTTGGTGTCTATGTTTGACCAAGCCTGGCGGCCCTTCTTTTTGGCCCACGCCAAGGACGATGACGCCAAGGACACTTTCTCCCGCGTGCTTAGTTATTTTTGCGCGCTGGGCACCTGGTTTTGGCTGGGCTTATCCCTGTTAATGCCGGATATTATACAAAGCAATTTGTTCGGCTCTTTCCACCTCATAAGCCCCGCCTATTGGGACGGGCTAAACATTATCCCCCTGGTGCTTACGGGGTATTTCTTTTACGGTATGTACATTAACTTTATGGTAGGCCCGGTAATTACCAAAAAAACCCGGGTACTGATGTGGATTACCCTTTTGGGTGCGGCTGTAAGCATTACCACCAACTTAGCCTTGGTGCCGCACATTGGCATTACGGGCGCCGGCTGGGCCGTGGCATTAAGCTATGCGGCCATGGCGGCGGCCTTGTTTACGTTTACGCAAAAAGTATACCCCATACGCTACGAATATAAAAAACTGGCGGCCATTGCGCTTTGCTGTGTGGCGGTGGCGGCGGGCGTATACTGTGCGCAGGGACATTTAAGTTACGGGGCGTTAATCGGGCTAAAAATAGCCCTGCTGACGGTTTACCCCGGGCTTATGTGGGCCATTGTAAAATAATTTAACCAAACAAAAACCGCCGCTCTAAACAGAAGCGGCGGTTTTTTAATGGGCAACTTTTATTTAATACTAATCAGTTCCAAATCCAGTGTGATATTGCCGTCTTTATAAATCAGCAAATGCGGGATTTCCAAATCTCCCTCCGCGCCGTACGGGGTATACTGTTCATAAGTGATATCTGCCGTATTAAGCAGGGTGGAAGAGCTGGCCTCAGACGGGAACTGCGCCCCCTGCGGATAGGTAAGGCGGGTTTTGCCGTTTTGGTTTTTATAGGTAAGCACTTCCATACCGTCTTTTACGCGGTAAGAGGCAAAAGTGCCGGGCTCGTCCAAAAGCAAGCGCAAAAATTGTTCCACGCGAGAACGCGCCAAAGAAGTATCGGCATCTTTAAAAATGTATTTATACGCCACGCCGGAAGGGGACACCACGGCTTCCAAATATTTATAGGCGCCGTCCCCCATTAACAGCACGTCATAATCCTGCGGGCCTATTTTTTTAATGCGCAGCACCCCGCTTAAGTAGCCGTCGTCCAGCTGGGCGATGGCTTTAAAAGCCACCCTCTCCTGCCCGGCAGAAAAATAATCCACCCGTTTATGGCCGCGGGCCTGCGCCGGAATTTGTTTAACGCCAAAAGAGGCACACGCCCCCAATAAACACAAAGACAGTAAAATGACAATTTGTTTTCTCATACACAAGGTCCCCCTTATAATGATATTATAAATATTATGAATTCTTTTGTCCTATACACCTTATGTGCTCTCATTTCTTTAGCGGTAACCGCCGCCAGCCTGCCTCTGCTGCGCCGCCTGCTGGCCCCGTATTTTATGGATAAACCCGGCGGGCTTAAAAAACACGCTTCGGCCGTGCCGGTGTTGGGCGGTATAGCCATTATGCTGGGGCTTTCGGCCAGTTTGCTGTTTATCCGTTTTACTACCGCTTTTCCCACAGGAACCCTGCACGCCCTGCGCGGGGTATTACTGGGCGCGGGGCTTGTGTTTTTGGCCGGCGTAGCCGATGATTTACACAAACCGCAAGGCATTCGGGCCGGCGTAAAATTGCTGGCCCAGGCCGCGGCCGCTTTGATACTGATGTGCTATGGCGTGCAAATTTATTTGTTTGACTGCCCCTGGCTAAACGGCGTGCTTAGCTTTTTTTGGGTAATAGGTATTACCAATGCGTTTAATTTGCTGGATATTTCCGACGGGCTTTGCGTAAGCCAGGCGGCCGTAAGCGCGGCGGGGTTGGCGGTAATTTCTTTGCCTTCGGAATGGATATACGTAAATTTTGCCGCCGTGGCTTTGCTGGGGGCCTGCGCAGGCTTTTGGCCGTATAATTTTTCCCACAAGGAAAAAACCTTCCTGGGGGACAGCGGCAGCATGCTGCTTGGTTTTATGTTGGCCGCCCTGTGCATGGGCACGGAGTATACCCAACGCACCACGGCCGGTTTTTTGGCCCCGTTTTTTATTTTAGCCATACCGCTTTTTGACACGCTGTTTGTTATGTTTGCCCGCATATTAAAAGGCAAAAACCCGTTAAAAGGGAGCGACGACCATATTGTTCTGCGCCTAAAACGGGAATTTAAAATGTCTCAACGCCATATCCTGGCCATATATATTGCACTGGCGGTATTTAATAATTTGCTGGCCTTTGCGCTTACCCACTCCCACGCCAAGGCGGCCGTTGCGGTGGTGGTATTCAGTGTAGTTTATTTTTGTTCCGCCACGGTATTTTTACTGCATATCGGGAGGAAATAGTGCGCGTAAACACGCTTATTTTAGGGGCAGGGGTAACCGGGCTTAGCGCCGCATTCCACTTACAGCAAAAAGGGGATACGGACTATTTGGTGCTGGAAAAATCCTCCGCCCCCGGCGGTTTATGCAAAAGCCGCCACATAAAGGGCTTTACCTTTGACCAAAGCGGCCACCTCCTCCACCTGCACGAAGACTATACCCTGCAAACTTTCAAACAACTTTTAGGTGCCAACCTGCACCGCCTGCCGCGCCGCGCGGTAATTTTTACCCAAGGGGTGCAAATGCCTTTTCCTTTTCAGGCACACCTGGCCTATTTACCCCCCGCCATACGCCAGGAGTGTTTGCAAAAAGCCCGCACCGCACCGCTTATTGCCCACCCCAAAACTTTTAAAGACTGGTGCCTTACCGCCTTTGGCGAAGGCATATACCAATACTTTTTGCGCCCTTACAACACTAAGTTATGGGGGGTGGACCCTGCCGAAATGACGGCGGACTGGTGCGGTCAATTTATCCCCCGCCCCAACCTGGCCCAAATGGAGGCCGCCCAAACGGAACAACCCGGCCTGGGCTATAATGCTTATTTTTATTACCCGTTAAAAGGCGGCTGCCAAGCATTAACGGACGCGCTGGCCGCCCAAGTGTCCAACCTGCGCTTAAACGCGCCCGTTACCCGCGTGGATTTACAAAACCGCACCGTTTGGGCAGATAATACCCCTGTTTCTTACCGCCGTCTAATAAGCACCGTGCCCCTGGCTAAACTGCTTAAAATGACCGGCAACCCCGCGCTGGAAAACCTGGCCGGGCAGCTTGAGTGCCGGGGGATTACCGTGCTGAATATTGCTGCCAAAAAACCTTTTGACGCATTTCACTGGGCTTACTGCCCGGATGAAGAAGACCCCTTCTTTCGCGTAGGGGTGCAAAGCGCTTTTTCCCCCCATGCGGCGCCGGAGGGCTCGTCCTCTTTTTATGTGGAGCTTCCCCCCCAATATCCGCAAACCCCGCAAGGCCTAAGCCGGGTTTTGAGCCGCCTTGCCCAAAAAGGTATAATAGAGGAAAAGGACGTTTTGTTTTCCTTTTGGCAAACCTTGCCGTACGCTTACGTTATTTACCGCCCAAACCGCGCCCAAACCGTGGCCCAAGCCACCCGGCTGTTGCAGGAAAACGGCGTTTATCTGGCCGGCAGGTACGGGCGGTGGGAATATTCGTTTATAGAGCGGGGATTTCTGCAAGGAAGGGTCTGTGCCCTCGCTTTAACAAAGGATTTAGCATGAAAGTACTTGTTTTTGGGGGAAGTTTTGACCCGGTTCACCAAGGGCATGTGGCCCTGTTTAAAAAAGCCGTAAAAATTATCCGGCCGGATGTTTCGCACATTGTTCCGGCGTATCACTCCCCTTTTAAAGCCAAATCCCCCACGCCGTTTAACCTGCGCATGCAAATGCTTAAAAAAGCGTTTGCGGGCATTACCAAAAACGTCATTTTTGACGATTACGAACTAAAACGCGGCGGCAAAACCTACACCTGCCAATTAATTGAATATTTAAAAAAACGCTATAAAAACCCGGAAATTTACCTGCTGGTGGGTACGGACTGCTTAAACGACGTTCATAACTGGAAGAACCCCCAAATCATTTTTAACAATGCTACCGTAGTGGCCGGAAAACGCAAGGGTTACAACGAAAACCCTGCCCAGTTTAAACACATTTTTCTGCCGGGGTTTTTCCCCAAGCTCTCTTCCAGCCGGGTGCGGGCACATATTTTGGCCAGCGGGGAAATTCCCCCCACGGTGCCGGCGGCCGTCCACCCGCTGATTGAAAAACACCGCCTCTACGGCCTGAAAATACACGACTGGTTAAAAGCACATTTAAAAACCAACCGCTACATACACTCCAAAAGCGTGGCCGAGCTGGCCGCCGTACTGAGCGATATTTATAATGTAAATGTAGAAAGCGCCGTAAAAGCCGGCATCATGCACGACGCCGGCAAAGGCATGGGCGCGCAGGAATTAATCCGTTTTTGTAAAGAAAACCATATCAAAACCCCGTTTTTTGAGGACATTTGCAAGCTGGAACCCAGCCTGCTACACAGTTATGTTTCCAAATGGCTGGCCCGCCACCAGTTTGGCGTGAAAGATAAAGACATCTTAAACGCCGTGGCGGAACACACCCTGGGCAGCCTGCATATGAGTACGCTTTCCAAAATTTTATTTGTGGCGGATATATCCTCTAAGGACCGTAAATATAAAGACGCCTTTGTAATACGCAACATGGCCCTGCAGGATTTGGACAAAGCCCTCTTGTACGCGGCCAACCGGAAACTATTGTTTACAATAGATTCCCAAAAATGGCTTTGCCCGTTGGGGATTGACCTATGGAACCATCTTATCAAACAAGAAAAATAGCCCCGCGCTGGCTGTTGGCGGTTCTTTTGGCGGTAACAGGGCTGGCGGCATGGAGCCAGTTTTCCTCCCCTTTTGCCAAAGATCTGGCCTCCCAAGCCGATGAAGACGTATACTTTGCCGTCATCACTTCCCCCGCTACTTTAATTAGATACAACCCCTACCGGGAAAAAGCCTGGGTAAGGGAAATCCCCTGCAAAAATTGCAAAACCCCCGTTCCGCAAACCTTTGGGTTGGAAGAAGACACCCCTTTCAGGTATTATATTCCGCAGCAAACAGACCCGCAAAATGTGTGGGAAAAGTTCAAAACCCTGCTGGAAACCTGGCGTTACAATCCGCTTCCTCTGGCCAAACTGCCGGCGGATTATATACGCGCGCGCTTTAGCAAGCGCACCAATTTAAACACGGCCGACGCAATGCTGCTGGCGGTGGAACTCTCCAAACTGGAAATGAATGATTTTACTTTACAGGCAGCTGCCGCCCGCACAAAACGCACCCATACCCCCGCACCGGAAACCATGCCCCAGGTGGAAGACCGCGCCCCCCTGGCCGTGGAGGACCGCCCCATCGTGGTGGAAGTGTTAAACGCATCCGGCAAAAGGGGGCTGGCTTTGGCTTTAACCCAATATCTAAGAGAACAAAATGCCAAAGGCCTCCTGCGCGTAGACGTATTACAGTATGACAATTATCCCGGCGGCTATTTGGAACAAACCCGCGTGGTGGATTACAGCGGGCGTTTAATGCAGGTAAAGCAGTTAAGCACGGCTATAGGCTGCCGGCAGGAAATCCGCTCCGAGCCG
Source organism: uncultured Elusimicrobiales bacterium (assembly GCA_944327085.1). GTDB lineage: Bacteria > Elusimicrobiota > Elusimicrobia > Elusimicrobiales > Elusimicrobiaceae > Avelusimicrobium. The sequence goes on along the minus strand of CALVGG010000002.1, from coordinate 30,774 downwards.
CGCGGCAACGCCATTTGCGATACACGCATCATACTGGGCAAAGATTTTGAAATGCCTTAATTGCCAATAACAAAGTAAAAAATGCTAGACTACTCTTATATATAGACAGAGGTGGAAAATGAACTCAAAAGAAATAGTATGCCTGGCGGCGCGTTATGCCGACAGCAAAAAAGCGGAAAACATCAAAGTGATTGATTTGGGAGGTTTGTCTTCTCTGTGCGATTACATTTTAATCGCCACTGCCACCTCAAAGCCGCACTTGGAAGCTGTGGAAGAAGAAATAAGCACCAAGTTAAAACAAGACGGCATTTATAAAATGAACCGCGACGGGGTAGACAGCCCCATCTGGCGCGTGAGCGATTACGGCTCTTTCTTAGTGCATATCATGACCCCCGAAGCACGGGATTTTTACGCGCTGGACAAAATTTTCAGCTTTGGCAAAGAAGTAGATTTCTCCGCCAAGCCCAAAAAAGCAGCCGCCAAAAAGACCGCCGCTAAGAAAACAACGGCAAAAAAAGCAACCGCAAAAAAGGCTGCCGCCAAAAAAACAACAGCAAAAAAAGCAACCGCAAAAAAACCGGCCGCTAAAAAAACCGCTGCCAAGAAAACGGCAACAAAAACTTCTAAAAAATAATTTAAAACCATGCTAGATAATTTAAAAAACGAGATTAATTTAAAATTAACCAACGCGCCTTTCTTTCAAGGGCACGATTTACCCAGCGTAGAATTTGCGCCGGCTCCCGCCCATACCGGGGCGGATATTTCCTTATCGTGGGCTATGTCCTGCGCTAAAATTTTGCGCAAAAGCCCGCTGGAAATTGCCAAAGAAGCCTGCAAAGTCATCCGTGAGGCCAACGCCGTAACGGACGCACAAGCTGTGGCACCGGGCTTTATCAACATCACGCTGGATGACGATTTTATCATTAAATCCGCTGCTGACCGGCGCATTAAATCACGCGAGGCGGAAGACTGCAAACACCGTATTTTAATTGAATTTGTTTCCGCCAACCCCACGGGCCCCCTTCACGTGGCCAGCGGGCGCGGCGCCAGCCTGGGGGACAGCCTGGTAAAAATACACCGCGCCCTGGGCTATTGCTGCGACAGCGAATATTACGTAAATGACGCCGGGAACCAGGCCGAACTGCTGGCCGCGTCCGTCAAAGCGCGCAAAGAAGGCAAAGAACCGCCGGAAAACGGCTACCACGGCTCCTATATTATGGACCTGGTAAAACAAATGCCTGCCGATTTGAAAGAAGAAGATTACGGCCGCTGGGCTATGGAAACTTTAATTAAAACCCAGCAGCAGGATATGAAAGACTTTCATGTAGATTTTACCCGCTGGTTCCGCGAGTCTGACCTGCATGCCGAACATGCCCCCCAAAAAGCCCTGGCTTACCTGACCGAAAAAGGCTACACCTACGAAAAAGACGGCGCCATTTGGTTCGGTTCCACCAAAGACGCCGAAGCGCAGGACGATAAAGACCGCGTACTGGTACGCAAGGACGGGCGCCCCACCTATTTTATGGCAGACATTGCCTATCATAAAAACAAGTATGACCGCGGCTACGACGAACTTATCGACATTTTAGGCGCAGACCACCACGGCTACGTACCCCGCATGAAAGCGGCCGTGCACGCCCTGGGCCATGAAGAAAGTTCCTTCGTGCCGATTATCCACCAACTGGTACATTTGACCGAAAAAGGCGAACAGGTTAAAATGTCCAAACGGGCGGGGCACTTTGTAACCCTGCGCGAACTGATGAACGACGTGGGCACAGATGTATGCCGCTTCTTTTTTGCCAGCCGCACCCCCAATGCCCATATGTTGTTTGACTTGGATTTAGCCAAAACCCAATCTAACGAAAACCCCGTTTTTTATGTGCAGTATGTGCACGCGCGCATACATTCCATTTTCCGCGCGGCGGAGGAAAAACATTTAACCATGACGCAAATCCGCACGCCGCTGGCCCCGCAGGAGCGGGCCCTGCTTCTTAAACTAATCTGGTTTAAAGAAGTGCTGCGCAACTGCATACGGGATTTAAGCCCCCACCATTTAACCACTTATTTAACGGAATTGGCGGGCTTATTTCACGCCTTTTATGATACGTGCCGCGTATTGGACGAAAATAACCCGCAGGAAACCGGTTCCCGCCTGTTTATTTGCCAGCGCGTGGCGGAACGCATTAAAAAAGGACTGGAATTTATTGGCGTAAGCGCACCGGAAAAAATGTAACCCCGGGCACGCTGATTATTAAAAGTTTTTACGGAAAAATCTCTTTTTATTCCTATCGGGAAAAGAGATTTTTCTGTCTATGTATTTTTAACGTGTAAGAGAGGAGCCCCGAATGAAAAAATTAGGACTGTTATTTTCTGCTTTTTTATTTGCCGTTTCAGGTTATGCGGCCCCGTCCCAGGCGGACGCCGCCTTTGACGCCGGCAACTTTGCCCAAGCCCTAAAAATATATCAGGAAGAACTGCCCCAGGCCGCCTCAGACGCGGCGCGCTATAAAGTGCAGCTTCGCATTACGGCGTGCCAATATATGCTGGGGCAATATGCACAGGCCGCCAAAACCATATACGGCTATTCCCTTCCCTCTGACCCGTTATGGAAGGCCCGCTTTTTGCTCTACCGTATACAAACCGGCGAACGCGTAAAAAACATTTACGCGCCCTTGCTTCCCCAAGCGCAAGAAGAAAACGCCTCTGGCAATTTGGAAAAATGGACCGCCGCCCAATGGCAGCAACAAATCACCCAGGACTATCAAACCCTTTGGTCCTTAAAAGAAACACTGGCCCAGGCCCCCATTGCCCAGGAAACGCTTATTTTATCCGTTAAAGATACCGACGAAAAACGCATCCCCACCCTGTTTGATTTTGTATTAAACCAATGGAAGAATTATTTGGCTTCCCACGCACGCCCGGCCCCTTTGGCCAAGGCAGAAGATTTCCTGGCCCAGCCTTTTGCCCAGCAGCAGGAAGATTCCTCTGCCGTAAACCAAATAGCCGCTTTATTAAAAACCGGGGCGGAGCTAGACGGCAAAAACCGCCAAAACGCCAAATTATTTTGGCGGACGGATTTAATCCTTCTCCCGTTTGATTATCCGCAAAATTTCTCTTTTAAAGACCAAAAACAGGCCGCCGTTACCGCCGCCAAAAAGCTGGATGAAATTTCCGGCTTTACACCGGCCAAACGCGGCTGGTTCGGGCGTATAAAAGGCTTTGTAGCGCCCGAAAAAGCCACTTACGGCAAAGCCTATGCGGCGTATCGCTCCGCCCAATTGTATGAACAGGCAGAACAGTTTGAACAATCCGTGGCCGTGTGCAACTTTGCCGCAAAAAAATTAGACGGCAATTACTACGCCAAAGCCTGCGCCAACCTGGCGGCGGACATACAGGCCCCTTCTTTAACCGTTACTGCGCCCGTTATGAACCAAAACCCGCAGGATTTAACCCTTAAAGTAACCGCGCGCAATATCGGCCGCGTTTACCTGCGCATATATCCCATTACCCGCTCCCAATTGCAAAAATACAGCCAAAACCGCTGGAACAAAACCTTTAATTCCTGGAACCATTTAACCGTAGTGAACGATACCGCCCTGCGCGATATTTTAAGCCGGCAAACCCCGCTTAAAAGCTTATCCGGCCAGGTGGAATATCCCGCCAAACACGCTTTTAAACAAATAGACTTAAAACCGCCTGAGTTAGAATCCGGATTTTACGTCATAGCCGCCGCACGGGAAGAATCTTTTGACCCGGACACGGCCCCCGTTGCCGCCACGGTTTTAAACGTAACGGACTTGGCCCTTTTTGTAAGCGCCGCCATAGAAGACAACCCGGATAAATACACCTCCCTGCTTAATGCCAAGGCCAACACTTACACGCCCAATATTTTCCGCATTTATGCGGTAAACTTAAAAACCGGCCAGCCCGTGGAAGGGGCCGAGCTGGATATGTTTACGGAATGGAAAGGCACCCGCAAACAAGGCAAAACCGATGAAAACGGCCTGTTTGAAATGGCCCAAAAAATAACCGTAAACGCCCAGCGGGCCAATAATTCTTATTTTGTAAACCCCTTGGCGGTAAAAGGCAAAGACACGGCCTTTACCTCTTCGGCCGTATATTTCCATTTTAATCAGGAGGACCCCGTCCGCCTTTTTGCCCAGACGGACCGCGCCATCTACCGCCCCGGCCAAAAAGTGCAGTTTTCCGTCAATGCGTTTGAAAACGTAGTGCGCGGTTTGCGCACGCTTACGGGCCGTAGCGTGCGCGTGGAAATACGCGACGCCAACTACGCCAAAATTTACTCTTCCACCCTGGATTTAAACGATATGGGCACCGCCGCAGGCGCATTCAGCCTGCCGCAGCAGACGCTGCTGGGCAATTTTACCCTGCAAGCCCTGGTGGACGCGGGCGGGCGCACCTACCGCACCTATGCGTATTTTAAGGTGGAAGATTATAAACGCCCCGATTATCAGGTTACGTTTGACAAAGCAGCCAACGCTTTTGAATACGGCAAAACGGCCGAAATAACGGCCGACGCGCAATACTATTTTGGCGCGCCGCTGCAAAAAGCGCAGGTAAAATACACTATTTACCGCACGGAATTTATCCCGCCGTTTTTCTGGTGGATGCCGCGCACCTATTTCTTTGCGCAGGAAGAATTCGTCTCCTCCGGCACCACTCAAACGGACGATAAAGGCTCCTTTAAAATCACCTTTACCCCCCAGGCCGGGAAAGACGCTTCCCAACCGGCCCGCTACACCGTTAAAACCCAAGTGTTTGACGAAAGCGGCCGCGTAATAGAAGCGCAGGAAACTTATCAAGCGGCCGAAAAACCCCACTTTTTTGACGTGCAATTCACCCAAGGGTTTTATGACGCTTCCTCCCAGGCGGCACTGGCGCAAATTAAATTAACCGATATCAACGCCAACCCCGTTTCCGGCAAAGTAACGGCCAAAGTTTACCGCTTGGAAAACAAGCTGGACGAAGAAGCTCTTGCCTCTTCCATCCGCCCGGACGACGGCAGCCTGCTGGACCGCGTATACGCCAACAACAAAGCCGAAGAACAAGCCTTCACGCAAGAGTTGGACCTGCGCCAGCAGGACCAGGCCACCCTGCATATGCCGGCCCTGCCGGAAGGCATTTACCGCCTTACGCTCTCCAGCCCCAAGGCAAAAGATTTAAGCTTGGTGTTTTTGGTCGCGCAGGAAAATTCTTCCCTGCAGCTGCCGCCCGTGGCCATCAGCCAGCATGCGCAATATTACCCCGGCGCATACGCCAAATTTTTAATAGGCGCCGGCCGGCTTACCGGCCCCAAACAAGTGGAAATTTACGCCGGGAAAGACTTTTTGGTAAATAAGCAAACCGCACCCGCGGGGGTGAATATCCTTACCGTACCGGTGGAAAACGAATACCGCGGCGGCGTGGGAGTACGCTGGTTTGGCGCTTCAAATTATCAGGTATTTCAAAACAGCGCCTTTGCCGAAGTCCCCTACGACAACAAAAAACTAAATATTCAATGGCAGGGGGATCCTTCCGTGCAGCCGGGGGAACGCGTAAACTGGAACTTAAGCGCCAAAGACGTTACCGGCGCCCCCGTGCAAGGTCAGGCCAGCATAACGGTATATGATAAATCCTTGGATTATTACGCCAAGCCGGAAAGCCGCCTGACGCTGGACAATTTATTCCCGGAATTGCGCCCCATGGGCAATTTTGCAGACAGCTTATTTAATGCTTCCGTAACGGCGGCCTCCGGCCCGGCGGCACGCTTTACGCCGCCCTTTGAGGATAACTACCCGCTGCCCCTGCCGCAGCTGAACTTAAACCCCGTATTTAGAATGTATAAATATGCGGCCGCCAACACCAGCCGCGCTGTGGGAGGCGCAGTGCCCATGATGGCGGCTGAGGCAAATGTATCCTTTGCCCAGCAAGACAGCGCCGTGGTGGCGGAGGCGCAATCCACTACCGAAGAAGCCGGCTCTTCCTCTGCCGATACATCTGCCATACGCTCAGACTTTAGAGAAACGGCCTTTTTCAGCCCCGTTATCCCCGTAAAAGACGGTAAGGCCAATATTTCATTTACCATGCCCCAAGCATTAAGCGAGTGGAATATTTTGGGCTTTGTGCTTACCCGCTCGGCCGATTTGGGCACTTTCACCGCCCAAGCCGTTACCCGTAAAGACTTTATGGTCCGCCTGCAGCTGCCGCGCTTCTTGCGCGAGGGAGACCAAACCACCCTGCAGGCCGCGGTAACCAATTTGTCTTCCAAAAAAATAACGGCCGAAGTGGAACTCTCCCTGCGCCAAAACGGGTTAGATGCAAACAAAGCCTTTGGCATTAAAAAAGCGCAAAAAACCGTTACGGCCCGCGCAGGGGAAACCGTATTTGTATCCTGGGAAATTACCGTGCCCGCAGGCCCGGAAATTACCGATATTACCGCCACCGCCCGCTGCGCAAAAGAGGCGGACGGAGAGAGCAAATCCGTCGCCGTTCTGCCCGGGAGAGAACGCCTGCTGGCCAGCGTAAACAAAACGTTAAAAGAGGGCAAAAACACCCTGCAGTTAACCCAAATGAAAGAGATAGAAGACGCCCTGCCGGAAACGGCCGTCTTGCAAATTAACCCCAGTTTAGCCCTGTCCGTATTTAACAGTGTGCCCAACTTGCTGGTAACCAAACAGGAAGATTTAATCAGCCTGCTTAACCAATATGTGCCGCTGGCGGTTATCAACCGTTTCTACGCACAATACCCGGAAATGAAGCAAGCCGTCTCCCGCCTGCCGGCGCGCAGCACCGTTACCCCGGCATGGGACGCGCAGGACCCCCTTCGCCAAGAGCTTTTAAGCCAAACGCCGTGGCTAAACATTTCCCAAGGCAGAAAAGCGCAGGAAGGGGAACTGGTAAGCCTTTTTGAGCCCGAAACCCTTCGCCGCCAGCAAACCAAAACCTTAACAGCGTTAAAAAAATATCAAAACGCCAACGGGGCTTTTTCCTGGCTGCCCGGCGGACGGGATGATGAATATTTAACCCTGGTTGCATTGGATATGTTTGCCCAGGCGCTTTCCTACGGGGCCGAAATTCCGCAGGATATGGCTAAAAAAGCCTATGCTTTTGCGCAAACGGCCGTGGCGCGCCGGCTGGGCAGCATCAAAACCCCTTCCACAACCGATATTGCCTACACGCTCTACGCCGCCTATGTATTAAGCGCTTTCCCAGCGCAGTGGAACGAGGTGCAGGCCGCTCAAAAAGACATACGCTCCTGGGCGCAATACGCGGAAGAATACTCCCGCTTTATGACACCTCTGGGCCAAATTTACGCGGCCAATATTTTCCATCGTTTAAACGATGACACCACCGCCAATAAATATTTAAATATGGTTTTGGACCGCCTGCAGGAAAACGAGCTGACCGGCGCCTATTTTGCGCCCGAAGCCCAAAGCTGGATTTGGTATAACGATACTTTATCCACCCAAACCGTAACCCTGCAAACCTTGCTGGAAATGCGCCCGGAAGCCGAACAAATTGCCCCCATGGTGCGCTGGCTGTTGTTTAACCGCCAGGCTAACGAGTGGAGCTCCCCCCGTGCGGCCTCTCAGGCGGTGTTTACGCTGTTAAACTATATGTCTAAAAAAGGTTTAATGAATCAAGACACCGCCTACAGCGTAAAATGGGGCCCGGTGGAAGAGAACTTCTCCTTTAAACCGTTTGACTGGACGGAAGACCCGCGTTATGTGCGCCGGGCGGATGTGGACAGTTCTTTCTATCAGGCCGATATCACCAAACAAGGCGGCGCGGAAGATTTTGCTTCCCTTTCCGTGGTGTACACCACGGCGCGGGCAAAGCAGTCCCCCAAAGGGGTCATTAACGTAAGCAGAGAGTACTTCTTAAAATACACGCAGGACGGCGTGGCCAAACTGCGCCGGCTGGAAGACCTCACCCCCGTTAAACCCGGGGATGAAGTGGAAGTGCGCCTGACCGTAACCACGGACAGCGCATTTGAATATGTTTTATTATCCGACCCGAAACCCACCGGCTTTGAAAATGACGCCCTGCTTTCCGGCTGGACGGGTACCCCGCTTACCATGTATCAGGAGTATAAAGACGCGGCCACCAATTTCTACATCAATTGGCTGCCGGCGGGGACGGTAACCCTCTCCTACACACTGCGCCCGGCAACCGGCGGGGAATATCACGTGCCGGCGGCTAAAATACAATCCATGTATGCGCCGCAGTTTGGCGCTAACAGCCGCTCGGAACTGTTACGGGTGGATTAACCCCCTGTTTTAAAACCCCGCTTAACGGCGGGGTTTTTTATTTTTCCCCTCCTTGCAAGGGGCGCAGAATATACTATAATAAAGTAAACTGTTTAAGGAGTTTGCATGTCATCCACTTTGGAATTTTTTTCCCCAGCGGCGGGAACGCTTATGCCGCTGGAACAAGTGCCGGACCCGGTATTTAGCCAACACATGCTGGGCAACGGCTTTGCCGTAAACCCCCAAAACGGGGAGGTTTCTTCCCCCTGCGGCGGGACTATTACCAACATCAACCAAAACAAACACGCCCTGGTTATCAGCCAAAACGGTTTTGAAGTATTAATTCACATAGGGGTGGAAACCGTTTCTTTAAAAGGCAAAGGCTTTGACGTACTGGTTAAACAAGGCCAGCAGGTGCAGCCGGGCCAGCCCATTTTGCGCTTTGATTTAAAATTTCTACAGCAGGCGGCGCCCTGCCCCTGGGTTATTTGCACAGTAACCACCCCGCCGGACGCACCCGTACAGCTATTAACCTCCGGCACCATAAAACAAGGCCAACCGCTGGCCCGCGCCGGGGAACAGGTGCCCGCGCCCCAGGCCCGCGCCCAGGAAGAGCAAGCACCGGTTTTGGAAAGTGAAAACATTTGCATCACCAATGCCAACGGCCTGCACGCCCGGCCGGCAGCCGTGCTGGCCAAACTGGCCGCCCAGTTTGATTTTCCGGTTTATCTTGTAAAAGGAACCGAAAAAGCAAACGCCAAAAGTATTGTAGAAATTATGGCCCTGGCGCTGGAACAGGGCGCGGTGGTGCACCTTCAGGTTTGCACGCAGGACCAAGCCCGCGCACAACACGCCTTGGAAAAATTAGGCAACGCCCTTAAAGAAGGCCTGGGGGAAACGGCCGCACAGCCTGCCCAACAACCTAAAGAAGCAGGCGCACTGGATTTTTCGGCCCCGGTTACCGTTCAGGCATTGTGCGCCTGTGCGGGGCTGGCGCACGGAACCGCCTGGAAGTTTACTGCGGGCGAAATCCCGTTTGAAGAAAACGCGGCCGATATTCAAGAACAGCAGGATATTTTCCATACCACGCTGACGGCGCTGGAAAAAGAACTGCAAGACGAATCCTCCCACGCCGCCAGCAACGCCGCAAAAGATATTTTGTCCGCCCATTTGTTTTTATTAAAGGATCCTTTCCTTCTGGCCCGCACGCAGGAAGTAATTACCCAAGGCAAAACCGCTTCCTTTGCATTTAACGAAGCCATACGCGCCAGTATTGATTTACTTAAAAAAACCCAAAACCGCTTTTTAATGGAACGCATTGCAGACTTAAAAGATTTACGCAAACGCGTATTATTAAAAATAAACGGCAAGCAGGAAGCGGCCCCCGCTTTCCCGGACGGGTGCATTGTATTTGCGGAAGATTTGCTCCCGTCGGACCTGAACTTTTTTGACGCCCATGTGCGCGGCGTAGTGCTGGCCCAGGGTTCCCCCACGGCGCACAGCGCCATTATGCTGCGCAATATGGGCATACCCACTTTGGCCGCCGCCGGGCAGGCCGTGCTAAACGTGCCCGCCGGCAGCAAAACCTATATAGACGCGGCCGCCGGCATGCTCTACATTAACCCTTCCCCCAAGGAAGAAGAACGCCTAAACGCCAAACTGGCCGAGAACACCCGCCAAGAACAGCAATTTAAACAATCCGCCCAACAGCCGGCCCTTACCAAAAACGGGCTGCGCATTTTGGTGGGCGGCAATGTAAGCAACGAAAAAGAAGCCCTCTTTGCTTACCAAAACGGGGCGGACACATTGGGATTGGTACGCACGGAATTTTTATTCTTGCAAGGCAGTGCCACCCCGCCTTCGCAGGCCGCGCAGCTGGCCTGTTATCAGCAGATAGTGGACGCCATGCACGGCCGCCCGGTTACCCTGCGCACGCTGGATATCGGCGGGGACAAACCGGTGGAATTTGTACGCATGCCTAAAGAGCAAAACCCCGTGCTGGGCCTGCGCGGCGTGCGCACCTATCAGCTAAACGAAGCTCTTTTCCGCGCCCAAATACGCGCCATGCTGCAGGTAAAACCTGCCGGGGTGGTGCGCATTATGCTGCCTATGATTTCTTTTATTGAAGAAGCGGCCGAAGTTCGCCAATTTATCGCCCAGGAACAGAAAGCGCTGGGCATTGAGGCCAAGGTAGAGGTGGGCATTATGGTGGAAGTTCCTTCCGCCGCCCTGCTGGCAGAGCAATTTGCGCAGGAGGTGGACTTTTTCTCCATCGGCACCAACGACCTGACCCAATACACCCTGGCTATAGACCGCGGGCACCCCTCCTTGGCGGCCCGGGCGGACCATTTAAACCCCGCCGTACTGCACTTAATAGCCGCCACCTGCCGCGCGGGTAAAAAATATAATAAACCCGTGGCCGTATGCGGCGCCATGGCGGGGGACAGCCAAGCCGTGCCGTTACTCATCGGTTTGGGCGTAACGGAGCTGGCCGTATCGGCCCAGGCCATAGGCAAAATAAAAGCCATTGTGCGCACGCTGGACGAAAATTTCTGCGCGCAGGCGGCCCAACAGGCCATGGCTTTAAAAAACGCCAAACAAGTGCGCGCTTTTGTGCATAAAACTTTTGATATTTAGGAGAACTTGATATGACCGCCATCAAACGCTTTTTAGCCCCCCTTGGCAGCGGGCTGGTAAAACTGGGCAAAGCCCTTATGCTGCCCATTGCCGTGCTGCCCGTGGCCGGGTTGCTGCTGCGCCTGGGCCAGCCGGATTTGCTTAATATTGCCTTTTTAGCTGCCGCAGGCAACGCCGTATTTAGCAATTTGCCCGTTATTTTTGCACTGGGCGTAGCCATTGGTTTTGCGCAAGAAAACCACGGCGCCGCCGCCTTGGCCGCCTATGTGGGCTACGTGATACAAACAGCCGCCCTAAAAGCGTTGGACCCGTCCTGCGATATGGGCGTGCTGGGCGGCATTATTGCCGGTGTTACGGCAGGGGTCTTGTATAACAAATACAAAAACATCCAGTTGCCCTCTTACCTGGCGTTTTTTGGCGGGCGGCGTTTTGTGCCCATCATTACCGGCACAGCCTGTTTGTTAATTGCCTGCGCAGCGTATTTTATTTGGCCGCCTATCGGCAAGGCTATTTCCGCCTTTGGGGACTGGACCATACAGTCCGGCAATATCGGCCTCTTCTTTTACGGCACGGCTAACCGCCTGCTTATCCCGCTGGGGCTGCACCACATCATTAATAATTTGGTTTGGTTTCAATTTGGGGAATTTACCGCCCTGCAAAACGGCGTGCAAAGCGTAGTGCAGGGGGATTTAACCCGCTTCTTTGCCGGGGACCCTACCGCCGGCGCCTTTATGGCGGGGTTCTTTCCCATCATGATGTTTGGCCTGCCGGCCGCGTGTTTGGCCATGATACGCACCGCCGATACCGCCCGCAAAAAAGCCATTGCGGGGTTGCTGCTTTCCATGGCGCTTACCTCATTTTTAACGGGTATCACAGAGCCGATTGAATTTTCCTTTATGTTTTTGGCGTTTCCGCTGTATGCACTGCATGCGGTGCTGACGGGCGTGTCGCTCGTCGTAATGAATATGCTTAATGTTAAGCTGGGGTTTACGTTCTCGGCCGGATTGTTTGACTATATTTTAGGCTACGGCCTGGGCACTAACGGCTGGTATTTACTGCCGGTGGGTTTGGTTTACGGCGTTATCTATTACCTGCTGTTTGTGTGGGCCATACGCAAGTGGGATTTAAAAACCCCCGGGCGTGAAGACACCCCTGCACAGCAACCCGCCACGCAGCCGGCTGAGCAAACCGCCCCGCAAGCAACGCCCGAACCTGCCGCCTCCCGCGCGGCCGGTTATGTGGCGGCCCTGGGCGGTAAAGACAATTTAAAAACCATAGACGCCTGCGCCACCCGCCTGCGCCTGGAACTGGCCGCCCCGGCCCTGGCCGATGAAACCGCCTTAAAACAATTGGGCGCGCGCGGCGTGGTAAAAGCCGCGGGAGGAAGCGTGCAGGTAGTCATCGGCCCGGAAGCCGATTTAATAGCCGATGAAATAAGACAACTTATCAAACGGGGTTAAACTATGAAACTGGCTCTTGCAAACATCAATTTGGGTTTATGGGCCGCCGCTTACATTAAACAAACGGCGCAAAGTTTTTTGTCTGCCCACCCGCAAGAGCTGTTTACTTTAGGCCTTCCCACCGGGGGAACCGTAATAGATATGTACGCCAATTTGCGGCTGTTTTACCAAACGGGCCAGTTGGATTTTTCCCCCTTTGTTACGTTTAATATGGACGAGTACGTCCACCTCCTGCCGGAACACCCGCAAAGCTACCACAGCTATATGCAAAGAAATTTATTTTCCGGCGTGAATATCGCCCCGCAAAACCGCCATATTTTAAACGGTATGGCGAAAGACCCTCAGGCCGAATGCGCCGCTTACGAAGCCGCCATCCGCCAGGCGGGCGGCATTCAACTTTTTGTGGGCGGAGTGGGGAGAAACGGCCACTTGGCATTTAATGAGCCGGGTTCCTCTTTCACCTCCCGCACGCGCATGGTGGAACTAACCCCCGGCACGCGGGAAGCCAACGCCCGCTTTTTTGGCCACCAGCTGGAGAAAGTACCCACCCACGCCCTTACCGTGGGCATTGGCACCCTGCTGGACGCGCAGGAAATACTTATTTTGGCAAGCGGCAGCAAAAAGGCACAGGCCGTAAGCACTTTTGCCCAAAGCAAGCCGACTGAATCCTGCCCGATTACCGCCTTAAAACTGCACCCCAACGCCATGCTGTTAATAGATAAAGAGGCCGCCTCTTTACTGCCGCAGGACTTAAAACAATACTTTACAGACCTGCAAACCAAAAACCCCGAGGCCGCCATCTACTGCCTGGAATTATAACTATGAACCCCATTTACATTCTTAATACTTCTGCCATTACCGACGGGGAAATTAAACCCCGCCATACCCTGGTGGCGGAGGACGGCAAAATAACCGCCCTTTTGCCTAATGACGCGGTGCAGGAGCTCCCCCCTCAAGCGCAAATGATAGACGCCAACGGCGCCTACGCGGCACCCGCTTTTATTGATTTACACATCCACGGCCTGGCCGGACACGGGCCGGAAAACGCCAGCGAGGAAGATTTACTGCAAATGTCCCTGGCTTTGGCCGGGCTGGGGGTGGGTGCGTTCTGCCCCACGCTTTATTGTGCAACCCCGCAGCAAATGCTGCACATTTTGCGTGCCACCTCCGGCGCGTTTGGCAAAGAAAGGGGCGCCAAACTGCTGGGATTTCATTTAGAAGGGCCTTTTATATCCCCCGCCAAACCGGGCGTGATGAAACCACAGGATATCCTCCCGCCGGACGCGGCCCTTCTGCCCCAATTGTACGAAGCCGCCCGCGGGCACATTACCAATATCACCCTGGCGCCGGAACTGGCCGGGCTGGAAGGGATTATATCGTTTTGTAAAGAACATCACATTCTTATACAGGCCGGGCACACCAACGCCACGTATGAAGAGTTTATGGCCGCCGCCCGCCAAGGCGTTACCCATGCCACCCATATGTTTAACGCCATGAGCCCCTTTACCCACCGCGCCCCCGGTGCGGCAGGCGCGGTGCTGATGCACCCGGAAATTTCCTGCGAAATTATTGCAGACGGCGTACACGTACACCCGGATGTGGTGTCCTTTTTGGGCCGCGTAAAACCGCCCCAAAACATTGCCCTGGTAACGGACGCATTAAAACCCACCGCACAGGCCCAAGGCCCTTTTATTGCCAACGGGGAAACAGTGGTTTTGGAAGGCGGCGTATGGAGAAGAAAAACCGATAAAGTAATTGCGGGCTCTGCCCTTACTATGTTAAAAGGAGTGGAAAATTTAACCCGTTTTGGCTTTACCCTGCCGCAGGCGGTGGCGTGTGCCTCGGCCGTGCCGGCGCGTTTATTGGGCCTTACAGGGCGCGGCACATTAACCCCCGGCGCCGTGGGGGATATTGTGCTTTTTGATAAGCAGTTTAAACTTATTGCCACCCTGTTGCACGGGCAGGTTTTCCCGCCCGCGCAGTATTAAACCCGTTTTAAATATACAAAAACCCCCGGCACAAAACCGGGGGTTTTTATGCTTGGGTTAAGCGTTTAATCAATTACTGTGCAATTAAATAATAATTACCACTGGTCTGATCAGGGTCTAACCGTCCCACCGCTTTACATAAACCTCTGGGTTTTTCTAACGTGGGGTTGCCGTTTACCTGGCACCAGTGCTTGCCTTTGCTTTGTTCGGCACCATAATTTAATAAGTGAAATTCAATAATAGGGTAATTCTGAGGATAATTAGGCCTTGCCAGACAGGCACGAACCATTGCGCTCTCGTAAGCGGTACAATAATAGAAAAAATATTTCCCGTTCTGATTTACGTCAATATCCAACAGGGTTAAATCATCGGTATACTGGCCGGTGGCCATATAAAATACTTCTTGGGCGTCTGTAATGGCTTTTAGCGTAGTAATGGCTTCCACCACCCGGGCCTTCCCCACTGCTTTTTCATACTGGGGTAATGCCACTGCGGCCAATATTCCAATAATCAAAACGACTACCAAAAGTTCAATGAGTGTAAAGCCCCTAAAATGCCGTGCAGAAAGGTTTTTCATAATTTACCTCTTTTTTTATTGAAATTTCATTCTAATCAAATTTATCAAAAAAAAAAAACAAAGCAAGCCCCCCTGCAAATCAGGAAAGGAAGTTTTCTAAAAATAATTTTATTTTGGGGTGCTTTGGGGTTGAGTTAATCCAGATATGTAAAAAATATTCGCGAAAGTTCTACATAAAAAACCCCGCCATAAAGCGGGGTATTCAAAGCGGTCATTTTTTTATTTTATCTTTTTAATTTGGCGCAAAGCTCGGCCAGGCCGGCGGAAATATCTTCCTTCTGCACCACCACGTCCGGCGGGACGGTTAAATTAACGGGGGCAAAATTCCAAATGGCTTTTATGCCCGCGTTTACCAGTGTGTCCGTTATGCCCTGCGCGGCAGAGGCGGGCACGGTAAGAATGGCAATTTTTAAATTTAATTTTTCTATTACCGTGGCCAGCTGCGCCGTGTGGTATACATGCACGCCGTTTATTTCAGAAGAGACTTTCTCCGGGTGGGTGTCAAACGCGGCTACAATTTCAAGCCCGTGGTTTTTAAACCCCTGAAACCCAAGCAATGCCGAGCCCAAATGCCCAACCCCCACCATAAAAGCTTTGTTTAAATTATCCCACCCCAAAAATTTTTCAATAGCGGCAATGGTTCCCGCCACTTTAAACCCGGCGCGCAGTTTGCTGGGGGCGCCAACGGCCTGCAAATCTTTTTTAATTACAATAGGCAAAAGCTGCGTTTCTTGCGCTAAAAAGGTGGAAGATACCAGCTCCCGCCCGTAGCCGTGCAAATTATAAAAAATACGCAAATACTGCGGCAGGCGGCGGATGGTTTGCACGCTGATTTCTTTTTTATGATGAAAAAAGCCCATATTTCCTCTTAAAAAACAGCATTATGTAGATATTACAATATCTATAATATATTTTTTACCCCCGTATTTGTCAAGCATTGCAAAATAAATTTGTATATACAATGTTGACAATAATTATAGCAATATATAAAATATAGATATAAAAATATCCACAGCAGATTTTTTTAGGATATTTTACAAGGAGAAACCAAACTATGGCGGACAAAAAACAAACCGCGCCGGTGCAAGCCACTGCCGAAGAAATGTCCATGTTGGACAGCATCGTAGACAAAGTGAAAGCAGCCCAGCGCATTTATGCAACGTACACGCAAGAACAAGTAGACAAAATTTTCCGTGCGGCGGCTATTGCCGCGGCGCAGAACCGTATTCCGCTGTCTAAAATGGCCGTGGAAGAAACCGGCATGGGGGTAATGGAAGATAAAGTAATTAAAAACCAGTTTGCCTCTGAATACATTTACAACCAATATAAAGACACCAAAACCTGCGGCACCCTGTCTGACGACGATGCCTTCGGTTACCGCCAAGTGGCGGAGCCTATCGGCGTGATTGCCGGCATTGTGCCCACCACAAACCCTACTTCTACGGCTATTTTTAAAAGCTTGCTGGCTTTAAAAACCCGCAACGGGATTGTGTTTTCCCCCCATCCGCGCGCCAAAAAATGCACCATTGAAGCGGCCCGCATCGTGCGCGACGCGGCCGTGGAAGCCGGCGCGCCGGAAGGCATTATCGGCTGGATTGACAACCCCACCATGCCGCTTTCCAACGCTTTAATGCATCACCCGCACATTAACTTAATTTTGGCCACCGGCGGCCCCGGTATGGTAAAAGCGGCTTACTCTTCCGGCAAGCCGGCCATTGGCGTGGGCGCGGGCAACACCCCGGCCGTAATTGACGCTACCGCCAATATTAAAATGGCCGTCAGCTCCATTATCATGAGCAAAACCTTTGATAACGGTATGATTTGCGCCAGTGAACAGTCTGTAGTGGTGGAAGACGCCGTTTACGATAAAGTAAAAGCAGAATTCATCACCCGCGGCTGCCATTTTGTAACCGGTAAAGACCGCAAAAAACTGGCCGAAACCATTGTAATTAACGGGAAATTAAACTCCGCCATTGTGGGGCAGAGTGCAGAAAAAATTGCCCAAATGGCCGGCATTAAAGTGCCCGCCGGCACCAAAATTTTAATTGCGGAAGCGTCCGCAGTAAATGACGAAGAAGTCTTCGCCCGGGAAAAATTATCCCCCGTGCTGGCCTTCTACCGCGCCAAAGATTTTAAACACGCGGTAGACCTGGCGCGCGATTTAATCCTTTACGGCGGAGCGGGGCACACCTCCGTGCTGTATACCGATGAAGCCAACGAAGAACATATTGATTTGTTTAAAGATATGCCCACCGCACGCACGCTTATCAATATTCCGTCTTCTCAGGGCGCCATCGGCGATGTGTACAACTTTAAACTGGCCCCGTCCCTTACGTTGGGCTGCGGCTCTTGGGGCGGCAACTCCGTCAGTGAAAACATTGGGGTAAAACATCTTATGAACGTAAAATCCGTGGCGGAACGCCGCGAAAATATGTATTGGTACAAAGTACCTTCCAAAATCTACTTCAAACGCGGCGCCTTGCCACAGGCTTTGGCGGAGTTGAAAGACAAACAGCGCGCCTATATCATTACCGATAAAACCATGGAACAGCTGGGCCATGTGCGTGCCGTGGCGGACGTGTTGGAAAGCTTAAACATCAAATTCCGCGTGTTTTCCAACGTGTTGCCGGACCCGAATATTTCCAACGTACAGGAAGCATTAAACATTGCCAATTCCTGGCAGCCGGATATGATTATTGCTTTGGGCGGCGGCAGCGCCATCGACGAAGGCAAAATGGTTTGGCTGATGTACGAAAACCCGGACACCAGCTTTGAAGATATTGCCATGCGCTTTATGGATATCCGCAAACGCATTTATGCAGCACCGCCTTTGGGCAAAAAAGCCGTTATGGTGGCTATCCCCACCACTTCCGGTACCGGGTCTGAAGTAACGCCGTTCACCATCATCACCGATGAAAAAACCGGCACCAAATACGCCATTACGGACTATGCCTTAACCCCCGATATGGCCATTATTGACCCGGAATTTGTGCTCAATATGCCCAAATCCTTAACGGCTTATTCCGGTTTGGACGTGCTGACCCACGCCATTGAGGCCTACACCTCCGTATATGCCACCAACTTTACGGACGGCCAAGCCCTGGAAGCCATGCGCCTGGTATTTAAGTACTTGGAAAAATCCTACACCTTGGGCGCCAAAGACATTAACGCGCGCGAAAAAATGCACTATGCCGCCACCATTGCCGGTATGGCGTTTGCAAACGCGTTCTTGGGGCTTTCCCACTCTATGGCGCATAAACTGGGGGCTATGTACCACGTACCGCACGGATTGGCCAACGCGCTGTTGCTCTCTTACATTATCGAGTTCAACGCGACGGACAAACCCACCAAACAGGGTTTATTCCCGCAGTATAAATACCCGTTTGTAAAGGGCCGCTACGGCAAGATTGTGGACTTCCTGCTCCCCCACAACAACCTGGGCGACGATAAAGACGCCAAAGTGCAAAAGCTGATTGATATGGTGGAAGATTTGAAACACAAACTCAACATCCCCCGCTCTATCAAAGAATACGGCATTCCGGAAAAGGAATTCTTGGACAACCTGGATAAACTTTCCGAATTGGCCTTTGACGACCAATGCACCGGCGGCAACGCCCGCTATCCGCTTATCAGCGAGATTAAGGATCTCTACCTGAAAGCCTATTACGGTGAACCCGTAAAACACAAAGCTAAATAAGCTTTATAAAACCCCCGGCAACCCCGGGGGTTTTTGTTACCGGATAAAATACAGCCGGCGCCGGGCCCGCGTAAAACGGGTGTTATTTGCTTTATTTTGGAACATCACCGGTACCGGAAACAAAAACCCCTCTGCCTAAACAGAGGGGTTTTTATGGTAAAACAAAATCAACAAACTATTCCAAGGCATACACGGTGGCCGTTCCCACCACATTTTTAAAATAATTATAGCTTTCCCCCGTAATTTGGGTGCCACCCATACTTTTGCAAACCTGATTGGCTACTTTATCGGTATTTAAAGCCAAACAGCGGCGTGCACCGGGATGGTCGGAACGGTTCAGCCAAATAACGTAGCCCAATTTAACCTGTTTGTTAATGCCCGTTATATTGGGGGTGGCGTTATCAAAAACATCAAATATAACCCCGTTTGAGCAGGTGGCAACGCTTACGGTGGTGCCTAAACTGCAGCCGGAGGGAATATCTACATCCAATTTGGATATATCCCCGTCAAAACTGCCGTTAGCCAAAAAGGCCACCTCAGACGCATCTGCCAAAGCCTTTGTGGTGGGCATTAAGGCGCCCAAACGGCTTTTGGCTACCGCCACCTGATACTGCGGCAAGGCAACCGAAGCCAAAATACCAATAATTAATACCACAACCAAAAGTTCTATGAGCGTAAAGCCCGCCAAACGCCCCGCTATTGCATTTTTCATTCTTTCCTCCCAAAAATATTAAAAATTTCTTTTCTCCCAATTTATCAAAAAAAAAAAACAATACAAGCCCCTTACAAAACAGCCGGCACACAACGGCAAACAATAACACAAATTGATATAATAAAAATATGGGACTAGAGGAAATTGAACAAAAAGACTATTTTTCCATAGGGGACGTAAAACGCATTACCGGCGTGCCGGAATATTCCGTGCGCTACTGGGAAGCGGAATTTGGCCTTATTAAACCCATACGCAAAGAAAGCGGCCACCGCCGCTATACCAAAGAAGACGTATACACCATACTTAAAATTAAAGATTTAATTTATAAGCATAAACTTACGTTGGAAGGGGCCAAAAAGCAACTGTCTAAATATCACTTACCGGTTGCAGGGGCAAAAACTAATCAGCCCCGCACGGATATTAAATTTCTGACGGAAATTAAAGAAACGCTGGAAGATTTAATAAAAGAATGATAAAATATATGGGTGGTTGAAATAAACCGCTTGTTATTTCGGGGAGTGGCTCAGAGGTAGAGCGCTCGCTTGGGGTGCGAGAGATCGCGGGTTCGAGTCCCGCCTTCCCGACCATTTAAAATTATTATACGGGGCGTAGCGCAGATGGTAGCGCGCACGGTTCGGGACCGTGAGGTCGTGGGTTCGAATCCCGCCGCCCCGACCATTTGATACATGAAGACCCTTCCAAACATTTTTGGAAGGGTTTTTTCATTATAATTTCAAGATTTTTCCCATCAAAAGTGGAGTTCGCACAAAAGCACCGAAGTAAAGCATTCTTCTGCAGAGTGTGCGAACTCTCGAAGAGCTTAGCAGCATTTGACATAATTCGGAGTAAACGTTCCATAGTCCATTCTACTTCTGGTACATGGTCTGTTGTCTGCTGTAACTGAACTTGGATACGTTCCTCTTCTTTTTTTAAATCCTTTAACTTTCCACTTACCCACTCAGAATCAACATCACCTCTGCTTTCTCTTTCAATAAAAGTATAACGTACTTTGTCAATTTGACCTAAACGCTCACGCAGATTGGCAATCTGAGTTTTTTGGGCTTTGATTTCGGCTTCATCCAACTGTTGCATCTGATCTAAAGTAAACTGAAGCAAACGCGGATCAATAGATAAAAGTCTTAAAAACTGCAAAGCTTGTTTCTCAACCATCGTTTCATTCACTTGTGGACATGTGCAGTCTGTACGTCGGTTAGCTTTATCACTGCATCTTAAGTAGGTGTACTTGTGTACCTCTCCAGTCCCTTTAATCTTTTTCACTTTGGTATAACTGGTAATAACGGCTCCGCAGTGTTTACAACGAAGAATGCCCCTAAAAACAAAGGGTTTAGCCGCATATTCAAAAGGCTGGGTCCGATAATGAGCTCTTACACGTTTGCACCTGTCAAACAATTCTTTGCTGATTAAGGGTTCATAACAGTGCGGGAATAGCGTACCACCTATTCGCATTTGTCCGTAGTAAAACGGATTATCCAATACACGCCCAACACTTGAACGAGAAAACGGGGTTTTATGACAACTCATAACACCAGCAGACACAAAATCCTTGGCTGCTTGTTCTATAGTGTAATTACCTGTAGCGTATCTTTCAAATAATTTCTGTACGAAAGGGGCAGTTTTTTCATCTTTTACAATAGTATTTTTTTTTGATTATTACATTCTTATACCCAACCGGAGCCTTACCTGGATACTCTTGGTCTTTTACCTTCTGGGCAAGACCACGAAGTATGTTTTCTTTCATCTGCAAGATATAGATTTCAGCATTCATAACGCCTGATTTATAACCCATGATTTCTGCGCAACGTGAATTTTGAGTAATGACCTGCCCTGAAGCCAAGAAATGCAGTTCTATCTTTCCACTTTCAATCTGACCTTGCCAATCTAAGCACTCCTTGAAACTACGTTGGAAACGGTCTAACGTATCAGCAACAATCGCTACAGAATATGGCCGTTGCACTACAAAACTCATCATTTCTTGAAATTTTTTCCTGTCTCCTCGAGTAGAAGATTCTGTAAACGAAAATTCTTTATCAACTATCAATTGTTTACGTATACAGTAATTCCTACAACTCGCCAACTGGGCTGGCAAAGACTTGCCTTCCCTTTGTTCTGCAGAAGATACCCTGGCTAGAATAACAGCATGCTGTGCTCTTGATACTTGATTAGGAATAATGGCACGTAATAAAGGACCTGGCATTGGCTTCTTTCCTCCTTGCGGAAACTAATATATAGTATTTAAAGTTTCTGCACATAAATTTATATTTTTCTTATAACGAACACTTTGATATAAGTGTTGAATTTGTCTTTCATAGGTTGATTCTTTTAATTTTATTTTATTTATCTTTTCTTATCAATAATTATCTTTTATTTTGCTTTTAATAAGTAGTACTTTATGGCTCGCTGTCTTGCAAATATTCAGCTAATGCTTGGCGACTTACTCGACACCTCCTTATTCCAATTTTCTTAGCTCTCAATACACCTCTTTTGATTTCAGATCTCACAACTTTGTTCTCTACATTTAAAATTTTTGCCACTACTGAAATTGATAGCATTGGCTCTGTGTGTTTAAAATAGGGAGCAGACAGTCTTCTGTTAGCACGTTTCCAACATTTCTCTTTCATACACTTAAATCTGGACAAAGCACGGTCAAAGAATCTCCATATATCAAGTTTGTTTGTTAGTTTCCATGTTGGCCCTACGTTTTGCTTAATGAACCCGGCAGGATTACTGCTTCCTATACGTTGTAAAGTCTCTCTAGTTGCTTTATATCCACATTCCCTAAGCAAGCAGTGCATACCTAACCGGGCTAATAACTGCTGAGGTTTGAGTCGCTTTCCTGCTCCATGATACATACCTTGAAGCTCATAAGCTGGGGTAAAACAAGATAAAGGCACTAACCGAGCAGTTCTGCTGATTCGTTGCCAGTAATAGTTCAATACTTTTCTTGAAACTGTTCTACTAAAAAGTTGTTGAAGAGAAGCATTGTATTCTTCACTGATTCCTATCTCTTTAAAAGCAGCCGTCCTCACCGTAGAATTATGGAAACGAACCTCCATACGGAAAACATTGAACTTGTCCTGTCTGATTTCATCCGCCAATTTATCGGGCAATACACATTTCCTATATGCCAGTTCTTTTTTTAACTCTTTTGCCTTATCATAAAACACCACCTCATACCCCGGGGAATAGAACACCAATTCCTCACCGCCATTACAAAACTTAATACGGCTGACATCCATATAGCTATTTAAGGGATGAGCCCTGTATAGTTCCTGTAATATGAAGTTCACTGGGATATGACCTGTGTAAAAGTTTTTTCCATACTCTATACTGGCAATATCCGTCACAGTACTTATATAGTTAGGTGACAAGGACACACCCATTTGGTTGAGTTTATCGGAAAGGACACTGCAAACCGTTGTTAAGTCCAAATCTTCCAGCTCAAACAGATTATTGCCATATACTATTTTGGGTAAGGAGCAACTGACTTTAAGCACTTTTTGTGTTAAATAAGGCGGATAATCCTGTTTGTATTTATTTAACACTACAGTAGGATAATACCCAGCAGCCACATCTTTTGTATAAGACACATTCCAGTTAATACCATAGCCATACAACGGATTAGCAAATGCTTGTGGATTGGTTATCTGATAAACATGCGGATGCCAAAAACGCAGAATTAAGCGGTCAATCATACTTTTCCCCTTGTTCTTGGTCTATCTGTTCTTGTTCAATCTGAGCCAACAGTCGGATAAATTCGGTTTGTGTAAACAGAGCATCCTGAGCTTCTTGTTCAGTAAAGGTCTGGCCGAAAACTTCTTCAAGCACTTCTCGGTATGAAGGCTTGTTTTGTTCATCTGGAGCATAGTTAATTTCTTTTGTCATGCTCACAGAATGCCTGTCAGCAATCCCAGTCTTATTGCTTATGGATCGTCGAAACATCCCATACTTTATCCCAGACTTAGCCTAAGTAAACATAAAAAAAGAGCTTTCAGGAATTGAAAGCTCAGAAGAAAACAGTTACTGTTTTGTTTATTTTAGGCGTTTTTGCCACTCAACGGTTTTAGCCATAATATGCAGTTCCTTTGGGAAACCGACTTCTTCCATACGTTTATTTACTGTGTTGATGTAGGATTCTACTCGATGCCGGAAAGCATCATCATTTAGCCAAGTATCGACCTGAAATAACTTCCGCAATTCTGCCAAAGAAGGAGAGCCTCTCCTTTTATTCATCATCCGGACTAATAATGTAAACGCATTGTTATTAGTAACCCGAAACCTTTGAACTTGTCTGCTTCCGTATCGAATAATTCCCTCTTGGGCATATAAGCGTAAGCCCATGTATTCATAATCAGCTGAAGGTGGTATCAAGTTCTTTTCTATTTCGGGTAAGTCCTTAATTAAAGTCAGCTGTAAATTTTCTATCACTTGGTTAATATAAATGGCTTTTCCCTCTGGAACAGAAAGTTGAACATCTCCCAGCAAGGCACATTTCATCAATATTGTATAAAATCGTACCTTTGGAATAGGCATTTGCTGTAAAGAAATACATTTGCCATATTCGTCATATAATTCTTGCACTTGCTTCAATGTTCTTTTAACACTTGCTTCCCATTTATAATGCTGTGGGTCCTGCAAGTTATCCTCCTCGTACGCTGTTATATAATCAGCCAACCACTTTTTAGCTGCTGCTATTTTCCCGTCCTTCACACAGCATCCCAGATGTATAGGATACTGGGCCTCAATGGGATCGACATCGCCATTCCATACACAAGGATGTCCCATACTGCAAACCGTAAGAATTGAAGGTATACTATGTTTAGCTGGAAGTTCTTTACATAATAACGCTATTCCCTCTTTACTGTTAATACACAACCACACCAACACAGACACCCAATCGGGGTATGCCTTAGTTAGGGGAACAGCGGTTGAGGGTGAAACAGAATTACTTGTCTGTTTTGCACTTAGAAAGGAAGTTTTCGAAATCTTCTTTTTTGACACGGTATTCTTTCCCAAGTTTATAAGCGATCAATTTTTTGTTTTTAATATAACGATAAATAGTCAGTGGCTGTACACGAAGTTGCTTGACTATTTCCTCTACCAACAAAAAAGAACTATTGGTGTCTACTGGTGTGTCTTTAGTTTTACTGCTTACTTTTCTTTTCATACGTTTAGTGTACTATATTTATCAGCAACCGAGCACCAAAGTACCTGTTTTGGCGTAAATTTCATAGGTCTTTGTCTCCGAGGATACATATACGTAGTATATGTATGGGCGGCAACATTTTAGTAAGAAGTCGAAAGTGTATTAAAGACACTGAACTTTTATGAAATTCAATCTAGCATATCTGATTTTCTGTTTCTCGTCAATAATAAAGAATCTCATATATATGCATTTACATTAAGATAAGGAGGACCCAGCGGCTTCAAAAACCCCGTCCAAAGGCAATTTGAGCCATTAAAATTCATTTTAAAGTCTGTTCGACATCTAAAATATTATCAAAAATAGATCTTTGTTTTTACTATGGTCAAAATTCGGTTTACTTCATCTATATTAGTTACTAAGCCCCACAACCTCCTACCGGGGCTGCCAAACCACCAAATTAGCCGTAAAGGGTTTCAGACCGCGGTTTGCTGCTACCGAGGAAAAAAAGACTTGAAACCCATGCATACATATGTCTTGTTGACAGACATTCTGGACTCCTTGGGGAGTATATTGTAGCAAAAAGAAGCTCAAGAGAAAGAATTGATAGATTGTATTAGGTAAATGCAGTTTTAGTTTTTATATATAACCGCTGTATCCGGGATTTCAAGTGAAACTCGATATTGGATAAGCTGTTTAAATCCTTCGTTGTATTCATATCCGATAAAATTACGATGACAACATATGGCAGCAATCAAAGAAGTTCCACTTCCTAAAAATGGATCACAAACTAAATCCCCTACATGGGTTGAAATACGTATAATTCTTTTAGCTAACTCATTAGGATAAATAGCAGGATGAATAAATTTCTTCCCCACACTACCTGCTTTTCTATTAATATTCCAAAAAGCCCCACCATTTATAAATGGGTTTTTATAGTCAGCAATGTGTGATAATTCAGTGAAATCAACCGAAAAATCTCTGCTTTTAGAAAAAAGAAGTACATATTCATGTCTATCAACAATATTCTTATCACCCGTAGGGATCCCAGAAGATTTGTGCCAGATAAAAATACCTTTATAAAAAAAGCCTATCTTTTTACATATCTTTACAAAATCATTAGGTAATGGAATAATTTTTCCTTCTTGTCGACGTATATTAATATTAATCCAAATACTGCCATTATCAGCAAGCTTATGATAACATTGATTCCACACAACAGTCATCCTTTGGAGGTATGTTCCATAGGATTCTTGGCCAATCTGACCTTTTTTATAGTAATCTTTTAAATTCCAATATGGTGGAGAAGTAACAATCAGATTTAGGGTTTTTGCCTTGATAGTATCCATCTTTTCAGAAGTTTTAAAAATAACTTCTGGTCGTTTTTGTAAAGATTGGTTGCACTCAGGTAAGGGAGCAAAGGATTGATCTAAATCAATTAAATTTCGATTTTCAGTATATACAGCACAACTGCGTCCACACCCGACCATGTTTTTTAATCTTGCAATAACATCATTATCGCTCAATAGAACATGTTTGGTAATATGTGCTTTTCCATCATCCTCAGTAGGAATCCAAACATTTCCGGGGTCCTTCCCTTTTGGATTATAATTTTTAGCTCTTTTGCCCCACTCCACATCCTTCCATATATGTTTCTCACGGATAGAATCTTTATTAAATTTCATTTTAGAAAGTGATTTGCACATCCAGACAATGTAACGAACGTTATCGAGAAAAGCAACATGTTGTTTGTAAACTGTTGGATAAACAATAGTATTTACGTATTCATATCCAAGTTTAGAGGCATAAGATATCACATCAAGGAAATCTGCTGTTACGTTTCCGTGAGTATCGTATTCTGTTGAAATGATTGCAAAAAATGTCCCATCTTGACTAAGAAAAGGATAAAGTTCCCATAATTTTTTGCAAGTATTTTTTACAGTTAAATTCGTTATGACCGTTTGCACGTTTTTCCTCTTTCCAATCGTTCCTTAGCAATTTCGCAATAAGTAGGAACAGCTTCTATCAGTATCCATTTTCGTTTCATTTCTTGAGCCACTTTTGCAGTTGTTCCACTGCCACCAAAAGGATCTAACAGTAGATCGCCAGGGTCACTCCAAGACGAAATATGGTCTGCCACAAGCTTCTCAGGGAAAATAGCCGGATGTTGATATGCTATCGAATCTTTGGTGGCAAAACCTTTCCCATTTGCATATCTCCAAATATTAGTTCTTGCCCCAAATCTATTAATGAGTTTTTTCCCTTTCACTGTCAACCTACCGTCCTTCTCTCGTCGGGTAATTTCTCCATATGTAGAATGACCGGCCCACTTATTGGGCTTATCATGGAGGATATGGATCGTTTTTGGCTTGCCCTTACTCAAAACAAACATATACTCAAACGTATTAAAATATCTATTAGGATGTGGAGGTCCAGATCCTGCTTTTTCATAGATAATTACATCATACATTGTAAAACCAAGCTCTTGGAAAAACAGGGCCTGTTTAAAGCTAGTCAGAGACTTGCCGCCCTTACTTGTTTTGTCTCCAACGACCCACACGACCACACCGCCTTTTTTTACTATGCGATATAATTCACAAGCTATATCCTTAAATGTACTGAAATCCCAAGAAATTTTACCTTCATAATCTCTTAAATCATCATAAGGAGGACTTGTGACAACAAGATCAATACATTCTGCAGGAAATTGTTTTAGTATTTTGCCAGAATCTTTATTCAATATTTTATTTATCACTTTTGTAATATCGATCATAGTTGCTATCATCCCGCAATCATATTATATTCATCTTCAGTAATAGCATTCTCTGCAAATAAATACTCAAGGTGATAAGATCTAAGTAAATTATGTTCACGTAATTCTTGTAACCTTTGAGTAAGCTTTAGGTGAGCGTAATTATTCCGTTCTAAGGCCTTATATTGACCTTTCCTTTCTTCCATATTTAAGAAGTGCATTTTCCTATGACAATTCGGACATAAAGCAAATAAATTTAAATAATGATCAGGTCCATACGCAATATTAAATGGAATCAAATGATGAAATTCAATATAAGGCTCTTTTGCATCAGTCATAAATGTCTCCTGGCCACAACACTCACAGGGCAACATATTGTTTTTTGAGTAAACAAGCATATAATATGATTTCATCATTCCGATTAGCTGCGTATTTCTTTTTCGATCTTCAGCAAATCTATCCAAAGCTGTATTGGATATTTGTTGAATTTTAGTGTACAAATCGGACGCTCCAACGGCTTGATATTCTGCTAGCACTTGTTTAGATCGTTTATCATCAGAGATCAAATAAAAGGAATAATCTTCAGAATTAATAGCAGCTATAACTCGTTGGATTGCTGTTTTAACAGATGAAAGGCTATGTAACCCTATATGCTTTAATAGTTCATTGAATGTTCCAAACAAGTACGACACAAGTCTTTCTTTTTGATCCTTTTGTAAATTATCACCAAGAGAAACTCTTAGTTTTATGGAAGACATAGCAAGCATGACACCAAGTAAAATAAATTTATCCGCATGAATATTATAAAGATCCCAATGAATCTTTATCATCTCATTAATAGGAATATTTTGAGAATGGCACCCGGCTACATATCTTTTTCTTAAGTCCTGTTCTGCGCTTTTTAATACCTCATGATACTTTAGTTGTTTATATTTCTCCATCTTGATATACATGGCATAGAGATGCTCTAATGTAGCAGCATTACTTATAGTCAGACTGGAATCGCTAAAAGAAACTGATTGTAATGGATTGGTCCCTTTGTCCACAGGCAAATCATCTCTTAGACCAAGAATATATTTCAACAATTCTTTTCTTCCATCTTCATCTTCTATATCCCTTTTGCGTGCAAACCCCTGGACTATATCTTTAATGGCATCAATATGAGCGCAAATGCTTTCTTCATTCTGTATCCAATCTTCTTCAGATATTGTGTTTTTCTTTCTGGAAACGATAAACTTATATTCTTCCAATGTTAGGCGGCCGTTTCGTATAAGGTAGCCTAATATATCTGTGTATGGCGTAAAGCTTACACCAAAAAGACGAGGATCATGTGAAGTTAATGTAATGTTATTAATATCAGCTGTTGCTGGTTGGGAAATCATTTTTATCTTTTGATGTTCCCAAATTGATAGAAACTCATAAAAATTAGCAGTTAAAGCTAATTCTCCAATTGGAGTTAAACTACTAAATTCAAAATCAGTAGCCCCAGACGATTTAGAATGGAAGAAACCATAGTAGTAAAGAATCTGACGTTCATTTCTAATAAACGCTACCATGTCATTTTCGATACTACGATAACCCGGTTTATGATGTGGATATTTTGAGTTTAGCTCAAGGATATCAGAGGGTAGTACTTTTCTTTTTTGGGCAATTTTACAAGCTCGTGCCATTGTTTCTGCAGACAAAATATATTTAATTGAATTATCATGTATCTGTCGATCATTATTGACGTCATATATACAGCTTTCAACAGCCGCATTAAGAATAGCATGATCAATGTTTTGTGTCGAATATATAAACCCAGGTTGCCGAACAGACTCTTTCAGCCTATGTTTTACACCTGTTTGTCCACCAGATCCCATTAATAAAGAGAAATAGTATTTCTTTGCTCTCTGATAATATTCAAGGCGTTCTTTTTGATTTTCAAAACTATTGAAACTAGCAAAATTTGAAAAAAAGTTAAAATGTTCTGACTTTAGATTGATAGATGGATCTTGTGGATAAAAGAAATTAATCGCATCAGTTTGAACTTTTTTATCTAAACTATTAATAAAGGAATCAAAAATTCTAATAATATCTAGCTGATATTGTTTAGTCATTATATCGTTAGATAAAAATATATAATAATACAAGGTCAAGAACTTTTTTGTATACCATAAAGTCCCTGAATCCTGCCGTTTAGTCAACTCCATCGATTTGGTGAGGGCATAGTTACCAGGCAATAATGAAGTAATAAATTGTTCATATGTTCCCATAATTCGTTTATCCCTCTATTATCCAATAGATGTTTTTCCTCATGTATGTTCATATTTTAATAATTTAAGGCTTCTATTCTCAAGTGAATTAAATTAACCGATTAAGTAGCTAATAGCAGCATTCTACATTTCCTAGTAAGTATAGAACCATCATAAATCATAGCAGAAAGACATGTGCCAAGTAGTTTGGCAAAGGTCTGGTCTTGGCTATTATAGATATAAAGTGATGAAACAAACTGATTCATAGTGAAAAACTGTTCCATAGCCTTGCCGTACCAAAACAAGTGTTGGCTGGTGTAAAAACACAATTCTCCAAGCATTAACAAAGGGGCAGTCTATAATGTTAGTTGTATAGAGTAACATGTAGAAATCGGCTGAGAACAGTAGAAAAGCAAAATAAAAACGATTTTCCCTCTATTTTCCCCTGCATATCTAGAAAATCCCTAAAATTTGACCTTATATTTGCGGGAAATGTATTAAACGTTTATCAGGCACTATCATGCCACGTTTGAACTCTAAGTGGCAAAAATTGGCAGTCTAGTGCTTGATAATCATATCAGCAATCTTAGGGTAGTATGGGTTTGGATAGAGATCATACAGTCGGTCAAGGTCATCTAAAATGGCTTTCCATGTATCCAGATGCTCTATGATGTCTTGGCGTATTTCAGTTCGCTTGGAGACAACTAACTGCGACCATTTAAAAAGGCACTTCTTACAAAGTGTCTTTTTTGTTGTCCTTATGGCCCGGCTCTCGTCGGTATCTGCCTGCCGTTTTTATACATCGCCGTCCTAGAGAGCTTTTAGAGATACAGAAAAAAGCCCCAAACTAGGCCTTTTTCTTTAGCCGCCAAATAGCCCTAATCGCCTTCTCAACTATTAAAAAAAATTATTCAGAATTCTACTATTATTTTATATTTGTCTATATCATACCAACTCATTTTTTCTATTGTCTACTTCATCCCTTACCTTTATAAAAATTTGACTTTTATAATCATTTTATACTATAATATATTTGTAGATATTTCCTGCCGTACAATCCTTTGTTATTTTTCTTTACAGCATAATCCGCTTTCAGGCGGGCCGTTTGGCGCCGTCCCTTCTTCTGCCCAAGGGGCGTTCTGTTTCCTCTGTCTCCCCGCGTCCCGTTTTGATGTGTCATCTCACCTAAGGAGTAGCCTTATGCCTAACAAAAACACCAATCTTCATCCTCTGCGCAAGCACTTACTGGAAACGCGCTTAAAACAAATAGAATATTTAGAGCGCCAACAAGCCCGCCAAGACCATTT
>CALVGG010000001.1 GCA_944327085.1 uncultured Elusimicrobiales bacterium | reverse complement strand
TAACGCCTGAAGTAGTGGGAGCGATGGAAGCAAGCAACGCGGCTATAGACTTAAAACAAAACCGCGCCTTTGCCGCCAGCCAAATGCCGCTTAAGGACCATTGGTGGAACCGCATTTTCCGCCGCCGCCAGGTTAAATTTGCCCCTATGCGCAATTCCCGCTTTGCCAACTCCCGTTTAGGCAAAAACGGCAGCGGGGAAATTGAAGACGCCGATTTTGATGCCGATACCCAACACGGCTTTAAAATGACCTATGTAGACGAAGCCGGCGAAGAACATTTGCTCCCTGTAAATGTAACCATAGACCGGGGTTTTAAGGTAGACGGTTACAACCGCATTGCTTTTACCAGTGATAATATTGCCCAACTGCGAGATAGTGACAAGGCCCCCAAAACGATGTCTCACTTCTTTATGAAACTTCGCCCCGGGCAGTTGGCGCGGTTGGTGGCGCAGTCCAATTATACGCGTACGCCGCTTAAAATTAAGTTGGAATCTGCCCCCAATATTGCACATAAATCCGTTACGGTTCCTTTGTTTTCTGCCAACGGGCAGCATATGTTCCAAGTCAGTGTGCATCTGCCGGCCGGTTTATTGGGTGCGGATGATAAACTGGTTATGGATAAAAAGGGCCGCTTGGGTGTATTAAAGCACGGCACCGGTTCTGCCCGCCCGTTAAGCAACTTTTATGTACGCATTCCCAAACATCAAATCGGGCAATTGGTGGCCTTATTAAAAGACGCCAAAGAAACGTTTAATATTTCCGTCTTCCCCACGCAGGATAAGGCAAACCTGATTGTGCGGGATGTGTCTTTAACCAACGTCAGCCTGGGTAAAACCATGGCGCCTATTGCCAAAAACCAGCTGGGCATGAGCGTGGCCGACGCCAACACCCTGATGTTTATGATTAACTATGTGCTGCCCGGTTTTGCTTCTTTGCTGCACCCGGTTCTTAAAAAATACGGGGAGAAAAAGTTGTTAACCATTTCGCTTATTATGTCTGCCGCGGCCGGGCTGATGGCCACAATGGCAGGTTTTTACGGGTTTGTTGAAAATACCGAGGTGGCCCCGTTGGACAGAGTGATGTTTGTGGGCGGCTTGGTGTTTATGAGTGCAGCCGGTATTTTAAAACAGCTGGTTTGCAATATGTTAATCCGTGCTAACCGCGGGGAAGTGGTGGTGGATGCCCCCAAAGCAAAAACGCCCACCGCGGCCGAATTAAAAGCCGCCGTCCAAACGGATTTGAAACAATTGATCAAACGGGTTAAAGAATTTTTTACCAAAAAATCCAGTGTAAACCTGAAAGACGTTTTCTTATACAACTTAAGCTTTGTATACAAAAACGTGGGCACTTTGGCCTTCTTGGCCTCCCCGTATTTGTTTAACTGGTTAGGCTCGCAATTATTGGGTGTGGATTTAGGGCTGGACTATTCCATCAGCTTCCCCATTTATGCGGCATACAGCGCGTGGGTAACGGCGCGCATTATGCGTGCCAACTTGCGGGATGCTTATTCCGTTAGAAACTTGGAACAAAGCCAGCGGGCTTTGGAAACCGGCGTGGAAAAAACGGTTAAAGCGTTAACGGAGCTTTTTGCCTTGCCGGTTGGCTCCCCCAAGTTTAATGAAGGCGCGGAAGAAATTTCCCGTAAGTTAAAAGAAGCGGTTGATTCTATGGTGCAGGCCCAAGTAAAAATGGATAGCCGCTTAAAAAGCAAGGCTGTGTTTGCCGAAGTGAAAGCCCAAACCTTGCAAGATTTGGAAACGGCCCTTTCTTTAAATGAAGCCTTTAACGCAGACCAGGTAAAACAAGCCATGGACCAGGTAAAGGCAGAATTTGAAAAGTTAGAAAACAGCTCCGCCAATGTAAAGAATGTGTTCTTCCATGCAAAAGGCGTAAAAACCATCTCCTTGGCGATGACTTTGGCCACCGTGCATGAGTTTATTATGTCCAGCTCTTTTGCGGCCAGTATGAACTCTTTAATTCCCAACGGGGCATATGCCAACTTTCTGGTGGCGCTTTCCTTATACTTACCGTTCATTGTAGGCCGTTTGGGCGGCAACATCGTGGGCAAACGCATCAGCTCGGGCAGCATGTATATTTTGTGCTCGGCCGTATCTGCCATTGGTACGGGGATTATGATTTTCAACGTGGGTAACCTGGCCCCCACTATTGTTGGGGCTGTGGTAGCCAGTTTGGGTGTGGGGAACTTCTTTACCCAAATGTATGACCATATTATGCAGAAACACCCCAAACTGCAGCGGGAAATTTCCGTTATCTTGGCATTAACCATGGCCATTGCTGGTATTGCTACTTTACCCGCTTCGTATATGACTTCTCTTGCCCCTAATTTGGACTTAATTTACGCGGGTGCGTGTTTGGGCCTGTCTTTGTTGTTAACCACGGATATGATGACCGACTCCACCTTGGCTAAATTTATTCAGTTTGAGGTAAAAAAGTTATTTGGTATAAAAGATAAACCTAAAAATAAAGATAAAAATAAAGGAGACGGCCCCGCCGCCGGGGCCTCTGCCGAACAGGAAGGCCCTCTAGCCCGCGTGCCGGTAAAAAACCGGCGGGGAGAGATCCTAGCCCAACTATCGGTGCCTTTATCTCAAGATAAATTCCAATTAAAACCTCGTCAAGAGGTTTTTATTTTGCCTAATGGAGAAATGATTTTGCGCAAATACCGCTCCGTGCAGGATAAATCCTCCCGGGCCAATACGTACAAGCAGGTAGTCATCCGGGATGATTTAAAACTATACCGTTCTGAAGGACGTTTAAAAGCCTCCGCCCCCATGCTTAAAAAAATAGCCGAAGGCCTGCTGCTGACCAACAGCAAAATTTGGCCGATGTTTTTGATGTATGTGCTTTTGGGTATGAATAACGTGGCCACCATTGTTTCCAACTTTGCCGAAGACCCCTTCCAAATGAGCAAGTTTGAAATGTTTCTTTTGGGCAATATCGGCTCGTTAACCATTGGGTTGCTGTCTTTGCCTATTGGCATATTGCAAAGCCGTTTTAGCCGCAGGGCCATGTCCAACATTGGCATGCTGTCCATGATGGCGGCGTTCTTAATCCCGTGGCTGGCCGGGCTGGACGGGCATTTGGGGGACCCTACCTCCCTCAAACGCTGGGCGCTGGCGGCCAGCTTTGTGCTTTTGGGCACGGGGGGAGCCTTTTTGGACGTATCTTTAAAACCCACCCTGCTGGCGGCTTCCAAAAAGGGTAATTATCAGCGCAATGTGGGCACTTTGGCGGTATTTAAGCAGGTATTTGGCAATTCTATGAACTATTTGCTGCCGCCCTTGTTTTTATGCGTGGCGGGGGCGGACTGGACGGCCTTTTTCCCCGTATACATGGCTATCAGCGCGGCCGGGTTTATACTGTATAATAAATTCCGCTTAAAAGAGCAAACCCTGCAAAGCGTGCAGCAGGCCAAGCACAAATACAAAGTGGGTTTTAAAAGTATTTGGAAAATTTTTTCCGGCAAGGAAACACGCTCCCGCCTGGTGCGCAAAAGCGTATATGCCAATATTTTGCACGGGGCCAATATGGGCACTTTGGCTTTATTTGTAAATAATTTAATGAAGGAACACTTTAATAACCCGTCCATGCTGTGGGAAATGCCTTTCGGCCTTTCTTTAGGCAGTGAAGGGTGGGTAATCCCCTCTTTTGTGTTATTTACTTTGCCCATTGTTTTTGGGCGTATGGCCGGCACTGTGCTTGGGCAGGGGGTGCAAACGGGGCCGCTGCGCTTTAAAGCGTTAAACCCGGGTAAAATATTGCAAACCAGCGGCTGGCTTAGTTTGGCGGGGCTTGCACTGATTAATATGCCCTGGTGGCCTTTGCAGGTTGCGGGTGTTATAGCGTGTGCGTTGGGGCTTACCAACTTTGCCCCGGTGCTGATGGCCTTCCCGTCTGATAAAACGCGCGAGATTTCTAACGAAATGTCTGCCCTGTTATCCTTTTCCTCTTTCTTTAGTGCGGTGTTTACGGTTACTTTTGGGCTGCTGCTGGACGTGTTGGGCCCGTGGAGCAAAGGGGCGTTTTTGTTATTAACCGTATTTTTGGGGTATTTAATTCACTTTGGGAAACAAATTTCCCGCGGGGATTACGATAAATTAAAAGAGAAAGGCGGCCCGACGGACGAAGAAATAGAAGCTTATGAAGAACCGCTGAGCGAGTAACTCCCACTGCAAACCGAGGCAAGGGCGCAAAGATTTATTTTTTTAATAATTTGGAGAGCAGCCTGTCATAATACGGCTGGGGGACGGACATCCCCGGCGTGGAATTGCGCCCGCTGCTGGGGCCGTGGTAATCAGAGCCGCCGGTGGCAAACAAATCGTATTTACGGGCAATTTTAAGCAGTTCCTGCTTCATGGTGTAGGTATGGGCAGGGTAAAATACTTCTATGGCGTCCAGCCCGGCTTCTTTCCAGACGGGAAAGTTCCACACTTCCGTTACCATGCCCGGGTGGGCAATGGCCGCCATCCCGCCGGCTTGTTTTATTTCCCGTATGGCTTCTATTACCGTTACCCCGGCCGAGGGCACATATCCCGCTTGCCCGGGCACCAGCCACCGGCGGAAACCTTCCTGGCGGGTGGGAACAATCCCTTTTTGTTTTAAAGCATCCGCCACGTGCGCGCGGGACACGGTATTGGGCGCGCGGGAAAATACGTCTTCTTGCGTGATATCCAGCCCGGCGGCTTGCAGCTGGGCGATGATTTTTTTTATGCGTTCCACGCGCAGGCGGCGGTTATTAGCCAAAAACTCCAAAAAGCGCTTATTGGTAATATCTACATTCAGGCCTAAAAAATGCAGGTGGTCGTGCTCCCGGGTGCTGATTTCCACCGCAGGCACAAACGGAATATGGCGGGCTTGGCACTCGGCCTGGGCTTGGGGCACGCCGTCCACGGTGTCGTGATCGGCCAAGGCGTAAATGCCCACCCCGGTTTTTTGCGCGGCAATAACCACCTCCTTGGGGGAGGTGGTTCCGTCGGAAAATACAGAATGGGTGTGCAGGTCCGCCTTAGGCATGGTTTATACGCGTTCTACGGCGGTTACACCGGGCACTTCGGCTTTAATTTTGCGTTCTACTACGGCTTGCAAAGTCATTTGGGCATGGGGGCAGCTGCCGCAGTGGCCGCGCAGGCCAACGGTTACAATGCCGGTTTTTTCATCCACGCCGATAAGCTGGATGTCTCCCCCGTCGGATTGTAAAATAGGGCGGATTTCTTCAATTACTTTTTCCACTTGTTCTTTCATAAAAAAACTCCATATTATAAATAGGTACTTTTATTATAGCTTTTTTGGCAAAAGGGAGGGGGTTATTAAAATATTGTAAAAACAGGGGAAATATTTGCTATACTTGTGGTGTAGCAGAATAAATTTGAAATGGAATTTGGGATGAGAAAGAAGGAAGGAGAGTATATGAAAAAAATCGCATCCGTATTCGTAATGCTTTTACTGGCGTGTGCGCCTGTATTTGCGCAGAAGTATGCCAGCGTAACCGCTAAGAAGGCCAATATACGTTCTTGCCCGGGCACCAAATGTGCCGTAAAGTGGTATGCGTGGAAATACACGCCGCTTATTATGGTTAAAACCAACGAAACCAAAGACTGGGTGTTGGTAAAAGATTTTGAAGGGTTTAACGGGTGGATTTCGGCTTCTTTGTTAAGCCCTAAAGGCGGCATGTCCGCCACGGTGGATTTAAACGTACGCAAAGGCCCCGGCGTAAGCAATGAAATTGTTTGCACGGTGGAAAAGGGCTATCCGTTTAAATATATTTCCAAAAAAGGTTCCTGGATTGAAGTGGAAGATGACCCCGCCAACAAAAGCGAAGGCGTTTGCAAAGGCTGGGTATACGCCAAAAATCTGTGGGGATTTTTTAAACAATAAATTTTTGGTTTTGTAGCCAAAGAGGGGTTATCCTCTGCCGTTAAGGGGGTAACCCCGCTTTTGGGCCTCAAATGCTTGAAAATTATTGTTTGGGGATTAAAATATTAATAATAGCTTCACGCCCGGCTTGAAATGCCGGCTTTAAAAAGGGTAAAATAAGAGTATGAAAAAGATATTAGTAGCTGCTGCGGCAGCCAGCGTTATAGCGTGTGTGTTCTGCTTGGCCAGAACCGTGCAGGAAGGGCGTTTTAACATTTCCGGCACGGTAAACGTACCGGAAAGACTGGTCAAAATTGCACAGGCTGATAATAATTCCTGTTCTATTATTGTAAAGAACGAGGCCGATGTTCCCGTGGCCATTAAAAGAGTGGTAAACCCTAAATTTCCGTTAAACTTTCATATGGGGGAAGAAGATTTACTGGCCCCGGAACTGGAAGGCAATTTAAAACTGGAAGTGCAAATTAACAATCACGGGCAGTTAGGGGTATTAAAAGAGGGAGATATTTTCGGTTCCTCTCAAGAAATGATTAAACCCAATGCCAAAAACATTATGGTGCAGGCCGATAAAATGACCGGTATGCCCCGTTTGGCCAAAGGTTCCACCCGCGGTAATTTCTTCCGCACGGCGGCCCGCTAAAATATTTGTTTTAAAAACCCCGCTTAAGGGCGGGGTTTTTTATGCCTTTATTTTCCGCTTGACGAAACGCCCCATAAATAGCACAATAACAGATAGTAGGGGTTTTTATTTTGTAAGGAGGAGGATTTTATAAATGAAGAGATGTCTTCTTTTATTGGCTGTGCTGGCAGTAGCTTCCGGCTTATCCGCCCAAGAAAGCCAGCAGTATACCCAGGAAGAAGTATTGGCTGTTTTTGCCCAATACAATCCCGCTGTTTTAGAAAAAGCTAAAACCAACGAGCAATATAACGAGATTTTGCAAAAATTGGCTTCTGCTTATCAAAAAGACAAAACGGAAGAGGCCGAGTCTGAACTGATTGCCTTGGCTAAAAATTTTGACAATTCCCTTCGCTTGTTCATCATTGCCAAAACGTATGAAAACGGCCTTGCCTTGCAGCAAGTGTCTAATATAGACCTGGCCGCCTTGGAAGCCACCACCCAGGGGGATTTATTGGCCGTATTTGAAGATATTTATGACAACACGCTGGATATACGCGACGAAGAAATTAAACTTTGCAAAGCGCGCATTAAAGCCTTAAAGAAAGACAAATCTTTAAGCAAAGAAGACCGCAAGGCGCAAATTGCAAAGGAAAATGACCGCATTAAAACGTTAAAAGCGGAAATTAAGCAGCTTAAAAAAGATGCTAAAGACAAAGTCCGCTCCGCCAGCGAATTATACTTTGCTGATTTAAAGGCTGACGTTGCCGATAATACCGCCAGCGTTACCAAAGCCGCCCAAGAAGCGGCCCAGGACGCCAAATCCGCCAAAAATCTGCAAGTAAAAACCAAGAACAAAAAACCCGTTGGTAAATGAGGCTTTTTAAAAAAACGCCTTCTTCCCGCTAAGGCGGGAGGGGGCGTTTTTTGCCGTATCCCGGCTTATCCCCTTTTTGCAGCGCCCTACTTTTATTAATAAGGAACAATGTATGATTAGAACAGTAATAGACAAAGTTTTTGGAACCAAAAGCGAAAGAGACCTCAAAAAAATTCAGCATTATGTAGATGATGCCAACCGTTTTACCGAACAATTTGCCAACTTAACCGATGAGCAGTTAAAAGCCAAAACGCAGGAATTTAAAGACCGCCTTGCCAAAGGCGAAACGCTGGATGATATCCTTCCCGAGGCTTTTGCCGTGGTGCGTTTGGCTGCCCAGCGGGTAATTGGCTTGCGCCCGTATGACGTGCAGCTGTTGGGCGGTATCGTGCTCCACCAAGGCAAAATAGCCGAAATGGGCACCGGGGAAGGTAAAACCCTGGTGGCGGTGCTGCCTTCTTATTTAAATGCCTTAACGGGCAAAGGCGTGCATGTGGTCACGGTGAACGACTACCTGGCCCGGCGTGACCGCCAATGGATGGGCCCTATTCACGAATTTTTAGGCCTCACGGTGGGGTTTATCGGCCATGATATGAATAACGACGAGCGCCGCGAAATGTACGCCAAAGACATCACCTACGTAACCAATAACGAGCTGGGCTTTGATTATCTGCGTGATAATATGGTCATCTCTCGCGAGGACCGCGTGCTGCGCCCGTTAAACTATTGTATTGTGGACGAGGTAGACTCCATTTTAATCGACGAGGCCCGCACCCCGCTTATTATTTCCGGCCCTTCGGAACAAAGCACGGATAAATATTACATCGTCAACCGGTTGGTGCCTACTTTAAAAGTTCGTTTGATTACGGAAAAAGACGAAGTAAAAGCCAAATACGAAGGCACCAAGCTGGAAGAAGGTTACGATGCCATTGTGGACGAGAAAAACCACACGGCCACTTTAACGGAAACGGGTATTGCCAAGGCGGAAAAATTTTTAAACGTACCCAATTTGTATGATGACGTAGGCGCCGGCTGGGTGCACCATATTACGCAGGCTTTGCGCGCGCACCATTTGTACGAGCGCGACGTGGCCTATGTGGTAAAAGACGGCGAAGTAATTATTGTGGACGAATTTACCGGCCGCTTAATGCCCGGGCGCCGCTGGAGTGACGGCCTGCACCAAGCGGTAGAGGCCAAAGAAGGTTTGCAAATTAAAGAAGAAAACCAGACCTTGGCCACCATCACGTTCCAGAATTTCTTTAAGCTGTATAAAAAACTGTCCGGTATGACGGGTACCGCCATGACGGAAGCCAATGAGTTTTGGCAAATTTATAAATTGGATGTGGTGGAAATCCGCCCCAACCGCCCTTCCCAGCGTATAGATTATCCGGACCAGGTTTTCTTAACAGAGCGGGAAAAATTCAACGCCATTGTGCACGAGGTGGAAGAGTTGTGGAAACAAGGCGCCCCGGTGCTGGTGGGTACGCGCTCTATTGAAAAGTCCGAAAAATTATCCGCCATGCTGCGTGCCAAGGGCATTCCGCATAAAGTATTAAACGCCAAATATCACGAAATGGAAGCCCAAATCATCAGCCAAGCCGGGCGCAAAGGCGCCGTAACCATTGCCACCAACATGGCCGGCCGCGGTACGGACATTGTGCTGGGCGGCAACCCGGCTGATCCCAAAGAACAGGAACAGGTAAAAGCTTTGGGAGGTTTGCACGTAATCGGCAGTGAACGGCACGAAAGCCGCCGTATTGATAACCAGCTGCGCGGCCGCTGCGCCCGCCAGGGGGACCCGGGCTGCTCCCGCTTTTACGTGTCTTTGGAAGACGAACTGATGCGCCTGTTTGCCAATACGGCCAAGATTTCTTCCATCTTAAGCGCTATGGGCATGAAGGAGGGCGAGGCGATAGAATCGCGCCTGATGAGCCGCCAGATTGAAGGCGCCCAGCGCATGGTGGAAGGCCGCAACTTTGACATCCGCAAACAACTGCTGGATTATGATAAAGTAATGAACCAGCAGCGTACTGCGGTATACGGCCTGCGCAACGCCATTTTGGACGGGCAGGACATGACCGAAAAAGCCCTGCAGATGATGGAAGAATGCATTTATGACCTGGTGGAAGCGTATTATTATCCGTCCCACCCGGGCCGTAATAATTTTGACGCGCTGAATGTGGCGTTAAAATCGCTCTTCCCGGTGAATTTTAATTATAATATAGATAATGTTTCCGGCAAAACGCGCGAAGAGCTGGTGGAGGAAATTTTTACCCAGGTAAAAGCGCTTTATCACCAACGTGAAGCTTACTTTGCCGAACAGGGCCTCAACTTTGCCGAAATTGAACGCATGCTTTTGCTGCAAATTTTGGACAGCGCCTGGAAACAAAACCTGTATGAGCTGGATCAGCTGCAAAACAGCGTCAGCCTGCGCGGTTACGCCCAAAAGGACCCGCTGATTGAGTATCAAAAAGAAGCCTATAAGCTGTACTGCGCCATGATGAACCGCGTGCGGGACCTGATGGTGGGTTATATTTTCCGCATACAGCTTCCGCCCCGGCGCGAGGTGCAGCCCGTGCGCCGGCAGGAAGACTCTTCCGGCAAGGAACACGGCCCGGCCCACAAAATTGGCCGTAATGACCCCTGCCCCTGCGGCAGCGGTAAAAAATATAAAAAATGCTGCGGAGCCAAACAAGCATGATGAGTAAACTCAAACAAGTTTTATTGCTTTTGTGCGCGCTGGGGATATTATGCTCCATTCCGTTGTTTCTTTCCCGCCGCAGCACGATAGAGACCAATATGCCGGCTTTGTCCAGCCAGGAAATTATTGCCAATAAAAAAGATTACCAGCGTTACGTGGCCGAACAAGAAGCCGAAGAACGCGCCCGCCGCCTGGCCAAAAAACGCGCGGCCAATTATGC
Source organism: uncultured Elusimicrobiales bacterium (assembly GCA_944327085.1). GTDB lineage: Bacteria > Elusimicrobiota > Elusimicrobia > Elusimicrobiales > Elusimicrobiaceae > Avelusimicrobium. The sequence goes on along the minus strand of CALVGG010000001.1, from coordinate 365,824 downwards.
CTGCCAGGCCGACAGTGATTGTATTATTGTGGATAAAGACCCCTGCGGCTGTTTGGTGGGGCCCGAGGGCGTAACGGCAATTAATGCGTCGCGCTCGTTGGAATTTTCCCAATCGTTGGGCAATGTAATGGCCAAAGCCTGCCCGGACGGAGCCCCCTCCACCGAAAAAGAATGCAGCCCCACGGCGCGTGCCGTGTGCCGCAACAAAGTGTGTAAGATTGTATACTAACGGATAGTAAATGTCTGTATTTCGCCGTAAATTTTTAGATACGCCGCCGCAAGCGAAACCTGCCTTCAGGTTCCGCCTGGCGGCGTTTGGCAAAACGCTGGGCAGGTGGATATTTTTGTTATTGTGCGCGGCGGCCACAGCGGCGCTGGTTAAATACAGCTATCCGCGTGCGTCTTATTATGCTTTGGCGTGGGTGGCGGTGGCCCCGTTTATTATGGGGCTTATGCGCGTAAAAAAATTATGGGGCGCGTTTGTATATTCTTGGTTCACCGCCGTGTTGTTATACGGCGGTGTTTTTTGGTGGGTATACCGCACCTGCTATGAAGGCGGAGGGATGACGGTGGCGCAGTCTTACGGGGCGTGGCTGGGGCTTTCGGCTTTGATCGGGATTCAGTTTGCATTTTGGGGAAGCAGCTGTTTCTTTCTTAAAAAATTAAAATTTTTATTTCCGGTTTTGGCCGCCTGCGGCTGGGTGGCGCTTGAGTGGCTGCACCAAACCATTGCGTTTTACGGGCTTGGTTTCCCGTGGTTTATGTTTGGGTATTCGCAGTGGAATTTCCCGCATGCGCTGCAGCTGGCTTCTTTAACCGGGGTATACGGCATTAGTTTTGCGCTGGCGTTTGTGGGGGTAGCTGTCGGTTATGCGTTTAGCGGCAAAGCCGGTTTTAAGGGCGGGGTGTTTCAGGTATTGGTTGCCGGGTTGTTGTTGGGCGGCGTGTGTGCGTACGGCAGTTGGACGCTGTCTCGCCCGGAGCCTAAGGCCTTGCTTAGTATGCAGGCCGCTGTTATGCAGCCCAATATTGACCAGTACAAAAAATGGTCCCCCCAGTTTGAAGAAGAAATTTTAGCCACTTTAAAAGATATGGGCGCCCAGTTAAAAGACAGCGGGGCTATGCTGGCCGTCTGGCCGGAAAGCGCCGTGCCGGGTGCACTGACGGAAAAAACGTATTTTGATTTATTTGACCAAATTTCCGTAGATGCGGGCGTTTTTCAGGCGGTAGGTTCCAATATACAGGCGGACGGAAAACAATATGTGGGGGCGTATGTGCTGTCTCCCTTCTCGCAGCAATTGCAGGAATACCGCAAAATCAAATTGGTTCCGTTTGGGGAATATATCCCGATGGAAAATTTAGTGCGCAAGCTGGCCGCTGATGTGGAAGTATTGGGGGAGCTGGGCTCCTTTACCCCGGGCCCGGTAAAACAACCTTTGGTGCAGGTGTCCGGAATACCGGTGGGTTTAACCGTGTGTTATGAATCCATTTTTCCGCAGTTGTGGCTGGTGCAAAACCGCGCCGGTGCAAAACTGTTTGTAAACGTAACCAATGACGCGTGGTTTTTTGATTCTGACGCGCCCTACCAGCATTTGGCGGTAAACGTATTGCGCGCGGTGGAAACGGGGCGCCCGGTTTTACGCTCGGCCAATACAGGCGTGTCTGCCATTATTGACCGCTTTGGCCATATTATGCAAAGCGCGCCGTTAAATACCCGCGCCATCTTGCGCGGCGGGGTAACCCTGCCCATTAACGAAGCCAAAAACTTTTATACCCAATGGGGGGACTGGTTTGCCTGGGTATGTGCGGTTTTTTATTTTACTTTACTCATTTCCACTTTTGTTTTTGCTTATGAATAATATTGAATTTACGGATGTTGATACAAAAATCGCTTCTTTGGAAGCCCGCGTAGAGAAAATAGGCTCTATCGTAAACGTGCCTGCCAAAACGCAGGAAATTGCCGCCTTGGAAAAACGCACCGCCGAGCCGGATTTTTGGAACGATAACCAAACCGCCCAAACCGTTACGCGCCAGCTGGACGGGTTAAAAACGGCGGTGTCTTCTTACCAGGCTTTGGCCAAACAAGTGGCCGACGCCCGCGCCTGGTACGATTTGTGCAAAGAAATGCAGGACACGGCCGAACTGCAAAATTTATATGCTTCTTTGGCGGATACGGAAAAACAGGTAGAGCGCAAAGAAAGCGAAATTACCCTTTCGGAACCGAACGATAAACTAAACGCCATTTTAACCATACACGCGGGGGCGGGCGGGACGGAATCGTGCGATTGGGCACAGATGTTGTTTCGCATGTATACCCGCTGGGCGGAACAGCACGGGTTTAAAGTATCGGTTACCGATTCCCAACCCGGGGATGAAGCCGGCCTTAAAACCGTGTCTGCCATTATAGAAGGGCCTTTTGCTTATGGCTATTTAAAAGGGGAAAACGGCGTGCACCGCTTGGTGCGGGTTTCCCCGTTTGATGCCAACAGCCGCCGCCACACGTCGTTTGCATCTTGTGATGTACTGCCCGATATTGATGAAAACATCAATATAGAAATACCGGAAAAAGACATCCAGCTGGAAACCAGCCGCGCCGGCGGCCACGGCGGCCAGAACGTAAACAAGGTGGAAAGCGCCGTGCGTTTATTGCACATTCCCACGGGGATTGTGGTTTCCTGCCGCATAGAGCGCAGCCAGCTGCAAAACCGCCAAACGGCTATGAAGATGTTAAAAGCCAAACTGTACGAACTGGAAATGGACAAAAAACGCAGCGAGGCCGAAAAACGCTACGGCCAAAAAGGCGAAATTGCCTGGGGGCACCAAATCCGCTCTTACGTATTTATGCCGTATCAGCTGGTGAAGGATTTGCGCACCGATTATGAAACCTCCCAGATAAACGCAGTGATGGACGGCGATTTGGACCCGTTCATTTTTGCCTATCTTAACCAACAGGCGGCATTAAAAAAATAATGAAAACGGGCCTCTACGTCCACATTCCTTTTTGCCGCCATAAATGTAATTATTGTGATTTTGCCTCCTACCCCGGGCAGGAAGCGCTGATTCCCGCGTATTTATCCGCCTTGGAAAAGGAGGCTTCTTTTTATGCGGGGCGCACATTTCAAACCCTGTACATTGGCGGCGGTACGCCCAGTGTGCTCAGCGCGCAGGAGCTGGAAAAACTGTGCGCGGTGTTGGAAAAATTAACGGGCCCTTTTAAGCACTTGCAGGAAGTAACCTGTGAGGCCAACCCGGAAAGTTTAACCCCGCAAAAGCTGGAGGTTTTAAAATCGGCCGGCGTTACCCGCCTGAGTATCGGCCTGCAAAGCTGGGATGACGCGCAGTTAAAAACCTTAGGCCGTATACACAACCGGGCGGTTTTTTTAAACGCGTACGAAGCCGCCCGCCGCGCCGGGTTTAATAATATAAATATTGACCTTATGGCCGGCCTGCCCGGCCAAACGCTGGAAAGTTTTTTAACCGGCCTTACCCATGTGCTTGATTTAAAACCCCAGCATTTATCCGTTTATGGTTTGCAGATAGAAGAAGGCACCCCGTTTTTTGAGCGCGGCGTTTTGTGTGATCAACTGCTTATGCGCCAAATGCTGGAAGAAACCCACCGCCGCTTGTGCGGGGCCGGGTTTGAACATTATGAAATTTCCAACTTTGCTTTGCCCGGTTTTCGCGCTTTGCATAATACGCATTATTGGCAAAACGGGGAATATGTGGGGCTGGGTGCGGCGGCGGCCTCTTACTTAAACGGGCACAGAAAACAAAATGTTTCCGGCGTGCAGGAATATATACAAAAAATAAACCAAGGCGTAAGCCCGGTGAATTTTGAAGAAAGCCTGGAAGGCAAAGCCAAACTGGGCGAGAGCCTTATGCTGGGCCTTCGGCAGTTGGACGGTTTTTGCCCCACCCCGGCCATGTGGCAGGCGTTTGGCGGTGCTATCAAAAAGCACATACAAAACGGCCTGCTGGAGCAAAAAAATAATACAATAAAATTAACTTTTGAGGGCCTCTTTTTAGCCAATGAAGTTTTTTACAGTTTTGTGGCCCCGTTTGAGGAAGAATGAAATTAACCCCCGTTCATACCGCCGTTTTTCAGGAAGGGGCGGATTTGCCTTTATTTATTAAAACCCACATCTCCGCTATGCGTGAAGGCAGTGTTTTGGCTGTCGCCTCCAAGCTGGTTTGTTTGTGGCAGGGGCTCAGCGTGCCGTATAAAAGCCAGTCCCAAAAAGAAGATTTAATACAAAAAGAAAGTTCCGCCGCATTAAAAACCCCGCTGGCTTGGCTTACCATTAAAGCCGGCATGGTAATGACTAACGCGGGGATAGATGAATCCAACGCGCAGGGCAAACTGCTTTTACTGCCTAAGGATTGTTACGCCGCCGCCCAGCAGTTGCGCACCCGCCTGCAGGGTTTGTATGGCATCAAAAATTTGGGCGTACTGATAACGGACAGCATGATACTGCCCCTGCGTGCGGGGGTCATTGCCGGGGCGGTGGGATACGCCGGTTTTAAAGGCGTGCGGGATTTGCGCGGCCGCCCGGATATATTTGGCAAAAAATTGGAGGTTACGCTGGTAAACGCGGCCGACAGTTTAGCCTCCGCCGCCGCTTTATGCATGGGCGAAGCAAACGAACAGCGCCCCCTGTGCGTAATTGAAGACGCCCCCGTTACGTTTACGGACGAGCTGAACCCCAAAGAAATTTCCTATCCGGCGGAGGATGATTTGTATACGCCGCTTTTTAAGGCGGCGGGGCTGACCCCGGGCAAAGGAGAAAAAAATGATTAAAAACATATTGCTTGAGTTTAAAAAATTTGTGATGCGCGGCAACGTAATTGATATGTCCGTAGGTATTATCATCGGTGCGGCGTTTACCAAAATTGTTAATTCCATTGTGTCGGACATTTTAATGCCGCCTTTGGGGCTTTTAATGGGGAAGGTGGATTTTTCCAACTGGTTTATTGTGCTTAAACCGGGTTTAAATACGCCCGGGCCTTATGAGTCTTTATCCGCGGCGCAGGCGGCGGGTGCCACCACGCTTAACATCGGCAATTTGTTAAACGCGGTCATCAGCTTTTTAATTGTGGCCATGTGTATTTTTTTGTTAATTAAACTCATTAATAAACTGGACGCTTTAAAAAAAGCCCCGGCTCCGGCGGCACCGGCTGTAAAAAAATGCCCGTATTGCTGTATGGAAATTCCGCTGGAAGCTACCCGCTGCGGGCATTGCACTTCTGATTTAAAATAAAAAACCCCCGCTTTTAAGCGGGGTTCTTTTTATTTGCTTGCCATACGTAATGTATTTTTTTACACTGAAAGTATGATTTACTTTGCACACCGCGGGGCCAGCGGGTTACGGCCTCAAAACACACTTAGCGCCTTTGCCCTTGCCCGGGAACTGGGCGCCACCGCTTATGAGTTAGACGTCCATTTAACACGGGATAAATGGACCGTTATTCACCATGACTACTCTTTAAAAGACACTGCCGGTACGGACGTGCAAATTAAAGATTTAACCTTGTCCCAACTGCAAAAATATCCGCTTATTAACCGCTTTTCCGGCGATGTTTGCACCGTGCCCACCCTGCGCGACGTGCTGCCCGTTATACAGGAAGAGCTTCAAATTTTAAATATAGAAATTAAAAACGACGGCAACCTCTACCCCGGTATAGAAAAGGCCTTGTTGGAAAACCTGCAGCTGTATGCACCGGAACTTTTGCCAAAATTGCTTATTTCCAGCTTTGATTATGAAACCCTTGTGCGGGTAAGGAAATTAAATAAAAACGTTAAAATCGGGCATTTATGCCGCCAATTTGAGCTGGCTAAAACACTTGCCCTGGGTGCCGTCAGCCTGCATATGAACCACACCCGCATTACCCCGCAAATTATTGCGGCCTGCCGCCAAAACGGCTTAAAAGTGTTTGTGTATACGGTAAATGACCTCTCCTTGGCAAAAACCCTTCAGGCGCAGGGGGTGGACGGCATTTTTACGGACAGGGTGGACCTGTTTGTAAAAAACCGTAAAGCCATATTTTTAAATGGTTTGTATGTAAATAAAAAACCCGGCTGTTAAACCGGGTTTTTTATTTTTAATAATATTCGTCTGCGCCCACATCTTCGGATGGAGAGGCTTCTTCTTCAGCCGGGGCCGCCATGCCGTAATACTGCTCCGGCGAATAGCGTTTGGGCTTTTGCCAAAGGCGTTTTTCCTTTTTGTAATCGCCGTCATTGGGCACGCCGGGTACTTGGGGTTGCTGGCGGTCGTCATAAAAATAAATATTTTTTTGGTCTTGGGACGGCTCCAAATTAAAAATATATTCCGATTCCACCACCGGCGGCGCCTCGCGGCGGGCTTTTTGGGCTTCGGGTGATAAATCGGCCAAATAGTCCTCTTCCGTCAAATAAATTTTGCGGTTATATTGTGCTTTTCTTTGGTTGCTGGTGCAGGCCGCCAGTAAACCGGCGCAAAGTAAAAAAACGGTCAGTTTAGCAAATGTTTTCATAGGGGTCTCCTTAAACGTTCCTCTCACCTGATAATATAATGTTTTCCAGCAGACATGCAAGGGTTACCGGCCCCACCCCGCCCGGCACGGGCGACACGCTGCACCCCTTTTCCAGCAGGGGGGCGGTTTGCGCGTCCCCGCATAAACCGCCGGCGGGGGATACGTTGGTGGCAATGTCTACCACCACGGCCCCCGGCTGCACCATATCGGCGGTTAATAAGTCCGGCTGGCCGGCGGCACAGCAAATAAGCTGTTCGTTTTGCAGGGCTTTTTTTAGGTCTGCCGTTTTGGTGTGGCAAATTTTTACCGTGGCGTTTTTGCAGGTAAGCAAATGTGCCAGCGGGCGCCCGACGGTGGGGGAACGCCCGATGACGGCGGCCTCCAGGCCTTGCGGGTCAATGCCGTGGTGCGCCAGCAGCCGCATAACCGCCATGGCGGTGCAGGGTACAAAGCCGGGCAGGCTTTCTACCTCTTGCCAGGTTTTGCATAAAAATAAATTGCCCATATTTACGTAGGACATACCGTCCACGTCTTTTTGCGGGGCCAGCACGCGTTCGTAACCGCTGGCGGCCAGGTGTTCTGGCAGGGGGCGGGCAATTAAAATAGCGTCCACCTGCGGGTTTTGGGAGGCCTGGGCAAGCATATCTAAAAATTGACGGGCGGAGGTGGACTTGGAAAGCGGGAAAATCTGTGCCTGAACGCCGGTTTTGCGTGCGGCTTCTACCTCTTTGTTTAAATAAACATAGGCGGCGTAATCGTCCGCACAGCCGTAAGCATACAAGCCGATGGAGCGGCCCAGTTTTTGGCTGGCCGCTTGTGCCCGCTGCGGCAGGCTTTGGCGTATTTGGCTGGCAAGAGTTTTCCCTTCTAAAATCATATGTATTCTATTTTAGCAAATTTAAAGTAAGGCCCTATTTAATAAACGCCGTGCGAAGAGCCCCTCCGCACGGCGTAAAAGCTTTGTGAGCAAAAAGGCTTACTCCTCGCTTATTTTGAGCATAGACACAAACGCTTCCTGCGGAATGTTTAAACTGCCAATGGATTTCATACGTTTTTTACCTTCTTTCTGTTTTTCCAGCAGTTTGCGTTTGCGGGTAATGTCGCCCCCGTAACATTTGGCAATAACGTCTTTGCGGAAAGCGGGTATGGTTTCGCGCGCCACAATTTTGCCGTTAACGGCGGCCTGTACGGCCACTTCAAACTGCTGGCGGCCGATTAACTCTTTTAATTTGGCGCACAAGGCGCGGCCCAGGGTTTGCGCTTTGTCTTTGTGGACAACGACGGACAACGCATCCACCGGCGTGCCGTGCAATAAAATTTCCATCAGCACTACATCGGCACTGCGGAAGCCCGCCACCTCGTAATCAAAAGAGGCGTACCCCTTGGAAACGGATTTTAACTTGTTGTAAAAGTCTATCACCATTTCACCCATAGGCATTTCGTACTTAACGATAACGCGCTGGTTGGAAAGGTGGTCCAAATTCATAAATACGCCGCGTTTTTCTTTCAGCAGCGTCATTACGCCGTCCATAAATTCCACCGGGGTAACGATGGTAATGTGGATGACGGGTTCTTTAATATCCAAAATGTCCCCGTACGGGGGAAAGTTGGCCGGGTTGTCTATAATTTTATAGCCCGGGTCGTCCGGCGCGTCCGGCAGGGCGGCCAGCTCCTGCGGGTGGGTTTTGCGCGGGGTAAATTTAACGTGATACACCACGTTGGGCGCGGTGGCAATTAAGGATAGATTAAATTCACGCTCCAGGCGCTCTTTTACAATTTCAATATGCAAAATACCCATAAACCCTAAGCGAAAACCAAAGCCCAACGCTTTGGAAGTTTCGCTTTGGTAGTGGAAGGACGAGTCCGACAAATTCAATTTTTCCAGCGCGGTGCGCAGGAGGGGAAAGTCCGTCGTTTCCACCGGGAAAATACTGGCAAATACCACGGGCTTTGCGTCTTCATACCCGGGCAACGGGGTTTGGGCGGGGCGTTCGGCCAAGGTAACGGTATCGCCCACTTTTACCTGGTGAATGTCTTTAATGCCGGCTACCAGGTAACCCACTTCTCCGGCCACAAGCTGGGCGTCTTTATGCAGTTGCTTGGGGGTCATGTATCCCAGTTCTTCCACTTTATAAGAAACGCCGGAAGACATAAAACGTATGGTTTGGCCGGGTTTTACGGTGCCGTCCACCAGGCGAACATACATAATTACACCGCGGAAAGGGTCGTAAAACGAGTCAAAAATTAAAGCCCTTAACGGGGCGTTTTCATCGCCGGCCGGGGCGGGGATATCGGTAATAATGCGGTCCAGCAGGTGTTCTATGCCCATGCCGGTTTTGGCGCTTACGCGCTCGGCTTCTATCGGCTCGCCCAAAATGTCCCACAGTTGTTCTTCTGACGCGTCCGCATCCGCCTGGGACAAATCCACCTTGTTCATTACCGGGATGATGGTTAACCCCAGTTTTTTGGCCAAATGGGCGTGGGCCACCGTTTGCGCTTCCACCCCCTGGGAAGCGTCTACCAACAGCAGCACCCCTTCACATGCGCGAAGGGAACGGGCCACTTCATAAGAAAAATCCACATGGCCGGGGGTATCAATTAAGTTTAAAATATAATCTTTGTATAAAATGCGCACGGCTTTGGCCTTAATGGTAATGCCGCGTTCGCGCTCCAGGTCCATACCGTCTAACAATTGGGCCTGCATTTTGCGCTTGGGTACGGTGCCGGTGTCTTCCAGAATACGGTCAGAAAGGGTGGTTTTGCCGTGGTCGATATGTGCAACGATGGAAAAATTACGAATCTTCATTTTTGTTTTGCTCTATTAAACTGCGTATCTCTTCCGAACTGCCCATCAGCAGGGCTGCCTGGGCCATATCGGAACAGGTTTCAAAATTTAAATTGCGGATATTGTTTTTTACGCGTAAAAACATGCGCGGCGTGACGGATAAAGCGTCCACCTCCAGCCCCAGTAAAAGCGGCAGCATTTTTGCGTCGGAAGCAAGCTCCCCGCAAATGCTTACCTTTTTGCCGCGTTTGTGCGCGGTTTGAATAATGAGGTTTAACGTGCGGATAACGGCAGGGTGGCAAGGGTCATACATATGGGCCACTTCCTGGTTTACGCGGTCTACCGCTATTAAATATTGTATCAAGTCATTAGTGCCTATGGAAATAAAATCTAATAAACCAATCATCCCGTCCAGCGCCATGGCCGCGGCGGGCACCTCTATCATTGCCCCCAGCGCCACTTTGTTAACAGGTTTTTTGCCTTCCTGTTCCAGTTCCTGCAGGGCTTGGTTATAGGCGTTTCGCACGTGGCGTACTTCCTCTACGCTAGACACCATGGGTATCATAATGCGTATTTGGGCCGGCACTTCGCACGCGGTATGCAAAATGGCGCGCAGCTGCGTGTGCAGAAGTTCCGGGTTTTTAAGCAGCAGCCGCACCCCGCGGCAACCCATAAAGGGGTTTTGTTCCTGGTCAAATTCATCCAGCGGGAACTGGGGCATTTTATCCCCGCCCAAATCCGCCAGGCGGATAGTGGCCGGGCGCATATCAAAACGTTTGGCCACCGCCAGATACATGCGGTGCTGGTCTTCTTCGCTGGGCGGGGTGGGGGTATTCATAAATAAAAATTCAGTGCGCAAAAGGCCCAAGCCGTCGGTAATTAATTTTTTGTTTTCTTTGGTATCGGTGCGGGGGTCATAATTTACAAAAAGTTTAAGCGGGTGCCCGTCCTGCGTGATAACCGGCAGATGATTAATGGTTTTTAAAAGCGCTTCGGCCTTTTTGTTTTCCCTTTGGATTTTTTTGTAGTTGGCCAAGGTGTAGCGGTCCGGGTTAATAATCAGCAGGCCGTTGTCTCCGTCCACGATGACGGTATCGTCTTTCTGTACTTGTTTGGCTGCGCTGGAAAGCCCCACCACGGCAGGCATTTTAAGGCTTTGGGCCAAAATGGCCGTGTGGCTGGTTTTGCCGCCGATGTCGGTGCAGAAACCCAATACCTGGTTTTCCTGCAGGTTAATGGTGTCTGACGGATATAAAGTATGTGCAATTAAAATGGAAGGTTTTTTAATGGAGGCTAAAAATTCGCCTTTGTCTGCTTCTAAATTTTTGGCCAGGCGCTTGCCTACGTCAAAAACATCGTTGCGGCGTTCTTTAAAAAAGGGGTCTTCTATCTTGTCAAAGCTGGCGGCCAGCTCCTGCAAGGTTAAAAAAATGGCGGCTTGGGCGCTTAAATGTTCGTCCTTAATTTTTTTGCGTACGGAGTCGTGCAAACTGGGGTCTTGCAAAATGAGTTTATGGGTGGACATTAACTGCGCATATTCCTGCCCCAGCGTGGCCAGCACTTTTTTTTCGCAGCTGTCCAGCTCGCGCATGGTTTTATCCATGGCGGTTTTCATTTTGGAAAGCTCGGCCTTTACTTCGGAAGGGTCCACATATTGGCGGGTGACGGCAAACGAATCCCCCGGCAGTATGACTGCCGGCCCGATGGCCACCCCGGGGCTTGCCCCCACGCCTTTTAATACAAACATATAGCTGCCTTTAAAATTCTTCGTTAAATTTATTATTAAAAAGTTCGGCAATAGCGTCTGCCGCCTGGCGCTCGTCTTCTCCGTCTGTGGTTATACACACGGTGGAACCGTATTCCGCTGCCAGCATCATAACGCCCATAATGCTTTTGGCGTTTACTTCTACGTCATCTTTGGATAATTTTACGTCACAAGAAAATTCCCCCGCTTTTTGCGCTATCATAGCCGCGGGCCTGGCGTGCAGGCCCAGCCGGTTGGAAATTTTGATGTCTTTCTTTATCACCTGGTTTACCCCTTTTTATAAATAACACGCAATATTAAAAATTATTACCGCCGCAATATATAAATACATATTGGGGACTTTTAATTTGCGGGTTAAAAAACTGAGCATTACAAAAAATAACACAAGCACTGCGCGGGTGATGAAGTATAAATTAAGCTCTATATCTTTAAAATAATGGTATACCCCAAACAATATAAGACCCGCCGCTAAAATAAGGCCGATGTGTTTGGCATTGTAAATGGTTTTGTTCCAGTCAAACTTGGTTAAGCCAAAGCAGGTTTTCTCGTCCGAGTGATAGGCAATGCCAATACCCTGCCATTTAACAAATAAAGCTATGCTGTTGTATACAAAAAATGCCACCGCACCCGCGCAAAGCGCGTCAAACACCAGGGGGTTTTCCAGCAGTTCTATTTCAAAAAAGTTTACACCCAGGCACAGCCATATAAATATGGCCAGCAGCAAGGTAAGCGGCTTTAAAGTACCCCAAAAAAGCCTGTCCCCAATGGAGGCGGCCGTAATGGAAAGGCCTCTTCTGGCAGCGGTCCATTCCGCCACTTGTTCTTTAAAATCGGTAACGGATTTGGCCTGGGCCACCGCTTCTTCTTTCTTGGCCAGCGCCCCTATGCAAAAAGAGGCCATTACTGGCTGCGTGTTAAAATTGTCCAAATATCGGGTAATAACTGCGGGCAGTGCTTCTTTATCCTGTTTATACAGCTTGCGCAAAAACGGCAGCATAATAAACGTAAGCCCTACGTTTTGGTATTTAACAAAGTTCCAACCCGTCTGCAGAAAAAACGAGCGTAAAAACAAGCGCATATGCATGGCAAAATTCATCATGGGTTACCTCGTTTTAAGCCGGAAGGCCGGTATTAATGTTGCCAGGCCAATCCACGGCACGGCCATATAAGCAAATTTGAAGGCGGCATATGCCTTTAACGGTATATACGCCACAATGTTGTACATCAGCTGAGTGCAAATCCAGGCGCAAACGGATATAAAAATTAAATTAAGCAAGAAGGCCGATAAAATAAGCATAATAATGGTGCGGGATAAGTCCCCCGGGTGGGAGGCCACTTTTTTCTCCACAAATACCATCCATTTAAAGCGGGCTTTGCGCATCCATTTATCCAACAGGCCGTAAGCAATGCCGGCCAGCACGCCTAAAAAGAAACCAAAGTAAAGTTCTATCCCCAGGGAATATAAAATCATGGGGATGGCAGTACACATTACCCCGCTGGGCGGGATAATTCCACCTAAAGGGGAAATATCGGTAAACAGCAGTTCCGTAAACACACCCACCTGCACACCGGCCATTAAATCCCCGGTAATGAGGCCAAACAGCGGGCCGGCAATAATCGGGCGGGAAAAAGAAAGCTGCCCCACGTAAGTAGTGTCCAGCTCCAGCAAGGCGGCTAAAATGCAAAGAAGCACGATGGAGGCCGTCATGGAATCACCCCTTCCAAAGAAATAGATTTGGCGTTCGGCACGGCGCGGGTTTCTATATTTAGACCCAAGGTTTTAAAAATAGAGAGCAGGCGTTTGTCCTGCTCGTCCAAAAATACATTGTCGTCCAGTTTTTGGGCGCCCTGTTTAAAATGCATGCCGCCAATGTTTAAAGATTTAACTTTAAGGCCGTCTTCCAGCAGGGGCATTAAATCCTGCAGGGAGGCGGCCAATAGAAAAATATTTTTGTTGGAATGTTCTATATATTGTTTGCAGCGGTTGCTTTCCAGCACGGTTAGTTCATATTCATACGGCAGGCAAAGGCGCAGAAGCCCCTTGTTGACGAGCGCTTTGCCCTTGCTTGCACAAGGGATTAAAATCTCGTCCACATTCAGTTCCGGCAGCCAAGCTTGTACAATTTGCCCGTGGATAAGCCGGTCGTCCACGCGCGCAAACACAATAGGCATTATAATCCTTTAATCAACAATTCCGTTGCGTTAATCACTGCGCGTTTTCCGTCGGCCTCTATTTTTTCGGCCAGTTCTTTGGCGGAAAGTTTCTTGCGGTTGTTTACCGCCGTTAACAACATGCTTAAATTAAGCCCCGTAATCACGTTGCATTTGGGGTTATCTTTACTGGCGGTAAGGGATACATTGGTGGCGCTGCCGCCAAAAATATCGGTTAAAATAACGGCTCCGTCCGGGCAGTCTTTCAGCATGGCCTGCAGTTTGACCGCCTCTTTTTCCACCGAGGCTGCCGCCGTGATGGCCAGGGTTTCAAAATCTTCGGGCATTTTGCCGATGATTTGCGCCGTGGTGTTTAGCATTTCCTGCGCTAAATTGCCGTGTGTAACTAAAATAATTTTTACCATAATTAAAGTCCTATATCCCTGTGAAATTCGGAAGCAGTCAGCCCTGCCTTGCGCAGCCGTTCTGCCAGTTCATGCGCCATAAAAACGCTGCGGTGTTTGCCGCCGGTGCAGCCCATGGCTATGGTCAGGTAGCTTTTGCCTTCCTTTATATATTTTGGTATCAAATATTTGATAAGGTCCGCAAATTTTTCCGCAAACTCCTGGGTTTCTTTAAAAGACATGATGTAATCTTGAACGGGTTTATCCAGCCCGGTTTTTTCTTTCAGTTCCGGCACGTAATACGGGTTTGGCAAAAAACGTACGTCCATTACAATGTCGCTGTCTTTTAAAATGCCGTGTTTAAACCCAAAAGACACTACGGAAATTTGCATATCGCCTTCCCGCTTGGATTCCAGCAAAGCGGAAAGTTTCTCTTTTAATTCCCCCAGTTTCAGGTCGGACGTATCTATCACTTTATCGGCCAGCACCTGGATAGGGGATAAAATATTGCGTTCATGCGCAATGGCCGCCGCCAGTTTTTTGTGAATGGGGTGCTTGTGTTTCGTTTCCGAAAAACGGCGTATTAAACATTCATCTCCCGCATCTAAAAAAATTACTTTGGTGGCAAAATCGTTCCGCCCCAGGGCTTGCAGCATTTTGGGCATGTCTTTAAGGCTTTCGCCCTCGCGTATGTCTATACCCAGGGCGATGTGCTGCAGGTCTTCCCGCCCCAGTACGTATTTAATAAAATCTTTAAACAAAGCCAAAGGCAGGTTGTCTACGCAATAAAAGCCAAAATCCCCAAAGATTTTTAACGCCTGGGATTTGCCCGCCCCGCTCATACCGGTAATAATAAAAAGTTTACGTTTATTTGTCATGTGCGCGTGCCGATTTTTTCATACGGTCCAAGATTTTTTGGCTAAATTCTTTGGCCGAGAATATCCCCTGTGATTTTAACCGCTGGTTTAAAGCGGCCACTTCTATCAGTACTGCCAGGTTGCGCCCCGGGGTTACCGGCAGCGTCATGGACGGTACGTCTACCCCTAAAATATTGGTGGTGTTTTGTTCCACGCCTAAACGGTCCAACCCGTTTTTTTGCGGCGGGGTGAGCACTACTTCCAGCTCTATATTCATTTCATCCAATGTAGAGCCTACCCCAAACAAAAGTTCCACATCTATAATGCCCAGGCCGCGCACTTCCATATAATGTTTAAGCATAGCCGGGCAGGACCCTACCAAAAAACGCCCCCAGCGCGCCTGTACTTCCACCACATCGTCCGCCACCAGAATGTGCCCGCGTTTAATCAGCTCTAGGGCGCATTCGCTCTTGCCAATGCCTGCCCCGCCGCGTATTAACACGCCAATGCCGCTTACCCCCACCAATACCCCGTGTATATGGGTAACGGGGGAGAGCTTTTCATCCAAAAATAAAGAAAACTCCGACATAAATGCCGAAGAATCCATAGAGGTTTTTAACAGCGGTACATCCGCGCTTAAGCAGGCTTTTTTTACTGCGGGCAGCGGGTCCAAATCGGCCGCCATAATCACGCAGGGCACATTGCCTTCGCTTAGCATTTTGGTGATGTTGTTTCTTAGTTTGGTTTTGTTTTCCCGCAGGCAGTAGGCTTGTTCCCCGCGGCCGAAAACCTGCACAGAGTTGGGGCGGAAATTATCCAAATGCCCGCACAAAGCCAGCCCCGGGCGGTTCACACGCGCGTGCGTGATTTCCCGGTGGATGTATCTTTTCCCGCAGACCAGCTCCAGGTTAAGGCGTTTAACCTGGAGCAGTTCTGATACGGTAACCGACTTGGTAAATTCCGCTATAACACTACCTTCCTAAACCCGTTTATTTCTTTTTAATGGGTTTAATTAAGCCGTAGGTGCCGTCCAACCGTTTAAAAATCAGGTTGATTTGTTTGGAGTCTTCGTCCAAGAACATCCAGAAGGAATACCCCAGCCGTTCCATTTCATAGGCGGCGTCTTCCGGGTTCATGGGGGAAACTTCCACCTGTTTAATTACGGAGAATTTTACATCGTTCTGGGAAATCATCATATGTTCCGCAAACGGGTTAATTTCCGCCACTTCTTTTACGGATTTTTTGGTAATTTTGCGGGCTTTGGCTTTGCTTTTTACTTTTTTGGCTTGGCCTTCCACCTTAATGGCGGCTGCGTCAATGGCTTTGTACAGGTTGCTTTCCACGGCGCTGGCGGTTAAAGTGGTTTTGGCACCGGTGTGTACGATAATTTCCGCGCGTTGGTTGATTTTCTTTTCAACGGAAATCAAAACCTGGGCGGAAACAATGTTGTCAAAAAAGTTTTCAATCTTGCCAACGCGGGCGTTGATAAATTCTTTAATAGCGGGCGTCAGTTTGATATTTTTAGCGGTAATTTTAATATCCATAAAATGCCTCCGTATGTCTGTTACGAGTTATCCCCGTACTGTAATTAAACCATTAATAAGAAGGAAGTGTCAACGCGTACGGGCGTTGCTGCGGCGGGGTGCCAACCGCGGGGTGCGGCTGGGGGTACAACCGGGTGGAAGAATTTAAGGATTATTTGATGCGCCTCCGTACTGCTTATCTTGCCATATTGGTATTATAGGCCGCAGAAGGCAAAAATCAAGTTTTGCGGAGGCAAAGACCGTAAAAAACCCCGCCTAAGCGGGGTTTTAAATTTATTTGGCGTTCACCATTTTAGCTCTGGAAATATCGCCTTTCTTATCCAAGAAATACAGATATCCTTTTTCTTTTTTGATGCCGCATTTTTCAACTTTCTTCGGCTTGCCGCCTTTTTTGCCGCCGCGGGCCATTTGTACGCGGGCGATGTCGCCGTCTTTGTCAATGTAATAAAGGAAGCCGTCTTCGCGTTCCATTCCAACTTTCAATACTTTTTCTGCCATTTGAGATATCCTCCTTTTTTAAGGAAAAACAGTCTTACGAAAAAAGTCTAATAAAAAAATCAATACTTTGCAAGGAATTTTTTCCGTCTAAGGCTCGGCGGGGGCTCCCCGTGGGGCGCGTTCAGTACGCGTATCAGCGCAGGCAGTGGCCTATAAATAAGGGGGAAATGGTATAATGAGTTTATATCTGCCTAAAGGGGACGTGTATGTATTTAAAAGCAATAGAAATTATCGGTTTTAAATCATTTGCCGACAAATCCCGCCTGGATTTTGAGCCCGGCATTACCTGCGTGGTGGGGCCAAACGGGTGCGGTAAATCCAACGTGATTGATTCCGTGCGCTGGGCCATCGGGGAAATGAGCTGGAAGTCCCTCCGCTCCGCTTCCATGGTAGATATTATTTTTAACGGTACGGCCAAACGCGCCCCTTTAAATATGGCCCAGGTAAGCATGGTGTTTGATAATGCCAGCCGCCAGCTTCCGCTGGATTTTGATGAAATTACCGTTACGCGTAAAATTTTCCGCTCCGGCGAAAGTGAATACTATTTAAATAAAGTGCAATGCCGCCTGCGCGATATACGCGATTTGTTTTTGGATACCGGCATTGGCGGGGAAGGTTACGCCATTATTGACCAGGGCGGCGTGGAAAGCGTGCTTTCCGCCTCGGCCGAACAGCGCCGCGAAATGTTTGAAGAAGTAGCCGGCGTATCCAAATACAAAGTAAAGCGGGAAGAATGCATCAAGCGTTTGGAACGCGTGGATTTGGACTTGGCCCGCCTGGCCGATACGGTGGCCCTGATTGAAGAGCAAATTAAAAAGCTGGACAGCGAAGCCAAAAAAGCCCGCCTGTATCAACGCTACCGCGAAGAATTGAAAGAAAGCGAAATTGCCATTTCCGTCTGCTCTATTAAAGAATCCGACAAAACCATTGCGCAGCTCTCGGCCGATTTGGAACCCGTTGTCCGCCAACTGGCCGATTTGGACAACCGCATTTCCGCCCAGGAAGGGCAAACCGCCGCGTTGGATTTAAATTTAACCCACAAACAAAAAGAGGCGGCCGAATTTAACGAAAAAATTTCCGCCAGTAAATATCAGGTGGGCTTGCTGGAAGGCGCCATAAAAAATTGTGACAATTTAACGGCGGAACTTTCCAACCAGCTGGCGGCCTCCGGTGTGGAAGCTCAGCGCGGGCAAAGCCGTTTGGCGGAGCTGACCCCCGCCCTGGCCCGCTTAAAAGAACAGCTGGAACAAGTAACCAAAGAGCTGGACCCGCTGCAAACAAAATATAACGAGCAGGTATCCGCTTCCCAACAGTTGGAACAGCGCCTGCGCCAAACCGATGCGGACGCCCAACGCGCCGCCAACGAACAAATGCGCCTGGTGCAAAAGCAGATGGAAGTTTCCAATAAAATCTCGTTGGAGGAATCCTCCGCCCAGCGCGAAAACGAAGATTTAATTACCTTAGAAAAAAACAGCCAGGGCGCACAGGAAAGCGTAACCAAACTGGAACAGGCCGTAAAAGAAGTAAACACCCGCCTGGAAGACGCCCGGCGCGCGGCCGAAGCGGCCAAAGCGGCCATCACCGCGGACGAAGCCAAAGTAAAAGAGCTTCAGTCCACCCGCTCTGCCTTAAACGAAAAACTCTCTTCCGTTAAATCGGCCCGTGCGGCGTTGTCTGCCAAGTTGGAAATGATCCAAACTCAAGGTAAGAACGACCCGTACTGGGTGGGTGTAAAACTGGTTACGCAAAGCGGCTTGGCCGGTATTAAAGGCACGTTAAGAAAAGCGCTTAAATACCCGGACACTTTAAGCGTAGCGGTGGAAGACGCCTTTGGAAAATATTTAGACGCCGTATTGTGTGAGGACTTGCCCTCCGCGCGCCGCGCAATGGACAAATTAAAAGAACACGGCAAAGCCCGCGCCAAGTTTATTGTGCTTTCCGCCGTGCCTGCGGCCCAGGCGCAGGACGGGGAACTGAAAAAACAAATTTCTTACGCGCCTGAGCTGGAAAACCTGATTAACTACATTATTGGCGGTTATAATTGCCCGGCTGAGGGAGAGGTGCAAGGCACGTTCTTCTTGGCGGGCGGCGCCAGCGGCGTAAAAGCGCCCGAAGCTTACTGGGGCGAGGAAGAAGCCGTAAAGCGGGAAGAAGCCGCCCGCGCACAGGAAGAGGACGCGGTTTCCAAAGAAATTATTTCTAATTATGACGCGCTTTCCAAGGCCGAGGAAGCCCTGCGCGCCCAGCGTGTAAAATATCAGGAGGCGGCCATTGCGCAAAACTCCGTACGCAACGAGCTGTCTAACAAAGAGGGCGAACTGCGCCGCGTGCAGGACCAGCTGGCCCGTTCCGCCGCGCGCAAGCAGGAAATTACGCTTCGTTTGGAAAGCCGCCGCCAGGCCGCCCAAACATTAAAACAAAATTTAGAAGAGCTTAAAAAACAACAGCAGGACCAAGCCGCCCAGGTGCAGCAAGCCACCCAGCGCAAGGAAGAACTGCAAAAAGAAAGCGAAGCCTTAAAAGCGCAAATTAACGCTTTAAGCACTTCTTTATATGAAATTAAAATAAAGAAGAACAATGTGGAACTGGATTTGAAATCTACCGATTTTGAATACCGCTCGCTTTTGGATAACGAAGGCAAACGCAACGAGCAGATTGCCTCTTCCAACGCGCGTTTAAAAAGCCTGGCGGATGAAAAGCTGGCCACGCAGGCCAAGCTGTCGGCCGAGCGGGACAACCTGGCCCGCCTGGAGCTGGACGAACACAAACTGCGCGGCGAAGTGGAAGCTTTAAAGAAAGAATTTGACGAAAAAACCGTGGCTTTAAACGCCAGCAAAAAGCAGGTGTCTGAACTGCAAATTAAAAAGAACGATTTGGAAAACGCCCTTTCCAACGCACGCCGCCAGCGCACCACGGTGGTGAACAATTTGTTTGAAAGCTGGAACATCACGCCCGAAGAGGCCGCCATGAACTTTGGCGATAAACCGGTGGATTATGACCGCGTAAAAATGATGAGAAAGCGCATTGAAAATATGGGCGCCGTAAACATGACCGCGCCCGAAGAGTACGACGCGCTGACCGAACGCCACACCTTCTTAAAAACCCAAATTGGGGATTTGGACGGCGCCAAGAAAGATTTGAAATCCGCCATCAACAAAATCAACCAAACCACGCGGGAAAATTTCAAATACACGTTTGAACAGGTGCGCATGCACTTTAAGAATATTTATCAAACGCTGTTTCGCGGCGGGGAGTGCGATTTGGTACTCACCCAGCCGGAAAACCTGCTGGAAACGGGCATAGAAATTTATGCCCAGCCGCCGGGTAAAAAACTGTTAAATATTTCTTCTATGTCCGGGGGGGAAAAGACCCTTACGGCGCTGTCTTTGCTGTTTGCGTTCTTTACGCATAACCCTTCCCCGTTCTGTATTATGGACGAGGCCGACGCCGCCCTGGACGAAGCCAACGTGGAGCGTTACGTAAACTTGATTAAAGAGTTCTCCAAAACCACCCAGTTTATTGTGGTCACGCACAATAAACGCACCATGGAATCGGCCCGTATGCTGTATGGGATTACCATGGAAGAAAGCGGTGTATCTAAGGTGATGTCCGTCAATTTGGAGGACCGCTCCGTAGCCGGTATGCAAAAGAAAGAAGAAATTGAATCTTTGGCGGAGGCATAAGTGTTATACGGGGTATTTTCGGACGTACACGGTAATTTTGAAGCGCTGGAAGCCTGCCTGGAACGCCTGCGCAAAGAAAAGGTAACGCATTTTATTTTCTGCGGGGACCTGATCGGCTACGGGCCGGACCCGGAAGCCTGCGTGCAGCGCGTGGCCGCTTTAAAAAATACCGTTAGCGTAATGGGAAATCACGATGCCGTTTTTGTGCTGCCGGAGCTGGAAAGTTTTTTTAATCGGGAGGCGTCCCTCTCGTTAGATTACAGCCGCAGCCAAATGAGCGAAGACACCGTGCGCTTTGTGTCCACATTACCGCAATCTTTTCAGGGGGAAAATTTTACCGTGGTGCACGGTACCCCGCTGGACCCTATTAAAGAATATTTTTCCAGCTGTATGCAGTTTAAAGTAAATTACCATTTATGGAAAGGCCAAATTTGCTTTGTAGGTCATACCCATTTGCCTTTTTATATACGCGGTAACGAGCAGGAATGCGGCGTGTTTTTAAACCGCAGTGATGATTTTGTGGTAAAGCTGGAAGAGGATATGCGCTATATCATTAACCCCGGTTCCGTGGGCAAACCGCGCGACAATAACCCCCGCGCGTCCTTTGGTATTTGGGATACGGATAAAGGCACTTTCCGCTTTATCCGTCAAGAGTACGATTATCACCCCACCCAGCGCAAAATGCAGGCGGCTAAGTTGCCCTCTTTTTTAGTGGACAGCCTGTCCTTAGGCATTTAACGCGCGGGGCGTTTGCTTTTCTTTTTTATAACTTTCCACGCGGCGGCCAGTGCGGCCCCGCCCAGTATGCATAGGGCGCTTTCAAACGGGGCCCGGTAACGCCCGCCCGCACCAAAGAATGTGGAAGATATCCCCCAAAAATACAAAATATATATCCCTGTAAACAGTAAATAAGGGCGCAGGCTTTTCCTTTGCCAGATGAGAAGAGCCCCGGCCAATGCCAATGCGGCTGTAAGCAGGGTTTGTGCAAAACACAGGGCTAAAAGGCCCCAGTCCGCCCCGGTTTTTAGGTGTTTGGCGGGCAACGGGGCGGTTTTGTTTAATTGATAGTTAAACTCTTCCTGCGTTAAAGGGGGCCTGCCCAAAAACACGCGCGATAAATGCGTGTAAGACCCGCCCAGCAAAGTCTTAGCCAGCCAATACGGCGCGCGCAATAATTTTTCCGGCCAGTATTTTAAAATCATAGGTTTGGCCTGCTGTTTAAACCATTGGTCCTGCCGGCTTAGCGGCCAGGATGTAAAATCTTTGGGTAAAGCCTGCGTAAGCAGGCGGGAGCCCTCCTGCGCGGGCAGATTATGCGCGCGGGCTACGCTATCCAAATTCCAGTAATATAAATTATACGCGGCCGAGGAGTGAAAACCCTTGTACCCCGTTTCCTTCCAGTTGCGCAGTTGCCACGCCCCGGTAAACAGTAAAAAAGGCAGTATAAAGCAGGCTATTTTAACAGTAGCTTGTTTCCAGCCGCTTTTGTAGTGTAAGACCAGCAAAAGAAGGATACTTATAAAAAATAAATTATAGCCCACCGGGCGCACAAACACGGCCGCCGCCAGCAAAGCGCTTGCCCCCAGTAAAAGCGTGTTTTTGGGGGCTTTTATGTATAACAGTGCGCACAGTAAATAGGCAGTTATAAAAAACGCAAACAGTATGTCAGACAAATAGGCAAAGCTGTATGCCCAATAAACGGTGCTGGCTGCGCATAACAAGGCCGCTCCCCGCGCCGCCGTTTGGGATAGAAAGGTCCGTGCCGCCTGATAGCACAAGGCAATTAAAGCGGTGGATAAGAGAATTTGCCAAAACGCCACGGCCGCGTCCTGCCGGCCGCATAAAGCCCAAACAAACGCCAAAAACACCGGGTAACCGGGCGTGCGGAAAGTAAGCGGGGCCTGGGTTCCGGCATCTAACAAAGTGCCTTGTTCAAGTAACGTTTGGGCGGCGTAAGTGTAGTGCGGGGAATCCGGGAATGTAAACAGTGCGGTGCCCAGCGGATTAAACCACAGCACGTATCCCAAAGTGCCTAAGCGCAAAAACAGGGTAATCAGTATGAGCCCGCGGGCAAACTTGTCTTTATAAAACATATAAACAGTATATAAAATGTGGGTTTTGGCGGGGAAATGACAAGAGAGTCTTCGTGTTTTATATATTTGGAGAAAAAAGTCTCTGTGACAAAATAAAAAACCCGCCTTGCGGCGGGTAATAGGTTTAAAATGGTGGACCTGACAAGGATCGAACTTGCGACCTCCTGCATGCCATGCAGGCGCTCTCCCAGCTGAGCTACAGGCCCTTCTTACTACATAAATAGTATAGCAATTTTTTTATTTTGTGGCAAGTTTATTTGCACTTAATGCCTGGGTTACGGCCTCCATCACGCGCTGGGGGGTAATGGCCGCCAAACATTGTTTTTCTACGGGGTAGCCCAGGGCGCAGCGGGTCATCCATTTAAAATCTATATTCATACAGGCTTGGCAGTTGGGGGCCACCAAATTCATGTTTTGCGGATAACCGAAATATTTTTCCGGGGTGGGGCCAAACAAAACAACACTTTGTACGCGGGTTAAGTTGGCCAGTTGCACCATGCCGCTTTCCCCGTCCACATGTAAAAGCGCATTATTTAAAATATGAGGCAGGTCCTGCACGGCTGTTTTCCCTACCAGGGAAATATCTGCAAAGTCAAACACGGTGCTTTTGCTTCCGCCCAATTGCACCAGTAATATCCCCGGAAAATGCCTTTTAAATAAAAGGGCAAATTCCCGCCAGCAATATTGCGGCCAGCAGCGGGTGGGGTGGCCGAGGGAAATATCCGTATTGGTATTGATGCCGTCGTGTATGGTAATGTATTTTTTGCCGGCTAAGCCAAGGTTTTTTAATATGCGGCGGCTTTCCGTTTCGTTTAACGTAAGCGGCGCGCGGGATTGTTGGGTAACGTCCAACCCGGTGGAAAGGCCCAAATTGCCTACCCGGCTGCTGCCATACTCCACGGTAATTCTGGCTAAATATCCATCCAAATACGGAGTATTTTGATCAAAAATATTAAATATTTTCTGCATTTCCAGGCCTTTATGAAAAGCTGGCATAAAAGAGGGCGCCAATTGTTTTAAGCGTTCTTCGCGGTAATAAGCGTAGCGCAGTACATGGCAGCCGGAAATGACCAAGTCAAACTCCTGCGGGATGTATTTGCGGTTTTGAAATCCGTTAATAAACTGTCCGTCCTGAAATACCGCATCCACTACTGCTTTGCTGTCATAGCAAAATAAAATCTCCGCTTTAGGCAGGGCTTCCCGCAGGGATTTTACAAAAATGCGGGTCATGCATACGTCCCCGATTCCACCCCGCACATGTACCAGCACCCGCAGCGGCCCGCCTGGCGCCACCGGCCGGTGTTTTAGTGTCCGCAGCCATAAGCGCATATTTTGTTTGAGTTGTTTGCGCATGCGGTGCACGGCCATGGCCCAGGCAGCCAAACGGCTGGTTTGGGCCGGCAGCGTAATCATTTTTTGTGCCTGCAAGGCGGCCAATTTTAAAGTATTTAGGCGCGGATCCACGGGGGTTCTCCTGGTAATTATGCTATAATTCTATCATATTACTAACCCCTTTTGAGGACGAATATGAGCAAAAAAAATGCGATTTTCTTTTCTTGTAACGAACGTTTTATTTTCACCCTGGCCGTGGCCCTGTTAAGTTTAAAAAAACACTGTGCTGATTTATTAAAAACTACTGATGTGTTGGTTTATTATCAAGGGTTTACGGAAGCGGATAAAGCTTTTTTAAATTCCATTACACCCTGTATTTTTAAAGAATATCACTTCGCGGTGGAGACGGATTTTGAAAATATTAATTTTAAAAACTTCACCCAGCTTACATTCGCCCGCTATGAAATTTTTGATTTGTTGGACACCTATAAAAAAGTGCTTTATATTGATGTAGACGTAATGATTGGGGGGGATTTAAGCTATATTTTTAATAACTTTGGGGATAAAACCGGCGTGGCCATGTGCAAAGATACGCAAAAAGGTCTTACGCTTATTACCAAAAACTTTGTGCACCCCATGCCCCAGTATGATATGACGGTGCCCTGCTATAATGCCGGCGTTACTTTGTTTTGCGATAATATCCCCCACCGCCGGGAACTGCGTATGTGGTGCTACCACAAAACAGCCGAATGGCTGGAAAACCTGGTCTGCCCGGATCAGGGCGTTGTAAACGTGATGTTTCAGGAATTTGGCATTAAGGTGGAAGTACTGCCGGATATTTGCAACTGCCTGCCCAGCAACCCCAAATATTTGGACAAAAACCGCAAGGACGTTTTGATTTATCACTGCGCCGGCGGCGGCGTGCGTTTTTGGACGTATACCTGGAACGCCCCCTGGCAGGCATTTTATCAGCAATATCTTCAAATGGGCGGCAAACCCCATACGGATAAAGAACACCCCTGGCTGAAAATGATTAAAAAATATAACCTGCAGCGGTTTAAATTTTTTGACCGTTCCCCGGACCCGCAAATGCACCCGGCCCGCTTTTTAAAATATGTGCTTCAATATCCGTTTAAATATTTAGGCCGTTAAAATAAACGCCCCGCTCTTTCAAGCGGGGCGTTTTGTATGTTTTATAAAGCTTTTAATTTTCCTTCCCAATTAGGGGCTTGCTTCTTGGGCATGGCCTGTTTTAACAGGGCATAAGCTTTGCTGTAAACGGCTTTATCTGCCCAGTGGAGAGGCAACAGCCCGTCTTTGGTTTTGGCGTTTATGTTTTTGGGGCAGGCTTTTAATACTTTTTGTAAAGTTTTTAACCCGGCCGGATTATTATTTTTGGTGCCCAGCACGGCCATATGCAGCGGGGTTACACCGTCTTTATCCTGCACGCAGGGGTTGGCCCCTCTGGCCAGCAGACGCTCGGCGGCGGAGGTTTTGCCGTCTCTTAACAAAATCATTAAAGCGGTGGCGCCCTCGTTATCGGTTTTATTTAAAAAGCGCTGGGCTTTTTTACCGGGTTCCACGGGGCCGGCGTTCATGGCGGCGTAGCCCACTTGCAGGCCGCGGGCGGCTTCTAAAGATATAAAGCGGTTTAATAAACTGTCGGCCGCGCGGGAATCGGCCGCGTAAAATAAAGCGGTGCGGCCCAGGTTGTCTTCCTGCGCAATTTGCAGGGGGGTGGTGGCTAAAGCCAGTACTTTATCCAATAATTCCTGCGGGCCAAATTCGGCCGCGCGCATTAAAAATTCTTTTTGAAACAGCTGCTTGCGTTCATAGCCAGAAATAGGCAGTTTGTGGGCGTAGTTGGTTTCTACGATAGAAATTGTATCTTTATACTGGCGCATAAAGGCCTGGGCATCATATGCCTGGGCGCTAAGAGCGCATGTTAAAACAGCCGTACTGCCAATTATCCATTTCTTTATCATTTTTCTTTTTCCTCTTTTCCATTAAAAAACCGACCCCTTTTATGAAAGGAGCCGGTTTATGATATATACAAAAATTTATATTATTACAATCCGCTCCTTAACCCGTTTGCGCGTTTAAACATAAACATAGCATACGCAAAATAACGCGCGCCCCCGGTAATTAGGGCGTGCACGCGTTTAATGGTTAGTGCGGTGTTTTTATTCATGTATATTATTGTACTTTATTTGCGCAGGGTTGATGCAATATTTTTTAAAAAAATTATGTGTAAAAATAAACCCCGCTTATAAAAGCGGGGTTTGTGCGGGTAATTATTGCAAAGCCTTGGCCTTCTGTGCGTGGCGTTTGCGCGCCTGCTGGCGCAAACTGCGGAAAGCATCCAACTTGGTGTAGCGCAGCATCAGGCAGAAATCGATCCCTACCATTACAAAGTTTAATACATACAGCCAGAAAACCCAGTCAAAATTATGCAAAATTTTGTGAATCATCCCGCACACGTAGGCAAATTCAATGGTAATCATAAATAAAAAGCTTTTGCCGGCGGCTGTTTTGGTGCGCAAAGAGCGCGAAATATTAAACGGCCAGGCCAAACCAAAGCCCAACATCATTAACGCTTCAAAAATACTCATCATTTTCTCCTGCGGTAGAGGGCGTCTTTATGTTACGGGGCGGGCTCTGCCGTCTTTTATATATTTTACCTTTTTGTGCCCTTAGGGCGCAAAAGGGGTTATTTGCCTGCCGTATAAGAGCGCAGCAGGGCTTCTTCTTTCTTTAACGCCGCGCGAAATTGGGTTTGCAACTGCGGCGGGAAATTTTTAAACATCTCGGAAGAGATAATCCCCCGGGCAAAAGCGGTGCTTTGCTCGTAGGCGCGTTTCTCTTTTATGTTTTCCGGTGAGAAAGCCGTTTTGGGGTTTTGCAAATAATGATATACGTGCCCGTAAATTTCATGTGCCAGCACCACAGCTACCCGTGCCGTAATGTAATAGGGGGCATGATTGACGGTAAAATCGTCCGTAGGGATAAAAACCGTATGGATATATTTTTTATTTGGGGTTTGCTGGGTAACGGTTAAACCGTTGGCTTTTTTTAAGGCTTGTTGAGAGCCTTTTATTTTAGCCAGTTGAGCG
Organism: uncultured Elusimicrobiales bacterium; assembly: GCA_944327085.1. Taxonomy (GTDB): domain Bacteria; phylum Elusimicrobiota; class Elusimicrobia; order Elusimicrobiales; family Elusimicrobiaceae; genus Avelusimicrobium. The sequence continues at coordinate 339,086 of CALVGG010000001.1, read as the reverse complement.
GAAATATTTGCCCGCGTATCAAAAATAACCTGTACGGTTAATACGTCCGGAAAGGCAGCTTGGGGAATGTCCGTAAAATCGGGCGCTTGGGCATAGGGCTTGGCCAGTTGCACCAGGGCAATGGCGCCGGCAAAGGCGTCAAACTGGTCTTTAGGCAGGGAGCGCAAGCTGTTGGTATAAACAGTAAACAGCTTGGGCGTATTTTGAAAAGCTTGTTCCACGGCGCGCGCGGCGGTTTGTTCGGGCGCGGCCGCACAAACGGGGGTAGCCAACAGCACTCCGGCTGCAAATATTAAAAACAGGTGTTTCATACTTATAGAATAGCTGTTTAACGGGGAGGCTAACAAGGGCCCAAAGGCCCAGCTTGCGGCTGGGCCTTTGCGTAAGCGTGCAATAAATTATAAGGAAGACAAGTCCGCTATGTCCTGCTCCAGTGCGGCTACGTGTTCTTCCGTGGTGGCCCAGCTGGTGCACACGCGGATCACGGTGTGTTTGTCATCCGGGTGGCCGAAATGTGCCAGCACGTATTTTTTCTCCAGTTTTTTTACCATTTCATTAGGCAAAATGGGAAATTGCTGGTTGGTGGGGGAGTTATACAACAGCGGAAACCCCGCCTTTTGAAACGCTTTTTTAATGCGGGCGGCAAATTCGTTTGCGCGGCGGGCAATGTTTAAATACAAATCATCTTCAAACAAAGTTAAAAACTGCAGGCCAAGCAGCCAGCCTTTGGCCAGCATGGCCCCGCGCTGTTTAATGTAATAGCGGAAATCTTTTTTTAAATCCGGGTTCATAATCACCACGGCTTCGCCAAATAAGGCGCCCACTTTGGTGCCTCCTATATAAAACACATCGCACAAGGCGGCCAATTCCGGCAGGGAGACGGTATTTTTCTTGGCAGTCAGGGCATAGCCCAGGCGGGCTCCGTCTGCAAATAAAAGCAGGTTGTTTTTTTGGCAAACATCGTGCAGTTCTTGCAATTCCTGCTTGGTGTACAGGGTGCCGTATTCGGTAGGAAAGGAAATATAAACCATTTTGGGCTGGGCGGAAAATTCCGGGTTGTCTTCGGTATAATGCGTATCGCACACTTGCTGTATTTGGGCGGCGGATATTTTGCCTTCCGTGCCGGGTACGGAAATAATGCGGTGGCCGGTGGCTTCTATGGCGCCGGTTTCGTGCACGTTAATGTGTCCGGAATCGGCCGATATAACGCATTGATACGGTTTTAAAGCAGAAGCAATGACCGTTAAATTGGTTTGCGTGCCGCCCACCAGGAAATGTACGTCCGCCTGCGGGGCTTGGCATTTTTCCCGCAGCAGTTGGGCGGCTTGGCGGCAGTAGTGGTCTTCCCCGTAACCGGGGATTTGCTCCATATTGGTTTTGGCAAGGCGCTCCAAAATGGCGGGGTGGGTGCCTTCGTTATAATCACAATTAAATCGAATCATACATTACCTGTTGGCAAAAAATTTGGTTTTAAAAGTATAACCTGCTATATATATTATAACTTTTAAACAAAAGACCTGGTTGGGCTGTAAATAAAAAAACGCCCCGCGGTTTGGCGGGGCGTTTGGGGCAAGCGTATCAAAAACGCAGCGCGGCTTGTGCTTTTACGCCCCAACCCTCCATTTGTCCCCCTTCCCAGAAACCGGACAAATCAGCATAAAAACCTTTCGGGTGGTTGTATTGCAGCCCCAGGGTTCCGCGCCCGGTGGTGCCGCGCAGGCTGGTGCCGCCTACACGGTATCCTTCCACCCATGCGGTGGCGCGGCCGTTAAATTCGTGCAATAATTCCGCTTTCAAACGCGGGGCAAAATAGCCAAAAGCCAATGCCTGCGGTTGGTAGGCCAGCCCGATGGAGCCGAGCAAGCTGTCACTCCCGCTTAAAAAGATGTGTTCTCCTAAATTGTCGGTCAGGCTGTCTCCGGAAATATGGGTCCAGCGCAGGCGGGCATCGGCCGTTAATTCTTGGCACAGTGTGTATTGTGCGGCGGTTTGGAAGGAGGTGAAAACGCTTTCGTAATCAAAGCTGGCCCCCGTTTGGTAAGAACCGCCGTAGCTGGTGCTTTGCCAGCCCACGCGGGCATCGGCCAACAGCTGCAGGCGTTGGGTGGCGTTCCAGGCGCCAAATAAACCGCCCGCCCAAGAATAGGCGTAGCTCTCGGTGTGGACGGGGTGCGTATTGTAATCCCCATAAGCATAGCGGGCATACGCCCCGCCAATCATATCCCCGGTTTTGGCGTATAAACCGGCCATGGCGGTAGTGGCATGCAGGCGGATGCTGCTGCCTGTATTATGGGAGGCGTTTTCATAACCGGTTTGCAAGAATGTGCCGGTTTCCTGTTCGCTTTGCGCGGCGGAGTTTAAGGCGTTTTCCAGCAGTCCGTCCCCCGCGTTGGCCAAAGCCAGCGCCGCCAAAGAAGTGCGCGCGTAAGATTTGGCCCTATCCATTGAAAACCCGCCGGAAAGCAGCCAGCCCGTCCAGCCGTCTTCCAGTGCGGTTGGCGTGAGGGAATAGGTATATACGCCGGAATCTGTCGCGTGCAAAGTAAAGGAAGAATTTTCGTCCGGCGTGCGTATCATAATATGGCTGTTTACGTCTTGAATGCCTTGCACATATACATTGCCCTGGGCAACGTCTTGCGCAAAAATAACGGATGTATCCGCCCCGGAAATAATATAAGGCCGGTCAAACCCGTTTAAATGAAGCGGCAGCGCACTTTGAAAGTTGAGCAGCGTCAGCTGGTTGTTTGTACCTCCGCCATAAACCGTGCCGGAAATATCCGTCTGCCCGGCCAAAGTAACCGTGTTGTTGCCTTCCTGCTGCGCGGCGGAAGAGGCATACACGTCCCCGCTGACGGACGTATTATTTAATATCACCTGGTTCCAGGCTGCGGCGGCATTGGCGCCTTGGGCAAACCCGCCGTATACACTGCCGGTTACTTGTGTATTGGTTAACCAAAGGCGGTTGTATTTGGCAGAAGTATAATCCCCCATTGCGGCCCCGCCGTATACATTGCCGGTTACGGAAGATGTATCCAAATGCACCAGGTTGGCCCAAGCGGTGGAGAGGGTGGTATCCGGCGTGCCGTTGGGGTTGGTTTCTTCCTGGCGGGACACCAAACCGCCGTATACATTGGCCTGAATAGTGCTGCCCGCAGCCGATACGGTATTGGTATTGGCTTGATAACCGATAGATAAATCCTGCTGGCCGGAAGGGAGGTTTTTGGTGCCGGAGGGAAAAACTTGCGTAGCGGAAGCGGTTAAGGTTTGGCGTTCGTGTTGCGCCCAGCCGCCGGCCAATGTGGCGGCGGTGGCGGTGGAATCCGTGATTTGTACCAAGTTGTTATTTGCCCAACCGCTTGAGTTTTTGGCGCCGGCAATTTCAGCCGTGGCGGTGCCGGCTTCGGCTCCGTTTAAAATAACCCGGTTGTTTTCGGCCGCGGTTTGAACTGTATTCCAGGATACGGTGGTGTCATTTTCCTGTACAAGCGCGTTGGACATATGCACCCCGTACACACTGCCCTGCGCTTTGGAGCCGGTGAGCAGCTCCACCACGTTCCCCTTGGCTTGCACGCTGTGGCTTTGCGCCCCGTAAATATTGCCCAAAGCAATGGAATTGTTATATAACCGCACACTGTTGTTATAGGCGGTGTTTTCTATGGTGGCGGGTTGGCCGCCCATATAAAAAATATTTTGCCCAAAGGATACCCCGTATAAATTATCGGCTACGGAATCGTTAAGCACAATGCTGTTGCCGTTGGTGGATAAACCGCCGTAAGCGCCGATGGCGTCATTAATCTGGGAGCCGGAAATTAAAATGGAGTTGTTATTGTTTATTAAAGGATCGGTAATGCTGTTTTCCCAATTCATTCCCAGGCTGGTGGCCCCCACAATCAGTCCGCTTACCTGGGAATTGGTTACCTGCACGCTGTTATCATGCAGGTGGGTTTCGGCCAAATAAGGGGAATAGCCCCCTATTAAATTGTTGCCTATGGTGCCGTTGGAATTAGTAACAATAATTTGGTTTCCGCTGGCTTCCCCGTTGGCTACAGTTCCCCCGTAAACGGTGTATTGGGCGAATTCCGGCGTTAATTCCCCGGCGGTTTGCACCGTATCGCCCGCCATGCTGGCTAAAGTATACACCTCCTGCCCTTGGTCATCATAGCGGTGCTCCACCTGATAATTAGACAGCGTGGTTAGCTCGGACAAAGGCGCCCCTTCGTTTAATTTGGAATTGTTAATCGTCACCACATTGTTGTTGGCCTGGGTGCCAAAGGTGGATTGGCCGGCCACAATGTTGCGGTTTACGGTAGAATCGGTAATTTCTATTTTATTGTCATTGGCGGTGCCGTATACGGTTCCTCCACCCAACACCTGGGAGTTATGCAACGGGCTGAGGTTATCTTGCACGGTGCTGTTGGTTATGATTACCTGGTAGCCGTCGGCCCCTTGTTGATTGTCGGCCCCCTCAACTTCCGTAGCGCCGCTGACGGTTTGTGCGTCTATAAGCAAAATTTTCGTTTCGGGGTCTGCCTGCAAAGCAAAACCCGGGGTGTTGAGTAATAAAAAAGCACAAAGCAAAAGGTATTGTTTTCTCATCTTAGAGGCTCCATCAATTATTTAATTGGCTGTAATAAATATTTTTTACTAATACAAACAGTTTATAAAAAATATATTTAAATAGCTAATAAAATAGGGAAGTGCCGCCAAAAGCCTTTCCAAATTAAGCGCCCCCCTGACAGGCGTGTTTTGAGGTTTTTGAGTGGTATAAATAAAAAGCCACCCATAGAGGGTGGCTGTAAATGGTGCCCAGTACAGGGATTGAACCTGTGACCTTTCCCATGTCAAAGGCGCCTTGGCAACTAGAAAAGATGTCTCTCGACGAAGAAATGCCTTGAGTTTTGCCTTTTTGGGGCACTGCCAAAATATTGCCAATGGGGGTTATTTGAATAGGTCTAAATAACCATTCAACTCATAGTATTTTTTATGCGAAATAGTATCTTTGTGTTTGAGAATCCCTAGCCTCTCCAGATCTCCCATCAAACGATTTGCTATACCATATGAAAAATGGAATTTTTCAACGATGTTTTGTGTGTTAGCAACAGGATTTCCAAACATCCACTTAATGATATTGTCTGCTTTCTGTGTTCTGGTTCCACCAAGAGTTTTTATTTGCGCATATATTTTGTTTCTATATGCAATTAATTTTCTTAAAGTAACCGTTCCCTGTTGGGAAGTTTCAATAATTCCAGTTAAAAAGAATTTTATCCATTGTTCCAAATCATTTTGAGTTCTTACCTTTGTCAAAGAGTCATAATATATACCCTTTTTTTGTTCAAAGAAACTTGATATATATAAAGACGGTTTAGACAACACCCCACAAGACATCAGCATAAGAGGAATTAATAAGCGTCCCATCCTTCCGTTGCCATCACAAAAAGGATGTAAGGTTTCAAATTGATAATGAAATATAGCAATTTTGATTAAAGTCGGTATTTGAAGTTTATCATTATGCCAAAACTTTTCTAAATCAGACAACAATTCTGGAAGTTCTTCATAATGAGGAGGCACAAAAAAAGCATTGCTCGGAGAAGAACCCCCAATCCAATTTTGACTTCTTCTTACTTCTCCTGGATTTTTATGTTCTCCGCGCACTCCTTCTAAAAGAATAGAGTGAATAGACATAATTAGCCGCGTGGAAATGGGGAGTTTTGTTAGCTGTTGTTGGGCAAAATGAATGGCTTTGATATAATTTTGTACTTCTCTCCAATCATCTCTTCTTTCGGGAACAACTAATTCTTCTGGTTTAACGGCCTCATCTATGGTGGTTTGTGTTCCTTCAATCTTGTTTGATACCGTAGCCTCTTTATAAATGTGCATATTAATGAAGAGGTCCATATTAACTTCTTCAAAATCTGAATAGGCATTTAATTGCCCAATAGAACGACTTGCTTCTTCGAGAAGGATGTTGATTTGTGGGTCTGAAAACTCAAAAGGTTTATTTATCAAAGAAGGAGAGAAACTTTTATAACCCAGTCGCTCTCTATATACACCAGCATTGAAATGTGTCATCATTATCTCCCATATTTTATTTCTATTTTAGGGTTTTTTTAGTAATAAATCAATTTTTATTTCTATTTTTAAGCAAAAAATAGAAATATCTTTAAATGAATTTCTATTTTATAGGCAAATTTAGAAATTCAAGTATCTCGCAACTAAAGTCGCGGTTTTTATAGTTGTTTCAGTTTATAGTGTGTCGTTCTGCCTGCTCCAATTTTCTCTAAAATACCGCGTTGTTGCAGGTCGGATATGTCGCGGGAGGCCGTATCGTGGGAGCATTTGCAGATTTTGGCCCACTTAGTGCTGGTTAAATTACCCTTAAACCCATCAAACAGCATATTAAGCATTTTGCTTTGGCGGTCATTAAAGGCTTCCCCTTGGTGTTGCTTCCAAAAGGTTGCTTTCGCCAAAACATTTTTCAAAAGTTCATCAGAATCTTTAATAGCCTGCTCCAGGGTTTGCAAAAACCACTCTATCCATTCCGTGATGTCCAAATCGCCCTGTTGGGTAATTTCTAATTGTTTGTAATATTCTTTACGATTTTTGGCTATTTGGGATGACATGGAATAGAACCGGTTGGCAGAGGCTTCACTCCGGGCTAATAATAATTCACTTAAGGCACGGGCAATACGTCCATTACCGTCATCAAACGGGTGTAAAATAACAAACCACAAATGCGTGATAGCGGCTTTAAGGACGTCATCCATTTCATCCGTATTGATAAAGTGAAATAATTTTTCCATTTCGGCATTTAAAAGAGGAGCATCCGGGGCTTGATAGTGAACCTTTTCTTGCCCCATAGGGCCAGATACCACTTGCATGGGGCCCAAAGCATCATCTCGGTAATTCCCCGTCTGAATGGTATAAAAGCCGCTCTTCCCATCTGGGAACATATGTTTGTGCCAGGCGCATAAACGTGCTTTATTAACAGGAGCGTTATAGTGTTGGATGGCATCTAACATCATTTCTACCGTGCCATCTACATTGCGATCCACGGGAATATCTTCATTAGGCAACCCTAACCGCCGGGCAATAGAGGAGCGCACCTGTGCGATGTCTAATAGTTGGCCTTCAATTTGATTGGATTTTAAAATTTCTTCTGTAAGGGTTTGAAGCAAGGCGCTGTCTTGCATGGCAAATCCAATATTTTGCATTTTACCCAGCAACAGCCCTTGGGCCAGTTTGACCTGTGCAAGCCGGGCTAAAATCTTGGGTTTATCCCATGTGAAGTGTGGCCAATTTTCGTTTTGATAAATATACATAACAGTTCCTCTATTAACCTATTATAACATAAACTACGCAAAAAATGCGTAGTTTGTGCGTAGATTACAAATTCCCTCTTACAATATCTAATGGAATCATTCCATCCATTACCATCATTTTGCTGGCAATCTCTCCTGTTTTAAAGCGCAAATAACGTTGCGTAGTGGTGATTTTATTGTGTCCCAATAAACGTTGTAAATGTTCTAGTGATCCCCCGCGGTTTAGGAAATTAACTGCAAAAGAATGCCTCATATCGTGCGGGCGAATATGCCCTACCCCAGATTTTTTAGCGGCTTGATTCAATTGATATTTTAATTTGTCTTCCGTTACTTGTGCAAAGACCAATCCTTGTTTTTGCGGGTGCAAGCCTTGCAAAATCTGTTCAAGGTCTCCTGTTAAACCTAACGTGCGCGAATTTTTTGTTTTCGTTTTAGGGATATAGATCGTCCGATGAACAAAGTCTATATTTTCCCAGCGGAGGCCTAATAATTCCTGACGTCTGAGCCCTGTATAAAACCCAATCGTTACACAAGGGCGGGTTTCGTTGCTTAGATAGGGCAAAAGCGTTTTAATCTCTTGTTCATTTATGGGACGGGGATTAAAAGGTTCAGGGTCGCTTTGTTTTTTAACCTTACGGCAGGGATTGGGGCCACTGTATTTATCCCAATCATTTAAGCAATTGAAAAATTTGCTAATAATACCTAAGTATCGATTTGCATTCGAGTAGGATGTTGCCAAGGCTTTTTGGTTATAGAAACTTTGTACTTCCAAGGGAGTAATTGCCTTTAGGGCATAACTGCCGAAATGGTTTAAAATCTGCTTAAACATAGCCAGATAGGTTTGTTTTGAAGGTAACAGTTCTATATGATGTTGAATAAACAAGGGGGCTAAATCTTTGAATAACTGGCTTTCCTGCATTAATTGCGGATTATTTTTTGCTTTGTAGAAAGCATTCGTCCTTTTCGCTAATTCTTCTTTTGCGGCAGATTCGCTTGTGGCGACAATCTTCCGGTGTCTCTTTCCTGTCTCGTCATTATAATCAATTCCATACAATCCTTTTTTATTACGATAAATTTTCATATCAAATATTCTCCAATATTATATTATAATACTATATAATATTATTTTATATTGTCAAGTATTATGTTTTCATATCTAATCAAATGTGCTATTATCTATATATGTCTGAACAAGATAACAAGCAAAAAACAAAAACGGTAAGTTTTACGCTTCCTGCTGAACTTTTAGCTCAGGCGCAGGAGTATGCCCAGCGGGAAGACCGTAATTTGTCTTCGGTTATTCGGTTGGCTCTTAAAAGATTTTTGGAAGCAGAACAAACCAAATAACCAAGACGATTTTAATAGATCCCAAAGGAAGGTTCTATAGAATCTTCCACCAGTTGTTCTATCTTTTCCCGCTTAAAAAGTAATTTCCCAAATAATTTCACGATACTGCCTTTTGGAAATTCCCCACGCGCTCTTTTAGAATAAACGGTTGAAGGGGAAAGATGTAAATACGCGGCTACTTCATTTACATCCATTAAAGTTTTTGAGTCATATTCCATAATTTTTTCCTTATTCACTATTGCTTTTAACCCTGGAAGGATATAGTAATCATAAGATTAATTCCTTCCCTGCATCTCTAAATTGTCTTCTTATATCTTTCTAAATCCTATTTAAAGATTACCCTGTAATCTTGCCAAGTCTACTTTGTACCCTTGGCACTATACACCTGTATCTTCTTTACTTATGTCTATTATTTATCTATATCTATTAACCTTACTTATTCTTACATAATATACACACCTCTTCTTCATCCTTGTCCCCCTGTGCTTATTAATTGCTCAATCTGATAAATTTGTAACTTTTGGGGGCGCGTATGCCCGTTAAGCCATTTGTTGATCGACACATAAGAAACCCCCAATAATTGGGCCAGTTCCGCCTGTGTAAGTCTGTTTTTAAGTCTATAGTCTTCCAACTGTTTAATTAAGTTATCCATTTTTGCTCCTTTGTATATCCCTGTTAGTAATCGATTATTTCTTTGGTCCTCATATCCACCCGAATAGGCTTAAAATCTTTAATCGTCCGTTTGATTTTTCTCATTGTCTGGGCCCGCCTAGGCTTAAAATATGCGGCTAACTTCTCTTGTTTCTTCTTTGCGTCGCTGTACTGCATATATTGCTTTTTCCCTCCAGCGTATCTCTCTTCAATAGGATTAAACATTTCTTTAACGGTATTGGCTCCCAACTTTTTTTCTAGATTTCCCAACCCTTTGTATATGAGAATATCGCTAGTGGAGAATCCGCCCCTTATGGCTTCTTTTATCTGCCTTAGTTCTGCTTCTTTGGAACACCCAGCAGGGGGTAAATTGTTTAGCACCTCATTAGAGAAGCTTACCAGTAACTCCCTGGCTAATTTACTATCCCACACTTCCCGTAATGTAAAATTTCCACTACATTGCTTAAACTTGGATAAATTTGCCTTTACGGAAGGGCTACTATAAAAAGTGACTTCATACCTAAGCACTTGCTTTCCTTGCCCTAGCAACTTGCCATAGATTTCTTTGTTTTCCTTGTTATATAGGCTCTTTCCAACTATTTCCTTGGTTGTTTTGTCATAAAAAGCGATGTCTCTGTTGTCCAGGCTTATACCCACTTTATACCCGTCTCTTCTGTCTTTTCTATAGTGATGAAATTCGAGCGCATTATATCCTTTAGTTAACCCCTTCCCAAACCGCTTGAACAAGGCGGGCATGGAAGTAGTTATAGGCAAAATAATGTTCTTTCCATACTCCAAATAATAAATCTGTGCGTTATATATCGCTTCTTTGGGCACATCTACACCGTTTCTGGTAAATTCGCATTGAATAGCTGTCACTAACTCATCCAAGTCCGCATCCGTGGCTTCCGCCAGGTTATTGCCAAACAAACATCTTGGTGCGGCTACATCAAATACAACCTGTTGTTTTTTGCTGTGATAAGACACTACAGGTTTATTGTGGGGATTCTTAATTCTCTGGGCTTTCAAGGCCTCTATCGCCCCAGGCCACAATTCTTTTACATTTTCTGGTTCAATACCACCTTTAATCCTATCAATCATACTTGCTGAAACTCCTTCAGTTCAAATCCAAGATTTTTCAATCTGGGAACTCTTTCGGGTTCAACAAATATATAAGTGTAAACCTTTTTTAATTTCTCTTAATAAATAAAGGTTATGGACTTGCTGGGGGGGGCTTTATAAATTGTCATTAGAACCTATAAATCCTGTTATAATTTCTTATCCTCCCTTGCTACTTAATATATAAGTGTATACCATGTACAATTCCTATTTGAGGTACGTAACTTTCCACCTGTATATCGGGGGTCTTTTAGACAAAAATATCCTTTCCCGCTATATATAATGGGTAAGTGTATACCACGCTCAATTGCTGTTTAGAAATATAAAACCTGGTAAATTACTGAGGCGTGCACGCTATGTTTTACGAGAAACTATTCGCGGGCTTTTATATTCAGCATCTTATTATGAGAAATATAATTCGCAAATGATAGGGCCAAAAGACCTAATCAAAACAGTCCCTAAAGACCTAGAGTTTTGAAATCAGGTATATATACTGATAATGATGGCAAAATTCCCGGGTGTATTCTTGCATAAATCTGGGGGGTGGTAGCTGTTTAATGGGGAAAATTGTGTTGTAGTAGTTAGAAAAAAGCTTTTGAAGGAAATGAAAAAAGGGATCAGACTTGTGTTTGTGGATTGTATCTGTCGACTAAGTGCGTACTGTTAGAAACAATATAATTGTATGAGGACGGAAAGTCTCTAAAAATTTTCAGAAAATTTTTGCCCGGACTTTGTATTCAGAAATCCCAAAATTTATTTTTGTGATCTTATCTTCCGCTTGTAGTGGCTGTTGTCCGCCGGCCTTATTTTGGACAAGCGAAAAATAGCGGACGAAGTTTGCTCTAAAAACCGATAATTCTAGAAAACGACATTTAAAAGACAAAATTGCTATAATTCAATTATGTCTAAAGAAATTGCTAGTAAAACTAAACGAATTTCCCAAATATTAACTTTGTTAGAGCAAAATGCTATTACTGTACCTGATTTGGCCACTCGGTTTGGGGTTTCTATTCGTACTATTCAGCGCGATATGGGACTTTTATGGCAAGCCCAGTTTCCGGTCGTCTCTCCCCAGCAAAGTGTATATGCTCTGGCGAGAGGATTTTCTTTAGGACATATAGGCCTTTCATGTGAAGAGGCCGCTTTAATGGTAGTTTCAGTGGACATTGCTAAACAAATCGGAGAATCTTTTGCACCTGTTTTATCCCAAATATCTAAACGTTTTGAGCCTCTTTCTTTTGATAATTGCCAGTTTGGAGTCAGTAAGGAAGATTTTTCTGAAACGGATGAAACGGCCATTATGGTATTAAAGTGTATTAAATACCATTGCCATTTAAGAATTTCCCTTAAAAACAGCAAAAAAAGCCGTACCTTATACCCTTACAAAATGCTGCGCTTATGGGATAAATATTATATAGCATCTGTTTCTCCTGGTGGTGAATGTTCTTACTATTCCTTGGACAATATTGGGACTTTTTCCTTATATGCAGATAATAAAACTTCTATCGGATATAGTCAGTTTAGTCCGATTCCTTTTGCCCAATGGGCCATCTGGCAACAAGCCCATCAGTGGGTAGAAGACTTAAACCCAGATAAAGAGGCTCTTACTGGAGTGCTGGTACCAGGTCCAGCTCCTATTCCGGCTCCTGCCGCGCAAGCTCCTTTAGATCCTGAAGCAATACTGGAGCAGGCTTCAGTACAACTTGAAAAACTAAGCAACCCTCTTGCCCCCTCTGCTTCTGCAAGCGTAGACAACCTGACCTTGGTAGCGGGTATCAATAATTCAACCACTACATCCGATGTTTCAGTTTCATTGGATAAAGCCTCTTTCCCAACTTCATCCGCTGCACACACCCCCGCTCTTCCCTCAAATCCTGAAAAAGAACCTAAATTTTTTATTTCTGGCTCTAATTCTGCCGCCAAAACACCGTCTTTTTCTTCTATTATTGACCAAAATATAAACAAAGAAGATAAAAACGACATTTAACAGTGATTTAAAAGATAATTTTTTATTATAAAGACACAATAATGTCGCTTGGTGTTGTTCATTGACAGAAGCCAAAATAGATGCTATAATATATCTATAAAGGATACAAAAAAGACACTAAGCTGTCGTTTTTTGAAAATCATTAATTCATAACGTTATTTTCGGAAGATTTATAGAACTGATCTATAAAGTTCCAATTCCTAGGAAAAGTTGTACCAAGTATATCCGTTTGAGGATTTATTGGATAAAGTTAGGAATTGTTCCTTCCGCAAGATAACGGCAATTCCTATTGAGAGTGCACGAGGGACAAGCCTGATGACTGCACAGCAACCTGCTTAAACGTAAGGTGCTAAAGCTTGCACAATGGGAGCTACAATTAGTTTATTTTGAGTAGAACCCATTGGAGACGATGGGTTCTTTTTTTACCACCTCTCTAATGGGTTACTCCAAAGGAGAGGTTTTTTATGGGGAAAAAATATGTTTCTCGGACTGCTTATATGGCAGCTTTGGCTGGTTATATACCTGTTATTGACAACCATAAACCGTTTGTTTGGGGATTTGATGAAGGAGAAATTTATGGCTAATAATGCTATGAATAAACCATATGGCTCGTTCGTACAGTTGATAGAACAATTAACGCAGTGGCACAGCCAATTAGAAAAGCATGCTCCGCAGGAGAGCTGTGTCAAACTGTTTGAGGAAATTCGCTCACGAATTATAAAGTCAAACGAAAAGAAGATTCCAATTGCCAAATTGGTAAAAGAGGATGCTTTAAATGAAATGGAATGGTTTTTGTTACTATATCTTTCTACTTTAAATTTATTGAAAATCATGGTCCCTGCAGCATATCGCATCCCTAACTTATTGCAGCAATCTAGCCCTTTTAGTAGCCGGACAGTAGCCTTGGAAACGCTTTTCAGTGGAAATAGTGTCTTGTTTAAAAAAGGAATTTTACGCGTAGCTAACGGGGCAGTAGAGGTTATACAAAACTTACTTATAGGCACGACGCAAAATAACCCCCATTTGAAGGATAGTCCGAGAACTTTTTCACCTAAGAAGGTAATGTCCGAGCTGAATAAATATGTAATTGGCCAATATGAAGCTAAAAAGCTGTTGGTAGCAGGTGTATTTGAACATTTAGCCAAATGCAGTCAAAGTAGCGATATCCCATTTACAAAAAATAATATTTTTATCAGTGGGCCAACCGGTTGTGGCAAGACCTATTTATGTCAATGTTTGGCTCGTATTTTAAAAATACCTTTTGTTCATGCAGACGCTTCTCAATACACACAAACAGGATATGCGGGTATGAGCGTAAGTAATATTTTACAACCCCTTCAATCTTTAGCAAAAAACAAAAACACGCTGCCTCTTTCTATTGTATTTATAGATGAGATTGACAAATTACATGAAGGAGGAGAACGCTGGGGGGTGTCTTCCGGTAATGTCCAGGCAGAGCTCTTGCGATTAATTGAAGGAAAAACTTTTACTGCTCCAGATTATTTTTCTAATCGTCCTATTGAGTGGGATATTTCCCGTGTGCTTTTTGTTGTTGGCGGGGCGTTTGAATCTTTACAAGTAAAACATATGGATAAATCAGTCGGGTTTACGCACACATCTAGTATATATCGCACGACTTTATCGGCTGATGATTATATCGGTTATGGGATGTTACCGGAGTTGGTGGGGCGTTTTTCCTATTTTATTCAGTTACTCCCATTGGAAAAAGAGGATTTACGTCGTATTTTGCTCAACCCGCACAATGGGCCAATCTATCAATATAAAAAACTCCTGAATAGCTCAACCCCTATACAGCCAGCTTTAGTGGAAGAAATGGTCGATTACGCTTATGAACAGCGCTTAGGCGCACGAGGTTTACAGCAAAAAGTAGGGCAGTTATTTCAACAACAATTTTTAGAGAAATCGGTAAAAGTAGTCATTTAGGATATACAAATGAATATTTATTTAGAGTTGAATAAATTTTTTTATCAAATGGATAAACAACGCAAGGCTAGTCTTTATAATATGTCAGTTACCGGATATAGAACTTGCCAAGAATTATACCAAGCCTGTTGTAAATGGCTCGAACTAGAGAGAGGTGCTATTTATTCTAATGGATACAAAGAGTATTTTGAAAATATTTGTGCCAACCTGCGCCACCCGGACAGCCAACACCTGGCCTTTGCTTTATTTAGCAAACTAAATAATTTAACAAATATGCAACTATTTGTTGTACTTCGTTTGTTGACACTAACAGCACGAGGTGCATGCTTTTGGGATAGATGCACAGAAAGCTATCGAGAACGTGCTAAAGCTATTTTTACGGAAGATGAGGTTAGAAAACTTTTTCGGCCAGGATTAGAAACTCATAATATAGGAAATATTTTGCAATATAACCTACACCAGATTTGTTTGAGTAAACCACAAACACATATAAAACAGTTTTTTGGGGTAATGCCCAAATAAAACGAGGAGGGATAGTATGAAAAATGTATTATTGCTGACACCTTTACTGTTGGTGGGATGTGCAGCAGGAATTAACCATAATATAGCCACAGTAAATGGAAGAACTTATTTGGTAGAAACCAAGGTAGATAATCTGTTTACTTTGTATCAATTTAGTCGTAAAAGCCGCTTTATCCCCATTGATGGGCAAGCATTGGAGCAAAAAGAAATACAAAAAGAAGTAGATAAACAAATAGAGGAGGCTTCTAAAATCTGTAAAAAACACTCACGCATGAAAAATCAGCAAATTTCAGAACGGGTTCAATACGATTCCCAAAAATATTATGATTGCATGATGAAAGAATTAAAGTAATATTCGGGCCCGGGTTCTTCCGGGCCACATTCAGGAGTAAAGGAGGAAATATGACATCAGGAGTATTTATTTTATTGTTAATTGGTATAGTAATTGTTGGGTATTTTATTTCTGTACATAATACTGAAATACGCCTCCGTAACTTAGTGTTGGCCCAACAGGAGGTGTGTGAAGCCAATTTTGACAAAATGTGGAAGGTAATTAAACAGGTTACACATGTTTCTGATACATATTTGGAAACATTTAAGGAAATCTACCCAAAGCTTATTTCGGGACGTTATCAAGGAAAAGATATTTCATTGATTATAGAGCAAAACCCTCCGTTAGATTCGTCCATATTGCGTCAATTATCAACTGAGATAGAAGCCAATCGTCAGGAATTTTTCTCCCAACAACGTTTGTTAATAGCTCGTCAAAAAGAACATAGTGTTTATATTCATAGCATACCAGTATGCATGATACTTCCAAATGCTGAAGAAATAAAAATTACAGTTATTACTTCGGATTATACAGAAAGTGTTTATGCCAGCGGCAAGGAGAACATTTAATGGTAGTGTCGTTCTTTTATGGCTTGGGGCTTTTAATTATTATCCCTCATATAATGGGCTGGGAAGCATTGGGAATTTTAGGTTTAATAGGTGGCTCCCTTTTTGCTTGGCTAGTTATTTGGGTGTGTGGAACAATTAATAGTTTCAAAGCACAGGATGAAGAATATATAGGAACTTATGTAAAGGAAGCCCGCTATTTTACGGAGTGGACGGAACGGATCCGGCATGAAGATAAAAACACGAAAAAAGTAACTTATGAAACCGTAGAACATCCCGCGGAGTGGGAGATAGTTGTAGATGAAGATCCTACCCCGCTCTGCATTTCTCATGGTGCATATATAGGTTATGTAGAAACATTTGGTAATGAGTATCATACACAAGCGGAGCATGGTTTTGAAGCCCGAGGAGAAATTATTAATCCAGGCCTATGTTACTATACAACTTGGCCTGGAACCTATCAAACGCTTTGTTACCATTATATTGAGCAAGATTACTATAATCCTACTTTACAGGCGCCCAATATGTTTGAAGTTGCTCAATTATCTGAAGAGGATGTTAAAAAATATCACTTACAAGCCTATAGCCCGCGTGAGATATATGGCACAGTAAGAGGAGAGGATGTAGAAAATCTGGAAATAGAAACAGAAGATTATAACTGTTGGTTTCGAACTAAACACATTAAACTTAATTTTATTTTGCTCGAAAATGCGCCTACTTCATTAGCTTTATATTGGCAGCAATACTGGAAGAACGGAAAACGCAATACTGTAAATATGGTAATTAGTGTAGACAGTAGGCACAATATCCAATGGGTGCATGTTTTTGGTTGGCAGAATGAGAGACTCCATGTAAAACTGCGCGATTTTTTAGTGGGCCTTAACAATATTAACGACATTGTGAATCATTTTGAAGAAGTAAAACAACTACTGGAAACAGAGTATCACTGTGCGGATTTTGAGCAATATGATTATATTCGTCCTCGGTTTCCGTTAAAAAACACCATAATAGTACTAACTATATGCCTGGGATTGTTCTGTGGGTTGTTTTGCCGGGAGCCAGACCCACCCATTGATGCAATGCGGTTGATATCAAAAAGAGAGTTTGCGGCTGCTAAAGAAATTTTAGAACCCTATGTTTTTACCAAACCTGAAGATGCTTATTCTTATAATAATTTAGGATTGATTTATTTAGTAGAGGGGAATTATGAAGAGGCGTTGCGTATGTTTGACCAAGCCATAAATAACCAAGAAGGATGTAATGATATTGATGTTTTTTACCACAATCGCAGTGAAACATATAAAATATTAGGGAATTATAAAGCTGCATTAAAAGATGCGCAAAAAGCCCTAGACTTGGCCGAATATAGGCCCAAAGCATATATGTGTAATTTAAAAATTATTTATGAAAAATTAGGATACAAAAAGAGTTTAAAGAAATTAGCTAGAGATCTAGACTTGGAACCACAATCTCTTTCACAATATTGCACGCGTAGTAATGTGGCTATTCCTATCCTAGCTACCGAGATGGACGATCCTTTCTCTGGGCGTTTTCCTTTGTTAAAAAAATTGTTCCCTTGGACCAGGTAATATTACTAATAAATGAATTAATTTACCTCCCTTTGCTAGATATGTTTGTTATTTTACAGTTATTGAATTTCAACTTTTTCACTGAACCGGTATTTCCCGTATTACAGAGAAGTACCTGGGTATATAATCTCCCACTCGTAATATTTTAAATTTTAGAAGGGCTGTATTATGTTTTGTATAATGAGAACATATCCACTAATCAAAAAGGAGTAAAAGACCCATAATAAGCCTTAAATGTGGCTTATATAAAATTTATGCTGTTTTTGGTGGTCGTAAGACCTCACTTTTGCGAGAGCAAAAGAGATTAGGAGCCAAAAACAGTCGCATTTGGAATGCTGTATAAAAGGCCTAATTACCCTTTTGTATGGCATTTATACCCTTGCCCTTATTGGGGCAAGGGTGGCGGCTGTTTATTTGTGTGATCCTAATCTCGCAAATAGTAGCCGCTATTTTATTGTCTCCGCAAAAATTTTAGAAGGAGACAATATGAAATCTTTAATAGAAGAATTACCTAAAATAGTAGCGGATGGGAAGAAAGAAGTATCAAAAATTTTAGAAAACTTAGAAAATGGACATAAAATTACTCTGCAGACAAATGAATATGTGCTTCCTGTAGAGAAAGGTAATTCTTTGTACCAAAAACCTGTTGAAAATCCTTCAGAAAATATTTGGCTCAATCGTTTATGTTATGGGGATAATTTGTTTGTGATACAAGCTCTCCTAAATGGTGATAGAGCTACTGGCCTTCCTTCTATGCGGGGAATGATTGACCTTATCTATATAGACCCGCCTTTTGATAGTAAAGCGGATTATCGTAATAAAATCACTTTACCTGGTATGGATGTAGAGCTAAATCCTACGGTATTAGAACAGGCGGCTTATTCTGATACTTGGCGGGATGGGACGGTAAGTTATTTACGGATGATGTATCCGCGTTTAGCCCTTATGAAAGAATTGCTGTCTGATAAGGGTAGCATTTATGTACATTTAGATTGGCACGTGGGGCATTATGTAAAAATTTTGTTGGATGAAATTTTTGGAAAAGAAAATTTTAAAAATGAGATTATTTGGAATAAAGGGTTTAGAGGAACCGAATCTCAACGCATATATCAGCATTCCCATGACACTCTTTTAATGTATGTTAATTCAAAAAATTACATTTGGAATCAACAAACTCAACCATATAAAGATATTTCTCTAGGCCGATATGACAAAATAGATGAAAATGGAAAAAGGTATGCACTCATTAAGAGAAGACGAAGCAATGGTGAGGTCTATTATGGAAAAACTTATCCTAATGAAGAAGGGAAAAAAATAAATGATGTCATCTCTCATATTGCTACAATGGCCTCGACTAATAAAGAACGTTTGGGCTATGACACTCAAAAACCTAAAGATTTATTGTCTATTATTGTTAAATCCTCATCGGACGAAAATTCCATTGTGGCAGATTTCTTTGCTGGCAGTGGTACTACTGGGGCAGTGGCAGAGGAATTAGGCAGACGCTGGATTTTAAGTGATTTTGGCAAACCTGCAACAATGATTATGCGTAAACGTTTGGTGGATATCCCTGCTAAACCTTTCTTATATCAATGTATTGGAGATTACCAGAAAGAAACTTTTGCGTCTAATAAGGAATTTAAATCTGTTGGGGATTTAGCACAAGTAGTGCTGAATTTGTATGGGGCTATCCCGTTTACGCACGAAAATGCTCCTCGTAATGTGGGATATCTAAAAGACACTCATACATTGGTGTTTGTGGATAGCCCAAACCGAATAACAGGGCGCAGCACCTTAAAACGTGCAATGGAAATGAAAGAATCCTTTCTTGGCGGCTGGAATAAAGTGGTAGTTCTGGGATGGAATTTTACTTTTGACATTGCAGATATTTTACAAGAATTTAATAATTCTGCATTAGAAGTATTAGTTATCCCGCCCGATTTGTTGGATAAACTCCGCACAAAAAGCGATTTTGACAAATTAATTAAAAACAAACAAATACGCTTTGCTTCTTTGCAATATCTAGACATTAAGAAACCATTTACAGAAAGGGTTTCTTCTGATGTAGAAACTTTACATGTTGAGTTAAATAACTATATTGTTTTATCTCCGGAAGCCCTTCCTTTAGATGAAAAAAACAAGGAAAAGATTAGTGAAGTAGTGGCCAAAGACCCATTGGCATTGATTGAGTATTGGAGTATTGACCCTAATTATGATGGGGTAACCTTTCGCAGTAAATGGCAAGATTACAGGGAAAATATAGAACATATACAAAATGGCTTGCGTGTTGTTACAAAGGCCGTGTTCCCGGTGGCTTCGTTACCAATAGGAGAAAAACGCAAGGTGTGTGTTAAAGCTGTAGACGTGTTTGGCCTTGAGAGTGTGGTGGTAGAAGAAATATAGGAGAATATTATGCCAATAGCCTTAAATATTAAAACCAGAAACATTCCCCTTCAATTTGCTCAACAACTATCATTAGTGGTGAATAAGGAGTGGAAAGACGGAACTTTATTAGAAAAGGTGACTCCTGTTACAAAAGATTTGCTTAAATTTTGGTTTCAAGAACCATTCACAGATCGTTCAATAAATTTTCATGAAGGGCAAAAACAAGCGATATTAAATACTATTTATTGCCATGAAGTATTAAAAAGTCAATATCCTTTAGACTTATATCAACAGATAAGTACCGGGTTGTTAAATGCGGATATGTTGATGGAATTGAACAATGAAAAAAATAAACACCCTAAATATTGTATTAAAATGGCTACCGGCACAGGGAAGACGTGGGTTTTAAACGCACTGCTTGCGTGGCAATATTTAAATGCCAAATATCTTCCCCACAAGGCTTCTAGCCGTTATAGTAAAAATTTTTTATTAATTGCTCCTGGGATTATTGTATATGAGCGGTTGTTGGATACCTTGTTAGGAAAAGAACAAATTGATGGACGGCGTGACTTTACAACTGCCGATTTAAAAAGACATGAAAGGTTGTTTGTGCCGGAAAAATATCGTCAAACTTTATTTAGCTTTATACAAAATAATGTTGTAAAAAAAGAAGAAATAGGTAAAAAAATTACAGGGGAAGGGATTATTGCTATTACCAATTGGCATCAAATTAAAGAGGAAGAAGAAGCTCCTCTTATAACCAATGATTCATTGAGGGATCCTTCCGTGGCCTTGAATGAGTTGTTACCGTTGAAACCTGGAACCAGCACCGGCCATGCATTAGATAACTTAGATAGCAGGTATTTAAATGGAGACAAATTAGAATTTTTATCTTCTTTGCCTAATTTGTGTGTTTTTAATGACGAAGCACACCATATTCATACTAATAAAACGGCTGGAGTTCAAGAAGAAGTGGAATGGCAGAAGACATTGAATAGACTATCAGAAAAGCTACAAGATAATTTTTTGCAAATTGATTTTTCTGCTACGCCCTATAATGTAACAGGAAGTGGACATCGTCGTACAAAACATTATTTCTCTCATATTGTTGTGAATTTTGACTTACCTACTGCTATACATCAGGGGTTGGTTAAAATTATTACTATTGATAAACGTAATGAACTTGCCAGTCTAGACAGTGAAAACATTGATTTTAAAGCTAAAAGGGACGGGAAAAAAGTTTTAGCTCTATCAGAAGGCCAATGCCTTATGCTGCGCGCTGGGCTTAAAAAACTAAAAATTTTAGAAGAAAGCTTCACATCATTAGACGGCAACAAACATCCTAAAATGCTTGTTATTTGCGAAGATACAAGCGTTGCTCCTCTGGTGGTAGATTTTTTGCATCTAGAAGGATTATCCGAAGGCGAAGTTTGCCGGATAGACTCTAATAAAAAAGGAGAAGTAACGGATGATGAGTGGAAAAAAATAAAAAAACAATTATTTAATATCGATAAACAATCTTCCCCCAAAGTTATTGTTTCAGTTCTTATGTTAAGAGAGGGGTTTGATGTAAATAATATTTGTGTTGTGGTGCCACTTCGTTCATCCAGCTCTGCTGTATTACTGGAACAGGTTATTGGAAGAGGCTTACGTTTGATGTGGCGAGAACCAGAATATCAAGAGTTGAAAGATGAAAATTTAGATAAGATTCTTCATAAAAAAGAGGAACCCAAAAACTATTTAGATATTTTGAGTATTGTTGAACACCCAGCATTTATTAAATTTTATGAAGATTTGCAAGATGGTTTGGTGGTTGAAGAAAGAGAGGGGATAGATCGTGGAAGTATTTTAGGGGATATGATTAATGTTGGATTAAAAGACAATTTTAAACAATATGATTTATTTTTCCCTCATATTATAAAAGATCGCTCGGAATTTATAAAGCCTGAAGAAATTATTATGGAATGGAAACCTTTTAGTTTGTTTACTTTAGAACAGCTACAGGGCTTTATAGGTAATAACTCAGATGAAATTTTCCATTCAGAAGAGATGACTGTTAAAACTAGGTTTGGAGAATATAGAGTTTCTAGTAATTTGTTTACGGCACAGTCTTATAATGAGTTTCTGGTGAAATTGTTAAGCAGTATTACATCTAATTTACGAAAAATTGGCTCAGGAAACAGGCAAAAATTTCCGGTCATGACTATCAATATAGTGCACTTACTGAAAATGTTGGATAAATATATACGGCACGATTTGTTTTGCCAAGATTTTAATCCATTACAAGGAAATAATTGGAAGGTTTTGATGCTGGCCGAAAAGGGGATTACCGCACATATAATGCAACAAGTGAGCCAAGTAATCTATAATATGCAACATAATGTTATTATGGATGAGGCTATTATTCAGAAACATTGGTTTTCTTCTGTATCTAATTTGAAAATGCGTGAAAATTTCTCATTAAATATCCAAAAATCTATTTATACTAAAACCAAGTATCCTTCCAATAAAGGAGAGTTTGAAAAGGAATTTTTATTATTTGCAGATACGGATACATCAGTAGAAAGATTAATTAAAATTGATGAAAATTATCATTCTTTTGCTTCTCTGTATTACATAAGAACTGATGGATTGCTATCGAGTTATTTTCCAGATTTTATAGTTAAGTTTGCCGAGGATATTTTCTTAGTTGAAACAAAAGCCACGGAATCTGCCAGCAATGCAAATGTACTACAAAAACAAAAGAGTGCATTAGATTGGTGCAAACAAATTAACCAAGTCCGGGGCGAAGACAGAATGCACTGTTTCTGGCATTATTCTTTGCTGGATGAAAATACTTTTAAACGTTTAAAAGAAAATGGGGCTGGATTGTTACAAATTTTACAATACACAGAACTGACCTATAATAGCGTTAAAAATACTCTTTTTGATATAGAATAGTTGAAAAACATAAACTTTCATGTATGTTCCCCTTCTCTAGCGGTATAGTTACTACAAGCCGCTAGAGAGGGTTTTCAAGTCGCAAATCTGTTATTTGTGTGATTAAAATTTAAAACTGTGTTAAGGCAAACTTTGTGAAGATTAAATTAATTTTAAATTAGTATAATTTAACAAAATTATATTAGCCAAAAGTATTATATATGCCAAATGATTTAGAAGATTCTTCCATTAAGTTCGTTCCTGATATAGACCCTGATCTATTAAAGAGATTGTTGCGTGGCGAAGTTGTTATTTTCGTTGGCAATGGAGTATCTCGTTTGGGCGGAGTTCCTTCGTGGGATTCCTTAGCATTTTCTTTTTGGAAAGATTGTTTCGAGCAAGGCCTTGTCAATTTTACAACGTATAATAGATTAAAAAATGAATTAAAAGATCCTCTGGAATTACTAAGTATCTGTAGCGAAAAGTTAGGATCCGATTATCTCGCAGCTCATTTAAAGGAAAAATTGTGTGTGACGGATAAAAACCGGGAGAAATTAAACAAAATATATGGATATATACGCGATTTTCAAGCCGGGTATGTTACCACAAACTATGATTCTGGTCTGGAAGATGCACAGCTGACACATGATGACCTCAGTCAAGACGAAGAAACATTAAGAGAAAAATTTAAAGAAATACCTAAACGATTAACAAGGGTTGATTTAAATGATTCTTTGAAGGACCATAAAAATAAAATAGCCTATTTGCATGGCTCAGCTTCTCTGCCTACTGAACGTGGGATTGAAAATAAAATCATTTTAACCTTGCCGGATTATATCAGACATTACAGAGAAAAACAGGATGGAAACGGCAAGTTCTTTTTGGAACATCTTTTTAAAAAAACTTGCTTATTTATTGGATATGGGTTAAAAGAACAAGAAATTCTACAACATCTTGTCATCCCTGGAGAACCGGTCACACACTATTTGCTTCAAGGGATGTTTGGCTATGAACAATGCATCTTGAAAGAATATGAACGATTTTATAAAAGCATACATGTTAAACTTATCCCCTATAATTTATCAGAAAAGGGGTATGCTCAATTAGGGGATGTGTTACGAAGCTGGTCCCGTACGTTTAGGCAAGCAAAAATAGATTATTACAAACAACGGATTCAAAGGGATGAGGATGCGAAAAACCTTTGTTTGATACAGGAGCAAAATAATGAAGCCTTTGAATAGCAAAGAATTAGGGTTAGCAAGCATCTTATTATCCAATCAACAAGCTCTAAGAAACTTTTTTCAATATTCCAATAATCCACGTTTTTTAAACTTTTTATTGGGAGAGAATTCAGAGCAACGCAATATATTTCTGCAAGGAATTCCCATAGAAGAAGCAGAATATGGGGAATTTTTATTTCCTATGGCTTATCTGGTCAGAATTGCGGAAAGACTTCATGCGGGAAAAGCTACTATAAACAATGATATTTATATTGAATATATAAATTATATTCATCAGGCATTATTGTCCATAATTCAAGGATATTCTCGCCAGCCTCACCAAGATTATCCCGCCATTATTACGCAAACTATTCAAATTCTTCTTTTGATTGGAATTGAGCACATAGATGAGCCAATTCAGCGTTTTTTAATTTCTTCCATCAACAACGGATGGCTAGAAAATATATCATGGCAGTTAAAAGATTTGCTGTCCGCTCTTATAACAGCAAAACATCCTTTTTCCTTAGATTTGTTTATGGCAGTAATAGAGCATTTGCCAGAAGAATCCTCTTCGCAGAGTAATATATATTATTCTTTAGAAACTATTTTCCAAGATACTACTATTTTAGGAGTCCTAGCGTCTTTTTGTGGAAGGGATTTTATTATTAATCTGTCTAAAAAATTAACAGAAATTCTATGGGCAGCCGATAATAGAGTTTCTGATGAGAATTTTATTATGACTCTTTCAGAGAATGCCGCTGTTAAAGTAGAATTTTCTGATTTAGGGCTGAATTTCAATTTGCCTTATGTTCCTATTTCTCAGAAAAGGCAAAAACTTATCCCTATTCTTGAGCAACAACTTTCTTCTTTGGAGGAAAACAATAAAGGCCGTATTATTGAGAAAATTCTGCACTATTATACCTATATCTGGCAAGACTATAGTTATATGTTCTATAACGATTTATATAAAAATATAGATATTGCATCGCATTTTGATAGGAAGTGTTTCTTAATTTACTTGCTTAAAGAAATTTTATCATACACCTTGCAACAACAAGGCGAAGAAAAATTCCAAAATATTTACCAGGAAATTACTTCTGATTCAAAATTTTTTATTTTTAAACGGATACTGCTGTATTGTTATGGTAAGAATTTTTCAATAGTTCGGGAAAAGATTTTCCAATTATTGTCAGAAGAAAAAAGTATTTTATTTTCAGAACCTTTTGAAGCGGAAATCTATCATTTCTTTGAAAATAATCTCTCCTCGTTTTCAGAAGATGAAAAAACTCTTATAAAAAAATTAATTGATGAGGGCCCTTACAAAGACCTAGCTTGGTTGCCAGAAGAGGCACAAAAGCATTACCAACAAGAGGTCTTTAAGAAATATTGGAAACAAAAACAATTTGTTTCGCTGGTCAAAGACCCAGTGTTTGCAAAAGACTATCAAAAGTTAAAAGAACAAACGGGAGAAAAAGAATTTTTTAACTTTAGAGATGGTTTCTCTTTTAAGCCTGTCACTTATGTCCCTTTGCTCAAAGATGATGAGGCTTTACATCTTATTATTAATAATACACCTGCATATTTGGAAAAAATACATGAATTTGAACCTTTGGGAGCTAGGACAAGACATTCCTCTTTGGACGAAAAACCATCCAATGAGGGAAATATAAAACAGTTGCAGAGATTAGCAAAGGACCATTCTATAGAGATAGCTACTAGAATCTCTTATTTAAGGTCATTATGTCCTATTTATATTGTCCAAATTTTTGAAGGATTAAAAGAAAGCGCCCAAGTAGAAATTCTGGATTGGAGTGCTTTATTAGCGTTTATTTCTAGCTATTTAGAAAATATGCCCGCAGCTCCTTCCGAAAACTTAGAAACCCATTTTTTTGAAATTAAACAAGGGGAAGAAGCAAAGCAAATCGTAAGGGCTTTTGCAGAAGCGTTACCTGATAACTTTCAAAAGACTACAATAGGTGCAAATCAAGTAGCGGAAGCTCTTATTAAACTTCTGTCATCCTTATTAGATACCTATACCTTTCAGCACGCTGCTTTTATCATAGAAGGAGATAAAAAACGCCCTGTTTCTTATTTAGATTCCGCTATTAATACATGTTTTGGACGGGCTTTAGAGAAATTACTAAGAATAATTGTTTTGAATCCTGAATGTGTAAGTCAAAAATTTCAAGATTTTTACACAGAGTGCCTAAATAAAAAAGTGGTGGAAGCTTATGTATTTTTAGGGTTTTATTTTACGCATTTAGAAAAACACTTATCCGAATGGAGCGACCAACAGGCTAATTCTTTACTCGCGCCGGATCAAGAAGATGCTTGGAGAATCTTTTTTGAAGGCTTTTTGAAAAGACGAATTAAATGCCTACCCCAGTATGAGTCAATGTTTGACCATTATGAAAAAGCCATCAAGAGGGGAAGTAGCGAATATCAAGATTTATTAGCAGAAGAATTTACGGGATTTTTCCTGTATGGAAAAGACTCTTTAGATAACAACTCTTTGATATCTATTTGTTATCAAAACAAAAGTTTTTATTTAATAAATAGTATCATTTATTGTATTTCTTGTGACATTAAGCGAATATTACATCAGCAAGACGAATTGACTGAAGAACAAGAAAAAGAAAAACAAAACTTGCTTGAAAAGGCCAAACAATTATGGGATTTTATATGGCACAAAATAACTGATCCTCCTGTCCAAGATACACCAATATCCTTATTATCTGCCCTGGGGGGGCTGATTCCTGGCTTACATTCATTAGAAGAAAATGAATACCAGCAAATATCACAAATTTTGCAGCATTATTCCCCGAAAATAAGACCTTGGGATTTCTTAATACCCAATCTGTTATTTTTGGTTAATAAAAACAGAAATCCATACTCTGCCTGCCTCCTGGGGAAAATATATTTAGAGATTATAAAAAAGATAGACTTTCCCTTTCCAAAAGAGACTCATGCAGAAGTGATTCGGTTATTAGAACAATTTCGCTCTAATGCAGAGGTCAAAACTGTTTATGAAGATATTAGAGGCGAATATGTATCAAACCATTGGCTAAATGATTTTTTCCATTTTTTCCGATAACTTTGTAATTATTAACTGTCCACAATTTGGCAGTTTGTAGAGAGGAAAGAGGTGTCCAAAAAGTGTCCATTTTTCCTAAAAGGCCCGTTTTTTGGCTTCTTTACCCTTACTCAAAGGCACTTTTTACCTGTTCAATAATTTGTACGGCGTGCTTACGGTCTAAACCCGTTTTTTGAGCCAGTTCCAGCATATCTGCTTCGGTCGGCAGCCCCTGGCCCAGCACCGTGGTGGTATGCTGGCCGTTAAACCCTTCAGACGGCACTAAATCATACGCCGGAGAGACCTGCCAGCGGTTATTTTCATATACAAATGAGAAATTTTTGGCGTGGTCGTCTTTATTCTGCCCAATTACATTAAATGCCATTAGGCGGAACATCTTTTCCGCTTCCTGCACATCTCGTGTTAAAAACAGGGTCGTTTCAACCAAAGTTTTATAGTCCAGTGACGGAATGCGGAAATCCGCCTGGAGCAGGCCGGCCGCTGTATGCATATGGATACGCTTGTTTCCTTGCCTGTCAAAGCGTTTTACTCCAAAATACTTGCCTTCAAATAAGCGTGTTTCAGGCATAATAAACCCCGCTTTACGCGCCAGTTGCGAGTATTTGTACTCTATTTCGCCTATATTAGCCGGATCCTGGGTATTACGGAACTTAATCAGCCATTCTTCCCCGTCAATAGTAAGCAAGACCTTGGGGCGGGCCCCGCCGGAACTGCCACCCTTGGCCGCAAGTAAAGGAAGGTCTTTAGTAGGTTCATCGTGCAATACTTTTTGGGTTTCTTGTTCTAGGTGAGCAAGCGTTTTATCTTGGTCATCTTGCCCGATGGGGTGCGTGGGGTGATAGGTAAGAGCCCCCATTGTTTTAGGCCCCACGATACAAAGCCAATCTAAGGGTGATAAAGTGGCCGGATTAATACCCTGCTGGCGTAGGAGCCTGTCTATTAGCAGACGTCCCCAGCCGTCCGGTAAACTATCATTAAACACCCCAAATAAACCGTCAAAAGGGTCCCATTTGCTGGTAAAAACACCCGGTTTGAGCGGAAGCAGCAAGGGAGAAATAGAAAAGCCTTCTTCCAGCCACTGGGCACTATATTCAAAAGCGCATAAGTTATCCCGGCGCAAGGCTAATGTGCCGACTAATTGCCCATTATAAAATACCTGTAAAGATTGAACGGGTTTAATCATTTTTGCGCCCCCTTTGGCGGGTTTTGTGTTGTTGGCTATCAATTACTTCGTCAATGTGTTGATAATTAACCACGCTAAACAACTGCTTAAACTCAGCCGTAGCATTCAGCGCTACTGCCAGTTTCAAAAGCGATTTAAGGGATATTTCCGCTTGGTTTTCAAAGCGTTGTAAAGAACCCAAACTAACCCCGGAGCGCTTAGCAAGAGCCTGTTGCGTAAGGTTTAGTTCCAGCCGTCTGGCCCGTACGCGCTTAGCAATCCCTTCTGCTAAGGCCTGAGGATTAAAATCTTCTATTAAATTAGAAACTAATATATTATTTGTTAAATTGTTATTAGCCATATAACATATAATATATTATGTATTAATAATTTTCAAGACCTAGATTTCCGTCAAAAGAAGGAGTCCCTTTTTAGAAAGACTAAAGGGTTTCCAAATTTGCCTGTTAGGATGATTATGGGGACTTTATGAGGCGATGGGCTACAGTAAACATTTTTTGTTTTCATGCTGTGGCTAAGTCTACGTTCATATTAAATACGGTATTATTAGCTTTAAGGTGTTCCAGAAATCAGTTCATTACTCTTCTATTGTGAACGATATTGACGAGCGCTCCATTAGCAAGAACAGTATTACCCGCTAAACTATTGTCTCCATAGTAATTCAGCTGACCTCCTGGGCCATTAAAACCGCTGATATTGCCGTCTTTATGCAGGTTGACCGTATCAGATGAAACAGTTGTATCAATGGAATTTCCTCCAGACAAGATGTTTTGAGTGCTCTCCACAATCAATGTTTTAGAGAAAAACTCTCCGTGAGATATATTTCTCGTTCCACCTTCATTGATGATAGTATTTGTTACGATGCTAGCACTAGATACAGTTTGCGAGCCACCATTATTAATGATGCTTCTTATTGCTTCCACAGACACATCTTGTGTATGCCGTTTATTTCAGGGCTAGAAGCTTTGCCTCCTTCTAATATAGATGGGTTGCCACTTTCATTAATCGTTGTGTCGTATGCAATAACAACACGTATTGATAATAGCAAAAGGCTACCAATAACTTCGCCACAACCCATGGGAGTGGGAGTTTTGCCATTTCTGCTAGCAGTGTGCTTACATGCTGCAAAGCAGAATATATTATTATAGCTGACCTTATTAAAGCGGATGATGAAAAGTACAATGTCATCCGTGAACATGTAAAGGAAAGCAAAACAATTATGATAATGCAGCGCACGCATCAAATTGACTTTTTGGGATATTTTCTTGAAAGTGGGGCAGATTTTATCTGCAATAACCATAGATGAAAAAACAAGGGGTATTAGAAATAGGGTGACTGATGTAGTTAAAGTGTTCATAAGATACCCTTGTCAAGCTCTATCTCAGCCGGAGAAGATGAAACTATATTAAAGAAGATAAAGGATGATATTGGTAGTAAAAATTTTGCCTGTTAAGTCAGCAGAATCTACAGGCCGAAGATAGTGGGTTTATTGTGCGGGAATATGTCAAATGTTATAATCAAAACAAATTGCCCTGATTAAGATTTTACAGGTCTTTTTACGTGCCATAGGCAAACTAGGCTTATTATTTCTTAGGCTCATTGCCTATCGTGCTAATAAAGACTGTGCTATATACGTTAAAGAAGCAATTTCAACCATAACGCCATGGGTTGAGCCATTATTAAGAGAGTTATTTGTTTTCCCGAACGGCAAGTATGATGACCCGGCCGACGCTTTAATCCAAGGTTTAACTTGCTTAAATAAAGGTAGAACGTGTTATACGTTAGAGATTGGAAGCAGTCTACTAAGAGATGAAATCAAAAGAGGGCTACTCATCAAGGGTAGCCCTCTGTGCTTAACAAATCCAGTTACCAAGATTAGGCCTTATAATTAAAAATCACACATGGCGCTGTGATAATTTTGAAAATCTTTCATCATAAGAAATAATATAATTATTTTTTTCAAAATTTATAGTGCTTCCAATATTTCTAAACTCCCCTAATTCTGATTCAGGTTTTTCTTTGATTTTGCCAAACGTTTCATTATAAACAGTAAAGTAATGGTTTTTATAAAAAACCATGTATTCAGAATTAAATCCTTGCAGCTCTCCTACAAATGATGCAGGTTTCTCGGAAATTTTTTTATTATTTTCATCTAACACCCTATAGTAATTATTTTTTAATTCCACATCTGATATTGCCATATTCTACCTCCCTAATGCTTTTTTATTCTACATAAAATTTCCGACTTGCGCTTGCCGTTTAATTCAAATATAAAACAATTTGCGTTATTATATAATATAGCTAATAACGTCGCAAACTCTCACCGAGGAATGTAAAAATGAATCTGGAGCTGCTTTTAAATAATATTTATGCAATCAACAAACGTTTTGAAGAATTGACGTTCCAAAGTGGTGCTAATTTCAATATTTTCAATATTCTCGATGTATCTGTTTGTGAACTTTCCCACTCTGCTTTTTTAAGTGAACTTTTATCTCCTAAGGGCTCCCATGGAAAAGGCAGTATTTTTCTTAAAAAATTTCTAAATATTATTTGTCCAGGCATAGATTTGGGAATTGAAGATGCCAAAGTGTCTTGTGAAAAATCTATAGAGAATGGCAGGATAGATATATTAATAGAGGCCAAAAATTTTGCCTTGGTGATTGAAAATAAAATTTATGCTAACGACCAAGACAAACAACTCAAAAGATATTATGACTATTTGAATAAGGAGTACTCAAAGAAATTGAGAAAATTAGCCTATCTCACCTTGGATGGGAGGAATGCGTCTAAAGAGAGTTTGGACAGCTTGGACGAAAATGAATATATACGATTGTCTTATCGGGGAGATATACTGGAGTGGCTTAATGAGTGTTATAAGGAAACCGCTGATATGCCGTTTCTACGAGAAACTCTTGCGCAATATATTGTTCTAATTAAAAACTTAACGGGACAATCTGAGAGGAATAAAATGAGTGATGAAATTCTAAAAGTTTTAACTAAAAGTAAAGAAAATATTGCTGCGGCATTTGATGTTGAGAAGTATTTAGCAAAGGCAAAGACCTGTCTTGTACGAGAAAGCCTTATCCCTGCTTTAAAAAATTTCGCAAATAAAGAAGGATTTGAGTTTTTATCAGACCCCTTTGACACCCCTTTTAAAAAGTATCTTGGATTTACTTTTTATAACAAATCTTGGAATTTTCTTAAAATACGTTTTGAGTTCCAAGGTGAAAATTTTAAAGAGTTTATTTATGGATTTCAATGTAATGCCTGCCCAGAAACTTTGAAAACTTTTTTTCTGGACAGAACTCTTATAAACACAGCCCTTTGTGGCCCCTATATCGACCTATGGATTTACCAAAATACCGTATTTGGGATAAAGACGCTTTTGTTTCTATAGCAGAAGGCGGGGCGGACATTGTTAACGCTATGCAGGAAAAAATTAACGAATTAATTAAATTACTCGATGGGAAAGAGATGTGAGAAAGTTTGTTAGCTTGTTTTAATCATTCAAGATGTTTTTTGCTTTTATCTTCGGCAAAGTTCTTTGGAGAGCGGACTGTTTATGGGGCAACCAACTTAAAACTGAGGATATTATTTCCGCAAAGTTTGAAGCCTTGCCTGTGGTTATTAGGCTGTTCTCTTTTTAATTTTTTGTAATGGAACATATTCTTTCTTCTTAAATTATAGTGCTATTTCCTTCGATATTTTAACTCCGTTTCAAGAATTCTTTTTTCTGAAAACTATACATTAACTCTTTCTTTTATAAATTTATATCACCAGAGTATTTAAACGTGTTTCCTAAAGGTCTTATTTTTATTATTTTTTCAATCTTAAGTTCAAAAAGCACATCATTATTCCCTTTCCCCAACCAAATACAAAAAACCTTCATAGCACGCTATTTTATAGTTTATAGTATCTTGGCTTTCTGCCACCCATATAATAAATGCTTATAATTTCTTGATCTTTAATAGCATCTTCAATAGCCTTTGTAATTTCGGTGTTATTGCATTGTCCCCCAGAAGGCCTTTTTATAAAAGAGATTTCCCTTATATATATTTATAAACTTTTGTTGTAGTGCAGAAAAAGAATTTGCAATGTCTTTCCCTAGTCCTACTGCTGTTTTTGAGATAAAAACAAGCAAGAATGTTTCTTTATTAGAGATCTTCATTATGCTTAAGAAAAATTTTCCTCAAATGCGTATAAGCCAGGGTTAGGGCAATAAAGTGGAAAAGCTGCTTCTTCTATGGCCTTACTATCTCTTTACACTGTGCATGTAGTAAAACCAAGATTTTGGGTCTGAGTGGCAAGATGTATAGTTCCTCTATCAAATTCGTTAAGAAAATATAAAATACGAATTATTTCGCTTCGTATTTCTTCATTCATACAAGTCTCCCATACGCGCGACACTCCGATGTCGATATCTCTCTTATACTTTAACACTACATTCTGTTACATTAAAAACCCACCCTTCATCTTGAAATATTTTATTAAGCGCAATGGGGGAAGTTGTATAGTGCAGGGCACTGCGAAATATAATATTTTCTTTATTTAATCCAACCGATATAATCTTTTTTCTGATAGAAAGCTGTTTGATTCATTTGTCTTCAAAGCTTACAGTTTCCGGATTAAACGCTAATCCAATCTTTCCCGTAACCCCGTTTATAGATCGGTGGACTATAAGAGTTGCTTCGTTTTTTAAAGAAGCATCTTCTTTTTGAGAGGTCTCCTCACGGTGAATCATCCAAATGCTATCCAGCTCGGATAAAGCAGTATCAGAAAACTCTCTCAAATCTGACAGACCGGGCTCAGGAGTCTTAGCCTCTCGGGACAATTGAGCTAGTAAAAGTATTGGTATATTCACATCTTTGGCAAATTGTCTTAAATGTTTTAATATATTTTCCACAGCTTCCTTACGATTTTCAAATACTTCTACTGGATGTGGTCGTTGCAAGCGACTCTCGGATGGCGCTACAGTGCGAATCAAGTTTAAATAATCAACTACTATCAAATCCAGACTTTGTTTTTTATTTTCTAATTCTGTGATAACCTCTTTTGCATAAGAAATAATTTCAGTAATGGTAATTCCAGGCTTATCGTTTATAAAAAGCTGTGATTTTATATGGAGATTATCCCAAGATATTTCTTTTTCTGAATTACAAATGTTCGATAGAACAAGCTTTTCTTGCATTGCATACAAGCGTTTATAAATGCTTTCTTTTGGCATTTCAAGCGAGAATAATAATATATTGTTTCCTCCATGGCAACAAGTTTTATAAATGATGCTAAGTCCAAATGCTGTTTTTCCTTGAGCGGGTCTTGTGCCTAGAATATGTAATATTCCGCGGCTCAATCCGCTTATTTTTTGGTCTATGTTTTTGAATCCTGTAGGGGTTACAGAATTATTTTTATTTATCATATATATCTCCTTATAAGAAACAGGCGCTTCGTCTAATATTTCAAGTGTCATTTTGTTAACTATAAATTGTGCTAGGGCACACACTCCCAGCTCATTGTTTTTTGGTTAAATTAATGTTAATTTTTGTATTTCTGAACTCAATTCTTCGCCTTCTTTCACAGTCATAATACTATATATTCCTCAATATTACCTAGTTTACGAATAATTCCTAGTTTAATGTTTTGCTGGGGAAATGGAAAACTTGTCTAAGTTATCACTAACTAAAATCAACTCCCATGGCAAACATATAGAAAAACACCTATTCTAAAACTTGGGAAATCTACACTTATAAAACATATCTTCTGGCATCAGCAAGTGTGCCAAAATATTCTATTAGAAAAAGTCTTAGAAAAAACCGAAGACGGCAGCGCTTTACACAGAGAGGAAATTTTGTATGAAGTCGGCACAAAGTTTATCCGATCTTATAAAGGCGCACTATGAAGTGGAAGTTATTAAGGACGGCTTCCTATTTGAGAGCATAGTTTACAAAAGTTTATCTGCTATTGTACTCAAAATAACCGGTGCACAATGTATAGCTAAGAATATTGCCAAAATCTTGCCAATAAAACTACAAAAACCTGCAAAAAATAGCAAAAAAGACCGTTTAGGGGCTTTGGACTACACAGCCTTAAAATAGGGAGAAAATAAAAAATCCCCGTCGAAAAACGGGGATTTGAAATGGTGCCCAGTACAGGGATTGAACCTGTGACCTTTCCCATGTCAAGGGAACGCGCTACCGCTGCGCCAACTGGGCTTAAAACGGGCTTAATATTTATTTTATTATAACAAATCTCTGTTGGGGTTGGAAACTGCTTTTTAATTCTTGCTTGTGCGGGAAATAAGTGTTTATCTTTTCCCCAACATACGGGGAAAGCAATCCGCCGTGCTTACGCAATATATATATGTATATAAATATATTCATATCCAAATAAGCGGCGGGCAAGCGGCTGTGTGTGCAAAGCCATATATGGGGTTTACCAAGAAGTCTTTGGTTCTCCATTCAAAATTTGTAATATAAAGTAGCACACAATTAGAGGAAGAAACTAAATATGCATTTATTGGGCTATATTTTAAGTTTACTGCTGTTGGCCGGCTGTTCTTATAAAACGGAGCCGCAGCCTGCGCAAGCCACTGAGCCATTGGTGCAAACGGCCGTACAGCCGGTTGCAAAGACAAATACACAAAATACACAAAGAAATACCTTGCTCTTAATGAATGCCGTGCGTAATAAAGAGGCAGAACAGGTTATGTTTTTGTTGCAGGGCGGCATAAACCCCAACACTTTAACCCCGGAGGGGGACAGCGCCCTGGTGGCGGCCAGTTTTAACGGGGCGGCGGATATTGTGCAGTTTCTGCTGCACGCCGGGGCGGACCCGAATCTTTCCCGTAAGGATGGGGTAACGCCCTTGTTTATGGCCAGCCAGGAAGGTTATTTAAATGTGGTGCAGGTTTTGCTTCCGGCCGGGGCTAAACCAAATGTGCAGGGGGCCAATGGCACAACCGCTTTGTTTATAGCCAGCCAAAACGGGTATTTAAATATTGTTAAAACATTGCTGCAGGCCGGGGCCAAACCCAATTTGGCACGTAAAGACGGCGTTACCCCGCTGATGATAGCCAGCCAGGAAGGTTATTTGAATATTGTGAAAACTTTGCTTGCCGCCGGGGCAGACCCCAATTTAACTACGCCGGACGGGATTACCGCTTTAGAGTTGGCCAGCCAAAAAGGCTATAAAAATATTATCAGCACCTTGCAAAAAGCCGGCGCAAGAAAATAAACCCAGTAGAGGTTGCTTTATATATGAAACAATATCCCATAGCCGTTTACCCCGGCATTTTTAAATGTTTGTTTATTTTATTAGGCTCGTTGCTGTTTTTGGGTTTGTGGTTAGTGGTTTTTACGCGGCCGGAGCTTGGGCACAGGTGGCTGGCGTGGCTCTGCCTGGCAATGGGCGTGGCGGGGTTGGTGGCCGGGGGATGGTTTTTGGCACTGCGGTTTTTGCACAAGCCGCTTGTGTGGATACACGCGGACCGGGCGGAAAGTTTCCTCCCCATCAAAAACCGTTATGAAACCGTATCTTATGCGGAAGTGGAAAAATTTGTTGTTTGGCGCTCGCGGCATTTAACGTGTATTGTGGCCCTGGGGCATGGCAAAAAAATGGTGAATACGAATAACGCCGGCATGGGCGCCGCGGTGGAGTTGTGGCAGCGGCATAATAACGGCGTAAAAGTATTAAATATTAACAGCACGCTGGTGGCGGATATTAACGCCGTGTGTGATTTGTTAAACCGGGCCTTGGCGGATTATCGTTCGGCCGCTCCCAAACAGGCGGCAGAACCGCAATAAACCGCCAATAGCCGTATGTTTGAGGCTATTTTCGTTTTTAATAACAACACCCCTTTTGCGTAAAGCAAAGGGGGTGTTTGATAAATACTATGGGGCCCCGGCCGATATTTCGCCCGGCGGCGGGTTTTATTGAAAGGACCAGCTGGTTCCCAAGGTGTTTTCTATAAATTCCAACAAGGCCCGGTGTAGGAAAATGCGCTTGTGCGTGCGCACGCGCAGCATTTTGTGCGGGTCCTCTTTGGAGGGGACTTCCAAAAACACCTGGGTAACGCCTTTGGTCATGTCCAGATAAGAATTTAATTTTTGCAGTTGGTCTTTGGTGTATTTGGCGGGAAGCTCAATGGTAAATTCCTTGGCGGCCGTGCCCAGCAAATCCGTTACGCTGCTGACGGATTGCAAGTTCAGCTCGCAGCGGGCGCTTTCGTCATCCACGCGTATATCGCCCGTAAAGTTCAAAATGGTGTTTGGCCCCAATTTGTGGGACATGGTTTCATAAGCCCTGGCAAAAGCGTTTACGGGCAGGGAGCCGGTGCAGTCTTCTATCACAAACTGGGCCCATTCTTTCTTTTGTTTGTTTTGGCGTTTTTTAAATAGGGTAATAATCCCCAGTACGTTTAAATGCCCGGTGGCTTTGCCTTCCAAAATATTAATAATGGGTGTGCAGTGCAGCTGTTTTAAATGCGGCTGATATTTGGCCATGGGGTGCCCGCTGAAATACAAACCCAGCACTTCCTTTTCATAATTTAACAATTCGCTTTGGGTAAGCGGGCGGATGTTTTTCTTTTCTTCCGTTTTCTTTACGCTCATGACGGTGGATAAATCGTCCCCAAACAAACTGGCGGTATGGTTTTGTTTTTCTTTGGCAACCATATGGGCAATGTCCACGGCGTCTTCCATGCTGGCCAGCAGGGCGGCGCGGGCTTCTTTGGGGTCTTTGTCGGGCATTAGGCTGTCCATAGCGCCGGCTTTGATTAAGCTTTCAATGGTTTTTTTGTTGGCTTGGAAAATGTCTACCCGGTTGCATAAATCGGTTAAGGATTTATAAGGGCCGTCTTTTTCGCGTTCTTTTACAATGGAAATACAACCTTCTTCCCCCGCGTTTTTAATGGCTTCCAACGCAAAGCGGATGTATTCTTTGCCGTCTTTCTCCTCTACGGAAAATTCCGGCTGGGAGGCGTTTACGTCCGGCGGCAAAATTTCAAAACCCATACTGCGGGCTTCTTCCAAATAGGTAACAATTTTGTTTTCTTTGTCGTCCGCGCCGATGGCATTGTGGCCGATTTCGTTGGTCAGCGCAGCGCACATAAATTCAATGGGGTAATTGGCTTTTAAATATGCCGTTTGGTAAGACACCAATGCATAGGCGTATGAGTGGGATTTGTTAAAGCCGTATCCGGCAAAGGCTTTCATCTGCTCGTAAATATGCTGGGCGGTTTTTTCCGGGATATTGTGCTGTTTGCAGCCTTCCACAAATTTCACGCCGAATTTTTCCATCACTTCCAGCTTCTTTTTACCCATGGCTTTGCGCAGGGTATCGGCTTCACCGGGGGTGAACCCGCCCAGCTTTTTGGATATTTCCATAATCTGTTCCTGGTACACCATACAGCCATAAGTGTCTTGCAGGACGGATTCCAAAAGCGGGGTTTCGTATTTAATTTTTTCCTGCCCGTTTTTGCGCCGCACAAACATATCCATCATGCCGGATTCCATCGGCCCCGGGCGGTACAGGGCCACCAGGGCGGAAACGTCGCTAAATTTAGAGGGCTGGAGTTTTTTGATTAAGTCTCTCATGCCGCCGCTTTCCAGCTGGAATATACCCAGCGTTTTGCAGGAGGAAAGCAGGTCATACGTCTTTTTATCATCTAACGGAATGTCGTTAATATTAAAATGGGGATCGTGGCGCTTGCGGATGAGTTTTTCGGCATTATCAATAACGGTTAAAGTGCGCAGGCCCAAAAAGTCCATCTTTAAAAGCCCCAGGTTGGAGCACGGCTCCCCTTCAAATTGGGTGGTTATGGCATCCTTGGCACCGCGGGCCAGCGGCACATATTCGGACACGGCGTCCTTCGTAATCAGCACCCCGGCCGCGTGTATACCCGTGTGGCGTTTGAGGCCTTCCAGCTTTTGGGCCATTTCAAAGAGGCGTTTGCTTTGGGGGTTTTTGTCAATTTCGTTTTTAAGTTCGTTTACTTCCAGGGCTTTTTCCAACGTCATTTTAGGGTCGTTGGGGATCATCTTGGCAATGCGGTTGGCCTCGGCCACCGGCACGCCCATGGCGCGGGCTACGTCTTTTAACGCCAGCTTGGCCTTCATGGTACCAAAGGTGATGATTTGGGATACCCGGTCATGCCCGTATTTGTTGCGTACGTAATCAATCACGCGTCCGCGCCCGGCGTCGGACATATCAATATCCAAATCGGGCATGCTTACGCGGTCCGGGTTTAAGAAACGTTCAAAAAGCAGTTTATTTTGTATGGGGTCCACACGGGTAATGTCCAGGCTGTAAGCCACCAGAGAACCGGCACCCGAACCGCGCCCGGGGCCTATGGGAATATCGTGCGCGCGGGCCCAGTTAATAAAATCCTGCACGATGAGGAAGTAGCAGTCAAACCCCATGGTGATAATTACGTTAAACTCAAACTCCAGCTGTTTCCAATAGGCTTCCGGCACATTGCCGTGCATTTTTTTGGTTAAGCCTTTGCGGCACAGGTCTTTAAAATACTCGGCCGAATTGGGGTATTGGGGCGGAATTTCAAAATTAGGCAAAATAAAACCGTGTTTGGGAAACTGCAGGTCACACTTTTCGGCAATGGCCAGGGTGTTGGAACACGCCTGCGGTGTGTGGGAAAACAAAGCACACATTTCTTCCGGCGATTTAAAATACAGCTCGTGCGACATTTTCATACGGCTCTGGTCCGCCAGGGTTTTGCCCGTAGCGATACAAACGTGCACGTCGTGCGCTTCCCAGTCTTCCTTTTTTTCGTAGTGGCAGTCGTTCGTGGCTACCAGTTCTATGCCGGTGTGTTTGGCAATGTCTTTTAAAACGGGGATGGATTCCACTTCTTCTTTAATGCCGTGGTCCATAAGTTCTATATAATAGTTGCCTTTGCCAAAGATGTCTTCATACTCTTTGGCCAGTGCGCAGCATTGTTCAAAAGTTTTTTCCCGTGTGTATTGGGATAAAAAACCTTTTAAACAGCCGGACAGACAAATAAGCCCTCCTGCGTGTGCGGCCAAAATTTCTTTGTCTATACGCGGGTGATAGTAAAAGCCGTCCACCCATGCCAGGGAATTTAACTTCATTAAGTTTAAATACCCTTCGTGGTTTTTGGCAAGCAGGGTCAGGTGGCCGGTGCGGGATTTGTCTTTCTCGTTATATTTTCCTTCGGTAATGTAAAACTCGCACCCTACAATGGGTTTAATGCCGGCTGCGTTGGCGGAGTCATAAAAATCCAGGGCGCCGTACATGTTGCCGTGGTCCGTCAGCCCCATGGCTTTAATGCCCTGTTCGGCCAGTCCTTTTAAAAATTTGGACGGTTTGTGGTTTTCCGATATGCGAAGCATACCGTCCAACAAAGAGTATTCGCTGTGGTTGTGCAGTTGGACAAATTCCGCCATGGTGTAAAATCCTTTTGGTAAACGGGCCGCTGTGGGTAAACAGTTTGTGTGGGCCAAAGGCCCCGCCGGGGCCAAAATATTATATTATGAACTATATGAAACATTATAGTAAATTAAAAGAAACAAAAATTTCCAGCAAAACATTATATAAAGGTGTCCTGACGGTGAAGTTAGACGGGGTGCGCCTGTTAAACGGGCGTACGTCTTCCCGCTTGTATTTGGATCATCACGGCGCCAGCGGTATTTTGCCGGTGGAAGACGGGCATGTATATTTGGTGCAGCAGTACCGCTACCCCATTGGGGCCCCCACCTGGGAAATCCCCGCCGGAAAAAGGGAGAAAACCCAAACCTTTTTATCCTGCGCGCGGGCGGAATTAAAGCAGGAAACAGGCCTAACCGCCAAAAGTTTAAAACAGATCATCGTTTTCCATCCCTGCAATGCTTTTTCCAACGAAATACAGCATTTGTATTTGGCCACCGGTTTAACCCGCGGGAAAGACTGCCCCGATGAAGATGAATTTTTAAACGTAAAGTGTTTTCCTTTAAAAACGGCTTACCGCATGATAGAAACCGGCAAAATTACGGACGCCAAGACCATTATTACCCTGCAATGGTATAAATTACATTACCCGCAGGATGGATTAGAAGCATAAAAAAAGAGTGTTTTTTTGCTCTTTTTCGGCTATACTATATAAAGATTTGTTGTTATATTTAAATAATACGAAGTAGTGCAAGGAGGTCTCGTGAAAACCAGTTGCATACGGCGTAAGCGTGCTTTTACGCTTACAGAGCTGTTAATTGTGGTAATTGTAATAGGCGTATTGTCCGCCGTTACATTGCCCAAATTCAACCGCGTGATAGAAAACCGCAAAGTAACAGAAGCGGAGGAGATGATGTCCGCGGTTAGAACGGAGCAGGAAAGACGCTGCTCCTTAGACCAAAATTACACGACAAATTTTGACAGTTTGTCTGATGTGATTGCGTCCAACAATACCAAAAACTACACGTATAGTTTGCAGTCTCAGGGTATCTCGGCCAAGAGCAACAGCGGGGACTATACGCTTAAAATTTTGTCTTACGAAGACGGCAGCTATTGCTGCACAGGTGCGGGTTGTAAGAAATTAAACAAAAACTACCCGGATTGCGCCACGTTAAGCTTTCCCGCTTCTGTTTGTGCGGGGGTGGAAGGGGCAGTAACCCCGCCCGGGACGGAACCAACACCAGGGGAACCGGAAGAGCCTGAATGTTCTGACGGGGCCGTGCAAGGCAGCCAGTCTTGCAACGGGTGCGGCACGCAAACCACGCAGAAATGCGTAGGGGGAAAATGGGTAAACAGTTTAGGTTCCTGCTCCAAAACGGCGGAAGAATGTGCGCCGGCCCCCGAATGCAGCGGGACGCGGCCTGCAGATGCCATAAAGCAGTGCGACTGCGGAACGGTAAAAGCATCGTATAAATGCGATGCTTCCACGAATTATGAGTGGGTACAGGGAGCCTTTCCCGAATGTCCGGCCAAGCCGGCGGACATAACGGAAACGTGTTCGGACGGGAAGACCGTACGTACGAAAGCTTATTCCTGTGTGAACAATGTGTGGACGGCGGGAAACTGGGATAAAGAATGCCCGGCGGCTTGTCCAGACGGTAAAGAATTGTGGAATGGAGAGTGTGTGTGCCCTAGAGCGGTAGATGAAGAGTGTCATTCCCAGGGAGGAACTTTGGATGAAAACTGTGTGTGTCAAAAACCCTGCCCAGAAGGAAAAGAATTTATAAATGGAGAGTGTGTGTGCTCAAGAGCAACGGAAGAGGCATGTCAAGCCCAAGGTGGCATTTTAGATGATAATTGTGTGTGTCAAAAAGATTGTGTAGATCTTTCTTCTTGTCCTAACAGAAAGTGTGATGCTAATGCTGAAGAAGACTGCAACCGTGCAGGCGGTACAATGGATTGTTCTTGCTCGTGTATAGCGGCAGAGCCTTGTACTCCATTTACTCCTCCTGCTTGTGATAATGCAGATTCTAAACGGACT
The DNA here is from genome assembly GCA_944327085.1 of uncultured Elusimicrobiales bacterium. Lineage (GTDB taxonomy): Bacteria > Elusimicrobiota > Elusimicrobia > Elusimicrobiales > Elusimicrobiaceae > Avelusimicrobium. The sequence goes on along the minus strand of CALVGG010000001.1, from coordinate 297,475 downwards.
GCGTGTCAAAATTCTGGAGGCACCTGGTCTGACAGCAGTTGCTTCTGCAACTGCCCGGATACACTTGTTTCCAGCAATGGTGTTTGCAAAAAAATGGGCTTGGTATGGTCTAGCCAAACGGATTGTGATTTCCATTTGCCCGGCGGCGGCACTCGGTGCAGTGATTTTACATGCAACCGCAGTACAATGGGAAGATCTTGCTGGAAGCTGTCTGCCGGTACTGGTGGAGGATGTGACCCGAATTTAGGTTGCACCACCTATTGTAAAGAAAACTATACGTGTCAGGTTGTTGAGTAATATCTAAACATACCGTTGTGAGTTGTTTGTAAACCCCCCCGCTTTCTAGCGGGGGGGTTTATGTATTAATGTAAAAAGGGCTTGCTTTTTTTTGATAAATTTTGTTAGAAACAAAATGAAATCAAAAAAAGAGGTGTTTATGAAAAACCTTTCTGCGGGCCGATTAAGTGGGTTTACGCTTATTGAACTTTTGGTAGTAGTGTTAATTATTGGCACATTGGCCGCGGTAGCGCTTCCGCTTACCGCCTGCAATAACAAGGCTTCTTTTGTTGGAATGTATTTGTTATAGAGAGAGGTGAGTTTCTTGCAAAATAAAATTACTTAAACACATCTGATTTTGTCCCGCCGTCGTACGCATAACCCAGCCCGCGCTGGATAAGTACTTGGGCCAAATCCTCTCCTTGGGAGTTACTTACATCACAAAGCAGTCGGAAATATTTGTCCCACCCGCAGTGAGTGAGTGTAATGGACAGCTGGGATAAAAAGTCTTTGGTAAAAGCTTTAGCCTGCCGGGCCAAACGTTTTTCTTTGGCGGCTTTTCCTTTCATTTCCGGGTAGTCCACCCCGCGCGCACGGGAACTTTTTCACAGTATATCGCCAGCGAACGTTTAAATTAATTTTAAAAGTATCTCCGTCATATACGGAAGCGATGTCCGCTCCTTCTAACGTTTCTTCCCCCGGCAAGGGATGGTTTTGGTTAATGGGTTGGCCATGCTGTTGTAAAAAGAGCAAAATAGCGGCCGTAATAAGCGATGCCCAAAACCGCCTATTGGAACGGAGCCGAAAGGGGAGGCGTTTTGTTTTTCTTTTTCCCATAATTAATGAGCCTTAACGGGCAGCAATAAATTTAAAGCGCCGGGTTCTATGGTAATTTCCAGCCGGTCTTGTGTGGTTTTGGGTTCGCCATCCAGGTGATAGATAATTTCACCCGCTTTGCGCAGTACGGCTTTTTTTACCTGCGTGGTTTGGGTAACGCCTTTATGGGAGGGGTCGTTCCCAAAAAAACTGGGCAGGGCGCAAAGCAGTTTTAATTTGCTTTCGTCTTTAATTAGTACGCATTCCAGCCAGCCGTCGGTTAAGCTGGCTTGGGGGGCTATTTTAAAGTTGCTTCCGTATTGGGTGCCATTGGCAAACGCAACGGAAAGGGGGCTGACGGTGGATTTTTTGCCGTCCAGCTCCAGCTCCAAGGGTTGGGGGCGGTAAGTCAGCACGTCTTTGGCGCCCAGTTTAAAATAGGGCCACATGCCGCGTTTGCCGCTTTTGCCGTATTGCATAAAGTCATAGGCAATTTGGGCTTCTATTCCAACCCCGGCTAAATTTAAGAAAATTTCTCCGTTGGCTTTGCCCGCGTCACACCGAACGGCGTGAGCCGTTTGCAGGCGAAGGAGGGATTCCTCAATAGAAAGAGGCATCCCCATTTCCCGCGCCAGGCCGTTGCCAGACCCGTTTGGCACCACCCCTAAGGCGGTTTGGGTATGCACCAGGGCGCGGGCGGTTTCGTTGATGGTGCCGTCCCCGCCGATGGCCACCACGGCGTTGTAGCCTTGTTCCACGGCTTTTTGAGCCAGCTGGGTGGCGTGGCCGGGGGCTTCTGTCAGCGCCCAGGAGGCGGCCGGAAAGTTTAGCTGTATGCAGTCAATTGTTTCGCGGGGGTCGCGCCCTTTGCCGCTTTTGGGGTTAATAATAAATAATATTTTCATACTTTTTTTAAGGTTTCCAAATCTTCTTTTTTCTGCAGGTCCAGCTCGCTTAAAGCGTCGTAAATGCGTTCCACTTTAAGCAAATTAATACCGGCCCCTGCCACACGCCCGCCGGCCCCGGCCAAAAACACCATTAACAGGGCAAAAAGGGCGGTATTTGCCAGTTGGTTTACGCCGTCCATGGGTATTTGTACTTGATGGCCTTGGGCGGTTTGGGCGGTAATACTGCTCATTTTTACAATTTGGGTAACGGGGGCTTTTAAAATAAATGTTTTATACATGCCCACGCACGCAAAGAAAATTAAAAACAGCCCTGCGCAAAGCAGTAAATAACCTAAAATTTTATGCATTGGTTTCTCCTTTTAATAAATCAGGCAGTTGCTGTATATTTTGCAGTGTAATAAAATCCGGCAGGGGAGTATTATGCACTTCTTCGTGTATCCACCCGTCCTTACAGGGGATGTATACGGCCTGCAGGCCGGCTTCCAGCGGGGGCAGAATGTCCGAGCGCAGGGAATTGCCCACCATTAGCGTTTCCTGCGGGCGCGCGGCCAATTTTTGGCACAGGCTTAAATAGGCTTGGGGGGTTTTGTCCGTCATAATTTCCGCATGGGCAAAGAAGCTTTCCAAGCCGGAGTTTTTTAATTTGCGCTGCTGGTCCAGCAAATCCCCTTTGGTGGCAACGGCCAGAGTGTAAAACGGGGCCAGCTCCTGCAGGGTTTGCCGCACACCGGGGAGCAGTTCCATCGGCGCGCCAATTAATTTTTTGCCCAGTTCCAGCACGGGGCCGGTAACCGCGGCCGCTTTTTGCGGGCCCAGTACGCGCTGGGCCGTTTCCAGCATGGAAAGCGTAAACCCTTTGGCCCCGTAGCCGTACAGGGGCAGGTTTTGCATTTCCGTTTGTAAAAGTTCACGGGTGCCGTCTTTTTCGTTTAAACCCAGGAGGGCAAAAAGTTGTTTTTCCGTTTGGCGGTAATGGGTTTCATTTTGCCAAAGGGTGTCGTCGGCATCAAAAAAAATGGTTTTAATATGTGTTAAATGGGGTTGCATATTCGGTGCTTGAAGAGGCGTTCCCTCTCTGTATTTGATATACTTTAATTATACAGTTTTATAGAGGTATTTTAGGTAATCTTATGAAAAGCACTGAAATTAGAAACGGTTTTTTGCAGTTTTTCCATTCCAAAGGCCTGCCGGTTATTGCGTCCAGCTCGCTTATTCCCCATTCGGACCCTACCCTCCTTTTTACTTCTGCCGGCATGGTGCAGTTTAAGGCCAATTTTTTAGGGATAGACAATTCCCTCAAAAACGCAACCACCTGCCAAAAATGCGTGCGCACCACGGATATAGACAGCGTGGGCTTTACGGAACGCCACCTCACGTTTTTTGAAATGTTGGGTAACTTCTCTTTTGGCGATTATTTTAAAAAGGAAGCCATTGACTGGGCCTGGGAATATTTAACCAAAACGTTGGGTATCCCGGCCGATAAACTCTACGTCAGCATTTACAAAGGCGGCATTGCCCCGCGTGACGCCGAAGCCTATGAAGCTTGGCGTAAATATGTACCGGCGGACCGCATTTTTGAATTGGACGAAGCCGATAACTTCTGGACCATGGGCCCCACCGGCCCCTGCGGCCCCTGTACCGAAATTTATTACGACTTCGGCCCCAAAGGCTGCACCAACCCGCATTGCGACATCACTTGCGACTGCGGCCGCTTTGTGGAAATTTGGAACATCGTTTTTGAAAGCTATAACCGCCAGGAAGACGGCTCCTTTAAACCCCTCCCGCACAACAACATTGATACGGGCATGGGTTTGGAACGCCTTTGCATGGTGATGCAAAACGTTAAAAACGTATTTGAGACGGACCTTTTCACCCCCATCATCAACCAAGCCAAACAGGATTTGCATTTAAAGGGTGAAACCAAGGAAGAAATTTCCGCCCTTCGCATCATTGCGGACCATGTGCGCAGCTCCAGCTTTTTAATTGCGGAAGGCATTTTGCCTTCCAACGAGGGCCGCGGCTACATTTTGCGCCGTTTAATCCGCCGTGCGGCGCGTTACGCGCGTTTGATGGGTGCCGATAAACCGTATTTGTACACGCTGGCCCCCAAAGTGAAAGAAATTTTTGCCGGCTTATACCCGGAAATTGACAAAAACATGTCCCACATCCAAGACGTGCTGAAGATGGAAGAAACCACCTTCTTAAAAACCTTGGTAACCGGGGAAGAAAAACTGGCCGCGCTGCTTGCCCAGGGCAAGGGTAAAATTTCCGGGCAGGACGCTTTTCATTTGCACGAAACATTTGGCTTCCCGCTGGAGCTGACCAAAGAAATTGCCCGCACCAAAGGGGTGGAAGTGGACGAAGCCGGCTATGAAGCCGCCAAAGAAGAAGCCCAGGCCAAAAGCCGCTCTTACGCCGATGAACTTTCCAAAGGCAAAGCGGTTATGCTGCAGCGTATAGAAAACAAATATCCCGCCACGGTGTTTACGGGGTATGATACGCTTACGCAAAACGCCCGGGTGCTGGCCCTGTTTACGGCCGCGTTGGAACCGTGCGAAAGTTTGCAGGGGGAAGGTTACGCGGTGTTTGATAAAACCTCTTTTTATGCCGAATCCGGCGGCCAGGTGGGGGACGTGGGTGAAGTACTCTCCCAAGGCAATTCCGTTGCCCAGGTACTGGACGTACAAAAACCGCTGGGCAAAGTATATTTGCACAAAGTAAACGGCCGGCTGGCCCAAGGGCAGGAAGTAACCCTTAGCGTAAACGCCTCCGTGCGCAAACGCTGCATGGCCAACCACAGCGCCATCCACTTGGTAAACGCGGCCCTGCGCCAGGTATTTGGCACGGGGGTGCATCAAAGCGGGTCCTTTGTATCGGCGGACCGTTTCCGCTTTGACTATACCCTTTCCCGCACGCCCAAGGCGGAAGAATTGCAGCGCGCCTGGGCCATTGCCAACCAAGCGGTTGAAAACGCCCTGCCCGTAAATTGCCAGGTGCGCCCGCTGGCGGATGCCGATAAATTAGGCGCCGTTACCCTCTTGGGTGAAACCTATGCGGACCCGGCCCGCTTTGTAATGATGGGCGGCTCGTTTGAAGCGCCGGAACAAAAGTACAGCCTGGAGCTCTGTGCCGGCACGCACGTGCACAACACGGCGGACGTAATTACCATTTTGGTGCTTAAAGAAGCCTCCGTTTCTGCGGGTGTGCGCCGTATAGAAGGCGTAGCCGGCCCGGCCGCGCTGGATTATTTAAAATCTGTCTATAAAGACACCGAAAATTTAAGCGCCCGTTTAATGGTGCCGGTGAAAGACGTTTTCACCCGCGTGAACGGGATTATGGACGAATTAAAAGAAGTTAAAAAACGCTACACCCAATTCCGCGAGAAAACCATGGCGGCCGGCGGTATGAACGAAATGACGTTTACGATGAAAAACGGCTCTTCGTTGGTCATCCGCCAAGCTGATGACGCCCAACCCAAAGAACTGCGCGCCATTGCCGATACGGTAGCCCAAAAATACCAACAGGCTTTGGTCATTGTAACGTGCGACAAAGAAGGCAAACGCTCCTTTGTGGTAAAAATGGCCGGCAAACTGCCTAATACGGACGCGGTAACCGTGGCCAAGCAAATCGCGGCGGACTTAAACGGCCGCGCCGGCGGCCGGCCGGATTTTGCCCAAGGCGGCGGCGAAGCCAAACGCCCCTGGCAGGAATTGGTGGGCCAGTTAAAAGAAACCTTATAAAATAAACCCCTCCGCAAGGAGGGGTTTTTAATGCCCTTTTAACTAAAAAACGGCGGCTGGCCCCGTGGATGTTTTGATAAATAGAAAGGGTATAAAACCCGCCGCAAAAATTGCGCGGCAGATAAATTGGGGCCGTTTTGGGGCGGATTAGCGGAGCGGTTTTTGTTTACTGCCCTTTGGAACACTCAAAACACAAGAGGGCCTTTTAAATATTCCGGGCTGTGGGCGTTTGGGCTGGTTTGCTTGGCAATAATAAACCCCGCGCCTGCCGCAAGGGTAAACACGGGGTTTAAATGGTGGTAGGAATAGGATTCGAACCTATGTAGGGCGTAGCCCGACGGTTTTACAGACCGTTGCTTTTGACCGCTCAGCCATCCTACCGTACAAATTTTTGCCGAGGTTCTCACCCCGGCTTTACTTAAACAACTAGGTACATATATTATAGCAAAAAAAATAAAAAGTGTGTTCGCCTTCCGTTTTTGTGCTTTTTAATACGAAAACCTACGGGGAAAAATAACCGTTTAAACCTGTTTAAAGGCAAGCGTTAAATTGCTAAAATATGGCTATGCAAAATCAAACCACCACCCCGCTGATGAAGCAATACCAGGATATCAAGGCCAAAAACCCGGGCGTTATTTTGTTTTTCCGCCTGGGGGATTTTTATGAAATGTTTGACGAACAGGCCCGCGAAGTAAGCTCCCTTTTAGGCCTTACGCTTACCGCCCGGCACGGTACGCCCATGTGCGGCATTCCGTATCACGCGGCCAATAACTATATTGTGCGCCTGTTGAAAGCGGGTAAAAAAATTGCCATTTGCGAGCAGGTGGGCTCCGCGGCGGAAAACAATACCAAACTGTTTGAACGCAAGGTAATACGCGTCATCACCCCCGGCACGGTGATGGAAGACACTTTGCTTACGGCCAATCAGTCCAACTATTTAGTGTATGTAATGGTGCATAAAAACGGTTGGGCGCTGGCGTGTGTGGATGTATCCACCGGTGAGTTTTGGGTTACCCAAAACGATAAAGACCCCTCTTTAATGAACTTAGCCGCCGCCCTGGCCGCCATTAACCCCGCAGAAATCGCGGGGGACCAGGCCTCCTTAAAAGATTTACAGGCAAAAGTGGTTATTCCGGCCGGTTTCGGGCTAACCACCCGCCCCGCTTTTGACGGGGACTATACCCTCCCCGCCACTTGGCCCGCTTTGGGCGCGTGGGAAGGCAAACGCGCCGCCTTGTCCTGCGCTTTGCAGGTCATGCGCTATATTAATGTTACCGAACCCAGCTTTAAAGAAACTTTAATCCCCAGTTACCGGGAATTAAAAGAAACCCTGATTATTGACGAAAATGCCGTAAACGCCCTGGAACTGGTGCAAACCCAGGAAGGCGGGCGCAAAGGCAGCCTGTGGGACTTGCTGGACAAAACCCAAACTTCCGGCGGGAGCCGTATGTTAAAAGAGTGGATTTTGCACCCGCTTTTAAACCCGCAGGATATTGCCGTTCGTCAAAACAGCGTGGAGGGGTTTATCAAAACCCCGCAGGCGGTGGAAGAACTGCAGGCCATACTTAAAAATATTTCCGATGTGGAACGCATTACCACCCGCACGGCTACGGGCACGGCGTCCCCGCGGGATATGTCCGGCCTTAGGCGCTCTTTATTAAATGCGGAGCCTCTGCACCGCTGGTTTGAAAAATTTGCCCAGGTGGCCCCGCAGCTAACGCAGGAGTTTGAAAAATCCTTCGCCCAGCTGCAGGATATGAGCCGCCTGCTTTACAGCGCCATTAATGAGGACCCGCCCCTTCGCATTAGCGACGGCAACATCATACGCGAAGGCTACAATGCCGATTTGGATGAACTGCGCTCCCTGCGCCACAACAGCGGCAAAACGCTGGAAGAAATTTGCGCGCGCGAGCGGGAAAAAACAGGCATCCCCTCCATGAAGGTGGGCTTCAACTCCGTTTTCGGTTATTATTTTGAAGTTACCAAAGTGCATTTATCCAAGGTGCCTTATCACTATGTGCGCAAGCAAACGCTTACCAATGCAGAGCGCTATATTACCGAAGAATTAAAGGACCTGGAAAACAAAATTTTAAACGCGGACCAAAAAATCCTTCGCCTGGAAAGCGCCCTTTTTGACGAAGTGCGCAAAACCCTGGCCGGCCAAACCCATGCCTTAAAAACTTTTGCGCGCATTGCCGCACAATTGGACGTGTACGCCTCCCTGGCGCAAACGGCCGCGCAAAACGGGTATGTGCGCCCGGTGGTGGATAATTCGGACGTGCTTTCTTATAAAGGCGGGCGCCACCCCATTGTGGAAAGTATGCTCCCGCCCGGCAGTTTCGTGCCGAACGATTTAAACATCAACTCCACCGATAACCAAATTATGCTTATCACCGGCCCCAACATGGGCGGCAAAAGCGTGTTTTTAAAACAAACGGCCATTTTGGTTATTCTGGCGCAGATGGGGTCTTTCGTCCCCGCGCAAGAAGCGCATGTGGGCGTGGTGGACCGGATTATGACGCGTATCGGCGCGCATGACGCGCTTTCGCGCGGTAATTCTACCTTTATGGTGGAAATGAACGAAACCGCCCACATACTAGCCTCCATGACGCCCAAAAGCCTTATTTTGCTTGACGAAGTGGGCCGCGGCACCTCCACCTTTGACGGCATTTCCATTGCCTGGGCCATTGTGGAATATTTATACAAACCCCACGGCGGCCCCAAGGTGCTGTTTGCTACGCACTATTTTGAACTAACGGATTTGGAAAACAAATACCCCAGTGTAAAAAACTATCACGTACAGGCCAAAGAATATAAGGACGAAGAAGGCCAAAGCAAACTGGCGTTTTTGTATCAAATTTTGCCCGGCGCGGCGGACCAGTCCTACGGCATCCACGTGGCGGAAATTGCCGGCCTGCCCGCGGCCTGCACGCTGCGCGCGCGCAAAGTGTTAAAAGATTTGGAAGCCAAAAAAGGCGGTACCAAAATATCCGCCAAAGAAAAAGATATGGTAAAAGATTTGTTCTCCTCCCCCATTGTGGAAGAGATAAAAATGGCCGATACGGACAGCCTAACCCCGCTGGCCGCGTTACAGCTTATTTGCGAATGGAAGAAACGTATCAATGAGTAAAATTACCGTTTTAGATCCTGCCACTGCCAGCAAAATCGCCGCGGGCGAGGTGATTGAACGCCCCGCCGGCGTGTTAAAAGAACTGCTGGAAAACGCCGTTGACGCCGGCGCCACCGCCGTTAATATTGATATTGAAGGCGCCGGCAAAACCTTAATACGCATTAACGATAACGGCTGCGGTATGGACCAAGAAGACCTGGAGCTGAGCGTAGTCCGCCACGCTACCAGCAAAATACGCACGTTTGACGATTTAAACCACCTGCATACGTTTGGTTTTCGCGGGGAGGCGTTATTTTCCGTGGCGGCCGTCTCTTGCCTTAGCATTACCAGCTGCACGGCCCAGGGGGAAGGCCACCGTATAGAAGCCAAAGGCGGCAATATTGTTTTGCGTTCCCCGGCTCCGGCCATACCCGGCACCACCGTGGAAATACGCGATTTATTTTTTAATACTCCCGCCCGGCGCAAATTTTTAAAGAGTGATTCTTACGAGCGCGCCTGCCTGCTAAAAGTGGTGGAAGAAAGCGCCCTGGCCAACTTGCGCGTAAGCTACCGCGTGCGCATAGGCGGGCGGGAAGTGTATAACCTGCCTGCCCAAACCGGCCCGCTGGAAAGCGCCGTGCGCGCCCGCGCGGCGGAAATTTTAGGCCCCGCCGTGGCGGAAAGTTTTGTGTTTAAAGAGTTTGAGCCTTTGGGTTTAAAACTGTTTTTAACCCCGCCCGATAAGTTGGTAACGGTGAGGGACTTTCAGTTTGTGTTTGTAAACCGCCGGCCGATTGAATCCAAAACCGTTCAGCAGGCTATTTACAAAGCCCTGCAAAACGTGCGCCCCAAAGACCGCCACCCCGCTTTTATTGTGTATATGACGTTGGACCCAGCCGATTTTGACGTAAACATTCATCCGCAAAAAAGGGAAATACGCTTTGTGGATGAAAACCGCGTTTTTGGTTTTATTTTAAACAGCGCGGCGGAGGCGGCTTTTGGCAATTCCCGCCCGGTAGAGGCAAAGCCTTTGCCCGCCGTTCCCGCGATTGATTTAAGCCTTCAGGCCCGCCCGGCGGCCCAGCAGTTATTCCAAGTTAAACAGGCTGTGGCCCCGGCGCCCGCCAAACAGCAGGAGCAACCCCTGCCGGTAACGGATATTTTTGCCCCTGCGCCGGCCCCGCATTTTATGGCGCGCGAGAGTGAAGAACCTGTTAGTTATAATGCCGCGCAAGAAGCGCAGCCCGCTAAGCCCGAAGAGGCCTTGCCGCAGGAACAAAGCCCTGCCTGGTACCAGGGGCCGTATCATTATTTGGGTCAGCTGCAGCGCAGCTATTTACTGTTTGAAAACCCGGACGGACTGGTGCTGATAGACCAGCACGCCGCGCAGGAGCGCGTGCTGTTTGAAAAATATATGGACGCGTTTGAAAAGCACGATGTGAAAGTGCAGGAGCTGATGTTTCCTATCCATGTGGATTTAACCCCCAGCAATGTGGAAAGTTTAATGAGCTGGGCCCCGTGGCTCAAAACGGCCGGTTTTGAATTGGAGCGCTTTTCCCCGCGCAGCGTGCAGGTAAAAACCATGCCTTATGTGGTGCGCTTTAAAGAAGACGAAATGAAAAGTTTTATAGAGTCTTTAGCCGCCGTGGTGGGGGACCCTGCCAAATCCACCGATACTTTAAAACGCAAAATGGTGGCCATGCTGGCCTGTAAAAAAGCCGTAAAAGCCCATGACGCCATGACCCCGGCCGAAGCCGAGGCCCTGTTGGAAAATATGAAAAAATGTAAAGACGGCATGCACTGCCCGCACGGGCGCGCATGCGTGGCGCAGTTACACATTAAAAACATTGGCAAATTATTTGGCCGTTAAGGGGAAAAATAATGAATATTTCCAAAGTAACCTGTGTATTTTTTAGTGCCACCGGGCTTACGCAAAAAGTGGCGGATTTGTTTCTATCCGGCCTGCCGGTGGCGGCCGAAAAACTCAATCTTACGCCGTATACATCAGACAAGGCGCATGTTTTCGGCCCGGATGAGCTGGTGGTATTTGCCGCACCTGTATATGGCGGCATTTTGCCGGCCCCGGCTGCGGAGCGTTTTGCTTTATTAAAAGGGCAAAACACGCCGGCCGTGTGCCTGGCCGTATACGGCAACCGGGATTATGACGACGCTTTGCTTGAAATGAAAAACCTGGTACAAAATGCGGGTTTTGTGCCGGTGGCGTTTGGCGCGCCCGTGGCACAGCATTCCTTAATGCCGCGCGTAGCCGCCGGCCGGCCGGACGCAGAAGACGCATACAAATTGCAGGCTTTTGCCCGCCAAGTGTGGGAAAAACTGGGTGATTTGACGACCCTTTGCCCCCAGGCCGTGCCGCAGGTGCCGGGTAATTTTCCCTATAAAAAATTTGGCGGGGTGCCTTTTAAGCCGCAGGTGTCCAAGGCGTGCGTGCATTGCGGGGCCTGCGCGGCCCATTGCCCGGTGGGGGCCATCCCTAAAAACGCGCCGGATACAACCGATAAATCTGCCTGTATAGCCTGTATGGCCTGCATAAAAATATGCCCTTCCCACGCGCGCAGCATTACCCCCAAAGGAGCTTTGTGGCTGGCGGAAAAGGCGTTCTTGTTAAAATACGGCAAACGCCGCGATTTGGAAGTTTTTATTTAACACAATAAACCCGCCGTAAAGGCGGGTTTATTATAAAGCAGATACGTCAATTTTGTTGCATAACAAACCCCGCTTTAAGCGGGGTTTTGTTTGATCGTTTTTACGCTTGGTATCGGGGTTACTTTAACAGCACTGTTACTACATTTCTTGTGCTGTACGGCAAGAGCTTATCTAGCCTTTGCAGTTCTTTTGACTGCTGGTATTCTTGCATGATTTTTCCCATGTCAGAATATATCCACAGTTTTTGTACAGTGGGAGAATCCTTCTTCTTCCATTTTTCAGATCCAATCTTTTTTTCTGTTAACTGCTCAAACGTTTTTTGCTCTTCGGCCGAATAAGCCGTGTTTGGCTCCCAATTGTATTGTTCGGTTATTTCTGCGCGGTGTTCATATTCTTGCGCTACATCCGGCGGTAATTCTTTAAACGGCACAAGCGTAATTAATAAATAATTCTTTATTTTCAGCATGGGTGCCAAATCTAAAGAATAGGTGGTATTGATGTGCCCGTCTCCCGCGTGTACCAGGATGATATCATAAAAAGGCTGCAAGGCCTTAATACGGCGCGCCCATTGGTGGGTGCGTTCCCGCGCGCCCCAGGGGGATACCGCAATTAACTGCTCCGCCGAGAGGAGTAAATCATCTTGGGGGTCTTGTGATAAGTTTAAAGAAGGCACTTTGTCTTTAGGATTTACAAAAACGACAAACTTCCCGATTTTAACGCCGCTGTAATTGTCTAAATAGTGCATGCAAATAAAATCATCCAGCGCCAGCATATCCACCCCGGCCTTTTGTGCGGATTTAAATACGGGGGCATAGGGAGGGAGTGCGGCCAGGCAGGGTTTTTCGTCGGCTTTTTGCAATAAAGAGCACTGTGGGTCTCCCATCCAAACCAAAAATTCACTGGCCAGTAAAATGCGGGCCTCGGGGTTGGCCTTTCTGACGGCTTGAATAATGGCGGCGGCTTCGTTTATGGCGTCTGGCGTTTCGTGGTTAACCGCTTCAGCTATAAAAACAAAGCGTTGCCCTTTAGCCATCTGTTCATAAGGCGGTACCTGGGTTTCCACATTCATAAAGTCCATTAAGGATCCGTCTATCTGCTGGGCCCCTAACAGAGAGGCTTGGTTGTTCACCCTGAGGGATGCCATTTCCACTTCTTTGGCGTGTTGATTTCTGGTTAAAAAATCTTGCCAAGACAAGCGGGTAAGCGGCTCGTTCTGCAAGTCTTTTATAATCGGGTCCAGCACCACATAGGGCTTTTTTTGTATGGACAGGTGCGCCTTGTTAGTTTGGGCCTGCAAAACATCGTCCAGTTTTTGGCCTATATTTTGCGCGGTAACTGGATAAAAGAATAATAACGAAAATATAAGGGAAATAAGTTTTTTCATAATATATATTATAACCTTTTTACCCATATTTTCCAGCAGTAGTTTCTACAGGGGGCATTGCAAAGGGGGAAAGGGCTTTTCTGTTAGGCAAAAAAAAGGTATCCTGTATATATATTTTCTATTGGAGGGCTTATGCCTGAAAACCCCGTTTTGGAACGTGTATTATTTTCTGAAGAGCAATTGGCCAAACGCACGGCCGAATTGGGCCGCCAAATATCGGCCGATTACCGCGGCAAAATGCCGTTGTTTGTAGGTATTTTGCGCGGATGTATTATGTTTTATGCCGATTTGATGAAAAATATCAGCGTGGACTGCAATATGGATTTTATGTGTCTTTCCTCTTACGCGGGCACCAACAGCACCGGCCAGGTGCGCACCATGCTGGACTTGCGCGAAAGCATTAAAGGCCGCCATGTGGTGATTGTGGAAGATATTGTGGACACCGGCTTAACGCTGGATTATTTAACCGCCAATTTAAAAAGCCGCGGCGCCGCCAGCCTGGAAATTTGCTGTCTGCTGGATAAACCCTGCAACCGCAAGGCGGATATCCACCCGAAATATGTGGGTTTTACCGTAGAAAATGAATTTGTAATCGGGTATGGTTTGGATTATAACGAACTGTACCGCAATTTACCATATATTGGGGTATTTAAGAAATAATGAAGAACAAAAACACAAACAACCGCAGAATCGTATCCGTCGGCCAGATTATGGTTTGGGTGATTATTTTTGCGGCGGCCGTATTCTTTTTTAATAATCCGGGGGCCAAGCCGGCCGTGTTGGATTATTCCGACTTTAAACAGAAAGTAGCCGTGGGGGAAGTGTCTGACTTAACGGTAGCCCCCGGCGTCATCAGCGGGTTGTATAAGAACGAAAAAGGCGAGTTTGCCAAATTTAAAACCGTCCGTATGGAAGACCCTAAACTGGTGGAAGAACTTTCCGCCGGTAAAATCAAATTCAAGGCCGAGCAGGACAACAGCTGGATCAGCAATATTTTATTTAACGTATTGTGGATTGTACTGCTGATCGGGTTTTGGTGGTTTGTGTTTATCCGCCCGCAAAGAAGCGACGGAAAAAGCGCCATGAACTTTGCGCGCAGCAAAGCCAAAATGCAGGATCCTTCCCAACAAACGGTTACGTTTAAAGACGTAGCCGGCTGCGAAGAAGCCAAAGAAGAGTTGGAAGACGTTATTAAATTTTTAAAAAATCCCAAAAAATTCCAAAAATTAGGCGGCAAACTGCCCAAAGGGGTTTTGCTTTACGGAGCGCCGGGCACGGGTAAAACCCTGCTGGCCAAGGCCGTTGCCGGGGAAGCGGGCGTGGCGTTCTTTTCCGCTTCCGCTTCTGAATTTGTGGAAATGTTTGTGGGCGTGGGCGCGGCGCGCGTGCGCGACTTGTTTGACCAAGCCAAAAAGAATTCCCCCGCCATTATTTTTATTGATGAGCTGGACGCGGTAGGCCGCCGGCGTTTTGCCGGTATCGGCGGCGGGCATGACGAACGCGAACAAACCCTCAACCAGCTGCTTATTGAACTGGACGGTTTTGAAAGCAAACAGGGCATTATTTTAATGGCCTCCACCAACCGCCCGGACGTGTTGGATCCGGCCCTCATCCGCCCCGGCCGTTTTGACCGCCACATTTCCGTCCCCGCGCCGGATTTAAAAGGCCGTGAGGAAATCCTGGCCGTACACGCCAAAAAAGTAAAACTGGCTAAAGACGTGGATTTAAAAACCATTGCCAAAGGCACCCCCGGCTTTGTAGGGGCGGATTTGGCCAATGTAATTAACGAGGCCGCCATCCTGGCCGCCCGTGCCGATAAAGAAGCCGTGGACCGCAACGACTTGGACGAAGCGGTGGAACGCGTGATTGCCGGCCCGCAAAAGAAAAGCCGCATTATTTCCAAAAAAGAACGGGAAATTATTGCCGCGCACGAAGTGGGCCACACCGTGGTTGCCCGCCTGACCAACCATTCCGACCCGGTACACAAAGTAACCATTATCCCCCGCGGGCAGGCGCTGGGCTATACCCTGCAGCTGCCGCTGGAAGATAAATTTTTAACCAGCAAATCGGAAATTTTGGACAAGATTTGCATTTTACTGGCCGGCCGCGCGGCCGAGCAGATTGTATTTGGCGAAATCACCTCCGGCGCCAGCGACGACTTAAACAAAGCCACCGCTTACGCGCGCAAAATGGTGATGGAGCTGGGCATGAGCGACAAAATCGGCCCTATTGCTTTGCCTAACGGAGACGAAGGCGAAGTGTTTTTAGGGCGTGATTTGTCCCGCCATAAAATGTATTCCGAAGAGATGGCCCGCAGCATTGATGCGGAAATTGTGGATTTGATTAAATCGTCTTACGAACGCGCGCAGGAGATTATTTTAACCAACCGCGCCGCGTTTGATAAACTGGTGCAAACACTGCTTGAAAAAGAAGTGGTGGAAGCGGCCGAGATAGACGCTATTTTGGGCTTGAAACCCGCCGTGAAAGAGGAACCCCCGCAAGATGATAACGGGGCTTCTTCTTCGCGCGAGCCCGTGCAGGACAAACCCCAAGAAGAGCAACCGAAGGCGCCGAAAGCTGTGCAGCCGGAGGCAAAACAGGCGGAGCTTTTCTAAAGGTAAGTTTTTGCGCGTCCGGGTATTACCCGTGCCTAGGCTGCCGTATGGCCCGTGCACACAAGGACTTAGTATGGGAAAATATTTTGGAACGGACGGCATCCGCGCCGTAGCGGGTACGTTTCCGTTAACCAGTGAGTTTATTGAAAAATTGGGCTGGTGCGCATTGGACGAAATTAAAAAATACGCCCAGGCCGAAGGTTTAAAAAACCAGGTAATTATCGCGCAGGATTCCCGCGCTTCGGGGCCTTCCATTTTGCAGGCTTTGCAAAAGGGCATTCGCGCCGCCGGTGTAAACGTCATTAGTGTGGGGATTGCCCCTACGCCGGCCGTGGCCAATATCGTGCGCCAAACGGGCAGCCTGTGCGGGGTGGTTATCTCCGCCAGCCATAACCCGGCTGAATTTAACGGTATCAAATTTTTTACCAATCACGGCACCAAACTGCCTGAGGCGCTGGAAAGCAAAATAGAATCGCGCATAGACGCCTGCACGGCCGTTCCTGCCTCTGCCGCCGCATATAAAGAAGACGAAAGTTTAATTGATTTGTATGAAAACTTTTTAAAGTCCACGGTGGACGCGTCTTTACTCAAAGGCACCAAGGTGGTGTTGGATTGCGCCAACGGCGCCAGCTATAAAATTGCCGCAAAAGTGTTTCACGATTTAGGGATGGATTTGGTGGTTACCGGCGCCAAGCCGGACGGCACCAACATTAACCGCGGCGTAGGCGCCCTGCACACTCAATTTATGCAGGATTTAACCGCCAAAGAAAAAGCCTTTGCCGGTTTCAGCTTTGACGGCGACGCGGACCGGGTGATTGCCTCGGACGAGAACGGCCGCCAGCTGGACGGGGACAATATTATCGCTTCTTCCGCCCTGTGCTTAAAGCAGGAAGGCCGCCTGCACGGCAACAAAGCCGTGCTGACCATTATGGCCAATTTGGGCTGTATCAATTATTTAAAACAAAACGGCATTGGGGTGGAGCTGACCAAAGTGGGCGATAAGTACGTGTCTGAAGCCTTGGAAAAGGAAGACCTTTCCATTGGGGGGGAAACCTCCGGCCATATTATTTTTAGGGAATTTTCCAACACGGGGGACGGCCTGCTTTCTGCCTTGCAATTTTTGCAATGTGCCAAAAAAGCGGGCAAGCCGCTCAGCTGGTTTGGCAAACAGTGGAAAAAATACCCCAGCCTTTTGCGCGCGGTGGCGGTAACATCCAAACCGGCGTTGGATACGCTGGAGGGTTTTCTGCCGGCCGTGGCCGAGCTGGAAAAACAAATGCAAGGCCGCGGGCGCATTATTGTGCGCTACAGCGGAACAGAGCCCAAGCTGCGCATTTTGGTAGAAGGGGAAGATGAACCCTTAGTGGCCAAGATTGCCGACGAAGTGGAAAAATTATATTTAAGCAAAGCGGAGGTTCACTGATGAGTTTAGCTTTAGGGGTAAATATTGACCATATAGCCACCCTGCGCCAGGCGCGCCGGGCCGGGTTTCCGGATCCGCTGGCTTTTGCTTCTTTGGCTTTGGCCTGCGGGGCCGATTATATTGTGGTGCACCTGCGCAGAGACCGCCGCCATATACAAGAACACGATTTGGCCCGCCTGTGCAAAAAGTTCCGCAAGCAAATCCATTTAGAATGTTCCTACACGCCGCAAATGCAGGAAGCGGCCTTAAAATACAAACCTTATTCCGTGTGCATCGTGCCGGAACTGCCGGGCGAAGTAACCACCACCGGCGGCTTGAAATTTACGCCGGCCGTACAAAAACGCGTGGGAGAAATGACGCAGGCCCTGCATAAAAAAGGCATTAAAGTAAGCCTGTTTGTCAGCCCGGAAGCGGCCGACATCCGCGCTGCCGCCAAACTGGGGGCGGATATTGTGGAGCTGTGCACGCGCGACTATAGCGAAGCTGCCACCAAAAAACAAGCCCAAAAATTATTGCAGGATTTGGCACTCTCCACCCTGCTTGCCAAAGAACTGGGGCTTGAAGTGCACGCCGGGCACGGGTTGGATTACAACAACGTGCTGGCAGTGGCTGATATTGGCGGCATGGCTTGCATGAATATCGGTTTTTCCATTATTGCCCGCTCGTTAGAAGTGGGGCTTCCTTCCGCAGTGGCGGAAATGAAAGAGCTGTTATAATCAACAGACAGACAACTTGAGGATTTTTTATGTGTGGTATTATCGGCTACGTCGGTAAGAAAAACAGCGTTCCTTTTATTATAGACGGACTTAAAAAACTGGAATACCGCGGGTATGATTCCGCCGGTATTTCTATCCTGCAGGACGGTAAATTGGTTACCGTGCGCGCCGTGGGCAAAGTGGCGGAGCTGGAAAAAGCCGCCCTGCTGGCCAACCCCAAAGGGGAATGCGGCATCGGCCACACCCGTTGGGCCACCCACGGCAAACCCAGTGAAGAAAACTCCCACCCGCATACCGATTGCACCGGCGAAATTGTTGTGGTGCATAACGGCATTATTGAAAACTTTTTAACCCTGCGGGAGAAACTCTCTTCCCTCGGCCACCGCTTTAAAAGCGAAACGGACACCGAAGTAATTGCCCATTTAATTGAAGAAAATTTAAAAACCGTTCCCGGTGCCACCCCCAAAGAGCGTTTAATCAACGCCGTACGCAAAACCAACGGAGAAATTTCCGGCGCGTACGCTTATGGCGTGTTGTGGGCGCAGGCGCCCGGGTTTTTGCTGGGCGTAAAAAACCAGAGCCCGATGGTAGTGGGGCTTGGGAAAGGAGAAAATTTTTTGGCTTCTGACGTGCCCGCTTTCTTAAAACACACCAATAAAGTATTGTTTTTGGAAGACGGCGAAATGGCCGAACTGACGGCCGACGGCGTAAAACTGCTGGATAAAACCGGTGCGGAAAAAGCCTTTAAACCCGTTAAAATTAATTGGGACCAAAAAACCGCCGAAAAAGGCGGCTACGAGCATTTTATGCTCAAAGAAATTTACGACCAGCCCCAAGCCATTGAAGACACCCTGCGCACCGTGCGGACGGACTTTGGCAAACTGCTTAATTTAAACACGGCGGAATTGCGCGCCTTGCAAAACGTGCACATCATTGCCTGCGGCACGGCGTATCACGCGGGGTTGGTGGCCAAATATTATATTGAAAATTTTGCCGGCATTCCCGTAACGGTGGATTTAGCCAGCGAATATAAATACCGCTGCGTGCCGCGCACGCCGCACACGCTGGCTATTGCGGTCAGCCAATCGGGCGAGACGGCCGATACCATCGGCGCCATACGCAAAGCCAAAGATTTGGGCTTTAAAACTTTGGCCATTTGCAATGTGCTGGCTTCCACGCTTACCCGCGTGTGTGACGCCACTTTCTACACCCATTGCGGGCCGGAAATCAGCGTGGCCTCCACCAAAGCGTTTACCAGCCAGTTAACTTCTTTATACGCGCTTGCGCTGTTTTTGGGCAAAGCCAAAGGCAACATCAGCGAAGCGGCTTTTAATAATTTATATAAAGAGCTGTTAACCCTTTCCAAATTTATGGCCGAGGCCGTAAAAATAGAGTACGACGTGCGCCATATTACCAAAAAAGTTTACAAAGCACCGCACTTTTTGTTTTTGGGGCGCAATGTGAACTTTCCGATTGCGCTGGAAGGGGCTTTAAAATTAAAAGAAATTTCTTACCGCAGCGCGGAAGGTTTTGCCGCGGGTGAAATAAAACACGGGCCCATTTCTATTATTGAAAAGGGCACCCCCACCATTGTGCTTATGCCGGCGGATTCTTTGTTTGAAAAAATGCTTTCCGCCTGCCAGGAATGCCGTGCGCGCGGCGCGTTTGTTATAGCCGTTACCACCAAAGAAGGCGCCCGCCTGGCTAAAAACAGTGTGGACAAAACCATTATTTTGCCTTACGCAGGCGAACTTTTGCAGCCGGTGCTTAACGTGGTGGCCTTGCAGTATTTTGCATACTGGACGGCCAAGCGCCTGGGGTGCGAGATTGACCAACCCCGCAACCTGGCCAAAAGCGTTACGGTGGAATAATGGCGCTGGTGGGAATAGGCACGGATATTGTGGAAGTGGCGCGCATAGCGGCGTTTGCCGCCAAGCCGGGCGCGCTGGAGCGGATTTTTTCTGCCGAAGAAATTGCCTATTGCCGTGCGCGCAAAAATTGTTTTGAACATTTGGCGGTGCGTTTTGCCGCCAAGGAAGCCGTTTACAAAGCCTTGCCTTTTGGCGGGGTGGCTTTTAAAAATATAGCCGTGCATAACGGGCCGGACGGGCAGCCCCGGGTGGATATTGCGGACGAGCGCTGTAAAAACTTGCGGGTGTTAATTAGCCTGTCCCACACCCAAAATTATGCCGTGGCTACTGCGGTGGTGGAAAATGCGTGAAATTAAACGTAAAACCGTAAAATCTTTTTTACCCCAAAGAGGTGCCGACTCTAACAAAGGCACTTTTGGGCGTGTATTAGTGGTGGCGGGCTCCAATACCATGACGGGCGCCGCCGTATTGTGCGCCAAAAGCGTATTAAAAGCCGGTGCGGGGCTGGTGGTGCTGGCCCTGCCGCAAAGCCGCCAGGCGGCCGCCATTGCCGCCCTGCCGGAAGTGATTACCGTGCCCTTGCCGGAAACGGACGGCGTGATTGATTTGCGCGCCTTGGGCGTGCTGGAAGCCGTTATAAAAGCTTTTAAGCCGTGTTTGGCCGTAATCGGGCCCGGGCTGGGGGCTTCCCCCGCGGCGGTGCCGTTTATGAAACAATGCCGCCTGCCTTTGGTGGCGGATGCGGACGCGTTAAACCGCCTGTCCGCCAGCGGTCTGGATAGTTTGTTCCCGCGCGAGCAGGTAACCGTGCTTACCCCACACCCCGGTGAAATGGCCCGCCTGTTAAAAACCGATATTGCGCGTGATAAAAAAACGCGTGAGCAGCAAGTCCGCTCTTTAAAAGAAAAAACAGGCGCGGTATGCTTGTTAAAAGGCAAAGGAACTTTGCTTTGCGCCGGCGATGATTTATGGCAAAACCCCACCGGCGGGCCCGCTTTAGCCAAAGCCGGCACGGGAGACGTGCTGTGCGGCATTTTGGCTGGTTTGTGGGCTCAGCTGGGCATGGCGGAAGGTTTTAGCATTGCCAGCGCCCAAAAAGCGGCCGCCTGCGCCGTATACTTGCACGGACTGTGCGGTGATTTAGCCGCCGAAGATTTAACAGATTATTGCGTGCTGGCGGGGGACTTGCTGGACTATCTGCCCGACGCCTTCAGCCAGGTATTAAAATAAAAAGGACTGTTTATGCAGTGGTGGTATATATTGCTAATTGTTTTGTGTGTGCTGGCCGCATTTGGTTTGGGGCTTGTGTGGCTGTGCGCGTATACGGTTAAAAAAGTATTGCACCCCGTTTCCAAACGCAAGGCGCTCTATGTATGGCCGGACGAATACAAAATGCCGTATGACAATGTATACTTTACCACCGAAGACAAAGTAAACATTAAAGGCTGGTTTATCCCGTATGACGGGTCAGACAAGACCATTATTTTAATGCACGGTTGGGGGATGAACCGCTCCGACATTTTAAAAAATACCTATTTCCTGCATGATTTGGGTTTTAACTTGTTGTATTTTGATTTCCGCGCCTTGGGTGAAAGCGGCGGGAAGGTAAGCTCCATCGGCTACCTGGAAACGCGCGATGTGCGCGCCGCTATCAAATATTTAAAAGAAACCCGGCCCGAAAGCTGCAAAAAAATCGGTTTGTACGGGCTTTCCATGGGGGCGATGGTGGCCATTTGTGAAGGCGCCTCCAACCCGGAAATTAACTGCGTGGTGGCGGAAGCGTCCTACTATTCTTTTAGAAGGGTGGTTTCGCGCTGGGCGTGGGTGCACCATAAGGTGCCGTCTTTCCCGGTGATCCCGATTGTGCTGCACTATATACGGCGTTACCTGCGCGTAAACCCGGAGCGCTACAGCCCCAAATACAATATCGGCAAAATTTCACCGCGCCCGGTGTTTATTATACACGGGCGGTATGACAATATTGTCCCCGCCGCTCAGGCCAAACTGCTTTTTAAACAAGCGGGTGAACCCAAAGAAATTTGGCTGGTGCCCGGTGCCAAACACAATAAGTGCGCGGAAGTGGGCGGTTTTGAATACAAACAGCGCATGAGCGATTTTTTCCGCCGTTATTTATAAACGGCCATTTTCAACCAGCCGCCTGCCAGGCGGCTTTTATATGAGAGGTGTTTTTTGTATGACTACCGGTTTAGTTATTTTTGATTTGGACGGAACCCTGTTAAATACCATTGCGGATTTGGCGGCCTCGGCCAATTATGCTTTAAAAACATTGGGGTTTCCTTTGCGTAAAGAAGAGGAATGCCGCTCGTTCGTGGGCAACGGCGTTACGAAACTGTTGGAACGCGCCTTGCCCGAAGGCGCCAAAACGCCTGAAAATATAGAAAAAATGCGTGCGGTTTTTCAAACCCATTACGACGCCCACAACACAGACGCCACCAGCGTATACCCGGGCGTAAGCGCTGTATTGGAAACCCTAAACGCGCGTGGCATTAAACTGGCGGTGGCCTCCAATAAATACCAAAGCGCTACGGAAAAACTAATTAAACATTATTTTCCGCAAATTCCTTTTTGCTGTGTGTTTGGCGCGCGCGAAGGCGTGCCGGTAAAACCAAACCCACAGGTAGTGGCAGATATTTTACAGCTGGCCCGTATCCCCGAAGAAAATGTTTTATATGTGGGGGACAGTGATGTGGATATGCAAACGGCGAAGAACGCTTCTTTGCGGGCGTGTGCGGTGCTGTGGGGTTTCCGCTCCCGCACGCAGCTGGAGCCGTATCACCCGGCCTGCTGGGCCGAACGGCCGGACGACATTTTGGCCGCTATATAATTAGGCGGGCTATAGGGAGTTGCAAAAAGAAATATGGCAGCTTTTTTATATGTAGGTTTGGGCGGTTTTGTGGGAGCGGCGCTTCGTTATGGGGTTACCTTGGGTACGGCTGCCCTTATGTGGCGGGGGCATTGGGCCACGTTAACCGTAAATGCACTAGGCAGTTTGTTAATTGGTTTTTTGGCCCCGTATTTTGAGTCCCCTTCTCACCCGGCCCGCTTGTTTTTGGTCGTGGGGGTGCTGGGCGGGTTTACCACGTTTTCCAGCTTCTCTTTGGATACGCTTACGCTGTTAAACGGAAAAGAAACGGGCCTGGCCCTGTTAAATGTGTTTTTAAATGTAGCGGTTTGCTTGGCTTTTGTTTGGTTTGGTTTTAAACTGCACCGGGTGTTTTAAGCGATATTTAATAAAAAGCCCTCCTAATAAAGGAGGGCTTTTTTTATGGGGTTAAGCGGTGCGGCGGTCCAGCACAAAATAGCTGGCGCCTTCGTGGCGTTTGGCCAGGCACTTTAGCTCGCTGCCAATATTGCTTACCATGGCAAACGAGGTCAGCGGGCGCTGGGTGTTGTGCACAATGCCAATACCAACGGATAAAAATTTAAAGCGTTCCTTTTCCCCTTTGCGGTTGACGGATTCCATAAAGCCTTGGGCGCGGTCCGCCTCGTTATAAAAAGCGGGGGCGGCGGCGTCCAACTGGGTGATAATGCTTTGGGCGATGGCTTGGGCTTTATCAAAAGCGCATACGACAATAAAATCATCCCCGCCTATATGCCCCACAAAGGCCGTTTTATCCTGCCTGGCGGCCGTTACAATGATATTGGCCACTGCCGTGAGTACGCGGTCCCCCGCGGCAAAGCCGTATTTGTCGTTATAGGCTTTAAAGTTGTTTAAATCACAATACAATACGGCAAATGGGCGCTTGGAAGCAATTTCGCTTTCCACCCGCGCCTGTATGGAAGGGTTGCCCGGAAGGCGGGTTAAGGGGTTGCTGTCCATCTTTTGTTTGTTGCGTTTTAACAAAAGTTTTACGCGGGCCACAATCTCATCCCCGTCAGCCGGTTTGTTTAAGTAGTCGTCAATATCCAAGCCAAGGCCTTCCATTTTGGTGGATTTGTGCGTGTCTGCCGTAAAAATAATAATGGGTGTATGCAAATAACCGGTGCGGCTGCGGATTTCGCGCACTACTTCAAAACCGGTTTTGCGGGGCATATCATAATCTAAAATTAACAAATCGGGGTTTTCTTTATAGGTTTTTTCCACGGCGTCTTGGCCGTCTTCGGCTTCCACTACGGTAAAACCGGCCTCGGTTAGCACTTCGGCCACTAAAAAACGCAGGGTGGGGGAATCGTCCGCCAGTAAAATTTTTGCATTGTGTTCCATATTACTTGTATTAAATGAAATATTGTGCCCCGGCGCAAGGACAAATTTTCATATAATAATTTTATGACTTACGCCATTCTATTTATCGGCTCTGTACTGTTTTTGGGGCAAATGTTTTCTTTCTTGTTTGAAAAAACCCGCCTGCCGGATGTTTTGCCTTTAATGGTTTTGGGCATGATTATCGGCCCCGGGTTACAGGTGGTTACGCCGGATATGTTTGGTTCGGCCGGGGAAATTTTTACCACGCTGGCCCTGATTGTGGTGCTGTTTAAGAGCGGGATTGATTTTAAAGTTTCTTCCTTGCGCGGTGCCGTGGGGCAGGGGCTTTTGCTTACCACGGTGTGCTTTGTGTTGGCGGGGCTCGTAGTGGCGTTTGCCGCACACTGGACGCTGGGCCTGCCGCTGATGGCCTCTTTTATTATCGGATCCATTGTGGCGAATAATTCCGCCGCTATTATTGTGCCTATGCTTGCCAAGTTGAAAATTGCCGATAATACCAAAACCATTCTTTTTTTGGAAGCCAACTTAACGGGCGTATACTCCATTGTGGTGGCGTTGGCTTTGCTGGGGGTTTTGGTGAAAGGGGAAGCCGTATCCGCCGGACTGGTGGGGCTGCAGATTGTTAAATCCTTTGGTATTGGCATTTTGTTTGCGTTGGCGGCGGGGCTGTTTTGGATGGGCGTTTTAAACCGCATCCGCCGTATGGAAAATGCCGTATCCCTTACGTTTGCTTTTGTGTTGCTTGTCTATGGAGCCAGCGAGCTGTTGGGGGGAGACGGCGCCATCGCCACGCTTACCTTTGGCATTGTGGCGGGAAATATACGTTTGTTTAGCCGCATGTGGCTGCGCAAATTTGAGTTTAAAGGTTTTGCCTTAAATGCCGAAGAACGCGTGTTTTTTGATGAAGTGGGATTTATTTTTAAAACGTTGTTTTTTGTGTATATGGGCATTTGCATGCGCGTGGGGGAATGGCGGTTTGTGGCGGCAGGCGCTATGCTAAGCGTTATTAAACTTTTGGTGCGCTGGCCGGTGGTGGATTTTTGCACCTCTAAAAAAATATCCCGAACGGACGCGTCTGTTTTACTGGCCATGTGCCCCAACGGGCTGGTCAGTGCCGTGTTGGCGGCCATGGTGGCCCAGCAATTGCCGGGGGACGGCAGCGCAGTGCAAGATGTGATTTATTCCGTCATTTTCTTTAGCGTGTTGTTTTCCAACTTTATTTCCTTTCGGATAGAAAAAGGCGGCATGAAGTGGCTGGCGGACGGAGCCTTCACCCGGCACGACCCGGCCCCGCAGGAAGCGGCCCCCGCCGCCCCGCAAGCAGGGCCGCAGCCGCAAGGGGATGTCCCCCCGTCTGATGTACAGGCGCAGTAAAAACCTCTTAATATAAACCGCCCGGCTAAATAATGGCCGGGCGGTTTTTTCTAAACGGGGCTTTTGTTATCTATCACACAGTAGCAATATTTTTTATTTTACTATCGGTAGTAATTCTTCCTGATGAAAAATAAACTGAAAGCCTATTTAAAGATATCTAATTTCTTTAGAATTCTTTTCTTTAGATCATTTTCTCTTTGAATAATATCACTATCCAACCACGTTGAGTATTCCGATATTTCGTGATTGAGCAGAATATTAGAGGCTTGTTTTGAATAATAGGCTTCTTTCTTTCGATTAAAGTCAAAGTTTTTTATTTCTTCATTTTTCTTTAACGATAATATTGTTAAGTTTCCTAGTCTATGGAGAAATTTCTGATGTTTTTCATCATCAAAAGAAGAACACCATGGAGTTGGGGTTTTGTCTTTTTCCCGAATAGTTTGGGGGAGTATGTGTTCTAAGTGTAATTTGTTATTGATTTCTATAAATCCACGTCCTTCTTCCCATTTAGCATATTCTAACATGAGAAGCAAAGGTTTAATCCATTTTTTGTTGTCTACAGCTCCTTCAAGATTTGTTTGAAATAATTTGGTTGTATTGTCTTTATCCAAATTATTTTTGCACATAACTTTTATTTCTTCCAACGGTTTTTTGTTCTTTATTGCCTT
The DNA here is from genome assembly GCA_944327085.1 of uncultured Elusimicrobiales bacterium. GTDB lineage: Bacteria > Elusimicrobiota > Elusimicrobia > Elusimicrobiales > Elusimicrobiaceae > Avelusimicrobium. Next base: position 271,686 of record CALVGG010000001.1, on the reverse strand, counting down.
CATAATCTGAAAAGATGTTTGTTTAACCTTTGTGAGTGTGTGCCCAGCTATCAGGTGCTGAAAATAATATGCTACTAAGATGTCTAATAATTCGTTAAATTGAGGGTAATTTACATATTTGGCAATTATAGCCATTGGTAAACAATAATTCCATTTAAAATATTTTAGTGAATAAATTCTTGTATTAGACTCATTCATTACTTGTTTATATGTGTCGGTAAATTTTTCTATTTCATTGATTCTATCTAACATGTCACTGTGTCTGAATTTATTAATTAATATTTTGTCATATCTTTGTCCTGGGTTTTCTGTAATTGTATAGAAAGTGTAATAATTCAAAACTTTATCTAATAAATCGTTATCATTATCTAGTTTGGTATAAAGATTTTGCCAAGCCTTTTCAAAAACTTCTCGTTGTTCTTTGGATTTAATTTCTGCCATCATTAAGCTTTTTAAGATATCAGCAGGTTTTAAAGCTAGGCCTCTGTCATTAAGGACATTGAATATTTTCATGGCATTGTCTAAGCCGTCAACTAATATAACAACAAAATCAATTTTTTCAAAAAGGTATTTGACAAAGTCATTGATGTCGATATTTTTAAAAGCTTCTTCCTCAACTAAGAAATCTCTTATAGTTTTTGCGTTTTGCCAATATTTATTATTTTTTTGGGATGTTTTAAAATCTAAATTTAATAAAGTTTCATTTAAAGAATACTCTTCACTATCAGAGGTGGAGTCTTTTGCTAGAGATTGTAGTGTTTTATCGAATTCTATATATTTAGATTTATTCGGCATTAGCTTGAGTTTTTGAATTCTACTTCCATTATCATAACGTCCCCAGATGGACTCTTTTATTTGCCCTTTAGATACTGGGGTCATCTGGTCACCATACTGATGCTTTAAAACCGCAAGTAAGATAATAAAGGTAGTTAAACGTTGTTGCCCGTCGATAATATCATATCTTGAATTTTGAATGCTGGGCTTTAAAAGGACAATTGAACCACAAAAATAGTGATTAGGGTTGTTTTCTTGATAATCTTCCAGCAAATCAGATAGTAACGTGTCTACTTGCTCTTGGTTCCAAGAATAAGGCCTTTGATAATCGGGAATATTATAATATTCATTGGAATTTATAATCTCACTCAAATTGGTAAAGTTGGTGTTGGAAAAGCCCATGTTTGTTTATCTCCTCTCTAACATTTCATATAGTCATTTGTTCCTAAGATATAATTATATTATATTGTGTAGATATAAATAATATATGCTATGTAATAAGATGGAACGAGAGATAGAATATGAAATTCCCTTTTACTCTTATGCTATTGAAGATTTCTTGATTAATGATAAAGATTCTGAGAGTGGATTTAGAAAATAATAATTAGAGAGTGGGTTACAGCGCTTTGCACAGGCGTTTTAAATATTTGGCGGCATGTTGGCGGCAGTCGTCCTCGTTGGGGGCAAAATCGCTCAGTACGGCTATGCGGGTGGGCAGGAAGTGTTTATGTTTGAGTATGTTTTCCTCCAGCTTGCCGCAAATAAACAAAACGGGCTTTTTGTATTTTTTAGCCAGTTTCATAACGGCCAGCGGCGCTTTGCCGCCAAAGGTTTGGCTGTCCAGCTTGCCTTCGGCCGTAATAATTAAGTCTGCCTTTTGGGCGTATTGGTTAAAGTGGGCTTTTTCAAATAAAAAATCGGCCCCCAGTAAAATCTGTGCGTTAAACAAACCGTACAACCCCGCGCAGATGGCCCCGGCCGCCGCGGTGGAAGGAGTGTGGGCAACGCTTTTGCCTAAATCTTTCTTTATACAGCGGGCATAAACGGCCATGGCACGGTCCAGCAGTTTTACCTGTGCGGGGGTAGCACCTTTTTGCGGGCCAAACACTTTGGCCGAGCTTTTGGGCCCTAACAGCGGGTTGGTAACGTCCGCCACGGCAAACACGCGCACTCCTTTAAAATGTTTGGTAAGTGTTTGGTTGTTAATATGAGCCAAGTTTAAAAGCGGTGCGGCTCCCAGCGGCAAGAGGCGGCCTTGTTTATCTGTGAGCAAACTGCCGCAGGCTGCTGCGGCTCCGCTTCCGCCGTCATTACACGCCACGCCGCCCAGGCCTATATAAATGGTTTTAACGCCGCGCTTAACCGCGTTTAACATAGCCTGCCCCACTCCGTAAGAAGTGGCGTTTAAAGGGTCCAGCTCGCTCTTTTTGGCGCTGCCCAGGCCGCAAATGCGGGCGGTTTCTATAATGGCGGTTTTGCCGTCGGGCAAAAGCAGATAAGAGGTATTTTGGGTTTTGTTAAATGCGTTTTTTGCGCGCAGGCGCACCGTGCGGGAGGCGGGATAAAGATATTTAAAAAAATCTATAAATCCGTCCCCTCCGTCAGAAACGGGGATAGCCGTCACCCGGTAGCGGGGGGATAATTCTTTCTGTAAAATACGTGCCGTTTGCAACGCGCTTAAAGAGCCTTTAAACGCGTTGGGCAAAGCCAGTATATGCATTAAAACTTCCAGTTAGCCTGTAAGCTAAATACCGTGTTGGTGGCGGAAGAATCTTCCAGCTCGTCGCTTCGGGCGGCAAACTGTTGGCGTACTTCCAACCCTAAGTACAAGTCATCTATGCGGGTTTCCACCCCAACGCCGGCGCCGCCGGCAATGCCGTTAGACTTAAAGCTTTGGCTTTTTTCGGTCCCTCTGTAATTTAACGTTAGCATTTCATAGCCGGCATTGGCCGTTAAGTAAAAAGAAAATAAACTTTGCGGGTTGATGTAATAATTGGCCGATAAACCAAAGTTTAAAATCTGCCCGCTGGTTTTTACGGTAGGGTCCGGGTAGGGAATGGGTTTCCCGGAGGAGGCGGCTGTATCATTGGCAGCGGCTACGTCCGGGTCTAAATCCGGGAAGGAGGCTCCGTCAATATTGGCTATGCCCAGGGTGGGGCCCAGCCAAAAATTGCCGTCCATCACGCGCCATAAAAATTTACCGGAAACGGCAATGCTGGTGCCGCCAACGTCTTTCAGGTCGGTCTCTTTTTGAAAACCGTTTATGCCGCTTACGTTTAATTTTAAATCCAAGGGCATTACGCCTAACTGAAGAGATAAAGATTTATTAAAGTCTTTTTCTTTTTTGGCGGAGGTTTCTTTTTTGGCCGATTTTTTGGAAGCCAGTTGCGTCTTAGCGGCGGCTGCATATTCCTGCTGGCTTACCGTGCCGGATTTAACCCCTTTTAAAAAAGCTTCTTCATCACTTAGCAGTTGCGGGTTTTGCGGGGTGGCCTGCACTGGAGCGGTGGGGGTAGTGGTTACCACGCGCCCGCCCACCACGGTGGCGTTTTGAGCGTCAAAAACTTTGTCAATGTCTGAATCAAACGATAACCCGCCGGCCGCTTCCACCTTGCCGGTTTGGGCCACTTGTTCCTGTTTTTGCGCGGCTTGTGCGGCGGTTTCTATTTTCTGCTCCACATATTGCTGTTGTTGTTTTTGGCCCTGGTCATAATCATATACTTCAATATTGGCAATTTGGGGCATATCAATATTTACTACCCCGCTGTCCGTTTGCAGTTTAAGGTTAAATTCGTCCAAATCTAAAATAACGCCGACGAGTTGCGTTCCGCCTTTAAGTAAAATGCGGTGCTTGTCCGGCAAAATCTGTTCAATTTCTTTTTGGTTGAGGGTAACGGTGCCGTAAGATGTAGCCAGGTTTAAGGTGTATTGTGTTTGGCTTAAAATGGACCCGCTTAAAATGGTGCCGTCTTTGAGTTTAATGCTTTCCGCTTGCAGGGCAACAGACGCAAACAACGCGGCAAATAAGGCGAAACTTCTTTTCATGCAACCTCTCTTAAAAAACGCGGCGGAGCCGTAAGCCCCGCCGCGTTTAGATTATTTGGATTCTTTTTCCACTACTTCTTCGGTGGTTACTTCCGGCGCAGCCGTGCAGGCGCACGGGGCAACGGCGTGTTTGATTTTGCGCAAAACTTTGATGATTTTGGCCAAAGTTAAGCTCATAATCATACCCAGCAAAATGGGCGTAATGGTGTTTAAGATAAAGAACCATTTGTTCTGGCCGGCATTTTCAAATACTCCGGCGGGAACCAACATGGCGCTGATAAAGAAATACAGCGCGGAAACTAACGTAAGATAGAACAGCGCAATAAACACATAATACAAGTGTTTCAGGCAAAGCCAGTTGTGCGGCCACCATTTGGCGCATTTGCAGCATTTAGACATAACTTTCCTCCTGTTTTATTAAAGGTGCGCCTTAAACAACCCCCGGCGGAACCTTATATTCATATTGTATCAAAAAGAAGCACTGTGTAAAGGATAAGTAAGGGTTATTTTTTAAGGGTGTATTTGGCCGTGTCCGCCAGTGTTTTTAACACGGCTATTACGGTGCACAACAACACGGCCAAAAGTAAACTTTGCACGGCGGCGCCGGCCCATAATTGTTTAATGGGGGCTGAGTATGTAGCCAGCTTTTCGGCCGGGGTAAGCAGGGCCATTATCCATTGTGTGGCACTATATAAAAAGATAATAAAGGGTATGTAAAATAAAAAAATAAAAAAGCGCGTAAGGCCTTTTAAGCCTATCCAGCGGTGGGGAATAAAGATGTTTTTATTTATTTTCATTTTTTCTCCCGGCTTGTTTTAACAGTTCCTGCGCGTGTGTATACGCGGCGGATTTGGGGTCTGCATTGCCGCCCAGCATGCGGGCAATTTCGGCCGTTAGCCGCTCACCGGTGAGCGGGGTGATGGATACTTCGGTGCTGTCTTTTTTGGCGGATTTGGCAACATGAAAGTTTTCATCCGCCTGGGCCGCCACTTGCGCCAGGTGGGTAACGCACAGCACCTGGCGCCCCTTGGAAACGGCTTTTAACTTTTCTCCCACCAGGAGGGCGGTCTCGCCGCCGATTCCGGCGTCCACCTCGTCAAACACCATAACGGGCACGGTGGGGGCCAAAACGGTTTTTAAGCCCAGCATCACTCGGGAAATTTCCCCGCCGGAGGCAATGTCTTTTAAAGGCCTGAGCGCTTGGCCGGGGTTGGGGGAGAATAAAAACTCCACCTTGTCCGCCCCGGTGGGGCCCAGGTTTTCTTCGTCCATTTCCACACTGGCGCGGAAACGCACCGCGTTAAAGCCCAGCGGGCGGATTTGTTCACACAATAATTGGGAAAGTTTTTCCGCCGCTTGCATGCGTTTGTCGTGCATTTGCTGGGAAAGGTGTAAAAGTTCGGCGTGTTGTTTGTCCCACTCTTTGCGAAGGAGCTCTTCTTCCTCGTTTTGGTGGTCCAGCGCGTGCAGGCGTTGTTTTAAATCCTGCGCGGTTTTTAAAACGTCTTCAATGCCGGGGCCGTATTTGCTTTTTAAGCGTTTGATTTTTTCGTGGCGCGAAAGCATATCGTCTAAGGCTTGCGGGTCCAGGTTGATGTCGTCTTTATAGGCCGCCAGCGAGGAGGCGGCGTCTTCCAACGCGGCCAGGGCGGAGTTTAAATTTTCGGCCAGTTCGGCGGCGTTTTCGTCCAGCTGGGCCATGTCTTCCACGCAGCGGGCGGCTTTGCCGGCGCGCTCGGTAGCGGAGCCTTCCTCTTCATACAGCTCACTGTAGGCGGTTTGGGCCAGCTCCAGCAGGCGGCCGGCGTTTTTCATTTTGGGCAGGTTTTGCTCCAGTTCCAGGTCTTCGTCCGCGGTGGGGTTTACGTCTTCAATTTCTTTTAATTGGTAGGAGCATAAATCCCGCAGGCGTTCTTTTTCCTGCTCGGACAAAGCAGCCGCGTTTAGGCGCTCTTCAATATTTTTTAAGCGGGTGTACGCGTCATGCACTTTTTGCAAAAGCGTTTCCTGCTTGGAAAATTTATCCAGCAGCGTTAAATGCACGGAAGGATGCATTAAGCTTTGGTGTTCGTGCTGGCCGTGAAAGTCCACCAAATACCGGCCAATTTGCGCCAGGGCCGAAACGGTAACCGGTTTGCCGTTTATAAAGGCTTTGCCTTTGCCGTTGCGGTCCAGCTCTCTTTTAAGGGTAAAGGTTTCTCCGGTCAGTTGGCGTTCCCGTCGTACGGCCTCGGGCAGCATATCGGTGGAAAATTCCGCGCTGACGGTCATTTTTTGCGCGCCGTCTTTAATGGCGTCCGCGTCGCCCCGGGCGCCCAGCACAAAACCCAGTGCTTCTATAACAATGGATTTGCCGGCCCCCGTTTCGCCCGAAAAGACATTCAGCCCCGGCCCAAACTGCAAGGTTAAGTTGGAAATAATGGCAAAGTTTTGCACGGTAAGCTTGTTTAACATGCGCGGTTACCCCATTTTAATTTTTGGCTTAAAATGTTAAAAAAATCACGCCCCGGCAAAGTAATCAAACGCGCGCGCACCGGGCTGCGGGAAATAATCACGCGGCTGCCTGCTTCCAGCGGGAAATTAATTTGCCCGTCCAGGCTGGCGGTGGCTTGGTCCCCCGGATATTTGAATGCGGGGGCAAAGGTAAGGGCGCCGTCCGCCGGTAAGATAAGCGGGCGCTGGCCCAAAGAGTGGGGGCAAATGGGCGTAAGCAAAAATACGTCCACCTCCGGGGCGATAATCGGCCCGCCGGCCGCCAAAGAATACGCCGTGGAGCCGGTGGGGGTGGATACGATAATGCCGTCCCCAAAATAATTTTGCAGCTCACGGCCGTTAAAATCGGTTTCCAAAGAAAAAGCGCGGGCCTGGGCGGAGCGGATGACACAGTCGTTAAAAGCCAGCCCTTCCCCTATTAAAGTGCCGGCGGCGTTTTTTACGGCGGTGTGCAGCATAAAGCGTTGGTTGATAATGCCCTTTCCTTCCAGCACGTCTTCCAGTGCTTGGCGGCAGTTTTGCACTTCGCAGCCGGATAAAAAGCCCAGTGTGCCGCAGTTAATGCTAAATACAGGCAGGCCCAGCGGGGCCGCCGCGCGCGCCGCGTGCAGGGTGGAACCGTCCCCACCCAGGCAGATGACCAAGTCCGCCCCGCTCTGGGCAGGCAGTTGGGAAAGGTCCGTCAGTATATCGGCGGCCACGCCTTTGCCCCGGGCCAGGGCCAAAAGCTCCTCGGCCAGCGGGCGGTTATGGGTTTTAAAAGCATTGTAGAAAATAACGGCACGCTTAAATTTCATAGTTCCTTTATTTTAGCAAATATTATACACCCCGCTTTTAGGCCCTTTTGGGCCGGGGCGCGCGGTGCCCAAAATGGTATAATATACCTAATAATAAAGAGAGGTTTTTATATGTGGGATTATACCGATAAAGTAATGGACCATTTTAAAAATCCGCGCAATGTGGGGGCTATCCCCAATGCGGACGGTACCGGCCAGGTAGGCAGCCTGGTTTGCGGAGACGCGCTGAAGCTGACCATTAAAGTAAATAAAGAAACCGACGTGATTGAAGACGCCAAGTTTGAAACGTTCGGCTGCGCGAGCGCCATTGCATCTTCTTCTATGTTAACGGAAATGATTAAAGGCAAAACCATTGCCGAGGCTTCCAAAATTACCAACCAGGACATTGCCGACGCTTTAGGCACCCTGCCGGCGGAAAAGATGCACTGCTCCGTCATGGGTATGGAAGCACTGGAAGCGGCTGTTAAAAGCTACCGCCAGGGCGGCAAACCCGTAACGTTTGAACAGGAAGAGGAAAAAATCGTCTGCCATTGTTTTAACGTGTCGGAAGAAGCCATCATCAAAGCCATACGCGCCAACCACTTAACCACGGTGGAAGACGTAACCCACTTTACCAAAGCCGGCGGCGGCTGCGGGCGCTGCAAAGGCGAAATACAGAAAATTTTGGATAAAGTAAACGCCTGCCAAATCACCACGCCGAAAGCGGAAGAAAAAGATTTTCCCAAAATGACAATGGTGGAAAAAATCCGCCGTATAGAAAAAGTGCTGGAAGAAGACGTCCGCCCCAAATTAAATATGGACGGCGGCTCCGTGGAGCTGGTGGATTTGGACGGCACCCTGGTTAAAGTGCGCCTGCTGGGTATGTGCAGCGGGTGTATGGGCGCCGCGGGCACCATTAAAAACCTGGTGGAAAAAGCATTAAAAGAGAAGGTAGACCCTTCTTTAACCGTGGAGCATATTTAAGGTACATTTTATGAAAACGGTTTACTTGGATAACAACGCCACCACCCAATGCGCAAAGGAAGTAATAGACGCCATGTTGCCGTACTTTGGCGAAAAATACGGCAACGCTTCCAGCATGCACACGTTTGGCGGCTCTAACCGCAAAGCCATTGACATTGCCCGCCAGCAAGTGGCGGACTTAATCGGCGCGGAATATGCCGACGAAATTATTTTTACGTCCTGCGCGTCCGAGAGTGACAACACGGCCATTTTCTCCGCCGTGCGCACGCAGCCCAAAAAGAAACACATCATTACCTCCGCCGTGGAGCACCCGGCCATTATGGAACCTTATAAATATTTGGAAAGCCAAGGCTACCGGGTGGACTTTATCGGCGTGGATGAAAAAGGCAATTTTGATATGGCCCGCTTTAAAGAAGTGCTGGACGAAGACACCGCATTGGTTTCCGTTATGTGGGCCAACAGCGAAACGGGCACCATTTTCCCTATAGAAGAAATCGCCTGCCTTACCAAACAAAAAGACGCCCTCTTTCATACGGACGCCGTACAGGCCGTAGGCAAGATACCCGTTCAGGTAGGAAATACGGATATTGATATGCTGTCTTTGTCGGCGCATAAATTTCACGGCCCAAAAGGCGTGGGCGCTTTGTATGTGCGCCGCGGCACGCGCTTTATGCCTTATTTAATGGGCGGCCATCAGGAAAAACACCGCCGCGCCGGTACGGAAAACGTGCCCTATATTGTGGGGCTTGGCGTAGCGGCGGTGCTGGCCCAAACCCGCCTGCAGGACGGTACCATGAAACGCGTGGCCGCCTTGCGCGACGCGCTGGAAAAAGGCCTTACTTCCGCCATTGCCGATACCAAAATAAACGGCAACCCCGCCGCGCGCGTACCCAATACCACCAACATCAGTTTTGGGTATATTGAAGGGGAATCTATTTTGATGTATTTAAACGATTACGGCATTTGTGCTTCTTCCGGGTCGGCCTGTACGTCCGGCTCGCTGGAGCCTTCGCACGTGCTGCGTGCCATGGGGGTGCCGTTTCAGTTTGCACACGGGTCTATACGGTTTTCTTTGTCGGACCAGACCACCCAAGAGGATATAGACCTGGTGCTTAAAGTAATGCCCGGCATTGTGGAAAAGCTGCGCAAGATTTCCCCTTTCAGCCGGTTGGCCGCATAATTTACGGGCCGCGGGTAAACCCGCGGTCCTTTTGTTTTAAACCCCAGGGAGGTTGTATGAAGAAACTTGCCGTTTTGTTTATAACCGTATTGTTTCCGTTGTCTTTATTGGGCAAAACCACGGTGATCTATCACACCAGCGATACGCACGGTTTTTATTATCCTAAAGACGGCCGCGGCGGGTTTGCGGCCTTGGCGGGGCTTTTACAGCAGGAAAAACTGCCGTATATTTTGCTGGACTCGGGCGATTTTTCCAACGGCACGGTGGAGGCCAAAAACTCCCAGGGGGTTAAAAGCGTGCTTTTGATGAACGCGGTGGGGTATGATGCTTCCACCCTGGGCAATCACGAATTTGATTTTAAAGATCCGGCAGTGGAACCCATGCTGCGTGCGGCGCAGTTCCCCATTTTGTCCGCCAATTTTGTGCAGCGCAAAAGCGGCAAACAGCCCGATTATTTACAGGCTTACCGCATTTTTGATGTGGACGGCGTAAAATATGCGGTAATTGGCTTGGGGCACGAATATCCCACCAACGAAACCAAGGAATACAAAATTTTAAAAGCTTCCAAAGTATTAAAAGAGGTGTTGGAAGAAGTAAAAAAACAAAACCCGGATGTGATTGTACTGTTGGACCATAACTCCATTGCCGACGATAAACACGGGGTGGACTCCGGCCTGTTAAAACTGGCTACCAAACACAGCGGGGATATTAACATTGTTTTGGGCGGGCACGCGCATAAAATTATTCAAAACGAATATCACAACGGTATTTTATTTGTGGAAAGCGGCTGCTACCTGCAAAACGTAAGCCGCGTAACGGTGGAAACGGATGATAAAACCGGCAAATTTGTGTCTGCCAAGTCTGAATTAATACCGCTTTACATTAGCAAAACCGGGCAATACGCCCCGGTGGCCGCTTTGGCGGAAGCGTTAAAAGAGCCGGGTATGGACAAAGTGCTGGGTTTTGCCAGCGCCAAGCTTTCCCGCACCCCGGTAAAAGGAAATGAGGGCGACAGTCCCCTTAACAACTGGGTGGCCGATATCTGCCGCGATTACAGCGGTGCGGAAGTTTTTATTCACAACAACGGCGGCACCCGCGTGGATTTGGAAAAAGGCACCGTTACCAAGCGTGATTTGGTAAATATGCACCCTTTCGGCAATACCATTACCAATGTAAAAGTAAGCGGTAAATTTTTGGAAAAATTTGTTAAATACGGCCTTGCGCCGCGCAATTTGTTTTCGTATTCCGGTTTAAAGATAGAATACAAACTGCGCAAAGGCAAAGTGCAGGATTTAAAAATTTGGGTAAACGGCAAACCCCTGGATAAAAACGCCACGTATATTGTGGGCACCAATTCTTATATTGCCGGCGGCGGCAGCGAAGGCTGGATGTTTAAGGAAATCCCGGATAAAGACAAAAAACAAATAGGCGATGATTCCATACAGGAAATTATGGAAGAAGCCCTGGAAGAAAACAGCCCCATAAAACCTGTTGCCACGGGGCGTATTATTATTAAATAAGTATGAAGCGTAAAATTTATTTATTTTACCTGTTGGCGGCCAGCTTATTGGCGTGCGGCTGTTTTAAAAAAGACCTTAAAACGGTGGACGTGTTCTACACGTCGGACATTCAAGGCTTTTTTTGGACGCGGCCCGAGCCCCGTTTCGGCAACCGGGACGTGGGCGGCTACGCCGTATTAAAAAACTTTTTGGAAAAGCAAAAACAGCCTTATTTGTTGCTGGACGGCGGAAACTGGTTCAGCCAAACGCCGGAGGGGCTTTTGTCTAAGGGGGCATTTTTGCCGCAGCTGGCGGGCAGTATTCCGTATACGGCGGCGGCCGTGGCCGATAAAGATTTAGTATTCGGTTGGCCTTCCCTGCGCCAGGTAATTCAAAAAATGCCGTACCCGTATATTATTTCCAACTTAACCATAGACGGCAAAAACCCCTGGCCCACGCACGATTATTTAATAAGGGAAGTGAACGGCATCAAAATAGGCCTCTTTGCTTTGCTGGACCCTAAACCCGTCAACACCACCCACCGTTTAACCGGTATGAAAGCAACGGATCCGGTAGCCGCCGCTAAAGAAATGAGCGAACGCCTGAAAGAAAAAGGCGTGCAGGTGGTGATTTTATTAAGTTCGGTCGGCTCCCCCGAGAAAGAAGGCATTAGTGACGCCACCCTGGCCGAAGAAGCCCCTTCCATTGACTTGATTTTAAGTTCCAATATGGACCGCGAAAACGCCGAAACGGACAAAATAAACAAAACGTTTATTGTTTACCCCGGCGCCAAGTTTGACAGTTTGGCCCGCGTGCGTTTGGTATTTGATAAGGATAACCAACTTTCCAACATAGAATTTGAAGACATTTTGCTGGCCAAAGATACTTTTGGCGAGGACGCCCAAATAGCGGCCGCCACGGAAACCCTGCGCAAAGAAACCCAGCACAAAATGAACGCGCGCGTAACTTCCGCCCAGCAGGCCATAAAAGGCAGCTTAAAAGGGGAGTCCACCTTAGGGGACATTTTAACGGATTGTTTGCATAAATGGTCCCGCCTGGACGGGGCCGTGCTGAATGCGGACTCTATCCGCGCGGAGCTGCCTGCCGGCCGCATTACCGAGTATGACGTATACCGCATGTACCCGTATAGCGACGCGGTAACCTTTGTTACCATTAAAGGCCGCGCCTTGCAAAAAGCGTTGGAAGCGTCTTTGGCGGCTAAGGATAATTTCCCGCAAATTTCCGGTATGACGGTTTGGTATAAAACCACCGCTAAGGACGGGCCCAAAATCACCCGTATTGTGTTTGACGGCGGCCGCGTGCTGCGCCCGCAGGATACCTACCGCGTAGCGGTGACGGACCATATCATGGCCGGCGGTTTCGGACATGACGAGTTTATCAACGCCCTGGAATTTAAAAATACTTTTGTGGAAGCCCGCCAGGTTATGCGCTCCTGCCTGATTAAATATAAACAGCTGGATGTGCCCCCGCTTGGGCGCTGGAAGAAGGAAAACTGATGGATTTTATCCGCCCGCTTAAAATTGCCGGTGTTACCTGCGCCAATAATTTGGTGCTTGCGCCTATGGCCGGGATTACCGATTCCCCTTTCCGCATTTTGTGTTTAAAGGGCGGCGCGGGGCTGGTATGTGCGGAGATGGTTTCCGCCCATGCTTTACATTACGGCAATGCCCGCAGCGGGCGTATGCTGCAGGTGAGCCCGAAAGAGCACCCGGTTTCCATGCAAATTTTCGGGTCCGACGCGGACACCATCGCCCAGGCCGCCCGCAATGCCGAGGCGGCCGGTGCCGATATTGTGGACTTAAATGCCGGCTGCCCGGTTAAAAAAATAAATAAAGCCGGTGCCGGCTGCGTGCTGATGAAAGACCCGGACCACCTGGCCCATTTGGTAGAGGCGGCCGTACAAGCGGTAAAAGTGCCGGTTACGCTTAAAACGCGCATTGCCTTAAACCATAAAGAGTTTTTGGGCGCCCGCTTGGCCCGCTTGGCGCAGGAAGCCGGCGCGGCGGCGGTTATTATGCACGCGCGCGCGGCGGTGGACGTGCACAGCGGCCCGCCCAACGTGGAGGCCTTGGCCGAAGTGTGCAGCGCAGTAAAAATACCGGTGATAGGCAACGGCGGCGTATTATGCGCGCAGGATGCCAAACAGTTTTTGCAGGCCGGCTGCGCGGGGGTAATGATTGGGCGCGGCGCGGTGGGTAACCCGCTTATTTTTAGTGATATTGCCCGGGAATTGCAAGGCCTTGCGCCTCAACCCCATACGCCGGCCCAGCGTTTGCGCACCTATTTGGCTTTGATTGAGGAAAATGTAGCCCACTATGGGGAACGCATAGGCATAAACCGCAGCCGCAAAACCGCCGGTTATTGGATTAAGGACTTTCCCAACGCGGCCGAAGTGCGCGGCAAATTTGTGCGGTTGGACCTTTTATCCCAGGTGCAGGCCCTGTTTAAAGAGGCTTTAGCCTCCATTTAAATTTCGTATTGTAAAAACCTGTAAAAAAACCTGACGATTTTGCTATAATATATAGGAAACCACGAGTCATTAAGACAGCGGCCACCACTCCGCTGCGCATTAATTACAAAAGGTAGAAACAAACATGACAAAAACTTTTTTGCCTTCCGTAAAGGAAGTTGAAACCACCCGCAAATGGCATCATATTGACGCCAGCGGCCAGACCTTAGGCAGATTGGCTACCCAAATTGCCGTTTTGCTTATGGGCAAACATAAAAGAACTTATACCCCCAGCATGGATTGCGGCGACTTTGTTGTAGTAACCAATGCTGCTAAAGTAACTTTTACCGGTAACAAGCTGGAACAGAAAGTATATTTCTCCCACTCCGGTTATGCCAAAGGCGGCAAAGAAACCCCGCTTAAAAGACAGATGGAAAAAGATCCTACCCGCGTGATTGAACTGGCGGTTAAGAGAATGTTGGACGTGAACAGACTGCGCGCCCCCAGAATGAAACGCTTGCGCTTATACGCCGGCGAGGAACATGATTTTGGCCATCGTTTTGGCAAATAAGAGGGAAACTATTTATGAACAATACCAAAGAACTTAAAACCGGAAGAAGAAAAACCTCCGTCGCCCAGGTTGAACTCTTAAAAGGCAAGGGCGAAATTACCATCAATGCCAGAACTTTGGAAGATTATTTTGGCGGTTGCGAACGCTACAAAGCGGCCGTAAAGGCTCCGCTGGTGCTGACCAACTTGGATAAAGAATATGATGTAAAAGCCAAAGTAAACGGGGGCGGTGTTGCCGCTCAGGCCGGCGCCGTGCGCCACGCCATTGCCCGTTCCTTGGCTAACATCAGCGAAGATATTAAGAAAACCGTAAAGAAAGCCGGTTTCTTAACCCGCGATCCCAGAATGGTAGAACGCAAAAAACCGGGTCAGCCCGGTGCCCGCAAACGCTTCCAGTTCTCCAAACGTTAATCGTTTGGCAGAGCCAAGTTTTGCAGCAACACAAAACCCCTCCGTTTGGAGGGGTTTTATTTTAACATAAAGGGCCTCGCAAGGCCTAGGCTGGGTGTAGGCCCAAGGGCCCTGGTCTTGCCGCCGGCGTTTTGGTATGCTAATTCTATGAAGAAAATAATTATATTAATAGCTTGTGTATTATTTTTTGCTGTTCCTTCCATGGCGCAGGGGTATCCGCAGTGGGTACATGAAGTGTGGCGCGTGGAGCAGGAGTTATTCCCGGCCGGGCTTAGCAAACATTGGTATGCCGTGCGCCACGCCAAAGAGGAAAAATATATTTCCCTTTGTTACCAGGATATGATGACGCCGGAAAGCCCCTTTGTGCAAAAAACCAAAGAAATATACGGCGGCGGAGCAGAACACCAGTTAACGGCTTTATATGCTTTGGTAAAAGGCCGGCGCGAATGGCTGCAGCTGGAGGCCCAAAACGGCAAGCTGTTTGCCCCGTATGCCGTGGCCGCAGCAAACCCGATAGATTTTTCTGTAATGAGTGAAGACACTTTTTTGCGGTTGCGCGCGTTGCTCAGGCTGGATTTTGACCATAAAACCCAATTTGCCGATAAAGTGGAACGCAAAGGCAATACGGTTTATGTTTGGTTTAGAGATTGGACGAGCGAAGACCGCGTAATCCGCCTGGGTTTTGAAGTAAAAGAAAAGATACTAGATATTTGCCTAAATGATTGCGAGCACGACTCGTTTAATTAAACCGCTTTAAATTAAAAACCCCCGCTTATTAAAAGCGGGGGTTTTATATTTTATAAGTATAAAAGTATTGCTTTTTATGGGGTTTTTATTATATTGATTATTAAGGAAGTAAATGAATGAAAAAAGAGAAATATATATTAATGGCAATACTTTTAAGCCTTTTTTTGTTTCCCGCTCTGGCGGCAAGTGCAGATGACCTGAATAAAGAAGCTGCCCCCGCAGCAGAGTCTTTGGCGGCGTTTCCTGTTGAATTTAAACATATCTTGCGTGACAAAGAAGGCGTTGTGGCCCGTGCGGAAGACGAGAATGGCCAGGTGTGGGCGTTTTTGCCCTCGTCTGAAATCCCCGCCAGTTTGACCGGTTTTTCTCAGCAGGGGCGCAGCTTAAAAAAGATGTATATCAGTTGGGCCCAAATTTGGGGTAATATAGAAGCGGTTCTGTGTATGCAGGAAAACGGTGAAGAAAAGTGTTATGCCCTCAGCGAAAACGAAATCAGTAAGGAAATGCAAAAGACCTATTTTAGCAAGAAAGGGCTTTTGCCTCCGGCGCTAATCCGCAAGTTTGCAAAAGAGCAAAAAGCACTAAAGAAAGAACAAAAACAAGAACAGGCCTATATGCAGTGCTTGGAAGCTGAACCGGTAGAAAAATGTGACGCTAAGTTCTCTTCTTTTTCTGATGAAGACAAGGACTATATCAAATATAGACTGTGGTGTTCTCCTTGGACGCTGATGGAAGGAGTTGCCCGTTGTGAAAACCATTTGGCTGTTGTGCTTAAAAAATATCCGGACAACGTGTACTACCCCAGCATGTCCAAATGTGTGCAGAATATTAAAAAAGGCACGGAAAAAGAATATTGTATGCTGCAGTGGTTTTATTAAGACATTAGAGAAAACTAAAAACCCCCGCTTATTAAAAGCGAGGGTTTTGTATTTTATAAGGCAATTTTATTTTGTTTCTTTATCATCTGCCTGTTTGCTTTCGTGCAAAACGGCGGGTTTTATTTTGGGGCTTTGGGCTACCAGGTCTTTAATGGGTTTTATTACCTGGGCCTGTTTTTTAAGGGTGCACGGGCCGCCAATACAGCCGCCTTTGCAGCTCATTACTTCCAATAATTGAAAGTCCCCAATCCCTTTGGCATAAGCCTGCAGCATTAACATGGCTTTTTTGTCCAGCCCGTTGATGGCCATTTTTTTAATGGTGCGGCCGGGCAGGGCATGTTCCACCGCTTGTGCCACGCCGCCGGTTACACCGTAGTAGCGGCCTTCGGCCGAGATAGACGGATCCAGCGGGGTTTCTTCACATTCGGCCGGGTTAATGCCTTTTGCGTCCAGCATGGCGCCCAGTTCTTCATACGTCATGACATAATCTATATTGGGGTTTTCGGTTGCTTCCACGCGCTTGGATACACACGGGCCAACAAACACGGTGGTAAAGCCGTTTTTCTTTTCAATTTCGGCCGTGTAGGCCATAGGGGTCAGCGTGTCTGACACAAAAGGTTTTAACGTGGGTAAATGTTTTTTTACCGCCTGTATCCAGGCAGAGCAGCAGGACGTAGTCATAAACTTATCCCCGCGTTCCAGGCGTTCCACCAGTTCGGCCGCTTCGTGGGCGGTGGTAACATCGGCCCCCAGGGCCACTTCGGTTACTTTGGTAAAACCGGCTTTTTTGATGGCGGTCATCAGCTGCGGGAGGGTGCAGTCAAACTGGCCCACAATGGAGGGGGCAATCATCGCGCATACTTTTTTGCCGCTTTTAATATTGCTTAAAATGTCAATTAATTGGCTGCGTTCCATAATGGCGCCGAAGGGGCAGGCGTCCATACAATGCCCGCAGGAAATGCATTTGTCAAAATCAATTTCCGCAAAGCCGTTTTCCCCTTTGTGTATGGCGTTTACCGGGCAGGATTGTTCGCACGGAACGGGCACATAGGTAATGGCGTTATAAGGGCAGGCTTCTTTGCACTGGCCGCAGTTTTTGCATTTGTCCGGGTCAATTTTGGAGCGTCCGTTTTCAAACGATATGGCTCCAAATTTGCAGGCCTGTTGGCACGGGCGGGCCAAGCAGCCTTGGCACGCTTCGGTCACGATATGGCGCGCTTTCACGCAGCCTTTGCAGGCAATATCCAGCACGGTAAGCGGGGTGGCGGGAATATCTTTACGCAAAAGGGCCTGTTTGGCGTATTCGTTTAAAGAGGTGGCTTCGTCGTCCTGTTCCACACTGCCGCCCAATGCGGCCAAGGTGCGCGCGCGGAAGACGGCCCGTTCTTTATAAATACAGCAACGCACGGCGGATTTGGAATCCGGCGGAATTACTTTAAAAGGAATGCGAAAGGCGTTGGTTTCCAGTTCGCCCCGGTCAAAGGCCTCAATTACTTCACGCAAGGCCTGACGTTTGAAAAATACGGCTTTATTGTCTGATGTGTTCATAATTGTTTCGTAAAAATAAGGTATTTTTTATATTTTAGCATATTTGGGGGCGGGGCTACTCCAGCTCCAGCACGGCGGTAAGCGGGTTATGGTCGGACGCGTGGGACACTTCCGCCTGGGCCTGTATTACTTTCAGCCCGCGGGTAAATAAAAAATCCAACCGTTTGCCAAAAAAGCGGGAGCGGTTATCCGGTGTGAAGGCAATTTCCTGCAGGTGCAGTGTTTGGGCCGTGCGGCGCATGGCATTTAGGCGTTTTTGGCTCCACACGTTAAAATCCCCCGCTACCAAAGCCGGCCCGTCAAACCCGTGCAGCAGTTCTGCCGCCGCGGCCATGTGTAGGTTAAACGGTTTTAAGCCGGTAAAATTAATGGCATGCAAGTTAATAACCAGCAGCGGGCCTTTTGCGGTGGGGTAAAGGGTGGAGAGCGTCATCTTGGGGGTTTGAACAAAAGGTTCAAATACATTGGCGCGGTAGTCGGCATGGATAAGCGGGGCCCGGCAGCCTGTGGCTATGCCGATAGGCGCCCTGCGCAGGAAAGAAAAAAAGCTTACGGCCGCCGTCCATTCCAAGCCGCAATCGGCAAAGCAGTTTTCTTTTTCAGGCAGGAACATAATTTCCTGCGTTAAAAACAAATCGCTTTGTTGGCAATAGTGGGCAAAGGCCTCTTTCCAGCTGCGGGCCTTGCATTTGTGCAAGTTCCATACGCAAAGGGAGAAGCGCTTATCCAAAAACTCTTTTTGCGCCTGCCCTTTGGAAAGAAGGATATGGCCTTTCCCCGGTTTTTTATAAAACATAATTAATAATAAGGCGTTAACAATTTAAAAGCATTGTTTCTAATTAAAGCAAAAATGGAAGGCCTTTGCTTGGGGTTGAATACCTCTGCCCGTGCTGCCTGTTTTTTGGCGTGTATAATTTTAAGCACCTGCGAAGCCGTATGCCGGCCCAAGCATTCTATATTGCACTCAAAATTAAGCCTAAAGCTGCGCACGTCCCAGTTGGCAGAGCCGGCAAAAGTCCAGGCTTCGTCCACCACCAGCAGTTTGCTGTGGTCAAACGGGGGCGGAGTAAGGTATATTTTTACGCCTTTTTTAAGCAGCCGCGGGAAATTGGCCCGCATGGCCCAGTCCATACCAAATATGTTGCTTTTGGATGGGAGGATAATTTCCACATGTACCCCGCGCATGCTGGCCAGTTCCAAGGCGTTGAGCACGTCCCTTTCCGGCAGGAAGTACGGCGTAACAATGTGTATGGACTTTTGCGCACACACCAGCGCCCCCATTACCAGGGTTTGTATTTTGCCAAAGTCGCTGTCGGGTCCGTCGGGTATAATGCGGGCCGGCGTGTGGCCGGGCAGGGGGGTGTTTTTTGGTGCGGTATAGGGGATAAAGTGCTTCTTGCCTGAAAAAATCCAGTCTTCTTCAAACACGCGCTGCATTTGCGCCACCACGGGGCCCTGTACTTTAAATGTGGTGTCTTGTATGGGTTCTTTGGGGTGTTGGGCCACCAGGTTGCCCTGGGCAATATTCATGCCGCCAAAGAAAGCCTCTTTCCCGTCCACAATCATAATTTTGCGGTGGTTGCGCAAGTTCACAAAAGGCAGGGTAACCGGGCTTTTGGAAGGCAGAAATACGCTAAATTCAATGCCTTTTAATTTTTTTACCGCATGGGCCAAGTTGGGTTTAGAATAGTTTAAGCCCACACCGTCCACCAATATCTTTACTTTGGCCCCGTTTTTTACGGCGGTTTGTGCGGCGGATAAAATCATGTGGCCGGCTTTGTCATTATTAAAAATATAGCTGGAGATTAACACTTCTTTTTGGGCGCTTTCAATCATGCGGCACATTTCCGGGTAGGCATTGTCCCCGTTAATATAAGGGGTAATGGTATTGCCTATAGCAAAATGTTGGGGGTGTACTTTATGCCCCAGGCGAAGCAACTGAATAAAAGAAGGCGGCACATGGCGTTTTTCTTCATCGGTAATTTGGCTGGAGGCGGTAAGCAGGTTGGGCCCCGTATTGCGTAAAGAAAGCGCTTTGCGGTGTATGCGGTTAATGCCCAGTATCACGTATAATACCGTGCCCAGTAAAGGCGTAAGCCATATAAGCCCAATCCAGCCAATGGCGCTGTGGACTTCTTCTTTATGTAACAAAATGTGTATGGTAACGCTGATTTGCAGGGTAATGTATAATACCCCGGCGATACCAAACGAAGATAAAGATATAGGATCCATATGCATAATTCCCATTATAGGAAATATGCCGGGCTTAGTAAGCGGAAAAATTAATTAGGCATCGGTGCGGATTTGCTAATAGGCCGGCGGCAGGCATGCAAACAGGTTTTCCCCTCCGTAAAAATGTATAAAGCCATACACAGCGGGGGATTGACCGGGTAAAACTATTTTTTGTTTTGTTCTTCCTGTTGTTTTTTGCGGCGTTCCAAAGGCGGGCCTTTTATTAAGCGGGGGCCGAATAAATATTGTTCCGTTGTGCCGCCTTCCACCAGGGCGCGCTGCCATTTGGCGGCTTCCCGGCGTTTTTGTTCTTCTTGTTCTTGCAGGGCTTTTTGGCGGGCGGCTTCTTCTTCCTGGCGTTTCTTTTCCTGTTCTTGCGTATAGGTTTTGTTAGCGTCAGACATTTTCTTTAAATAGGCATTGTAAGAGGCATCATCAAAAAAGGTATGGGTTAAAAGGTCGTCCTCAAACACATAATAAGTATAAACCGGTTTTTTGGGGTTTTGCTGCAATTGGAAGACTGCCTGGGTGGTATTGTTTTTTAAATCGCTTACGTTTAAAAAAGTGGCCTGGGGGTAAGCGGCTTCAAAGGCGGCACGGCTGACGGTCATATCCAGTTGGTATTTTTGCTGCAGTTTTAAAACCTCAGGCACGGTGGCGGCAGCCGCCAAAAATTTTGGGGTGGCTTGATTGGAAAATAACAGTTTGCGAAAGGAGTCTTCATCCCCATAGCGCAGGAAAACATATTTTTTGCCGTTGGCGGCTGTGAGTGTTTTTTGTATACTTGGCACGCTGGAAGCCATTGTGAGCACCTGGGAAAGCGTTTTGTTTTTAAATTGTTTTTCAAGCTGTGCGGCGGAGTTTTGCCAGACGGACACCGTGGGCCCGGCGGAAGAAGACGCAAAATCGTTCCCGTCCATTTCTATCACAATTACATCTTCTTCTGCCGCCCAGGCACTTAGCCCCGGCAGGCACATCAGCACACACGCGGCACAGGTTTTCAGGTTCATTCTTCAAACTCCCAAGTGCTTAGGTAGCGTTCCCCGCTGTCTGGAAAGATAACCACAATGTTTTTTTCGTCACTTTCCTGGCGTGCGGCCACTTGCAGTGCGGCCCATAACGCCGCGCCGGAGCTGATGCCGGCTAAAATGCCTTCCATTTTTGCCAAGGCGCGGGCTGTTTGCCCGGCATCTTGGGCAGATACGGGGATGATTTCGTCTATTAATTTTGTATCTAAAATTTTGGGTATAAACCCGGCCCCTATGCCCTGCAATTTATGGGGGCCCGCTTTCCCGCCGGAAAGGACGGGGCTGTCCGCCGGTTCCACGGCTACGGTATGCAAATGGGGGCAGTGTTTTTTTAGTTCCGTGGCGGTGCCTGTTAAAGTGCCGCCGGTGCCTACACCGCAAACCAGGGTATCCACTTTTCCGTCTAAAGCGTTTAAAATTTCCTGCGCGGTTTGGCGGTGTGCCTGGGCGTTGGCGGGGTTTTCAAACTGAGAGGGCATAAACGCCCCCGGCGTTTGGGCCAGTATTTCTTGGGCTTTTTCTATGGCGCCTTTCATACCCGCTTGGGCGGGGGTAAGCACAATATTAGCCCCCAGCGCTTTAAGCATTTTTACCCGTTCCGGGCTCATATTTTCGGGCATGGTAAGGGTGATGGCATAACCCTTTACCGCCGCCAAAAAGGCCAGTGCTATGCCCATATTCCCGCTGGTGGGTTCCACAATATGCCCGCCGGGTTTTAACAGGCCCTGTTTTTCGGCCGCGGCCAGCATATTTTGTGCGGCGCGGTCTTTTATGCTGTATGGGTTAAACATTTCCAATTTGGCATATATCGCCCCCGGCCCCGGGTTTAATTTGTTAATGCGCACTAAAGGTGTGTGCCCTATTAATTCAGACAAATTTTCTGCAATATGCATACAACCTCCCGCCTTTGCTATGGCAGGCTATACCGCCCCACCCGGTATCAGAAGCTGTGGCAGGGCAAGTGTTACCCTTAAACTAAAAACCGGCGGATTACTTTTGCCGGGCTTCCGGCTACCACGGTGCCGGGGGCCACGTCGCGCGTTACCACGGCGCCGGCCGCCACTACAGCGTTGTCTCCCACCCATACACCGGGCAGGATAATGCAGCCGCCGCCCAGCCATACGTTTTTACCAATGCGTACTTTTTGCGCAGATTCCAGGCCTTCTAACCTTTTTTGCGGCATGAGTGGGTGGGTGGCAGTGTAAATTTGTACACTGGGGCCGATGAGGGTATTGTCTCCAATTTCCACGGGGGCACAATCCAGTATTGTACAGTTAAAATTAATGAAGACATTTTTTCCGGTATAGATTTGGGCACCGTAATCGCAAAAGAACGGATATTCTATATGTAAATCTTCGGCGGCGTTGGGCAAAAGTTCTTTTTGCAGCCGGGCGCGCAGCTCTCCATCCTGCGGAGAGGTGAAATTTAATTGTTTTAATAATTCCCTGGCGCGGTTTCTTTCCTGCACCAGTTCCGGGTCCGCCGCGTTATAAGGGCGGCTTTCCAACATATTTTGTTTTTCGCTCATAAACTTATTTTAGCAATTACTAACAAAAAAACCAGTAATTAAAAATTTATTTACCGAGCGGTAAACAAAAAGCCCAAAAACTTGCTATAATTTTATGGTACGTTATTTTTATGCGAGAGGAAATTATATGCAAAATGTAAGCAAAAATTTATTGGGGGTTCTATTGTTGGCCGGGGTGTTGTTTAGTGCCGGCTGCAAAAACCAAACATCCGGTGGGGCTGCCGCGCCTGTTACGGTAAATGCCGTTAAGGTATTAAAGACGGATTTGCCCTGGAATATAGAATATCCTGCCCAGGTGGCGGGTTCTTTACAGGTCAGCGTGCGTGCGCAAGTGGGGGGAATTTTGGAATCGCGCCTGTTTAATGAAGGGGAATATGTAAAAGAAGGCACCCAGCTTTTTCAGATTAATGATAAAGAATACAAAGCCGCACTGGCCAAAGCCAAAGGGGCGCTGGCTCAGGCACAAGCACAGGAGCGCAGCACGCGGCGGGAATATAACCGTATGAAAACCCTGCGTGCGGATAATGCCGTCAGCCAGAAAAATTATGATGACGCGCTTTCTGCTTATGAAGCCGCCCAGGCGGATGTGCAAGTGGCCGAGGCGGAAGTAACCAATGCGGAAATTAATTTGGGTTATACCAAGGTAACGGCGCCTATATCCGGCATTACGGGGCGGGAGGCGCAGTCCGTAGGCAGTTTGATTTCCCCCACCGGGGACAGCGGCCTGCTTACCACCATGGTGCAAATTGACCCCTTATGGGTAAACTTCTCCATGCCCGGCCGCCAGTTTGAAAAATTGGCCAGCGGGTATGTATCTGGCCAGATTGTACTGGGGAATGAAGATTCCGCCAAAGCCATTGACCCGGAGGTTTACCGCCAGGTGGAACCTTCCAAGGCGCCTATTTATGTGGAAGTGGTTATGTCCAACGGAAAAATTTACCCGGAAAAAGGCAAAATAATTTTCTTTGACAGTTCCGAAAATACCCAAACATCCAGCCTGGCTATGAAGGCCCAATTTGCCAACCCCAACAACAGCCGCCTGTTAATGCCCGGCCAGTTTGTGCGTGTGCGTTTGGTGGGGGCTACCTATAAAAATGCGGTGCTGATTCCTTCTTCTGCCGTGTTAAATACGCCCAACGGCAAAATTGTATATGTGGTGGACGAAAATAACGCCGTTACGCCCCGCCCCGTGCAGGGGGAACTGCAGGACAATATGTACATTATTACGGACGGTTTAAAAGGGGGCGAAACCGTGGTTTCCGGCGGGTTGATTAAAATGAAACCCGGCATGCAGGTAACGGTGAATTTGCAGGATTTTGCTTTGCCGGCGTCGCTTGCTCCCAAGAAACAGGTTTCTGAGGAAGACCAACAAAACACCGCTGAAATGGAAGCCAAAATTGCGGCTTCCATTGTTTCCACCGCGCAAACTGCCGGGGAAGACAAACCCTCCGCTCAAGACCAAAAGAGCAAATAAGGGGAAAATATGTTTTCAAAATTTTTTATTAATCGGCCTATATTTTCCACGGTTATTTCACTGCTTATTGTATTGTTTGGGCTGGTGTCCATCACCATGCTGCCCATTGAACAATACCCGGATTTAACCCCGCCCACCATTCAGGTATCGGCCACTTATCCCGGCGCCAGCCCTGAAGTAATTGCCGAAACGGTAGCCGCCCCTATTGAACAACAGGTAAACGGGGTGGAGGATATGCTGTATATGAACTCCACTTCCGCCTCCAACGGGGATATGAACCTGATTGTTACCTTTAAAGTAGGTACCGACCCGGACCAAGCCATGATTAACGTAAACAACCGGGTGCAGGGGGCCACGGCGTCTTTGCCGGAAGAAGTGCGCCGCTACGGGGTAACGGTGGATAAAAAATCTTCTTCCATTTTGCAGTTTATTGCTTTTTATTCTCCCAACGGTTTATCCGATACAACCACCATCGGCAACTACGCCTTAATTAACATTGTGGACGATTTAAAACGTATTGACGGCGTGGGCGACGCCATGGTAATGGCCGCCAACGATTATTCTATTCGTATTTGGATTAAGCCGGACGAACTGTCCCAGCGCGGGTTATCGGTCAGTGATTTGGTTGTCGCCGTGCAAACGCAAAACGTGCAGCGCGCAGCGGGTAAAATAGGGCAGCCGCCGCTGGTGCAATCGGTGGACAGGATGTACTCCATTATTGCTCCCGGCCGCTTTACCACGCCCGAAGAATTTGGCGAAATTATCCTGCGTGCCAACCCGGACGGGACTTCCCTTCGCTTAAAAGACGTGGCCCGCATAGAGCTGGGCAGCCAAAACTATGAATTTAACGGCAACTTAAACGGCAAACCGGCTGTGCCGGTGGGGGTGTATTTGTCCCCCGGCGCCAATGCCGTTGCCACGGCCGAAGCGGTAGATAAACGCTTAAAGGAACTGGCGGCCAACTTCCCGCCGGATTTGGATATTGATTATAAAGTAGCTTACGATACCACCCTGTTTGTAAAAGCTTCTATTAAAGAGGTAATACACACCTTAATAGAAGCAATGATTTTGGTGTTCCTCGTCGTGTATTTGTTCTTGAAAGACTGGCGCGCCACGTTAATACCTTGTTTGGCAGTGCCGGTGTCCGTCATCGGTGCGTTTGCGGGGATGCTGATGTTTGGTTTTTCCATTAACACGCTTACGCTATTCGGGTTGGTGTTGGCCATCGGTATTGTGGTGGACGACGCCATTGTGGTGATTGAAAACGTGGAACGCATTATGCGTACCGAGCATCTGCCCGTAAAAGAAGCCACCATTAAAGCGATGGACGAAGTATCCGGCCCGGTGGTGGCTATTGTGCTGGTGTTGTGTTCCGTGTTTGTGCCGGTGGCTTTTATGGGCGGCTTAACCGGGGTAATGTACCAGCAGTTTGCCATTACCATTGCCGTGTCTGTGGTTATTTCCGGTTTGGTGGCGCTTACGCTTACGCCGGCTTTGTGTGCGCTTTTGTTGCGCCACCACGAAGAACCTACCTACGGTTTCTTTTATCAGTTTGACCGTTTCTTTGAAAAATTAACCGGCAAATATACCGGGGCGGTGTCCTTTTTTATACACCGCATACCGGTGGCTTTAATTTGTATTGCGCTGTTG
This sequence comes from uncultured Elusimicrobiales bacterium, assembly GCA_944327085.1. Taxonomy (GTDB): domain Bacteria; phylum Elusimicrobiota; class Elusimicrobia; order Elusimicrobiales; family Elusimicrobiaceae; genus Avelusimicrobium. The sequence goes on along the minus strand of CALVGG010000001.1, from coordinate 246,399 downwards.
TTTGCCGGTACTTTCGGCTTGTTTAAAATTGTGCCCGGCAGCCTGCTGCCCGATGAAGACCAGGGTATGATTATGGTGGCCACCCAGCTGGACCCGGCCTCCTCCCTTACCGAAAGCCAGCAAGTAGCCGGCGAGCTGGAAAAATTAATTATGGCTCAACCCGCTGTAGCTGATGAACTGACTTTCTCCGGCTTTGATATGTTAAGCAGTACGCAAAAAAGCAGCGGGATTGCTTCTTTTATCCGCTTAAAACCGTGGGATGAGCGCAAAACACAGCAGTTGTCTTCATTCGGTTTGGTGGGTACGATTTTTAAATTATCGCAAACGGCCATTCCCAATGCGTTGGTAATGCCTTTTAACCCGCCTGCCATTATGGGTATGAGCACCACCGGCGGTCTGGAAGGCTACATCCAAAACCGCGGCTCCGGCGGCAGCAAAGAGCTGGAAGCCCAAACCAACGGCTTTTTGGAAGCGGTAAAAAAATTGCCTCAAATTGCCAGTGTAAGCACCACGTTTTCTTCTGCGGTGCCGCAGTATCAAATGACGGTGGACGAAATCAAAGCGCAAAGTATGGGCGTATCCTTAAGTGAATTGTATTCCACCATTCAGGGTACTTTTGGTACCACTTACGTGAACGACTTTACTTACGCCGGCCGCAGCTTTAAAGTAATGATGCAGGCCGAAGGCGAATACCGCGCCCGCCCGGAACAAATTTCCGATATTTATGTACGCTCTAGTTCGGGCTCCATGGTGCCGCTTTCCGCCCTGGTTACGCTTACGCCCACTTTGGGGCCGGATATGGTGGAACGTTTTAACGTGTTCCCCGCGGCAAAAATTATTGCCACGCCGGCTGCCGGTTACAGCACAGGGGACGCCATTGAAGCGTTGGAAAAAACCGCCAAGGACGTGCTGGACCCCAGCTTTACCTTAGCCTGGACAGGTACCACCTATCAGGAAAAACTTTCCGGCTCGTCATCGGCCTCGGCGTTGCTGTTGGGTATGCTGGTGGTATTTTTAATTTTGGCCGCCCAGTATGAAAAATGGAGCCTGCCCATTGCCGTTTTGCTGGCGGTTCCGTTTGCTATCTTTGGTGCCTTGGCCGGTACATTCATACGCGGCTTATCCAACGATATTTACTTCCAAATCGCCTTGGTGGCGCTGGTAGGCTTGGCTGCCAAAAACGCTATTTTGATTGTGGAATTTGCCGTAATGCTTAAAGAACAAGGCTTAGACGCGGCCAAAGCCGCAGTTCAGGCGGCGCAGCTGCGCTTCCGCCCGATTATTATGACGTCCTTAGCCTTTATTTTAGGCTGCGTGCCGCTGGCTATCAGCTCCGGCGCGGGTGCGGCCAGCCGCCACGCCATTGGTACGGCTGTGGTATTTGGTATGTTGGCGGCCACGTTAATTGCCCCGCTGTTTATACCGCTGTTTTTTATGCTGTTGGGCGGGCGCAGCGCCGCCAGAACGGATACAGGCGTAGAAATGAATTTAAACCAAGACCCCGCGCAGAAAGAAAATGCCGGGCAGGAGGGAAAAAATGAAATTTAAGTCAGCCGTCATGCTGTTGGCGGGTGCATTATTTGCCGGGGGCTGTATGCTGGGCCCCAATTATACAAAGCCGGAAAGCCAGCTGCCTGCCGCCTCGCAGGAAGATTTCAGTATTTTCACTTCCGCCAAATGGTGGGAAGTGTTTAATGACCCTGTCTTAAATAAAATGGAAGAAGAAGCCCTTGCTTATAATAAAGACTTGCAAGTGGCCATTGCCCGGGTGGATGAAGCCCGCGCCAATGTGGGTATAGCCACGGCCGATCAACTGCCGTCTTTAAACGCGGTGGGGGAAACGGGCCGCGCAGGCAATGCACAGGGCTCCGGCCAAACCCAAAGCACGGCCAATGCCGTGGTGTCTTTTGAGCTGGACTTGTGGGGCAAATACCGCCGCTTGAGTGAAGCGGCCCGCGCCCAGCTTTTATCCAGTGAGGCCAACCGCGACACCGTACGCCTGGCCTTAACGGCGGATGTGGCACGCAATTATTTTTCTTTGCTCGCGCTGGATGAACAATTTGCCATTGCTTCCCGCACGTTGGAAGCCCGCAAAGAAAACGTACGCATTTATGAAAGCCGCTACAAAAACGGTTACTGCACCGAGGTGGATTTAAAACGCGTGCAGGCCAGTATGTCTTCGGTAGAGGCGCAGCAGCGGGAATTAAAGCTTAAAATTGCCCAAACGGAAACGGCTCTTTCCGTGCTTTTGGGCAGAAGCCCGCGCGCCATTGCCGAGGAGGGCGTGGAAAGAGGAAAGGACCTGTCTTCCATTACTTTGGTGCCTGAGGTGCCGGAAGGTTTGCCGTCTGACTTATTAACCCGCCGGCCGGATGTTCGCCAGGCGGAAGGGCAGTTGATTGCGGCCAATGCCAATATTGGTGCGGCGCGCGCGGCGTATTTCCCGTCCATTCCGCTTACGGCTTCGGCCGGGTATGCCAGCAGTGCACTGAGTGATTTGTTTGCAGGCGGGTCGTCGGGCGTGTGGAATTTGACGGGGCAGGTACTTGCGCCTATTTTTGAAGGCGGCAAAATCCGCGCCCAAAACAAAGCGGCCGAAGCCCAGTACCGCCAAATGCTGGCCACGTACGAAAAAACCGTTCAAGGTGCTTTTAAAGAAGCGCTGGACGCTCTTTCCGCCAACCGCATTAACCGGGAAGTGTTTGATTCTTACCAGCAGCAAACCCAGGCTATGCAGCGCAGTTATGATTTAACCAAAAAGCAGGAAGCGGCCGGCCTGATTGGCGTGACGGACCTGCTGGACGTGGAAAGCAATTTACTCTCGGCCGAAATGAGCCTTTCCACCGCCCGCTTAAACGAGCTAAACGCCGTGGTAACCTTATGCCAGGCGTTGGGCGGCGGCTGGACGGAAACGGAAGGATTTGCCCAAACGCAGCAAACGGACGCTAAATAAAAAAGCAGCAAATATTTTACCCGGGCAAGGCTATTACTTGCCCGGGTATTTTTATACAATAAAAGATATGTTAAAAACAAAAAACTTAAAAAAGATTTTTTTAATTCTGGCCCTGCTGATTGTGCTGGGGCTGGCGGTTTTTTATTTGCTGCGCGTACATCAGCGCAGCCTGCTTGTGGCAGGGATAGAAAAGGATGACGCCGCTTTAATTGCCAAGGCATTTTCCTGGGGGTTTCCTAAAAATGCCGTGGCCGAGCCGGGCGTGCCTGCCCTGTCTAAAGCGGTTTTATTGGGGCATGCGCGTGCGGCGCGCGCTTTGGTAGAACAAGGCGTTAATTTACAGGCTAAACTGACGGAAAAAGTGCCTTCCGGCAGTGAGGACGGCGCCCCGGTCATCCCGGTGGGAACAAGCCCTTTGGGTGTGGCGGCTTTTGTTTGTTACCAGCCCGGCACGCCGGAAACGGCGCGGCTTTTGCTTGAAAACGGCGCAAGCCCCGATGAGCGGGCGGATAATGCTTCCCTGGCGGAAATTGTGGCCGATGTGGCCGCGCGCCACCCCCAGCAACCGTATTGCTGGGAAATGTTGGAGTCTTTGCTGGAAGCGGGTTTAAACGTAAACTCCACAGAAGGGGAAGAAATGTTTATGGACGCGATGAGCGGCTCCCCTTTATGGGTGCGGTTGGTGTCTGCCCATATCCCGGCGGGAAAAATAGAAACGCTTATCTCCCGCCCGGATGTGGATTTAAACGCACAAAGCAAGGCCGGCATTACCGCCTTAATGCAAGCAGTCGTTTTAAACCGGGCCGATATTGCCGAAATTCTTTTAAAATCCGGTGCGGACCCCAATGTAAAAGCGCCGCAAGGTTTTACGGCTTTGGAAATAAGCAAACAGTTAAAACACCCCAAAATAGAAAAACTGTTGCGTGCGCACGGTGCCGTAAAATAATTTTAAACCCCGCTTTGGCGGGGTTTTTGCTTATGGGAAGCACAATACGAATTTGGTAAAATATGAATGATGAGTAAAAACATCCTTTGCCCGCTGGACGGGCGCTACGCCGCTAAAGTAAGCCCTCTTGCCCAGTATATGGGGGAGGAGGCCCTTGCCGTAGCCCGCGTGCAAACAGAATGTGCGTGGTTAAAGGTTCTGCTGGGGTTGCATTTGCCGGGCCTGGCGGCGCCCTCTGCCAAAGTACAAAACGCGCTGGACGTTTTGCCCCGCTTGCAGGCGGATGATTTTGCCGCCCTGCACGCGTATGAATTTTCCGGCCGTAACGGCCGCCCGGCCACCAACCACGATGTAAAAGCCGTGGAATATTTTATTCAGGAAAAACTTTCCGCGTCTCCTCTTAAACCATATATTCCCTGGGTGCATTTTGCCCTTACCAGCGAGGACGTAAACAGCGTTTCTTATGCCGTTTTGCTGGCGGACGGACTGGAAAAAGTGTTACTGCCGGCGTTGGAAGAGTTGCGCCGGAAACTGACTTTGCTGGCCCGCAAAGAAGCCAAAAGCGTGCTGCTGGCGCGCACCCACGGCCAGCCGGCCGTGCCCACCACGTTTGGCAAAGAGGTGCGCGTGTTTGAAAGCCGCCTGGCCCGCCAGCTGGAAAGTTTAAAAAAACAGCGTATTTCCTGCAAATTCAGCGGGGCGGTGGGGTGTTATAACGCGCATATGGCGGCGTTTGCGGCGGTTAACTGGCCCAAAGCGGCCGGGCGTTTAATAGCCGGTATCAATAAAGGGCGCAAAATTAAATTGTTTTTAAGCCCGCTTTCCACCCAAATAGACAACCGGGATTCTTATGCGGAAGTGTTTGATAATTTGCGCCGCATAAACATTATTTTGCTGGGGCTGTGCCAGGATTTTTGGCGTTATATCAGCGACGGGTTATTAACCCAGCACGCCGTGGCGGGGGAGGTAGGCTCTTCCACCATGCCGCAAAAAGTAAACCCCATTGATTTTGAAAATGCCGAAGGCAACCTGCAGCTGTGTAATGCTTTGCTGGAATTTTTTGCACAAAAGTTGCCGCTTTCCCGTTTGCAGCGGGACCTGTCGGACTCTACTGTTCTTCGCAATATGGGCATGGCGTTTGGGTACGGCTTGGTGGCTTATACGTCTTTATTAAAAGGCTTAAGCAAAATTTCTTTTAACCGCCGCGCCGCCAAAGAACAACTGCTTGCCCACCCGGAAATACTGGCCGAAGGCCTGCAAACCGTTTTGCGCGCGGCCGGGGTACCCAACCCGTATGAAAAAGTAAAAGCTTTTACTCGCGGCCACGGGGTAAGTGCGCAGGATTTAAAAAGTTTTATAGAAGCATTGGACGTGGACGAAAAAACAAAACAGCATCTTCGTGCATTAAACGTATTTAATTATATTGGTTTGGCCGTGCGCCAAGCCGGAGGGAAAATATGATAGACATCGTATGCGGCGGACAAGCCGGTGATGAAGGAAAGGGAAAAATTTCTTCTTATTTGTCTTATAAAGGCCATTACAGCTATTGCGTGCGCGTGGGCGGGCCCAATGCCGGGCACACGGTGGTGTGCGGCGGAAAATCCTACACTTTAAAAAACATTCCTTCCGGCTTTTTAAACCCGGATACCAAATTGGTGCTGGGGGCCGGAGCCTATACCAAAACGGATTGGCTTTTAAAAGAAGTGGAACTTACCGGCACGCGCGAGCGGCTGATTATTGACCCGCATGCCGTATTGATTAGCGACGAGGAAACCGCTGCCGAAAAGAACGCCGCCCACTTTATGCAGCATATTGGCAGTGTGGGCACGGGTTTGGGCCAGGCGGTAAAGCACCGCATTGAACGGCGCGACGTGAAATTTGCCAAAGACGAGCCCCTCCTTAAAGATTTTATTCAAGACGTACCCACCCTTTTAAACCAAGCGTTGGATAAAGGGGAAGACATTCTTTTGGAAGGCACCCAGGGGATTAAGCTTTCCCTGCTGCACGGGGAATATCCTTTTGTTACTTCCCGCGATACCACCGCCTCCACCTTTTTGGGTGAAGCCGGCCTCGGCCCCAAAAGCGTGCGGGATGTATATGTGGTGTTTAAGCCCTACATCACGCGCGTAGGCCCCGGCCCGCTGGACCATGAACTTACCGACGAAAAGCAGTTGGAACTTTACCACACCAAAGGGCACGAAATCGGCAGCGTAAGTAAACGCCTGCGCCGCATCGGCGCGTTCGAAAAACGCTCCGCCGCCCGTGCCATTATGATTAACAACTGCACCAAAATTGCCATTACGCATATTGATATGTTTGCCGGGAATGACAAAATAAAATCTTACGAGGGTTTTACCCCGCAGGCCAAGGAATTTTTGGAAAGCCTGAAGGAACTTTCCGCGCAAACCTATCCGCACCCCAAACTGGCTTTAATTTCCACCGGGCCGGATATGGAAGACACCTTGGTTTTATAGTTTCAAAACGCCGGGTTTTGCCCGGCGTTTTTTATGCGGTGAAAAGAAAAATTTCCGTTGAAAATGCGGCGTGCGAAAGTTATAATAAAATCAGAAGGGACACAACGCATCAGGGGGAAGCATGAAGAACATCGTTTTTGATTTTGGCGGCGTACTGATTGATTGGAACCCGCGGTATTTATACCGTAAAATTTTTTCTTCCACACAGGAAATGGAGTGGTTTTTAAATAATATTTGCACCACGGAGTGGAACTACCGCCAGGATGCGGGAAGAAGTTTTTCCGAAGGGCTTGCCGAATTAAAGGCCAAATATCCGCGCTACTCGGCCCAGATTGACGATTACTATTTGCGTTGGGAAGAAATGCTGGGCGGCCTCATTAAAGGCAGTGTGGAAATTATGAAAGAACTGTATGACCGCGGATACAAAATATACGGTTTAACCAACTGGTCCGCCGAGACGATGCCGCTGGCCAAAGAGCGTTACAACTTTTTCCCGTTGCTTTCCGGCCTGGTAGTTTCCGGCGAGGAAAAAATAATCAAGCCGGATCCGGCCATCTACAAAATTCTTCTTACACGCTACCAGCTGGACCCTGCCGACACCCTGTTTATTGACGACAATACCGAAAACACCATTGCCGCCGCCAAACTGGGTATGAAAACGATTGATTTTCAATCCTCCCAGCAACTCAGGCAGGAATTGGTTAAAAGGGGGCTGCTGCCTTCCCAACAGCCGGCGCTTATTTAATGCAAACGGTTTGATGAAAAAATTAAAAACCCCGGGTTTATCATCCGGGGTTTTTATATTTAAGGGTTTGCCTTGGTAACCATGGCTTCCATCAGCCTGTGGCGGCGGAATTTGCGCGGGTCCACGCACAGGCCGTCCGCTACAATTTTGTCTTCTTTGGCAACGGGGCGGCCCAGTTTTTGCTCGGCCCATTTTTCCAAGGATATTTTGGCCATTTCCGCCGGAACCGGCAGGTTCAGCGCGGCGTAAATATCAGTCATATTGGCGGCGGCGCTGGCCACCACCCCTTCGCCAAAGGGGCGGATGTAGGCGGCAAAAAAGTCATACTCGTCTTCAATTTCGCCCACCATTTCTTCAAAAATGTCTTCCAGCGTTAATATACCGGTAATTTTTCCTTTTTCCGTTACCAGGCAAATGTGCTGGTGGGTCTTAATCATTTTGTCCAAGGCGGCGGAGATGATGGTGTCCGCGTCCAGGCTTACAATCGGGCGCATGATGGAGCGCGCGGTGGTAGGCTTGCCGGCGGAAAGCTTGGTGGCCTGGAAGATGTCTTTAAAGTTTAAATAGCCGATTACGCTTTGTATGTTATCTTTTTGCTCACACACGGGGAAGCGGGTGTGCATATCCATATGGGCTTTTAAATAAGTGTCTGCAATGGAGTCATTGGCATACAGCACGTATACTTGGTCTATAGGTACTTGTATTTCACGTATTTTGCGCACGTAAAACAGGGCGCTTGAAAGCATAATTTTCTCTTCCGCTTTTCCAAACAGGCGGGAAGAAGACGCAATGGATACCGCCGTGCGTAAATCCGCCAGGGCGGCCTGTTGGGCTTCTTTGGGGTCTGTTTCCTGCTGGAAAGATTTTTTGGTGGCCAGCTTTACCAAAGCTTCCATAATGCGCACAATGGGGAACAGCAACGCATACATCACGCGCATGGCGGGCGAAAATTTAAGCACCACCCATTCTTTATTTTTAATGGCAAAGGTTTTGGGGGTTAACTCCGCAAACACAATGGTAATAAAGCTAAGCGGCAGCACCACCACGGCTACGGACAGCATATCCGCCACCCGTTTGGGCAGGGCGAACCATTCCTGCAATTTGGGGGAGAAGGCCTCGTCGGCACTGGCCCCGCCGGAAGCCGCTGCCACGGCCCCCACCAGCGTAATGCCAATTTGCACCACAGCCAGGCTGCCTTCCATATGGTCTTTCATAAACAGCGCGCTTTCCGCGCCGGGTTTTTTTTCCTGCATTAAGATAGACAGCTTCGTGCGGGAAACAGAGGCCAAGGCCATTTCATAAGCGGCCAACAGTGCATTTAGCACCAGCATTAGAATAATAATCAGTATAGTCATAGACGGTAATAGTCTAGCAAAAAACGAAACATCTAACAAATAACCCGCAGGCCTGTTTGCGGCTGGGCCAAAAGACCCATGTTTTTTGTGCGTATATATATATAATAAAAGTATGCAGCGTTATACTTTGTGTGTGCTTCTTGTTTTTTGTGTCTGCACGGCTGGCGCACAGCCGCTTGCTGCTGCGTTTAAAAACGCGGCCCGCACCTTGCCGGGCAAAACCGTTTCGGCCGAAGCTTTGGGCCGCCGTGCGGCGCAACTGCTTGCCGAAAGGTCTGCACCTGCGGCTTTTGCGGCCGCGCGGAAACAATGCCTGCAGTTTGTGGCGGCGGAAGATAAACAAATTTATTGCCCGGCAGATGTGCCGCCGGCTTTTAGTTTGCGCAATAAACTTTTAACGCAGGCCAGGCGCGAACTGTTGGAAAAAAACTGGCAGCTTTTTTTACAGCGCCCGCAAGCGGCGCAAGCGTTATATTCTCCCCATATTAATTATGCCGACATCATTCCTTCTTCCGCCCGGCTTATTTTCCTGGGGGAGATACACGACCAAAATACCATTCATCAAGAAATCTATCATGTGATAAAAGATTACCGCACCCGCTACCCCGGCCGCCGTATTTATATCTTGGCGGAAAGCGTGGCGGACGACGGCATTGTTTACCATGCCGCCAATTGGGGGGAAAAAGGCCCTTACCAAAAATCCGGTGCGGCGCGCGCCCAAATGTTGGAGGTTTTGGTAAAAGAACAAGGTGTTTTTTTAACCGGGCTGGAGCGCCCCGGCCTGGTGCGGCTGTATAACTCTTCGGCCGCGTTACGCCAGGCCGTTGTGCGCAAATATGTTTCTGCTTCAGGGCTGGAGATACGCAACCGCGGATTTTTGGAAAAGATTGCCTCCCTGCGCCGTTTAGACCCGCAGGCCGTATTTTTTGTTTACGGCGGCAAAGCACATTGGAGCTATACCCATGCCGGCAGTGTTACACTGGCTTTAAATACCGGCACAACATTTGTGATGGATTTTATCCCCCGCGGCTGGCGTTTGCCAAGCAGCATAGAAAGCATTTGGAACACGTGGCTCAGCACGCAGCCTGCGCAGCCGGCCGGGCAATACGGCGTGTATACAGCCGCAGATAAAACCGCCGCCCGCATGCTGGGCAGCGACGTAAAAATAGAAACCCCGAAAGATTTCCTGCTTAATTGGCGTTAATGGTGAAATATCCTCCTTTATAAATGCTACAATAATTATATACCCCACCCCCGGGGGGTATATGGAGGAATATGACCCAGTTTACTTTTCATATTTCGGGCATGAGCTGCGCCGCCTGCGCTTCTCATGTGGAAAAATCCGCCCAAAGCGTCAGCGGCGTGCAAAAAGCCTCGGTGAATTTACTGCAAAATAATTTACGCGTGGACGCGCAAAACGGCGTGCTTGCGCAGGATATTATATCCGCCGTGGAACAGGCCGGATACGGTGCCTCTTTAACCGGCGGTCAACAAGCGGCGCAGCCTGCGGCGCAAAACCAGACTGATGACGAAGAACGCCTTTTAAAGGGGCGGCTGTGCGGCTCCGCATTGTTTTTGGTTTTATTGATGTACGTATCCATGGGGGGGATGTTTTCCTGGCCTTTGCCGCGGGCATTTGTGCAAAACCCGGGGGTGTTTGCTTTTACGCAGTTTTTGCTGGTGCTTCCCATCTTATTTATTAACCGGGCGCTTTTAATAAACGGGCTTACCATGCTGGTGCGCCGCGCGCCCAATATGAATACGCTAATTGCCGTTGGGTGCGGCGGTGCGTTGCTATCTAGCCTGTGGGCGTTATACCGTATTTTACTGGCTATGGGGCAGGGTGAAACGGCACAGGTTTTTGATGCCTTGCACGGGCTGTATTTTGAGTCCGCCGGCATGATTTTAACGCTTATTACCCTGGGCAAATTTTTGGAAACCCGCGCCAAACGCAAAACATCGGGCGCGGTGGAGGCCTTGTTAAAACTGGCCCCGCAAAAAGCCTTGCGTGTGGAAAATGAAACCGAAAAAGAAATAAACGCGCACGATATTCAGCCCGGGGACATTTTAGCCGTCAAAGCAGGCATGCGCGTGGCGGCGGACGGCGTGATTATCAGCGGCCGCGGCGCGCTGGACGAAAGCGCCCTGACCGGGGAAAGCCTGCCCGTAGATAAAGAAGCCGGATCTACAGTGCATGCGGGCACTTTAAACCAGGCGGGGTATTTCCGCTTTAAAGTAACGCGCGCGGGCGGCGCTACATTGCTTTCCCAAATTATCCGGTTGGTGGAAGAATCCTCCGCCTCCAAAGCCCCCATCGGCCGCTTGGCCGATCAAGTAAGCGGCGTGTTTGTGCCGGTGGTAATGGGGCTTAGTTTTCTTACTTTATGCGGCTGGCTTTTTGCCGGGTATGGCTGGAACTGGGCCTTAAGCTGTGCGGTGGCCGTATTGGTTATATCCTGCCCGTGCGCATTGGGCTTGGCTACGCCAACGGCTGTGATGGTGGGCACGGGCACAGGGGCCAGAAACGGCATTTTGTTTAAGTCGGCCGAGGCGCTGGAAACGGCCCGCCTGTGTGATACGGTGGTGCTGGATAAAACAGGAACCCTTACCCAAGGCCAGCCGGAAATAACGGATGCCTTGCTTGCCCCTCATATGACAGAAAGTGAATTTTGGAACTATGCCGTATGGGCGGAAGCCCCTTCCGAACACCCCCTTTCCCGCGCTGTATTGCGCGCCCCGCAAGCCCGGCATGTGCCCCCGCAAGCGGTGCAAGAGTTTGAAGCGTTTGCCGGTGCCGGTATCCGTGCCGTTATACAGGGCAAACAAATTGTGGCCGGCAATGCGCGTTTTATGCAAAGCAAAAATATTGCCATTTCGGCGGATTTTGCGGCCCGGGCGGAAAGCTGGGCCCAGCAAGGCAAAACCGTTTTATACTTTGCGTTTGAAGGGCAGTTGGCCGGCATGCTGGCCCTGGCCGATTTATTAAAACCGTCTGCTTTGTCTGCCGTAGCCCAATTAAAACAATTGGGGTTGGATATTGTCCTGTTAACCGGGGATAATGAAGTAACGGCCCGCGCAGTGGGCCAACAGGCCGGGATAGCGCACATCATAGCGGGCGTACTGCCGCAGGATAAAGAGGCACAAGTACGCAGTTTGCAGGCGCAGGGCAAAAAAGTAATGATGGTGGGGGACGGCATTAACGACACCCCCGCCTTGGCCCGCGCGGATGTGGGCGTTGCCGTGGGCGCGGGAACGGACGCCGCCCTGCAAACGGCCGATATTGTGCTTATGAAGGACGACTTAACCGCCCTGCCGGCCGCACTTCGTTTATCCCGCGCGGTAATTGGCAATATAAAGCAAAATTTATTTTGGGCTTTCTTTTATAATGTATGTGCCATACCGCTGGCGGCTGGGGTTTTTTATCATTGGCTGGGCTGGAAGTTAAACCCCATGGTGGCGGCGGCGTGCATGAGCGTCAGTTCCGTTTTTGTAGTAAGCAATGCTTTGCGGCTTAGATATTTTAAGCCGTATCTGTCTCATAAACCCAGTAAGGAGGAGCAAACAATGGTACTTACAATAGAAGGCATGATGTGCGCCCATTGTGCGGGGCGCGTGCAAAGCGCTTTGCAGGAAGTGGCAGGCGTAAAAAAAGTGCAGGTTAATTTAGCCGCCAAAGAAGCCTCTGTGGAAGGGGATAACCTCTCGCAGAGTGCCCTGCGCGCCGCGGTGGAAAAAGCCGGTTACCGGGTCACTTCCGTTCGTTAGGGGGGCGCATGCAGGCAGACCATAAAAAAATTACGCGTTTGTTAAAAACAGCCCGCGGGCAGGTGGAAGGCGTGCTTAAAATGGTGGAAGAGGACCGCTACTGCATAGACATTGTAAACCAGCTGCTGGCGGCCGAGGCCGTGCTTCGCCGTGCCCATTGCGAGGTGCTGCGCGCTCACTTGGGCCATTGTGTGGCGGGGGCTTTTGGCTCCGGCGGGAAAGAAGCACGCCAAAAGGCGGCCGAAATGGTTGATATAATTGATAAAATATCCAAGTAAGGGGCCATGCGCCCCCAAGAGGGCCCTATGAACTACGGATTTGTAAAAACGGCGGCCGCCACACCCGCTTTAAAAGTGGCCGATTGCGCTTACAACGCGCAAGAAATAGAAAAACTACTCCGCCTGGCACACCGCCAGGGTGTTCGCTTGGCGGTATTTCCGGAACTTTGTTTAACCGGTTACAGCTGTGGGGATTTGTTTTCCCAACCGCTTTTGTTGCAGGCGGCGCAGGATGCTTTGTCCTCCCTGTTAAAAAACACCCAAAAGCTGGATATGGTGTTTATGGTAGGGTTGCCCGTTTTGGCGGGGGACGCGGTTTTAAACGCGGCCGCGGTGTGCGGCAAAGGGCGCATTTGGGGTGTGGTTCCTAAAACTTGTTTACCCAATTATAAAGAATTTTACGAAAAACGCTGGTTTACTTCTGCCGCCGATTGGGCGGGTGAAAGCGTGGAATTATGCGGGCAATGCGTGCCTGCGGGTACGGATTTATTATTTAAGGCTGCCGGCAGTGTGTTTGGGGTAGAAATTTGTGAGGACTTGTGGTCCAGCATTCCGCCCAGCTGCGGGGCCGCTTTGCACGGGGCTGACATCATTTTTAATCTTTCCGCCAGCAACGAACTGGCTGGCAAAAACCAATATTTGCGTTCTTTGGTGGCCCAGCAGTCCGCCCGGTGCTTGTGCGGGTATGTGTATGCTTCGTGCGGGTTTGGGGAGTCCACCACCGATGTGGTTTTTGCAGGCAATGGCCTGATTTACGAAAACGGCACCCTGCTGGCCGCTTCCAAACGTTTTGAATTGGAGTCCCAACTGGCCGTTAGCGAAATTGACGTTTCCCGCCTGCATAACGAACGCCGCCAAAACACCACTTTTGCTTTTGACTCGTCTCTCTCTCAGGCTGAGCCTTACCGGGTGGTGGATTGCCAACTTTCCGCGCCGGAAAACATGACTCTCACGCGCGGGGTTTCTGCCACGCCGTTTATCCCCACCGGGGCCCAGCTGGAAGACAACTGCCGGGAAATTTTTGAAATACAAACCCTGGGCCTTGCCAAACGCCTGGCCCACACCGGCGCCCGTACGGCGGTGGTGGGTATTTCCGGCGGGTTGGATTCCACCCTGGCACTGCTTGTTTGCGTGCGCGCGTTTGATAAACTGGGCCTTGCGCGCAAGCAGATTATAGGGGTTACCATGCCCGGCTTTGGCACCACGGGGCGCACGTATAAAAACGCGCTGGACTTAATGAAAGCGTTAAAAATTTCCACGCGGGAAGTGTCCATTAAAGAAGTCTGCCTGCAGCATTTTAAAGACATTGGGCATAACCCCCAAGAACACAACGTAACGTATGAAAATGCCCAGGCGCGCGAACGCACCCAAATTTTAATGGATATTGCCAACCAAACCGGCGGGTTGGTAATCGGCACGGGGGACTTGTCGGAACTGGCTTTGGGTTGGGCCACGTATAATGGGGATCATATGTCCATGTACGGGGTCAATGCGTCCGTCCCTAAAACCTTGGTAAAGCATTTGGTACTTTGGGAAGCCGCCCGGCAGGAAAACGCCTCCGTGCGCGCTACTTTACAGGATATTGCCGCCACGCCCATCAGCCCAGAACTTTTACCGGCGGATAAACAAGGCAAAATTGCCCAAAAGACCGAAGACCTGGTAGGCTCGTATGAACTGCACGATTTCTTTTTATATTATTTTCTGCGCCACGGCTTTGGCCCGGCCAAAATATACTTTTTGGCCAAGTATGCTTTTAAAGGGACGTATACCCCGGCCGTTATAAAAAAATGGCTGAAAGTATTTTTTAAACGCTTCTTTGCACAGCAATATAAACGCTCCTGCCTGCCGGACGGGCCCAAAGTGGGTGCGGTATCGCTTTCCCCGCGCGGGGACTGGCGCATGCCAAGCGACGCCAGCGCCCAGGTTTGGCTGGCCGAGGCAGAAAGCCTGCGTTAATTTTTATCTAAATATGAATGCGCCCGATGTTTTTGACGTAATGATTATTGGCCTGGGCCCCGCCGGCAGCACGCTGGCGCGGCTGTTAACGGGCAAAAAAGTGTTGTGTTTAGATAAAAAAACCTTTGCCCCCGGCGGTTTTGAAAAACCGTGCGGCGGCTTGCTTGCGCCGGACGCCCAAAAAACACTGGCCCGGTTTGATTTAACTTTGCCCAAATCCGTACTGGTGGACCCGCAGCTCTTTTCCGTACGCACGCTGGATTTGGCCACCGGCCTGTGCCGCCATTACCAACGCTTTTACGTGAATATGGACCGCACCGCCTTTGATAAGTGGCTTATTTCTCTTATTCCTTCTTCGGTGCAGGTGCAAACGGGCGTGCAGGTTGCGGGTATGGCCCGGCGGGAGGACGGTTCGTTTCAGGTTACTTATTTGCAAAACGGGCAACCGCGCACGGCCTTGGCAAAATGCGTGGTGGGGGCGGACGGGGCGGACTCTTTGGTGCGGCGCACGTTTTTCCCGCATCACAAAATACGCAGTTATGTGGCCATGCAGCAATGGTTTAAAGAAACCCACAAAAGCCCGTTTTATTCCTGCATTTTTGACCCGCAAAATACGGATTGTTATTCCTGGTCCGTTTCTAAGGACGGATATTTTATTTTTGGCGGGGCGTATCCTTTGCAAAACTGCCGCCAGCGTTTTGAAAACCAAAAAAAAGCGCTGGAGGCCCGCGGCTTTCAATTTGGCACGCCTGTTAAAACGGAGGCCTGCCGCGTGCTGCGCCCCGGCGGCTGGAGTGAGTTTTGCCTAGGTAAAAACGGTGTGTTTTTAATTGGAGAGGCGGCCGGCCTCATCAGCCCCAGCAGTTTGGAAGGTATCTCCAGCGCTATGTTAAGTGCCCTTTGCTTGGCGGATGCATTCAAAGCGCCTGCTGCGGCCCGCCACCGCCGCTATGCCCGGGCCACTTTGGGCCTGCGGCTTAAACTGTGGGGCAAACTGCTTAAATGCCCGTTTATGTATCAGCCGCTCTTGCGCAAATGGGTTATGCAAAGCGGGGTGCAAAGCATAACGGTCATTTCATAATGGGCTTGTGCCGCTAAACCCTTTTTAGGCGCCGCTTACCAGCGGCGCTTATTTTTAAATAAAATAATTTATAAAGTTGGGTGTGATACTTTTTACACTCACGCATAGTAATAGTAGGAAGACGTTATGGATTTTTCTTCTTTATATAAAGAACTTTTTAAACCGGTTTTTGCGTACATATTGTGCCGCGTGGGAGAGCGCCCGCTGGCGGAGGATTTGGCCGCCTCAGCCTGGCGTAAAGCCTATGAAAAGTGGCCTTTGTTTGACCCGAATAAGGGTACGTTTCGCCAGTGGATTTTTACCGTTGCCCGCAACGAGATTAATATGTATTACCGCTTGTATTATGTGCGCAAGTTTTTGTCTTTAACCGGGTTTGAAGAGAATGCCCCTTTGGGACAGGCTGCCTGGACAGAGGCGGAGCAGGACGACACCCAAGCCCTGCTTAGCGCCATGGCGGTATTAACGGCAAGAGAGAAAGATTTGATTGCCTTAAAATTTTATTCCGGCCTAAATAACCGGGAAATTGCCCATCAAACCGGGCTTAGCGAAAGCAACGTGGGCACCGTATTACACCGCAGTATTAGCAAACTGCGTAAGGAGATGAATGTATGAAACGGCAGGAAGATTTTGTGCAGTATTGCGTACAAATGGATTTTGATAAGGCCGGCACTTCGCAGACGCGGGTTTGGCAGCGGGTTGTGGCCCCGGCCGTAAAAATACCCGTGTGGCGCAAGGCGGTGGCATGGGGGGTATGCGCTTTGTTCTTTGCGGCGGGGATGGGGTTTTCGGCCGTGTTTTTTGCCAGAACGGTCAGTGCGCCGTATGGCAATAATTTTGCCGCCCAGGGGCAAACCCCGGGGCAGGAAGCTGTGTGGGTGTGCGTGTTAGATAAAGAGGCTTCCCACCCGGCGGGCTGCCATTGCTGGAAACACCGCGCGGCGGATATGCCTTCCGGGCAGGAAGTGGTTTTCCCTTTGCGGGGGGATTTGTCCGGTTGCCGGCAAACACCGCCCAGTGACCAAAAATGCGCGCAGCGCCCGTTGCTGCCGGCCCCTTCTTTTTATGATTTTTGTGAGGAGTGTTAAAAGTTTATGATTAAAAAATGGATTGGACTGTTTAGTTTGCTGCTGGCTTTATGTATGCCGGCTTTGGGCCAAACGGCTCCCGTCCCGGCGCAAAAAGTACAGGTGGTGTATTTTGGGTCTCCCTATTGCCTGCATTGCAGACATATGGAAAAGAGTTTTTTGGACGGTTTTTTAAGCCGTAACGCCAACCGTATAGATTTTGTGCGCGTGGACGTAACCAAATATAACCTGGCCTTTATGCAGGCATTGAAGGAATACGGTGTGGCCAGCGGCGGTACCCCGGCCATGGCCATTGGGGAAGAATTTTTGATGGGCTACCCCTCAGAAATTGGAGACCGGGCAGACTTGGCGGTTTCCAAAGCCATTATGAATAAAGAAGTGACCCATGTTAAACTTCCTAAGGAACTGCTTGTAGTCCCGGCGCCTCAAGAGACTGAAGCGTCCAAGCCGCAAGAGCCGTCTGTTTCCAATGCGCAAGAATCCGCGCCGGTAAAAGAAGAACCTGCCCCGCAGGTTAAACAAGAAGAGCCTGCCCAAGCAAGCGTAAAAGAAGTTTCCTCTGCTGACAGCGCAAAAGAGCCGGAGGTTACTGCTGAGCCTCAGCCCACGGCCCCCGTTGCCGCTGCTGCGGCGCAAGCTTCCGCCCCGGCCGAGGCGGAGCCCACCCATCAGGACGTTTTTAACCAGCTTACTTTTTGGATGATTGCCGGCGCCGGATTGGTGGACGGCATCAACCCCTGCGCTTTTGCGGTCATTGTGTTTTTTATCTCTTTCCTTTCCGTTTATAAATACGAAAAGCGGGAAATTGTTGCCGTTGGCACCGCGTATTGTGCGGCCGTATTTGTGGCGTATGTACTGCTTGGGTTGGGGGCGTTTAAATTTTTATACGCCATGCAGGGTTTTTATTATGTAATGTGGGGGCTTAAAATTATTACGGTGCTGTTGTGTGTGGCGTTCTTGCTGCTTAGCGCGTATGACTGCTGGCACTATTACCGCACCAAAGATGCTTCCGGCCTGGTTTTACAGCTGCCTACCAAATACAAAACTTTTATTCACAAAGTAATGCATGCCTTTTTGAAAGACCGCAGCAAAAGTGTCTGGCGTTTGGGCATAGCGGCCTTGATTGTGGGGTTTGTGGTGTCTTTGGTAGAAGCGGTTTGCACTGGCCAGGTCTATCTGCCCACTATTGTGGTGGTGCTGAAAGAAGCGGGGGATAACTTTTGGCGCGCGGCTGAGTTCTTGCTGGTATACAATATAATGTTTATTGTGCCGCTGGTGCTGGTGTTTGCCCTGGCTTTGGCGGGGTACGAGTCCGCCACCTTCAGCGGTTGGCTTAAAAAGCATTTGGGCCTTGCCAAACTGCTGTTGTGTGCGGTGTTTGTGGTGCTGTTGATTTTGCTTTTGCAGAACTGGTAATATTTGCAAAAAGCCATTAAAAACCCCGGGTTTTAAAACCCGGGGTTTTTGATTAGTCTTTTAAGAAACTTTTGCCAAACGGCAGGGGGGGCAGGGCAAAAAAGTCCGCCGCGGTTTGGCCCAGGTCCGCGTAGGTATCTCTTGCGCCCAAGGCTTTGGGGGTAACCTGCGGGCCGAACAAAATAACGGGTACGTGTTCGCGGGTATGGTCGGTACCTTTATAAGTGGGGTCGCAGCCGTGGTCGGCCGTGATGAAAGCAATGTCGTTTGCCCCCATCAGGGCGGCCAGTTCCGGCAGGCGGCTGTCAAAATATTCCAGACCTTGGGCATAGCCTTCCGTGTCGCGGCGGTGGCCCCAGGCCATATCAAAATCTACAAAGTTGGTAAACACCAGGCTGCCGGGTTTGGCTTCTTTAAAAGCTTGCAGGGTGGCGTTCCACAATTCTTCCAGCCCGCTGGCTTTGATGGCCTTGGTAATGCCCTGCTGGGCAAAAATATCGGCAATTTTACCTACGGAGATTACCTCCCCGCCCGCATTTTTTAATACGTCCAGCAAGGTGGGGTTGGGCGGCGTGACGGAATAATCGTGGCGGTTTTTGGTGCGTTTAAAAGTTTGCGGCGTTTCCCCTTCAAACGGGCGGGCAATTACGCGGGCTATGTTATAGGGTTTAACGTGTTTGAAGGCAATTTCGCACACTTTGTAAAGGCGGTCTAAGCCAAAGTGTTTTTCGTGTGCGGCGATTTGGAATACGCTGTCGGCCGAGGTATAACAAATGGGTTTTCCGGTTTTGATGTGTTCCATGCCCAGCTCTTCAATAATGGCCGTGCCGGAGGCTGCCTTGTTGCCCAAAATGCCGGGCAGGCCGGCTTCCTGGCAGATTTTGTCCACCAGTTCCTGCGGAAAGGACGGATAATTGGGGGGAAAGTAACCCCAGTCAAACTGAACGGGGCAGCCGGCCATTTCCCAATGGCCGGAGGAGGTATCCTTCCCGTGGCTGATTTCTTTCATAAAGCCGTATTTGGAGGGCATATGTATTTTGGCTTCGGTTTGCGGGCCGGTTTGCGGCAGGTTGCCGGTGGAAGCTTTTGCTGCTTCCAGCAGGCCCAGCGCAGTTAAATTGGGTATGTTTAATTTCCCGCGGGTTTGTACGATATGGCCCAGGGTGTCGGCTCCGGCGTCGCCAAATTTGGCGGCGTCCTCCGCTCCCCCAATGCCAAAGGAGTCCATCATTAAAATAACTGCTTTTCCGGTTTTGTTCATAGGGTGCCTCCTCGCAGAAACTTTCTTTTATTATACTCTTTTTACCTGTTTTAAACAGCTTGGTCTGCTAACCCTTTACTTATTTTGAAAATACAGGCTATAAAATGATACTATGGGCTCAATAGGAGAATATATATGAATAAAGCGTATGAAAACATGAGGGGTTTTTGGCTGGATGTAAAAAATTTGGAAAACCGCAAGGGTATTATGGAGCTGGGTGCGGATAAAATATCCATTGCCGGGGTGGAAATGCCCGTGGCGGACGGACAAAACGTAAAATATTTACTGATTGCCACCAATTCTTTGGGGGACAGCAGCCTTTATTTTGAAAACAACAGCAAAAGCGGACTGGGCGGAATGATTGGCGGACACGGCAATGAAAAACTGCAGGAAATTGCCGCCCACATGTTGGCCCACGCCAGCAAGTTAACGGGGCAGATGGAAAAATCCGCCCAGTTGCCGGCGGCTGAACCGGGCAATATAACCCTGTTTGCCGTAGCTAAAGACCAAATTTTTTATAAAGAATTGCCCGAAGCACAAGCGCGCGACCCGCAAAACCCGTTTTATCCCATGTTTGCGTATTCGCAGCAGCTGGTGGGGGCCTTCCGCGCCCAAACGCAGGAGAACCCGGGCCGTTGCTAGGGGGAAAAATGAAATTACAGGAAATTAAAAACAAGTATCCGTTTCTGGTTCCGTTTGTAGCGGTAACAGGGGTCTTGGCCGTGCTGGCGCTGATGAGCTTATTGTATGTGGGGCGCCTGCAGAACACGTTGGAGGCGGAGGTAAGGACCTCCCTGGAAGAAGTAGCCCGCCAGGGGGTAAGGATTCTACAAACCCAAATAGAGGGGGATGAGGATTCCCTCAAATCCATCGCCACGGCGCTGGCCGGTTATACTTCTTTAAATAAAGAAGAAATGATGGGTTTGTTAAACGCGGAAGTAAAAAACAACGCTTTTAAACGTATGGCCTTTATCCGGCCGGACGGATATGCCATGTTTAATGACGGGAATGTGATGGATCTTTCCACCCAGCCGGTTTTTTTACAAGCTATGGAAGGGCGCCCCGCCCTTTCCCAACGACGTAAAGACTCCACCGACGGTAAAGAAATCATTGTGCAAGCCGTTCCGCTGTTTAAAGATGGAGAGGTAAAAGGCGTTTTGGCTTCCACCCGTTCCATAGCGGCATATACGGAAATTTTATCCGTATATAGTTTCGGCGGTGCCGGCTATAATGTGATTGTGCGTGTTAACGGGGATAAGGTAATTAATGCAAATCATGCAACGGCCATTGCCAACTTTATCAATATTTTTGAAGACCGCGAAAACCTAACCTGGCACAATCAAAAAGACATAAACAAAATGAAGGCGGATATGCAGGCCGGCCGCACGGGCAGCCTGTTGTTTACCACGCGCAAAGGCGGGCGGATGTATGTAAGCTATGTGCCGGTAGGGATTAATGACTGGTATATGCTGTCTTTGGTGCCGGAAAAAGTGCTTTTGGTTAAAACGGCGCGTTTGGTGTGGCTTGCATTGTTTTTTATGGCGGCGGGTTTAGCGGTAATAGGGTTGCTGTTGTATTATATTTTAGCGGTAAAAAAATCTAACCGTTCCGCCTGGGAGCGTGCCACCTATCAGGACCCTATAACCGGCTTGCCTAATTGGAATAAAATGCAGCACGAGCTGGTGCGTTTGTTAACGCAGAACCCGGCCCAGCCGTATGCTTTTGTTACGCTGGATGTGGACCGGTTTAGAACCATTTCCAATGTATACGGCCCCGGCAGCGGGGATGCGCTTCTTAAACGCATTTCCCAAATACTGGCCAGCCATGTACAGGAGGGGGAAGAGTTTTCCCGCATGGAAACGGACCGCTTTCAAATGTTGCTTAAATATCAGGATGAAGGCTCCCTGCGCAACCGCCTGCAATTAATAAATGAGGAAATTATTTCTTCCCCGGTAGACAAAATGCCTTCTTTGCGGTTGCTCTTGTCTTTTGGGGTATATATTGTGCAGGACAGAAATATGCCGGTGGAAGACATGCTGCACCGTTCTTTTTTGGCGCGGCGCAGTGTAAAATACAGTGTGGAAGCGGTAGCCTTTTTTAACGAGGCTATGCTTACCCAGGCCAATTTGGAAAAACGCCTGGAAAATGATATGGAGTCTGCCCTGGCAAAAGGGGAGTTTAAGTTGTTGTTATTCCCGGTGAAAGATTTAACTACCGGCCGCACGGTGCGCGCAGAAGCCGGTGTGCGCTGGCAGCACGCTAAATTGGGCGAGGTTGCGTCCGGCACTTTCAGGCCTATTTTTGAAAGAAACGGCTTTGCCCGGCAGCTGGATATGTTTGTGTTGGAAGAGGTGTTTAAATTTATACGGGAAATACGCTCCCAGGGCAAACAAACGGGGCCGGTGGCTGTTATGCTGTCTCCCCTGCATATATATAATCCTTACTTCCCTGCGGCATTAAAAAAATTGGCGGATAGTTATAAGGTGCAGCCGGCTGAATTGGAATTGGACTTGACCCAAAACTCTTCCGAGCACCGCATAGAAGACTTAATTGATTTGGGCGCCCGCCTGCACACGGAAGGCTTTAAACTGGGCATATACCGGTTTGGGGAAGGTTTTTCCGCCATGAAGTTCTTGTCCCGCGTGCCGGTGGATTATGTAAAGGTTCGGTTGGGGATACTCACGTCCGAGGCGGGCCCCCAGCGCACCGCACAAATATTTAATTCTTTTAAATATTTGGCGTCCAGCCTGGGCCTGGAGTTGGAGTGTGACGGCGTGGAAAATGCTGAACAGGCTGAGTTTTTAAAACAAAACGGCGTACAGTTTGCTTCCGGCCCGTTGTGGGGGGAGCCGATGGCCCCGCAGGAGTTTATAAAAAACTTGTAAATAAAACCCCGCTTAAAAGCGGGGTTTTTTATAGGTGTTATTATGGGTCTAAAAATTATAAAAAATTAGGTCTTAAGACCCTGGTGGGCTAAAAGCAATATTTTATATTTTAAATATTATGAAGAGACTATTATGCAGTATTTTGCTTATTTTATTTGTTTGCCCGTTTGCGGCCGCCCAGAAAAAAATTATAACGGCCGTCACTAAACAGGCAGAAACACTGGGGCTTAAGGCCAGCCAGAGAGATTTGCAAGAATTGGAAAAGCGTTTTGCCCTGCTTATTAAGGAACCCAGCCGCACCAGTATGGAAAGGGTTTCTATGTTGCTGAGTAACAGGGTAGGCCCAAGCCCCGAGCGAGACGAGCTGGAGGCTTTATTTCGTGCCGGGCAATACCAGCAGGCACAGGCTAAGGTGCACCTGTGGCGGACGGGGGAGGAACTCTCCCAGCAGGCTGCCCCCAAAACGCGGGACGAGTTTAGAGAAAAATTTGTGAACCGCTTTTTGCAGTTTGATCTTTATAAAGGCGCGGAGCTGAAACAAGCCGTTCTTTGGCTGCAGGCGGGGCACAAGGCCAGATTAATAAACATACAGGAATACCGCAATGCAATATGGTCTCTTTCCCGGTTAGACTACCGCAACGTGCAGCTGATTTTAACCCAGAGTAATAAAGCCGTTTTGCACAGTTCCATTCATAGACTTCAATATGAAAAATCCCAGCTGCAGCTGGCTAAAATGTATGAATGGGAGGACTTGCACTCCCGCCGTTTAAACATTCCGCCGGTGGAAGATGTGTCCCGCCGGGAAGCTATCCGCCAGGTATTGGGCCCCTTGGCGGGGGGGAAGAAACAACTCCTTTCCACCCAGCAGGCTTATTATGAACAGCTCCCCCCTTGGAAACAACAACAGCTGGACGCGCAAATAGACCAAATGGAAGCAATCATTACCCAGCGTGTAACGGCGGTTTCTGCGCAACATAAAAGACAGAAAGACAAGCAGAGCTTTTCCATGGTTTTTGCCCGTTTTATAAATGGGGAGTCTCGTTCTTCCTGGACGGTGATTAAAGTGCTTTACAGCCCTTATGTATCCGCCGAAACCCGCCAAGAGGCGGAGAAGGCTTTTGCGCAAGGGGTTTCCTATGGGCAGGCTATAAAAGCCGGGGATGTATTATTTGCGCAATATGCCCAAAATTTAGATAACCATATAATGCCTTCCCCCGATATGCAAGCCCGGGTGTTGGACCCCATGAATGAATTAGACGAATATTTGAGCAAAAACCGCCAGTGGCCGCAGGACGGGTCGGACTTGTTTGCCCGCTTGCAATATCTGGAAACGGCTCCCGGCCTGGACGGGGCAAAACTGATGATAAAACGTTTAAAACAACATTTGCAGGAAATGCCGGAATCAAAAGCTTATGCTTCTTTGCAGCAGTATATTGCCCAGTACGGCAAAATGCCGCCGGCCACCTCCCCGTTATATCATGCCGTGCTGCGTTATAAAAGAATTCCAGGGCCGTATCGGGAACGGTTCCAAACCCTGTTTGAAAAATACCGCAATACCAAATAATATCCCGTGTTTCCCTTGGCTCCCGTTTTAAACGGGGGTTTTTATGCAGGGTGCCGGTAAAGGGGCGGGCGGTTATTAAGATGAAATGCAAAATGATGTTAGTTAAGTCTTAAAAATTGGATTGGTTGATAGTATCCTTACAATGAAAAAATTATTTTTATTTTGTTTGTTGTTTTCTTTTATTTGTCCTGCCGCTTCGGCACAAAAAGCAGTTATTGGCGCCATTACCAAACGCGCGGAAGAGCTGGGTGTAAAAGCGGCCGAAAAAGACTTGCTTGAATTGGAAAAGCGCCTGGGGAAATTAACCCATTACCGCTCCTGTAAGGATTTGCAAAAAGTATCGGCCTTGTTGGTAAAGCGCGTGCCGGAAAGCCCCCAGCGTGACGAGCTAAATCAGTTATTTCGCTCCGGCCAATATGCCCGTGCGCAGGCTTTGGTGCATACTTGGAGAACGGGGGAAACGCTGCCTTTTAAAGAAAACGCTGCGGCTAAAAATGTATCTTCCAGAAAAAATTTAAGCCAACAGTTTGTACAGTTTAATTTATATAACGGGGCGGAACTTAAAAAAGCAGTGGCTTTATTAAACAATGCCGTGCAGGAGAGGCTGCTTACCAAAAATGAATACAGAAATATTTTATGGTCCCTTTCCAGGCTGGACTTTTCAACTGCCGGTAATATTTTGGCCCGTAGTGATAAAGCTTCTCATTATCAAAACATTTCAACAGTGCAGCATGAGAAAAACTTAACAGTTCTTTCCAAAATGTATGAATGGAACGATTTGCACCCAGCCACAATGCTTCTGCCCGCGTCCGGAGAAGTTGCCCGCCGGGAAGCTATCCGCATGGTAATGGGCTCTATATATGGCGGTAAGAGGCAACCCCTGGAATTTTATAAAACACATTATGATAAGCTTTTGCCTTGGCAGCAACAAGAAATTAACCGGCGTATTGAGCAAATGGAAAAAACGCTTTCCTCCCGTTTAACGCAGCAAAGTGAAAAGAAAAAACAGGCAAACTCAAAAGCCAGCTTCGGCCAAACTTTTAAGGCCTTTGCCGAAGGGAACGCTTTCCTCCCCTGGAGGGTTATTAACGTATTGTACAGCCCGTATGTATCGGCCGGCGCCCGGCGCCAAGCCGAACAAGCTTTTAAAGAGTCTGTCCCCGCGGCAGAAAAGTACCGGGCGGGTGTGGCATTGTATGAACACTATGCTTCCAACTTGGCAAAAGGCGTGAAGGCGGGAGGCGAACCCCACGCACAGGTATTGAACGCCTTGGAAGAATTAAAAACTTATTTACTCAAAAACCGCCAATGGCCGCAAGAGGGCACTGCTTTATTTGCCAAACTGAAAACCTTGCAGGATAACCCGGATTTGCCGGGTGCCCGCCTGGTTTTGATGCGTTTAAAACAGCAACAGCAATGCTTGCCCGAGAAAGGCCTTTATAAGAGGTTGCTGGAGTATATTTCTGTTCACGGCAAGTTCCCTCCGTCTTCTTCTTCGCTTTACAGTACATCCCGCTGTTATAGAAGGATGCCCGGCCCATACCGTGAAAAATTTGAGGAATTGTTCCAAAAATATCACCGCAATAAACCCAAATAACATTTTATTTTCCCCGCTTTTAATCAGGCGGGGTTTTTATTGGGCAAATACTCCGTTTAGGCGCGGGGGGCAAATATGATAAAATCTACGAATATAAAAAATATTTTGGAGGGCCCAATATGAAGCATACAATTTGGATTGTGGACGTAACCAACCGGGACGGGGTGCAAACTTCCCGCTTGGGCCTGTCTAAGTTCCAAAAAACCATGTTAAATTGTTATTTGAACGAGTTGGGGGTGGCATTTTCGGAATTTGGCTTCCCCACCACCAATCACGAAACCAACTATCTAAACGCCAATTTGGAACTGGTAAAACAAGGGGTTATTAATAAAACCCGTTTAAGCGGCTGGCTGCGCGCGGTGGAGGAAGACGTGGAACTGGCCTATAAAAACGTGCCCGGTTTGCAGTATTGCAACCTGTCTATGTCCACCTCTGACCAAATGCTTGCCGGTAAATTTGGCGGGCGTTTTGACCGCAAGGCCATTTTAAACAAAGCCGTAAAAGCCGTAAAAGCGGCCAAGGCCAAGGGCGCGTTAAGTGTGGGGGTAAACGCGGAGGACGCTTCCCGCACGGATTTGGATTTTTTAATTGAATTTGCCTGCGCCGCCAAAGAGGCGGGCGCTTCCCGCTTTCGCTACTGCGATACGCTGGGCTATGACACGCCGGACGTTATTTACACCCGCATCCGCAAAATTGCCGAGGCCGCCGGCATCGGCATAGAACTGCACTGCCATAACGATTTGGGCATGGCGGTGGCCAACTCCGTCATGGGCGCCAAAGGCGCGGTGGACGGCGGGGTGGAAGCTTTCATCAACACCACCGTAAACGGCTTGGGGGAACGCGCCGGCAATGCGGATTTGGTTTCCTGCCTGCTGGCCATTGTGCACGGCAGCGGGATGGGGGACTATAAACTAAACCCCAATATCCGCCTAAACAAAGCCTGGCAGTTAGCCAAATACGCTTCTTACGCGTTTGGCGTGCCGATACCCATTAACCAGCCGGCGGTGGGGGCCAATGCCTTTGCGCACGAGTCCGGCATCCATGCCGACGGTGCCTTAAAAGACCGCCGCAATTATGAACTGTATGATTTTGAAGAACTGGGCCGCGGGGAGCCGGAAGTAATTGAAACCGGCCGCGTGATTACCACCGGGGAATACGGCGGCATTAAGGGCTTTCGCAACGTGTACGAAAAGCTGGAGCTTGAGTTTAAGAGTGACGCCCACGCCCGCGAAATTTTGGAACTGGTGCGTTACGCCAACGTACACAACCAGCTGCCCTTGGTGGAAAGAGAACTGCGCTTCATTTACCACCACCCGGACATTGCCGCCAAGGTAATGACCATTACCCCGCATTATTTGGGAGAAGAAAAAAATGCTTAAACAGACGTTAGCCGAAAAAATCATTTCCGCCCACACGCCCGCGCCGGTACGCGCGGGGGATTTTGTGGTGGCGGACGTAGACGTTACCGCCGTGCAGGACGGCACCGGCCCCCTAACGGTGGCCGAGTTGGAAAAAGCTGGTTTTACCACGGTAAAAAACCCTGCCCGCACCATTTTATTTATTGACCACGCCGCCCCCAGCCCCCGCAAGGAGCTTTCCAACACACACATTGTGCTTAGGGATTTTGCCAAACGCACCGGCGCAGTCCTTAGCGAAATTGGCGAAGGCGTATGCCACCAACTGTTGGTAGAAAAATACGTAAACCCGGGGGAAATTTTAATCGGGGCGGATTCCCACACCTGCACCTCGGGCGCGCTGGGCGCGTTTGCCACGGGCATGGGATCCACGGACGTAGCCGTGGGCATGGCCATTGGCAAAACCTGGCTGAAAGTACCCGCCACTTTTAAGGTGGAGGTAACGGGCAAGTTTCAGCCCGGTGTGGGCGCCAAGGATTTAATTTTGCATTTAATTGGCCTTATCGGAGCGGACGGCGCCACCTACAAAGCCTTGGAATTTTGCGGCGACACCATTGAAAATATGGACATGGCAGACCGCTTTACCCTATCCAACATGGCGGTGGAAGCCGGGGCCAAAGCGGGCCTTATCGCCACGGACGAAAAAACCAAAAAATATTTGCAGGAACACGGCCGCGGAGATAAATTTAAAGAGGTCAAGGCGGACGAAGGCGCCGAGTACGAACGCGTTATTAAGATAGACGCCTCCCAACTGGAACCTACCGTTTCCTGCCCGCACACGGTGGACAATGTAAAAAAAGCCAAAGAACTGGCGGACATAAAAATTAATCAAATTTATATCGGCACCTGCACCAATGGCCGTATTGAAGACTTGCGCATTGCCGCAAATATTTTAAAAGGCAAAAAACTGGCCGCCGGCGTGCGCTTGTTTATTACACCGGCCTCGCGCGATGTAATGCTGCAAGCCTTAAAAGAAGGCCTGATTGAAATTTTTGTACAAAGCGGTGCCAGCGTGCAAACCCCGGGCTGCGGCCCGTGCGTGGGTGTGCACGGCGGTATTTTGGGGGACGGGGAAGTTTGCCTCTCCACCCAAAACCGCAACTTTCAGGGCCGTATGGGCAATACCAAAGGATTTATTTATTTATGCAGCCCCGCCACGGCCGCGGCCAGCGCATTAACCGGGCACATTACGGACCCGAGGGAGATTTAAACTATGCAATTAAAAGGAAAAGCTTGGAAATTTGGCGATAACATCAGTACGGACCATATTGCCCCCGGCCGTTTGTTTCACCTGCGCAGCAACCTGCCGGAAATGGCCAAACACGTGCTGGAAGATGCGGACCCGGCCTTTGCTTCCTCCATGCAAAAAGGGGATTTTGTTGTAGCCGGCAAAAACTTTGGTTTAGGCTCTTCGCGCGAGCACGCCCCCACCATCATCAAACTGGCGGGCGTAAACGCGGTGCTGGCCAAAAGTTTTGCGCGCATATTTTTCCGCAATGCCATTAACATCGGCCTTTTACTGGTGGAGTGCGATACGGACAAAATAAACGCCGGGGACGAACTGGAAGTGGACGTAAAAGCCGGCGTGGTGCATAACTTAACGCAAAAAACGGATATCCCCGTTACCCCGCTGCCGGACGTGATGATTAAAATCCTCAACGAAGGCGGCCTGATGGCGCATATTAAAAAACACGGCGGGTTTGATTTGGTATGACAGAAAAACATTTGGTAACTTTAATCCCGGGGGACGGTATCGGCCCGGAAATTACCCGCGCGGTTACTTCCATTTTGCAGGCGGCCAATGCCCCTGTGGCGTGGGAAGTGCAAACCGCCGGGGCTGACGTGCTGGAAGCGGAGGGGGAAGTGCTCCCCCGGCGCGTGCTGGAAAGCATTGCCAAAAACAAAGTGGCCTTAAAAGGCCCCATCACCACCCCGATTGGCAAAGGCTTTCGCAGTGTGAATGTGGCGCTTCGCAAAGCGTTGGATTTATACGCCTGCGTACGCCCGGCCAAAACCCTGCCCGGCATTAAAAGCCGGTATACACAGGTGGACTTGGTCATCGTGCGGGAAAACACCGAAGACCTTTACGCCGGTATTGAACGCAAAGTGAATGACGATACGGCCGAATCCATTAAACGCATTACGCGCGGCGCTTCGGAGCGTATTGCCCGTTATGCATTTGAATATGCGGTAAAAAACAACCGCCGCAAAGTAACGGCTGTAAGCAAGGCCAATATTTGCAAATTTTCGGACGGGCTGTTTTTAGATGCCGTACGCACCGTGGCCAAAGACTATCCGCAAATACCCTATGATGAAGTACTGGTGGACAACCTTTGTATGCAACTGGTCATCAACCCGGAGGTTTATGACGTACTGGTTTTGCCCAACTTGTATGGGGATATTGTGTCTGACCTGGCTGCCGGTTTAACAGGCGGTTTGGGTGTGGCCCCGGGGGCCAACATCGGCACGCACGCCGCCGTGTTTGAAGCCGTTCACGGCAGCAGCCCGGCCCTGGCGGGGCAGAATAAAGCCAACCCCACCGCGCTTCTTTTAAGCGCGTGCCTGATGTTAAGGCACTTGGGTGAAGCGGCTTGTGCAGAGCGTATAGAGGGGGCCCTTTTGGCCGTTTTAAAAGAAGGCGCATCTCTTACGTTTGATTTGGGCGGAAGAGCAACAACTCAACAGTTTGCCGAGTCGGTAATCGCCCATTTATAAAAGTCGGCTTTTTGATTATTTTTCCGCACGTAACTCGCAACGTGCGGAATTTTTATGCAATGAAATTTTCAGGCTGCTGGACCGGGAAATATTTATTTTGTTTTAAAGTATCTATTTGCATAGGCATTGCATTGTTTTTTTTTTGATATAGTGGGTTTGGTGTAACAAACAAGGAGGAGTACAACCCATGAAAAAAAGAGCCGGATTTACGCTTATAGAGCTGTTGGTAGTGGTCTTAATAATAGGTATTTTAGCGTCGGTTGCTTTGCCCCAATATCAAACGGCTGTGGTAAAAAGCCGTTTAGCGGCAGCATTGCCGTTGGCAAAAGCGGTGAAAGATGCCCAGGAAATTTACAGGTTGGCTAATGGTAATTATGTGATGAGTTTGCAAGAATTGCAAGATTTAGATTTTCCAAATTGTTCTTCCGGTAGCCGGCGCAATCAATTACGTTGCGCCAATGATTTGTATATACAAGATGATGCGGTGGGGAATATGTCAGGAGGATCTGTTACGTACCGCTATTGTACGCGTAATACCAGTTGGGGAGAATGTTGGAGTAATAGCACTAGCCCGGCTATTACGTTGTATTATGATAACCATGCAGACGTAAATAAAAGGGGTAGAAAATTATGTACTGCCGCCAATGAAAAAGAACAACGTGTTTGCAAATCTTTAGGTGCGGATGCGGATGGCTTTTTTAATTAATTAAACCCCCGGTTTTAACACAGGGGGTTTTGTGTGCATAAGTTTTTATTCCAGCTCTACCAAATGTATTTGTTCGGGTTCTTGATCAAGCGGAAGCACTTGCGCTTTTACACCCGCAAAATTGATTTTGGTTAAATCCACCTGGCGGATTTGGCTGTTGTTCATGGTGCGGTAATAAAAAGCCGGGTGGGTTAAGTTGGTTACACTCGTCCACTGGGTGGCGCTGGGCAGGTTGGGTATTTCCTCTCCGGCGGCAAATTCCACCCCGATCGGAATATCAAAATTATTTAAGATATGAAACGCCTGCAATACCCCTTCCTGCGCGGTGGCAAGCACCGGCGCCGTGTGGAGGTAGAAAAACGCCCGCACAAAGCGCGAAGGCGGTGTAATGTCCCCTGGCAGGCCCCACATGCCGGCGCCGGCGCCAAAGGCGGTCAGGTCCGTCTTGCCCAGTTTGTTGGGGCTTACGGCACCCGGGTGCAGGTTTACGTAATTGTTTAAATGCGTTACCTGCCACGGGAAAGAGGGAGAGTTCGTTAGTACGCCCACCGTGTTCTCATAAATATGGCGCTGGCCGTTGTTTTCAATTTCCAGCACAATGCTGCGGCCGGTAGCGTCGGCAATGCGCCAGTGCCCGGTGGAAGATTCCTTCTGCCCCGGCTGGGGCGGGTAAATACTGATGACTTCTATTTTCTTAAGCCCTGCTATTACTTCGTCCACCGTGGCAAAGTTGGTCAGCATCCAGCGCACCAGTTCCACGTCCGCCACGGATTTTTTGGCCTTTTTTGCATTAAACGGCGCCAAGCTGCCGTAGCCGGAAAAATAAAAAATACCGGCTCCTAAACCCTTTTCGTTTACCCCTTCCCCAATAAAAGCGTCTTTTACCGTGCTGATACCCACGGCGCCGTATTTATTCTTCCAGGAAAGGCCGTTTTGCCTCTGCGGGGTGAATGATGTATTTTCCTGCCCGCGCGGCATAATAACCAGTTTGCTGTCTAAAGAAAAACCGCCCCATTCTATGGTGCGGGCCTGCAGGCGGGTGCCGTCTTTGGTGGCAAAGGCTATGCCCGTGCATGCCCAGGCCGGCACACTCTGCCCTGCGCTTAACGCCAGCGCCAGTACACAAGATATTATTTTTTTCATGAATTCCTCCTTTTGTTTATTATAAAAAAGAGAGGCGGCTTTTGTATGCGGTATTTTTAATTAGCCGCAGTTGGGGCGCAAAGTAAAAATTGTGTATAGTATAAAATACGGGGCGGCTGTTATATGCAAAAAGATATTTTAAAAAACTGGTTGGAAAAACCTTTAACGCTGTGGCGTTTTTTGGCGCTGCTGCTTGCGGCGTGCGCGGTGTGGGGCGTTGCGGCTTTGTGGCCTCAGGCCCACCCGCCGGTGCGCCCCGTTATTTTGCTTATTAACCATTACCCGCTTACCCCGGCGGATAAAGATTTTTATAAAGAGGCCAATCCTTATGGGTTTTTGTTGGGTATTCCCAGCCGCCAAGATTTGGACCCGCGCCTGCTGCGCCGGGAATTAGCCTCCGCTTTGGGCCGAAGCGATTTTTTGTTTTTTATAGACCAGGAAGGCGGCACCGTAAACCGTTTAAAACAATTTTTCCCTGATATGGACGCACCCGGTGCGGCCCATTTTGGCGCTTTGGCACTTAAAGACAAAACCTCCGCCCAAAAAGCCGTTTACCAATACGGAAAAGAAATAGGCGCTAAGTTAAAAGAATTAACGGTAGATGTGGTTTTTGCCCCCAATGCAGAGGTTTTCCCGCAGGGGGCGCGTTTGCTGGCCAGCCGTTATTACGGCTCGGACACGCAGATAGTAAAATTACTGGCTGATGCCTATGCCGAAGGCCTGGCCGCCGGCGGAGTGACGCCCTGCTATAAACATGCGGTGGGCGCCAGCGCCCTGAAGGAAGACCCGCACCTGGCTATGCAGCAGGCGCCGTATACGCTAAAAGAGATAGAGGACATTTTTTTGCCGCCCTTTCAAGGCGCTTCCCGCTGGCCTTTTTTAATGACGGCACACGTAAATTACCCGGCTATTGACCCGCAAGCCGTGTCTACTTATTCCCCGGCGTTTTATCAGTTTGTGCGTGAAAAATTACATTTTGACGGCTTAATTATACCGGACGCATTAAATATGGCGGCCGCCGAACAGGGCAAATTTGTTTCCGTTTCCGGCCAGATGAACCAGGCGCTGGGCGCGGGGGCGGATGTGGTAATTCCTTTCTTTAACATAGACGCAAACCCCAGCTGGATGCTAGAGGAGCTGCGGCAAATTTCCCCCGCATACATCAAACGCTTCCACAAAAAACGCCAGGAGTTAAAACAAAAATTTCCTGCCGTATAAATGTTTTATAACCGGCGCCGCCGGGCAAAAATACTTAAAATGGTTTTTAGGTGTTGGTATCCGTCTTGCCAGCGGCGCAAGTGGGGCGGGCGGCCGAGGCGGGTATCCGGTTTAAAAAGCGGGAGGTCCCACTCCGTATATTTCCATTTTTTTAAGGCGGCCAGGCACAGCATTTCGCTGGCGTAGGCCATGCCGGTGTGCTGTATGGGCAGTGTGGCGTAAAGCCGCGTGCGTAAAATGCGCATGCCGCTGTTGCAGTCATAAACGGGTATTTTAAATAAAGTGCGTATGAGCCAAGAAAGTACCGGCGTGCCCGCATAACGGTTTAAAAAAGGCATGGCGTGGGGGAGAATATGGCCGTGCAAGCGGTTGGCCAGTAATAAATCGGCCCCGCGTTGTTTAATCAGTTGCAGCATTTGTGCAAAGTATTGCACAGGGTAGGAACCGTCCGCATCGCAAAATGCGGCGTATTCCCCTTTGGCGGCCAGCAAGCCGCAATGCACGGCTGCCCCGTAGCCAATGGTTTGGCAAGGCACCACTTCCGCCCCGTAGCGCGCGGCAATGCGGGGGGTATCGTCCGTAGAGGCATTATCCACCACAATAATTTGTGCGCGTAAATGATAACGGCGGCAGGTTTGAAGCAGTTCCTCCAAACAGGCGGGGAGGGAATATGCTTCGTTGCGGCAGGGGAAAATAATGCTTATTTCCGGGGAATTTTTTGTGCCGGGCATAAAAGAAATCCTCCGTAAATATTGTCCATATTGGCATAAAATTTTTTGCAGTTTGTTTTAGGGTCCGCTACAGATAGACGGTATTTTTCCCAGGTGCGCTCATCCGTAACCACCGGGCTGTTGGGCCCTAAAATGTAAATAGGGCCTGGGTGGTGTTCAATTTCCTGCCGGACCGGTTGTTCAAAATGAAAGCGGTAATCGTCCGGCTGTAAAATATTTAAACGTTTGGCCATAAAACCCATTTGCACCGGATATTGCGCCGGCAAAAACCAAAAACCGCCTATGTATTTGGCGTGCGGGTTAGCCAGCGGCACCAAAAAAGACACATGCCCGGCTAGTAATACCAGGGCGTTGTCTTCTATTGCGGGCACTTTGGCGGTGCTGTTTTTATTTTGAAAGGCGGTTCGGCCCCAGTCCGGCAGTGGGGTAAGCAGTAAATAAAGGGTTAACAGGGTGCAGGCGGCACCGGCCGTGGCCGGGCCCAATAACCGGCGCAATAAAAGCAAGAAGAGCAAGGCTGAAGCAAACTCCAGCAAAATGCTGTAGCGCATCACCCCAAAACTATAGAGCCACAAAATATAACTGACCCCAAATAAAATGAGCAAAGAAACCAATGTTGGGGAAAGTTTTTCTTGCGTATGGCGTATTTTATGCCAGGCCCATAAGGCCGCCAGGCCTATAAACGAAACAAGGCCCAGGCATAAACGGGTGTCTAACTGATATTCCACAACGTTTAATGTTCTGCGTAAAAAAGGCAAAAACAGCCATTGCTGCCAGTTGGTTGGGGTTCCGGGCCCGTTGGTTAGATTAATGGGATCAAAAAACGGAGATTGAAAAACCCGGTTAAAAAACGGGAAAAACGGGTTTTCAAACGCTTTATATAACCGCCACATAAAAAAGCCGTTGGTCAGCAAAAAACCCGCTGCACAGGCCGCCAGGCACCATAAAATATATTTGCGCGGGTGTTTGTTTTTGCACAGTAAATAGAGCCCCATTAACCCCAGCCCGGCCGCCGCCGGGCCAAAAGTGTATTTAAGCCCAAACAAGGCCCCCAGCAGAAAAAACGCCGGGGCCGTATACCGGTTGGACAAAAAGGCGTAACATACCCACACCCCGCCTGCCGCAAGGGGAACTTCGTTAGAAGAAAGCCCTATCTGGCTTAAAGCCGCTATGCCGGTAACGGCTAATATAAACGCATTTAGGCGGATCAGCTTATCCTGCGCCTGTTTAAACTGCGGAAAAACCAAGGCGGTTACTTTCCAGCCGAAAAATAAAAAAATACCATACCACAACCCCTGTATAAAAGCCGTTAAGCGGGGATAATCGTTTAAATGGGTAAACAATAAATAATAAGGCACATCCAGCAGGGGGTTGAAAAATGTGTGCATACCGGCGGGGATAATATCCCAATAAAAACGCCGGTGCAAAAAAGCAAAAGGCGTGTACAGGTGATAATTTAATAAATCAACGGACGCATCCTGCCCCATTAAAATGCTTAAACAACCGGCCGCAAGCAAAGCCAACCCCAAAAACAGGATGTTTTTTATAGCAGGGTTGTTTAACAGGCGATGCAGGTTTTTTAGATTATGGTGCGGGGGCATTTTCATTAAAATACATCATACATAAAAGAAGGCTCCCCCTAAAAGGGCGCCTTCTTTTGTTGCAAGATATGTTTTATTCGGTGTAAGACCACGAACAGCTGTTTCCGCTTCCGCAATATTTATTGCCGTTTTCAAAACCTAGCTTACGGCAGGTGGAAATCTCTGAATTGCGGGAAACGTTTTCCGTACAGCTCTTGCTTCCGCTCATATCCAGGCCCAGTGTTACATAACCCCCTTTTTTGTCATAAGGGAATTGTGCATATATTTTGCCGTATCCGCGGGCTAAGGAATAGCAAGAATCCATATAGATATTGAATTTCCTTGCATCGGGCGGAATCTCAACCGATAATTCATCCAACGACGGGGCATAATATCCCCCGTTTGCCATACAATATTCTTCGGTTGCACTGCGCAGGGTGGGCAGCACGGTCCACACCTCGGCAGCCCTGCTGCGCAGGACGGCGCGCTCGTACTGAGGCAGCGCGACAGAGGTTAAAGCGCCGATAACAAGAACTACCACCAGTAGTTCAATTAATGTAAAACCTTTATTAAAATTATTCATAAACAGCTCCTTTTGCTGCTACTAATAGTATGGTATTTTTTTCGTTTTTTACAATACAAAACTTTCAAATATTAAGGGCATTTTTAAATATAACGAGCAAACATATTTATAATTATAAATATATGTGATATAATATATTTACGGAGGTTTGATGACCGATTTATTAGATACCCAAAGCCGTGTGTGGAAAGCCTTGGCGGATACCAATCGCTTGCGTATTATAACGTTATTGCAAGGCGGAGAATTGTGTGCCTGTAAACTGTTGGAAACGGTGCATATAGGGCAGCCTACGCTTTCCCACCATATGAAAATTCTGTGCGACAGCGGGCTGGTTATCCCCCGCAAAGAAGGCAAATGGGTGCATTATTCTTTAAATACCGTTTTGTTTAAACAGGCGGCACAATATTTGCTGGCGTGCACCGAACAAAAATAATATTTTTTTGGTGTTTATATCTACATATTTAAATATATAGATAAATTCAAGGAGAGCGTATGTTTCAAGTTTTTACTTCTTTGGCTGACTGGGCCACCCTGCGGATGGGATTAGATATTAATACCCATTTAGGGCAAGCTGTGCATTTTTTTATAGAAGACATTACAAAAATTTTCGTGCTGATTTATGTGCTTATTTTTGTGATATCTTTGTTTCGGGCGCAACTGTCGGCCGAAAAAGTGCGGGATTATCTTAGCGGTAAGAACCGCTGGTACGGATATTTTTTAGCGGTGTTTTTGGGGGTGGTAACGCCGTTTTGCTCTTGCTCTTCCATTCCGCTTTTTATCGGGTTTATTGCGGCGGGGATACCGGTGGGGATTACCATGGCGTTTTTAATCAGTTCCCCTTTAATTAGTGAAATTGCCACCATTATGCTGTTAGGTATGAAGGGGGCCGGGCCGTTGGTTGCGTTGGTGTATGTGCTGGCTGGGATGGTGATAGCCGTGGCCGGCGGGTGGCTGGGGGATTTTTTCCGGTTGGAAAAATGGCTGGTTTATAAGCCGGCGGTGACGGGTGTGGCCTGTTCCTGCCGGGGGAATATCAAACAACGCGTGAAAGAATTAGTGATATATGCCCATCATTTTGCCTGGGATACGCTAAAGGGCATATGGCTGTATGTGGTGGCCGGACTGTTGGTGGGGGCGGCTATTCATGGTTATGTGCCGGTGGAATGGCTGGCGCGTTATTTGGGGCCGCAAAACCCGTGGGCGGTACCGTTGGCCTCAGTGATAGGGGCGCCGCTGTATGCCAATCATGTAGGGGTAGTGCCCGTGATACAGGCCCTGCTTTTAAAGGGGGTTCCGGTCGGCACGGCATTGGTTATTTTAATGAGCATTACGGCCGTTTCTTTGCCGGAAATGATGATGCTGCGCAAAGTATTAAGCTGGAAAATGATAGGCGCTTTTTTGGCTTATTTGATTATTGCTTTTATTGCGGTGGGTTATTTATTAAATGCCATTTTATAGGAGATAAAAATGAAAATAGAAATATTAGGTACCGGTTGCCCGAAGTGCAAAATGCTTATGCAGTTAACCCAGCAAGCCGTTGCGGAGTTAGGCCTTGCTGCACAAATTACCAAGGTGGAAGATATTGGCGCCATTATTCATTACGGGGTAATGAGTACGCCTGCTTTGGTTATAAACGGGAAAGTGGTTTTGGCCGGGCATTTGGTAAGTGTGGAAAAAATAAAAGAATTTCTGCTGGAACAAAAACAGTGAGTTTTGTTAATCACTGTATTGTAATAAAAATGCTTAGAAATTAAGGGGAAATTCCCTAAAAGTTCTAAGCATTTAATATGGGGTGCTAACCAATTGCCGGTACCTCATTTCTATCCAAATCCCGCCAAAAAGATAGCTTTTTCTCTGTGGCAAACAGGGAATATCTCGCTTTATCCAAAAGGGCGTTTGTATCTGCTTTGCAAGCGGATATAAAGATAATAAGAGAATGTATTAAAAAATCAGATAAATTCCCTGATAAACAGGGAAAATACAGGGAATTAAGGCTTTTAAGCCCTATTACATAAGGAAATGGGCGGCCTTCTGTATAGTGGCCGCCCCTGTATAATTTACCCAAATTCCCTAAAATCATAACAGGGAATTATCAGGATATTTTTTCTATTTTCCATCCAGCTTTCTCTATTTCTTTTTCGTGGCCTCGAATATATTCCTCGTTACATGCAAAGCATAATAAATCAGTAGGACGGCTCATGGCTACATATAACATTTTCATAGCTTCAGCTTCGCGTGTTTTGGGTTGCTTTATTTCTTGCCCTTTTAAAATATTGAGGATTTTTTGCGACTCAGTGGTATAGTATTTGGTTTCCATTACCAGTGTGGCTGTATGTGTTTCTCCTTTAACGCTATGTATTGTGCCAATTTCTATATTTATTCCATCTAAAGAAAAAATATTTTTGGGCGGAAGATTTGGTTCTTTGCTCAATATGGAGCCGATGGTATTGTTCCTAAAGTTTAAAGTAGATTCGGAAGATTCAAAATTAAATATTTTTTCTAAAGTTGATAAAATCTTATCAAAATCAGATATTGTAATTAAAGATTTTGCAAAAGCCTTTTGGCACAAAGAATATATCTGTTTTCTCAATAAAAAATTTTCAGGATTTTCTTTTACTGCTTTCCAAAAAGAAAGATATGAATAATAAGTATTTGTTTGAGAGTTAGTAATATTTTCCAAACGAAGTATTTCTAAACAAACCTGTGTAATAATTTTAAAAATAGAATTGAAATCATTAGTATTTTCTGATTTTTGACGAATTAGTTCTATCGCTTCGCTTATAGAATCAATATGATTATGTTCTGTCTTAATTTCTTTGCTAAAAGTGGGAAAGTAATCCGATAAGGTAAGGCAGTTTTCCTTTTTTTCTGCTACCCAGGCAATTGCTTTAAATATTGCTTTTTTATTTTGTAAATTGTGCTGTTTTATTTTTTGTACAAAGTGTGATAAAACTTTTTTGATTGTAGAAGAGGTATATATAAACAAATACGGAGGAATATTAGATTGTCGTATAGATACAATACTATGATCTATGTCTTGATATAATGAAAAGCGTTCCACTATCGGAGCAATTTGTGCTGAAAGCCGCAGGGTTTTGTGTAAAATTAAAGGGGCGCCTCTGAATTCCCATATTTTATTGCTTTGCACTTTATTAAAAATACTCTGATTAATATCTCCGATTCTTTGATATACTACTGTCGGATGATTAAATAATTTTTCCAATAGTTCTATCTGAGTTTGATTCATATCTTGCATTTCATCAACAAAGATATATTTGAATCTTAATCGTATAATATCTAGTATTTTAGGGTGTTTTTCAATATATTCTTGAGCTAGCAGGTATGCATCATCATAAAAAAGAATTCCCTTTTTGTACTGATTGTTTTTAAGGTTTAGAATGGACTGGTAGGTAGAAGTCGTTTCTTTATAATAAAAAGGGTCTTTATCATAGTGGGTTAATTTCCCGTGGAGTAGTCCCGTTTGAAAAAGAATTTCATCTTTTTTCATAGGTTTTCTGTCTAATATTTTATTTAAGTATGGAGGACACAGACATACAATGGCGTTTTTTGCAAATTCGCTATCTATATATAAAGGCCTATGTTGATATGTTTGTGTATAAAAGGGTATAGCTAAAAATTGGTCTACAAAAGATTGTATAGTCCCAATGAAATTGGGACATTTAAATATAAAATTGCATTTATTATCTAGTTTTGAGTGCAAAAGTTTAATCGCGGTGTTTGTGTGGGATAGAACTAAAATGCCGCGATTTTGTTCTAGAGGCAGGTGCTTCTCTAGTAGTAACAATTTTGCTAAAAGAGCTGTTGTTTTTCCGCTGCCTGGAACAGCTTGGCAGTCAATGGTATCCAAATTTTTAATAAAAGACTTTCTTTCCTCATCAAAACTGCAGTTTGGAGGGAGTAATAAAGGCGTAATTTTATCTATCTCCTGGTCAGGAATTGGCAGCATATCTAATTGCTTTAAATAAGTATTGGGTATATTGGTTTCCAGTATCAATAGTATCGGCGGATTCTATTCTGTTTGCCAAATCATAAGCCAGTTGCGTTTTGGAAACTTTATTCTTAAAGAGAGTTTGAATCAAAATGCAAGCTTTATCATTAGGATTTTGCTTAATTTTTTCAGTTAGTTCTTTGTATGCCTGGTTTGAGAGGAAGTTTTGGGAAAGCTCTAAAATGAAAGGGAAAATACTTTCGTTTTTTGCCAAACAATACTCCAAGGTCCACACCGGGGAAACAAATGTTTGTATTCGTTCTGCATTAAATGCGCATCCTTTTTCTTTTATTTTTTGAGAGATATCGTAGTCCTTTATAGTTTCTTGGTTTTTTGCATCTTTTTTGAATGCATATTCATCCGGTTTCACATCTAAGTCTGTTACGACAGATATCGGAATATTAATTGAGGGCTGTTCGTTATCTTTTCTTTGAAAAATTTTTACATAGCGTAAGAAAGCCACTCCTCCTACATTTATTATAGAAATACCTTTTTGCGTTAAATCGATATCAATTTTTTTAGCTAATACAGGAAGCAAAATTTGTTCCGCCCAACCTTCTACCAGTATGAGTCCATGAGCAAAAAAGAGATTAGCTTTTGTTACATCAAGGAAGCATTCTAAGAAGCGGTAATCTTCTTGTTGAAGATTTGTAAATTCTGGAGCTAGAGAAAAAGCTCTCTCTCCATCAAATAGAAAAATATTTTCTAACAAGACTTTGGATGCAATGTTCGGACTATGTGTAGAAATAATAAGTTGCAAATCAGTTTCTTTGGAACAGAGATTCTGTAAATGGGAAATAATTCTCATTTGTGCTTGAGGATGTATATGCGCTTCTATTTCCTCAATTAAGCCTATTTTTAGGCCTACAAAATCTTTTCTTATGAGGTTCAAAAGTTCTGTTGCAATAAATAATATATTATGTGTTCCAAGTCCTGCCTTTTCGTCTTCAAAAGCTAGTCTTAAGGTTTCAAGAATGCTTTTGATAGAAGGTGTATTTACTTCAAAAGTAGCTTGCCGAGGGGTGCCAAAAAAATCATTCAGAAAAGTATTTAAAGTCTTAAATATCTCGTAACCATCAGAATTCCGAAGACCTTTACATAAACAGGCATCTCCGTTATCAACAGGGCATTTCTCTTCTTGATAGGAACTATCGAAATATTGTTTGATTAAACAATTTAAACATATGGAGGATTTTATCAAAGGATGTCTGTCTTCTGAAATCTCGATGAACTCTTTACGCCCTTTGAGAATTTGTGATAAACGAGAGTTTCTTCTGGGGACCAGTTCATTTGTTGCATCTCGCAAAGGTTTTAAATATGTGGTTCTAAGAAGTTCTCGTACTTCGGCAGGTAAAATAGTACCCTCTTTATCATTTCCTGCTCGGATGTCGGGTGATATTATTCGTTCTTTCAGGCTTGCTTGAAGAAATATTTTTAGAAAAGGGGTTTTTGTCTGTTCGTCCCAAGATAGCCACTCCAGGAAGCAACTTGCTTCTTCATCCCTTAAATCTTTGAAAGTACATTCAATTCTTAATGTTTTTGCTCCCTGGAAAAAATCTTCTTCTTTTAGGGATATCCATTCTCCGCTATGTGTTTTTAATAGCAATTTAATAGCATCAATAGCGGAACTTTTACCAGAGTCATTTTCTCCAACGAAAATATTTAAACCTGGTTTTAATTTGATGGAGAAGTGAGGCTTGTCCAAATCTAATGACGTTGAGTTTTCTAAACTCCCAAATTTTCTAAAATTCCATAGGTTTAAAGTTTCTAAATACATAAAGGCTATGATTGAATAATTATTTTGGTCTATATTTGTCTGATTATATTATATATAAATATTTATCGTTGCTTGGAGAAGGTTTATAAAAACCGAAAATTTCTTAGGAGGAGGTCGGTTCCTTCTGAGGCTTCTCTGAGATTTATTGTAAGTATACTTAACATAATGGCATTTTCTGCCCAAAATATATTCTGACAACAATTTTGTTTAAAAGTCGGATAACATAGAATAATGTTTTGCCGGTTAAAAAAGCGATTGTAGGCCAGCATTTGATAAATGTCAGCCTCAGATGGTTTATTATCGGGTAAGTCTAAAATTTTATATTTGGTATCAATGATGGTGTCATTTCGGAACAGGATATCAGGCCGTATACTGTAACTGGTGTTGGTATAGCCGTTAATACTATCAATGATGGTTAGTGATTTTTGGGTTTGCACTTGTCCCGGGAAAGCTTTTTCCAAAGCCGCAGCCACAAACTCTTCAAACAGTTTATTCATATCAAATAAAATGGCTAAATTGGTAAAAGTTTTATTATGCAGGCTAATCGTACTGTGTTGTAAGAATAAAAGGGCCAAATCTAAAACGTCTTTAAAAATTAATTGGTTCCGATTGAGCAAAATCTTTTTGGCTTGCACATAGGAAATGGCCCTCAATTCGACATCTTCATAAATAGCTAAAATTTTATTTAAGCGGGCTCTAGTGGCAGGTACAGCCGTTAGAAGGCACAAAGCCTGAGCTACAAACTTAAAAGTTTGGTTAAGCAAATTGTCAGAAGTAAATTCATCAAACTGGCAATATACGCGGGCTAAATTTCCCATATTCACCAGCTGGTTTTCTGCAAATAAGATACGCCCGCGAACGGCAGATAGGTTCTCTTCTTTTGTTTCATAGTGATGGGGAATGTGCCGCTGCAGCGCGTTTAATAATATATTGGCATAGTGAGCAATTAAGATTTCTAGAAAAGGCTGTTTCGTTTTGCTGATTTCTGCACTGTCTATCGTATGAATTTCTAATTTTTTAGTGTAGCGGAGCATAAACATCAGATTTTCCAGACACGAAGAGTCATTCCCCCCAATAATTTTGGGGAGAATGTTTAATTGAAAATCAGCAAAACGAATACTTCCGACGTAGGCCTCGGTTTTAATGCCGTCCAACTGAAAATCCAGAACGGTTGTTAAACCCTTATCCTCCAAAAAATTTTTGAAAGATTTGGCCTGCTCTTGATTGAGCCCCAGCTCCGCATAGCTAATCTTCTTCCATTCCTGGGTCGTTATTTGTTTTATCATGTAATATGCTGTTTAACACTTCTATAAATTTTTCATTGTCTAACTGTTTTTCCTGTTCAAATCCAGGAATGATTGTTTTTAACTTTTCTGGATTTCCGTAGAAGTACTCTTTTAATAAGGGCAGTATACACTGATAAAATTTTTGTTTTAATTCTGTCTTATTTTTCACTTCCATAAAGTAGCTGTGGCCGATTTGATGGTCCCGGTCTAACTCGGCTGTTATCTTTTCATTTAGTCGTTTAAACCAGCCCGGCAAGTCAAATCCTTCTATGGGTTTTAATAAGCTTTCGTCCGGCATCATTTCTTCAAACACAAACCGGCGGCGCAGAGCGATATCCACCAGGGCGATGGATTTATCCGCCGTATTCATAGTGCCAATGATATACAGATTATTGGGGACGCTAAACTCTGCTTGCTGGTAGAGCAACGGGGCTGACATAGCATGGTCGTTCTCTGCCCGTTTATCATCCTCTATAAGCGTAATAAGTTCCCCAAAAATTTTGGAAATATTACCGCGGTTGATTTCATCAATTATTAGCACATAGTTACTGCCGGTATCTTCCCGGGCTTTGTCTGCTATTTGTTTGAAAGGACCCTCATATAGTTTGTAGGTAATCTTTTCTCCGTTTAACATGGGACGGATTCCTAGCATAAAATCCTCGTAGGAATAGTTTTGGTGGAAAGTAATAAATTTAATTTTCCCCTGTTTTTTCAGTTCGTCGAATCGGGCTTTGGCCAGGCCATAATTCGGGTTAGCTTTTCCATCAATAATTTCTACCGCTTTGGTTACGGTGTGATAGGTTTTACCAGTTCCAGGCGGGCCGTAGAGAATTTGGTTGAGCGGAAATTTAGGGCTTGAAGGATCCTTCCTTATTGAAGATATACTTTCGTTCATTAAATTTTTGACTAGCTCTAAAATAGTTAAATCTTGAATAGGAGCAATGGTCCCCCATAGGACTTTTCCTTCGATCCTATATGGTAGGGAGGGAAAGTTTTGCCAGTTTACATTAAAAGACCACCAGGTGTTTTTGCTTTGCACAATGCCTATATTTTTAATAATAGTAACAGGGGTTTTGTGCCCTGTCCCCATTGTGGCGGAAGATTTTAATACAAAGATATCTCCAGGCTTAACCTCTTCTAAGCGTTTTTTGTTTTTGTCTTTCCCATTCGCGCCGTAACCACATTCCCATATTGAATTTTGAATAAATCTCTGAATTTGGTCTCCTTGGTCCCCCCGTCCCCAATCTGACCCAACAGCCCAGAAAACAGGTGATTCTCCTTCTCGAATTTTATCTTCTGCTTGCTTCCAAGCTTTAAATGACAATTCATAAGGAGCATCTAGGGGATATTTTTCTTTAGCAACCCTTTGTAGTTGTTCAAAAAATTGGAAGCTATCTTCTTTTGCTAGTCCAAGAAAGGTGTAAGTATTCTTATCTATCGGATAATAGTGATTAGGAAAGCATATAAATAAAAAACTGCTTATTTTGGTTAATCCTACATGGGCAAGGGAAAGCAATTTTTCCATTTCTTCTTTGGTAACAGGCAAGGACTCAACTCTATTTTGGGCAAAATTCCAAAGGATATCACAATCTTTTTTCCCTCTCAGATAACTGTATTGTAAAAACCAGGTTTTTTGATTGTTAAAGACGGGAATCCCATCAAAATCTGTCGGAATAGGAGCATTTAAATGCAATTCCTCTTTTGCTATTTTGCAAAAAGCCTCTCTGCTTTCTTTGGTTTCGCTACGATTAAAACAAGCAATAAATGTTAACGGGTCAATTTCTTTAAAATCAGTCTTTATCCCTTTAGTCTCCTCATCTTGTTGTTTGGGAAAAATT
Organism: uncultured Elusimicrobiales bacterium; assembly: GCA_944327085.1. Taxonomy (GTDB): domain Bacteria; phylum Elusimicrobiota; class Elusimicrobia; order Elusimicrobiales; family Elusimicrobiaceae; genus Avelusimicrobium. Next base: position 202,037 of record CALVGG010000001.1, on the reverse strand, counting down.
CGTTTAAAGACCAAAGCAAGGGATTGCGGGGTATAATTTTTACAAATTACCGTTAGCATTTCATTAAAAAATGGTAACCAAGTAAACTGTTGTTCAGGCATAAGTGCACTCCTCTGTGAATTATTGTTTTTTCTAGTATAAATAACAGCAGAGACAACTAATCAAGGTGGGCAATAAAAAACGGCTGTTATTTCCAATGGAAACCAATACGCATTAGAAACACAGCCGTAGTTACTTACCAAAATGGCAAATAACATTGACCGTAAGTCGGCAGGCTCATGACTTCCTGCCTTCTTGCGGCTAATTGGCCTTCTTAGTATTGGTTTCCTTTTACTTTCGTAAAAGCGTGCCGTTTGTGCGGCACTAAGCCAGGGTAAAAATGTTAAAGATAATGTTAAACGTCAGTCCTCCTTAAAAGTTACTTTCATTGTAGCAATTTGTTGAAAAATAGTTTTCTAAAAGCATTAATTAGGGGGTTTTAATGGATAAATGGCTTCCGCATTTCCGAAAAAAATTTTAAAAATAAAAATCTAATAATTTGTCGTCGTATTTTATTGAAAACCCTTATTTTTTAAGGATATTTATTTATGATAATAAATGGCAAAAATTTGATTTTTGTCTCAAAATAATGCTATAAATTACCTTTGTATTCGTTTGATGGCAATATCAAACGGGTGCAAAAACTAAATTCTCTTACCTTTGGAAAGGTCACAGTACCCCCTTGGCACAAGGACAAATGTGCCGGCACCTCTTTCCTGCCTTAACATGAAGAAGCAAGGCCAACTGCTATAAAAACCTGAGGGTTTCCCTCATACACCCATTAGGAGTTTTTCTCTATGACGGACCATATATTAATTACGCCTTTGGTGGTGGAGTATGCCGCTTTGTCTAGTTTAAAAGAATATCCAGGCAACCCGCGGCAGCACAGCCATAAACAAATCGCGCAAATTACGCGTTCTATTGAGCATTTTGGTTTTATCAACCCTATTTTAATCGACGAGCAGAATGAAATTATAGCCGGCCACGCCCGTTTTGCGGCCGCTCAAGCCGCCCGTATGGAAAAAGTGCCCGTTATTTGCTTAAAACACTTATCCCTGGCACAAAAGAAGGCTTATCGCATTGCCGACAACCGCTTGACGGAGCTGGGCACCTGGAGCATAGAACTGCTGCAGGCGGAGTTTCAAGCGATAGAAGAACTGCATTTGGACGTTCCGCTTACGCTTACGGGGTATGATATGGGGGATATAGACCTTATTTTAGAGGGGGAACAGCGTGAGGCGGACCCCAAAACCAATCAAATCCCGTTTATTGCAGACGGCGATATCGTTTCCCGGGAGGGTGACATTTGGCAGTTGGGGGCACATCGCTTGATTTGCGGCAATTCCCTGCAGGAGGAAACCCTGCGGGCACTCATGGAGGATAAGAAAGCCGATATGGTGTTTGCGGATCCTCCGTACAATGTAAAAATTAACGGGCATGTCTGCGGGGCCGGCAGCGTAAAACACGATGAATTTAAATTCGCCTCCGGCGAAATGACCAGCGAGCAATTTACGCATTTTTTGCGTACGGCGTTTGAACGCCTGTGTGCGTTCAGCAAGTCCGGCTCTTTGCATTATATTTGTATGGACTGGCGGCATATTAAAGAAATGGTGACGGCGGGAGAAGTATATGACCAGTTTAAAAATCTGTGTGTATGGCGCAAAAACAATGCGGGGATGGGCTCGTTTTACCGTTCCCAGCACGAACTGATTTTTATGTTTAAGCACGGCACCGAGCCGCACATCAACAATGTGGAGCTTGGCATACACGGCCGTTACCGCACCAATGTATGGTGCTATCCCAGCGTCAATACCCCGGGGGAAGAAAATACCGAAAAACGCTCTATGCACCCCACCGTCAAACCAGTAGAAATGATTAAAGACGCAATCTTGGACGCGTCTAATCGCGGCGGACTGGTGCTGGACAGCTTTTTAGGCTCCGGCAGTACGCTTATTGCCGCCGAAAAGGCCGGGCGGATTTGCTATGGGGTGGAATTGGAGCCCAAATATGTGGATACGGCTATCCGGCGCTATGAGGGTCTTGGGGGCGGCCGGACGGCCGTTCATCTGCCCAGCGGAAAAACATATCAAGAGTTGCTGGCCGAAAAACGGTGGGAGGTGGCGCATGCCGAATGATTATGAGGTAGGATACGGCAAGCCCCCAAAGAAGAACCAGTTTAAGCCGGGCTTTAGCGGCAATAAAAAGGGACGGCCCAAAGGTCAGCCCAATTTGCACACCATTGTAGGCAAAGTATTAAAAGAAAAAATTACTATTGTGAAAAATGGCGAAGTGCTAAAGATGACAATGCTGGAGGGAATTATTCGCAAACTTTTTGTGGAGGGGTTGCAAGGCAAAGAGGGGGCGATTAAACGTATCCTGGAGTTATGCGAACGGCTGGAACACAGGCAGGCGGAGCAGTCCGTCCAGCGGGAGGTTCTTCAGCAAGATGACAAAGTCTTGCTTGACGCTGTTTTAAAAGAGTTTTTAGGGGAAGAGGCGCGTGGATGAAGAGATAATTCTTTACCGAAAACAGCTGGATGCGCTTCTTCGGCAGGATTTTAAAACATTCGTCTGTAAGGTGTTTTTGGAAGTCAGCCCGGGAGCGGTTTACCGGGATAATTGGCATATCAGTCTTATTTGCGCCGAGTTGGAGGCTATGCTCCGCGGCGAAAATAACCGATTAATTATCAATATCCCGCCGCGCTATATGAAATCCATTATTTGTTCTGTGGCGTGGCCGGCCTATGTGTTGGGGCATTGCCCGCAGGAGGCCGTAGTTTGTGTGAGTTACGCAGATGAATTGGCCAAAAAACTGGCGGCGGATTGCCGGCGCGTGATGGAAACCCCTTGGTATAAGCGTGTGTTCCCCTGGACGCGCCTGGCGCCGTCCCGCCGGGAAGTGATGGATTTTGAAACTACCCGCGGCGGCGGACGGTATTCCACGACGGTAGGCGGCACCTTAACCGGACGCGGCGGCAATTGGTTGGTGATAGATGACCCCATTAAGCCTGCTGACGCAAATTCGGACTTAATACGCAATAAAGTGAACGAGTGGTACGGGAATACGCTTTACAGCCGGTTAAATGACAAGAAAAACGGAAAGATTATTCTTATTATGCAGCGCACACACGAACAGGATTTGACCGGTTATCTGCTGGAAAGCCAGGCTGGGTTTAAGCATACGGCTATTCCGTTGCTGGCCCGGCAGGCCGAGCACTGGGTTTGGATACGGCGGATAGGGAATATAACGCGCCAGTTTCACTATGACCGTCTGCCTGGTGAGCCGTTACACCCGGACAGGGAAGGGTTGGCGGAAATAGAGCGTATCAAAACCTCTCTGGGGCGTATGGCGTTTGCCTGCCAGTGCCAGCAGGATCCGCTGGCGCCGGGCGGGAATATCGTCAAATGGGAATGGTTTAAACATTACCGCTGGGAAGCATTGCAACAGAGCGTTTACAGTGGGGAGTTTTCCGTTCTGCAAATGATGTTTAGTTGGGATTTAGCCATTAAACGCGGCAAAGAAAATGATTACAGCGTGTGTATTTGTGCCTTGCGTACCGATAAAGGCTGGTACATTTTGGATGTAAAACGCTGGAAATTGGAACTGCCCGAACTGGTTAAAACTGGTTATGCGTATATGGAGGAAAAGCGCGCACTGTTCAAACGGCTTAGGTATGGCTTATCTTTCAAGGTACTGGTGGAAGAAGCCGGCTGCGGCATTGGTTTTTTGCAGGAAATTCAGCGCAAATATTCCCACGGTTCTGTTCGGCCGGTTAAACCAGTAGATGATAAGGAAACCCGCCTTAAAAATGTAACGCCTGCTTTAGAGGCGGGGCGTTGTTTCCTGCCGGAAGGGGAAACCGCATGGATGGCTGACTTTAAGCACGAGGTGCTGGGTTTTCCGCATACCAAGCATGATGACCAAGTGGACGCATTATCCCAATTATTGGAGTATTGGAAACCCAAAACCTTTGATTTTATTTAGTTGACTTGCGGGTAAAAGTAATACGTGCGGTTCTTCAAACTTACGGTATATTAGGATCAAAAATAGATATATTTTATATGAATTACCAGTCAATGTATTACATGTATTGAGAAAAGATCTTGACTTCACTCTCTATAGTAAGCTGTAATATGCTACTGGTAGGTGCCGGATTCAGTTTAAAATAATGGTATTCCAAATATTTCATTGAAATTAATGATTAAATTATATTCAGCGGATTTAGGACAAGACCTAAATAGATATAATAAGTCTATACGGCATAAAAATAGATATGTTATGTTTGAAAAGGGGGGGAAATTGGTGTTTGATTTAAGATTGGGAGATTGTTTTAAAGTGCTAGATACTTTAGAAACTAATTCGATTGATTTGATTCTAACGGATCCTCCTTATAATATCGCAAAATATTCAACAGGAAATATTCATCTTCCAGGACGTCAGCCCTTGAATAATGACTTAGCAAGTTGGGATCTCGTTGAAATAGATCCACGAAAGTTATTAAAAAATTTTAAACGTATTCTTAAGCCTAGGGGTAATATTTTTATTTTTACTACATATCATCAAATTGGGAAATGGCATGATGTCTTTGACCCAGAATTTGATACTTTTCAGTTTATGGTTTGGCATAAGACTAACCCTGCTCCCAAAATATATAAAAATGGGTTTCTTAATAGTTGTGAACTAATTGTTTGCATGTGGAATAAAGGGCATTCTTGGAATTTCAGTACACAAAATCAAATGCATAATTTTATTCAAAGTCCCATATGTATGGCTCCAGAGCGATTGAAAAAGCCTCGACATCCAGCCCAAAAGCCAGTACGTCTGCTGGAGCATATCATTAAAATCGCTTCAAATGAAGGAGATGTTGTTCTAGATCCTTTTATGGGGGTTGGATCTACAGGAATCGCGGCTAGAAATTTAAACCGTCAATTTATTGGCATTGAAATTGAACAAGAATATTTTGAGGCCGCAACTGCTCGATTTAATCGTTTTTAATTCTATCGGCAAGAATGAATCATAGTATTCAAAGTAGAATTTAAGTCGATTCGGCGCATCGCCTCATTATAAATTTGACAAAATTCAATAAAATTAATGTCAGAAGGTAAAATTTTATTCCAAAAATTTTCTCCTATAAGAAACATGGAAGGATAGTTGATGAATTTTTTCATGACACCTTTCCAAACATTTCCTTCTCCTTCTTTGTTATAGTATGTAGCGAAATAAGGTTTGGCGGATTCTATATTTAAAGCCATGTATATTAAGAGAAGTTTTTCTGCATTCGCGGGAGCATTTGAATTGTCTAAATCTCCCCCCGCTTTAATTTCCATAATATTCCAAATACCATTTTCATCTAAAAAAGCCAAATCTACGGGCTTTGTGTGGAGATGACCATCACTGATAGTATGATTTAAAACTTCTGGAATGGTTTGATGTGTTACTCGTGATTCTTGGCGTGAACGTCCCCTCCCAGAAGCTAAGTTTTGATTGATAAATGATGTAATATACGCCTTGGTTTGTGGAGATTCAATATTAATATTACTTACTACTATTTGTTCTTGATCCCCTGAAACAGATAAATTGTGCGGCAAATTATGAGGATTGATGATAGATGGTACATGATCATTACCATATCTCAACGCCGCAATGCGGCGAGCAATACGTTGTAATGTGTTTCCGCTTTTGGACTCAAAACTACTTACAAAGACCATATGAGCGATCATCAAGGGATCGAGCTCATTTAAAAGAAAATTATTGCGTTTTGCTTGATAATTTTTTTGAAAATCTTCTTGTATATTTCGTATTAATTTAGAAAACTCATTTTGAATGATTTGTAATATTTGTTCTCTCATATTTTTTAAGTACCTTTTTTAGTTTTTGGGGAGTAATGTTATTACGATGTATAATGGCATGGCAGTTGGAACACACCGGGCAAATATTTTTGATAGCGTTTTTAATATCACTTATTTGTCCAAGTGAGTTATATGTAGAAATAGGTTTCATATGGTGGAATTCAATATATTTTTCACCATATTTCCCATATATTTGCATAAAATCAAAATTACAAATTGAACACTTTATTTGGCCTTTCTTACTGTAGTATTGAAAGGCATACTTTCTGAGTTTAGTCGAGCGTACCCTAACTGCAACTGTTGTTGTTCGGATCGCTCCTTCAAAAACATTTGTTTCAGGAATGAAGAAAGATTTTCTTGTAGGTGCTAGTAGGGCGGTTATAGCATCTTTTCTTTCGTTCTTTGTAAAGTTATAGTTGCAGATATATTCAAATTCTTTTTCCCTTGCTAGAAGAAAAATTTTCCCACGCGTAGTAATGAAATATTTCCCATCTGGCTTGCCAGCTTTGTAAACTGCCAACCGCAATCTTTCGAAAGTTTTGTGCGAACGTAAATTCCGAACTATTTGTGAAAAATGACTGTCATTACGATTGTGGAGTATTTCTGCGTCTTTCCCAATAGGTCGCATAATAGCTGTTAATTCTTTGATTAAATCTGATGTCGTTGTCCCTTGTTTTCTCTGGGAAAATATTTGTAAAGCAGGAATAATTAATTCACTTTCAGAAATTCTTAAAGATTTCATAACTTTACTCCATTCATTTGATGGATTAGGTTTTGAAAGTTCGATGCAATGGATAATTTGTAATTAACAAATGTTCCGCATTCCTATTGTTACGGCCTTTAAAACTAACCATGTATTTTTTGTGAAAAAGGTGAATGTGTAATCCTTTTTGTGAGTATAGCCCTTGTATAAGGGGCGTGTTTTTGATAATCAACATGAAACTGGATGGACATTTGTGAATTAAATATTGTGCTAATCTTTCTTGGTCCCTCCTATCAAAAACATTGTTAGAATAAGTGCTAAAATCCGTATCATAAGGGGGATCTAAAAAAATGAAATCATCTTTTTGAGGCTTTATTGTATTGAGGAAGTCTTCAAAATCAAGGTTGTAAATTGTCGTTTGTTGGAGATGTTTCTGTAATACAGGGGAAAGAATATATTCTATTTTACGTTGAAAATTCTTTTTGTTATATGATATTCCCCCATAGGGAACATTAAATTCACCTTTGGCATTGTACCGAAACATTGAAGAATAGCAATATTCTCGTATGAAATAAAAATAGTGTGGATTTTGCAAGGGGTTTTGATTGTATAAATCTCTAATCAAAGTATAAAGTGAAGCTTTGAAAATGACTTCAAAATTATTAAATAAATCCTGTTGGGGAAGATCTCCTTTTTGTTCTTCTAAACATTTTATTCTTTTTAGCTTTTCCAAGGAGATTTTTTTGAATATTCTTTTAAAAAGTTCTTGTTTTTTATGTAGGTCTTCCCCTAGTAAGAAAGAACAATCCTGCAGTTTCTCTTGGATAAACTGATTAATTTTTTGTTGGAGAGAAAGTTCTGTTAAGACGCCTTGCTTGTATCCTGCATAGATTTGTCGAAAAAAACATATATTAGTATGTAAAAATTGTTCCAAATTTTTCCATATAGTTTGTATGTCTTGAAGGTGGGAGACTAGTATAGAAGGGTGTTTTTGCACTTGTAGATAGAAGTTCGTTAAATCTTTGGATTTGTCATTAATTAACATGGACTTTCCAACGATAGAAAAATATACTGCGCCGCCTCCAACGAACGGTTCAATAAAACGGGCAAAGTGTAGGGGCAGATTTGGTAAAATATATTTTAGTTCCCTTTCTTTCCCGCCAGCCCATTTGATTATTGGAGATAAAGTTTTTCGCAACATATTTATATTTTATTTTAAACATACTACTTTTACAATCAGAATTATGATATGGCCAGGTTAGGACCTTCTTGACTTCTCTCCCTATAGTAAGCGTATATGTAGGTACGTTAAAACTATAGGGAGGAAGTATGACCAAACATAACACCAAAAAAGCTTCTCAAAAAACCACTGCCTTAAAGAAAAAAGTAACCACACCTTCGTCTAAGAACAAGAAAAATCCCGGTCCGCACGAGTGGGGAACGGAAACAAAAGCCGGTCAAACTGTTTCGCCCATAAAAAATCTTTCAGATACACAGCCCGCCCTTGCTCCCACCCCAGCGCAGAAACCAGCAACCCTTTCCACACATGACCTGCGGGAAATTGCCAATACCGTAAACCCCTTGGCTCAGCTTATGCGTAAAAATAAGTATCGGGCCGAAAAGCGAGCCACAGAGAATAAAAAATCTTTGCGGGATGTCCGCCTGCCCCTGGCAGGGGCCGTGTTAGAAAAGAAATATAAAGGGCGGGAAATAGCCGTCAAGGTATTGGAAATCGGATTTGAGTATAACGGCAAATACTATAAAAGTCTTTCCGCTGTCGCCTGTGCTATTACCGGACAGCATATTAGCGGGTATCACTTCTTTGGCTTATGAGCGAAATTGTCCGTCCGCTGTATTGCGCCGTCTATACGCGTAAATCCACCAGTGAGGGGCTGGAGCAGGACTTTAACTCCTTGGATGCCCAGCGCGAGGCCTGCATGGCCTATATCGCCAGCCAACGCGGGGAGGGGTGGCACCCTCTTAATACCCATTATGATGACGGTGGCTTTACCGGTGCCAATACGGACAGGCCCGGTCTTCAGCAGTTAATCCGGGATATCAAACAAGGATTAGTAAACTGTGTTGTGGTATATAAAGTGGACCGCTTGTCCCGCTCCCTCCTAGATTTTTCCCAGTTGCTGGAATTTTTTGACAAACATTCCGTATCGTTTGTATCCGTTACGCAAAACTTCAATACCAAAACCTCTATGGGCCGTTTGACGCTTAATATATTGCTTTCCTTTGCCCAGTTTGAACGGGAAATCATTGGGGAGCGTACGCGGGACAAAATGGCGGCCTCCCGTATGAAAGGCAAATTTGTGGGCGGGCTCATCCCGTTTGGTTATCGGTTAGATAGAGAACGGCATTTGCTGGTGCCAAACCCGCCGTATGATGAGCAGGTACGGTTTATTTTTGAAAGCGTTTTGCGGGAGGAAAATGTTTCCAAAGTGCTGGATGTTTTAAATGCAAAAGGTATCGGCCTCCCAGAACGCAAACTGCGCCATGGAGGAGTATGGCAGGCCCGCCCCATATCCCGCGCCCATTTATACCGCATTATCCACAACCCTACCTATATCGGCCAAGTGCTTTATAAAGGGAAAATATACGAAGGCGAACACGAAGGTATTATTTCGCGGGAAACATATGATAAGGTGCAGGAACTACTGCGTTCCCGTCGCCTAAACCACGGTTTTACCCGCAAACGGATACCCGGGCTATTAAGGGGCCTTCTCTACTGTAAGGAGTGTGGCTCGGATATGGTACCGGTGTATGCTAAAAAGAATGGAATAAAACATTTCTATTATATCTGCCACCGCTGCCAAAAGGATGGGTATGCCTCCTGCCCTACCCGAACGGTACGCCAGCCGGAGTTTAATGAGTCCGTTTTAAAACAGTTGGCAGAACGCGGGTTAATCAATAGAGCGGAACTAGAACAGCAGAAATTAGAGCAACAAACGGAAATGTTGTCCCAAGTGGTGCGGCGGATTAATTACGTATACCAAGGGGAAAATATAGAGGTATTGCTCCCCAACGGGGTAAGTTTTGCATTTCACGCGGTGGTAAAACCCAATTATGTGCGGCGCACCAAACGGGTAAACACCAACCCCCAAACACCCAAAATAGACAAAAATACATATTATAAGGCGCTTGCCTTGCAGATACGGGAATATATGAGGGTAAATAACCTTTCCCAGCGGGAATGTGCCGCGGCCCTTGGCATGAGTCCCGCCCGCGTGAGCCAGATTCTCGCTTTACTTTGAATTAGGTTCGACTTGTGGAGGAATACAGAATATTTGATGCTCAGCCAAGGCTTGTCTTAGTTCTTCTTTTTCAAAACCTTCTAGATTTATATTGATTAGTTTTAAATTTAAATGTTGTTCCAAAAACGCAATATCCTCCAGTACTGTTAACATACTTTTGATTGCATCATCAATATCCAGTTGTAAATTGCGTAAATTATCTGGAAGAACAGATAATAACCCCTGCAAATTTTTAGGTCCTTCTTTTAAGATTTCATTGAAAAAATTGAGTTTAGCATACACATGGAGTATGTAGGTTTTTGCTTGCAAGACATTAACTATAAAAGCATGACGGCTTTCGCTTAATAGGGCATAATCTTGTGGTTCAAATTTGGAATAAGTGTCATAAAAGGCAATTCCTGCAAAAAGGTGTTTTTTGTCTTCGCTAGTGATGTTGTTATAATTTTGCATATGCTTTCTTTTGGATATAACATTGTTGCGAAACATTAGGAAATCTTTTATGGCGTAAATAAATAAAGACCGCAGATAAATTAGTTTGCTTTCGTTCCGTTTCTTTTCGGCTATTTTCTCTGCTCGGTATGACCCAAAAAACCAAGTTAACCATAAAATTAATAGTGGAATGATAATGGCACCGCAGGCTGGAATAATAATTTCGCTCCAGCCTTGCCAAGTAGTAAAAAGAGTTTTAATTAAGTTAATCATATTCCTCATCATACAAAATTAAATTCCAGGCAGTTAAATGAAGGACAAAAGGATACAAAGATACCTTTTGCCCTTGCTTTTTGGGCCCAAATGCGCCGTAGGCAAAAGTATCTGATTGGGATTGTGCTGCCCAAAACAAAAAATCCCCGACGATAGTCGGGGATAAACAAGCTAAAAAGACATTAAAAAATCCCATCCAAAGTTCGATGGGAGTAAATATGGGGTGGATGACGAGATTTGAACCCGCGACCTCCGGTTCCACAGACCGGCGCTCTAACCAGCTGAGCTACATCCACCATAAAAGGTTTTTAGAATGTACATTCCAATGTTACTTTCTTATTTTACTATTTTCCTAAATAGAAAGTCCAGCCTTCTCTTATTTGTGAGGGGCAGAGATATCAAAAAAGGCATGGAGCTTTTTTGAATGGCCCATCATGCCGTTATTTTGCCGTGGCCGTTAACGGAAGGATTTCTTCTTTCACGGCGGCCTGTTCCTGTTGTATTTGTTGCGGCATCCACAAACAAGTGTGTAAAAATACCAGCATTTTGTGTTGGCTCCCGCCAAAGAATTTATCCTGCAGTTCTACGCCCTCCTTGGTAATATAGCGGTAATGCCAGGCTTCATAGGGGTAGCCGGTTTCCGCTTCTTCACCTTTGGGGAAAGAGAGGCTAAATCCGTATTCTCCGGCGTGTTTGCGCAGCCATTGCAGGGCAGGGATGTTTTCATCTTTGGGATCTACGGTATTAAAATCTATTGCCGTGCCCAGTTGATGTTGGGAATGCCCCGGAGAGGCTACATAATCCGGGTTGGCGGTGCGGCGTTTTAACCCCACCTGATAGTTGTAAGAACGGTAGCCGGATACGGAAAACAGGTTAATCCCGTCTTTTTTAGCTGCCGCCTGCATTTTTTTAAACCATTGGCTGGCTTCTTTTCGCAGGCGTTCTTTATTATGGCCCACCAAGTCTTTAGGTTCATAATCCGCTGCCAGGGCGTGGTCTTCATCCACCAGGGCCAGCAATTCCTGTTTTGGAGCCAGCGGCAAATATGCTGCACGGAAGGCGGCGCTGTCAATATTTTCTGTTAGCAATTCACAGACAGATTTTGTTTTTTCGGGCGGATTTTTTGCGTCCGAAGATTGCTTTGCACAACCGTTATTAGCAACCGATAACAAGCAGATACACAAGATGATAAGGGTTGTTTTTTTTACCATAATTCGTAATGTATTTTAGCCGGGTCAAAGCGGTCCACTTCGGCCGGGTGTTCGGCCGGCAAACCTAAAGAAATAATATTTAAGGGTTTAACATGGGCCGGCAGTTTTAACAGGCGGCTTAAGCCGTCCATCCGGTCTTGGTTAGGGTACACGCCCAGCCACACACTGCCGATGCCCAGTTCCGTGGCGGCCAGCAGTATGTTTTGTGTGGCGGCGCCGCAGTCTGCCATCCAATAGCCGGGGGCATGTTCGCGCTGGGTGTTGCCGCACACCACAATGGCACAGTCCGCATGTTCCAGCATGCGGGCATAGGGGTGTATTTCCAGCATTTTTTTGAACATATTTTTATCACGCACCACTACAAATTCCCATTCCTGGCAGTTGCGGGCGGTGGGGGCAGCCATGGCGGCTTTTAAAAGGGTTTCAATATCTTGTTGGGATATTTCCCCCGGTTTATATTGGCGTATGCTGCGCCGTTTGAAAATGGCTTCCAAGGTTTTCATAGGTTCTCCTTTTTAGTGAAACGTTTAAAAAACTTGGCCAAACCGCCGTGGGCGGTTTCGCGGTAATCGGTTTTCATATCCAGGCCGGTTTGCATCATGGTGGCCAGAATGTCATCATAAGAAACGCGGTTGTGCCCGTCGGACATTAACGAGTATGTGGCGCAGTCCAGCGCGCGGGAAGCGGCCAGCGCGTTGCGCTCTATACACGGTATTTGCACCAGTCCTTCCACCGGGTCGCACGTAAGGCCCAGGTGGTGTTCCAGCCCCATTTCTGCGGCGTATTCAATGCGTTTATTGTCCCCGCCTTCCAGCTGGCAGGTGGCGGCAGCGGCCATGGCGCAGGCCACGCCCACTTCTCCCTGGCAGCCTACTTCCGCCCCGGAAATAGAGGCGTTCATTTTGGCCATATTGCCAAACAGGCTGGCTGTGGCCAGCGCATGCAGGATGGTGATGTCTTCAAACTCACAAATTTCTTTTACCAACCGCAATACAGCCGGCAGCACCCCGCAGGAGCCGCAGGTGGGTGCCGTAACCACAATGCCGCCCGCGGCGTTTTCTTCCGAGCAGGCCAGCGCGTACGAGAACAAATTGTTCATTCTTCTTAAATATTGGGGGGAGTTTTCCGCCTTGTATAAATATCGGCGGGCCTTGCGTTCCAGGTTTAAAGAGCCTGGCAGCACCCCGCGTTTGGATAAGCCGCGGTTCATGGTATCTTGCATGGCTTTCCAAACGGTTTCTAAGTAATCCCAAATATCGGTGCCTTCAAACTCCTCCACATATTCCCACAGCAACATGCGCTTTTCGGACGTATATTGCAGGATTTCATTCATAGATTTATGAGGGTACACCTGTTTGGGTTCTTTGTCAAAATCTTCATCCGTGCGTATGGCGCCGCCGCCGATGCTGTAAATAGTTTGTTCGGCCGTGATATGGCCGGCTTGGTCCAGCGCGGCCAGTTTCATGGCGTTGGGGTGGCGGGGGAGAAAGGTTTTTTCTTCCCATACAATTTCTACAGGTTTGGGGTAGAAAGCTTCTTTAACGGTAAAATCGGTCAAGTGGCCTTTTCCGGTGGCGGCCAAAGAGCCGTACAGCGTGGCTCGGAAAGAGCTGGCCTGCGGGTGTGCGCGGTTAAACGCATCGGCCGCTTTGCGGGGGCCCATGGTATGGCTGCTGGAGGGGCCGGTTCCTATCTTATACAGTTCTTTTAATGTTTCCATAAACGCAAGCTCCGTTGCTATATTCTATCTTATAAAAAATGTTATGATAATGTATATGTTAATATGGTCCAGCCTATTGGTAGCGTTAAGCCTGTCTATGGACAATTTTGCGGTAACCATTGCCGCCGGTTGTGCCGAACATTGCCGCCTGCGCGTGCGCACGGTGCTGGGGGTTAGTTTTGCTTTTGCGCTGGCCCATTTTGTGATGTTTTCGGCCGGGTGGGTGTGCGGGGCCCAGCTGGGTAAACATATAGACCGTTTTGACCATTGGATTGCGTTTGCCGTTTTGGCCTTTATCGGCGGGCGTATGATTAAAGGGGCCTTTGAGCCCGTGCAAGCCGAGGCCGAGCCTGCCGTATGCCGTTTAAATACCCCTAAAACCATTTTGGCTTTGGCCGTAGCCACCAGTTTGGATGCTTTACTGGCCGGGGTGGGTTTATCGTTTACACCGGCGCCTTTTTGGCTGATGACGGGGGCCTTGGCCGCCTGTGTTTTAATTACCAGTTGCTGCGGGTTTTGGCTGGGGGCGCAGCTGGGGCGGCGCTTTGGTAAAATAATGGAAGCTTTAGGCGGTGCGGCCCTAGTGTTTATTGGGCTTAAGCTCTTGCTGGAAGGCTTGGGCATATGGTAGAATTTGGCAACTTATTATAGCTGTGTAAGGAGCGTATATGGGCATAATTGCGGTTACAATAATCTTTTTATGCATTTGTGTGGATAATATGGTTTCGGCCAATATGTCATCCATTAAAATGAAGACGGATGTAAAAAATATTTTTTCCATCAAATTGGCCGTCTTTTTTGCCGCATTTAATGCGTTATTATTTGGTTTTGGGTATTTGGTGGGTGCCATTATATTTAACGATTGGATTTACCTGGCCCAAAATTGGGTAGCCTTTGCGTTTATTTTATTGTTGGGGATTAAATTTATGTTGGAATCGGTGGAAAAATCCCCCAGTTTTAATGAAGATGAAGTGGATAATAACCGTAAACTGGTAAAGGTATCGGCCGTGCTTGGTTTAAATGCTTTACTGGTTGGGTTTGCCGTTAATACCATGCAAAAGGGCTGGTTTGCACAGACTTTAATTTTGCTGGTGGTTACTTTTGCATTTACGTTGTTGGGGTTTCACCTGGGAAGCAGAAACCCCAAAATCATTACCAGTAAGCGTTTTGAATTTATTGCCGGGCTGTTGTTGGCGATTATGGCCTTGCGGCTAATTATTATTTAAGTGAAAATGAAAACAAACATCCCCCGGTTATGCCGGGGGATGTTTGTTTGTATGCCAACAATATGCCAACAAGTAGATTATTTGTTTTTGCCCAAGGCTTTCCAAGCATTGGCCTCTTGTTTTGCTTGGTCTTTAATGGCATTTAATTTGGCTTTTTTGTCCGCCTTGTCTTGTTTTGCTTTGGCTTTAGCCTCGGCTTTTTTATCCGCGGCGGCTTTTTTTACGGCAGCTTTTTTGTCTTTAGCGGCTTGTTTAATTTCATCTAGTTTAGATTGCACTGCGTCTTTTTTATCTTCCAAAGCGGTTTTGGCTTCGTCGGCCGCGTTGGTTTTGTTTTCTTTATTGGCTTGCAATTCGGCTTTTTTGTCTTCAGCGGCCTGTTTTAAAGCGTCGGCTTTATCTTGGGCCGATTGTTTGGCCGCGGTTAATTTGGCGCGGGTGCAGGCGCTGGCGCAGGCCAGGTCTCCTTTTTCGCAGTTGCAGGTGTCTGCCGCAAAGGCGCTGGCCGCGGCACACAAAGCAATTAAGGTAATGCAGGTTTTTTTCATGCTGTTTTCTCCTAGATAATATGATAAATTTATTGTAGCAAAATATAGATGTAATATATTAAACCCCGGGCGGAGTTTTTAGTAAAATAAATATATGGAAATTTCTCTCTTTACAAACATTTTGCTGGCTATTGTGGTAATAAACCTTTTGGTGTGGCCGTTAACGTCCAAATGGGTGGAAAGCCATTTGGAAATTTTCCTTTTGGCTGTGGGGGCGCTGGCGGTTACCATTAGCGGCGGCTGGAGCGTAAATTTTGTGTATGAAACGCTCAACGCCCCGGTAAACGTGGCGTTTATTGTATTGGTGGTCAGTGTTATATTCGGCAATTATTCCCGCTATATTTTCCGCGTATTGTTTGCTTTTTTTAAACGGGTGGAGCCGCAGTTCAGCTTTGCGTTTTTGGTATTTGTGTTGGGGTTGTGTTCCAGCCTGGTCAGCGTAACGGTGGCGGCGTTGGTATTGGCAGAGGTGTTAAAAGTAGTTGCTTTGGAACGTACCACCACGGTAAAAGTAACCGTTTTTGCCTGTTATGCCATTGGGTTAGGGGCGGTGCTTACCCCGCTGGCGGAACCTTTAAGTTTAATTATTAATAATACTTTATCCGGCCCGCCGCACCATGCGGATTTTTTCTTTCTTACACGGCATTTTTTTTGGTGGATAGTGCCTGCTTTGGCGGCTTTGGCCGTGGCGGCGGGTTACTGCGTGCGGGAAGCCGGCACCACCATGCAAATGCATATACGGGAAGATAAAGAAACGTATGTTTCTATGCTTAAACGCACGTTGCATGTGTATATGTTTGTGGCGGCGTTAAATTTAATCAGCACGGGGCTCAGGCCGCTGGCTCAGAGCACCATTGCCCATCTGGGCGGTAAGATTTTATTTTTGGCCAATTCCGTTTCCGTAATTATAGACAATACCACCCTGGCCGCCATAGAAATTGTGCCGGATATTGGGATAAAAGACCTGCTGTATATGGTTATTGGTTTTACGGCCTGCGGCAGTATGCTGGTGCAGGGGAACCTGCCCAACATTGTGGCGGCTGAAAAACTGGGTATAAAAAGCCGGGAATGGGCCAAAGTGGCCGTGCCTACAGGGCTGTGGCTGATGGGCAGTTATTTTGTGTTGCTGTCCGTAATACTATAAATTGTAAACGTTTCATACCGAAGACCGGAGCATTTAGGCCTAAGTGTTGTTTGGGTCTAAAGACTCTGGTTTTTGTCTCTGTCTTTTAGAAAATATAATAAAGATTTATAAATCATGGAGATAAAAACGAAAGTATGAAAAAGATTGTGCTGTTATGCACCCTTTGTATAAGCTGTGTTTGCCTGCAGGCGCAGCCCTTGGTATAAGGGGCTAAAGTGTTGGGTAAAAAAGCCATTCAAAACACGGGGGAACAAAAAGCCGCCAGTATTTTGGACCGTTTGGACGATTTATATTCCAGCGGGGAACGGGCTGTGCAGCAGGCTCAGCTTCAGGCCAGAATACAAGCCGCCAAAGAAAGACAACAAAAATACGCCAAAGAACTTTTAAATACCCCTGCTTCCCAAAGAACACAGCTTTTGCGCCGGCAGATTGTTCCTACTCAACCGCAGGCTTTACCGGCTTTGCCGCATCCGTTTACCGGGCAGGAATTTATGTTTTCACGCCAATATGAAGAGGCCCTGGCCCAATTTTTAAAAGTACGCCAAAATTATAACACCCGCGTGGCGGAGACTTACGGCTCAGTCAAATTTTCTTTTGAAGAAAGACGCATCCTGATTACTTCCGTAAACAGTGTACTTTTTAGACTGCGTAAATTACAAAAAATTTATCCGGAAGATAAACCCCTTCAAGACGCTTTGAAATACCTTTATTTTGTAGTGGGTGAGATTAACCCTATGTTTAAAGGTTTATACGAAGAACCCCAAAAGCGTATTGGGCGGCGTTTCCAGCGGGAAGAGTTTGTACTTGACCAAATGTGGTTTGACCAAATGTCGCGCATGGCCTGGCCGCCGCGCACCGCCGCCTTGCCGGAAAAATTAAAAGTAGCCGTAGTGAACGACGACCCCACCATTTTGCAGCAATACACCCTGTGGCAGCAACAAGGCCTTTTTAAAGGGTGGGACTTTTCTTTCTTTTCCACCGCGGAAGCAGCCGTAAAAGGCAT
The DNA here is from genome assembly GCA_944327085.1 of uncultured Elusimicrobiales bacterium. Classification (GTDB taxonomy): domain Bacteria; phylum Elusimicrobiota; class Elusimicrobia; order Elusimicrobiales; family Elusimicrobiaceae; genus Avelusimicrobium. The sequence continues at coordinate 184,631 of CALVGG010000001.1, read as the reverse complement.
TGCCCAAAACCCGGGTTACCAATTGCTGATTACGGATTGGACCGTGGCCAACAGCAGCGTGCTGGAAAGTGTGCGCCGTTTGCGCGCGGCCGGCAATACTTTACCGGTTATTGTATGCAGTTCGTACACGGTGGGCCAAATTAATGCCCAGCAAATGTTTAACCAGGGGTTTGACGGGTTTATCTCCTGGGCGGATGTAACCGCTTCCGGCCCGAAGCACTTGGCTGAAGGTTTGAAAAGATTCTTCTTTTATAAAGATTATTATAAGTGGTAAGGCTGCTTATAGTTTGTTTTTTGCAAAAACCGCCCGTAACAGGGCGGTTTTTATTTGGGCTTTCCGGCGGGACATTGGACCTACTTTAAAATGGGCCCAAAGGCCCTTGTGTGTGGGGGGGATTTTGTTTAGATTATACATATAAGCTATATGGGAGGATTTATGAAGACATCGGCTTTATTAAAAGGTTTTTTGCTTACGTGTTGTATAGTTGCCTGCTCTTTTACGGGATATGCCCAGGGAAAAGGCGGCAGCCTGGTGCGTGTTATTACAAAAGAAACTTTACCTTCCAAGGCCGGGCAATTTAAAGCCCGGGTGGTAAACCGTGCCAAACTGCCTTATCCTCCCGAACAATTAAACCAAATGATGCAGCGGGACCGTACCGAAGCGGATGAGGTGATTTCCGGCCGCCGGATGGAAGGCGCAGCGGAAAATTTAGATGAAACCATTTTAAAGAAAACATATGAAATTATGCCCCCTGCCATTAAGCCCACGCCGGAGCGCCAACTGATGGCCGCCATGTTGACTTCCGAAGAGACCGCCAAACGCATTGCCCGCAACGGCGGCGGTAAGCGGTTTGATATGATGTCTCCTGAAGCGGCACGCAAAACATATTACCAGCGCATGAAGGAGTTTGCAACACTTAAAAAATTTGTAGATATTAAGATGTTTTATTTCAAGGCGGACGGCGTAAGCGCCATCTCCATGCCCCCGCATGAACGCGCCCAAATGAGTCAGGACGTAGGGAAATTGCGCATTCGGTTAAAATTTTTATCTTTATATTACTTCCCGGAAGATATGCCCCTTTATTTGGCTACTAAATATTTAACCCAGCGTATGATTGAGCTCCAGCCCGGTTTGGCCGGTGTGCTGGAAAAAATGCCCGCTTATTTACGTAAAGACCGCGTGTATGACAAGCAGGAATTTATGTTGGCCTCCCCCGGCAAAGATGTGCAACTGCCCCCTTTGCCCGCCGGGCTTAAGATTGCCGTGGTAAACGACGACCCTGATATCTTATCTGCCATGGCCAACTTTGGCCGTTGGGGGCGTTTTGGGGCCGGTGCGCAGGTTACTACGTTTGACAGTATTTACAAGCTGGGAGACAGCCTGAAACACGGCAGTAAATATGATATTATTTTTAGCGATATTTCCATGCCCAACGGCAGCGGTATGTTACTGGTAAACAAACTGCGTGAAAACAGTATAAACACCCCGGTTATCGGCTTAAGCGGCTACAAAGAAGATGCCGTAAAAGGGGAAGACCTGTTTGAAATTGGTTTTGACGGGTATGTAATGTCCGACGATTATGGCTACCGCAGAGCGCCGGAAGCTTTACAGAATTATTTTTATTATCGTAATTTACATAAGTGGATGCGTTAACAAATGAAATTATACGGTTGGTGGGGGGTTGTCTTGTCAGTCGGTTTGGTGTTGCCCGGGGCAGTATATGGGCAGGGCAAACTGCCTGCGGGTGCGGCCCAGGCCATAAAAAAGGTTACTAAAGAAAGCGGCAAAAAGGCCGTGCTTTCACCCGGGGCCCGGGCCATGCACGCCTTGCGTGAAAGCCCTATGTTCCGTTCCATAAAACCCACCCGGCCGGAGCAGCTGCGGGTGTTTTTCCCGGAGCTGGAAAATTTACAAAAAAAAGCTTTGCTCGCCCGCTATTATAAAACAATGGAAGATTTTACCGCTTTTAAACGGGAGCTGGACGTGCGCCTTTTTTACCAAACCCTGCCGGGGGAAGGCCGCCCTTTTGCCCAGCAGGAAAAACAGGAAATTTTTAAACAAATGGGGGATTTAAGTTCCCGCATCCGCGCGTTAAAAGCGGGTCCCTTTCGTGCGGACCCTGCCCTTGCCCGCGCATTGGATTATTTAAACGAAGCGGCCGGCCGTGTGGAACCGATGTTTCAAAATATGTTTGGCTCCAAGGAATGGCCGCGAGGCAAACGCGTGTATCAAATAAGTGAGTTTATGTTGGAGGCGCCCAAGCGGTCTGTTTTTTCTTCTCAGGTAAAAGAAGGGCGCGGCGCCTGGTTTGCTTACAGCCGTTGCCGGCGGATTATGGAAAGCTTGCCAGTTAAAAAAGTGGCGGTAGTAAATGATGACCCGTCCTTACTGGCTATTTTGGAGCATTGGTATAAACGCGGCGGTTTTGGAAGCAAAAGCCAATGGGTTTTTTACGGCAGCGCCCAGGCTGCCCAGCGGGCTATTAAACTGGGGGAACAATTTGATTTAATTTTAACGGATGTATTGGTGCCCGGCGGCGGGGGGCCGCTACTCGCGGCGGAACTTCGCCAGCGCAACATCCCCACCCCGTTAATTGCCTTAACCCAATACCAGCCAAATAAACATACCGCCGCGTGGCTGTATTCGGCCGGGTTTGACGGTATGATCAGCATAAGCCCGTATTTTGGCGATTGCGGCGGCGATATGTTGCTGTTGGCACAAAAAATACAAAACTATTTTTTCTATCGTAACTTGCATCAATGGGAATATTAAAATGAAGAAGGTACAAATATATGAAACTGCAGTTGATGGCACTTTATGTGCTGTTAGGTATATATGCAGTGGGGCAAGCTCCCTTGTATGCGCAAAACAATATGATGCCCGCTGCCAAACGGTTGGCTAAAAATTTAGGCCAAAAAGAAGTGCGTGACATTCGCTTTCAACAACAGCTTTTTAAAAAAGCGGTGGAAAGCCGTTTGCAATACGCTGCTTCATCGGCGGTATATACACCCACCTCTCCTGATCAGCTGGTCCCAATTATTTACCCGTTAAATGACCGCCAACGCCGCTTGGAAAAACGGCGTTACTACCAGGCAATGAAAGATTTTGCCGCATTGAAAAAAGACTTGGCCCCCCAACTTTTTTACATACAAACACAAAACGATAAACTCACTCCCGCGGCTTTGTCTCATTTATATATGCGCATAACGGCTGTAGAAGAAAAACTCTCTTGCTTGGCCCTGGTGTTTGACGATAAACCCCTTCAGGCGGCCCGCACATATTTGTTAAAAGCGCGTAAAATTTTAAACCCGTATGCCGCAAATGAGCTGACCTTGCCTTCCCACTTGCGCCGTACGGACCGCAAATTTGTGGCAAAGGAATTTTTCCTTTACGGCCCGGACGGCCGCCCCCCATACTTAAAAAGAAGTAGCTGGCTGGGGGAGATACGCAATGCGTACCGCGCCAAAAAAATAGCGGCAGGCATTCCCACCGGTATGCGTATTGCGTTTTTGAATGATTTATCCCCGGTGGAATATGCCGTATACAGTTGGTACCGCCGCGGATTATTCCCCAAAGATACCCAGCTTTTTACTTACCGCAGCGTGCATGATTTTGAAAGAGCGCTGGAAAGAGGCGTGCAATTTGATTTGGTTATTACCGATTTGGTTATGGCCAACGGCGGCGGCTATGCTTTAATTGCCCAGTTTCGCCGTCATAATAACACTACGCCTGTTTTGGCATTATCTGCTTTTAGTGAAGAAGACGCCCACGCCCAAACCCTTTTTGATATGGGGTTTGACGGTATGCTTTCCACCCACGGGGGCGGCTTTGCGCTGGATGCAAGCGGCTATTTAACCCTGCTTAACGCCCTGAATAATTATTACCAGTTAAAAGCCGCTAACGGCTGGGCCAGATAAATTTATTTAAGGTATGTACGGTTTACGTCGGGCTGTCGTTGACAGCCCGGCGTTAACTGGTTATAATGGAATTTAAGCCCGCTATTTGGCTTGTTGTATTCCGCGCGCTGCCCGCGTGCGGATTTGTCCAGTCTTTTCTTTTCGTACCCGAAGCAAACGCAGTACCGCCGTTGTTTTAAGGAGACTAAGTATGACAGACAAATTCACACCCGTCGCAAACATACTCAAACAGTATGAGTATGACCCGTCCAAATTAATTCCTATTTTGCAAAAAGTACAAGACGCTTACCGCTACCTGCCCGAAGACGTAATGCGCTATATAGCTGATGAACTTGAAATATCGCCCGCCCGGGTTTTTGGCGTGGCCACTTTTTTTGCGCATTTTGCCATTACGCCCAAAGGCAAGCATATCATTAAAGTTTGCAACGGCACGGCCTGCCATGTAAAGGGCTCGTCTTTCCTTATTAACACGGTAAAAGACAAATTAAAATTAAAAGAAGGGCAAGACACTACCGAAGACATGCTGTTTACGCTGGAGTGCGTTTCCTGCCTGGGTGCCTGCGGTTTGGCCCCGGTGATGGTAATTGACGAAGTTGTACACGGCCAGGTTACCCCGGCTAAAGCGGTGGAACTGTTGGACGCCGTTATGAAACAGGAGGCGCAACATGCCTAATAAAACCATTGAACAAATTGCCAAAGATTATAACGACGCGTATAAAAAAATAACCGGCCGTGTGGTTATTTGCGGGGGTACCGGGTGTATTGCGGGCGGCTCCTTAAAAGTATATGAGGCCTTCCAAAAAGAAATGGAAAAGCGCCACATCGGTTTTTGTTTGCAAATTACCAAAGACTGCCACGAAAATTATTTAAGCATGAGCGGCTGCCGCGGCTTCTGTGCGCAGGGGCCGTTAGTTAGCGTGGGGGACATTTTTTACACCAAAGTAAAAGCCGAAGACGTCCCCGAAATTGTGGAAAAAACCCTTTTAAAAGGCGAAGTGATTGACCGCCTTTTATACCACAATCCGGCCAATAACCAAAAAGCCAAAACAGTGGCGGAAATCCCTTTCTATGCCAAGCAGGAACGCATTTTATTGCACGACTGCGGCCGCATCAACCCCGAAGACATTAACGAATACATCGCCCACGGCGGGTACGCCCAGGCCAAACGCGCCTATACGCAGATGACCGACGAGGAAGTTTGCAAAGAGATGATCGCTTCCGGCCTGCGCGGGCGCGGCGGCGGCGGTTTCCCCACCGGCAAAAAGTGGGATTTAACCCGCATTGAACCCGGCCCCAAAAAATACGTTATCTGCAATGCCGACGAGGGCGACCCGGGCGCTTTTATGGACCGCAGCGTTATGGAAGGCAACCCCAACGCCGTGCTGGAAGGCATGATGATTGCCGCGCGCGCCATCGGGGCGGATGAAGGATATGTATACGTGCGTATGGAGTATCCGTTGGCCATTGCCCGTATCCGCAAAGCCATTGAACAGGCCGAAAAACTGGGCCTTTTGGGCAAAAATATTTTTGGCTCAGGCAAAGATTTTAAAATACACGTAATGGAAGGCGCCGGCGCTTTTGTGTGCGGGGAAGAAACCGCATTAATTGCCTCTGTGGAAGGCAAGCGCGGTATGCCCAAAATTAAGCCACCTTTCCCCAGCCAGTGCGGTTTATTCGGCAAGCCGACCGTTATTAACAATGTGGAAACTTTGGCCACCGTACCCAAAGTGTTGGAAATGGGGGCGGAAAAATTCCGCAAAATAGGCACGTTGGGCAGCCCGGGCACCAAAACTTTTGCCGTAACGGGGCACATTGCCAATACGGGCCTGGTGGAAGTGCCCATGGGCACCACGCTGCGCCAAGTGATTGACGACGTGGCCGGCGGCACCACCAATGATGACGGCACCGTAAATAAAGAAGCCTTTAAAGCGGCGCAAATTGGCGGCCCTTCCGGCGGGTGTTTAACGCGGGAACATTTGGACCTGCCTTTGGATTTTGACTCCCTCAAATCCGTGGGCGCCATGGTGGGATCTGGCGGGTTGGTAGTGATGAACGATAAAACCTGCATGGTCAACGTGGCGCGCTTTTTCCTGGAGTTTACCCAGCGCGAATCCTGCGGTAAATGCGTTCCCTGCCGCGAAGGGACCGAACAAATGCTTACCATGTTAAATGACATTGTGGAAGGCCGCGCTGCCTTAAAAACGCTGGAAAATTTGGAAGACCTGGCCAAAGCGGTGCAAAAGTCTTCTTTATGTGCTTTGGGCAAAACGGCGCCCAACCCGGTGCTTTCCACCTTAAAACACTTTAAGGACGAATACCTGGCCCACGTGGTTGAAAAACGCTGCCCGGCCGGCGTGTGCAAAGCCTTGGCCCGGTTTGAAATCCTGGCCGATAAGTGCAAAGGCTGCGGTATGTGCAAACGGGCTTGCCCGGTGCAGGCCATATCGGGTGAGGTGGGCAAACCCCATCACATTGATGCCAAAAAATGCATTAAATGCGGCGGCTGCAAAGCCACCTGTAAATTTGGCGCGGTCATTGTAGGCGCATAACCACGGAGCATACTTATGGAAAAAGAACAATTTGTAACCATTGAAGGCAAAAGAGTACCTATTGAAGGTGAAAAAAACCTGCTGGAATTAATCCGCAAGGCGCATTTTAACATTGTTACCTTCTGTTACCACCCGGAACTGGCCGCCTACGGCGCGTGCCGTTTGTGTTTGGTGGAGGTGGAAGGCATGGGCATTGTGGCTTCCTGCACGGTACCGCCTAAAGACGGTATGAAAGTGCGCGTAAATAGCGACGAAATACGCAAACTGCGCCGTATTAATTTGGAACTTTTGCTCTCCTCCGGCAATCACGACTGCACCCTTTGCAGCAAATCCAATAACTGCAAATTGCAGAAGCTGGCTAAAGATTTGGACGTAACCGAAATCCGCTTTAAATCCAAAAAGTTAGACAGCCATAAAGATGCCACCTCCCCCGCTTTGGTGCGCGACCACAGCAAGTGCATCCTGTGCGGCAACTGCGTGCGCATTTGTAACGAGGTGCAAGGCATTGGCGCCATTGATTTTGCTTTCCGCGGTTTCCGCTCCAAAATTGCCACCGCTTTTAATAAAGAGCTGGGCCAAAGCCACGAATGCGTGTCCTGCGGCCAGTGCGCGCGCGTATGCCCCACGGGGGCGTTGATGCCAAACTCTTCCGAAATTGAAGAAGTGTTTAAAGCCATTAACAACCCCGCCAAAAAAGTGGCCGTGCATATTGCACCTGCGGTGCGTGTGGGCCTGGGCGAAATTTTTGGCCTGCCCCAAGGGCAGAATGTGGACGGCAAAATAGCCGCCGCCCTGCGTATGCTGGGTTTTGATTATGTGTACGACACGGCCTTCGCGGCGGATTTGACCATTGTGGAAGAAGCCACCGAATTTTTGGAACGCTTTAAAAAAGGCACCAATTTGCCGCAGTTTACCAGCTGCTGCCCGGCGTGGGTGAACTATGTGGAAAAGTTCGCGCCGGAATTTATTCCCAACTTATCCACCGCCCGTTCTCCCATGCAAATGATGGGCCCCGTGCTGAAGGCGGACTTTGAGGAACGCGGCGGCAAACGCGAAGATTTGGTGGTAGTGGCGGTGATGCCGTGCTCGGCCAAAAAGTCGGAAGCAAAACGCGAAGAATTTTACGTAAACGATAACCCGGATACGGATTATGTGGTTACCACCGTAGGCTTAGCCCGTATGATTAAAGAGGCCGGCATAGACTTTGTAAACCTGGAAAACGAATGGTTTGATATGCCCTTTGGCACCAAAACGGGCGCGGGCGTTATTTTTGGCGCCTCGGGCGGCGTGATGGAAGCCGCCTTGCGTTACGCCGTGGCCGAGCTGGACCCCGGCAACGCCCGCAGCGTAAAGTTCACCAGCCTGCGCGAACCCAAAGTATTTAAAGAAAAAACCGTTACCATTGGGGACGTTAAAATCCGCACCGCGGTGGTAAGCGGGCTTAAAAATGCGCGTAAACTGCTGGAGGATATTAAATCCGGCAAGGATCATTATGACTTTATTGAAGTCATGTCCTGCCAGGGCGGTTGTGTGGCCGGTGCCGGCCAGCCCCAGTTTGACGGCTGGGCCCCGCGCAAAGTGCGTGCGGAGGGCTTGTATCAGGAAGATACCGAACTGGCCTACAAATCCCAGGATAACAGTGGCGTTACCGCTTTGTACGGCCGCATTTTGGATAAAATAGGCGGCCCGGTGGCCCATAAGCTGCTGCATACGCATTATGAGTCCAAAAAATTCCGCGTGGGAGAGGAAAGAGCCGATTAATGAGCCTTTTACTCTTTACGCAGTTTGGTTGTGTGTATTTTAAAAGCCCGGCATAAAAGCCGGGCTTTTTGCATAGGGGCGGCCCTTTATAGGGGGCATTTATTTAGATACAATATATTTATATGCATTACTGGAAAGGCCTTTTTTGCGGGATTTTAACCTCTGCCACCTTTGGCATGATTCCGCTTTTTACTTTGCCGTTAATTGCGGGGGGGATGCTGTTCCCTTCCATACTGTTTTACCGGTTTTTTCTGGCTGCGGTATTGTTGGGGTTGGTGTTGTTTTTAGGTAGAAAATCCTTAAAAGTAACCCCGCAGGAGCTGTTTGCGCTGGCGTGGCTGAGCTTATTGTATACCGGTTCAGCCCTGTTTTTGTTTTGGGGGTATGACTATTTGCCCAGCGGGGTGGCTACCACCATTATTTTCTTATACCCGGTTTTTGTGGCGGTAATTATGGCCGTGTTTTTTGGGGAAAAGCCTTCCTTTTTTACTTATACGGCCATTGTGATGGCCTTGGTGGGGGTGGCGCTTCTGTCGGGCGTAGGGTCGGCCGAAGGAGTAAAAATAAAAGGGGTGTTGATAGAAATTATGTCCGCCCTTTCGTATGGTTTATATATTGTGGGGGTAAACCAGTCCTGCGTAAAACATATGGGGGCTTTAAAACTTACGTTTTATGTGTTTTTGTTTGATGCGGTCACATTTTTATTGTTTGCCGTGTGGAAAGGCGGTTTGCAGCCTGTGCCCGGCGGAATGGGGCAGGTAAACCTGGTGCTTTTGGCACTGGTGCCTACGGTGCTGTCTAATTTATCTCTGGTGTATGCAATTAAAAATATAGGCTCTACGTTTTCGTCCGTATTGGGGGCTTTTGAGCCGCTTACCGCCATGATTATAGGCGTGTTGGTCTTTTCGGAACCTTTTACCCGTGCATTGGCCTGGGGGCTGGTGCTGATTATTTGTGCAGTCAGCCTGATTATCTTGGCGCCGGTGCTTACCAAGGGGTGGCGGCGCGGCAAATTCTTTTATATTACGCGTTTGCGCGGGGTACACCGCAATTTGTTCCCATATGATTAACTTTGTTGGTATAATATAGAAAAAAGGAGCTTTTGATGAATAATAAAGGAATGGTACACGGAATTGTTTTTATATTGGTTATTGTGGTGGGCTTCGGTTTTGCATTGGGCTGGCCGCAATATGCCAAACATAAAGAAATTTCCCACGCCAAAGAGGCCTTGGCCATGGCGCAAAATTTGGCCCAGGCACAGCAGGCCTACGCAGCTAAACACGACGGGCAATATGCCCAGGATTGGATGAATTTTGGCGTTCCGCTTACCTGCCCGCAGGTTACCAAAGAAGGCGTAAACACGCTGGAATGTGAATATTATGATTTTTATTTGCAGGACGGTTTAATTTATGCGCGCCATAAAAATATTGCCAAATGGCTGACGGTGGACGCCGCCACCGGCAAGGCGGATTGTTCCCATGAAACCAAATCCGTAGCCGGGGCTAAAATTTGTGAAAAACTGGGCTTATAACCAAGCCTGACAAGGGAGAATATTTATGAAGAAAAACTGGCTATTTGTTTTATTGGCTTCGGCCTTGGTATTCGGTTGTGCGCCCAGCGTAAAACGGGTGGAAACCAATTTAATTAAAGACGTAAGCGGCGGCTGGAACGATACGGACGCGCAAATGGTGGCGGCCGAAATGATTGACGATTGTTTAAATGCCGGCTGGTACAATAAGACCCTGCTTAAACTGGGCAAAGAACCGGTGGTTATTGTGGGTACGGTAACCAATAATACCATGGAACATATCAACACCAATGTGTTTGTGGAAGAAATACAGCGCGCGCTGATTAATTCCGGCAAGGTGGAATTTGTGGCCTCTAAAGATGAACGCGGTGAAGTGCGCGCGGAACGTTTGGAACAGGACGAGTTCGCTTCCGAAGAAACCCGCAAGGCTTTTGGTAAAGAAATCGGCGCGGATTTTATGCTTAGCGGAACGCTCAATTCCGTGGTGGACCAGGCCGGCAAAAAAGCTGTGGTTTTCTATCAGGTTAATATGAAACTTATCAATTTGGAAACCAACCAAATTGTTTGGAACGGGCAAAAACAAATTAAAAAATACGTTAAACGCAGCAAAGTTGCCTGGTAAAGCGTATGAAGACACAGGCCGTTTTGATTTGTGTGGCATTGTTATGCTCGGCATGCGGGGCGCCTTCTCTTCGGTATAAAAAAGACGTTAACCGGCTGATAGCGGCGCAGAATTTTACGGCAGCCGTTGCCCGCTTGGATAAAGACAAAAAGAAGCTTTATAAAGAAAAAGACGCCGCTTTGTACTTTTTGGACAAAGCGGCTCTTTTGCATGATGCCCAGCAGCCCGCCCAGAGCGACGCGGCCCTCTCTTCCGCCCAAGACGTAATAGACCAGCTTTACGCCAAAAGCGTAACCGGCGCCCTGGGCACGCTGTTAATTAACGATTTAACCACCCCCTATTACGCCGCCCCGTATGAAAACGCACTCACGTTTTTTTACCGCGGGATGAATTTTTTGCAGTTAAATAATTTATCCGCCGCGCTGGTGGAGGCGCGCAAAGCCGTTTTTTATTTGGACCATTTGCGCGGGGCAAAATCCTCCGGCTATCGCGACGATGCCTTTGTGCAATATTTTGCCAGCCTGGTTTTTGAAAGCGGCGGCCAGCGGGACGACGCCCGCATCTCCCGCCAAAACGCTTTAAACGCTTACCAAAGAAACGGCTGGCCGGAGCCGGATTTCCCGGTGCCGCCCAATGCCGATAAATTGGGCGAAATTTTAATTTTCCATTACAACGGCTTACTGCCGCTTTTAAAAAGCCAAACCATGCAGGTGGGGTGGGATAAACTGCTTGTGTGGGCGTCTTCTCCCGCGGAGGGGGAAAGTGTAAACCCGCAAGTGCAAAACGCCATTATGGCCGGGCTTACGGGCCGTGCCGTTACGGTGGCCTACCCGGTGCTTGAAAAACAGCCCTACCAGGTGCAAACTTCGTTTATAACGGCGGACGGTTTGTTTATGCAAAACACGCAGAAAGTGCAGGATACTTCTGCCCTGGTGGAAGATTACTTGCAGGAGCGTATGCCGGGGCTTTTATTTCGGTTAGCCACGCGCGCTGTTATAAAACAAACGGCGGTGGTGCAGGCGCGCCACGCCGCCGCACAGGCCGCTAATGACGATACGGTGGGGGAACTGGCCGGAATGTTCGTAAATTTCTTAGGCGCGCTTAGCGAAAAGGCTGACACCCGCCAATGGTTTACCCTGCCGGCCGAGGTGCGTTTGTCCCGCATATTTGTAAAACCGGGAACGCATGAAATAAAAATCTGGTTTAAAGATGGATATGGTAATATAATAGGTGGACAGAATTTAGGCTCTGTGCGGGTGCGTGCGGGGGAAAGGGTTTTCCTGCATTGCCGCACGGCCAAGTAAAGAGGATATATATGAAGAAATGGTTTATCGTGCTGGCGGCGGGGGTATTGGCCGCTTGCGCAAGCGTAAATAAGAACACGGTTAATTATCAAATGTCTTTGTTTGACCAAACCCGCTATTATGTGGTGGCGGGGGAAGGCGCCAGTAAAGAAGCTGCCTCTACCGCGGCGCTAAGCAATATGCGCAAAGAGTTTGAACGCGCGGCGGAACTGGCCAATACGCAAATATTGGATGATATTTTGGCTAATGCCAAGGTGGAAAAAGTGTGGAAGGAGAAAAATTCCCGCCCCAAAAATTATTTTGCCCTGGCCGTGTTGGACAGAACTCTAGCCCAAAATATGCTGGCGGTGCCTATGGACGCGCTGGACGCCAAACTGGCCGGGCTGGCCAAAAGCCTGGCGGCCGGGCCGGAACCGTTTGCCGCTTTAAAACTGGCTTTTAATATGCAACCTTTGGTGCAAGAGCGTAACGTGTATCAAGACGTGTATGCTTTTATAAACGCCGGGCAGGAAGGTTACCGCTCTGAAGAGTTTGCCTCCTATAAAGAAGCCTTAAAAAATGCCATGGGCGCGGTAAAAGTTTCCATACAAACCAAAGGCCCGCAGCATATGGTTTTGCTTAGCCAGATTACGGACGCTATCAACCAAATGGGTTTAGGGGTTGCCCAAAACGCGCAGGAGGACGCCCCCCTGCAAGTGATAGTGGAAACCACGGTGGACGGTTACTCTTCCGACCGGGTAAAAGGGTTGGAGTGGTGCTCCAGCGGGGCGTCTGTAAGTATGGTGGATAAAACCCTGGGGGCCACGTTTGCGCGTTTTCACGTGCAGGATAGGGCGGGCACGTCCCGCCGGCCGGACTCTTTACGCCGCAGTATGCAGGGCGTGGGGGAAAAGGCCGCTCAGCAGATTTCGCAGCGGATGTATGCGTATTTAAAAATAAGATAGGAGATGAATATGAAAAAACTGATTGCTTTAACCATTTTGTTCGCGCCGGCCGCGCTGATGGCGCAGGATGCGGCCCAACAGCCGCAGGTGCTGCCGCCTTCTGACCAGCAGTCCCCGGCCACGGCCGCCCCGCAGGACCCGGCCGAACGCAACAAAATGTTGTATTCTTTGGGGTTTTTATTAGGGGATAATTTAAAGAAACAGCTTATTTTGGATAATGAGGACGACTACAAAGCCTTGTCCCAAGGTATGCGTGACAGCCTGCTTAACAAAGCCTCTCAAACGGAGCTGGAAGCCTATAAGCCCCAAATTATAGAAAAATACCAAAAAGACGCCGAAATTATCAACCAAAAACGCCAGGCTGCCCAACAGGAATATATGGATAATTTCAAAAAAGAAAAAGGCGTTAAAACCTTGGATAACGGCGCCATGATTAAACTTTCCCGCAAGGGCAAAGGCAAGGCCCCCAAGGCGGATTCTACCGTAAAAGTAAATTACGAAGGCACCTTAATTGACGGTACCAAGTTTGACAGCTCTTACGACCGCGGTGAAGCCGCCACCTTTAAATTAACGGATGTAGTGCCGTGCTGGACCAAAGCCATCCAATATATGAAACCCGGCGCCAAGGCCAAAATTGTTTGCCCGGCCGACACCGCCTACGGCAACCGCCCGCTGGGGCCGATTGCCCCCAACTCCACCCTGGTGTTTAACGTGGAATTGCTGGAAGTATTATAATGGGCAAAACCAGCTGGTTTTATGTTTGTGCGATGGTAGCCATAGTTACCTTTGTAGGGGCAACGCGTGGCTACCGCGCCTATGAAAACTATAAACAGCAAAAAGAGGAAGAGGCCGTATCGGATTTTACTTTTCAAAATATTCCCATTACATTAGGTGCACCGCAGGCGGAACCTGCTTCCAAGCCGGTGCCGTATATGCCGCAGGCTACGCAAGACATATTTTTGGGCGATACGGCCCTCCCGCCCGAACAGGAAACCAAACAGGCGGATTTAACCCTTCAGTCTATCTTTGACGATTACCGAGCAGACCCTGCCCTGGTGGCTTTTAATCAGGAGCTTTCCCGCCTCACGCAAGGGCAGGCCAACAGCCTGGAGGATTTAAGCGGCCCGCGTTTAACGGCCGTTATACAAACCCACCCCGAAGTGCAGCAACTCATTCAAAAACACTTGCAAAACCCGCAGTTTTCCATGATAGTCGGGCAGATTTTTTCTAACCCGCAATATGTGCAAAGCGTGCAAGTTCTGCAGGGCAAATCTTCCGTTTTTAATGCGCAAGACGCAAAATAATTTTTAACCTGCCCCCAAAATATTGTATTCTATTTGCTATAGGGAGGGAGAACACTGTGCTAAAAATTTTTATTAAATCTGCCATTTTGGTTTTCATTATTTTAAGTATTTATTTTATTGTAAACCCAAGTGCATGTTCCAACTTGTTGGCCGGGCGCGTGGTAAATACGCCGCGTGTGGAAAACCCCCAGCTGAGTCCCTCCATACCGCCGGCCCATGAAGATTTGCTTGTTCCGGTGGGGGATCAAAACGCACAGGACATCCCTTCCGCGCAGGAAGTTATTTCCGCGCCGGAAGCACAACAAACGCCGTTGGCAGAGCCGGACTATCAGGATGTAGCCATTTCCACCCCGCAGGAAGCGGCCGCCAAACAAGAAGCCGCCTCGGCCGAAGAGGCTCCTTCCCCTTATACGCAGGAAGATATTGACTATGCCGTTGCCAGCCGCTATGTGGAGCTGGAACGGGAATATATGAAGGATAAAAAGTCCGTAGGGAAAGACGCCTCGCGTGAAATATCTTATATTGTAATGGACGATTTTGAAATGTCCCCCGAGGAATGGGAAGCATTTTTAACAAGGGCCACATCGGCCAATTTATTTAATAAAGTGCGTGAAGAAATGCCTCAATAAGTTTTGCTTTTAGTAAAAGCCCCGCGTTAAATAAAGCGCGGGGCTTTTTATTGTATGCTTACCCGAGGGGGTGCGCGTGGTTAAAACAGACGGCTTAGAAACACGGTGCGGCGTGCTTTACGCGTTAGAGCCGTGTGTTTTTGGCGCGGGTTATTTTTGCTGTTTACGCGCCCGTTTATGTAAACAAAAACCCCCGGCCTAACCGGGGGTTAAAGTTAATGCGGAAGCCTGCCGGCTAATAATTCCGCCACCGGGCGGGTATGTTTTATTTTGCCTAAAATAATTTTAACGGAAGCGGTAATCGGCACGGATAAAAACGCACCGGGTACGCCCCAGACCAAGCTCCAAAAAATTAACGAGGCAATTACCACCGCCGGGTGCAGGTCCATCCCGTCCCCCAAAAAGCGGGGTTCTATTAAGTTGCCTATAATAAATTCCGTAGCGGTCAGCAGCCCTACAATTAAAAGCAATTTGCCGCCAAACCCGAATTGTAAAAATAGTACCGGCACCGGCAGTAATACCCCTACAATGGACCCTACACTGGGGATAAAATTAAGCAGGAACGCAAACAACGCAAATAACAGGGCCAGTTTAACCTCAAACGCCAGTAAAATCACCGCAATAATAATGCCGGTAGCCAGAGAGGTCATCAGTTTTACGGATAAGTAAACAGACACGTTGGAAAGCATTTCTTTAATGGTTTCATTGGTAATGGGCGGGGTTTTTTTGCTGCCCAACAGAAAGAAAATCATAAACAGCAAAATAAGTGTAAAGTTTGAGATGACTGAAAATAACTTCCCGCCAAAGTTTTTAAGCCAGTTAAACAGGGGCAAGTCTTTTAAAGCGGTTAATACGGAGCCGGTATCAATATGTACCCCATATTTTTGTATACGGGTCATTACATCTTGTGCCGAGGCCAGAAGGTTTTCTTTATATACTTCAGCCCCTTTTAAAAACCCGCCTACGGAGTTTACCGTAAACAAAATAACCGCTGCAAAAAAAGCCAAAAACACCAGTATGGACACCGTTACCGCCAGCCACTTGGGGAAAGACAATTTATGGCGCAGCATATTGGTCATTTGCGTTAATATGGTGTACAAAAAAATGGATATAACCAGCGGTATCAACACCGCTTTGGTGTATACCAGCATAGCCGTAACAATACCGGCGGCTATAATGGTTAAACAAATGGTGCTGGTTTTTTGATAATAATATAAAGGCTTTTCTTTATTAAACATGGTTACCTCCGGTAACGTTCTGCTTTTTGGGCAATTTCCCGTGCCAAAAATAGTATTTTATCCGTCAGGTTATTACAGGTCTCCGCGCAGGACGTTAATAACCATACGTTTAGTTTTTGGGCTGTAAACCCTTGATATAAACGGTAGAATCGGTGGTATTCGGTGGTAAACTCATCACACATGCGGGAAAGGGTTTTTGCTTTATTGTTAAAACCTTTGGCTGGCAGGGCCATATCGGCGCCGTAGTCGTTTTTAGTCCAGGTGCGCACTTGGGCGCGTATTTGGGCCCAGGCGGTTTCCTGCGTGTCTGTATCGTGGCGCAGGGTTTGGCAGAATGTGTTGAAATCCTGCGCAAAGGTTTGGTCCCGCACTTCCATATTTTTATGGATTTGGGACGATATTTGCTCCAGCCGGCGGTAAAATTCCGCCAGAGAGCGGGCCGCACCGGCCAGCTGGGCCCGCAGTGTTTCACACTGCAAAGCAGCTTGCTGCATACAATCTAGCGAGTTCATTGAATGGGTAACGTAACGGTAAAGATGGAGCCTAACCCCCGGTCTGACACAACATTCACCGTTCCTCCGTGTAATTCTGCCCCGTTTTTAAGCATGGGCAGCCCCAGGCCCCAGCCGTTTATTTGGCCGGTAAAGTAATCGTCCACCTGGTAAAAAGGTTCAAAAATGCGGTTTACGTCCTGCGGGCGTATGCCGGCTCCGTAATCCCGCACGGAGATGGAAACCGTGTTGCCGTGGTTGGCGCATTGTAGTTTAATGATTTTTTCCATTTTGTTGTTAAACTTAATGGCATTGTCCAGCATTTCTTCCAGCATGGCCTTTAATATTTCTTTGTCTGCATGCACGTTTAAGCGTTCGGAACAGTCAATTTCTATATATGTGCCGCGTTTGGCGGTAGGTTCGGTGGTGGGGGCGGGGGCGGAATCGTCATCTTTGGCTATGGCGTGGGATGCGCATTCCTTTACCAGCGTTTTTAAATTGATGTCCGTTTTCTTTAAATCAATGGGTTTCATGGAGGATATTTTATTGTAGTTTAGCAGTTTATCCACCAGTTCCCCCATTTTTAAACCCTGTTTGTTTATTTCTTCCAGTGCTTTGGACGTAAAGGGAGAAAATTTTTCTTTCCCCGCTTGGGACAAAATCGCTTCCGAATATCCGTTAATAATGGAAAGCGGGGTTTTTAATTTGTGCGATACCAATGATAAAATTTTATTGGAAGCATCTTTTTCTTTTAAATCATTCTCGCTCATAACACTCCCCTAGAAAGCCGCCGCCAGCCCCAGGTAAAAGATGTCTCTTTTATTTTTATGGCTGGTGGTTTCTATATGGTTATAGGCTATATCAAAAAATACATTTTTTACTATCGGGAAAGAATTGCCGATAATAAAGGAATGGTCCGGGTCGGCGGTGTAATTTTCGGTGAAGGAGTAGCCTATGTATAAGGCAGAGCCGGATTCCGCCCACGTGCGCACAAAGCGCCCGCCAAGGGCGTATTTGCGCAAGTCACGCGTAATGTCCAGCGTTTGCAGGGAGGCCAAATCCTGCTGGTTTAATACGCCGCGCCAAGCGGTAACGTCGGTTATCCCGTCCGGGTATTGGAAAGCCGCCCCCATGGCTTCCAAGCGGTAGGCCTGAAACATGCTGTGGCTTAACTGCAGGAAATAGGCCACTTGGTCATAATCGGTATTTTCAGGTGCGGCATTTTTGGTAAACAAAGTACCCTGCTGGCGGGCGTAGCTGGCGCCCAGTCTGGCGCGGGTATAAATATCGTTTACCTGGTCATTTTCCATTAACATGGTTAAAGCGGCGGTGGCGCCATAGGCGTACGCATCTTGATAGGCCGGATTTTCGGCATTGTGTTTAAAATAATAAAACGGGGTTAATTCCACGTCCAGCAACTCAAACTGAAATAACATCGGCACATAAACGGAGTAGATAGGGTCTTTCAGCCGGCCGAAGGCATAATCCTGCATGTCTTTTACATAGCGCACCACTACCCCAGCCTGGGTATTGTACGTGGGAGCCACCGATAAAGAAGCCGTGGCCTGGTTTTTATCGGAGGACCATAAATAAGACGCTCTTGCGTCCAACGTTTTGGCCTGCATGGCAGCCGCAGGCAATAGCACTAAGGTTAATAATAAAAATAATTTTCTCATACTATTAATTTAGCAAAATTTAAGTTAGGCCGCGTGGGTTTTTTAATATAACTGTATTAAATGGCAAATATTTCCGCAGTAAGCAGCTATTGGCAGGGATATTTTAGTAAAATAAAAATAATATGAATAAAACCCTTTTTACCCTTATATTGTTGTGTGCAGCTGTATTGCCGGCTGCCGCCGCGCAAATTGTACGCGGCCCGTATATAGAAGACCCTACCCAAACCACCATGGTTTTGCGGTGGCAGACGGATGAGGATACCCCTTCCTGGCTGGAATACGGCCCCGTGCCGCGTTGCAACCAGTTGATGACGCTTACCCCGTCTTCCACTTCGCACAAGGCCATTTTGTACGGCCTGGTGCCCAACCAGGATTATTGCTACCGCCTGTATGTATACAACCAAGCCAAAGACGGCGTGCAGGCCCCGGTGGAGGGGAGCTTTCGCACCTTATTTTCACCGGAGCGCAAAGAAGTTAAATTCTTGGCGCTGGGCAATACCGGCGCCCCGCTGCCAACGGCGGGGGAGGACGGCATCGTCCCGCCCGATTTTGCCGCCGAAGCCCGCCGGGCATTGGCCGGGCAAATGCTGCAGCACCAGGCGGACTTTTTTATCCACACCGGCAACATTACCCACAGCGGTTTAAATGCCGATGCGGACCGGGAATTTTTTACCCCCTTTAAAACCGTCCTGGCCAATAACCCCTTGTTGGTGGCTTTAGGCCCCAATGAGTACGGGCCAGACCGTACTGAAAAAGAAAGCAAATCCTTCCTGCGGGCCAATTATTCTAATTTTCACAGTATGAGCTGGGGCCCCGGTACCCCCAAATATTTTACGTTTGATACGGCCAACGCCCGTTTTATTTTCTTGGACGCCAACACCACATACGGCGCCGTGTGGGCCCCCAGTTTGGAGGAAGACTCCGCCCAAATCAAATGGCTTAAAACGGCGCTTACTTCCAATGTGGAAGGGAAATGGAAAATAGTAGTAATCAATGCCCCGCTGTATTCCACCGGCCCCGTGGCGCCCAATAATGAGGCGGCCTCCAAATTAATTAAACTGTTTGAAGATTATAAGGTAAATTTGGTTCTGCAGGGCAACTCCCCCAATTATGAGCGCACTTTCCCTATGTTTCGCGGGGAGCCCAATGTGCGCGGCGTAACTTATGTTACGCTGGGTGCGGCCGGGTTGGAACCGCAAAAACGCGTTTCGGGAGATTCTTCCACCGCGCGCTATGTGGCGGCTTATCATTATGCCTATGGGGAAATTGTGGACCGTAAACTGACGCTTAAAGTATTTGACCAGACCAATAAACAAATAGACTCCATAGAACTCCATTTGCGTTAATCTGTCCGTTTATGGCTAAACGGGGGCTTTGGTTCGGCCCCCGTTTTTATTGTACGCTTAACCTTTATTGCCATAAAAAAGCCCCGTTTTTTTAACGGGGCTTTTTAGGGTTTAAGGAATTTTATTTTTTAATTGTACTTTAGCCATCATATCATACATAATAATGCTGGCTGCGGCCGAGGCGTTTAAACTTTCCACCCCGCCTTTTTGGGGGATGGAGATGATTTGGTCGCAATTTTCGGCGGTTTTTTCGCGTATGCCGAAGCCTTCACTGCCAATTACCAGCACGGCGGGGGAGGCATAGTCCGTCTCCGTAATGGGTTGGCCTTCCATATCAGCCCCGTACACCCAAAAACCTTCTTCCTTCAGGTCTATAAGCGCGGTGTTTAAGTTGGCTACTTCCACAATGTTGATGTTTTCAATCGCGCCGCAGGCCACACGGTATACGGCGGGCGTAATGCCCACGGTGCGCCGCTGCGGCAGGATAATGGTGGAAAAGCCTAAACACGCCGCACTGCGGATAATGGCCCCCAGATTTTGCGGGTCGGTCATTTCGTCCACAGCAAGCCAAAGGTCTTTTTTGTTGCCGTCGGATTCATACAGCGCGGTGGAAAGTTTCATCAATTTTACGGGTTGTATTTTGGCCAAAACGCCCTGGTGGTTGGCCCCGTGGGTTAATTTATCCAGCACGCGGGGTTCAATGCGGTCCACCTTTACATTGTTGCGTTTGGCTAAACGGATGATTTCTTCCACCTGGCGGTGGCCGGCTTTCCCGTCGGTAACAAACAGCTGGGTTACGTTGCGTTTTTTACTGCGCAGCGCTTCCATTACCGGGTGTATGCCGTAAATAATATCTAAAGGTTCGTTCATTTTTGCTCCTTAGCCGATGTCGGCCGAGCCGAAACTCATGCCCACTTCCAGCGCGGCTTTTACTTCTTCCCCGTGGGGGTCAACGCGTTTTAATTTGGAAATAGCATCCACAATTTTTACTTCCTGCATTTGGAAAGCCCGCAGGCTGGCCATATAACCAAATTTACCTTCCAGCACCATGTCCAGCGCTTTGGTGCCGTACAGGGTGGAAAGCCAGCGGTCAAACGCGGTGGGGGTGCCGCCGCGCTGGGTGTGGCCCAAAACGCAGGCGCGGGATTCTATTTTGGTTTTTTCTTCAATCATTTGGCTTAATTTATAAGCAATGCCGCCCAGGCGTACCGGGTCCGTGCTGCCGGCCACCGTGCGGGTGACGGCTTGCTCGCCGGCTTCGTTCTTGGCACCTTCGGCCGCTACTACAATGCTGAAGGTCTTGCCGCGGCTGCGGCGGTCCAAAATATAATTGGCAATTACATCGTCATTGTACGGGATTTCCGGTATCAGCACAATATCGCCCCCGCCCGCAATGGCCGAGCGCAAGGCAATCCAGCCCGCGTAGCGGCCCATGGTTTCCACAATCATTACGCGGTGGTGGCTTTGGGCGGTGGTGTGCAGGCGGTCTATGGCCTCGGTGGCAATGGCCAGGGCGGAATCAAAACCGAAGGTCTGGTCCGTGGCGGATAAATCGTTATCAATGGTTTTGGGTACGGCCACAATGGGCATGCCCATATCCACAAATTGCTGGGACATATGCAGCGTGCCGTCTCCGCCTACGGTAATTAAAGCATCCAGCTGGTTTTCTTTAAAATTGTGCATGGCGGCGCCGGATAAATCCGCCGGATTTTCGGCCGAGCCGAACGGCGCCAGCGTGTATTTAAACGGGTTGGCAATGTTACTGCTGCCCAAAATGGTGCCGCCCAGCGTTAAAATGCCGGAAACTAAATCATTGGTAATTTGAACAAATTCGTTGCGTACCAGGCCGTCAAAACCGTTTTTAAAGCCCAGTACTTCAATGCCGTGCTGCAAAGCGTTTTTACTTACCGCGCGCACCACAGCGTTTAAGCCGGGGCAGTCTCCCCCGGCGGTTAAAATACCAATTTTTTTAATTTTCATTTTTTACCCCTTGTACCCGCTAAAAGAATTTAGACAGATAACATAGCAACCATAAAATAAAAAATTGCCCATCTATAAACGTTTCCTGCTTAATATTACGGGCCGTAACATGGCTATAGTAATATATTACAATAAAAACCGTATAAACGTTGCCGATAAGCAGCATGCCTGTAAGAAGCGGCTTCCAGGGCATAAACCACAAAGCAACCAACACTCCCGTGAGTGCGGTTAAAATAAACGTAACCGCCCACTTGGTGGCGGAAATGCCAAAGGCTTTGTAAAAGCTTTCCTTACCCACCATTAAATCTTTGTTTACCGATGAAAAACCCAGCGTAACCGAACGCGTAAACACCAAAAGCCCCGCATAAAATACGGCCAAATAGGCCGCTTTGTGAAACGGCATGCCATGGGCGTAAGCAGGCAGCCAGGCACAGGCAAAGGCCCACCCCAGCGCGGTGGCTACGTCTTTGGTTCCGGGAAAAGAAGCCCATTTGGAGTGCAAAACATGCCTAAACGGATAAAATATTCCGGCCGCCAAAAACACGGCCGCCAGTGCAAATATCTGCCATCCGGCTAAAGCCGCCAGCACCAGCGCTGCCGCACAGGCCGTAAACCCAAGTGTATAGGAAATACTGCGTGCGCGCGTGGGGGCGCGTTCCGCCGCGTGGTTTACGGAGGTTAACCCGAACACAAACAGCCACGCAAACCACAATAGTTTCCAATCCGTGCGCACGCCTTGCAGTTTCATACAAACATAACTTAAAGCCATGGCGGCAAAAGCCGTGTAAAAGGAGTATTTTACAAAGAGCTTCCAAGCATTATAAAACGGCGTAGCCAAAGAAAACCGGTTGCGGGTTTGCCGGGTTTGGCGCACCCAGTTGGCCACTTTGTCTATCACCCAGTTGGGGGTGGAGGCGCCGGCCGTAATAAATATCTTTTTGGCGTGCAGCACCTGCTCGGGCTGCAGTTCCGCTTCGGTTTCTATATGCAGCACCTGCGGGGCCAGCCCGCGGCAAAGCAAAGCCAGGCGGGCGGTGTTGGCGCTGTGTTTGCCGCCCACTACAATAACTAGGTCCGCATTTTTGGCTTGCTCAATGGTTTCTTTTTGGCGATCTTTGGTGGGTTGGCAGATGGTGTTGGAAATTTGGCATTCGTCTGCTTTCTCTTTAATAATTTGGGCGGTTTGATAAAAAACGGTTTCTTTTTGCGTGGTTTGGGAGACCACATTTACTTTTTTAAAATGCGGCAGTTTTTGGGCTTCTTCCGGCCCGGATACCACGGTGCCGCGGCCTTCGGTATAGCCCAGAAGGCCGATTACTTCGGCGTGGCCGCCGTCCCCCACGATAACGGTATCATAGCCTTGTTTGGCGTATTTGGAAATTACGTCATGCGCGTGTTTAACCAGCGGGCAGGTAGCATCCACCACTTCCATACCGCAGGATTCTATCTCCTGCTGGAACTGCGGCGTAATGCCGTGCGCGCGGATAACCAGCACGCCGGATTTATCGGCCGCGTCCTGCGGTTTATCAATGGAAGATATTTGCTTGGCGGCCAGCATGTCGGTTACTTGTTTGTTGTGTATTAAAGGCCCAATGGTGTAAATGGGCTTTTTACCGGCGGCTTCCAGCTCCAGCACTTTATCTATGGCGCGTTTTACGCCCGGGCAAAAGCCCGCGCTTTTGGCTACAATAACGTCTTGTTCTTTTTCCATATATATATATTATAGGAAATTACGCGCAGCGGCTGGGGAAGGCGCCATATTTTCTATAATAAAATTATGAACAAATTTGTTACCGGTTTGGCAGCCGTGGCGCTGCCTTGCGCGGCATTTGCCGGCGCCTACGGCGAGATGTTCCGTGACGGACACCTCCGCTTTGATTATACCCCGCAGGAAATAGCCTCCCTGGAGCAGGCCGCTTCCCAAGAGTTGGAAGACAGCCTGGCCGCCTTAACGGCCGTTCCTGCCCAGCAGCGCACGTTTGAAAATACCGTTTTGGCTTTGGAAAAGGCCTACACGCAGTATTGGTTTGTGCCTAAAAATTTATCTTTACTGGCTTATTTTCATAAAGACGCTTCTGTGCGGGAGGCCGCCGCCGTGCTGGAAACCCAAGGCAGCAAGAAAAAGGCGGAAATATTTGCCCGGCGGGACGTATACCGCTCTTTAAAAGAATACGCCCAAACCAATCCCAAGCTGGCGCACGAAGACGCCCGCCTGTTAAATAAATGGCTGGAACGCTACGAACGGGCCGGTATGTCTTTAACGGACGCCAAATTAAAAAAATATTTAAAACTAAACGACGAGCGCCTGGAAAAAATCACCCGCTATAACGTTAATTTAAATAATTATAAAGACGAACTGCCCCTTACGGCCGAACAATTAAAAGGAATGGGTGAAACCTATGTAAACCGTTTGGAAAAAACCAAAGACGGCAAATACATTGTTACTTTAAAATACCCGGATTATAACCCCTTTATGGCCAACGCGCAGGACGACGGTGCCCGCAAAGCCCTGCAAACCAAATTTGCCCGCCGCGGGGGGGAAGAAAACGTAAAACTGTTGGAAGATACCCTGGTTTTGCGCCGCAAACAGGCCGCTTTGCTGGGGTATAAACAATACCCGGATTTTGTACTCCCCGTGCGTATGGCCAAAACGCAGGACAACCTGCGCGCTTTCTTAAAAGATTTGCAAAAACAGGTAACCCCCTTGGCCCAGGCGGAAATGGCCCAATACCTGGAACTTAAAAATAAAACATTGGGTACTTCCGGCAAAAAAATAAACGGCTGGGAGCTGGGCTACTGGGCCAACCAATACAAAAAAGCTTTTTATCAGGTGGATGATGAAAAGATAAAAGAATATTTCCCCGTGCAAACCGTTATTAACGGTATGTTTGAAATTTTTGGGGGCATATTCGGTTTAACCTTTGAGCAGGCGGACCTGCCCGTTTGGCACCCGGACGTGCAAACCTGGATTATTAAAGACGCGGCCACCGGCCAGACTATTTCTTATTTTTATATGGACCTGTACCCGCGTGACGGCAAATATACCCATGCGGCCACCTGGTCTTTTGTGGACCGCTTCCAACTGCCTGACGGGCAGTATCAAATCCCTTCCGTGGTGATAGCGGCCAACTTTTCCCCTGCCGCCAACGGGGTGCCCGCTTTGCTTGGGCACGGGGAAGTGGAAACTTTATTCCACGAGTTTGGGCACGTGCTGCAAATGTCTTTGGCTACTTCCAAATATGCCAGCTTAACGGGGGATAACGTAGCCTGGGATTATATAGAAACCCACTCCCAACTGCTGGAAAACTGGGCCTGGCAGCCGCAGGTGCTTAAAAAAATATCTTCCCATTACAAAACCGGCCAGCAAATACCGGACGAGCTGATAAACTCCATGGTACAGGCCCGCCACGCCGGGGAGGCTACGGCCTTCCTGCGCCAAAACTTTTTGGGCCAGTTTGACCTGGAAGCCCACGCCAAAAACCGCCGCGTAAACACCACCAAACTCTACGCCAAAATGATGAAAGACATTACCGGCATAGAAATGACGAAAGGCACCTACCCCCAGGCCAGTTTTGGGCATATTATGTCCCTCACGGACCCGTATGATGTGGGGTATTATGTGTATGCGTGGTCTTTGGTAATTGCGCAGGACATTTTCTCCCAGTTTGAAGAACAAGGCTTGTTTAATAAAGAACTGGGCGCCAAACTGCGCACCTATATCTACACCCCCGGCACGGTGTATGACGAAAACGAAATGGTGGAAAAATTCCTGGGCCGGCCGTATAACAACCGGGCTTTCTTAAAAAGCTTGGGCGTAGAAACCTCGCAGGATAAGGCCCAATAAAGCCCTGCCCTTTACACCAAAAACCCCGGGGAAACCCGGGGTTTTTTATTAATGGGGAAAATTCTTTAACAACAGCCACCCCACCACGGGTATGGCCAGTAAAAGGACCAATAGAATAATGCTCCAAAACCCGCGCAGGCTGCTGCTGCCGTGCATGCGGGCAATTTCTTTAGGGCACATGACCGAAAGCATAGCCTGGGCTTTGGCGTCAAACTCTTCGTCCGTCAGTACGGGCTTGGGTTTGGGCGGGTTTTTGATGGCGGCCGCAATGGTGGCGGTGCCGGGTTTGTCTAAATTAACCATGGTGTTGCCAAATTCGGCCAATAATTGGGCGGCGCGGCAGTGGAAATGTTCCAGCTCTTCAATGGGCTGAAGGCAATTTTCATGATATAAGAAGGCGTTATCATTTACTTCCAGGTAAATATTATCCCGCGTTTTTAATAAGCGCTTTAAGTAGGGGGTAAACAATAGGCCGGCGGCTTGGTTGGGGGCGCTGATGTGGTAGGCGCGGTCAATTTCCGGGATATTGGTTTTTACCGTCATATATTGGGACGCATAAAACGGGGACCCTAACGGCGCTATTTTAAGGACGGGAAAACTGCGGTTTCTAAATTCGGCCGTAAATAAAGTAACGTTTACGGGCTGGGCGTTGGGGCTTTCGTCTTTATAAATTTCAGCATCCGCCAGGCGCATAAAGGCGGTGTTATCCATAAACGTCATCACATGGCGGAAAAGCGGAAAGTATTCTTTTAGCAGTTCCAGCTTGCCGGCGCTTAACGGGGTGGTGAGGGAGTTGCGGTGCCGGTCAAACTGGGCATGATTGCGTTTTGCATAGCGGTGCATGCGGGCGGTACGGGTGTTGCCCAGTATCACTAATCCCGCCGCCAATGCCACGCAAGAAATGCCGATGATAATCCCCATAATAAACCCTCTTTTCTTCATATTATCAAAAACATTTGGGTATTTGCTATAATTTTGGCAGAAAAGGAGGGTTATGAAGAAAATTACATCTTTATTGTTTTGCTTGACAGTTCTGGCGGCTTGCGCCGGGTTGGAACAAGAAGCGCAAAAAGAGGTGGCTTCTTTTACTCAGGCGCCCGTTACGGCAACAGGGCAGCAGGTGCGCATTGTGGTGCAACAACCGGCCGCCAACTGCACTTTTAAAGGGGGGATTATGGGGGACGTAAACCCCGATGCTTCCGGCATACTGCGCGGGGAGGCGGATGTATCTTTCCAGGTAGCGGCAGACTTGCGCAACAATGCCGTTAGTATGGGCGGCAATACCGTTTGGGTAAAAAACACCAGCTGGCATAATACCGATATTTCTTACAATTACGACAACCCTTTTGTGGTCAATAATGTGGAATATAACGCTTTGGTGTATAACTGCCCGGCCCAATAGATAATATCGTTTGGTACAATAAAGACCCCCCCGCTTTTGCAAGCGGGGGGGTCTAGTTTAAAGCAGGTTATTTGGTTAAGTCCTGCGCGGGTTTTTTGCTGGATAAAATGGCCCAGCTAAGTACCGCTAAAAGAACAATCACCACTACCCAGCCGATTTTGCCCAGGGGGGTAAAATCGTTATGGTAGTTTACCACAATAGGCGCCACGATAACGGCCACCATATTCACCACTTTAATCAGCGGGTTTACGGCAGGGCCGGCGGTGTCTTTTAAGGGGTCACCCACGGTGTCGCCCACCACGCTGGCTTTGTGGCGTTCGGACCCTTTGCCGGTGTTAGCGGCAATATTGCTGGGTTCGTCTTCCACCACTTTTTTGGCATTATCCCAGGCGCCGCCCGCGTTAGACATAAACACAGCCAGCAACTGCCCGGATATGATAATACCCGCCAAGAAACCGCCCAAGGCTTCCACCCCAAAGGCCAGCCCCACCACAATGGGGGACACAATGCCCAGCACGGCCAGCACAATCAGCTCTTTCTGCGCGGCCACGGTGGAAATGTTTACGGCGTTGGTGTAATCGGGTTTGGCTTTGCCTTCCAGCACACCGCCTTTAAACTGGCGGCGTACTTCTTCCACAATCAGTGCCGCCGCGCGGCTTACCGCGTTGATGGCAAAGGAAGAGAACAACCACGGAAGCGCCCCGCCAATAAGCATACCCACAAATACAGTCGGGTCAGAAACCACAATACCTACCTGGGATAAAAGCGTAAGGGCTTTGTCTTCCCCAGCGGCGGCCCAAGCGTCGTTAAGCAGTTTTTGCACGTTGCTTACGTCTACCATATAAGAGGCAAACAAAGCTACCGCCGCAATAACGGCCGAGCCGATGGCCACCCCTTTGGTAATGGCTTTGGTGGTGTTGCCCACGCCGTCCAAGTCGGCCATAATCTGGCGGGCTTTTTGGGTTTCTTTATCGTCTTTTCCGTGCCAGGCCATTTCGCCAATGCCGTTGGCGTTATCGGCAATCGGGCCGAAGGAGTCCATGGCCACGTTGTTGCCGGTAAGGGTTAACATACCAATACCCGTCATGGCTACGCCGTAGAGGATGAAGGTAAATTTATCCGCCGCGGCCAGGCCGTCAATGGTGCCGAAAATCATTACAGACAGGAAGATAGCGCCCGCAATGACCAAGGTGCTCCACACGGCCGATTCAAACCCCACCGCAATACCGGAAAGGATGGTGGTGGCGGAACCGGTGGCCGTGGATTTTTTAATTTCCTGCACGGGCTTTTTATCCGTGCCGGTAAAGTATTCGGTCAGGCGGTCAATGGTAATGGCCAGCAAAATGCCGATGGTGGTGGCGGCAAAAGGTCTCCACCAGCCGCCGGGAACATCCGTCATATAATAATAGGCCAGCAAACCAAATATTACTACGGAAATGGCCGCAGAAATGGTATAGCCTTTAAAAATGGCTTTCATGGCGTTGCCGGCGGTGCGTTTGGAGTCTTTTACCGCATAGGTGCCGATGATGGAGCACAATACCCCGATACCGCGCACCAAAAGCGGGTAGACAATCCATTCGTGGTGGCCGGTAATTCTCCATAAAGAAATACCCAAAATTAAGCCGGAAACGATGGTTACTTCGTAAGATTCAAAAATATCGGCTGCCATACCGGCGCAGTCGCCTACGTTGTCGCCCACTAAGTCGGCCACTACGGCCGGGTTGCGGGGGTCGTCTTCCGGTATGCCGGCTTCCACTTTACCCACCAGGTCGGCGCCTACGTCAGCGGCTTTGGTGTAAATACCGCCGCCCACGCGCATGAACAAAGCCAATAGCGTGCCGCCGAAACCGAAGCCTAACAAAGCATCCGGCGCGGCAATGCCGAAGATAATAAAAATCACCGTTCCGCCCAGCAGGCCCAGGCCGTCGGTCAACATACCGGTTACGGTGCCGGCGCGGTAAGCAATTTTTAACGCATCGCCAAAACTGCGTTTGGAAGCGGCCGCCACACGCACGTTAGCGTCCACGGCAATACGCATACCAAACTGGCCCACCAGCAGGGAAAACACCGCCCCCAAAATGAAGGCGCCCGCGCGGCCGAAAGCGGCAATCAGTTTTACTTTTTCGGGGGATAACCCGGCAAAGCGTTCCATAGAATCGGCCGATACGGGCACAATGTATACGGAGAGGAACAAACAAACCGTCAGCAACCCTATCAGCGGTAAAATGGTTTTTAACTGTCTTTTCAGGTAGGCGTTAGCGCCTTCCCGTATGGCGCCCCATACTTTTTGCATTTCGGGGGTGCCGGCGTCCTCGTGCAGTACTTGTCTGCGCAGGAACCATGCATACAAAAGCCCCAACACCGCAATAAACAAAACGCCAAAAAGGGCATATTGTTCAAACGGTCTCAGGGCCGCAATTCCATACCACATAGCTTCTCCTTTAAATATGATGAAGTTACACTCCTACCTCTTCATTATAATAAAATAAACGCGCGCGGCGTATGGGGAATAGCTAAAATATTTTTGTTAACCGGTTTAAAAGGCCCCGCCGAATACAAAGGCGGTTTGGTGGGAGCCGTCCGTCAGGTTATGGGTATAGTTGATACCCACCGGGAAAGGAAAGCGCCACAGCTTGTAAGAAAGCGTGGCCCCGGCACCGCTGTGGTTGCGGTACTCTCCGGCGCGGTACACGTAAGCCGTTTCATAAAAAGGCGCCAAAGACAAAAGGCCCGTATTGTTGCGCAGCAAATAATACACAAAGCCCGCACTGGCGCCGGCGCCGCGTTGGCCGCGGATTTGGCGGTCGTAACGGCCTTGGCCGCTTAGCAAATCGGTGGATAAAATTTCATCGCTAAAGTGGGCCTGAAAAGCATCTTGCGCTTTTATTTCCAGCGTAAGCAAATGGCGCTGTTTTAGCTCCGCCAGCCAGGTAGCCTGAACGCCCAGTTTGGAAATACGGTAGTCGCTGGCGGTCCAGCTGCCGCCGTCCGTATAAAATATTTTTCCGGCGTAGCCGTAGCGGGGGCGGGGCAAATTGGTCAAGCTTTTTTTCTTATCCGTCAGCCCATAGCCGGACAAGGCCCCCATATTGGCCCCTTTGCGTATATTGTCGCTTATTTGCAAGGCGGCGGTTAGGGTATTGTGGGTGCCGCTGTCCAACTGCATGAAGGGGGTATTGGCATAGCGGTAGTGCGTTAGTTCCGGCCGCAGGCTGAGGCTGAGGTTGGGTGTAAGCTCGCGGGCGTAGTTAAAGGTAAAACTTTCCTGGCGGGTGTGCACCTGGGCCAGCAGTTCACCGGGGTATTCGCCTTCGTCGTCGGAAGTGGAAAACACGCCAAAGGTGTTGCTCCAATAATTTTTATAGAAACGTTGGTCTGTATTTATTTTGCTGTAGCCGGCATAAAAACTGTTTTTGCCCAGGGCTACCCCGCCGTTTAGGGTAAACCCGTCCTGGCTGATGCCCCCAAAAAAGAAGGACATTTCCCCCTGTTTAAATAAATTTCCCGCCGCCAGGGAAAGGGCCGCCACGCTTTTTCCCCCGCCGGAGGCAAACGCCAGGGGGAAAATAAAGTATCCGTCTTCGGCGGAGATGTTGATATCCAGCTTATCTTGCGCGCGGGGGGTAAGGGTAAAATCCAGCTTTTTAAATACGCGCATATTGTGCAGTTTGTCTTGGGCACGGTCATAGGTTTGGGCGGTAAAGCGGTCCCCCGGTTTTAAAGGAAAGCGCTGCAAAATAACTTTGGGGTTCATGCGGGTTGCCGTGGCGTGCACCTGGGCGATGGTTCTTCCTTCATAATCCTGGGCGTACAGGGGGGAAAAGACCACTAAACAACATAAGAAAAGGATTTTTTTCATAACTTATTTAAATTATATCTTTTTTATTAGGTTTTCCTTTGGGTTGGGCTTATTTTTATGCAGCGGCTAACCCTTAAAATTTTTTATTTTTGGGTTTAATTTAGCTATAATAAAAATTACCCACTTGTTAGGAAAAATTATGAATAACGACTTTTTTTCTCTTTTCTCCGCCCCGCTTACCGGAGGGCGTATAGAACAAATTTTGGCTGTTTCTACAAAGAGCCTGCAGGTTTCTGCCTCGGCCTTGAGGGAGAAAATACTGCCTTTTATTACCGCCACCAGCACGGACGCGCAAATTATGCAGCACCTGATGCTTTTGGCCTTGCAGATGACCTCTTTGCAGGAGCCGGACTGGAAGAACGTGGCCGGCCGTTTAAAAATGTTGGAATTGTACCGCCGCACCAGCGCCCGCGGATATATTTATGATTATCCCCGCACCCTGGCCGAAAACACGGCCTGCGGCGTTTATACCACCCAGGTAACGGATAAATACAGCGCGCAGGAAATTGCCCAGGCGGCTTCTTTTATCAACCCGGCTTTTGATATGGTGTATGACTATGCCGGTGCCAATCTGCTTATTAAACGCTATTTGTGCGAATATAACGATAAAATAGTGGAACTGCCGCAGGATATGTTTTTAACCATTGCCTTGTTAACCCATCAGGATGAACCGCGCGAAGAGCGCATGGCGTTGGTAAAAGATACGTATGAAAAACTGGCGGACCGTAAAATTTCGCTGGGAACGCCGCTGCTGATGAATTTGCGCCGCCCCAACGGCAATTTAAGTTCCTGCTTTATTGTGCAGATGGACGACAGCCGGGACTCTATTTTTTACGTCATAGACCAAATATCCGCCATTTCCAAATTTGGCGGCGGGGTGGGGGTTAACCTTTCGCGCGTGCGCTGCAAAGGGGCCCGCATTAAAGGAATTAAAAACGCTTCGGGCGGGGTAATCCCCTGGATACGCATTATTAACGATACGGCCGTGGCCGTAAACCAGCAGGGCAAACGCAAAGGGGCCGTTACCGTGTCTTTGGACGTTTGGCACCTGGATATAGAAGACTTTTTGGAACTGCGCACCGAAAACGGAGACCAGCGCATGAAAGCCTACGATATTTTCCCGCAGGTGGTCATACCGGATTTGTTTATGCAAAAAGTGCGCGCCAACGAAGACTGGCTGCTGGTGGACCCGAACGAAATCCGCACCGTATATTGGACGGAAATGAGCGAACTGTGGGGCCCTGCTTTTAATGAGTTTTACGCCAAGCTGGAGGCGGACGCCAAAGCCGGCAAATTGGAAATGTTTAAATTTGTTTCCGCCAAAGAGTTGTTTAAGAAAATGATGAAATCCCAGGTGGAAACAGGCATGCCTTACCTGGCGTTTAAAGACACTTTAAACCGTTTTAACCCCAATAAGCACGACGGGCTGATTGTGGGTACCAACCTGTGTACGGAATCCCACAGTAACGTGCGCCCCACGCAGTTTGGCGCGCGTGAGCTGGAGGGGGATAAAATCGTGCGGGAGGAACACGGCGGGCTTATCCACGTGTGCAATTTGGTATCTGTCAATTTAGCTAATATTGATACGGACGAAGAGCTGGAAAGCGTGTGCCGCACTTCCGTGCGCCTGTTGGATAACGCCATAGACTTTACCGAAGTGCCCGTTTTGGAAGGTGTCCTTCATAACCGCCGTTACCGCACCATTGGGGTGGGCGCTATGGGGCTGGCGGACTGGCTGGCTAAGCGCAACATCACTTATACCAAATCCGCCCCGGCGGTGGACGCTTTGTTTGAAAAATTTGCCGCCTACTGCATACAGGCCAGCATTGATATTGCCAAAGTGAAAGGGACGTACGGCGCGTATGACGGGTCGGACTGGAGCCGCGGCATTATTTTAGGCCATAATCAGGCCTGGTTTGAAGAGAACGCCTCTTTAAAGGAACGCTGGAAACTGATTTTTGACGAGCTGAAACAATACGGGGTGCGCAGCTCCCAAATAACGGCCATTGCGCCCAATACCAGCTCTTCCTTAATCCAAGGCTGCACAGCCAGCGTGCTGCCCGTATACAGCAAGTTTTTTGTGGAAACGCACGGCAAAGGCAGCATACCCAATTGCCCGCCGTTTATTGCCCAAAAACTTTGGTACTATCAGGAAAACCGCAATATTGACCAGCGCACCGTGGTGGATATTATGGCCCATATTAATAAATGGATAGACACCGGTATATCGGTGGAGTTAATTTATAACTTAAACCGCGATATCCGCGCCAAAGATATTTACAATACCATTATGGATGCCTGGCAAAAAGGTTTAAAAACCTTATATTATACCCGCAGTATTCAAAAAGACGGCACCAGCGCCAAGAAAGAAGAATGCGTAAGCTGCGCCGGCTAAGAGGACTTTTACCATGACCCAATACATGAAACAAAAACCCATCTTTAACGTACACGGCAACGATGACGTGTCCGTGCGCAAAATCATTGGCGGAAACGTTACCAATTTATTTAACTTAAACAATGTTAAATACACCTGGGCCAATAAACTTTACCGCGTGATGATGGAAAACTTTTGGATACCGGAAAAAGTTTCCCTGTTTGACGATAAACGCAGCTATGCCGAACTGACCCCGGCCGAACAAAAAGCCTATGACGGCATTTTGTCTTTCTTGGTGTTTTTGGACAGTATACAAACCAACAACCTGCCCAATATAAGCGAATACATCACCGCGCCCGAAATAAACCTTATTTTGGCTATTCAAACCTATCAGGAGGCGGTGCACTCCCAAAGTTACGCCTATATTATTGAAAGCATCATCCCGGAGGACAAACGCAACGCCGTTTACGAAAAATGGCGCGAGGACCCCGTCCTGCTGGAGCGCAACCAATACATTGCCGAAATTTACCAGCGCTTTTTGGATGAAAAAACCCCGCATAACTTTGCCCGCGTGCTGGTGGCTAACTTCTTGCTGGAAGGCATTTATTTTTACAACGGGTTTAATTTCTTTTACAACCTGGCTTCGCGCAGTTTAATGATGGGCACCGCGGACGAAATAAAATACATCAACCGCGATGAGCTGGTGCATTGTGTCATTTTCTCCAACATGATTAAAGAAATCTGGCGCACCAACCCGGACTTTTTTGACGAAAAAGAAGTTTACGCCATGTTTGCCGAAGCGGCCGAACGGGAAATAGCCTGGAGCAACCACATTATTGGGGACGGCGTGATGGGCATCACCCGCCAAAGCACCGAGGCCTACACCAAGTTTATCACCAACCAGCGCCTGCAGGAAATTGGCCTGGAACCCTTATACAAAGGTTTTGACAAAAACCCCTACCCCCACCTGGAAAAAATTGCCGATACCGCCGGCGAAGGCAGTGTAAAAGGCAACTTTTTTGAGGTGAACATCTCGGCCTATAACCAAAGTTCCGCCGTGGAAGGCTGGGACGAAATTTAACAGGCCTTGATATATTTTTTAGGCCGGGCGTATGCCCGGCCTTTTTTGCGTGCTCCCTCCAAAACCGCTATAATAAAAAGAAAGGTTAACTGATACATGGACGAAAAATTTTCCAAAGAAGGCCTTACTTTTGACGACGTACTCCTCGTTCCTCAACACTCCGCCGTGCTTCCCAAAGATGTAAAAGTGAACACACGGCTTACCCAAAAAATTAAGCTTAATATTCCGCTCATGAGTGCCGGTATGGATACCGTAACCGAAGCCCGCATGGCCGTTGCCATCGCGCGCGAAGGGGGTATTGGCATTATCCATAAAAACATGTCCGCCCAAAAACAGGCGGATATGGTGGACAGCGTAAAAAGAAGCGATAACGGCGTAATTACCAACCCGTTCTCGCTGCGGGCGGAAGACACTTTGCAGGACGCTTGGAACTTAACTGCCAAATATCACATTTCCGGCGTGCCGATAGTGGATAAAAACAACCGCCTGGTGGGTATTATTACCAACCGCGATATGCGCTTTGAAAAAGACCCTTCCCGCCCCATTGGCGAAGTGATGACCAAAGAAAATTTGGTCACCGCGCGGGTGGGTACCTCGCTTAAAGAAGCCCAGGCTATTTTGCAAAAGCACCGTATAGAAAAACTGCCGCTGGTGGATGATGAATCCCACTTAAAAGGGCTTATTACCATTAAAGATATAGAAAAAAGTATCGAATACCCCCTTTCCGCCCGGGACGAAAAAGGCCGCCTTTTGGTGGGTGCGGCGGTGGGCATTACCAAAGATATGCTCTCGCGTGCGGAAGCCCTTTTAAAGGCGGAGGCGGACGTGCTGGTGGTGGACACGGCCCACGGCCACAGCCAGGGCGTGTTGGAAGCCGTAAAAAAATTAAAACAAACTTTCCCTGCCTGCCAGGTTATTGCGGGCAATGTGTGCACGCCGCAAGCGGCGGAAGCGCTTATTGAGGCCGGTGCGGATTGTATTAAAGTGGGTATCGGGCCGGGTGCCATTTGCACCACGCGCGTGATTGCCGGCATTGGTATGCCGCAGTTAACGGCGGTGTATGACTGCGCCAAAGCGGCCGCCAAATATAATATCCCTATTATTGCGGACGGCGGTATTAAATTCTCCGGCGATATTGCCAAAGCCTTGGCCGCCGGTGCCAGCGTGTGTATGCTGGGCTCTTTATTTGCCGGTACGACCGAATCCCCCGGTGAAAACATTATTTACAACGGCCGCGCATTTAAAGCGTACCGCGGCATGGGCTCCAGCGCCGCCATGAAGGCCGGCAGCAGTGACCGCTACTTCCAAGACAACAGCAAAAAACTGGTGCCGGAAGGGGTGGAAGGGCGCGTGCCTTTCCGCGGCCCGCTGGCGGATGTGGTTTACCAGCTGATTGGCGGTTTGCGTGCGGCCATGGGTTATTGCGGGGCGAAGGATTTGCAAACTTTTGCCCAAAACAGCCGGTTTGTGCGCATTACCCACGCGGGGTTAATAGAAAGCCACCCGCATGATATCTTTATCACCAAAGAAGAAAGCAACTATTCCAAGGGGAATTTTTAATGGCAAACGAACTGATTTTAGTGGCCGATTTTGGCGGCCAGTATAACCAGCTTATCGCCCGCCGCGTGCGGGAAGACCACGTATATTGCGAGGTAGTCCCCTTTACGCAAATTGTGCAGGCGGCCAAACAAAAACGCCCCAAAGGCATTATTTTTACGGGCGGCCCCGCCAGCGTGTATGAAGAGGGTGCACCCAGCGTATCCAAAGAAATCTTTGAGCTGGGTATCCCCGTTTTGGGCATTTGCTACGGGGCGCAGCTTACGGCGCATTTGCTGGGCGGAAAAGTAAAAAGCCCGGACTTTAAAGAATACGGCAAAGTGCAAATAAAGCTGGATGTTACCAGCCCGCTGTTTACCGGTTTGCAAGCCCAAAACACCTGCTGGATGAGCCACCGTGATTATATTGAACAACTGCCGGCCGGCTTTCGCGTAACGGCGGTAACGGATTTGTGCCCCGTAGCGGCGATGGAAGACGCTTCCCGCCGCCTCTATGCCGTGCAATTCCACCCGGAGGTTTTACACACGCCTTTCGGCTCTGCCTTGCTGCACCGCTTTTTATATCAGGTTTGCGGCGTGCAGGGGGATTGGAGCATGGGCAACTTTGCCAAAGAAGAAATTGCCCGCGTAAAAGAAACCGTGGGTGATAAAAAAGTTTTGTGTGCGCTTTCGGGCGGGGTGGATTCTTCCGTAGCTGCTATGCTGGTGCATAAAGCGGTGGGGAACAATTTAACCTGCGTATTTGTGGACCACGGCCTTTTGCGTAAAGACGAGGGCGACGAAGTGGAACGCGTTTTTAAAGGCCGCTTTGGCTTAAATTTAATACGCGTAAACGCGCAGGAGCGTTTTTTAAACGCTTTGCGCGGAGTGACGGACCCGGAGGAAAAACGCAAAATCATCGGGCGGGAATTTATTGCCGTATTTGATGAAGAAGCCCAAAAGCTGGGCCATATGGATTTCCTTCTCCAGGGCACCATTTACCCGGACGTGATAGAAAGCGGCGCCGGCAATGCCAGCGTCATCAAAAGCCACCACAATGTGGGGGGCCTGCCTAAAGATTTAAAGTTTAAACTGCTGGAGCCCTTGCGCTCTTTATTTAAAGACGAAGTACGCGCCTTGGGTGAAGAACTGGGCCTGGAACACAACCTGGTTTGGCGACAGCCTTTCCCGGGGCCGGGGCTTGCGGTTAGATGCTTGGGTGAAATCACGCCGGAAAAACTACATATCATCCGCGAGGCGGACGCTATCCTTCGCCAGGAAATTGCCCGCGCCGGGCTGGAAAGCGCCATCTGGCAATATTTTGCTTTTCTGCCCAATATTAAAAGCGTGGGCGTGATGGGGGATGAACGCACTTACTTCCACACCGTGGGTTTGCGCGCCGTAACCTCTACCGACGCCATGACTTGCGACTGGGCGCGCATCCCTTACGAAGTGCTGGAGCGTATTTCCTCACGCATTGTGAGCGAGGTGGACGGCGTAAACCGCGTAATTTACGACGTTACCTCCAAACCTCCTGCCACCATTGAGTGGGAGTAACCCCTGCCTGTTATTTAAAAAACCAAGCTACAATTTTTAGCTTGGTTTTTGTATGTTGTGAAAACCCCCAGCCAGGCTAGGGGTTCGGTAAAGGTTTTACCGTTACACAAGACAAAAAACTCCTTTTGTTACAATAAATTGCCTGTGCTAGCAGGCAATTTAAACAAAAGGAGGTCATTGCTATGACCAATGACATAAATAAACTATCACATACGCAGTGGAATTGCAAATATCACATAGTGTTTGCCCCGAAGTACCGCAGAAGGTTCTTTTACAAAGAGAAGAAAGTAGAAGTAGGGAAAATATTGCGACAGTTATGTGAGTGGAAGGAAAGTTGTATAGAAGAAGCTGAACTATGCCCAGATCATATCCACATGCTAGTATCAATACCACCTAAATATAGCGTATCAAGCTTTATGGGGTACTTCAAAGGCAAGAGCAGTCTAATGATATATGAGAAGTGGGGGAATGTGAAGTATAAGTTTAGGAACCGGGAGTTTTGGTGCCGGGGGTATTATGTAGATACAGTGGGGAAGAATAAAAAGCGGATAGAAGAATATATAAAGAACCAGTTAAAGGCAGATGAGGCGGGGAGTTTGCTTCCGTTTGACACTAACCCCTTAGAAGCAAGAGAACGCAAATGACAGGTAGTGGGAACTACTTAAAGTAGTAGCTAGTAGAGAGAGGGCTAGGCCCGTATTGAGAAAAACCCCCGGCTACGCCGGGGGATATTTATTTGTTTTTATTGCCCGGGGGCTTATTTTCAAATATAATATTTTTGTATTTGTCTGTGGCGGGCGTGCCTGGTAAACGCCTGTCATTTCACACTAACCGTACAGGAGGTGCCACATGGTTCGGCGCGATAAAATAAATTATTATTTGGACTTGGCAGACGTTGTCTCCCAACGCAGTACCTGCCTGCGCCGCCGCTATGGCGCGGTAATTGTAAAGAATGACGAAGTCATTTCCACCGGCTATGTGGGTGCCCCGCGCGGGCGCAAAAACTGCAGTGATTTGGGTTTCTGCATCCGCCAAAAATTAAACATCCCCCGCGGGGAGCGCTACGAACTGTGCCGCAGTGTGCATGCCGAGGCCAATGCCATTATCAGCGCCTCGCGCGATAAAATGCTGGGCGCCAGCCTGTATTTGGCCGGGCGGGAAGTTTCCACCGGGGAGTATATTTGCAAATCCAACAGCTGCTCTATGTGCAAGCGTATGATTATAAACGCCGGGATAGAAAAAGTATACGTGCGTGACACGGCCGACGAATACCGGGTAATTAACGTGCAGGACTGGATAGAAAATGACGAATCTTTAGAAGGCCAGCGCGGATACTAAACCGTTGATATCACTGTTTGTAACCCCGCTTGTTAAAAGCGGGGTTTTTTATGCAAAAAATCCCGTTGGTGAGATATTGAAAAGTTAAAAGAAAGGGCTTGCCTTTTTTTAGATATACGCAATATAACGAATAAAAAACCCGCCGTAAGGCGGGTATTGTTTGTAAATGGCGGTGGATGTAGTTTGGATAGCAAGGTGCTTACTCCTTTGCTCCGTAGGATTTTAGCAACTCTACCATTTCCAAATTCTTGCAAGTGCGAGCAAATGATAGGGCTGTTATTTTTTGATCTTCGTTAATATAATCATCTGAATCTTTCCCATATATAAGCCGTACCGAGTGATAAACAATGTCCACGCGAGCTCCATGCTCCAACAAAAATTTTACTTTTTCTAAGTTATTTTGCTTACATCCATCCAATAAAGACGTCAATGTATAATGCTCCCTTCCTCCACCAAATCCATATTTTTTAATGTATGTGCTCTGCACATTAACATCTATCCCCATTTTTAGTAGATAATCTAATACTGGGACGGATGGAGCATGCACAAAACTCCAAGATAAAGTATCGGCATTAACTTCAGAGAAATGTTCTGTAATATAATTTAAATTCCCTTGCAAAGCGGCCTCTTTAAATTTTTGGTTATTTATTCTTTTTATCTGAGTTTCAAGCCAAGTCATCAGTTTAATATCGTCTTTAAATTTATCAAAAATGGTTTCTCCTTCTTGGTTTTTCCAAAACAAATCAGCCCCATAGCCTAACAACAACTCACACAATTTATAATTATGTTTTTGCGCGGCCAACATGAGTACCGACATATTTGACACTGCATCAATTAAATTTACATTTATGCCTTTCTCTATAAGCAATTTAGCTTGATTGGTATCATTGGTTCGGATAACTTGCAAAAATTGTTCTTCTTGTGGGGTCATAGTTGTTTCCTTTGCTCTAGCAGATTCCAATTTTACTTCTTTAGGTAGAGAGGAGTAAAAGCTCCACTAATTATAAGAAATAATACAGGGGTTAGTACTATTACCCAAGATTTTGTGTGCATAATCCCGTATACGCAAACCTACACATGCTAATATGCACAAACCTGTAAAACTCACGAAATAGGGCCAAGTTTTTGCAATATGATCACTTGAATGAAAGAAACCATTCCATTCAAAAACACCTGCTGTTACCCCAATAATAAAAAATAATAATCCCAAGGCCCATACATATTTTGCTGCAGGAAGTGCAATAATGAACTGGTATAGTTTAATAAATGCCACTACCAAAGATACTAGCCAAGCAATAACAACAGGGATAAGAGCTATCAACGTCCACAAAGTGCCTCCTATTTGCATATCGCCGGGACCACTGGATTGAGCGTTTACCCATGTAGCAAATAAAACAAACACCAAGGGAATTCCAATATACAATGCTGTAATTATCCAAGGGTGTTGTAAGGTAAAACTTGGCATATGGTGCGTGGTGTTAAACGCCCCGTACAGATAAAAGAACGACAGTATAATAGCAGGGGCAAGCGGAATACGTGTCATTAACACGCCGCTGGCGAACATAAAACTACCCATTGACAGCATTTGTGCCCATACAGGCATATTTGCTAATTGTTCCATAAAATTACCTCATTATCATAAAACCTATTTTCATTGTAAAATATTTCATTTGAAATTTGTTACAAAAAACTGTTACTGCACCACTTCCTATCCATCCTTTTCAGCATAAAAACAAAAGATTTGCCGCACTTCGCAAAATCTAGCCAAAAACCGCATGCTATCGGTTGTTTATAAAAAAATCCCCGTCGGGCGCGTTGCCTAACGGGGATATATGCTGAAAATCAAAAACTAAAATACGGTGCTTTTAGTTTGGGTAGCAAGGTGCTTCTTCTTTCGCTCCGACAGATTTTAAGATATCGGCAATTTCAGTAAATCCTTTTTGTTCGGCTATCTGTAAGATGTTTTCATTGAAATTGTTTTTGTAATTTCCATCTGCTCCGGTCTTTATTGAAAGTTTAATAATTTCTACATTCTTTTTAATAATAGCAACCATTAAGGCGGATTCAGCAAATCTGTCTACGAAGTTTACATCAGTACCTTGTGTAATCAGATTTTTGACTTCGTCTATTTGGCCGTTTTTAACTGTGTTGAGTAAAGGGTGTATCCAAGTCGGTCCAGTGTATCTATTGGTTTCTTGGTATAAACACGGGTTATTGTCTGTAGGTTTGCTGTCAGTAATTCGGGCTGTGGTATAACTTGTTTCTATTTTTCTGTCACCTAATATGTAAAGATATTGTCTGTTAATTCCGCAGCTATTTTTGCTCCGGCAGATTTTAAAATAGAAATAATTTCTGTATTACCTTTATCTTGAGCCAAATCTAAAGCGGTTTTTTGGGGTTCATAATGTTTGTCTCCCAAGTGTCCTATAAGGTTTATTTGACTTCCTTTTTTTATGAGTACTTCTACTAATTCTAGATTTTTATTTTCCACGGCCCACATTAAAGGAGACAATTTGTTTTCTTCGTCAATCCCATCCATGCCGGCAACGAATTGGCGCTCATAATATACTATATTTACATCCGCACCTTGTTCAATGAGCCATAAGGCTTTCTGTGTATCATTATTTTTACATGCTACTGACAGGGCGGAATATTTTCCTTCATAATATCCTCTACCATATGATGTCCGTTCTTTATCTATTCCATTTACATCTACTCCGTGGTCTTTTAGCAGTTGAGCAATTGTTAGAAAAGGGGTTTGTACAAATGCTTTAATTCGGGTGTTTTCATCGGCATCTTCCATAAAGTTTCGTACAAAAGATTCATCCCCCTGTTGTGCCGCGTGTAAAAAAATCTCATTGGTGTGGCGTTGTTTATAGTTTTGCAACCATTTTTTTGTATAGGGGGCAATATCTTGGACGGTTTTACCTTGGGTATCTTTATAATCTGTATTTGCCCCGGCTTTTAGTAACACATCCATTAACGTAAAATTCTGTTGTTTTGCTACACACATAAAAGCGGACTCGCCTT
Source organism: uncultured Elusimicrobiales bacterium (assembly GCA_944327085.1). GTDB lineage: Bacteria > Elusimicrobiota > Elusimicrobia > Elusimicrobiales > Elusimicrobiaceae > Avelusimicrobium. Next base: position 143,321 of record CALVGG010000001.1, on the reverse strand, counting down.
TTTGTTCTGTTTCTTCTTTAATTATCAGAACAGGCGAATTAACGTCCGCGTCATTTTTTATTAACCACTTCACTTTTTCTATATAATTTTCTTCACAAGCTCTGTAAAGTGCCGTTAATTTAACTTGCTTATCAACATCATATGCATAGCTATTTATTTCAACTTTGTATTGTAATAAATATGTACTTATCTCCACGGAAGGGGTATAAACAAAAGCGAGTTGAAGTGCCTCGCGGCTAGCTTTATCTGCGTATTCTTTTATGTATGCTAGATTATTCGTTTGAGCTGCTTGTAAGAATTGTTCGCTTTGTGGAATCATATTCGGTTTGTCTCCCGTTAAAAGTCATGCTTGTTTTTATTATAGATTTTTTTGATAATAGCCGCTACTCCCCTTTCTATCCAGTTCGATCGGCATAAAAATAAAATTTTTTCCGAAATTCTCAAAAATCCGCCTAAAAACACATGCTGAAAGTGGCGCACAAAAAAATCCCCGTCGGGCGTTAGGCCCAACGGGGATTTATGCTTAAAATTAAAAACCCCCGCTGATGCGAGGGTTTCAAATTCTACGGTGCTTTTAGTTTCCCTAGCACTATGCTGAATATTTTTTTATCAAAGCGGCAATGAAGCGGTAAAAACTGACAATTTTTCAAAGCGACTGAAAAGCGACTAAAAACGGCAAAATGTTTTCAGAGCGGTGACAAAGCGGCGAGAATTGATAATTTGCAAAGCGACGATAAAGCGAGGAAAAATGCTTTCAAACAGGCGACAAACAGGCGAGAAACGGTATTTTTAAAGTTAAAATCCAAAATAATGCTTGACAAATAAATAATTTATTAGTAAACTATTTATATGGAAACTAATAAAACGAACTTACGTCCTTACGGTATCAATCCGGAAAAAGGACGCGATTATGAAAATATTACGTATGTGTTAGCATTGGTTTATAACCTATTACAAGCCCGTGTGGAAAAATACTTGCTTCCGCATGGTTTGTCGGCTGTACAGTTTAATTTACTGATGCTTGCGGCGTATCAAAATAATGGCAAAGGGCTTAGCCAAGTGGAGTTATCTAAGCGGCTTATTGCCTCCGCCAGTAACATTACTAAACTGGTAGAAAAATCGGTTCAAGCCGGTTTTATTACGCGCAACACAAATCCACAAAGCCGCCGCGAAAATATCATTTGTATTACACAAAAAGGGCAAGCCCTTATAGATAAGGTGTGGCCCGGATATGATCAATTAGTAAAAGGATTGACGGAAAAAATTCCGGCACAAAGCCGGCCGCAAATGGAACAAATTTTAAAAGATTGGTTTGTGGAACTACAGGAGGGAAAATAATATGTTGTCTTTACTTAAAACCTTTTTCAATCGTTCGTTTTTGGCTTTATTTTGCACGCAGTATTTAGGTGCATTTAACGATAATTTTTTCCGCACTGCTATGGCTACTTTTATTACTTACAAAGTAACCAGTATGTCTGCCGGAAGCAAATCGGTGGTGGTATCACTAGCAGTGGCGTTATTTATGTTGCCGTTTTTCTTATTCTCGGCCTTGGCCGGGGAACTGGCGGATAAATTTCGCAAAGATATCCTTATTAAAGCCACTAAAGGGTTGGAAGTTGTTATCGTTCTTTTAGCAGGGGTCGGATTTTTAACGACCAACGTAGCACTTTTACTGGGTGTACTATTTTTAATGGGTACGCAGTCGGCCTTTTTTGGACCCGTAAAATACAGCATCTTGCCTGATATTTTGGGTGAAAAACAACTCATTGCCGGTAACGGTATTATTGAAGCGGGAACGTATGGTTCTATTTTGCAAGGCACGATTTTCGGTGGAATTATCATTGCCGCTAATGAATTGTGGTTGCCCTGCATTATTTTAGGGGTAGCTATATTGGGGTTGCTTGCCAGTTTGTTCGTCCCTGCTCAAAAACCTGCGAACCCGAATTTAAAGGTAGATAAAAATTTCATCCGTAGTACATGGAAAAATATGGCGTTTGCTAAGCAGAATCACGATATTTTTCTGTGTATTTTAGGTATCTCTTGGTTTTGGATGTTGGGTATGGCACTTATTGCACAAATGCCTTCTTTGGCACATGATATTTTGAACGGAACTCCCGGACTTTTTACCTTCTTTCTCACACTTTTCTCTTGTGGTATTGGATTGGGGTCCTTACTTTGCCAGTTTTTAGTAAAAGGGGAAATTACCAGTAAATACGTTCCGGTCAGCGCCTTGATCATGACGGTATTTTTAGTCGATTTAGCGTGGGCTACTGCGGGCTATGTTCCATCTGCGGTCCCCGTGGATTACAAAGCATTTTTGCTGACCTTTGCAGGCAAACGCATTACACTGGATTTACTTGGTTTTGCGGTGTGCGGAGGGTTATATATCGTACCGCTTAATGCCATGCTCCAATTCTTAGCAACCGAAGACACGCGTTCTCGCGTAATTGCTACAAACAATATCATTAACTCGCTCTTTATGGTACTCGGTAGCGGATTCTGTGCGCTATTGTTGGCTATGCACTTTACGATTCCTACTGTGTTTGGCGTGATTGCGTTTGCTAACGCGTTAGCTGCCATTTACATTTGCGGTCTATTGCCGCATCACATCATCCGCATGATGATGACGCGCATTTTGAATTTTGTGTACGGTGTAAAAGTAAACGGGTTAGAAAACTGGAAAAATTTGCAAGGCAATGCACTTATTATTGCCAATCATACGTCGTTTTTAGATGCAGTGCTGTTGTGGGTATATATCCCTGGTCATTTGTATTTTGCTATTGATACATACGTGAGTCAAAAATGGTGGGTCAAACCGTTTTTGCACCTAGTCAAATACTTTCCGATTGATCCCACCAACCCGATGGCAGTAAAATCCATTATTGAAGAAGTAAAATCGGGTAAACGGGTAGTTATTTTCCCAGAAGGACGTATTACCACGACTGGGGGGCTGATGAAAATCTATCCCGGCCCTGCTATGATTGCCGATAAAAGTAATGCGCAATTACTTCCCATTTGTTTGGAAGGCAGCCAGTATTCGCTATTTTCTCGTTTTGGCACGCAATTAAAAACACGTCCGCAAAGTAAAATTACGATTTCTATTCAAGCTCCTAAAACCTTAAAAATTGACGAAACTATCAAGGGAAAAGCGCGCCGTTTGGCGGCCGCCCGTGGACTTTACGATATCATGGTCAATATGAAGTACGAGGCGGGCAATGTCAGCGAGACGTTGTTTGATTCGCTCATTGATGCCTATAAATTGGTGGGCCGTAAAAAACGTATTATCAATGACGCCACACGTCATCCGCTTAACTTCGGCCAATTTTTAACGGCTGTATTTGTACTTGGTAAACAAATCCAAAAGTATACCAAGCCGGGCGAAATGGCAGGATTTTTACTCCCCAATATGACGGCTAGTGTGGTAGCGCTTTTTGGTATGCGCGCGTTTAATATTACGCCGTGTATGCTGAACTTTTCTACGGGTGTAAAAAATATGCTGGCGTGTTGCAAGGCAGCAGAAATTTCTACCGTGTTTACTTCCAAAACATTTTTGGAACAAGGAGGGCTCTCGGAAACGGCGGCCGCGCTTAAACAAGCAGGGTTGAAACTTGTTTATTTGGAAGATCTCAAAACACAAATTACGCTTTGGGATAAATTGGTGGGCTTGGCGGCTTCTTATGCGCCGCGCCGTTATTACAAAATGGTGCGTGGTAATGTAAGCCCTAAAGATCCGGCGGTTGTGCTCTTTACATCGGGGAGCGAGGGAACCCCCAAAGGGGTGGTTCTTTCCCATGAAAATATCCAAGCCAACCGTTTGCAACTGCAAAGCGTGCTAGATTTTGGGCTTAAAGACCGTGTGTTTAACGCTATGCCCATTTTTCATTCATTTGGACTCACAGTAGGAACGCTACTTCCGTTATTATGTGGGATGCCTGTATTTTTCTATCCGTCACCGTTGCATTATCGTATTGTGCCGGAACTTATTTATGATCGGAATGCTACCATTATTTTTGGAACGGATACATTCTTCGGCGGTTACGCCAAAATGGCCCACCCGTATGATTTCTATTCTGTGCGTTTAGCGGTGGTGGGAGCAGAAAAACTAAAAGAAGAAACTATCCGCAATTACTATGACCAGTTCGGTTTGCGCATTATGGAAGGATACGGAGCCACCGAAACGGCCCCTGTTATGGCCGTTAATACTCCCATGTACTTTAAGCGGGGCAGTGTGGGCCGCCTGTTACCGGGCATTGAATATAAGTTGGAACAAATCCCCGGCGTGGAAGAGGGAGGAAAACTGCTTGTCAAAGGGGCTAACATTATGGCTGGGTATCTGCGCGATAGCAACCCCGGTGTATTAGAGCCGCCGCAAGACGGTTGGTATGATACAGGCGACATTGTGCGCGTGGATGAAGACGGTTTTGTGTTTATTCTAGGTCGTGCCAAACGCTTTGCTAAAATTGCGGGCGAGATGATTTCTTTAACCGCTGTGGAAACGGAAATCAGTGCGCTGTGGCCTAACAAAATGCACGCGGTAGTAAACATCCCCGATGAGAAAAAAGGAGAACAGTTGGTACTGTTTACCACGGAACCGACGGCCGAACGCGGATCCTTGCTTGCTGATTTCAAAGAGAAAGGCCTTAGTGAACTGGCCGTGCCCAAAACGATTCGTGTAGTGGAAGAAATTCCGCTCATGGGTACAGGTAAAGTAGATTATGTAAAGTTAAAAGAGATGGCATTAAACAGCTAGGATTTATTATGACTAAATTACACATTGCAAGCATTGCTTATGAATTGCCGGATCGGTATGTCTTGTCTAATGAACTTGACGAAAAATGTCAAACCCCTATTGGATATGCCGAAGAACATATTGGTATCAAGTCACGCTATTATTTTGATAAGAAAACCGTGCTGGCAGGTGGTGCGGCAGCAGCTCAAAAGGCTGTGGAGCAAGCCGGACTGACGTGGGCAGATATTGATTGCATGGTGGCGGCGTCCGCTACCAAATGGCAACCAATACCGTGTATGGCGGCGTGCATAAAAAAAGAATTGGGCCTTAATGATTTATCTTTCCCTTGCTTTGATATAGACAGCACCTGTTTAAGTTTCATGGTAGCACTAGATAGTTTATCGTGGCTGGTGCAAGGCGGCAAATATAAAAACGTGTTGATTGTAAGCGCCGAGCAACCTTCCGGCGTACTTAATTGGCAACAACCCAAAAGTGCCTGCTTGTTTGGAGATATGGCGGTAGCAGCTGTCATCGGGCAAAGCGCGCAAGCAAAAAAAGTGCTTTTTTCTTCGTTTTCCACCCATGCCAAAGGGGCTGATTTTGCCCGTATTAAGGGTGGGCAACTGGCAAAATTATCTACTTATTATACTCCGGAAAACAAAGCCGATTATTTATTTGATATGAACGGAAGAAGTATTTATAAAGCAACTGCACAGGTGCTTCCTGATATCTTTGCACGTGCTTTTAAGGAAACCGGACTTTGTTGGGATGATATTGCCATGGTAATTCCACACCAGGCCAGTCCGCTTGCCATGACGCTTATGTGCAAAAAATTAGGGATTCCTTTGGAAAAAATGATGTTTACGATACAAGATTATGGCAATAATGTGGCGGCATCCATTCCGTTTGCATTTGCTAAAGCCACTGAGCAGGGTAAAATCAAACGAGGCGACAAAGTAATGCTGCTAGGCACGTCAGCGGGTTTATCTATTGGGGTGATGCTTCTTGAGTACTAAAGTGCTATTTACAGGGGCGCGGGCACCTATTGTAGCGTACATGGCTCGCTTGCTTGGGCAAGTGGGATATGAAGTGTACGCTGCAGACAGTACGTACGCAAGTGTATGTCTAATGAGTCGTTTTGTGCATAAATTTATTAAACTTCCCCAACCGAAAAGTCCCAATTACAAAGATGCGTTGTGTAAAATAGTACAAAAGTATCGGATTGACTATGTAATTCCCACCTGTGAAGAAATTTTTTACCTTGCTCAATTCCGGCAAGAATTATCCCAACATGCTCGCGTATTTTGCGAGGAAGCCCCAAAACTAATTTCGTTACATGACAAATGGAGTTTTTATAATTATTTATGTAAGGTTGGTTTAAGAACACCCGCTACCAAACTAGCAGATCAAGCAGATGAAGCGTGGGAACAACCGCATATCATTAAACCGCGCTTTTCCCGTTTTGCTAGTAAGGTAAAATGTGAAACGAAATTGCCCAAGACAATGACAGATGACCATCATATTGTGCAAGAGTTTATCAACGGAAAACAAATTTGTTCGTATGCTTTTTGCAAAGAGGGGAAAGTACTTGCCCAATGTGTGTATGAGCCGGTTCTAGCGGCTGGCAAAGGAGCCGGGATTTTGCTTAAGCGGATCTCCCATCCGCAAGCGGAAGAAATAACAGCGCGTATTAGCCAAGATTTTTGTTTTACAGGGCAAATTGCCTTTGATTTTATAGAAAAGGATAACAATGAATTATATGTTATAGAGTGTAACCCGCGTTCGACGAATGGACTTGGTTTTTTAGGCGCTGATTTTGTGCGGTTGTTATCTAATGAAAGAACAGTTAAAAAGGATAACCCTTCTGTGCTGATTTCCCACTTGGCGGTTTGGTGTTATGGGGTACTACAACCTCTTAAAACCCTGCAAGCCCACAGATTGTGTGTTGGAGCGGTTGATTTTGTATCGTTTAAACAAGACCCCCTTGCGTGGCTAGCGCAAATTCCGATAGTGATTTGGTGGTTATTCAAAGGACTTTGGTATGGCGGGCCGACGGCGGCCAGCACCGTAGATATTGAGTTTAACGGAGCCAATTTTTATGAAAATACTTGTAACAGGGGCAACCGGTTTTTTGGGTAAACGGACTTGTGAAATATTGGCAAGCCAAGGTCATCAAGTGGTGGGGATTGGTCGCAATCGCGCTAAATCGCCCAGCGGAATTAAATTTATGCAGGCCGATTTAACTCGTCTCTTACCGCCGGAAGCATGGCAAGGAGTAGACGCTGTTGTCCACTGTGCGGCAAAAAGTTCCGTATGGGGTAAGTATGATGATTTTTATCAAAACAATGTAGTGGCTACCCGGTTATTAGCCGAGCAAGCTTTGCAACAAGGGGTTAAACGCTTTGTGCATATTTCATCTACCAGTGTATATTTTGACTCTAAAAATCACCAACAAATTACCGAGGATATGCCACTGCCTAAACAGAAGGCTAACCATTATGCCGAAACTAAATTTTTGGCAGAACAAGAGGTATTAAAATTTGTCCGTAAAGGGTTACCATGTATTATTTTACGTCCGCGTGCTATATTTGGGGTGGGAGACAGTTCCTTACTACCGCGTCTTTTGAAAGTAAATAAGGAAAAATTTTTCCCGGAATTTACCGATAATGGCGGTCCGCTAACCGATATAACGTACGTTGATAACGTGGTAGAAGCCATTATATGTGCGTTGCAAGCTCCAACATCTTGTTACGGGAAAATTTATAATATTACCAACGGGGAAAGTATTTTAATCCAGCAAACAGTTAAACAGTTAGTAGAAAATTTAGGATATACCTATCATGGGAAACGGATCCCGTTTGCTTTAGCCAAAATGTATGCTTATTTTTTAGAAAAATGGCATCAGTTATTTTGCCCTAAAACAGAGCCGCCTTTTACCACGTATAGCATAGGACTCATTGCCAAAAGCCAAACATTTTGTATTGATAAAGCACGCCGGGAACTGGGTTATCAGCCGAAAGTAACTATTACACAGGGGCTATCGTATGTCACGCAACGTTGGAAACATTAAAATATTATCTTGCGGATATTGCACGCAACTGGAAAGACTTGCTTCCAAACAAGGGCGTTGGAAATGGTTACATTTCCAGGCACGTTGTTTTTTAGTACCTTTGCAAGAGGGATATTTATTGTTTGACAGTGGTTATAGTGCCGACGTAGGCCGTATTATGCAATCATGGCCGGCTTTGTTGTATAAAACACTTATTCCGGTAACAATACCCTTCAGTCAAACTGCAGTTGCACAACTAAGTGAGCTGGGGATATCCAAGGATGATATAAAATATATTTTTATTTCCCACTTCCACGCAGACCATATTGGGGGCTTGCGTGATTTCCCGAAGGCCCGGTTTATTTGTTCGCAGGAGGGATACCAAGCACTTAAAAAACTTTCAAAATTCCGTCAGGTTTGCAAAGGATTTGTGAGCAAGTTCTTGCCGGATGATTTTGAACAGCGTGTGGTATTTGTAAGTACAAGTAATGCCCAAAAATTAAACAATTTAACAGTATATCCTTTGGCAGATTTGCCCAATCTGTATGCGGTAGAACTTCCCGGCCATGCCAAGGGACAGTTGGGATTATGGCTTAAAAACGAGAATATTTTACTGGCCGCCGATGCAGCATGGCGGCAAACTAATTTAAAATTCGGTGCAGAGCCGTCATCTATCGCTTTACTGTTTAGTGAAGATAAAATATGTTATTTACAAACCCTTTCTGCTTTAGCCAATTGGCCAGAAGTACAAATTTTATTCACGCACGAGGAAGAATAATGTTTTATAAATTTTTAACATTCTTTTACTATCTGCGGGCCAAATACGGATTGCGATTTTCTTCCCGTGCTCAGTTGGAACGATACCAACAAAAGCAACTCAAACGTATTTTACGGTATATGAAAAATCATAGTCCCTTTTATCACACTAAAAATCTTTCCGATAAAGATTTATCTTCCTGGCCTTGTATGGATAAACGTGTTTTGATGACTCATTTTGACGAGCTTAATACGGCCAATATTCCTCTCGAGCAAGCACAGCATGTCGCCCGACAGGCCGAAACGACGCGTGATTTTACTCCCAAAATAGGCAAATATAGTGTAGGGCTTTCTTCAGGCACTTCCGGGATACGAGGCGTGTTTTTAATTAGCCCGCGGGAGCAAGTCCAGTGGAGTGGAACCATTTTGGCTAAAATGTTGCCCCACTCTATTTTTTGTAAACAGAAGATTGCATTTTTCTTGCGCGCCGATAATAATTTATATGAAAGTGTAAAGAGCCGTATTATACAGTTCAAATTTTTTGATTTGAAAAAACCGTTTGAACAACACATTTCTACTTTGCAAATTTTTCGGCCCGATATTTTGGTGGCACCACCTATGGTACTGTATCTATTGGCCCAAGCACAAGAGCAAGGGAAATTACATATTTCACCGATAAAAATTATTTCGGTGGCAGATGTACTGTATGATGATGTAAAACAATATATAAGCCGTATTTTTAAGCAAAAAATACACCAAATTTATCAAGCTACCGAAGGCCTTATCGCTTGTACTTGTGCGCACGGACATTTGCACTTAAACGAAGAGTTAATGCTTGTTCAGCAAAAATGTTTAGATAAAAATTCGGGCCGTTTTATACCGATATTAACCGATTTTAACCGGACTACACAACCGATTATTCGCTATGAACTCAATGATATGTTGACGTTAAGTTCCAAACCTTGCCCTTGTGGCAACCCTTCGTTGGTAATTGAGCGCATAGAAGGGCGGTGTGATGATGTGCTATATGCTCCGGGAAACCCATTGCGTCCGGTGTTTCCGGATTTTATTGTACGGCTTGTACTTCAATATTTGCCGTTTGTGGGTAATTTCCAATTTCGGCAAATTTCACTAACAAATGCGCAGTTGGCTTTGCCGGTTGATGTCAAATGCCCGCCCGAATTACTTACGCAACTAAAACAGATTTTGCCTATACAGATTGACGTGGCGGAGTACAGGCCCGCTACGAATTTAACTCGCAAACAAAAGCGGGTTGTGCGGGAGTTTTCGGTATGATACGTTTTATTAATCCGCAACAATATGCTACTTATACGCCTCCGGCTAATCCTCAGGCGCATGCGGTTTATCAGTATGTAGAACCTTTTATAGAAAAGGGTAGCCGTGCTTTAATCAGTAACGTAGATACGGAGGTATGGCTTGCTCAAATTGATGATATTTTATTACCGGTAACCAAAAACATAGCCCAGTATGAAAATTCCTATGTGTGTTCGTTGTATACGCATTATATTTCGTATTGCAAAGAAGAGATGAATATCGTTGGGATAGGGGGACTCAAATATTTATTTGCGCCGCTGTTAGGGCTGTTGGGCTGGATGGCAAAACGAGCTCAAATGAACAAAGTAGTTATTCTAAATAATTTTATGCTTTCCACCAATTTGTATGTGCCCATATCTAAGATGCAATATCAAGAGTTGGTGTGGGCAGCTCAAAAACAATTTCCGGGATTTTTAATTGCTTTTCGCTCGATCAACGAGGATTATAACGCTACTGCACTGGCTGATCTAATTTCTTTAGGTGGTCACAAAATTGCCTCCCGTCGTGTTTACTTATTAAAATCCGAAAATATCCGTTCTTGCGCCAAAAAATTATTGCGCAAAGATGAAAACACAAAACAAGCAAAAAACTACTGCTGGGCCAACGCATCACTAGCGGATGTGCCGGATATAAATCAATTTTACGAAGCATTATATTTGAAGAAATATTCTCGTCTTAATCCACAATTTACCCAGTTATTTTATCGTCATATTTTGCAAAATGCATTATTTCAGGTACGGATGCTAAGACAAGGGGCCAAAAACAGAGGAGTGTGTGGGCTGTTTGTGCATGGAGGCGGAGCAACGGCTCCTATTTTTGGGTACGCATCTAACAGTACAACGCAAGATGCCTTGTATCGTGTTTTATCTTTGTGGGGATGGGAGATGATCCAAGATAAGGAACCGCTCAATATCAATTTTTCGTCCGGTGTATCTCTTTTTAAACGAGCACGCGGCGCAGTAGGACGCACGGAATATACTGTGCTATTTTATAACCATTTATCTATTGGTAGAAGATGGTTTTGGAAATGGTTCACCGGGTTTATAAACCGGGTTGCTTTGCCCATTATGATTTGGAAGAGGTATTAAATGATTTAATTAAATAACTTGACTTCTAGGCCTAGAAGAAGCGTGAATGTGTATAGGAGAGAATATGCAAAACTATACACAGTTAACCGCGCGGGAATTGGAATATAAATGGCTGGAGTTAATAGGCCATCCTGTGCCGCCAATCGGGCGGAGTCTGATTATTAAATACTTGTTATGGTATGAACAAGCCAAGCATGGGAAAATTTCTCCGCTTGGCTTGTTTCGTGAAGTGGCCCAAGCTGCTAAAAGTATTGATAAACGCCCCAAGGCCACTCTTGAGATAGGCTCCAAACTAATCCGTTCGTACCAAGGGCTTAAATATGAAGTGGAAATCGTTCCACAAGGGTATCTATATAGGCACAAAACCTATAAAAGTTTATCCGGTGTAGCGAGAGCCATAACCGGGAAAAGCTGGAACGGAAATATATTCTTTGGAGTGAAGAAATGAATGATAAAAAAATACGTTGTGCTATCTATACCCGCAAATCAACGGAAGAAGGATTAGAGCAAGAGTTTAATAGTTTACAGGCCCAGCGGGAAGCGTGCGAGGCCTATATTAAAAGCCAAAAGCACGAAAATTGGCAATTATTACCTACCGAATATGATGACGGTGGATATTCGGGCGGTAATATGGAACGCCCTGCCCTAAAACGACTTTTATCTGATATCAAAGTTGGTCTTGTTGATATTATTGTTGTTTACAAAATAGACCGCTTAACCCGTAGTTTAATGGATTTTAGCAAGATAGTAGAAGTATTAGATAAGCACAATGCCTCGTTTGTATCTATTACCCAACACTTTAATACGACTACCAGTATGGGGCGGCTCACATTAAATATGCTACTCTCATTTGCCCAATTTGAGAGGGAAGTGACGGGAGAGCGCATAAGGGATAAAATTAGTGCTAGTAAGAAAAAGGGTATGTGGATGGGCGGAAAACCACCACTAGGGTACTACCGTAAAGATAAAAAGATATATCCGGATGAAGAAAAGGCAAAACTCGTTACTAGCATATTCCAAAAGTATGTAGTCCTTAAAAGCACCACACTTCTAAAAGATTGGCTCGCGGAACAGGGGCACAATATATCCGTAGGGAACTTAAACTGCATCTTACGTAATAAGGCTTATATTGGCCTAGTGGGGCATAAAGGGACATGGTATCAGGGCGAGCACCAAGGGATCATAGATAAATCTTTATTTGAACAGGTCCAAACAGTAATGGCCAATAATCGCATTAACCGCCAACATTATGACCCTAGTAAAAGTCTCTTAGGCGGTAAGTTGTATGACGATAAAGATAATGCCATGAGCCCGAGTTGGAGCACAGGCAGTGGCGGTAAGAAATATCGCTATTATGTCAGCCAAGCCCTTATCCGCAAAGAACCGGGTAAGGTGGGGAAGGTCAATAAGGTATCTCTCCCAAAGTTAGAGCAATTTATAGATAATTTGTTTAGTGAGTTTTTGAAGGATAAAACAAAAATATATCCGTATATCCAACAGTTTGGAGTAAGTAAGCAAAAGGAAATTATTAAACGACTACCGTCATATCCGATAACACGGGATGTAGAAAAATCACTCATTAAACGCGTGCAGTTGCACTTCAACAAGATAGAAATCACGCTATATCAAGAGCAAGTTATGGAGTTATTAAATGCCATTTATGAGAATAGAGAAATGAGTTTGCTTAAACCAGAGAAACTAAAAAATGAAACCACTTATACGGAAGCATATCGTATAGGAACGGTAGCTAATGGGGCCAAAGTTATAGTAGGACAAATTGTCAAACCTACAAAACAACCCAACAAAGAACTTATCAAAATCTTAAATCAAGCATGCGCTTGGCACCAAAAAATATTAGATGGAAAAACTACCCAAGAAATAGCCAATAGAGAAAAAGTATGTGTGCAATATGTCCGCCGGATCCTCAATTTGAGTTTCTTATCACCAAAAATCGTACGCTCCATCCTAAACGGTACACAACCTGCCGAGTGTACCCTTAAAAAATTGCTCTCCATCCGCACAGCGGATTGGCGCGAACAAGAACAAATCCTTGGAGAATAACCCATAAGAGAACGACCTTCTGTAAGGTTATGCTAACAATTATTTTTTGATAGATAAATATTTATTGAGATACTCTTCTATTTGTAGGTAGCGCAACACAGAAGAGTTGCTCAAATCATGGGTCTGCTTTAGAGCTTCTTTTCGTAAATCCTGAATAGCAGCATGATATCGTTCATTAATAACGAGTTCCAAGTCAATGCCTGACTTTTTCAGGACTTCTTTGGCACTTAAGACAGATTTCAGGGCATCATATTTTGCTCCTTCTTTGGAAGATTTAACAATGGGACTCCAAAGCATATAATGCTTGGTAAAATTGTCAAAATGCTGATGAACATATTCTTGGTCTTTTGTAAATTTGTGAATAAAACGGTTTTCTGTATCGGGACGGCGTTTTTGTGGATCCACATACTGCAATCCATGAATATGGGCGGCGACTTCACAAACATAGATTTCTTTATTGATGATGTTCAATCCAATTACATCAATTTCAGTTTGATGAGGTCCTTTGACATTGTATTCTACAAATTCACATTTTTTGATGTGTCGTAGCCATTCGCCGGTTATTTCTTCCGCAATATTATGCATACAATTTTCTCTCTTGAAATTTTTTTATTATTGTAGCAATTTTCTAAATCTATATGCAGTGAACGACTTCCTACCTAGCCAGCTTAGCATAAAACTAAAAAATTGGCCGTAATGCGCATAAAACCATAAAAAAGTCTATGCTATGAGTGGCGCACAAAAAAATCCCCGTCGGGAGTTAATCCTAACGGGGATCTATGCTAATTATTCAAAACTAAAATACGGAGCCGACGAGATTCGAACTCGCGGTCTCTGCCTTGACAGGGCAGCGTGTTAACCAGGCTACACCACGGCTCCATTTACTTCTTTCTTGCTACAAGTATATTTTAGCTTAATTGCGGGGTATGCGTCAAACAATTTTTTTTAGCGGAAATTTAACTTAAATTTTCAGTTAAATTCTCCCCACAAAATTTGCTCCAGTTCCAGTTCCACCCCGTGTTTTTCTTTCACTTTCTGCCGCACCTGCGCCATCAGGTTTTTTATGTCTTCTGGCGTGGCGTGGTTAAAGTTTACAATAAAACCGGCGTGTTTTTCGGACACTTTTGCCCCGCCCACGGTAAGGCCTCTAAGGCCGGTGTCGTCTATCAGGCGGGAGGCATAATCCCCTTCCGGGCGTTTAAATACACTGCCGGCGGAGGGATATTCCAGCGGTTGTTTTTCGCGGCGTTTATGCAGCACGGTATTGCGTGTTTGCACCAGGGTTTTAAAATCCCCTTTCTGCAGTGTAAACGCGGCGGAGAGTATGATGAATTTTTCTATCCCTTCTACATGGCGGTAGGAATAGTTTAAATCTTGTTTCAGCAGCGTGGCGGGGCGGCCTTCGCGGTCTATTACGTCAAAATAGTCCAGACAGTCAAAGGTTTCCTGTCCAAAGGCGCCTGCGTTCATATACACGGCCCCGCCAATGCTTCCCGGTATGCCGGATAGTTTTTCCATACCGGCCAGGCCCGCATCGGCGGAAAGTTCACAGGCTTTATCCAAGGGGGCGCCGGCTTCTGCGCGCACGGTGTCCCCTTCGCAAATTACATTGTTCATTTCCTCGGTGGAGCATACAATCCCGCCAATGCCGCGGCTGCCTACCAAAATGTTGGAACCAAACCCCAAAACCCTTAAAGGAACTTGGGCCGTTTTGGCCATTTTAAGTACAAAGCTCCAATCTTCGCGGGTTTTGGGCAAAACAAAAACTTCGGCCCGGCCGCCGGTGCGATAGGTGGTGTGTTTATCCATCGGCTCGTCAAACAGGCAGCGATCGGCAAAAAAGTTTTTCAGTTCGGTTTTATAATCCAGGCACATACTTAAAAATGCACCCCGATACCGGCTTGGAAGCCTTCGTTATCAGCCGTTTTGGTATAAGCGCCAAAAACATACCCAAACGGGAACGGCGTTATGCTGGCACCCAGGGTATAGCGTACGGAATCATCGGAAGAAGACAAATGATACGGCAGGCCGGTGGTGTCCATTTCGCTGTAGTCATAACCGATACCCGCATAAGGGGTAAGAAATAAAAAGCTAAAAGAGGCCGTGGCGGAAGCGGAGTAATGGTCCACATCGTACCAATCGGTAGAGCCTTTATCATAAAATGCCATGGCGGAAATATCAAACACTTCCAGCAGTTTAAACGAATATTTTAACCCGCCGCCTAAAGATTTAAAGCCGTTCATATCGGTTCCGCGCACCATTACGCCCAAATCCAACACGGGGATTTTGGTTTCCGCGGTAATAAAACCGGTGTAAAGGTAATCTTCATGGGAAATATTATTGGTGGGCTTAATGGCATTGGCGGTAACGCCGATGTCAAACCCGGGGAAGGTGGCTCCTTTGCCGGTATGAAAATCCGCCACGCCAATCATGGTGGCAATGTCTTTATTGTAGGCGGACAGGCTGGACGTCGGTCTTACATGTTCTCTGAAATCATCGCCGATATTGCCTGCGGCGGCCGGCAAAGCAAACGCCAACAGGGAAAAAAACGCAAAAATTCTTTTCATAAATAAACTCCTGTTGATAAAATAAACGACATATAATATGATAGAAAAAGAGAGCCCGGTGCGCAACCGGGCCATATATTTGAGGGGAGGATTTTTTATGGTTAGTGAACTTGCCGGAACGCTTGCAAAACAAAAAATAGATATTGCCGCTTTAAAAGCCGCATTTTTAAACCCCAAGGGGGAGCCTGCCCCCGTTAAATTTGGCACCTCGGGCCACCGGGGTGAACTGGGCACCGGTTTCTGTGCCTTGCACGCCAAAGCCATTGCGCAGGCTGTTGCGCGTTTACATTTGGAACGCAATATTACCGGCCCCATTTTGGTGGGTGGGGATACGCGCGCGGTATCCCGGGATACGGCCGTTTTGTGCGCCCAGGTTTTGGCCGGTAACGGTTTTCAGGTTATTTTGCCGGATATGCCGGTGCCTACGCCTGTTTTTTCTTACGAGATCATCAGCGGCCGCGCCTGCGCTTCTTTAAACGGAACGGCCAGCCACAACCCGCCGCAGGATATGGGGTTGAAATACAATCCGTCCACCGGCGGCCCGGCAGACGGGGAACTGACCGCCTTAATTGAAAAATACGCCAATGAATATTTAAAAGATCCGTCCCAAATTAAAATGATGGATTTGGACGAAGCCCGCAAACAAGGTTTGGTGCGCGGGGCGGACGTGTTAAACCCCTATGTTACGGCCTTGGGTAAAATTATTGATTTCAAAGCCATTAAAAAAGCCGGATTAAAGGCGGCTGTGCACCCGTTGGGCGGCGCCAGCTTAAAATTTTACGAAGCCATTAAAGAGCGTTACGGGTTGGATAATTTGGAAATTGTGGATAAAACCATAGACCCTTCTTTCAGTTTTATTCCGTTAGACCATGACGGCAAAATCCGCATGGATCCGTCTTCCCAATATCCTATGTCTCCTTTAATTAAGCTGGTGGAAAGCGGCAAGTATGATTTTGCCGGCGCCAGCGACCCGGATGCCGACCGCTTTGGCTGTGCCACCAAAAAAGGCGGCTTAATTTCGCCCAACCACGCCTTGTGCGTAATGGCGGACTATTTGCTTAAAAACCGCCGCGAGGGCAACACCATCGGCCGCACCTTGGGTACCACCTCCTTGCTGGACCGCATTGCCCTGGCCAACCAAGCCAAGCTGGAAGAAGTAAACGTGGGCTTTAAATATTTTGTGCGCGGGTTAGTGCGCCGCAAATACGTGCTGGCGGGGGAGGAAAGCGCCGGTATGTCCCTTAGCGGCTGGACGACGGAAAAAGACGGCATTTTAGCCGTGTGCCTGCTGTTGGAAATTATGTCCAAACAGGGGGACATTGCAGACCAATATAAAGAATTAACCCGCCTGTACGGCACCCCCTGCTATACCCGTATAGACGTGCCGACCGATGACGCCGCCAAACAAAAAATCAAAGCTTTAAAGAAAGAAGACTTTGCTAACTTGTATACCGTAGCCGGGGAACGCGTAACCGGCGTGCGCGATACGGACGGGATAAAGGTTTATTTGCAAAGCTCCTGGTTTTTGGTGCGGCCTTCCGGTACGGAAAACATCCTTAAATTTTATGCGGAGTCTTTCTTGGGCGAAAAACACCTGGCCCGCATAATAGAGGAAGGACAAAAAATTATTAACGGTAAATAAACCCGGTACTAAAGTTTATAACCGGCTGTGCTTTGCGGCACGGCCGGTTTTTTGTTGATTGATTGGCAAGGCCTATTTATAAATAGGCCTTGCTTTGTTTTTTTTTTTTGATATAAAGGTTTTTGATTATATTGTAGGGAGGGGATTGTGAATAAAACAAAAACCGCAAATAAGCGTGCTTTTACGCTTACAGAGTTGTTAATTGTGGTAATTGTAATTGGTGTATTATCCGCCGTTACATTGCCCAAATTCAACCGCGTGATAGAAAACCGCAAAGTAACGGAAGCGGAAGAGATGATGTCCGCGGTTAGAACGGAACAGGAAAGACGCTGCACATTAGACCAAAATTACACGACCAACTTTGACAGTTTGTCTGATGTGATTGCGTCTGACAATACCAAAAACTACACGTATAGCTTGCAGCCTCAGGGTATCTCGGCCAAGAGCAACAGCGGGGACTATACGCTTAAAATTTTGTCTTACGAAGACGGCAGCTACTGCTGCACGGGTGAAGGGTGCAAGAAGTTAAACAAAAACTACCCGGATTGCGCCGGCTTAAGCTTTCCGGAGTCTGCCTGTGCGGGTACGGAAGGGGAAGTAACCCCGCCCGGGACGGAACCAGAGGAAACGCCTGAATGTACGGACGGAGCCGTGCAAGGAAGCCAGTCTTGCAACGGGTGTGGCACACAAACCACGCAGAAATGCGTAGGCGGGAAATGGACCAATGTGCTTGGTACCTGTTCCAAAACGGTGGAAGAATGTACTCCTAAACCGCAGTGTACGGGTAATCAGCCGGCCGATGCCACCAAACAGTGCGAATGCGGCGTGGTAACAGCTCCGTATTATTGTGATGCCAGCACCAATTATCAATGGGCACAAAAGCCCTTTCCATCTTGCCCGGCTAAACCGGCGAACATAACTGAAACGTGTTCGGACGGGAAGACAGTACGTACCAAAACTTACAGCTGTGTAAATAATGTATGGACGGCCGGTGAGTGGGATAAAGAATGCCCTACCATGGAATGCACTCCAGGGGAAACCCAAACGGGATCTGCCTGCGGTAATTGCGGTAAGCAAACTCGTACATGTGGAACGGATGGCCAGTGGGGAGATTGGTCTTGTACTGGGCAGGGGGTATGTGTCCCTGGAACTACTTCTCAAGAGGGGTGTGCCTTTACCGGACAAAGCAAAACCTGTAATTCTTCTTGCCAGTGGAATACTTGTCAATGTCCGGCAGGATCTCAACCTTGGACTTTCCATTCTGATGGAAGAAAGTCTTGTGAAAATGTGTGTTATTGCTCGGATTTTCCGGCCTCTTTTGAGCCCAATTGTCCGCAGAGTCAGTGTGAAAGAATTGGCTGTTATGGGCCGAATCCCCCGACGGGTCTTTGTGACGGTGGGGTTGTAATGGCTTATCAGCCTTAGAGTAACCTTTACGAGACCTCCTTGCTCTAGCTAACGCAAAGAGGAAACGGCCTCCCCACAAGGGAGGCCGTTCTTGTTTTAATACTTGGCATCTATATACGGTGTTTAGGGTTTGTAGATAAAGGAAATTTGCACGTCGCGTTGGTGGTCCCGCCGGTAGGAAAAGAACTGCTCTTTATTGCCGCAGGTGCACCATTGGGGGGCGTATACGTCTTGTTCCTTTACGCCTTCTAAGGAAAGCTGGCGGATAATGTCTTGGGTTAAGTCCACAAATATTTTGCCGTTTTGGCGGATGACGCACCCCGCGTCAAACTGGCAGGCGGTGTCTTCCTGTACTTCAAAACAGCATTTTTGTATATGCGGCCCCAGGTAAGCGCAAATTTTGCCTTGGGCGCCCAGTTGGCGCATTTGGCGGGCGGTTTTTTGGGGCAGCCCTTGCGCCACCCCGCGCCAGCCGGCGTGCACCAGGGCGGTTAAATGGGCGGTTTCGTCCCATAAAAACAGGGGCACACAGTCCGCCGTCAGCACGCTGGCACCCCAGCCTTGGGGGCTGATAATCCACCCGTCCGCCTGGGTAAGCGGGTTTTGGGCCTGCTGGGCTTGGGCGGCTTGTTCGTTTAAAATAGTTACCAGGTCTGCGCTGTGCACTTGGTGGAGACGGAGTATTTTATCCGTAGGGATGTTTAATTGTTTAAAAAGGGCGTCTTGGTTGGCGCGCTCGCGCATGTTTCCCGCCTGGCGGGAAACAGTGCCGTGGACAATGCCTAAAGAGAGCAGGCGCGGGTCGGAATAAATTTTCATGCGTTTAATTTTTTAAGGCGCACCGTTTTTAACTGGGTGCCCAAAATGTGCTTGGCCAGATGTTTAAAGCGTTCGGGCGCGTCGCTGGCGTAGATAGTAAGGGAGCCTTTCCCTTCGGCTTGCGCGTTATGGCGGGTTAAATAGGTTTTTACTTCCTGGGCCAGGGTTTGGGCGGAGTCCACCAAGTGTACCTGTTTGCCCAGCACGGAGGCAATAACGGGTTTTAACACCGGGTAATGGGTGCAGCCCAATATTACCGTGTCCGCCCCGGTTTTGGCCAGCGGCTTTAAATACTCCTGTGCGGTTAAGCGGGCCAAAGGCTTTTTGGCCCAGCCTTCTTCTACCAGCGGTACAAACAGCGGGCAGGGGATTTGGGTTACCTTTGCTTTTGGGGCCAATTTTAAAATTTGCTGGCGGTAAGCGCCGCTTTTTACGGTGGCTTCCGTTCCCAGTACGGCAATGCGGCCGTTTTTACTGGTGTGTGTGGCTTTTTGCGCGCCGGGCTCTATAACGCCCAAAACAGGCACGCGGCAGTGTTTACGCAGCTGTGTTAAAGCCAGGGCGGAAGCCGTATTGCAGGCCACCACAATCAGCTTAACGCCTTTTTGTTCCAAAAATTGGGCAATATCTAGAGAAAATTGGGTTACCGTTGCGCGCGATTTGGAGCCGTACGGCACGTTGGCCGTATCGCCAAAATAGATCAGTTTTTCAGCCGGGAGGGCTTTTTGCAAAGCTTTTAAAATGGTCAGCCCGCCCAGGCCGGAGTCAAAAATCCCGATAGGAGCATTATTCATATGTATCTTTATTATATGATTTCCTGCCGAAAGGGAAAAGTAAAAAACACTAAAAATTTGGTTTTGCCCTTGTAGTTTGTGCTAAAATATGAATATGTTTCGTAAAACATTGGTTTGCCTTTTATTTACATTAGTTATGCTCCCTGCCGGGTTTGCCCAAAAGGCGGCGCCTGCCGCTTTGGTGGTGGGCGGAAACTTTTCGGAAAAGACCAACCTGTCCGCCAAAACCCCGGTGTTTGACCGCCACGCGCGCGATGCGGAAGTAGCCTCTTTGAATAATATGTTAAAAAACCGGAAGTATTCCGAGGTTATCCAGCGCATTAATTTCTTAAATTCCAAGAATTTTTTAGATAAACGTTTTTATTTGCTTTTGGCCATTGCCTATGATGGCCTGGGAAAGACCGATGACGTCATCTATTCCGCCGGGGAGGCCATTGCCGTAGCCCCGCAGGACCCGCGCGCCTATATCCTGCGTGCCGGGGCTTACCTGCAGCGCGGCAGTTATGAACGCTGCCGTATAGATATTGATAAAGCGCTGGCTTTAAATCCCAAATCCAAACTGGCGGCTAAAATTAAAAAAGAGCTGGATGAAAAAACCTTTGTGCAAGCCACTACCGAAAAAGCCCCCGCCACCCACAAAAAAACGCCAGCTTGGGTTACGTGGTATTTTGTAATTATTGTTTTTGCCGTTTTGGTATTTGTATACTTGCGTTACGAAGACGTATTCCGCCGCCCCAAAAATGCTTATTCCCGTAGGGAATCTGACATTAAAGAACAGTATGATTTTGTGCGCCAGATAGGGGAAGGCGGCATGGGTAAAGTGTATGAGGCCTATGACAAAGTGCTTAAACGCAAAGTGGCCATTAAACGCGTGCGGCCGGAGCTGGTGCGCAGCGCATACGTGCGCGAGCAGTTCTTGTCCGAGGCGCGCATGGTGGCTTTGCTGCGCCACCCGTGCATTGTGGAAATTTATACGGTTATAGAGTCTGAAAGCAGCTTGTATTTGGTGTTTGAATATGTGGACGGGCAAACGCTGGAAACCCGTTTGGATATTGACGGGAGAATTGCGTTTTCCAAAGCCAAAAAGATTTTTGAATCCGTTTGCCGCGGCTTACAGTATGCCCACTCGCAAGACATTATACACTGCGATTTAAAACCCGGCAATATTATGATTTTGGATGATGACCGCGCCAAAGTGATGGATTTTGGCGTAGCCAAAAAAATGGTGGATAACGACACCGGCGCCCGCACCGTGGCCGGCACGCCCGCCTATATGGCGCCGGAACAGCAAAAAGGGTTTATGCGCAAACAGTCGGACGTGTACTCCCTGGCGCTGTGTTTATACGAAGCCCTGGTGGGCCAAGTGCCGTGGACGGTGAAAGGTTTTGATATTGCCAATAAGAAGATTTTCCCCGCTTCCCGCCTGGCGCCCGGTATTCCCCCGGCGGTGGACGCTTTGATAGAGGACGCCTTGAAGGAAGACCCGAAAGAGCGTATCCAATCGGTAGATGAATTTTGGAGCCGCCTAAGCGCCATTAATCCTTTACCGGATGACCCCGAAAAAACCCACTATTAATTTAACTTACATAACAAACACCCCGGGTAAATTGCCCGGGGTTTTTATTTAATTACGATACGGCGTAAATTTTATTTTAGCGCCTGGCCGGCGGCCAAAAAGATTTGTTCCAAATTGCGGAATATTTCTTTTTCTCCAAAGTGGGGTTCCCACTTTAAGCGTGCCAGCTCATCACTAATTACCACGGCAGCCGCCCCGCTTACTTTGCGTTTGGCACAAATGGCGTAAAAAGCGGCAATTTCCATTTCCACGCTAAGCACATCTTGCTTTTGGTAATGGCGCACTTCCTGCGGGGTCTCGCGGAAGATGGCATCCGTTGTCCAGTTAAGCCCCACATGGTAATTATGGCCCATGGCGGTTAACTGTTTGGCTAGTGCGTTAAATAAGGGTTTATTGGGGCGGGTGATTTCCGCCGTTGTATAGCAGGGGGAGGTGCCGTCATCACACAAGGCCTGCTGGCAAAGCACCATATCGGCCGCCTGCACTTCTTCCTGCAGGGAACCGGCCAGCCCGATAAATACAAACTTTTTAACGCCCAGCGCAATTAACACTTCCAGCGCCATGGCCATGCCCGGCGCACCGGAACCGAAATTGGTTACATAGCACAGGTTTTGCTTTTGCAAAACGTAAATGTCTGCCTCGCAATTATATTTTTTGTATTGGGAGTGGCTTTCCACGTATTTAGTGAGGGAGGAGATCGGGCACAGAACGGCCTTTTCGGGCAGTTTTATGTCACAGCGGATATGTTTTACATAAGCCGCGGGGGAAGAAATTT
This sequence comes from uncultured Elusimicrobiales bacterium, assembly GCA_944327085.1. Taxonomy (GTDB): domain Bacteria; phylum Elusimicrobiota; class Elusimicrobia; order Elusimicrobiales; family Elusimicrobiaceae; genus Avelusimicrobium. The sequence goes on along the minus strand of CALVGG010000001.1, from coordinate 120,723 downwards.
CTTTCAGTCCGGCTTTCTTTTTTTTAGGAAATAGTAGCGTCATATATAGTAAAATTTTAAAGTTGTTGTTTTGCAACTACATAATACTATAACAAAAAAGAAGGAGTGTATGGAACAAAGCTTTGCTGCCGGCCTGCTGCAGGCCGTTACCGCGTTAAACGCGTTTTTGTGGGGCGCCCCCATGCTGGTGCTGATTGTGGGCATCAGCCTGTATTACAGCTGGAAATTAAAACTCATTCAGCGCCATTTGTTCCATGCTATCCGCCTGTGCACGTTAAAAGACCGGTCCGCCGGGGTCATCAGCAATTTCGGCTCTTTGGTGGTGGCGTTGGCCGCCATGGTGGGCACGGGCAATATTGTGGGGGTGGCGGCGGCTGTTTCCACCGGCGGCCCGGGGGCGTTGTTTTGGATGATGCTTTCCGCCTTTTTTGGTATGGCTACCAAATATGCCGAGGCCGTTTTGGCCGTTCAATACCGCGAAAAAACCGCCCAGGGGGAATATGTGGGCGGCCCCATGTATGTATTAAAAAATGCGCTGAATATGAAAAAAACCGCCGCCGTTTTTGCCTTGGCCACGGCTTTGATGGGGTTTGCCGATGCTTTAATACAAACCAATTCTTTGGTGGATATTTACGGCTCCGTATATGGGGTGGGGGCGTTACCCTGTACGGCGGTGCTGATTGTGCTGACGGGGGCCGTTATTTTGGGCGGGGTTAAAAAAATTGCCGCCGTTTGCAAAGGGTTGGTGCCTTTTATGGCGGTGGTATACATTGTGCTTTGTATAGCGGTGCTGGCGGTACATTGGCAAAAAATACCGTGGGCATTTTATACCATTTTTACCAGTGCTTTCAGCGGCAGCGCCGTATTGGGCGGCGCGGTGGGTATTACCGTGCGCGAGGCAGTGCGTTACGGGGTGGCCCGCGGGGTGCTGTCTAACGAAGCCGGCAGCGGCAGCGGCGCCATTGCCGCGGCCGCCGCACAAACCCCCAACCCGGTGCGGCAGGGGTTGGTGTCTGCCTCCACCGTGTTTTGGGATACGCTGGTGATTTGTTTGCTCTCCGGTTTGGCCGTAGTGGTAGCCGGCAACTGGCAGGAAGGCACGCATTTTGGGGCGGATTTGGCCTCTGTGGCGTTTGGCTCCATTGCCCTGGGAAAAGAACTGCTTTTGGTGTCTTTAACCTTGTTTGCGTTTAGCACACTGGTGGGGTGGAGCTATTATACGGAAAAAGCCGTCCAATTTTATATTAAGAGCCGGGTGGAATACCCCGTGCGCATTTTATGGCTGTGCGTGATGGGCGTGGGCGGGTTTTTAAGCCCCAAACTGGTGTGGGAACTGGCCGATACGGCCATTGCCATTATGTGCGTGCCCAATATACTGGCCCTGTGGCTGTTGCGCAAGCAAGTGTTGCAAATAACGGCCCAGTACCTGCCGCAGGAATTAAAAGCCAAATAAGGGATGATATTTTACCTTTACAAGGCGCTAAAATAGGTGTTATCATATAAGTAACATTTTCCCGGGAGAGGGACCATGCTTAAAAAATACAACATTGTTGAACGTAAGCTGGTGGAAGTGGATGAGAAAACTCCCCAGGTTTTGGTGTATACCAACCCCACGCTGGACGAACAACGCTTTTTAGTAGACCAATTCCAAATAGACGAACACACCTTGGCCAGCGCCTTGGACCCGGACGAACAACCCCGCCTGGAATTTGAGCCCGAACATATTGTAATGATTTACAAACGCCCCAAAAATTATTCCGGCAAAGACCAGCTGGAATTTAAAGTGGCGTCTGTAGGTATGTTTTTGTTTGAAGATAAACTGGTGGTGGTGCTGGCGGAAGACATACCGCTTTTTGTGGGCAAACGCTTTCAAAGTGTGTCTTCCATTAAAGAAGTATTTTTGAAGTTGGTGTATAACTCCATTTCCCACTATGTGGAGCACTTGCGCATTATCCATATGATTTCGGAAGAAATTGAAGATAAAATGACCGAAGCCATGGATAATACTTACCTGCTTAACCTGTTTAGCCTGGTAAAAAGCTTGGTGTATTATGCGGAGGCCATTACCTCCAACGGGTTTGTGTTTGAAAAAACCCGCAACCTGTCCGCCCGCATCGGCTTTGACGAAAAAGACCAGGAAATGCTGGATGATATCATCGTAGAAAATATGCAGTGCAAAACCCAGGCGGATATTTACTCCAACATTTTGGCGCAACTGCTGGATGCGCGGGCCTCGGTAGTAAACAACAATTTAAACCTGCTGATTAAAAAATTAAACGTAATTACCATTTGGATGATGGTTCCTACCTTTGTGGTGAGCGCTTATGGTATGAACGTGGCTTTGCCCTTGTCGGACCATCCGGATGCATTTTGGATGTTAATGGGTATTTGTTTAATTTTGGTATGGCTGGTTATGATGTTTTGGAAACATAAAAACTGGTAATCTTTTTGTAACAAAATACCCCCGCTTAGGCCGGGGGTATTTTTTATGTAAGTAAATAATGGGGGAGTTTGCTCCTCTTTGTTTTCCGCGCGCTTATCAGGTAACACCCATAAAAACCCCCGGCTTTAATAACCGGGGGTTTTTAAAAAGGCAAATATTATTTTTCCACCTTTATTCCGCGAAAGGCCCTGTATAACACGGCCAGCAGGCCAAATATCACGTAAGAGGAAAACACAATTAAAATTACGTCCTGCGGGTAGCGTATCAGCAGTACCACCAAAAACACCAGCAGCAGTAACGTCCAAACGCTTAGGCGTTTTTCCCGTTTGGCTTTAAAAGCGGCATACGGCACATTAGATACCATTAAAATGGATAAAATCAGCATGGCAAACCATACAAAATTGTACAAGTGCGGCAGGTAGTGGGTTACCACGCGCAGGTTGTGCCCGCCCATATTGCCTTCCATAATGCTGTAAGAAATGGCAAAGGAAGCAAGCAGCGCAGCCGGTGCCGGCACCGGCAAGCCTGAGAAATACTTTTTGGAGCCTTCCCCCGCGTGGGCCATGGCATTAAAACGCGCCAAACGCAATACGCCAAAACAGGCATATACACAGGCAATGGGGGCGCCCCAGAGGGGTTGCTCGTGCAATACAAAGAAATACATCAGCATTGCCGGCGCAGTGCAGAAGGAAACGGCATCCGCCAGGGAGTCCATCTCCACCCCAAAGCTGCTTTCCGTTCCCAGCAGGCGGGCAATACGCCCGTCAAACATATCAAACACGGCCGCCACCAAAATAAGCCAACCGGCTTGGGCAAAATTGCCTTTGGCGGAAGCCAAAATAGAAAAGAAACCGCACGCCATATTGCCTAAAGTAAATAAAGAAGGGGCCGTAATTGCCCCCGTGTGTTTTAGGCGATCCACCACATTATTTTCTTGTTTATGTTCTGGCTGTATGTCTGCCATGGGTAAAACCTCGCGTTATTTCCACAAGGCAAGCACGGTTAACCCGCCTTGCACTTTTTGCCCTTCTTTTACCAATACGCGCACCGCGTTTTTGGGCAGGTATACAGCCACCTGGGAACCAAAACGCACCATGCCCAAGTGCTCGCCAATTTTAATATCCTGCCCGGGTTTTACCCAGCATTCAATGCGGCGTGCAATGGCACCGGTAATTTGCTCCACATGGGCAAACCGGTCGCTGTTGGGGCGGAAGAGTTGGATTAAATTGCGTTCGTTGTGTACAGCGTCTGGGTTGTTGGCAAAAAGAAAAGTGCCTTTGTTGTAAAAAATTTCACCCACTTTACCGGTAATGGAAGAACGCTGCACATGTACATCAAAAATAGAAAGGAAAATGCGGATGACTACGGAGTTGGGGTCGTCTTCCGTTTTAATGCTTAAAACGGTTCCGTCCGCCGGGGAGGCTATTTCATCTTCCGTAAAAGAAGCTTCTCGTTTGGGGTCTCTGAAAAAGAATGCGCAAAATACGGCCAATACCGCACACAAAAAACCCAGCGCGCGCAAATTAATTAAAGCAAAAATACAGGCTACTAACGCCAATACGGCAAAGAATTTGAGCCCCATTGGCAATACGGTAAAAACCCAACCAAAACATTTGGCAAAAGTTCTGTTAATGTCTTCCAACATGGCTCACCTCAAAGGAAGAGTAATAAAAAGAGTGGGCAGGGGGGGACTTGAACCCCCACGGCCTTGCGGCCAACAGATTTTAAGTCTGTCGCGTCTGCCATTCCGCCACCAGCCCTTAACTGTTTATTATTTTAACAAAAAAATACGTGCTTGTGCATATTTTTATGCATTATTTGTCAAAACGCTTAAAAGAACGGTAAAATTTCTGGCAAAATAAAGTTTTCACCCCCGCTTGTTTGAGGGCGTTTTGCAGGGCTCTGTCGTCAGTAACGGCTATTACGCGCTGCCCGTTTGCATGCAGGAAGGAGGCCTTTTCGTAAATAATTTGGTCGGCCGTGTCCTGTTCGGAAAATTCTATATGCACTCCCGCGCGGTACAAAGGGCCCACGGGGCGGAATGCGCCGTCAAAAATCACATTGTATTCGTGCATGGCGTATTGTTCAAGCAGAGACATACTTTCCAAAAAATCAATAAAATCTGCGGTTACTTCGTCTTCCGTGCGGGAAAATTCATACAAGAAACTTCTTACCATATTCAGGCCGTCAATTAAATAGATGGTAGGTTTAGTGGAAGTATACATCATGGTACGGTTGCCTTTACGCCTAAAAATTGTTATAAGAAAATGATACAATATAATACCGTTTTTTGCAGGATAGGTTCTATGAAAATTTCCGTTTTACGGGGGTGTAATAGATTCGACGGGTATCTGTTGCCACCTTGGAGCAAGTGCCGGTTGGCCAGGCCGGCTAAAATAGGGCCAAAAAAATAACTAACAACAGCAATGTTGCTTGGGCTAACGCTTAGTCCCACCGTGCTCTTGGTGCTTTTCACACGCTAAGAGGCCACGGTCATTATGTGAAATGCCGCACGGGCGGCGCGTTTCGTCTTCCCGTGCGTAAGCCAAACGGAACAAACCATATTCTTGCCGCTCTGCGCTTAGGGTATGGTTAAACAAGCAGAGCTAAACTTGTAGCGCCTGGGCGGAGAAGATGTTCGGACGGGGGTGCGAATCCCCCCACCTCCACTTTTTGTTTTTATGCGGAAATGAACTATACCCTTTAAGGAGATTTTATGGCAACTGACATCAAGTTTGGTACGGACGGCTGGAGAGGCATTATTGCTTGGGATTTTACCTTTGCCAACGTGCGCCGTATGGCGCAGGCCCTTGCCGATTATATTAACGAAAACGCTCCCGCGGAAGAAGAAGGAAAAACCTCCAAAATTTTTGTAGGGTATGACCGCCGCTTTATGTCGGACTTGTTTGCCGATACCATTGCCTCCATTTTGCGTTCTAATAAATTGGACGTTATCTTGGCAGATAAACCCGTCAGCACGCCGGTTGCCAGCTGTTTAACTTTAAATAAATTTTGGATGGCTATTATGGTAACCGCCAGCCATAACCCGGCGCATTATAACGGAATTAAAATAAAGTTGGCCGGCGGTTCTGCCCCGCTGCGTGTTACCAAAGAAGTGGAACAACTGTTGGACCAAAACACCATTTTGTCTTTGTACGGGCAAAAAGCCGAACGCAAAGATTTGGCCGACGTTTACCTTAAATATATTTCTTCCCGCGTGAATATGAAGAAAATTAAAGCCATGAAAGGCAAAGTGGTGATGGATTATATGTATGGCGCAGCGGCCGGATATATGGAAAAATTACTTTCCGATACGCGTGTAATTGCTTTGCGGGCCCAGCATGACCCCACTTTTCACGGCATTCAGCCCGAACCGGTGGAAAAGAACCTGGCAGATTTAAAGAAAGAAGTAGTAGCCAAAAAAGCCATTTTGGGCGTTGCCTTTGACGGTGACGGTGACCGCGTTGCTTTGGTGGATGAAAAGGGCACTTATTTAACCCCCTGCATTGTGGCGGCCGTACTTTTGGATTATTTGATTAAAAACAAAAAACTCAAAGGAAAAGTGGTGGAAACTTTCTCCATGGGGTATTTGTTAAAACGCATTGCCCGCAAATACGATATGTTATTTGAAGAAGTGGGCATTGGCTTTAAAAACGTGGCCGAACGTATGTTTTTGGATGATGTGGCCTTTGGGGTGGAAGAATCCGGAGGGTATGCCTGGAAAGGTTCCGTGCCGGACCGGGACGGCCTGCTGGTGGCCCTCACGTTTTTGGAAATTATGGCCGTAACCGGCAAAAAAGCCAGCCAACTGTGTGAAGACGTAACCAAAGAATACGGTGCCTCCGTTTATTTGCGCAAGGATTATCCCATCACCAAGCCGATGGATAAAGCAGCCGTGGTGGAAAAAATGCGCAAAAAACTGCCCAAAAAAGTAAACGGCCATAAAATTGCCGAAATGTATACCACGGACGGCTTGAAAATTATTTTGGATAATGACGAATGGGTACTTATCCGCCCTTCCGGAACGGAGCCTTTGCTGCGTGTTTATGCGGAGGCGGCTTTAAAGAAAGACACCCAGGCGCTTTTGGATTTTGGGGCCAAAATAGTGGGCCCGTATTTAAAATAGAGGGTTTGTATAAATATGCTTAAAATAGCATTGGTGGATGATTCCGTTATTTTGCGTTCCGCTATACGCAATGTGCTGGAATCTTCCGGTTTTGAAGTAGTGTTTGAAGCCGGCGGCTCGGCCGAGTTGTTTTCAAAAATTAACGGCAGCGGGGTGGGGCTTATTTTGCTGGATATTTTCTTCCCGACGGAGAACGGCCTGGATATTTTAGCCAAACTTAAAAAACATTTGCCGGCCGTAAAAGTATTAATGGTAACGGGCCTGCGCCAGGATACCATTGTGGCCGAAGCGCAGCGCTTAGGGGCGGACGGGATATTGTTTAAACCGTTTGATACGGATGAACTACTCTCTTCCATTCACCGGCTGCTTCCCCAGCAAAGCAAATAATCAGATTATTAAATAAAAACCCCGGGCCTGTTGCCCGGGGTTTTTGTATTTCGTTATGGTTACAATTTTAGCCACTTAAATTCAATAAACACCACTACTGTAAAGAACAATACCGGCCCCCAGCCGGCCAAAAACGGGTTCAAATAGCCGTTTTCCCCGATAGACGTGCACATAGAAATCAACCACCAGAAAGTAAACGCAATAACCAAAGACGCCAAAATATTTAAAATTTTGCTTTTGCGGCGCATGCTGATGGCAAACGGCATACCCAACAAACACATAATCAGCGTTACAAACGGGGTAGACAGCTTGGACTGGCGTGCCGTTTCCGCCTCGTAATAAGCCAAGCCGCTTTGTTTAAAGAAGCGGATGCGTTTATTTAAATCCCGTATGCTTAACAGTTTGCTTTCCGTACGGTTGACGGACATGTCCTGCGGGTCCGTATATACCGGGGCTTTGGCGGTGGAGAAGGTTTCTTCCGTGGTGTCCATTTTATCCACAAACGTGCGCTTGGTTCCGTTTTGGAATACCCAGCTTTTCTGTTGCGGGTCCCACGTCATGGAATCGGCCACAATTTGCTGGGAGATATTCCATAAAGAGTCATAGGTATCCACGGATATTTCTTCCATTTTCCCGGCGCTTAAATCCACCGTTTTGGCATAAAGCATTTGGTGGGGGGAAATTTTCATGGCCACATTATGTTCCACGTTTAAATTAAAATCTTTTTGCGGCTTTATGCGGGTGTAATAAATGGTTTCGGCTTTTAGGTTTAACGGGGGAACAATAAACTCCTGCATAAGCATCGTCAGCCCGGTTACCAGCATAATGCAGGCCACTATCGGTATAAATAATTGCTTGGGGGAAAACCCACCCGCCACGCAGGCCGTCCATTCCCCGTTGGATACCATTTCGGAAATAACGGATATCGCCCCCAGCAGGCACGCCACCGGCATAATGGTAGCCAACCAGTTGGGAAACGTGGCCAGGGAATAACTAAGCACTGCCCCTAAGGTAGAATAACCGTTATTTAAAGTTTTTAATTTTTCAAAAGTATCCCCCAATACCACCAAAGCGGCAAACACGCCCATGGCAAATAAAAAGGGCCCCCAAAATTTACGGGCAATATAAAAATAAATGCGCGGCATTAAATGTTAAGCCTCTTTTTCCATAAATATTTAGCTACAAAAGCCCCCACAAAAAACGGCAAACACGGGGCAATGTAAGACAGGGCCGCATATTTTTTGCCAATACTCAGGCCCAGGGTCATCAGCAAATAAAACGTAAAGATGATGATGATGCTAAACAGCATCCCCCACCCCTTATTGGAACGTTTCCCCAGCGAAAACCCCAACGGACAACTGACGAGTAACATTAAAATGGGGGAAAGCGCCAATACATTGCGCACGCTTATTTCGGTGCGGTATTCGTTTACGGTTTCTTCTGGTAAATCTTTGGTGCGTATTTGGCGCAACAGTTTGGTGGTTGTCAGTTCAGACACGCGCTGCGAGCGCCGATGGGTTTGCGTAAGAGAGATGCTCATGGTGTAATTGTCAAAATTGGCCGCAATAATGGCGGAAGGGTCATTGGCGGCAATACGCTGCATTTGCCCGTCTTGCAGTTGCAGACCTATGGCCGTATCGGTTAAAATAATTTTTCCTTTGGCGGCGTTTACTTTGGTGCTTAGGGCTTTTTCATCGGCTTTGTTGATTAAATGGATTTGGCGGGCTTCTTCGGTCTTTTCGTCCAGTTCTTCCAGGTACAGGTCCCATTCTCCCAGGTTAATAAACATTTTCGGTTCCAGGGTTACTTTGGTAATTTTGCTGCGGGCTTCGTCTCTCCGGTCCAAAAAGTTTTTATAGCTGCGCGGGGCCCCCCAGTTACCAACAAATACCAACAGGGCGGCCAGCCCCACCGCACACACCAAAAGCGGGCGGATAATTTCCCGGAAGGAAAACCCCGCCGCCCGCAGGGCAATCAGCTCGCCGTGTTCGCTCATATTGGTAAGCGTAAGTAAAACCGCTATTTGAAATGCCATCGGCGCACTGAGCGAGAGCACAGTGGGCAGCACATTGGCCAGCGAAGAAATCACCCACCCCATACCCGTTCCGTAGGCCATGGCCATATTTACCACGCGGATAAAATAATTCATAAAAATTACCAACGTTAATATGCTTACCACGGCCAGGAAAAACGTGATGAGTGTTTTGGCAATATATTTAGTAAAAATACCAATGCGCATATTATTATTTTAACAAATTATCGCGCGCGTTCGGGCAATATAGGCCTAATGGCCCCGGGGGGATAGGTCCAAAGGCTCTTTTTTGTTTTCAATCAGGGTGGTATGCTATAAGTATGAAACTGAATAGGAAGGCCGTGCAAATAATGGCAGTGGTGTTGGGCGTGGTTTGTTTGTTAAACCCTGTGGCCCTGGGCCAGCGCCTGCCTAAAAAGGCGGTGCAGCGCATAGCTCAAAAAGCCTCAGCTCGGGCAGAAAACGCCGCCCGCACGGCAGTGTTGCGTGCCCGTGCGGCCGCCATAGCAGGGGCTAAACGCGCGGCCCCCAAAGAAGCGGCGGTTTATAGTGCCGCTTTGGTGCAGGAAAAAATAAAAAGTGCGGTGTTTTTTATGTATACGCCCGCGGTGCAGGCCAGCGGATTTTTTATGGAAGAGTATTATATGGGCAAACGGTTGGTGTGGGCCGTTATCCCGGCGCATGCTTTAGTGGACGAGAGCCCCTTTTTTATAGCGGAATATATCAAGGCGGACGGAACCGTATCCCGCCAGGCGTTGCGGGTAATGGCTTACGGCAGTGCAGGTTATCAAAATTATGATTTTTCTTTGGCCTTGGTCCCGCCGGAAATGCAGGACGAAGTTTTTGCCCTGCGCTTGGCGCAGGAAAACCCCAACAAGGGAGACCTGGTTTCCTCTTTCGGTTTTTATTCTTTAAACCCCAATGCCGAATTTGCCGGCTCCCCCAAGCAAAACACCGGCCGGGTGATTGAGTCTGTAGATAACAGCCGTATTACTACTTCCTATCCTTTTGGCAAGCATAATCCAAGCGGCGCTTGCGGCGGCCCTTTATTAAACGAAAAGGGAGAAGTGGTGGGCATACACAGCGGCAGCAACACCAGCGCCAGCTGCAGTTTTGCGGTGGCGGCCCCCGGCCCCGTGCGGGCCATGCTGGCTGACGTACATGGGGATAAACAGCTGCTGCGCCCCGTGGTGTGGAATGGGCGGGAAATCTGCCGTTTAACGGCTTCCCAACGCATTAGCCGCGTGGAAGTAAAAAGAGATGGGCGCACGATTGATTCTGTTTTGTTAACTAAAAGAGAAAAACCTTTTGATTACGGCTCCTTAGAACAGCTTGTTCCGCAGGCCCGCCGAGGCGATAAAATATATATTGAGTTAAAAGACCAACGTTTTATGGAAACGGAAACCTTGGAGTTTGTTGTAAAGTAAGGAGAATTTATGCGGCATATGCGCAAGTTGGCGGTTTTGATGATGGCCTTGTTGTTGTGGCAGGGGGCGGCGGCGCAGCCCAAGTCAGGCAAATTGTGGAAAAAAGTATTTAATGCGGTGGAAAATTCCCAGCCGCAGAAGCGCCACGCTTCAGCCGGCATGGTGGAAAAGATATCTCAGGTTCCCGCTAAGGATGCCGCCACGGAAGGACTTTACAAATTGTTGGGTTTGCGTGCCGCCTGGCAAAAAAAGAAAGCCTTGCAGGAAAGTTTTGAAAAAAATATTCATTACAGTGTCTTTCAAATTTTGGATGCAGACAAAATGCCTTTAGGCACCGGTTTTGTTTTTATTCGGCCGGACGGTTCCGGCCAAATATGGGCTGCAGCCGCCGGGCATTTAACCAAGCAAATCGGCCAGAAAGTGCCGGTGCGTTTTTATATTGGGGATGGAGAATACCTGCCTGCGTTTTTTATTGTGCGTGCACGCGGTTCCGTGGGGTTGCACAACCCGGATATGGTGCTGATGGAAGTGCCTGCGTGGGCCCTTAAGTATATTCGCCCGCTGCAAGTAGCTGCCAAACCGGTACGCAAGTGGGACAAGGTAGATTCATACGGTTACCACGGCCCGTGGATAGGAGCTAAATTAATTAAAACGGCCGGCCGCCGTGTAATTGCGGTAAATGACTGGCAGTTTCGCTCCACTTATAATTTTGGCAAAAAAGACGGCTACGCCCAGGGTGCCTGCGGCAGCCCGGTAATTAAAAACGGCAAGGTAGTGGGGCTGCATATAGGCAGTAATTTTGGCAAATATAGTTATGTGTTGGATTTTGCCCGCGTATCCCAATTTTTATTTAACCAAATGGAAGGCAAGCCTTCTTTGGTAAGGGAGGTGCGCGTAAACGGGCAGAAAGTGCTTAGCTTATCTTTAACCCAGCGGGTGAGTGATGTGGAAATTTTCCGCAATGGGGAAAAACTGACGGAAGTTTGCGTTACCCTGCACCCACAACCGGTGGATTATACCCGCCTGGAGCGGGTTTTGCCTGCTTTGCACCCCGGGGATCAGCTCCGCCTGCGCATTACAACGGACGGCAAAGACCAGCGTGATTTTATTACCTACACGGTGCCTGAAAAATGAAACATTTGCTTACATTATTTTTGATTAGCTGTTTGCCGGTTATGGGGTGGGGGCAGGTTTCCAAAACCCCGCAGGTTTTAGCCGGAAAAATACAAAAAATATTAAAAAACGGGGTACGCCGCGCCGTGCAGGCCCGCCAACAGGGTTACCGGGCCTTGCTGCTTAAACACCCTTATAATGCGGCACTGGTGCAAGCCAATATCCGCCGGGCATTGGTACAGGTTGTAAACGTGGGGGAAGGCGGCTTCCATTCCTCCGGTTTTATTTTTGAAGAATTTTTTAAAGGCAAACGCACTGTTTGGGCGGCCGTTCCTTACCACACCAGCGGCAGTGCCGGGGCGGAAGTGTATTTGCGCTTTTTTGACGGGAAAGGCAATTCGTCCGTTCAGCATTTTACGGTTAACCAGGGTGGCGGATGGGGTATAAACAGCTTGGACGTTTCTTTAATTAAACTGCCGGAGGAACTGGCGGAAAAAGTTTTTGCGTTGCGCCTGTCCGACAAAGGCGCCCGGGTGGGGGAAGTGGCCCAAGGTTATGGTTATATGTGCGCGTTGAAAGAGGACGTTATCCCCGGGGTATATGCCCGCCGGATAACTGATACGACCGGTTTTAAATTAAGCGGGGATTATCAGCTTCCGCCCGCCCCCAGCGGTTTTTGCGGGGCGCCTGTTATCAGCTCCAGCGGGTATGTGCTGGGTATGCACTGCGGGAGTGAAAAAGGCAAACAAACTTTTGCCGTTTCCGCCGCCGGGATAAAGGAGCTGTTGCGTGTGTTTTACTTTGGGCACGCGGCGCAGCCCGTAAAAATTTTGGGCAAAACCCTATTTGAAATAGAGCCTTTTCAAAGCATCGGCAGTATTTCTTTGGAGCGCGCCGGCCGCCTGCTGGAACGGGTGGATATGGATTATTTCAGGGCGCCTTTTACTTACGCACGGGCGGAGAATGTTTTTCGCACCGGGCGCATTCAAAAGGGAGACGTGATTATTTTTGAAATCGTGGAGCGCGGGCGCATAGCCGGCGTAATAGAATACCGGGTGGGAGATTAACAAGTGAAAAATCTTTGCTGTGTATTGGTTTTTTTACTGTGCGGAAATGTTTCGGCCTCTGCCCAAAACGGCAAAAGCTTGGTGAAAGGCTTACAAAACGCGGTGCAAAAATCAAGCTCCAAAACTGCGTTGCAATCTGCCGGCCAAAAGGCTTTGGCAGGGGCGCAAAATGCCGCACGCCAAATGGAACGCCGGTTGCTGGCTGCCGCTTTTGAAAGCCGCTGGCGTGAGGTGGAGCGCCATATCCGCCAGTCTATCTTTCAGGTCATTATGCCGCTGGACGGTTCCACCCGCTCTTCCGGTTTTGTGTTTGAGCGGGACGGAAAAATTTGGGGCGTGGTGCCTTATCATATTTCCGGGCGTGCGGGTAACCGGTTAAAAATGCGTTTTTATTTGCCGGATGCTACCCCGGTGTATTATTGGGGCGTGGTAAAAGTTTCCGGCTCGTACGGGTTTAACGGGGCGGATGCGGCGCTGGTGGAGCTCCCTCCTGAAGTAAAAGACCATGTCCGGCCGCTGGTTATTTCCCGGCAAGGGCCTGAAAAAAATACGTTTGTGGATTCTTTTGGCTTTCCGGACCCTAATTTTTGGCCCAAAGATTACAGCAAAAACGCCAACAGACACATACTGGACGTATGCGGCTATAAAATTATTACCACCCTGCCGCCGGAAGGCCGCGGGAACGGCGCCTGCGGCGGGCCTTTGTTAAATTCCCAGGGAGAAGTGGTGGGCATACACAGCGGCAGTTTTAAGGGCAAGCTGGGGTTTGCCGTAAATGCCAAGGCCGCTATAGACGATTTATTTACCGCCATGCAAAACGGCGGGCGCGTACTGAAACCGCTTGTTTTTAAAGGGGTTAAAATTGCGGATATTAATATTACCGAAAATGTAGGCCTGGTGGAAGTGCACCGAGACGGAAAAACCGTTTTCAGCCGGGATTTTAAACATTATCCGGGCACGTTTAATTATTTGCGGCTGGAACAGGTTATTCCCGCCCAGACAGGCGATAAAATATTTTTATTTTTACAACAGGGCGTGCAGGAAGTGCGCCTGGAAGTGTACGAAGTGCGCTAACCGCTTTTTAAACCCCCTGTAACCGGGGGATTTCTATGCCTTAAACTGCGGGCTAAAAGAGGGCAAATATTATAGAATAAAAAATGAGGTATTTTGCCCCCATGAAAATCCTCCGGACCTTTCTGTGCCTTGTCTTGTGCACGCAATTAATACTTCCGCCCGGCCTGAGGGCGGAGGACTTGCCGTACAGCCTGGTGGACAAAAGCCAATACGATATTTTTGCCGAAGACCAAGAAGCCCAGCGGGAAAAGGAACTGACCGTAGAAGACCCGCCCGACGATGCCCAACTGTTAAAATATTCCGACGAGTTCTGGCGTCAGGCGGTAACCTCGGTGGAGGGCGCCTATAAGCTGGACAAAGACCCCGAACCCATACCGGACTTAACCCTTTTAAACCCCACGTTATCCCTGCCTTTATACGGCACCAGCATTGCGCTTACGGGGCGTTATGTGCTGGGTTTTAAAATGGACGCAAAAAAATACAAGGTGGACGATAACAATACCACCGAAGAAAGGGACGTAAGCTCCAACAGCATGGTGCAGGAACTGCAATTAAAAATGCAGGGTAAAATTTTGGACCGCGTTTTTGTGGATATTGACTATGACGACCAACGCGAAGAAGAAAAAACCATTTCCGTGGCATACCGCGGTAAACCGGGAGAATTGGTACAACTGGCCGAATTTGGCGATATTAACCTTTCCTTGCCAGAAACGGAGTTTATCGCTTACCAAAAGCAGCTGTTTGGTGCGCAGATGCACCTGCAGTATAAAGATTTAAACTTGCGTTTAATCGGTTCCCAAACCAAAGGTTCCAGCAAGCAAAAGCAATTTGTGGGCAGCAGTGTGTTGGAAATTAAAAGCCTTTCAGACGCAGACTACAAACGCCGCACTTATTACGATTTGACTTTCGGCGGAAATATTAAAAAGGATACGCAGGGCCGCCTTCCCACCGGTTTTTATACGGATGCTTACAGCCAGTGGAGCTCTGTTATGGGCAATATTTCCCCCGGCACGGAAGAAATTTATTTGGACGCCAACAATACAGATAACGACTTTGTGCCTATTTCCAAAACCGCTTCCGACGTGCTTGGCGGCACATACCGGCGCACTTCCAACTGGCGTTTGTTAACCCGCGGTACGGATTACACAGTGGATTATGCAAGCGGTATTATCCAGTTTAAACGCACCATTACGCCGGAAAGCTTTATTGCTGTGGACTATGTAAGCACCACCGGCAACCGTTTAAGCCAGGTAATGGGTAACCAGGGCGATATTAAGTTAATCAAAACGGAAAACGAAAAATCGGTGGAAGGGTCTGCCAATGAAACAGCCTACCAGCTGGAATTAAAAACCTACTATTCTTTGGGTGCGCAGCAAATTACGCGCGACGACGGAAAAGGCAACTTCCTGCTGCGCGTAACGGACGCGGCCGGGCAGGAAATATCTCTCCCTATTTCTGACGGAGGAACCCTCACTTACCCCAGCAATATTATTATGGATTTTGACAACGGCGTCTTTTACCTGGAGCGCCGCTTTGCGGACAATACGCTCTATAATCCCACCCCGGTGTCTTCCTACAACCGTACTTTTAAGGTGGAGTATACTTCTAAGGTTAAAACCTATTTTATTGAGCCGAATATTGTGGTTGAGTCTGAAACCGTTAAATTAAACGGCAAAACCCTTACCCGCAACAATGATTATTATATTGACTATACCTCCGGCTTCATCACTTTTTACAAAGGGGATGAAATTACCGATTCTTCCGTCATCAACATCACTTACGATACGGTGGGGGGCAGCAATTCCAATACGTCTGTAATGGGGGGGCGTTTGGATTATAAACTTTGGGATAAAATCCAGCTGGGCACCACCGTTTTAAAAGAAGCGGGCGATAAACCCACCACCGTCCCCCAGGTGGGCAATTACAGCAAAGACTTGTTGGTATACGGGGCAGACATTAACGGTAAAGACATTAAACTTTCCGATAAAGTGGCGGTGGATTTCGGGGCGGAAGTGGCGGAATCTCGCAACAACCCCAACCAGTTCGGTTATGCCATGGTGGACAGTATGAACGACACCAGCGTGCAAACCAGCGGCTCCAGAATATTCAGGGACTGGGTCATCGCCTCCAACCCCAGCGGCAAATCCGCATTTTGGGGTTCTATCGGCTGGGATACGCAAGACGTAGCCAGCCTGGAAATTAACCCCAACTCCATCAGTAATTACAATGACCAGCAGCAAGTTTTAATTATTAATTACGATTTCACCAAAGCCGCCACCACCATTGATGCCGCCACCGGAAAAAGCTATTTGGATGAAGGATATGATGAGGTGTCTATCGTTTATCCGTTAAGCGTAAGCGGTGTAGACTTGTCTTCCAAAACTTCGTTTGATTTAACTATGCGCGGGGAAACCAACGGCCCGCAGTTAAACGTTACCTTCGGTAATATCAGCGAATATTCCGACAGCGGCCACGGCATGGATACGCAATGCGGCGTCGGCGTACCAAAGACGGAAGACGTCCGCTGCCGCAACAGCCTGGCCCCCAGCGAAGACATCGGCTGGGAATATGAAGACCCGGACGGGAATACCCACCGCTATAACCCGTTTGTAAACAATGTATATAACCCAGAATCTCAACCTAACGGCCGCATTGATACGCAGGATTTAAACGCCAACGGGCAATTTGATGATGAAAGCATACCGGCTTTGGGTAACTTTGGTTTTGCCGGCGGCGCCGGTACCATTGCCGATAACGACCAGGTAACCTGGGATAACAACCGCATTAATTTTGATGGCTGGCAAACCTTTGTAACCCCCCTGGATATTGCAGATGTAAAAGACCAGTGGACGGCCGTGCGCCACTTGCGTATTACCTTAAAATTAACCGATGAAATGCGCGCCACCGGTAAATACAAAGGGCAAATAAAAATTGCCAATGTAGGCTTGTCCGGCACGGCGTGGAACACCATGGAAAATAACGAGGACAAGCGTATTTTGGTTACCGGCATTAATAACGTGGATAATGCAAACTACGAGCCTATTTTTAATGATGTGCACGGGGACGGGCTGGAAGTATTTAATTATTTGTACGGCTCTATCGGCAATTTAAAAGAAGCTACGGATTCCGTAAATGCCAAGGACCAATCCCTGGATATTGAATTTAATACTTTGGGCCTCAGCCCGGTGCCCGATGACGCTACCGATGAACACCCGGCGGGGGAATTGTACGCCAGCCGCAACTTTTCCACGATGGATTTTACCCAACATAAAGAGTTTCGCTTTTTGCTTCACAGTGAAGAGTCAAACGCCGGATCTGAATTTTTCTTAAAAGTGGGTACGGAAAATAATTACGATAAGGTTATTGTTCCTGCCGGGTTTGACGGCTGGCGTTTAATTTCTTTAAAAATGGTGGATACGGACGGGGACGGCATACCGGATTCTTTTGAAAACGCCTCCAAAGAAGAATACAACGTGCGCGTGGCCCGCCACCGTGTGCCGGGCGGAGTGATGAACTTTAAAAAAGTAAGTTTGATTATTGCCGGTATGCAAAAGGACGACAGCCCCATCCCCGGCGTGCAGGGCGGGCATGTGTGGTTAAATGTTATCCATTTGGCGGAAACGGTCATTCAGTATGGGCAGGCTTATACCGGTAACGTAGCCGTTAAATTGGACGGCTGGGGCAGTGCCGGCGCCAAATACAAATATCAGGACAGCAACTTCCAAACCCCGCTTACCGTTTCCAAAAACCAGGAAACGACGGAAGAAGAATACTTTTTAAAAGTAGATAAAATAAAAGAATTCCCGATGGAGGCCACCTTAACGCGCAGCACCGTGGTAACCCCCAACATTGAAGACAGCACGGATTATAATACCATCAGCCTTTTGGATAAAGGCAAAGTGGAGCGGGAACGTGCCGTTGTGCGCGGGGATTTTGTAAAAGAAAACTTGCCTAAAGTGGGCCTGGAATACACCATGGACCAGACCGACTATGACCTGATGCAACGTAAAGATGATATGCATACTTACGGGGTAACCGTCAGCCACGAAACCGATACCTTAAAAAGCGTAAATGCGGGTTATTATTTTACCAATACCAAAATAGACTATGCCAAAGAAATGCATCAACAGTCCGTCAATAATTATAATACGGACGAAGACACCCAAAAATTAAACGTAAAAGTAAACTATCAACCCACCAATAATTTTAACTTTGTGCCCAGTTACAATATTACCAAAAGCACCGAAGAACGCCTTCGCTACGAAGGCGATGAGGCGCAAAATTTTAAATACCCTAAGGCCATGAACCAAAGCACCGGCTTTACCAGCACGTGGAAGGTGGCCTCCTGGCTGGCGCCTTCGTTTAGTTATAATGTGTCTACCATAGAAAATAATAACCTGACGGCCAAAACCATTACCGCCAACGGCCAACGTGCCGATGTGGGCATAGGGGAGGTAAAATCCATCAACCGCAATGCGGACGGCGGCGTATCGCTTACCTTAAACGGTAACGAACTGTTGCCCAACAGCAAACTGTTTAACACTTTTGTTATTTCCAATTCTTTCCGCATACAGGACGCCGACACTTGGAACGATGTGGACAGCGGCTTTGATTCCCGCAAAGAGTTGTGGATTCGCGGCTCCATGGGGGATGTGGGGCCTTACGGTTATTTAAGCTCTATGACGTTGCGCGATACGTTCACTTCGTCTCAGCGCTGGTCTCCGTTTTCCAAATACGAGTTAAACGGCATGGCGGCCCCGTTAAAAACCATTTCTTTAATTAATAACTTCAGCTACACCACCCAAACCAATAACCAAACCGGTACGGTGTATGATTCCGTAAGCCAAACCTTGCCGGATTTGGTTTTCTCCATCAGCGATTTGGAAAAATTCTTTTATGCCGGTTCTTGGTTAAGTTCATCCAACTTAAAATTGCGCTACAGCTTAATTACCCAAACAACCGAAAATTCCCAAGACGGTTTAGAAACACAATACGGCGGGGACTTGCGCTTTATATTGTTTAATTATTTTGATAACGTGTTTAACTATACCCGCAAAACGTCCGATACGCAAGACTTGCGCGCCGGTACCAACCTGGAACGTTACGACGATATTGACCTTTCCGCCCAGACTTCTTTTTATATCGGCACCCTGCGCCTGACCCCTAAAATTACTTATACATCCCATGATAAATGGCTGGTGGGAAAGTTAAACGAAAGCACGCGGGAAACCACCCCCAGCCTGACGCTCCGCTGGGACTTTAACCTCCCCCGCGGTATTAAACTGCCGTTTATTGACCGGATGTATAAAGCCACCAACCGCGTAATTTGGAATACCGTTTTAAGCTATACGGAAAAATCTTCCCCTGTGGAAGTAACCGATAACTATAAAAAATATGATGTTACCACTTCGCTGGATTATGAAATGTCTCAAAATTTACGCTTTAATATTGCCGGCGGTTACACCATTTTAAAACACGCTTATGTGGCTACGGAAGATTATAACGCGTATAATTTTTCCGCCAATATTACCGTGCAGTTTTAGAGCGGGTAAAAGTATGTTTCAATTGCAACGGATATTGGCCTTCGGTTGGGAAGGCCTCCTCCATATTCTTCTGCCTAGAACCTGTTTTGCGTGCGGGGTGGATTTGCCTTTCCGGTTTCCTCATCCGTTGTGTGCGGGGTGCCTGGCGCAAATACGGCGCCCGGGCCCGCTTATTTGCATGCGCTGCGGTACCGTGTTGCCTGCCGGCGGGGCGCATTGCCCGCGCTGCCGCGGCAGCAAAGGCAAACAATTTAAATGCCAGGTTATCCGTTCCGCCTGGTTGTTTGGCCCGCAGAGCCAGGCGCTTATTCATGCGTTTAAATACCAAGGCTACAGCTTTTTGTCGGAGTATTTAGGTGCGTGTATGGCGCAGGAATTTGCCCGTTACCCGGAGTTGCAAGGCGTTGATTGTGTGCTTCCTGTTCCTCTTCGCCCCAAAAAACAGCGCGCCCGGGGGTATAATCAGTCTCTCTTGCTGGCGCAATATTTTTGCCGCCATACCGGCCTGCCTTTGTGTGCGGATTTGGCACAACGGCGTAAAGACACTTTGCCCCAGGCCCGTTTAAACCGCCGGGAACGCTTGGATAATATGGTGGGGGCGTTTATCGCCGCTCCGCAGGCGAAAGGCAAACGCATTTTACTGATAGACGATGTAGCCACCACCGGGGCCACGCTGGAAGGGTGTGCCGTGGCCTTAAAACAAGCCGGGGCAAAAACCGTAATGGCTTTTACTCTCGCGCGGGAGCCGTAAAATTTTAATTTAAAAAACATTGGCCAAGCCTGTTAAAAGGGGCTTGTTTTGTTTTTTTTTTTTGATAAATTTTATCAGAGATAAAATTTATTAAAAAAAGGAGCCCTAGATGAAAAACGGTACTGCAAGGCAATTAGAGGGGTTTACGTTAATAGAATTATTGGTAGTGGTTTTGATTATTGGCATTTTGGCTTCTGTTGCCCTTCCGCAATATACCAAAGCGGTGGCCAAGGCGCGCGTGGCCAATGCGGTAGCTGTATTAAAAACGATAAACCAGGCGCAGGAAGCCTATTATATGGCCAATGGCAGTTACACCAATGATATGGACAGTTTGGATATAGAAGTGCCAAAATCCGAAGAGTGGGACTTTCACTGCAGCTATAACCGCACCTGTTTTGCCAGGGCTAAAAAACAAAACCTGCCCACATTTATAGAGTTCCATCTGTTAAATGTTCCGGCTGCTTCTGGCGCCAAGCAAAGTAATAGCGGCAAGCGCTGGTGTTATGCCAAGGCGGATAATCCGGTGGGGGTGGCTATTTGCAAAACATATGGCCCGGCAGACCCGGAAATGGACGGGAATTATTATTTAATGAATTTTTAGTTTTGAAAAATAAAAACCCCGCTTTTATAAGCGGGGTTTTTGATATTTTATTTATTTGCGCCGCAACATTTTTTGTATTTTTTGCCGCTTCCGCAGGGGCACGGGTCATTACGGCCGATCTTGGGGCCCTCGTGCACTACGGTTTGTACTTTTTGCACTTCGCCATTTTGGTTTTGAAATTCAGCCTTGTGGGCTTCCATCCATTTTTTCATGGCGCGTATGCTTTTAAAGTCCACCCCGTCTTGCTCCATGCGTTTGGCTATGTCAATAAAGCGCTGTTTAACGGCTGGGTCCTTTAATTTGCTTTTGAACATGGATGGCAAAGAGTCCAACTCTTTTTCCAGCCGTTCTTCTATAGACTGTTTCGGTTTTTTGGCAGCAGGTTTTTCTGCCTGGGGGGTCTCCTCCCCTTCTTGTTGTTTAAACGGATTCCACATATAAATTAAAACTCCTTAAGCTTATTTGGAAAGCATTTTTTCCACAAAATTTTTAATAATTTCCGCTTTTTCAAAATAATGTTTATCCCGCGGGACGACTAAACGGTTGGGGTGTTTTTCCCAAATTTTTAAAATTTTGTCGTCAATTTCAAAAGCCTGTTGCAGGCTTTCCGTGCGCACATTGGTGGCTTGGTAAAAATCTTTTTCAGGCGGCGGGGAAAGGTGCAAAACCGCGTCGTAACGGGCCAGTTCGGCGTCCAGGGTGGTGTTCATGGCTTTAAAGAAGTCTTCCGGGCCTTTGGGCCAGTAAACGGCGCCGTCTATGGAGCCGCGGTCGCACACGATGATATCAGCCGGGGAAGTTTCCTCCGCCAGTTGTTCCAGCTGGTGCACGGTATAAAAAATAATGTTTTGGGCGTGTTCAATGTGCAGGGGGCTGTTGTCTTTACGGGGGAAACCTCCGCTGTAAATTAAGGTGGCGGCTTCCTGTACCAGGGCAATTTTATTGCCGAATGTTTCTTTTAATATGGAAAGAGCGGTTGTTTTCCCGCCGCTGGGGCCGCCTGTTAAAACGATTTTCTTTTTCATAACAGTTCCTATTTTTGAAGTAATTTTTCTACAAAATTTTTAATAATTTCTGCTTTTTCAAAAAAGTGTTCCTTGCCGCCTACAATTAAGCGGTTGGGGTGTTTTTCCCAAATTTTTAAAATTTTGCGGTCAATTTCAAAAGCTTGTTCCAAGCTTTCCGTGCGCACATGGGTGGATTGATAAAACGCCGGGTTGGTGGGCGGGGATAAGTGCAGCACTGCATCATAACGGGCCAGTTGTTCTTCCAGCGTGGTGCCCATTTGTTTAAAAAAATCGTCCACTCCTCCCGGCCAGTAAACGGCGGCGTCCACGGTGCCGCGGTCACACACGATTAGTTGCGCGTCGGACGTTTTTTCCGCCAGGCTTTCAAGTTGCTGCGTGGCATGAAAAATAATGCGCTGGGCAGTTTCTATATGCGGGCGGCTGTTATCCTGCCTGGGGAACCCGCCGCTAAAAATCATGGTGGCAGCTTCCCGTACCAGTTCCACCTGCGGGCCAAATGTTTCTTTTAATACGGACAGGGCCGTTGTTTTACCGCTGTTGGGCCCGCCGGTTAAAGCTATTTTTTTCTTCATTTGTTCTCCTCGGCTTGGGCGGCGTTTTGTTGGGCCGCTTTTTGGGCTTTGGCTTTTTCATCCGCTTCTTTGGTGGCCCGGTCCAGTTCTTTTAAGTAGAGCGCTTTTAATTCTTCAAAATCTTTGCGTTCTTCTTTACTCACGGAACGGGTTGCATTGTTGCGGTTTTTCATCTTTAAAAAGTCTATAAATTTATTTTTGTATTTGATGCGGAAATCCAAATGCGGCCCGGTGGAAAGCCCGGTGGAGCCCACATAGCCAATGGTTTGCCCCTGGGTTACGCGCGCGCCTTTTTTAATGCCTTTGCCAAAGCTTTTTAAGTGCCCGTAAGAGGTTACATAGCTGTTGGCGTGTTTAATTTCCACATAGTTGCCGTACCCGCCTTTGCGCCCAGCGTAAGTAACGGTTCCGTCGGCCACGGCGTCCACCGGTGTGCCGGAGGGGGCGGCGTAGTCTATACCCAAGTGCGGGCGGCGGATACGCAAAATGGGGTGCAGGCGCCCATAGCTAAAGCGGGAAGATATGCGGTAACTGCGAAAGCTAATGGGTGCTTTTAAGAACATTTTTTTACTTACTTTGCCGGTTTCGTCGTAAAATTCTCCGTTAAAATACAGGGCGTAGGTCAGGCCGTTTTGGCCTTTATAATAGGCGGCCAGCAAATCTTGGCTGGTGATGGTGCCGTCTGCCGTGAAATTTTCTTCCCAGAGGGCGGCGTAGCGGTCCCCGTTTTGGGTTTCGGAGTTGAAGTCCATCGTCCAGGAGAAAGCGTCCGTAAAGTCCACAATCAGCGGTATGGTGGCGCCTTCTTTTAACATAGAGTTGAAAAGCGAGCCTTCCACCTCTCCCGCGGCGGTTTTAACGCGGGTTTTTATTTCCACATCACTCACGCCGGAAACCAGCGTGCCGTTTAAATTGGCCACATAAAAATGCTTGAACCCTTGGTTCAGCAGCAGCATATTAAAACGGCCTTCCTGGTCTGTGGAAATGGAGTAAGTATCCCGGTTTTGCAGGCGGCGGGTATCGGTTACTTCGTTTAATTTGTTTACAATATCAAATACTTCCCGGTTGGATAGGCCGGCATCCTGCAAAGCCACATAAATGGGTTTTTGTTTAACGGTAAATTCTTCCACCGCTATTTGTCTTTCCTGCAGGTTGATAAGTTCCTGTTCGTTCTTTTCTTTGGTAACATGAACGGCAAGCACCGTCGCCAGCGTGATGACGGAAAGGGTGAGCAAATAAAACAGCAGGTCATGGTAGCGGCGGTAATGTTTGTTTAAAAAATTAAGAAAACGGAATTTATTCATTGTTCTTTACACACAAACAAAGGGCGCCCCCGTTTTGGGCGCGCCCTTTGCTGCTTAAATTATTTTTGGTCTTTTAAGTAAGAGCACAGCGCAATGGCGTTGAGTTTTACTCTCGGGTCATCGGCACGGGAGGGCAAAATCACCGGGATTTTGGGCCCCACCAATACGGCGGCCGCTTCCATTCCTTCGCCAAAGAAAGCCAAGGCTTTGTAAAGCGGGTTGGCCGCGTCCAAATCGGGCAGTACCAAAATGTCCGCGTCGCCGGCTACTTTTTTGCCGGTGATGCCTTTTTCGGCCGCGCGCTGGGCAGACATGGAAATATAAAAGTCATACGGCCCTTCCACGGTGCAGCCGGTTATTTTGCCTTCGGCGTTCATTTGCACCAAGGCGGCGGCGTCTACCGTGCTGGGGATTTTTTCGTTCACTTTTTCCACCGGGCACACCAGGGCCACTTTCGGTTCGGCCAAGCCCAGTTTGTGCATGGTGTTAACGGCATTCTGCACAATTTTGGCTTTTTGCTCCAGGGTGGGGGAAATGACTACGGCAGAATCCGTTATGGCAAAGGGTTTGGGGTATCTGGGGGTGCTGAACAACACAAAGTGGGACAGCAAAGCCCCTTCCGGCACCAGGTGGGCTTCTTTATTTAAGATGGCTTTCATATAGTATTTGGTATCTACCAAGCCTTTAATTAAGAAGTCGCCTTTGCCGGCTAAAATTTGGTCCACGGCCAGTTTGCACATGGTGGGTACGTCTTCACAATCAATAAATTCAAACTTGCCTTCCGGCAGGCCGGCTTCTTTTACCATGGCTTTTACGGCATTGATAGGGCCGATTAAAATGCCGTGGGAGATGAGGCCGTTGTCGTCCGCCATTTTGATGGCCTGCAAGGCTTCTTTGTTATTGGCGCCGGGCACCACAACCCGGTTGGATTTGCCTTTTACTTGGCTGATTAAATCAGCGAAACTTTTGAATTTCATTTTTACTTTCTCCTTAATCTGGTACAAATACAAATCATACGTAACGCTTTACGATGGACGGGTCTTTTAAAGCCCGCTGGGCGGCTTCGCGCAGGGCCACTTTTTCTTCACTTCCCGGGAATACATACAAAGGCGCCAGCCAGCTTACATATTCCCCTATTTGCTGGGGGATGGTTTTGCTGTGCATCAGCCCGCCCGTAAGCGCAATAAAATCCACTTTTCCTTTTAATACCACCGCCATAGCACCAATGTATTTGGCTATTTGGTATACCATGGCGTCGCGTGCTTCTTGGGCTTGTTCACGCGTACAAAAAATCATGGAGCCGGGGCGCTTTACCCCGGTGCGGATAAACTCTTCCAAATCTTTTACGTCAGACGTACCGGTATAAGCCACCAGGCCGCCTTTGCCGCGCAGTTTTAGTTTAATGTCGCGCTCGGTATATTTGCCGCTAAAGCACATTTGCACCAGCCCGGCTGCCGGCACGCCGCCGCTTCTTTGCGGGGTCATGGGGCCGTCTCCCTCGTAGCCGTTGTTTACGTCAATCACGCGGCCTTTGCAGTGGGCTCCCACCGTAATGCCGCCGCCCCCGTGGCAAACAATGCAGTTTACGTCTGCATATTTTTTGCCCATTTTTTCGGCAATGATACGGGCCACGCGTTTTTGGCTTAAGGCGTGGAAAATGGATATGCGCGGGTCTTCCGGCATGCCGGAATAACGGGCCAGGGGCTGCAGTTCGTCAATTACCACCGGGTTGGCGATGAAGCTGGGGCAGTGGGCTATTTGTGCAATTTCGTGCGCCAGTATGCCCCCTAAGTTGCTGGGGTGTATGCCGCCGTAAGTGCCGGCGCTTAAATCTTTTAGCATTTGGTCGTTTACTTCATACACGCCGCCGGAAACGGACTTAATAAACCCGCCGCGGCCGATAACGGCCTGTATTTCTTCCAGCGGGATGTGGTGGTCTATCAGATAATCTAAAATTAATTTTTTGCGCAGGGGAAGCTGTTCTATTACGTTTTTGCCTTCGTAGGGCTCCAGGTCCGTCATGGAGTAGCGCACGGTAACCTCAAAAACGGGGGTATCACCGCGGTAGTAACCTATATCGTCCGAGGTGGACCCCGGGTTTATAACTAAAATATTGTAATCCATAATGCCTGCGCTCCTTTATTATATTTTAACAAAATAACGGGGGCTTGGCAGTAAAAGAAAAACGGCTATTTTATATGGCGGCGGAGCTTTTCGGCCAGGTTTTTAATAACAAACAGGGCGCTGCGGTCCAAATTCTGGCGGGAAAGCACGTTGCGTATTAAATCTTGGCGGGTCACTTCCGGCCAGTCCTCCTTAAGTCCGGCGGCGGTAAACAGGGCGTCAATCTCTTTTACGGCCACTTCGCGTTGTGCGTCAGAGGGGTAGACGGTTTGTTTAGCCGCGCGAAGGGGTTTTAAACCCAGGGATTTGGCAATTTCATAGCAAATCAGCAGCACCGCCTGCGCCAGGTTAATGGAAGGCTGGTGCGCGGTGGTGGGGATGTTTAATACCCCGTTGCAGCGGGCAATATCCTGCCCGCTTAGGCCGCTTTTTTCGTTCCCAAAAACAATGGCCGTGCGGCGGGTGGGGTATTTTTGCAAAAAATCTTTTATATCCGGCAGGAAAAGAATGGGTTGTTCAATTACGCGGTTTCTAAGGGCGGTGGTAGCCAGGGAAAACTGCGTATCGGCCAGGGCTTCGTCCAGCGTGGAGCACAGCTTGGCCTGTTTTAAAATGTCATGCGCGCCCACCGCGCTTACGGCCTCCTGCCAAACCGGGGCGTAAGGGTCCACTATGCGCAGTTCGTTAAAACCAAAATTTGCCATGGCGCGCGCGCAGGCTCCTATATTATTAGGGTCCCGCGGGCGCACCAGGATAATTACAAAGGGGTTCATTTATTTAATGCGTCCCCTATGGATTCTGCCAATGTGGGGTGGGCAAAAATAATTTCTTTTGCGGTTTCAACCGTCATTTGGGCGGCCAGCATAACGCTTACCACGTGGATAAGTTCCGTGGCGTTGGCCCCGCAGAAGTTGGCCCCCAGCAACTGCCCCGTTTGGCGGTTGCTAAGCAGTTCAAAATAGCCTTCGGTTTCGTCCTGCGCTTGGGCGCGGCCACTGGCCAGCAGGAAAGCTTTGTGGGATTTAACGTCTATCCCCTGCTCCTGCGCGGCCTGTTTGGTTAGCCCCACGCAGGCAATTTCCGGCCGGGTGTAAATGGCAGAGGGGACTTGCTCGTTATGATAGGTTGCCGTTTGGCCGCAGGCGTTTTGGGCGGCCACTTCCCCTTGGCGGGTGGCAGCGTGGGCCAAAAGGCAAAGGCCGTTTACATCGCCCACGGCGTAGATGTTGTCTTTAAGAAGCAGGGTGTGCGGATCCACCGTTACCCCTTTGCGGCTCCAGCTAATGCCCAGGGCTTCCAAGCCCATGGAGCTTAAATCCACACTGCGGCCGATGGCGGCCAGGATTTCTTCGCTCTCCAAAACCGTTCCGTTAGAAAGGGTAACGGTTTTTTTGCCGTCCGCGCAGGTTACGTTTTGGGCGCTTTGAGACGTGTAAATGCGGATACCGCGCTTGGTGAAGCTTTGCGTAAGCGCGCGGGAGAGGCCTTCGTCCATTAACGGCAAAAGCCGGTCCTGCATTTCCACAATATTTATCTGCACGCCAAAGCCGTGCATCAATTCGGCAAATTCACAGCCGATTACGCCCCCGCCGATAATGGTTAAACTTTTGGGCAGGCGGGGCATATCAAAAATGTTGGAGTTATCGTAAACCCGGTCTTTTACGGCTTGCAATACGGGCGGGAAAAACGCCGTGCTGCCGGTGGCTAAAATGCAGGCGTCAAAAGGGAGGGTTTGCTCCCCTTCGGCCGTTTTTACCAAAATTTCCCCGGCGTTTTTAAAGGAAGCCTCCCCGGCGATGACCGTTACTTTTTTGGCTTTTAGCATAGTCATAATGCCGGCGGTTAGTTTTTGGGTGGCCGCTTTTTGGCGGGCTTGCACTTTTTGCCAGGAAATTTTTTGCGTTAAGGCTTGTGCATCGGTTTCGGCACCGTCCTCGCACAAGGCGGGCAGGCGGCGGGCGGATTCAAAGCGGTGGGCGGCGTCCAGCAAAGACTTGGAGGGAATACACCCGCAGTTTAAACACACCCCGCCTATTTTGGCTTTTTCAATCAGGGTAACTTCGGCCCCTGAAGAGGCTGCTTTTAAAGCGGCCGGGTATCCGCCCGGGCCCGCACCTATAACCACTATTTTTTTTGCCATATAAAAATCCTTTTTAGCCCGTTTGAGGGCAGATAGTTTGTATACCTATTGTAACATTAAAAACGGTATAATAAAAACTATAGCTATGACATCAAACGAAAAACCTTCCTATTTAGGCCACCGTGAACGTATACGCAGTAAATTTGCGTCCGGCGGCTTGGAGCCTTTTTTAGACCATGAAGTGCTGGAACTGCTGCTTACTTATGCCATTGCCAGGCGCGATACAAAACCCTTGGCGTGGGCTTTATTAAAAAAGTTTGGCTCTTTGTCCGGCGTGTTGGATGCGTCTGTCCAGGAGCTGTCCGGCGTAAAAGGCATCGGGCAGAATACGGCCGTATTTATAAAACTGGTAAGGGATCTGTTTAAACGCTATTCTTTGGAAACGGTGCAAGACACCGTAACCATACGCACACCGGAACAGGTAGCCCAGTATTGCAAGGCCTCTTTGGAAGGCAAAAAGGAAGAATGTTTGGAACTGATTTACCTTTCCATACGCAATACCATCATCAAGGCGGAAATTGTTGCCACCGGCCTTATTGACCGCGTAAGCGTAAGCCCGCGCAAAATTGTGGAGTGTGCCCTGGCGGCCAAGGCATCTGCCGTTATTTTGGTGCATAATCACCCGTCCGGCGATGCCACGCCCTCTATGGAGGACATCCTGCTTACGCGCGAAGTGGTGCAAGCCGCCCGCCTGCTGGGCATTAGCGTATATGACCATATTATTGTGGGGAAAGGCCAACATTACAGTTTAAAAGCAAACGGGAAAATATAATGAATCTATTAAAAGAAGTATTAGCCAATCAAGTTTATCCGGCCATGGGCTGTACGGAGCCGGTTTCCGTGGCGCTGTGCGCTGCGCACGCGGCCAAGGCATTGGGGCAAGCCCCTAAAAAAGCCGTTTTTAAGCTGGACGCCGGCACCTATAAAAACGGTATGGGGGTGCGCATACCCAATACGGAGGGGGAAAAGGGTAACCTGCTGGCAGGCGCTATGGGGTTATTAATTGCCAAGCCGGAGCTGAATATGGAAATACTCAGCGGGGCCAATAAAGAAATTGTAGCCCGGGCAAAAGAATTGGTAAAACAGCATGCCGTTAACACGCAGGTGGCCCCCGGGGTACACGGGTTTTATGTGGAGTGTGATTTGGAAGGCCAAGGCGGCGCCGCGGCGCGGTGTATTATTTCCGGCAGTCATACGCATGTTACGCTTTTAAGCGCCAACGGCAAGGAGCTGGTGCGTACCGAGGGCCCCACCCAAAGCGCCGCCGGCCCCGCCTATAAAGAAGTATTGCGCAAGGCCACACTAAAAGATTTGTTGGACGCGGCCCAAAATGCCGACGAACAAGACCTGGCCTACATTAAAAAAGGCGTGGAAATGAATTTAAAAGCGGCCGAAATGGGGCAAGCCCTGCAGAAAGTGGGTTTTTATATTAAAGAACTGGTGCGCAAGGGTTTGTTGCAGATGGATTTGATTTCTTCCACCAAAATTTTAACCGCCTGTGCGGCGGACGCGCGCATGGACGGCCGCGCCGTGCCGGTAATGAGCAGCGGCGAATCCGGCAACCAGGGCGTGGTAACCATTTTGGTGCCCTGGAAAGTGGGCAAAGAAATGGGGGTGGATGAAACCACCATTTTAAAAAGTATTGCGCTGTCCCACCTGTTAAACGGATACGTAAAAGTATTTACCGGGGAACTGGCCCCCATATGCGGCTGTGCCATTGCCGCGGGGGTGGGCGCCACGGCCGCCATTGTGTACCAGCAGCGTGGGGCCTGTGTGCCGGCTATAACGCTGGCTATTAACAATATCATTAGTGATATTGGCGGCATGCTGTGTGACGGCGCCAAAAGCGGCTGCGCGCTAAAAGTGGTCAGCTCTACCGATTCGGCCATCCGCTCCGCCTATATGGCCATACACGACTATGGCATTACCGAAGTGGAAGGTTTTGTGGGTCACACGGCCGAGGAAACCATACAAAACCTGGGCAATATTTCTAACCAAGGTATGAGCCAGGTGGACCCGCTGATTGTGGACATTATGCAGGAAAAATCCTGCCGCTAGATACGCCGTATTTACTCCATAAAAAACCCCGGTTTTTGACCGGGGTTTTTTATTTGGGTTTCAAGCAAGGTTTATTTTTCCAAACGGTCCAAACGGCCTTGCGCCTTTTGGGCAAAAGTGTCCGTGGGGTAGGAAAGAATCAATTTTTTATAGGTGGCTGCGGCCTGTACGTTTTTGCCTTGTTTTTCGTAACAATAGCCCAGTTCAAACATAATTTCCGGCGCGTTGCGGGTTTGCGGGTAGGCCAGCAGGATTTTTTCCAGCGTGACGGATTTTTGGCTGCGGTCTTTTAAGCGGCGGTCTGCCACTTCGGCCGCTTTTAACATGGTGGAAACATATTTTCCTTCGTCTTTGTTAAAGGCGTCCGCCGTTTGGATAAGCGTATTATAGGCGCTTTGATAGTCTTTCATTTTGGCGTATACGTCAGCCTTGCCGGTCATGGCTTCGTAAGCGGCGGGTTTGCCTTGCAGCATTTCTATGGCTTTGTCATAATAGGCAAGGGCATTTTCATAATTTTTGTTATTTTCTTCCATAATGCCCAGGTGTTTGTATACCACGCCGATTTCTACTGAGTCCGGATAGTTTTTTAATACCTGGTTGTACATGGCGGTAGCGGTTTGGGGGTCTTTTAAATCGTCGGCATATACGTCGGCCGCCATGCGGGTGCTGGCCGCTTTATAACCGGTTTTGGGATACAGCGCCCCCACTTTTTTATATTGGGCCGCGGCCGCCAGCGGGTTGTGGTTGCGGCGGTGCAAATCCCCGTATAAAATTTCAATTTTATCGTTTTGGGAGTAGCCGGGGTTTTGGGCTAAAAAGTCGTCAATTTCCTGGGCGGTTACGGCATACATATCCGGCGTGTTGATGGAATAAAGCGCGCGGAGGTACGCGTCTTGGCGCTGTTCTGTATTTAAGGGCTGAACATCTTCGGCCAGCAGTTTAAGGGCCTGGCCTTTTTGGTCTTTATCCAGCTCGTTCATCACGGTCTCCACGCGGGAGCTGAGCAGTGCCGAATCGTTGGGCTGCGGAAATAAAAAGTGGGATTTTAATAATGCCGCCAATGCGGAAGGGTAATTTTCCGCCCGGACAAACAAATCCGCCTGTAAGAGGAGGGCGTCCTTAGATTGTTTATCCTGCGGAAAACGTTTTTGCCATACGGCTAATGAATCCGCCAGCGAGGCCGCGTAAGCACGGTCCTGCCGTTTATTGTCGGATATTAAGCGGGATTGGGACTGATAAAATTCCAATGCGTCCTGCGAGTCTTTCGCCCCGGCCGCTACACATAAAAACAGTACGGCTGCAGATAAATAAAGTTTTTTCATAATGCCTCCTAGCGGTAGTTGGTAAACTGCAGTTCTACGCCAAAATCTTTTCCTCTTAAAAGGGCCATGGTGGCCTGCAGTTCGTCTTTGGATTTGGAGGACACACGAAGCTGATCCCCCTGGATGGAAGCCGATACCTTTAATTTGGCTTCTTTAATGGATTTGGAAATTTCTTTGGCTTTATCGGCCGGTATGCCCTGCTGTATTTTTACCGTCTGTTTGGCGGTGCCGCCCAGGGCGGCTTCTATTTTTTGGGGCTGCATATTTTTAAGGGGTATGCCACGTTTGGCAATGCGGGTAAAGATAATGTCGCGCAAGGTGTTTACTTTGTATTCATCGCTGGAAGCGAGGCGCAGTTCATTGTCTTTTTGGTTCAGTTCAATGTTGGAATTGGTGCCTTTAAAATCATAACGGTTGGTTATTTCTTTATTGGCCGCGCTGACGGCTTCGGAAATAATGTTCAGGTCCACTTTGGACACAATATCAAAGCTGTAATCTGCCATAAAAACGGTCTCCTTGCGTAAAAGCTTTTTTAAGTTTATATATTATATATTTTTTTGTACAATACAAAAGAAGTATTGCCATATTAGCCGTTCTTATTCTACCGGAGGTTATATCCGCCGCTGCCGCGCAGGCGTTTGGCCCGGCAGGGGGAAAATCCTTATGTACATTAAAACCCGTCTTACCGTGATGAACTTCCTCCAATATGCAGTGTGGGGGGCTTATTTGACTTCCATGGGTGCCTTTTTGGCCAATGTGGGTCTGGCGGAAAATATTGGTTTGTTTTTCGCCACGCAGGGCTTTGTTTCTCTGTTTATGCCGGCCGTAATAGGCATTGTGGCGGACAGATGGATCCCGGCCCAAAAATTGCTTAGCCTGTGCCATTTTTTGGCGGCCGTGTTTTTGGCCGCGGCCGGGTATATGGGGTCTTTGCCGCAGGTGCATTTTGCCCCGGTATATACCTTATATACGCTTAGCGTTGCGTTTTATATGCCCACGCTGGCACTTTCCAATTCTGTGGCTTATACCGCTTTGCGCCAGGCCGGGTTGGATACGGTATCGGCTTTCCCGCCCATTCGCGTATTTGGTACGGTGGGTTTTATTTGTGCGATGTTAACCTCCAACTTTACCGGCTTTCAAAATAATTATATGCAGTGGTATTTTTCCGCCGCGTTAGGGATTATTTTGGCCGTTTATGCGCTTACCCTGCCCGCCTGCCCCGTTTGCAAAGAAAAAGCCAAATCCCTGGCCGAGGCTTTAGGCTTAAAAGCGTTTGCTTTGTTTAAAGAAAAAAAGATGGCTATTTTCTTTATTTTCTCCATGCTGTTAGGTATGTCTTTACAAATTACCAACGCTTATGCCAACCCGTTTATTAACGGTTTTAACTCTTTGGCCGGGTTTACGGGCTCTTGGGGGGCTAATAACGCTAACGCCTTAATTTCGCTTTCCCAACTGTCGGAAACCTTGTGTATTTTGCTGATTCCCTTTGCCTTAAAGCATTTTGGCATTAAACGCGTAATGCTTATTAGCATGGGGGCGTGGGTTTTGCGCTTTGGCTTGTTTGGCATTGGCAACCCGGCCACCGGCGTGGGGATAACCATGTTGATTATCTCCATGATTGTATACGGGGTGGCGTTTGATTTCTTTAACGTGTCCGGCTCCTTGTTTGTGGATAAAGAAACCGATCCGTCCATCCGCTCCAGCGCGCAGGGCGTGTTTATGCTGATGACCAACGGCTTTGGCGCCATGATTGGTACTTTGGGTGCGCAGTGGGTTATTAATAAATTGGTCAATGTGCACATCAATGCCTATACGGCCGTGCACGGCATGCTGCCCGCGGGGCAAACTTACCCGGTGGATTTGTCCCAAACCATTGTGCAGGGGTGGAGCCATTCCTGGTTCATTTTCTCCGGATTTGCGTTGGTGGTAATGGTTTTGTTTGCCATTGTGTTTAAATATAAACACGAACCGCAAGCCAACTAAACCAAATGTTTTAAAAAGCCGCACTGTTAAGCAGTGCGGCTTTTTTATGGGAAAACCGCAGCGCCAGCCCGGTTTTGGTAAAATATAAATATGGAATTATTAGCACAAATAGTAGATATTTTTTTGCATTTAGATGCGCACCTGAACGCCTGGGCCGGTATGATGGGCCCGTGGCTTTATGTGGTGCTTTTTGTGGTGGTATTTTGCGAAACGGGCCTGGTGGTTACGCCTTTTTTGCCGGGGGACTCCCTGTTATTTGCGTGCGGGGCTCTGGCCGCCACGGCGGGCAGCCCGATAGATTTGTGGATATTGATACCCGTTTTATTTGTCGCTGCCGTATTGGGGGATTTTTGCAATTATGAAATTGGCAAGTGGTTCGGCCCCAAGGTGTTTACCCGTAAAGACAGTATATTTTTAAACAAAGACCACCTGAACAAAGCCCACGCCTTTTATGAAAAATACGGCGGGAAAACCATTATTTTAGCCCGCTTTATACCGGTTATACGCACGTTTGCGCCGTTTGTGGCGGGCATTGGCAAGATGACTTACTTCCATTTTGCTTCTTATAACCTGGTGGGGGCCGCCTTGTGGGTGTTGTTGTTTACGATGGGCGGATATTTCTTTGCGGATTTGCCGGTAGTGCAAAACCATTTCCATTATGTAATTGTGGCTATTATTATTCTTTCCTGCTTGCCGGCCGTGTTTGAGTTTTTTAACGAACGCCGCAAAGCCCGCCGCGCTGCCGGCAAAGACGCCGCACAATAATTATTTTTATTGAATGTCCTTTTCTTCCAGCTCCACGGGCAGTATGCCGTGGGGCTGTATTTTACCCAAGATAATTTTGGCTGCGCTTTTTAATGCATAGCGGCTTAAGCCGTAGGTGGCCAGTACGGTGTCTGCCTCCGGGTATTTGGGAATGTCGTACGGGCTCATGGTGGAAATGAAAACGGTGTTGGGGTTTTCTTTAATTAAACCGTTAATGGCGTTTTTTTGGTTGATGTTTGTTTTGTCTGCCCATTGCAGGCTGGTAACTACCAGCAGGTCTGCCCCTTGGGCGCATTGGGCTGCGCGGCGGCTGTCTTTGGCGCGGGGAGTAAGGGCGGCGTTATAGGTGCGCACGTCCCAGCCGCTTTCCAGAAAGGGCTGGCTAAAGTCAGGCAGTTGGTCCGCAAAGCGGGAGGGGGCAAAAAACACGGCACAAACGGTGGGCTTTTTGCCGTCTGCACGGGCCGGCGTAAAGGGAAGTAAATTGCGGCGGTTGCGCGCCAGGGTAACGGCTTTGTCGCTCACGTCCTGCAGGGCGGCGCGGTAAGCCTTATCCGTTGGCGTGGGCACAGGCAGGGGGCCGTCCAAAAGGCCAAGCTCTTTTTTAAGGTCAAAAATACGTTTGGCGGCTTCTTCCAGGCGGGCATTGTCTTTGCGGGCGGCAAGCTGTTCTTTCATGCGGTTAAATACCGTGTTTATTTTAATGTAACGCCCCAAAAGCAGCATGTCGGCCCCGGCGTCTAAGGATTTGACGGCGCAATCCGGTATTTTGCAAAAGAAGGTGGTGCTTTTCATATCCAGGCTGTCTGTTACCACAAAGCCGTTAAAGCCCATTTTTTCGCGCAGTAAATCGTGCAGGATAGGGCGCGAAAAAGTGGAAATATTATTGATATCCAACGCAGGGTACATAATATGCCCCGTCATCACGCCTGGAACCTGGTGTTTAATGGCTTGGGCAAAGGGGGCCAGGTGTACTTTTTCCAATGTATCCAGCGAGTCATGCACCACCGGCACTTTGTAGTGGGAGTCTTCCGTCGTGTTGCCGTGCCCCGGGAAATGTTTCACCACGCTTACTACGCCCGCCGCTTTAAACCCGTTCATCAGGGCCAGCCCCATTTTGGTTACGTTGGCCGGGTCCGACCCGAAGGACCGTACCCCAATAATGGGGTTATGCGGGTTGCTGTTTACGTCCAGCACGGGGGAAAAATTAATATGCACGCCCGCGCGGCGCAGTTCCAGCCCGGCC
Source organism: uncultured Elusimicrobiales bacterium (assembly GCA_944327085.1). Classification (GTDB taxonomy): domain Bacteria; phylum Elusimicrobiota; class Elusimicrobia; order Elusimicrobiales; family Elusimicrobiaceae; genus Avelusimicrobium. The sequence continues at coordinate 85,617 of CALVGG010000001.1, read as the reverse complement.
AAATAGGCCACGGTGGCGGCGGCTTCCTCGTCCTGCGTGGCGGAAAACATCATATTGGTTGGCAGGTATTCAAACCCCAGGGTAATGGGGGTGTATACGGTGCCGCCTTCATAGTCAATGGAAATCAAAAGCGGTATTTTGTGCGGGCTTTTGGCCGCCCAGGATTGCAGCTTGGCAACCAATTCTTTGGTTTTGGGCAGGGAATAATTGCCCCATTGAATAAGCACCCCGCCTATTTTGCCTTCTTCAATGGCTTTGCGGTTTTGTTCGGCGCTGTCCACATCCACAAACACTACCAGTGTTTGCCCCAGTTTTTCGTCAAAGCTTAAATCTTCAAACTTTACCTGGGCGTTTAATGTAAGCGGGAGTAAAATAAGCGCCATCCAAAACCATTTTTTCATGCATTCACCCGAATAACGGCCATTTCCGCCGGGGCAAATAACCTAAGCGGCATCCCCCAGTAAAACCAGCCGGAAGTTACATATAAATTCATATGCCCTACAGGGTACAGCCCATACACATAGGGATACTGCCATTTTACCAAGAAATTAAACGGAAATATCTGCCCGTTGTGCGTGTGCCCGCTTAGCATAAGGCCCACGCCAGCGTCTTCGGCTGTTTGTACCAAAAGGGGCTGGTGGCTTAAATAAAATATAGCATCTGTGGAAGGGATATCCGCCAGCAGGCGCTCCACCTCCTGCGCTTTTACGCGGGCGGTGCGCACGTCCTTCACGCCGGCGATGGTTAAGTTTTTGGCCGGGCGGGCGGTTTCGTTTTGTAATAAGGTAATGCCGCTTTGGCGGTAAAAACGCAGGGAATTTTCATACCCGGTGTAATATTCGTGGTTGCCCAGCACGCCGTATTTGCCCATGGGGGCTTCAAAACGGGCTAAGGCCTGGGCGTATTTGTCTTGATTGGGGCCGTATTCAAAAACGTCTCCCAATACCAAAAGCAAGTCCGGCTTTTCCTGCTGTAAAATATTTAAGGCGCGCTCAAAACGTTTTAGGCTTACGCCCATGCCCAGGTGGCTGTCAGACAGTACGGCCGCTTTTAAAGTGGGGGCGCCGTCTACATGTACGTCCACGTATTTTACGGCAGGGGTTTTTAGTCCGTTCCAAACCGCCAATGCACAAAAAATAACCATTAACCCCACGCTGGCCGGCCCCAAAAAGCGGATGATGTTTACCCGGCATAAAAGTAGTATTAACTGCAGCACCGCACACAGCAAACTAATGCAAAACAGAATAAACGCCAAACCTACCCACGCGTTGGATACATAATATAAAACACTTTCCCACGCCCCGTAATGGGTGCGGGTATATTCCATGCCAAAACGCACCGCTACGGATAAGATAAAAGGAATAATTAATGCAGCCCATTTAAAAGAAATAGAAGGAAACGCCACATGCAGCCAGGTTCCGGTAACAAACTGCATAAAAAAAAGGCCTACGGTCATAATCCAAAAAAACATATTGTTTTACTCCAGTTCATAAAAACCCCGCGCCCAGGGACGAGCCCACGCGCGGGACTTATTTATATTTTAAAAAATTTTCCATAATAAGTATAATATATTTGTATTTGCAGTTTTACTTTACAGAAAGAGGACTTATGACCGTAAGAGTGAGATTTGCCCCGTCCCCAACCGGGTTTTTACACATTGGCGGGGTTCGTACAGCGCTTTTTAACTACCTTTTCGCCAAAAAGAACAAAGGCACATTTTTATTACGCATAGAGGATACGGACGAGGAACGCTCCACCCAGGCCTCTACTGACGCTATTTTTGAAGGTATGCAGTGGATGCAGTTAAACTGGGACGAAGGCCCCATGCCGGACGGCACTTCCAAAGGGCCGGATGCACCTTACTACCAAGCCCAGCGTGCCGATATGGGCATTTATAAAAAATATATTGACCAGCTTTTAGCCGAAGGCAAAGCCTATAAATGCTACTGCACGGAAGAAGAACTGGAAGCCAACCGCCAAAAATGCCTGGCGGAGCACCGCCCGCCCAAATACAGCGGCAAGTGCCGCAATTTAACCCCCCAGCAGCAGGCGGAACTGGAAGCCCAGGGCCGCAAATACGTCATTCGCTTCCGCATGCCGCAGGAAGGCGATGTGGAGTGGGACGATATGATCCGCGGCCACGTAAAATTTGCCAGCAAAGATTTGTATGACTTGGTTATCCAAAAAACCAGCGGTTACCCCACCTATAATTTTGCCGTAGTGGTGGACGACCACTTAATGCGCATGACGCACGTCATCCGCGGCGATGACCACATTTCCAACACCCCGGCGCAAATTCAAATTTACCGTGCCCTGGGTTGGAAGGAACCTATTTTTGCGCACCTCTCTATGATTCACGGGCCGGACGGGAAAAAACTTTCCAAACGCCACGGCGCCACGAACGTGGTGGAATTCCAAAAAATGGGTTACCTGCCCGAAGCGTTAAAGAACTATTTGGCGCTGCTTGGCTGGTCCACCCCGGATTCCCAACAGCTTTTTGCCCCCGGCGAGTTGGAAGAAAAATTTGACATCTCCGGCTGCCAGCCCAGCCCGGCCGTAATGGACCCGGAAAAACTGAACTGGATGAACGGGGAATATATACGCCATACGTCGCTTTCGCGCTTGACGGATTTGGCCTTGCCGTTTATTACGGCGGCGGGGATTGACGTGTCCAAGGTGGACCGCGCCCGCCTGGAAGGCATTATCGGCCTGGAACAGGAAAAATATAAATTATTAACCGAAATACCGGATCTGATCCGTTTCTTCTTTGAAGAACCTAAATTTGAAGCGGAAGCCTTAGAAAGAGTATTTGCCAAGCCGGAAGCCAAAAGCGTGCTGGAAGGTATGGCAAAAGTATATGGGGATTTGGCCGAATTCACCGAAGCCAATTTGGAAACGGCCGCCCGTTCCTACGCTAAGGAAAACGGCATGAAAGCCGGGCAAATTTTCCACCCGGTTCGCGTGGCTGTTTCCGGCCGCACCCACGGGCCCACTTTGTTTAAAATGTTGGAATACATGGGCAAAGATACCGTGGTGGCGCGTTTAAAAGCCGCTTTGGCTTTGTGCAAATAGTTTGTCCGGGCGAGCCCGGAAGGAACTGAATGAAATATTGGGTTTTTGAAAATGGTGACGTGGTAGGACCTTTCCCGCCCCGGGAATTAATGGGGCGGGAAGGGTTCGGCCCGCACAGTTTGGTCTGCCCGGAAGAGCAGGGGGAAGATTCCTCCGCTTGGAAGGAAGCCACTGCTTACGAGGATTTCCATTTTGATGAACCCGTTGCCGAGTTTGCCGCCCCCGTGGTGAGCGACGCAGACAAAAAAGACGTTTTTGACGAAGAATTAAACACCCTGCTGGAAGAAAAATCTCCCATCATTTCGCCGGAGAAAGACGCCGCACCGGAACCGGCCGAAAATTTGCATTTCCCGGCGCATGCCCCTGCCAAACCCGGCCCGATCGAAGACTACTTTAACAATATCAAAGGCGAAGACCTGGGCAATATTTTAGGCATACCGGACCCGAATGAAAATTCCGACATGAACCTGGCGCGCGCATTAAAAACCCAGTTTGCGCAAACCCAGCCCCCGCACAGCGAGGGGGAAAGCTCCGTTTTGGAAGAAGACCCTTTTGACGCATTTACCGCTAAAGAAGATTTGGAAGACAAACAATCTTCTATAGAAGACGACTTGGCCGGTTTGGAGCCGGCGGACAGTGCCCCTGTGGTGCTGGCCGGCAAACAGCAAGAAGAGCCTTTCCACCCCAAGTATCGTATTCGCAAAAAGCAGGAAGAAACCCCGCAGGTACAAGCTGACGCGCTTGCACCGCAAGCCCCGCAGCCTGTTGCCGCGCCGCAGGAAACGCAAGCCCAATCTGTTCCCGCACAAGAGGAGCAGAAGCCTGCTGCCCATATTGCTCAGGAGCCGCAGTCTATCCCGCTCTCTGCCCCGGAACCCGAGGAGACCGTTTTGAAGGAAAAAGCCTCCTCCTTGCCTGCGGCTAACACACAAAAACCGGTTGATGCGGTGCCGCTTTCCCCGGTAAAAGAGGAATCCGCTGTGGTGCAAGAATCCCAACCGGATTTACCTGAGGCGCAACCCGCTCCCGCCCCACAGGCGCAAAAGCAACCTGCCCCCAAAGAAGAAGCCCATTTGCCCGAAGAAACACCGGCCCCGGCGCCATTGCCTGCGGCCCAACAAACTGTAGCGCAAATGCCAAAGGAAGAGCCGCAGCCCTTGCCGGCACAGGCACCGGAAAAACCCGCCCGGCAGGAAGCCGCTGCCGCTTTGCCCGTATTAAACGGGGAACAAACGCCTGTGCAGCCGCCGGTTGAGCCCGTTGTGCCGGCCCCAATGCCAGAAGGTACTGCTGCCGATAAGGAACCGCAAGCTCCGTCCGTTGCGTCCACCCCTGTTCAGGCGGCCGCCCCCCAGGAACAAGCGCCTGCCTCCGCCCAAAAGGAAACGGCGGGTGTTGCGCAGTCTAAGGTATCTGCCCAGCCTGTGCAAGCTGCGCCTGCTGCGCAAACGGCCGCCCCCAAGCAGGAAGACCCTGTAAAGGAAATTTTGCAGGGCGCGGTGGACGTGCCCGAAACGCCGGAAATAAAAGAACCCATAAAAGAGGTCTCCCCGGTGGTGGAAGCACGCGTAAACCGGGTAAAGCCCACATTAAAAAAGACGGCAGAAATAGACAAATTTTTAGATGAAAAAATTAAGGAAGAAAAAAACCGCTCTCCGCTTTCTAAAAAAATAATGTGGGCCCTCGGGTTTTTAATTATTATTTTGGCTTTGCTTGGGCTGTTGTGGTTGTTTGGGCAGCAGCCGGCAGCTTCTGCTAAACCGCAGGAGCCGGCCCCGTCCGTGGTAACGGAGAAGGCCGCCGTGGAAGAACTGGTGCCGGATGTAGCGGTGGATGTGCCTTCCGCGCAGGAAGTGTTATCCGTACCGGCGGCCCCCAAAGCGCCCGAACTGGCCCCGCAGGACCAAGCTTTGCAGATAGTAAAAAATTATGAACTGCCTAACGCCAATGGAAAAATAGCCGATTATTTTGATAGGATTTATAAAAGCAAACTGGCTCAGGGATATAATGCGGTGTGGTCCGCCACGCCGTTGCATAACAATGTATATATTGTAAAATATCGGGTAAGCAAAACCCGGCTGGAGCCGGTGGTGTATTTGTTTCAGGTAGACGTTGCCAAAAACAAATTGATAGGTGCTTTAAATAACATAACGTTAGACTTGGTAGGAAAAATTAACTAAACCAAAGAGGGTTAACCGTATGATACTCATGGACGATCTGTTTAAGCTGATGAAAGCCAAAAACGCTTCCGATATTCACCTTACCGTGGGCGTTCCGCCGGTGCTTCGTATTGAAGGCCGCCTGTATGCCACCCAGTTTGAAACGCTTACCAAAGAAAGCGCACAAACTTTAATTTATTCCATCATGACGGACGAACAGCGCCAGCAGTTTGAAGAAAATTTAGAGTTGGACTTCTCTTTCGGTTTAAAAAGCTTGGGCCGTCTTCGTGTAAACATTTATAAACAAAAAGGCTGTGTGGGCGCTGCTTTGCGTTCCATTCCTAACGATTTTAAATCCTTTGAAGAATTAAACCTGCCCCCCGTGGTGTATAACATCATGAAGTTAAACAAAGGCCTGGTGCTGGTAACCGGGTGTACCGGTTCCGGTAAATCCACCTCTTTGGCCAGTATGATTAACTATTTAAACATGAACGAAAGCAACCACATTATGACGGTGGAAGACCCTATCGAATTCGTTCACCCGCATAAACGCAGTATTGTAAACCAGCGCGAGGTAGGTTCGGACACGCACTCCTTCCAGGCGGCGCTGAAGCACTTTTTGCGTCAGGACCCGGACGTCATTCTGGTGGGCGAGTTGCGCGATATTGAAACCATTGAAGCCTGCTTAACCCTGGCTGAAACGGGGCACTTGGTGTTTGCCACCCTGCACACCAACGACGCCGTGCAGTCCGTCAACCGTATTATTGACGTGTTCCCCGCCAACCAGCAGCCGCAGGTGCGCACGCAGCTGTCCTTCGTGTTGGAGGCTATTTTGTCCCAGCAGTTAATCCCCACGCTGGACGGGCGCCGCGCCATGGCGTGCGAAGTGTTACTGGCCAACTCGGCCGTGCGCAGCTTGATACGTGAAGGGAAAGCGGAGCAAATTCTTTCCACCATGCAAACCAACGCCGGTATGGGTATGATTACCATGAACCAGGCCTTGGGTGATTTGTATATCAAAAAGAAAATCAGCTATCAGGAAGCGCTCAGCCACTCGGGCGATCCTTCCGGCTTTAAGACTTACCTGCAGCAAAAGCTGGGTACCAGCAATTTCCATTAAGCAGTATGCCCGCTTTACGCAAAATGGCCTTCCCCATTTAGGGAAGGCCGTTTTTATATTACAGGGTAAAACTATTTAATGGTTTTGCCCGGCCGTTGCGGGTGGAGGCGGATGATAACATCCGTTCCTAAAAACGGGCTAAACTGCGGGGCAATTTGGTCTACAAATGCATTTAATACCCAGCCGTTTGTGTAGGGCGCGTCAAGCAGGGGTTTGCCTCTGGCGGCAATTAATTTCCATTTAAAATCCGTCAAATTGTTTTCGTCTTTGGTGCGCAAAGAAATGGTAACGGTTTCGTCTTTGTTCCAGGGGGAAACGGCCTTGCCGGTGTGTTGCAGGTAAGAGGCGTTGCCCTCAATATATTTGGCAGGCGCAATGATGATTAAAATTTCCTGCGTTTTGCCAAAAGCCGCTATGGAATAATGCGGGGAAACCGTTTTTAACCAGCTGCGCCAATGTTTTTTTACGGAGCTGCCCTTTTGCACGCTTAAGCTGACAAGCAATACATTGGGCTCGTGCAGTATTTCTTTAAAAAACAAATCCGGCCCGTTTTCTTGATGAAAGCGGGAATACTGGCCGGACGCATACGGCCGGGTGCCCTGTGCAAAAAACGGGCTGGCCACTATGATTCTGCTTTCCGGGTTGGCTTGGCGCACCGTTTTTATTAATTTGCCAATTTGCCAGCGGGCGCCCGGCGTCCAATCGGCCGCTATCAAAATTTGGTTTTTATCTTTTATCCAGGGTTTATAATTAATGGAATTTACGTGTAAAAAATCCCGCCGGGAAGAGGCTTGTATGCGGGCGGCGTTTTGGCGGATGAATGCCAGGTCTTTTGCGGCATTTTGATACGCGGCAGACTGCACCCTGATGCTTTGCTGCATGGCCCAGCGAGCAAGGGCTTTTTGGTCCAAGGCGGCATGGATGTTTTGTAATTCCCATATTTTACGGGCACGGGTGGCGGCCTCGGTTATTTGGTGGGCAGTTACGGCGGTAACTGCCGCTTTGCCGGCATTTTTTTGTGCGGAAACCCGTTGGGCGGCTTTACGCACGGGCATTTTCCAGCGTTGGGCATATAACAGCCCGGAAGCGTTTGAAACAAAAACAATCAGCAAAAGCGGTGTAAGAATATGTTTCATATCTTTTATTATAAAGGGCTTTGCTATAAAAAAACAGGGCCTAAAGGCCCTAAACAGCGGGGGCCAAAAGGCCTATAAAGGGGTGTTGATGTATAGGTCTGCCCCCAGGAGCTGGGCGGTTTTGGGGTCTGTTTGTTTAATGATATAGTTTTGCGGGGGGATAATGCACAGTTCGGCCCGGCCGGGCAGTTTATCCCAAAAATAGTTAGAAAATAATTTGGCCCCCCGTATAGAAAAATCCACCACGGCGGCGCGTTTTTCTTTCATAATAGAAGGCAAATTTTGGGGGAAAGTATAGCGCAGGTGCGCCTCTCCTGCTATAACCAGTATCAGGTCATAATCTTCGCCGGTTTCTAAAATTTTTTGATGTCTTTCGTCTTCAATACGGGCGGCCCAATAGCGGTTTCTCTCTTCAAGCCCTATGGGGGACTTGGCATACATGGCACTGGCCTGCTGGCCGTATTGCAATAGCATATTATAATTTTCCAGCGGCAGGAAAGTAATACCGTTTTCCTGCGCCAGCGGGGTGTAGGGGTTGAAGGTTTCCCCCCAGTGGTTGGCTTTTAACCATTGCATGGAAAGGTTTTCTTCTGTCAATGGAGGGACCGGTTTCCCGTTCAGGGTGGTGGAGAGGGCTTCGGTAGCAATTAAAATTTGGGCTTGCGGATTTTGCTTTTTATATTGTTTTACCAAGGATACAATCTCGTGCGAGGCCGGTGCCAAAAAGGGGTTATAATGGTGCACTGCGGCAAAAACAACATTTTTCCCCTCCAGCAGAGAAGGATAATGCGGAGGCTTGGGGGACAAGGTTTGCTCTATGCGGGAAAGCACTTCCTGCCGGTGGTTTTGTATATACTTTACGCGCGTAATAAAATATTTGCGAAAGAATGCCGCTCTTTGTTTATTAGCCGCAGAGAAATCCGCCGGGAATGCGGTTTGAGGGGCTGCCAAAATTTCGTCAAACTGGGCCAGCATTTCTTTGGCAAAAGGGTCATTGTGCAGGCGGGCCAGGCGGGCTTGTGCGGCGGCGGCCGAAAAATTACGCTCCACATTTTTTGCCCATTTCTTTAAAGCTTCCTGTTGTTTTAAGGAAGGTTTGGTTTTGGTGAACGGCATTTTATAAGGGCGTTTTTTGCTGGGGTGGCGTTTGCGGGCTTTTTCTATGCCTTTAAAAGCGTTTTTTGTGAAATGCTGTGCCTGTAAGGGGGCTGCAAAACAAGCCAGCAGCAGCCCGGCCAAAAGTAAATGTAAAACGGCACGAAAATATCCCATATATGTATTCTATTTTTTTTGGAAACGGCCTGCCAGGGCTAAAAGACCTAGGGAGTCATGGGCCCGTCGGACAAGGTTTGCTTGTCGCGCAGTTTGCGGTGGTAAGTAATGGCAAAGCGGTGCACCTCGTCGCGTATTTCCATAAGCAGGTTGAGGGCCGGGTCCCCGATGGGCAGCTTAATGCTTTCTGCCGCGCCGGGCAGATAAATGCCTTCGTGCGTTTCGGCCAGGGCAATAAACGGGATAGATATGCCCGCCCGTTCAAACGCGTTTTGCGCAGCGTGGATTTGGCTTTTCCCGCCGTCCAGCAAAATCAGGTCCGGCGTTTGGGAAGGATCCCGTTTGATTTGGCGCAGGCGCCTGAAGACGTTTTCTTCCATCATGGTAAAATCGCTCCCGCCGCGTTCGGGCAGTTTGGAGCGTATTTTAAAACGGCGGTAGTGCTCGGTATTTTTCTCCCCGTTTATAAAACAAACCATACAGCCCACGGCCTCGCGCCCGAATAGGTGGGAGTTATCAAACGCTTCTATATGCGCGGGCAGTTTGTGCATGCCGATTACTTCGGCCAGGCGTTTTAGCTTATCGGTATTGTCCATGGCGGTTACGATTTTTTCTTCTTTAAATTTGCCCACCAAAACGCGTTCTTTCATATGTTCCAGCGCTTGCAAAAAGTTGCGGTATACGGCCGCCTGTTCATACTCCAAATTGTGCGAGCAGCGCCGCATCAGCACCGTTATGCTGCGGGTGATGTTATCAAAATCTCCTTCCAAAAACAAAGCCATACGCTGGGCAATTTGGCGGTAATGTTCGTAAGAAATTTTACCCGCGCACGGGGCCGGGCATTGGCCGGTGTGATAATAAATGCAGGTTTTTATTTTTTTGTCGTCCAGCGGTTTTTGGCGAGAAAAGTTCCATTTGCACGGCCGCAGGGGAGCATATTTGCTTTTCCATAAAAAGCGCATCAGGCTTTTAACAATGCTGGATTTGGGATACGGCCCGAAATATAAGTCTTTCCCCGGGGTGTGGCGGCGGGTTAATTGCAGGCGGGGAAAGTCCTCGCTCATGGTTAGTTTTAAATAAGGGTAACTTTTGCCGTCTTTGCCTAAAGAGTTAAAAAAAGGTTGGTAGCGTTTAATTAATTTTTCTTCCAGCACCAGGGCGTCACGCTCGCTGGCGGTGGTGACGTAGTCTATTTTTGCAATGAGTGGAAGCAGGCAGGGCAGCTTCCAGCCGCGGGAATACAGGTTGGAGGCTTGGAAATATTGTTTTACCCGGTCGGACAAATTTTTGGCTTTGCCCACGTAAATAATGGTGCCCTCTTTAGAGCGCATGATGTAAACGCCGGGTTTATTTGGTAAAATAGAAAGCCTGGGGTCCATTTTGTTATTTTATCATTTCCGGGCAGGGTGCGCCCGGCAAAAAAATGGTTGACCCGGCACCCCGTAATTGGCTAAAATATATCTAACAGATTTTTGTATAGAGGAATCTTAAATGGCAAAATTAAAAACCGGTAGACATACCAGCGCTTTAAAAGCCCAGCGCCAAGCTGAGAAGAGAACTTCCCAGAATAAAGGGCTTATTAAAAAGGTCCGCGTGGCCACCAAAACCGTGAAAGCTGCCGCTTCCACCAAAGCCGCCACGTTGAAAGAAGATTTGAAAAAAGCGGAATCTTGCATTGATAAAGCCGCCAAAAAAGGTGTAATCCACTGGAAAACGGCCGCCCGCAAAAAATCCCGCTTGGCTAAAACCGCCAACAAATCTGCCGCTAAATAAATTTTTAGTTGCAAAAATAAAACCTCCCTTAGGGGAGGTTTTTTATTATCTCTGAATACATTGCTTATATCTTAAGCCGGACGAAGCCGTCCCTGCTGCCGGCGGTTGGGCGGGCTTTTGGCTGTCGGTTATAGATAAAAATATAAACCCGCCGGTATACCCCCAAAATAAAAGGCTTTTCTTTTTCCTGCCGTTACCAACAGTTCACCTCGGTTTAAGTGTGCTAAACCCTTTTGTTTCAAGTTGTTTTTAGCCGTTTAAGGGCGCGTAAAAGACGCACAGCCATATCTATAAATAAATTTAATGCGGCCGGGTATATAGAAAGCTTTCCCGAATAAGAAACGGTTTTATCTATGCTGCAGGCGGTGGCCTTCAGTAAAAACAGAAAAGTTGCCGTTTTTATTTTTTTTATGTTAAAATATACTTACCGGTAAGTAAAATAGACGTAAAAAGGATTTGTTATGTTGTTTAAATTTAACAAAGCGGTTTATTTGTGTGCAGCATTATTAATTTTATGCGGCCCTGTTTTCGGGCAGGCAGGCCCCTCTTTTCAAGCGGGGGATGTGGTTTTGGGGCTGGGCATTAAATCCGCCACGCCGGGATTGGGTACAGACTGGGGAGAGTTTAATATTGTGAATAAAACAACCGGTGTGGCACATGATGCCAAGCCGGGGATTTCCAGCCTGGGGGGAGAGCTGCAAGCCATGTATTTTTTAACCTCTTGGCTCGGAATGGGGCTTTCCGTGGCGGACGAATATTTTGACCATGATATTTCCAGCGGGGTAAATATGGATGTAGACACCCGCGTTTATAACTATCTTTTTTTAAGCCGTATTTTTTTAAACACACAGCAAACCTATAAGTGGTATATCCCCTTGGCCATAGGTGTGGCGGATATATCTGCCCGGGTGGATATGAACCCCAAAGAGCGGTTTGATTATACCGGCTTTGCCGCGCAGGCGGGCCTGGGGGTTACCCGGTTTTTTAATGAAGCCTGGGCCTGGGCTTTTGAAATGCGTTACAACTATAATAAATTTCATGCCACCCAAACCAATGCGCGGGGGGAAGTGTACCATGTGTATCCGCGGTTAAATTATATATCTGTGTCTTTGCGGGTGGATTATCGTTTTTAAGTAGGGGGGTAAAAGACATCTTATGCGCCCGGAGGGGCTGGCATGCCTCCTCTAGGAAAAACAGGGTAAAACCGGGGCTTTTTAATAAGCCCCGGTTTCTTTAAAGGGTGGCTGGGTGTTTAATAGCGGTTAAGCAAAAAAAGCCCCGGTATACATAAACCGGGGTTTTTATATATTGTATCTGGTACACTTACTTATTAAAAAGCGTAAGTAAAATGCCTTTTAAAGTGGTTTTAGGGTCTGTAATGGCGGAAGATTTAAAAGAAGCATCCGCCTCTATAATGCGGTCTAATGTGCGTTTAAAGGCGGCTTGGCTGGGCATACGGCGGGCTGTGTTTACCAGGCGGCTTTCCCAATACATAAGCCCCGCCAGGCGCAGGACTTCACTTTGGGACAGGCCGGCCTCCGTCAAGCGTTTAATACGGGCCATTTTTAAAATAGGGAAAGTCATTTTGCTTAAAATGCCCACGGGTTCTTCCCCGTCATCTACCAATTTATCCACCAGTTTGATGGCGCGGGTGCGGTCACACGCGGTAATGGCGTTGGAAAGTTCAAAAGGATTCTCTTCTTTTGAAAATCCAATGCAGGCCAAAATATCCTGTTTGGTGATGGCTTTGTCCGCCCGGTCTAAGGTATACAGGTAGAGCTTTTCAATTTCATTTTCCATTGCGGCCAGCTCCCCGCCCACGGCTTCACACAGCATGTCCACGGCGTCAAAATCCGGTTTTAGGCCCTTTTCCTGCATTTTATTGCGGGCCCACATATTCAGTTCTTCTTTTTTTAGCTCGGCAAAGTCCGCCACGCGGCCGGTATCACCGGCTACTTCCAGCAGGGCTTTGTCCGTCTTTAATTTTTTGGAATCATTATGCGTCAGCACCAGCGTGGTGGTGGGGAGGGGATTGTCCAAATAGCGTATAAGGGCTTCTTTGGGGTCTTTGCGCAATTTTTCCACCCCGGTGATAATCACCATGCGCGCATTGGAAAATACCGGCGCCGTATTGGCCAGGGAGAGTGCCTCCGCCAGGTCTGCCTTGTCCGCCTCGCTGCGGTAGAGGTTAAATTCGTCCGGCCCGATGGCCTGCACCAAGCGGTTAATTACCTGGTTTTTGCGGTAAACGTCTTCCCCCGTCAGTAAATAGACGGGGGATATTTTATTTTGTTCAATTTCTGCCAGTAATTTTTCCGCGGAGATTTTAGGCATAATTAATGCGTAATGGTGGTATATTCCGGGTTTTGCATTACTTTCTTTTTGTTTTCACTTTTGACGGAGCCAAACCCATCCACCGTGCGTTTAATAATATCCAGGGAAAGCTTTTGCCAAATCACGTCCCGCGCCTGCACTTCCGTCATACCGCCGGGCAATGTAGAGGCGGAATATATTTGCGTGCCCAAAAAGGCCGGTTCGCGCCATACGGGCTGATTGGTGGATTTATCAATAAATACCACATCCAGCCATACTTCCATACGGTATACGGTAGGGATGAGCTGGCTGTCATACTGTATGGGGATATTTAAATAACGCGTAATGGTGGTAACCACCACGCCTTCCGCCCCGTTGTTTTCTGAAACGATTTGATAGGTCCCGTTTTGCAAAAACTGGTCGTACAGTTCAATATAAAACTTGTCTTCCAGTGCAAATACTTCCGTTTTGTTTAAAATAGGCCGCACGGCTATTTTTTTGATATGTTGGGGCATAATTTGGGCTTGCGGTTTATAAATAACCCCTTGCCCGGCACAGGCCGCCAAAGCGGCGCAGGCACAAAAAACAGCAATCATTTTTTTCATATAGTCCCTCTATTTTTTAGCTATAGCCACAATGCTTACCATGCGGCCGGGTACAACAATTACTTTTTTTACTTCACAGCCTTCCAGGTTGCGCTGCACTTTGGCGCTGGCCATGGCCAGCTTTTCCACTTCTTCTTTGGAAGCGTTGGAAGGAATTTGTATGCGGTCGCGCACTTTGCCGTTTACCTGCACGCCAATTTCCACCGTGTCGTCTTGTAGGAGATCGGGGTTTACCGTCGGCCAGGTGCTTTTTACCACAAAGCCGGGGTATCCGCGCAGCTGCCAGATTTCTTCGGTTAAGTGCGGGGCAAAGGGGTGCAACAGTTTAATGAATGTTTCAAAAGTGTTTTTGCTTACCTGGGGCAGTTTGCCGGCCTCGTTAAAAAACACCATCAGGGCGGAAATTGCCGTATTAAAGCGGAAGTTTTCTATATCCTCATTAATTTTGGCAATGGTTTTGTTTTTAAGTATTTCCACTTTTCTGTCGTCCGCTTCGTCTTTCAGCACGGCGTTTTCTCCCCACTGGGCTACGCGGCGCAAAAAGCGGGTTATGCCTTCAATGCCTTTCATATCCCAGGGTTTGCTGGCCTCAAAGGGGCCCATGAACATTTCATACATGCGGAAAGCGTCCGCCCCGTATTGGGATAAGATATCGTCCGGGTTAATCACGTTTTTCTTGGATTTGGACATTTTTTCCACCATGGGGGTTAATTCTTCCCCGGTGGTTTTTAAGAAGGCTTTGCCGTCTTTAAAATCAATTTCTTCATAAGCGTGGTACGCGCCCATTTTGTCGCGGTAGGAGTAGGCCAAAATCATACCTTGGTGGCGCAGCTTTTGGAAAGGCTCTTTATGCGATACTACGCCCAAATCAAACAACACCTTATGCCAAAAACGTGCGTACAATAAGTGCAGTACGGCGTGTTCGGCCCCGCCGATATAACAGTCCACCGGGCCGTAGGCTTTTTCTATGGCGGGGTCTACCAGGGCTTTGTCGTTATGGGGGTCCATATAGCGCAGGTAGTACCAGCAGGAACCGGCCCACTGGGGCATGGTGTTGGTTTCACGCTTGGCCGGGCCGCCGCAGCGCGGGCAGGTGGTGTTTACCCAGCTGTCCACCGTGGCCAGGGGGGATTCCCCGGTGCCCGAGGGTTCAAATTTTTCCACTTCCGGCAAGCGCAGCGGCAGCTGGTCTTCCGGCAGCGGCACTACCCCGCATTTGGGGCAGTGTACAATCGGTATCGGCTCGCCCCAGTAGCGCTGGCGGGCAAAAACCCAGTCGCGCAGTTTATAGGAGGTTTTGGCATTGCCGCAGTGGTGTTCTTCCAGCCATTTAATCATGGCGGCTTTGGATTCTTTTACCCGCATGCCGTTTAAAAAGCCGGAGTTGACGAGCTCTCCGTCCCCGGTAAAAGCTTCTTTTTCTACGCCTTGTTCGCTTTTGATTACTTCAATAATGTCTAAGCCGAATTTTTTGGCGAAGGCATAGTCTCTTTCGTCATGGGCGGGCACGGCCATAATGGCCCCGGTGCCGTAACCCATTAAAACATAGTCAGACGTCCACACCGGTATTTTTTTGCCGTTTACGGGGTTGACGGCGTAGGCGCCGGTAAACACGCCGGTTTTGGTTTTGTTTAAATCGGCGCGTTCAAAATCGCTCTTTTTGGCGGAATCGGCCTGGTATTTTTCCACGGCAGCCTTTTGCTCGGGCGTGGTGATTTTTTGCAGAATGGGGTGCTCCGGCGAGACTACCATATAGGTTGCCCCAAAAAGCGTATCCGGCCGGGTGGTAAATACGGTAAGGGTGTCTTCGTGCCCGTCCACCTTAAACACCACATTGGCCCCCTGGGATTTGCCAATCCAGTTTTTTTGCATGGTCAGCGTGCTTTCCGGCCAGTCCAGCGTGTGGAGGTCTTCCAGCAGGCGTTCGGCATAGGCGGTAATTTTTAAAATCCATTGGCGCAGGGCTTTGCGTTCAATTTCGTGGCCGCAGCGCTCACACTTGCCGTTGAAAACTTCTTCGTTGGCTAAACCCGTTTTGCAGGAAGGGCACCAGTTTATCGGCACGGTGGATTCATACGCCAGGCCTTTTTTAAAGAGTTGTAAAAATATCCACTGCGTCCATTTATAATATTCCGGGTCTGTAGTGTTGATTTCCCGGTGCCAGTCATACGCCAAGCCGATGGCTTTGATTTGGCGTTTAAAGTTGGCAATATTTTTTTGCGTGGTAATATGCGGGTGGATGCCGGTGGCAATGGCGTAGTTTTCCGCCGGGAGGCCAAACGCATCCCAACCCATAGGGTGGAGCACATCATAACCGTTCATTAGTTTAAAACGAACAAGAATGTCGGACGCAGTATAGCCTTCCGGGTGGCCTACATGCAAGCCGGCACCGGACGGATAAGGAAACATATCCAAGCAGTAAAATTTTTTACCCTTGGGCATTTTGGGGCTGGCAAAAAGGTCTGCCTTTTCCCAGCGTTCTTGTTGTTTTTTATCTATTTGGGGAAAGTTATCTATGCTCATAAATTCATTTTATCAATTTTTACACATAAAAACCGCAGGCTGTAAGCCATAAAGTTTGATTAATTAACATTTTTACATTAAAATAATAGTAGCTGCTTATTGTAGCGTATCTTAATTATTCCTTTTATCCCAGGAAGCCTTTTATGAAAAAAGGTTTCACGTTGGTAGAGCTGATAGTAGTTATTTTGATTATCGGAATACTGGCGGCCGTGGCGCTGCCTATGTATTCCCGCGCGGTGGAACGCAGCCGCTTAGCTGAAGTGACGGCCCTGTTCGGTACAGTACGCAAAGGGCAGGATATGTTGCGCATGAAGAACCACGAGTATTCCTGCAAATGGAAAGCACTTTCTTTTGTGGATTTGCCTAACAGCCAATATACGGACTTGTACTGCCTGCACGGGGCGGATGCACAAACGGACGCACAATGCCCGTCTTCTTCTTCTTCTTTTAAAGTGAATCTGTGCGGGGAAGGCGAGTTGGATAATTTTGGCGTCCGCGCAGAAAGAGAAAACAGTGAAGTTTACGGGCATTATCAAATATATACTTATTATAACGACCCGGAACAAATCATCTATTGCCAGGCGGATACGGAAGAGTCCCAGGCGTTATGCGCGGACTTTTTGGGTGTAGAAACCTATACCGAGCCTGCCCGCATATCCCCCTGTGACCAGGAAACCGGCGGAGAAAAAGATACCACCCCCACCGAGCCCGAGGACCCGGAAGAAACCGTTCCACCGGCAGAGCCCGAACCTGAGCCTGAACCGGAACCCGAAACCCCGGCTGAGGACGTTTTTGAAGATGTGGAATTAACCAACAACTATACCCAAAGCAAAGGGTGCACTTCCATCAGCGGGTTTTTCTTTCCGGATTGCTACACTTTCAAGTGGGAAGACGGCAGTGAGTACCAGTATACTCCCGGCGGGCGCTTGGGGTTATTGTCCCAGGCGGTGTATTATGATAAAAACGGCAATAAAATGTTTGAGGTAACTTTTTCAAACGTAACGGGAGACATTTTAGGGATGGAGTGTTCCTCCCCGGATTGCCGTGCCGCCAACGGAGGGGAAACCATACGCTGTGCGTCCATCATTGGCCGGTGCGAACAATTTGCACAAATGATGCCCACGGATTCCTTCCCTAAACCGCAATAACTTATTATTGCTTTTTAAAAAACCCCTATTTTAACAATAGGGGTTTTTTATTTATCCGCGCGGGTGAAATTTTTTGTGTTTTTCTTTTAAATCCCCCACGTTTAAATGGGTGTAAATTTGGGTGGTGGTTAAATTGGCGTGCCCCAGCATTTCCTGCAGGCTTCTCAGGTCCGCCCCGCCTTGCAAGAGGTGGCTGGCAAATGTATGGCGAAACAAATGCGGGTGCAGCGGCTGGGATATACCCGCCAGGCGCCCCAGGGCAGCCAAGTCTTTCCACACGCTTTGGCGGCTTATTTTTTTGCCGTTTTTGTTTAAAAACAGCTCACTGCCCACAATTTTGGAAGCAAAATGCGCTTCCCGGGCTTCTATATATTGCTTTAAACGGCGGCAGGCTTGCGGGTGTATGGGAACAAAACGTTGCTTGCCCCCTTTGCCAAAAGCCAGCACCCACCCTTCTTTTAGGTTTACGTTTTCCAGCCGCAGGTTAATTAATTCGCTTACGCGCAGGCCGGCCGCGTAAAGCAGTTCCACAATGGTAAGCGTGCGTATTTCGTCAAATTTTTGGGCGGGGTAAGATAAAAGCCGGTCCATTTCTTCTTTGGAAAGCTGCACAGGTATTTTTTGCGCCAGTTTGGGGGATTTTAAAAAGCGGGTGGGGTCCTCCGTTATTTCTTCTTCCAACAGTAAAAATTTATAAAAACTTTTTACGGCTTCCGTTTTGCGAAACACGCTGGCCGGAGCCAGTTTTTCTATCATGCGCAGTTGGTAGAGGTATTGGTCTAAAAATTCCGGGGTGATGGATTTAGGGTCTTTTTCGTTAGCCAGGCAATACTCCAGGTAGCTTTCCACATCGCTTTTATAAGCGGCTACCGTATTGGCGGAAAGCTGGCGCTCAAAGGTAAGGTGATTGGCAAAATCTTCCAGTAATAATGTGTTCATTTGGGAATTGCCGGGGCCGGATGTATGGTGGTTACGCATACATCTTTTCCAAAAATATAGGGTTCCCGGTCTTCTTCCATATTATAATCCAAATTGGCGTAAATTAAATGTATGCGGGAACACAGCGGCAGTAACACCGGTGCTTTGGGATAGGTGAATGCCAGAGGCAGATTTTGCTGTGTTAAAGGCAATATTTTTAGGGAATGGTTTTTGGGGGCGTAATAGTTAAACATCAGGGGCAGGGCGGCCTCGGGGTAACCGGTTTTGTCCACATCCACCAATACAGTATCTGCTTTTAAGGTATGGGTTACAAAGTGGAAAGCTTCTTTCATTCCGGTATATTCGGGGTTTTTCAAATAGTCCAAATTCCAGTATTGGCGGGTCCATACCACCAAAATAAACGGTAAAAGAATAACCAGTATGGCATGGCGGTGCTGCAAATGTGCCAGGCATTGGGTGATTAATATTAAAAAAGGCGGTACGGACAGCAGAAAGTATCTGTCCAACCATAAATTGTATTTAAGCGACACCACAAACACCGTAGCCACCAGCAAAATAATTTGCGCCAAAGGCAAAATAATTGCCGCACAGCTAAAAATGCGGGCGCGTTTTTCGTGTATTAAAGACACGGCTGCCACTATAAAAAATACCAACCAAAACCCGGCCATGGCTGCCCCGCCGGTTAGGAAGGAAATCACATCCCAGGTGGATCTGGCCAGCGGCGCCACGAACCACCAGCTGCCGGTGGGGGCGGCCATAATTTTATAGGTATTTATGACCCACGGCACCCATAAAGCAAAAATAAGGGCTGTGCCCCAAAAGGCGGTTTTTCTGCCGGTTTTATAGGCGCAGGCGTACAGAAATACCACCAAGGCCGCAATAAAAAATATGGCCGAGCAAAAATAATGCATATAACTGCCCAGCAAACCGGTTATAAAAAAGCCTATCCACAACCGTTTGGCCGGGTGTTTGTGTTGGGCCAGTGCGTCTATAATGCGCAGTGCCAAAAGGGTGAATGCAAAGGCCGCCAGCAACGCCCACGAATACGCGCGTATATTTACCCCAAATGCAATAAGCAGGAAGGACCCCGCCGTAAGCGCCGTTAACGTAAAGCGCGGGTATTTGGGCCAGGATTTGGGCGCCAAAAACCACACCAGCGGCACGGCCGCCGCGCTGGCCAGGGTATTAAACAGGCGCATATAAAACGGCTCCAGCGGGAACAGGTGGTTCCAACCGTAAAGCAAAATATTATAGAGGGGGAGGTTTACGTCTTTAATTAAAATTTCACTCCAAATATAGGAAAACGGCACGGAGGGCAAGGCCGTGGCCAGGGAATATAATTCATCATAAGAAAACCCGGAAGACAAATGGGCAAAACGCTGAAAGAATAAATAAACGCCCAATACGGCGCTAATGATGAGGCTGACGGAAAAAATAATGTGGTTTAATTTTTGACGCATAAGATACCTTTTTAATGGGGGGTATTACATATTATAGAAAATTCCCCGCCTGCCTATGGCCGAAAGAAGGCAAAAAATACCCCGGCTTTTGGGGGCCGGGGTATGCAAGATTATTTTTTAGCCGTTTTTTTAGCGGGTGCCGCTTTGGCGGCGTCCTGTTCTTTTTGGGCAGTTTCTTCGGGCGAAAGTTGCTTGCCGTCATAATGATGGCCCAAGTATTTAACAAACAGCTTGTCTTGTATTTCGTTGGCCAGGTCCGGGTTGTCCACCAGGTATTGGCGGGCATTGTCTAAGCCTTGGCCCAGTTTTTCGTCCCCATACAGGAACCAGCTGCCGCTTTTTTCAATAAAACCGGCTTCTACGCCTTTATCTATAATGCAGGCCTCGCGGGAAATACCCTGGCCCAAAATCATCATAAACTCGGCCTGGCGGTACGGCGGCGCCACTTTGTTTTTGGTTACTTTGGCACGCACGCGGGTGCCGATGATTTCGTCGCCTTTTTTGATGTTTTCAATACGGCGCACGTCTATACGCACGGAAGAGTAAAACTTCAAAGCCAAGCCGCCGGGGGTGGTTTCCGGGTTGCCAAACATTACGCCAATTTTCTGGCGGATTTGGTTAATAAAAATAATGCTGGTTTTGGTTTTGCTTAAAATGCTGGTTAATTTGCGCAGGGCCTGGCTCATCAGGCGGGCCTGCAAACCCACGTGGGCATCCCCCATTTCGCCTTCAATTTCGGCTTTGGGTACCAGGGCGGCTACGGAGTCTATGATAATTAAATCAATCGCGCCGGAACGCACCAGCTTTTCGGCAATTTCCAGGGCTTGCTCGCCGGAATCAGGCTGGGACACCAGCAGTTCGTCCACATTTACGCCTAAAGCGGAGGCATAAACCGGGTCCAGCGCGTGTTCGGCATCAATAAAGGCCACGGTGCCGCCCATTTTTTGGGTTTGGGCCGCCACATGCAGCGAAAGGGTGGTTTTACCGCCGGCTTCCGGGCCGTAAATTTCAATTACGCGCCCGCGCGGCAGGCCGCCTACGCCCAAGGCCAAATCCAGCGATAAGGCCCCGGTGGGGATGGCTTCCACTTTTTTAATGCTGCTGTCTCCCAATTTGCAAATAGCTTCTTTGCCAAAGGCTTTTTCAATTTGGCCTAAGGCTAAATCAAGGGCTTTTTGTTTGTTTGCGTCCATGATTGTTTCTCCTTAAGATGTTAAATCAGTGCCGCGTGCTTGGCGGGTGCGGCGGCATTTTTAAAAGTTAATTTGTTGGACGTTTTGTCCAAATCGGCGCGGATGACGGTGCCCGGCTCGTAACGGCTGACCAGGATGTTTTCGGCCAGGGGGTCTTCCAGCTCGCGCTGCAGGGTGCGCAAAAGCGGGCGTGCGCCGTATTTGGCGTCAAAACCGCGTTCTATTAAGAAATCTTTTGCGGCAGGGGTTAACTGCAGGGTTAACTCTTTTTCGGAGAGTTTATGGTCCACGTCTTTGAGGGCCAAGTCCAAAATCTTGGCGATGTTGTCTTTCGTCAGCGAGTGGAAAACCACAATCTCGTCAATACGGTTGATAAATTCGGGGTTGAAGGTTTTTTTCACCTCGTCCATTACGCCTTGGCGCATATTCTGGTATTGCTGTTCTTCGGTGGTTTTGGCAGCAAAACCCAGGCTGCTGCCTTTGTTGGTAATTTCGCGCGCACCCACGTTGGAAGTCATAATCACCACGCAGTTTTTAAAGCTTACTTTGTGGCCTAAATTGTCAGACAGGTACCCCTCGTCCAGCACTTGCAGCAGGATGTTGTAAATGTCCGGGTGGGCTTTTTCCAGCTCGTCCAGCACCACCACGCTGTAAGGGCGGCGGCGCACGGCTTCGGTCAGCTGGCCGCCTTCTTCATAACCCACATAGCCGGGAGGCGCCCCGATGAGGCGGGAAACGGCAAATTTTTCCATATATTCGGACATATCCAAGCGGATCATGGCGTCTTCGTCCCCAAACAGGAACATAGCCAGGCTTTTGGCCAGCTCCGTCTTGCCCACGCCGGTGGGGCCCAGGAACAGAAACCCGCCAATCGGGCGTTTGGGGTTGCCCAGGCCGGTGCGGTTGCGGCGGATGGCCTGGGATACGGCGCGCACGGCTTCATCTTGGCCGATGATACGCTCGTGCAGGTGTTTTTCCATATGCAGGATTTTGTCCGTCTCGCTTTGGGTAAGGCGCGTTACGGGAATGCCCGTCCACTTGCTGGCTACCAGGGCAATGTCTTCCTGGGTCACTTCGGGCTGTTTTTTGTCCCGCTCTTCCTGCCATTTCTTTTTTAAATGTTCAATATAATTTTTAAGGCGTTCCTCGGTGTCTTTGGCCGCAGCGGCTTTTTCAAATTCCTTTTTGGCAAGGGCTTCGTCTTTTTCTTCCACGGCTTGAGTATATTCTTTTTGTTTTTCTTTTATTTCAGGCGGCAGCACCGCGTTTTTAAGGCGCGCGCGGGCGCCGGCTTCGTCAAAGAGGTCAATGGCTTTGTCGGGCATGGCGCGGTCGGTAATATACCGGTCCGCAATAGCGGCTGCGGCGTGCAGGGCCTCGTCGGTATATTTTACTTTGTGGTGCTGCTCATATTTGGGGCGGATGCCTTTTAAAATGGTTACGGTTTCTTCCACGTCCGGCGGGTCCACCGTGATGGGCTGAAAGCGGCGTTCCAGGGCGGTGTCGGTCTCAATATATTTGCGGTATTCGTCAAAGGTGGTGGCGCCGATGACCTGCACTTCACCGCGTGCCAGGGCGGGCTTTAACATATTGGAAGCGTCTATAGAGCCTTCCGCCGCGCCGGCGCCGATAATGGTGTGCAGCTCGTCAATAAAAATAATGGCGTCTTTGGCGGAGGAAATTTCGTCAATAATATTTTTAAGGCGCTGTTCAAATTCACCGCGGTATTTGGTGCCGGCCACTACCGAGGCCAAATCCAACGCCAGCAGGCGTTTGCCGCTAAGCACGTCGGAAATTTCTCCCTTAGCAATTTTTTGGGCCAGGCCTTCCACAATGGCCGTCTTGCCCACGCCCGGCTCACCCAGTAAAACAGGGTTGTTTTTGGTGCGGCGGGCCAAAATTTGCACCAGGCGTTCAATTTCTTCTTCGCGGCCGATAACCGGGTCCAAACTGCCGGCTTTGGCCAGAGCGGTTAAATCGCGGGTGTATTCGTCCAGCGTGGGGGTTTTGCTTTTCTTTTTGCCGGGGGCGGCTTTGCGGGTGTCTTCGCGCGGGGAAAGGTTCATTTCCTGCGGAATGTCAGATAAATCTTCCGTCAAATCTCCGGGTTCGGCGTCCCCTATATAATTTAATACGCTTTCGCGCACGGTGTTTAAATTTAGGCCCAAATTTTCCAAAATTTTGCAGGCCATGCCTTCTTCTTCTCTAATCAGACCCAAAAGGATGTGTTCTGTGCCGATGTATTCCGTAGCCAGCATTTGGGATTCTTCTACCGAGAATTCCAACACTTTTTTGGCGCGCGGCGTGAAAGGTATTTCTCCCAGCAGCATAATCGTGTCGCCTATACCTATCATTTTTTCAATTTCTAAGCGTACTTTGCGAAACGTAACCCCCAGGCCCGTTAAAATCTTGCCCGAGACGGTGCCGTCTATGGCACACAGCCCCAGCAAAATGTGTTCCGTGCCCACATAATCGTGGTTTAAACGTTTGGCTTCTTCCTGCGCGATTAAAATAATTTTTTGCGCATTTTCTGTAAATCTTTTTGGCATTTTTAACCCCTAAAAAAAATCTCTTATATTCATTATATAAAAATAAAACCGGCCGGTACGGCCTGTTTGGCGCCATAACCCTCCCCCGCGTTTTTGGTATAATACCTATATATATGAATAAAGAATTACAGGCGCGTGCCGCCAAAATAAAAGCTATTTTAACCGATGTGGACGGTATTCTTACGGACGGGAAATTAAATTTCTTTGCCTTGCCGGACGGCCGGGTGGATGAATTTAAATCTTTTAACGCTTTGGACGGCGTGGCCGCCCGCATGTGCCGCCTTAGCGGTATCATATTGGGTATTATTACGGGCCGGCGCCACCCTGCCACGGTGCACCGTGCGCGGGTGTTGGGGTTTTCTTACATTTATCAGGGGTTTTTAACCAAAACCGGCCCGCTGGAAGACATTTTAAAGCGGGAAAACCTCCGCCTGGAAGAAGTGGCTTTTATCGGGGATGATTTGACCGATTTGCCTATTTTGCTTAAAGTGGGCCTGGCCGTTACGGTGCCCAACGCGGTGGACCAGGTAAAGAAAGCCGCCCATTATGTTACCACGCGCCGCGGGGGGGAAGGCGCCTACCGCGAAATGACGGATCTTATTTTAGAAGCCCAGGGCAAATTGGAGCCGCTGGTGCAAAAAATGTTAACTTCCACCTGGGGAAATGCCGAATCTCCCGCCGGGCTGCAAATTATTACTTCGCAGGAAGGCATTTCTTAAACGGAAGGTTTATATTGTATGAAAGGTAAGTTTATTGTTTTGGAAGGGCCGGACCGGTGCGGCAAATCCACACAGGCCAAGCTGTTATATAATTATTTTTTGGCGCGCGGTTATGACGTGGTGCTCACGCGTGAACCGGGCGGCACCCCCACGGCCGAGCGTATACGCCAAATTGTATTGGAGCCGGGGCTGGACGTACGCCCCATGGCGGAACTGTTTTTGTATGAGGCGTCGCGCTCTCAGCACACGCAGGAAAAAATCCTGCCCGTGCTGGAGACCGGCAAAATAGTGATTTGTGAACGTTATACCATGTCCACCTGTGCTTACCAGGGTTATGGCCGCGGGATAGATTTAAACACCATTGAAACTTTAAACCGTATTGCCACCTTGGGGCTTAAGCCGGATTTAACCTTGGTGTTTTTAATGTCTGACAAATACTTTACCGAACGCGGCGAATATTTATTTTCCGACCGTTTGGAACAGGAAGACCTGGCCTTCCGCCAAAAAATGCGCAAAGGCTATCAGGAATTAATCGCCCGTACGCCCAATGCGTATTTGATAGATGCGGACCGCAATATAGACGAAATACAACACCAGGTGATTGCCTTGATAGCCAAGCACCATATTGTGGAGGCCGATGCCGTTTGCTGATATTTTAGGCCAGGAAAAGGCCGTTTCTTATTTAAAAGGGCTTGCGATGGGGGGCAAAGTCCCCGGGGCAATGTTGTTTTTTGGTGAGGAAGGCGTAGGCAAAGCCAAAACCGCCTTGGAGTTTGCCAAAGCCTTAAATTGTATGGACCCTGCCGCCCGCGCCCGGGGGGACAGCTGCGGCCTGTGCCAAAGCTGCCGCGCCATCAGCCAGGGCACGCACCCGGATGTAGTGTTTGCCGATTTTTTGTACCAGGCCCGTTTGGAAGTAAAAAAAGATTTTTCCAGCAAAGGCTATGAAGAAGAACTGGAAAAAGAACTGGCCAAACAACAGCATATTAACGTAGACACCATACGCGACGTGACCGCCAAATCCCAGCAAAAAGCGGCTGCGGGCGGCTGGAAAGTGCTGATTATAGACGCGGCCCAAACCATGCAGGCCGCGGCGGCCAACGCCCTGCTTAAATTTATAGAGGAACCCCCCTATAAAACTTTATGGATTTTAATTACCTCCAAACGCGCCACTATGCTTAAGACCATTTTGTCGCGCTGCCAGCCGTTGGCGTTTGTGCCGCTGGGGGAAAGCACCGTAAAACAGATTTTAACTTCCGCCCGGCCGGATATTGCCTATGCGGATTTGGCTGCCAAATACAGCGGCGGTTCCGTGGCGCGGGCGGTAAGGGCTTCGCAGGCGCTGGAACTGTTGGCCGCGGCCCCGCAGGGGCCGGCTTGCCCGTGCGGCGTGGCGGGGGAATTGTCCCGCACGTTGGCGGTGTCTCGCGTGGAGGCGCAAAGCGTGCTGGATGTGGTGCTGGCCGCCTTGCACGGGGCTTGGGTAAACGAACAAGACCCGCAAAAAGCGGCCTTAATGCGCCGCGACTTAAAAAAATTTGAAGATTATAAACGGGCCATTACGCGCAACGTGTCGCCCGCTTTGGTGTTAGAAACCGCCCTGATGAATTTGGACGGAATTAATGTAAAGATTTTTGATTAACCGGAGAGTGCCATGACTAAAAAATGTTATATTACTACCCCCATATATTATGTAAATTCCGTCCCGCATATCGGGCACGCGTATACCACGGTTGCGTTGGACGTGCTGGCCCGCCATAAACGCTTAAAAGGGCAGGATGTGCGGTTTTTAACCGGAACGGACGAACATGGCGCCAATATTGAAAAATCCGCCGCCGCCAAGGGCGTATCCCCCAAAGAATGGACGGACGAAGTTTCCGCCAAATACAAAGAAATGTGGAAAATACTGAACATTTCTTATGATGATTTTATCCGCACCACGGACTCCAAACACGAGCATGTGGTGCAGGCTATTTTTGAAAAACTGTTAAAGAGCGGAGACATCTATTTGGGTTCTTATGCGGGCAAATATTGCCTGTCCTGCGAGCAATACTACAGCGAAAGCGAAATGCTGGAAGGCGGCCTGTGCCCTGTGCACAAGCGCCCGCTGACGGACGTGCACGAAGAAACCTACTTCTTTAAACTTTCGCGCTATCAGGATGCGCTACTGAAATTTTATGAAGAAAACCCCGGCTTTTTAAGCCCCAAATTCCGTGCCAACGAAATTATCAACTTTGTAAAAGGCGGACTGCAGGATTTATCCGTTACCCGCACCAAGGTAAAATGGGGCGTGCCGGTGCTTTCCAACCCGGCGCATACGGTATATGTATGGTTTGACGCGCTGATTAACTATATTTCTGCCGCCGGATACGGCACGCTGATTTGCCAGGACAAGGCCGAACATGAAGCCCAGTTAAAACAAATCCGCGCGGATAAATTTGAAGATTTGTGGCCGGCGGACTTACACCTGGTGGGGAAGGAAATTTTCCGTTTCCACTCGGTTATTTGGCCCGCCATGCTGATGGCGTTGGGGCTGCCCTTGCCCAAAAAAGTGTTTGCCCACGGCTGGTGGACGGTGGAAGGGGAGAAAATGTCCAAATCTTTAGGCAATATTGTAGACCCTGCCGAAGTGGCCGCCAAATACGGAACAGACCCCTTGCGCGCTTTTCTGTTTAGAGAAGTACCCTTTGGGCAGGACGGGGACTTTTCTATGGAAAGCTTTAAAAACCGCTATAATTCGGACTTGGCCAACAACATTGGCAACCTGCTTTCCCGCACGCTGAATATGGCCGCCAAAAACCTGGGCGAACTGCCGGAAAAAATTGAGGGCGATTATCCCCTTTTGAAAAAGGCCGACGAAGTGGACCAAACCATTGATAAGGCTTACGAAGACCTGGCCTTTGATAAAGTGCTGGAAGCTATTTACGGCTACGGCGGCGATTTAAACAAATTGGTGGACGAGAAAAAACCCTGGATGCTGGCCAAGACGGACCCCGAAGCCGCCAAGGCCGTTCTTTTGGAACTGGTAGGCGGTTTGCGCCGCGTGGCAGTATGGCTGGAGCCGTTTATGCCCACCATTGCCAAAGAAATGCAAAAGCGTTTACTGCCCGGCAAGATAGAAAAATACCCGCCGCTTTTCCCGCGGTTGGAAGATAAATAAACAGGCAATTCAGTTTATTTAAATAAAACCCCGGCTGAGAGGCCGGGGTTTTTATTGGCAAATAAGAAGGGGGTTAGCTTAAGTCAATTAAGTGCCAGTTTTTTTCGTACAGTTGCACCAGGCGGGCTTTAAAAAGCGCATGCTGGGGGAGGGATAAAGAAGGGTCTTGCGATAAAAGCTCATCGCGGTCTTGTATGGCCCAGGTTAAAATATCGCGGTCTTTAAAAAAATCACCGGCTTTAAATTCCAGCTCCCCGCTTTGGCGGGTGCCTAAAATTTCACCCGGGCCGCGCAGTTGCATGTCCCGCTCGCCAATTTTAAAACCGTCATTCGTGCGGCAAATGATGTCCACCCTTTCTTTGGCCACGCTGCCCGCGTGCTGGGGTACCAAAATACAATAACTTTCGTGCTCCCCGCGGCCCACGCGCCCGCGCAGCTGGTGCAGGCTGGCCAAGCCAAAACGCTCGGCATTTTCTATTACCATTACGGTGGCGTTTTTAACGTCTATACCTACCTCAATAACCGGGGTGGCTACCAGAATGTCCGTCTTGTGGGCGGCAAAGTCCGCCATAACGGATTCTTTTTCTTCCTGGCTCATTTGCCCGTGCAGCATAGCCAGGCGGAAGTTTGGAAATACAGTTTTTAATTTTTCAAACTCTTCGCTTACGGCCTTGGCGGATATTTTTTCGCTCTCTTCAATAAGCGGATACACAATATACGCCTGGCGCCCGTTTTGCACTTCCTGCGTTACACGCATAAAGGCCAGTTTTTCGGTGGCGCTTTCGGTTTTGATGGGCTGGCGGCCGGGGGGAAGTTCGCTAATGGTGGAAACTTCCAAATCCCCGTAAAAAGCCAGGGCCAGCGTGCGGGGGATGGGGGTGGCCGTCATGGTAAGCAAATCCAGCTTGGCGGTTTTTTCTTTAAGAAGGCTTCTCTGGCGCACGCCAAAGCGGTGCTGCTCATCTATCACGGCCAGGCGTAAATTGGCAAATTTTACGTCGTCCTGAATAAGCGAATGGGTGCCCACGATAATTTGTATTTTCCCTTCTGCCAGTTCTTTTAAAATTTTCTTTTTGGCGGCCGTTTTGGTGCTGGAAGTTAAAATGGCTGTTTTGACACCCAGCGTTTTAAGCAGTTTTTCAAAGGTTAAAAAATGCTGTTCGGCCAAAATTTCCGTGGGGGCCATCAGGGCGGCCTGGTAACCGTTTTCCGCCGCCAGCAGCATGGCCGATAAAGCCACCACCGTTTTGCCGGAGCCCACATCCCCCTGTAAAAGGCGGTTCATGGGGCGGGGGGATTGCAAATCTTTAAAAATTTCGTTAATTACGTGTTTTTGGCTGTTGGTAAAATCAAACCCCAGGTTTTGGCGAAAGGGCGTAAGCAGGGTGCGTTTGACGGTGTAGGAATAACCCTTTTCCAAAATTTTGGTTTGGGTGCGTTTAATGCCCCAGGCCGTAGCCAAAAGCAAAAACTCTTCGTAAGCCAGGCGGGCTTTGGCGGCGTCCAGCTCGCTAATACTGCCCGGGAAATGGATGCCTTTTAAAGCTTGCGCGCTGCCCAAAAGCCGGCGTTTTTGCAAAAGGGAGGGAGGCAAAATTTCCGGCTCTTTATCCAGCAGGTCCGTTTGCAGGGCCTCGTGCATAAACTGGCGGAATTGTTTGTTGGTCAGCCCCTCGGTTAAAGAATAAATGGGGGTAATGCGGCCTGCGTGCAGGGCGCATTGCGGGTCAGATACGGGGTAATACTCGTCCACGGTTATTTTGTCGCCAAAAAAATTGTTGCGGTTTTCCGGCCGGCCGATTACCCATACCTCGGCATTGATTTTAAAATCTTTTTTAAGCTGGTAGAACGGATCAAACCGAAAACGCCCGTACATCCTTTTTTTAAACCAGGTGCATTCTATTTGGCGGCCTTTTTCGTCTTCCAGCACGGCTTTAAATATCAGCACGCTGCGGGCGGGTACTTCCCGGCTGGATAGCACGCGCCCTTTAAAAACGGTTAATTGGTTGGTGTTGTAATCGTTGGGGGGTTGGTTTATGCGGCGGTCCTGGTAGGTGCGGGGGTAATAGTGCAGTAAATCCGTAAGCGTGGAAATTTCCAGCTTTTCAAACAGTTTGGCTTTGGCCGGGCCTACGCCTTTTAAATATTGCAAAGTGTTTTTGTTCACCTGTATATTTTAGCAAAAAGGTTTTGCGCGGCGCTTCGGCGCGGAAATTTTATACGCAGGGCGGTAATTTTGCTACAATGAAGCAAAGGAGGATGTTTTATGGATATTGAAGCCATTTCCAGTAATGTAACTGCGCATTTAGCCGTTATCGGGCATACCGGGCTTAAGTTTTTGTTTGAAGTGGTGGTGGCCCTTTTTATTTTGGTGATTGGGCTGTATTTGTCCCGCTTTGTAAGTTCCTGGGCTAAAAAGCTGCTTAATAAAATTTCTTTTGATGAAAGAACTTCCAAAATCGGCATTAACGAGCTGTGCGTGCGTTTCGGGTTGGGTAAGTCCCCCACGTACATTATTTCGTTTGTGCTGGCTTGGGCGGTGATTTTCTACGCCATTGTGCTGGCGGCGGATTTCCTGCATTTAACGATTATACGGGATTTGTTCACCCGCTTTTTGGCGTTTATACCCACGTTGTTTGTGTCGGTACTTATTTTGTTTGCGGGGCTGTTGTTCGGCAAGCTGATGGGCAATATTATTGATAACGCCTCCCGCGCCAATAATTTAAAAGGCGGGTTTTTAATTTCTCGCGCGGTAAATGTGTTTATCGTGTTTTTTTGTGCGTTGGTGGCGGTGGAAAACCTGGGCTTTGCCACGCAGCTGGTAAATAATGTCGTGGTGATTTTGCTGGCTTCTTTGGGGCTGGCGTTTGGTATTGGCGTGGGGCTTGGCAGCAAACCGCTGGTGGAAGAATTTTTGCGGGATTTGTTCCAAAAGGAAAACGAAAAATAATCCGGCATATTTTATTTAAAACCCCGGGTTTGCCCCCGGGGTTTTTTATGCAATGCGTGGCTTGAAAATCATTGAAATTTGACCCTTTTGCATTATAATTACCAGTAGAGGGTTGTATGATGAAAAGAATTTATTTGTTTACTTTCCTTTTATTATGCGCCGCCCCGGCTTATGCCGTGGCGCCTTTTGGCTTGCTGGGGGGGAGTGGGCGGACCGCAGCCGTTTCCTTATATTCATTTGCTTAATAAAATAGTGCGGGAACATAAAGTATGTGTGGAAGTGGTTGATCTCTTAGATGAGGCAGACACGCAGCCTTATTTTGAAATGCTGGAAAAAGGATACAACAAATGGTTTTCCCATACGGCGAAAGCTATAGAAAGATCCGGCCGGCAGGAAGAATTTGCCGACTTAATGCCTGTGTTAAAGAAAGGAGTTAAAGTGCAGAAAGCATGGGTAGATTGTGACCAGCCGGATTTGAAGGTACATGTAATGAGTGAGGTTGGGATGCAAGTGAATTGTTCTGCCAGCGCGGCCGCCTGTGTTTGGCTGAACCAAACCCCAATGTATATGTTTTTTCACCCGTTTGATGGAGTTAAAAAGTGGTTGATGGGCGGTAACCAAAACGTTATTGCGCACGAGCTTGGCCACACGATGGGCATGGCGGACCAATACGAATATGGACGTAACAACTCCCACGAAGTTTACCATACGCCGGATAAACAAAGAACTACTATGGATTCCGCCAAACCTTTTGCGCGTTTCGGGTGTGATGATGTGGACGGGTTTATCAACCTGCTGGACGTAGGCGTCTTTGGTAACCGGCGCGGCGGAAAGGAAGGCTGGCGCAGCTTTTGTAAAGGCCGCAATTATTCCTATGTAAACGGGCGGCCTGTGGTAAATGCCAAATATGCGGTGGATTTGTTATCTAACGTCGTGGTGGGGCCCGTGTTGCACATATATGATAAACAAGGCCAACAGATAAAAAGAAAGCAATATATTTTTGCCCCGTCTGATGCACCCTATGATTTAACAATTCCCTTTCACCCGCTGCAAACGGAAAAGGACCGGCTGGGCCGCGTGGTATACCAGAAAAATGCCCGCGGAGAGGAACGCTTTTGTTCGTATACTTATGAGCGGACCTCCTGCATGGCGGTAAAAGGGGATAAACTGCTGTTTAGTTATGTACAAATTTTAAATAAAAAAAACCGCGTGTCTGAAATCCGCTATACTTATGGCAGGGATATTCCTTCCGCCTTTATTACCTTTAAACAAACGGGCAATACAAAACAGGTGGTGTTTTCCTTTGGAAACGAAAATAAAGTGTATAATGTTTCTGCCAATGGGTATCTTTCCCCGGCTAAAGGTATGGGCTTGCAGCAACAGAAGTTTTATGCCGTATCTGCTTTGGATGCGGCCCTCAATAGCCAATCAGACCACAGAAAAGACCAAGCAATGCAATCCTATGTGCAAACGGTTTTTGATATGTGTTTAAAACACCCGTTTTAAACCCTATTGGATAATGTTCCCGGGTTTGGGTGCTTGTGGCGCTTGGTTATACAAACCGTTCCCCGCGCCGGAAACAGCCGTGAAGCCGGAGAAATATATTTATAAAAAGGCCCGCTTTATTTAGCGGGCCTTTTGGTTTTATGCATCTTGATAATCTTTTAACATCTTGGTGCGGCTAGGGTGGCGAAGCTTGCGTATGGCTTTGGCTTCTATCTGGCGCACGCGTTCACGCGTTACGTTAAACATTTTGCCCACTTCTTCCAGCGTGCGGGGGTAGCCGGAATCAATCCCAAAGCGCAGACTGATGATTTTGGCTTCCCGTTCGGACAGGGTAGCCAGCACTTCGGCCACTTCCTGCTTGCGCAGGAAATCCACCGCCGAGGTGGTGGGATTGGGCCCCGTCTTATCTTCAATAAAGTCTTCCAGGTTGGAGTCCTCGTCCTCGCCAATCGGGGTGGAGAGGGAGATAGGGTCCTGCATAATTTTTAATACGCTTTTTACCTTCTCCACCGAGAGGCGCAAACTTTTGGAATAATCTTCCAGCGTCGGTTCGCGGCCGTGTTCCTGGCGGAATTTGTTGGTTACTTTGGTTAATTTGGAAACCAACTCTTTCATGTGTACCGGTATGCGGATGGTGTTGGCCTGGTCCGCAATGGCGCGGTTGATGCTTTGGCGTATCCACCAGGTGGCATAGGTGGAAAATTTAAATCCGCGTTTGTATTCAAATTTTTCAACGGCTTTCATTAAGCCCAGGCCGCCTTCCTGAATTAAGTCAGACAGTTCCAGGTTGGAATTGACGTGCTTTTTGGCGATGGACACCACCAGGCGCAGGTTGGCTTTAATCAGTTTTAATTTATCCTGCAAAATCATGTCTTCAAAGAAGACAATGCGGTCATTAAAAGCCAAAAATTCTTTTTCCGTCATGGGCAGCAAATCCACCATTTGCGCGTGGCGGCGGCGCACGCTTTCAATATTTTCCAGGGCGTGCTGTAATTCTTCCAACGAAAATTTGGTGGCTTTTTTAAATTCTTTTTCCGTAATCTTGCCGGAAGTGTATTTGTTTACCAGTTTTTTTACTTCCGCATGCGGGCCAAAGTATTCGTCAAAGCGCTGCATATCGTTGCGGGTTTCGGTTAAGCGGTCAGCCAGGTTTTTGATTTTGTTGGTTAAACGTTTAATTTTGTTTTGGTTTAAATTTAATTTGGTAATGGTGGCCACCACTTCTTTTTGTTTGGCTTCCAAAAGTTCAATGTTTTTGTTGCGTTTCTTTTCGGTTAAATTACCGTCGCGCAGTTCTTTCATTAATTTGGTAATTTCCTGCTCGCGCTTGCCGATAAACTGCGCCGCGTCTTTCAATTTTTTGCGCATGTTGTTTAATTCGCGCGTGGTGCGTTTGCCGCGGGGCATGAGTTCCTTGGTGGTCATTTCTTCTTGGTCCACCAGTTCTTCCCAGTTGCAAATTTCGCGCATGGTGATGGGGGATTCCAACACCAGTTTGCGCAGTTCTTTTTCACGTTCGCGGATGTTGCGCGCCAGGGTGATTTCTTCATCGCGCGACAAAAGCGGCACTTTCCCCATTTCGGACAAATACATGCGGATGGAGTTTGAAATATCCGGGCTGGAGGACCAATCTTCGGTGTAGGTTTCTTTATCGGCCATGGAGGCTTCTTTAAATTTTTTCTGGTCCAAAATTTGCACGCCTTCTTCGCTTAAGGCGTCGCGTATGTCGTCGCTGTCTTCGGCGCTCAGGTCAGCCTCGGCCATGGAGCGGTTCAAATCTTCCAAAGACAATACCCCGCTTTCCTTCCCCTCTTCAATCAAATCTTTTAAGGCTTTGTTTGCGTTTGCCATAGTTTCGCTTTACCTCTAATTAGTTTTTAGCTTTTTCTGCAACTGCATATACAACTGCACCATATCCGGCGGCACATTGCCCGCCCCCAGCGTTTTCATTTTATGCTGCAGGGAGGCCAGTTGTTTTTGCAGGCCGGCTTTGGCTATTTTTGCGGCGCACTCCGCAATGTCGCGCTCGGGCGAGAAATCTTTGGGTATGTCCACCAAAGACAGTTTGATTATTTCATTTCTCAGCCCGGGGGCGTTTTGAATTGTTTGCTCCGTAATAGAGCCGGACGCCGGGTTTTCCCGATAGGCTTTTTGCAGTGCGGCAAAAAGTTCCCACATGCGGGCGTCCTCAAAATCGGTTTTTGTTAAATGCGCACATTTGGGCGCATATAGCGGGTAACGCAACAGCCAGGCCAGCAGGTCTTCCTCGGCCGGGTTAAAGGCCGTGGGCTGCGGCTTGGGCTTGGCGGTTTTTGCGGCGTATTTGGGGGCGTCGGTGCGTTGATGCAGCCGGTCTATCACCAGGCTTTCGTCCACGCCGGTTTGTTCCGCTACGTATTTAATCCATTCCCGCCGGACGATTTCGTCCGGCTGTTTGGCCACCGTTTCCACCAGCTCGGAAACAATGGCCGTTTTGTCCTGCGGTTTTAAAGGCTGCTCGTATAAATCCAATTGCAGCCGGGTATGAAATTCAATTAAGTCTTGGGCGCTGTCCAGCACTTTTTCAAAGGCTTCTTTGCCGTATTTGGCAATGTATTCGTCCGGGTCTAAGCCTTCCGGCAAAGCGGCCACTTTAACAAACAGGCCGTTTTCAATCAGTATCAGCGCGCCGCGCAAGGCCGCGCGTATGCCGGCGGCGTCCGGGTCAAAAAGAACAATGACGTTTTGCGTATAACGTTTAAGCAGTTTGGCATGGTCTGCCGTTAAACTGGTGCCCAGCGGGGCCACCGTGTTCTGCACGCCCGCCTGATGGCAGGCAATCACGTCCATATACCCTTCCAAAAGTACCGCACGGCCGTTTTTGCGTATGGCTGGGCCGGCAAAATTAAGCCCGTATAAAATGCGGCTTTTGGAAAATAAAATTGTATCCGGGGAGTTTAAATACTTGGGTTCCCCATCACCCAAAATGCGCCCGCCGAAACCTACAGTTTCCCCGCGCTGGTTAATAATGGGAAACATCAGCCGCCCGCGGTAATAATCCCGCGCACCGTATTGCGTTTGCACGCACAGGCCGGCTGTTTTTAAGGCTGCGTCCGTGTATCCGTTGGCGCGGGCGTATTGGCACAGGCCGGTGGACTCGTTCTTGGCAAAGCCCAGTTCAAATTTTTCGGCGGTTTCTTTGGTTAAATTGCGGGATTTAATGTATTCGCGCACCTTTTCCCCGCCGTGGCCCATTAAATTGCGGTGGTAAAATTGTTTGGCAAAATCCAGCGTTTTGCGGGCGTCTATGCGGCGTTGTTCCTCGCCGCTCAGCTGGCCCGCGGGCTGATATTCCACGCCGGCCAAATCGGCCAGTTTGCGAAGCGCCTCGTTAAAAGTTAAATTTTCCATCTTCATCAGGAAGGCAAAAATATCGCCCCCTTCCTGACAGCCAAAACAATAATAAAGCCCCTTCTCGCTGCTGCATGTGAAAGAAGGTGTTTTTTCTTTATGGAACGGGCAGCAGGCTTTCCACGTTTTGCCGGAGCGTTTTAAACCCGGCACATACTGGCGGATAAACTCTGCAATATCCAGCCGTTCCTTGATTGTTTCCACTATATTATTGTTCATTAAACGCCTGCGCTTGTGTGATTGGTAAAGCCAAATAAGGCAATAGCTCTTTACGTATCGTATCGAGCTATTGCCTGTTGTGTGTCAATCATTAAAAGCGTCTGCGTTTGGTGCGTCTGGCTCTGCGCTGCGCTTCTTGGGATTTTAATTTTCTCTTCACGCTCGGGGGCATGTAAGTTTCACGTCTTTTGATTTCTTTCAAGATACCGTTTTTCTCACATTCTCTTTTAAAGCGTTTGAGGGCTTCTTCCAAGTGTTCAGCGTCTCTCACTTTAACAAAAACCATTTACTTTTTCACCACCTTCTACGGTTACATAGCTAAAAATGGGCGAGGATTTTCTCCTCTCCTATATTATATAAAATTTAAGGATTTTTTCCACCCCTCAGCCGGCAGGCCAGTTAAACCGCCGCCCGGCCATTAAATGAAAGTGCAGGTGGTCCACGCTCTGCCCGGCGCCTTTGCCGTTATTGGTTACCAGGCGGAAGTCCTTTAAATCAAACTGTTTGGCCAGTTTTTTGGCTACCAGCAGCAGCTTGCCCAAAAGAAGGGCGTGTTTGTCGTCCGCTTCGTCCAAACGGGCGATGTGCTCTCTGGGAATGATGAGCAAATGGGTGGGCGCCTGCGGGTTTAAATCCTTAAAGGCTACCACGTCTTCATCTTCATATACTAATTGGCTTTTGATAGAGCCGTTGGCAATGCCGCAAAATATGCAATTCATATTTGTATTATACATATTTTATAATGAATACAACCGCTTGTGTTAAATTGTGCTAAACTATAACTAAAGGGGGAGTTTTATGCGCCAAAAAAATCAAAAAGGTTTTACATTAATAGAGTTGTTGGTAGTGGTATTAATAATAGGTATACTGGCCAGCGTGGCTTTGCCGCAATATGAACGCGCGGTGGAAAAATCCCGCGTGACGGAAGCCATCTCTCTCTCCAGCGCCATTTGGAAGGGCCAGCAGGCTTATTTTATGGCCAACGGCACGTATGCTACGGATTTGTCCCAGCTGGATTTGGATATCCCCGGTACGGACGCTAACGTTTCCGGCACGCCCTCTAAATTAACGAAAGACTTTTCCTGCCGGGCGGTAAATGCCGGCGGTACGGCCGAAAACGCCTGGGCACTGGCCGTTTGCCGCCGCAACGGTAAACCCTACGCTATTTATTATGACAGAAATAACCCGCAGCTGGGCTGTCACCCGGATAATGAAGAAGGCAGATATTGGTGCCGTATTTTTACCGGAAAAGAAGAAGAACCTTATTTATTTTGATAAAAACACGCTTGTTTTGAGTGCTTAAAATCCCCGGGTGCCCCCCGGGGGTTTGCGTTTGGCGGGTGCGCGGGGGCTCAAAAATTGGTATTATATACCTATATTGTATTTTGGAGACCAAATAAACATGGCAAAGAACGACCTGACAACCAGAAACCTGATGTTGGATAGTTTGAAGCAATATGCTAAGAACCGCATCTCGCACGAATTTATCCGCGAGCATGACGCCAAAAATGAAATTCCTTTAGAAATTTTGAAAGAGATGTACGACCGCGACACCCTGGGCGTACATCTTTTGCTCATTCCGGAAGAATACAACGGTTTGGGCGGCCAGACCACCGAAATTTACCGCGTGTGCGAACAGCTGGCCCGTATTGATTTGGGTATTGCCACCGGTGTGTTTGCTACCTTTTTAGGCAGTGACCCCATTAACGTGGGCGGCACCCCGGAACAAAAAGCCAAATGGTTTAAGAAAATTGCCGACGAAAACAAACTGGTGGCTTACGGCGCAACGGAAGCGGATGCCGGGTCCGACCTGGTATCTTTGCGCACCCGTGCCGAACGTGTAGAAAAAGACGGTAAAATTGTGGGCTACAAAATTACCGGCAGCAAAATGTGGATTTCCAACGGCGGCGTGGCCGATATTTACACCGTGCTGGCTTTGGCCCCCGGCGGCCCCAGCTGGTTTATTGTAGAAAAAGGCACCCCCGGTTTTACGCAGGACGCGCACGAAGACAAACACGGTATCCGCCTGTCCAACACGGCGGGTTTGGCGTTTGACGAAGTATACGTGCCGGCCGAAAATTTAATTGGTTTGGAAGAAGGCAAAGGCTTCCTGCAGGCCCAGGCCGTATTCGGTTATACCCGCTTGATGGTGGCCGCTTTTGGTTTGGGCGCCGGTGAAGAAGCGGTGGAAACCGCTCTGGTATACGCCCAGCAGCGCATTCAGGCAGGCGGCCCGTTGGCCCAAAAGCAGGGCTTTATGCTTAAACTCATCACCCCGCATTATGTACGCTTTGAAGCGGCCCGCGCTTATATTGACTGGACTGCCAAACAGCTGGAAGTGAACAACCACGGTTTGGCTACCGAAGGCGCCATTGCCAAATTGTACGCCACGGAATCGGGCAACAAAGCGGCCGAAGACGCCATACAGGCTATGGGCGGTTTTGGCTACACGAAAGAATTCCCCGTAGAAAAAATTAAACGCGACGTTAAAATTACCTGCATTTACGAAGGCACCAGCGAAGTGTTGGAAATGACCATCTTCCGCGGGCGCTGGCAGGAACATTTAAAAAGCCGCGGCCAATACTATATTAAACAAGCGGAAGAATTTGAAGCCATTCACGCCAAGAACCCCAACGTGGGTGCTGACAGTGTGGCTTTGGGTTTCCGCGCTTTGGCCCGCGTGCTGGAAGACTGCCGCGCACAGAAACTTACCCGCCACCAATACATTACCTTTATGTTGGGTGATTTAATTTCCGAAGCGGAAGTGGCCGCAGTATTCAGCCACCAATGCGCCGAAGGCAAAATAACCGAAGGCAGCCGCTTTGACTTAAACACCCTGTGCACCATGGCGCGCGTAAACGCCCGCTTGAGCGCGTTTAAGATTGCCACAGACGGGATGAAATTAATCCTGGGTGTCGGCGCAGCCAGCGCGCAGGATCTTTCCGCCGCGGTGAACTTGGTTGGCATTGAAGAAAAAATGACCGGCCTGATAACGGACGAAGACGCCGTTTCCGCTAAACTGAGAGAAATTTTTAAAGCATAAGGATTGAACCCCATGAACATTATTGTATGTATTAAACAAGTTCCTGATTCCACCCAAGTAAAGGTGGACCCGAAAACCGGCACCTTAATCCGCGCCGGCGTACCCAGCATTTTAAACCCGTACGATCACTACGCTTTGGAAAAAGCCTTGGCCATTAAAGCCAAAACGGGCGCCAAAGTAACGGTGGTATCCATGGGGCCTGCCCAGGCTGTGGCGGTGCTGCGCTTGGCGTTGGCTTTAGGGGCTGACGAAGGCGTGCTGCTTTCCAGCCGCGCGTTTGCCGGTTCTGACACGTGGGCCACTTCCTATGCCTTGGCCATGACGATTAAAAAAATCGGTCAGTTTGATATGATTTTATGCGGTCAAATGGCCATTGACGGCGATACCGCCCAAACCGGCCCCGGTATTGCCTATCACTTGGGCATTCCGCAAATTACCTTTTGCGAAAGCGTAGACAGCGACGGCACCCGCGCCGTGGTAAAGAAACTGATTGAAGGCGGCCACCAAATTATGGAAGCGGACCTGCCGGTTTTAATTACCACGACTATGCCCGTGGACTATGCACCCAAATATCCGTCTTTCATGGCAGCGCATAAAGCGCAGGATAAGAAAATTTCCACCTGGACGGAAGTGGATATCCAGGCCGACCCGCATAAACTGGGGTTGGAAGGATCCCCTACCCGGGTGTCCCGCATTTTCCCTCCGGCCGCGCGCCAGAAAGGGGAAATGTTCAGCGGTTCTGCCGAAGAAATGGCAGCCAAATTTGTTGAAATTTTGAAAAAGGAGAGTTTTATCAAATGATTCAAATAGCTTCTAATTGTGTAGGTTGCGGAAAATGCGTAAGCACTTGTCCGTTTGGGGCACTCTCCTTGGTGAACCGCAAAGCGGTGGCCAATGCCAGCTGCACGATGTGCGGCGCGTGTGTGTCCGTATGCCCGGTGAAGGCTTTGTCCTTGCCGGCCAGCGGGGCCGCCAAGAAAGACCTGTCCGCCTATAAAGGCGTGTGGGCTTTTATTGAAATTGCCGATAACGGCCAAAAACAATTTGTCCGCCCGGTAGGGTTGGAACTCTTGTCCAAAGGGCGCGAATTGGCTGACCAGTTGGGCGAAGAACTTTGCGCCGTGGTGATTGGGGATAATATCCAGCCGTATTTTGCCGAGCTCTCTTCTTACGGTGCCGACAAAATTTACGCCGTGGAAGGCCAAGGCTATCACGATTACAACACCGCCGCTTATGCCAATGCCATGGTGACTTTGATTAAAAAGTACAACCCCAGCGTGGTGCTTTATCCGTCCACCTATATCGGGCGTGATTTGTCCCCGCGTATTTCTTCCGAACTGTTTGTGGGTTTAACGGCGGACTGCACCGGCCTGTCTATTCAGGACGGGCTGCTTATTCAAACCCGCCCGGCTTTTGGCGGCAACATTATGGCGGACATTAAATGCCCGGATTACCGGCCCCAAATGTCCACCGTGCGCCCCAATGTATTTAAGAAAGTAGTTTCCCGCCCCGGCGCTATGGCGCAGGTGGTAAACGAACCTATTGCCATACCGGCGCAGGCTGGCAAAGTGCGCATTATCAGCAAACAGATGGACCCGATTACCTGCGGAGAAAAACTGGACGAAGCCGAAGTGGTATTGGCCGGCGGCCGCGGTATGAAAGACAAAGCGGGTTTTGAAATGCTGGAAACCTTGGCCTGTGAATTGGGCGGCGCGGTAGGCGCTTCCCGCGCGGCGATTGACCTGGGCCTCAAACCCAAGGAAAAGCAAATCGGCCAGTCCGGCGTAACGGTGGCGCCCAAATTGTATGTGGCGTGCGGTATTTCCGGCGCGGTGCAGCATATTGTGGGTATGGAACACAGCGACACCATTATTGCCGTAAATAAAGACGCCAACGCGCCTATCTTTAACGTGTGCAAATATGGTTTTGTGGGTGATGCCCGCCAAATCCTGCCTAAAGTAATTGACGGCGTAAAGAAAGCCAAAAACTAAAGTTTTTGCCTTTTAAGCAAAGCCCCGCTTTCAAAGCGGGGCTTTTTGTGTTATGATGGGTATAAGGGCCCATATATCCCTGGGCCTAAAGGCTCTTTTTTTTAACGGAAAGTTTTGGAATAATAATTATATGAACAAACGTTTTTACTTACTGTGTGCAGGCTTGTTCTTGTTTTTACTGCCGTTGAACGGATACGGGCAGCGTGCGTCTTTTACCCGTGCTTTAAAAAAGACGGCCAAAAAGGTGGAAACTTCCTCCCGCCCCGCCAGTGTAAAAAACGCCGCCGCCACCATGCTGCAGAGCGAAGCCGCCCTGGGCGGCAGCCGCATGCGGGACATGCTGGAGCCTTTGTTTAAAAGCCTTCCCTCTCACACTAAAAAAGATTTTACCGCCGCCAATAAACACTTGCAAGAGGAAGCATTAACCAATTTTTTGGAAAAAGAAGCTTACCTTTCCTTACAAAAAGAACTGGTAAACAAAGCGGTGCTTTTTCAAATGTATGATGCAACTATTCCATATAGCAAGCTGATTAATCCTTCTGCCCGGGTGATATTGGTGGGGGAAACGCATGAACAAAAACGCGTGGCGGAAGAAATGCTGTTTATGATGCTTAATTACCAAAGCGCCTACCCGGAAAAACGGGTGTATTATGCGTCGGAATTTGTGGATGATTTGTCTGTTCCCGGGCAAGGGGTGCGCATATTGACTATGGCGGAAGTAAACTCCGCCGTGCGCAAACGCCCGTTTTACCGCCCGTATGCCAAGCGGATTGTACGCTCCGGCATACCGGTAGTAGGGCTGGAAGACCCTGCCGTATCCGCCCAGGCGGTGGCGCAGAATTATACCAGCAATACGGATTGCCCCGCTTATAAAAGGTGGTCCTCCCCGGCCGGGGTGGACGCACGCAATAAACATTGGGTAGGTATTATAGAAAACATTTTGCAGCAGGACCCCAACGCCGTGGTGTTTGTGCATGCCGGCATGGGGCACACCAATTACAATCAGCCCGCCTCTTTGGCGCACAAACTGCGCAAGTATAAACCTTTTGTGATGGAGTTTAACTATGCATTAGGCGCCCATATGAACCCTTTGTTGGAACAATATGCCCCTTTCCCGCAGGAAATGAACCGCTACCGTGTACAGTTAAGGGCCCGGAACGAACAAGCCTTTTACCATTTGCTGGCCGTACGGGTAATGAAGGACAAACGCTGGGCCCTGGCGGTGGGGTGCGATATGCATGTATTTTTTCATGATTGGGGGCGTTCGCGCTAAAATTTATGTTATTTCACCCCGGGTAAAAAGCCCGGGGTTTTTATTTGCTGTGTAAAAAACGTGTCTGCTCTGTTTATGTTCGGGTGCTGAAAATGTGGTTTTATTAAAAATGTAAAGATAAAAAATTCCTCCGCCGGGTAGAGCGGAGGAATTGGTTGTTTCAGGGGGATTACAACGTTTGCTTTATGTTGCAGCACCACGCGCCGTGTGTGGTTAAGCCGGCTTGTTTCAGGAGGGGGTTATCCGGCGTGAGGGTGCGGGTGATGCGTTTGTTTTGACGGTATATAAAAGCGGTTTCTTTGGAATTTAAATACACAATATTTTCCGTTTGGGAAAATAACACCCCGCAGGGGGTTGCCCTGTTTACCGTGTGTTGGCCTCGCCCAAACAATAAATTTTTAATCTTATTATATGCTTTCATACTTATAATATAGCGTTATATAAGGGGCGGGGCCAGGGCCATTGGGCCCTGTGCGCGGGGGAATTTGGGCCTATGGTTTATAAGGCCTTTTGGCCCCGCAAAAAACCCGCCTTTAAGGCGGGTTTTAACCAAACAACACAACGGAGCGTATTATTGATAAATAGACTTATAGTTTTTTTCGTTGGTGTTTTTAATCAAATTAATAGCCGTTAATGCATCCGGCATACCGATATAGGGCATGGCTTGCACCATAGCTGCAAGCAGGGTTTCTTTGCTGTTGCCCGCTTTAAAATTACCCACAATATGGGCGGTAAGTTGTTTGTCCGCCCCGCTGGCGGCCAAAATAACCAATACCAATAATTCCTTTTGCCGGGTGTTTAAAGCCTTTCTTGAGTAAAAATCACCAAAAGCAAAAGAGGTTAATATATAGGGTATTTTTTGTGCGTAGGGGGCGGGCAGTGTGCTCATGGCGGTTTTTACTTCATCTGCGTATAAGGGGGCCTGTATTTCCAACCCTTTTTGATAGCGGGTTTGTTCTGTAACGGTTCCCTGCGGTTGTAAAGGCAGGGCCAGGCCGCGGGATTTGGCCACCTCGTTAAATACGGCTATGGCGTTTAACGTACGGGGAAAGCCGATAAAAGGCGCACACAAATACAGCGCTTCGCGCACGGCAACAGGGTCATTGCCCACATTTAAGGCGGCATGGATATGTGCTTTTAACTGCGGCAGCGTTTGAATGGACGCCAAAGACACCACGGTAATCAGCTCGCGGGTTTTGTCGTCCAAATCTCCTATTTCAAACACTTCGCCAAAAATAAATTCCTGTAGAATTTGCATAAATTCTGGGTCGGTAGGGTCGGGTTGTCTTTCGGTGCCAAACAGGCTCTTGTAGGTAGCGTCCGCTTTTTGGGCGCGGGAGAGGCTGCCTTCGGCTGAAAAAGCCGGCATGCTTTGCAGCGCCATCAGGCACAGGGGAAGGAAAAACCGCATTGTTTTTTGCATAAATAGCTCCTGGTTAAAAATAAGTGATACATTCATTATAAATGCTGGAGCGGGCTCTAAGTCAATACGTTTTGCGGCTGCCCGTAATTGCTATGGGAATTGGTATAATATAATAAATAAGGATATGTCCATTTTTTCTAAACTTTTTAAATTATTCCTTACCGTGGTATTAATGCCTTTAATACCTATGGCGTTGCTGCTTGCGTATTATCAAGGGCATTTAAAAGACAATATTTTGGAAACCCATTCCAACCTGGCCCAAATAGTGGCCTCTTCCATCAACCAACACATTGAGGATTTGGGCTGGCGCCTGGCTTTTGCGCAGAATGTATCGGAAGCTTTGCAAAGTGGCCAAAACCCGCAGGAAGATTTACGCAATGCCATGGCCGCTAACCCGGATTTTTTAATGCTGGCCGTATTAAATAAACAAGGTAAAGAAATTACCCGCGTGGGGGCAAAGGCTTTTTTGGATAAAATACCCAGTTTGGATTTATCGGACGATAAGTATCTGCCCGAGGCCGGCAGTAACGAGCTGTCCGTCAGTGGGTTTGAAGTGGTGGAAGGCCGCCCGATAAGCGAGTTTGTTTATACCATGCCCAACGGGGATTATTTATACGGCATAGTCAGCTTTTTTGGCTTGCTTACCCGCGTGCAGGAGCAACGCATTGGCCGTACGGGGCAGATTTATATTGTGGGGGAAAACGGGCATTTCTTTTATGGAGATTACCAATACCGCCCCGAAGTTTCCCCGCAGGATATGAAACAGGTGTTTGAAGAAAACAAACGCTTTATTAAAAATTTAAAAGGGGAAAAAGACACTTTTGTAGGTGCTTATGCGCCCACGCCTATTTGGGGCACTTACGCCGTTGTGCTTCAATTGCAGGACGAAGCCTTCCGCGCCATTCATTACACCAACATCATTATTTTGCTGTTTATGATTGCCATTGCCACGCTGGCCTATTTTGGCGCGCTTACATTTGCCGAAAGTTTGGGCGAGCCTATTGCCGCCCTGGATAAAGCCGCCAAAGAAGTAAGCGAAGGCCGGCTGGACCAAAAAATAGATGAGGACATCGGCTGGGGGGAATTTAAAAATTTAATTGCTTCTTTTAATAAAATGACGGCGGACCTGAAAGATTATCAGGTTTTGCAATTGCAGGCCCAGTTAAGCCAAATGAAGGAAGATTTGTTCCGCGCCGTGGCGCACGATTTGCGCGCCCCGCTGCTTGGCCTGCAGGGCTACATTTATATATTATCCAGCGGCAAAGCCACCAAAGAAGAAGAAAAAGAATATTTGCGCCTGATGAACCAGGCGGCGGTGAATTTGTCTTCCCTGTTGGAAGACGTGCTGGACGTTTCCCGCTTGGAGGCGGGTACATTAACCCCGTCTTTGCAGGAAGTGCACTTACAGCAACTGGCACAGGAAGCGGCGGACACGGTACTTCCTTCCGCGCAGGAAAAACACCTGGAACTTACCGTTGAAGTCCCTGATATTGTGCTGCAGGCGGACGCAAAACTGTTGCGCCGCGTGCTTATTAATTTGTTGTCCAATGCCGTTAAATTTACGGAAAAAGGCTTTGTGCGTTTATCTGCCCGGCAAGAAGGGGAAAACGTGCTTATTGCCGTGCAGGACAGCGGGGTTGGCATTGCCCCTAAAGACCAGCAAACCATTTTTGAAAAATACCACCAAGTCCGTTCGGACGCCCGCGGGTACGGCCTGGGTTTATTTATCAGCAGGCAAATTGCCTGTGCACACGGCGGGGAT
This sequence comes from uncultured Elusimicrobiales bacterium, assembly GCA_944327085.1. Taxonomy (GTDB): domain Bacteria; phylum Elusimicrobiota; class Elusimicrobia; order Elusimicrobiales; family Elusimicrobiaceae; genus Avelusimicrobium. Next base: position 40,919 of record CALVGG010000001.1, on the reverse strand, counting down.
ATTGGCGTATCGTCCGAACCCGGCAAAGGCAGCACGTTTACCGTGCGCCTGCCGAAGGAGAAAAAATGATAGTTTTTTGGCGTTTGTTCTTGGCTTATTACCTGGCCGATTTTGCCTTGTACGGCAAGCGGTTTTATATGTACGGCTCCCAAAACCCCTGGAAGGCCGCCGTGGCAAGAGGGGTGCTGTTTTTCCTGCTGTCTTTGGCGCTTTGCTGGCAGTATTTGGATATGAACTGGTCTTTCTTTGGCATTACGCATTTGCGCGGCTGGGCGGCGTTGTTTCCCGTTACCATGTTTTATATTTTTTCTGACGGGTGGTTTAAATTAAACGGCACACATAAATACAATAATACGCTGTCTTTTTTACTGCATGACATTTTTAATTTTTTTGTATTGTTTTTGGCGGTGCCGTTCCGCTCTTTATATGAAACGGGCAGCTTCTTTGCCGAAAAGTGGACTGTTTTCTTTGTGGGGTTGCTGCTAGTAACCAAAGTATTGGGCAGCTTTATTTATTGCGTGGAAAAAGATTTGTACGGGCGGGATTTCCCTACCACGGACGAACACTGGATTATGATGATGATGCGCGCCATTTTCTTTTTAACCGGTTTGCTGCCCGGTTGGCGCTGGCTGTTTTTTACGGCTGCCTGCTGGGCGGCGGTTATTTATGCGCGCAAAATACGCTTGATGGATGTTTCCCCATTTGCGTTTTATTTCGGTTTTGGGGTAACGTGCGTAGTCAGCTGGTTGGTACATTGGCGGGTATATTTAAATTGGTAAAAATATGAATTTAACAGACGCTAAATTTGCTTGTTTGGATACGGAAACCACCGGCCTTTCCCCCTTGGAAGGCGGAAAAATTTGTGAAATTGCCGTTTCCGTTACCCACCGGGGGGAAGTGGTGGAAGAATTTACCACCCTGTTAAACCCCGGTATGCCCATGAGCCCGGAAGTAATTAATATCCACGGCATTACCAATGAAATGGTGGCGGATGCCCCCTCGTTTGCGGAGGTGGCCCCCAAGCTGATGTCTTTGCTGGAAGGCTGCGTGCTGGTGGCGCACAATGCGGATTTTGACCTTAACTTTTTACGGGCGGAATTTGCCTCCTGCGGCTTGCGTTTGCCGGACAGCCCGGTGCTGGACACTTTAAAACTGGCGCGCAAAAGCGGGCGTTTTGTTAAAAACAATTTGGGCTGTGTGGCCCAGCAGCTGGGCATTAACTGCCAGGGCTGGCACCGCGCCATGGCCGATACCAAAATGGCCGAACAGATTTTTTATTATTTCTTAAACCGTTTGTATGCCCGCGGCGTGCACACGGTGGAGGATTTACAAAAATTTCAGTATAAGAAGTGGACAGAACTGATTTCTGCCGATAAGGAGAGTATAGTATGAACAAAGTAGTGCTTATTATTCGCGACGGGTGGGGTGATGCCAAACCCGGCAAATACAATGCGGTGTCTAACGCCAAGACGCCCAATATGGACAAATATTTAAAAGAATATCCGCATACGCAAATTGAAGCCTCCGGCGAACAGGTAGGCCTGCCTGCGGGGTATATGGGCTCTTCGGAAGTGGGGCACTTGAATATGGGCGCCGGCCGTATTGTGGTGCAGGAACTTAAACGCTTAAAAGACACTATTGAAGACGGCTCTTTATTTAAATCCGCCGCTTTCAGCGCGTGTATTGATAACTGCCTTAAAAACAATAAACCGCTGCATATTATGGGCTTGGTGCAGGATGAAGGCGTCCACGCCCATCAAGACCACCTGCACGCCATTATGAAATACGCGGCCGAAAAAGGCATTAAAAATGTGTGCATTCACTTCTTTTCCGACGGGCGCGACACGCCGCCCCAAAGCGCTTTGGGTTTTATCCGCACCTTGGAACAGAAAATTAAAGAATACGGCGTGGGCCAGATTGCCACTATCCAAGGCCGTTACTACGCCATGGACCGCGGCGAAGACTGGAGCCTGACCGATAAAGCCTATAACTTAATCGTTCATGCCCAGGGCCTGCACGGCACCACGGCCGAAGAAGTAGTGGCCGAAGACTATAAAACCATGAAAACGCCCGACGGCGGCCCCATGGTGGACGAATATATCCCGCCCACAGTGCTGGGTGATTATAAAGGGATGGAGCCCGGCTCCAGCGTGATTTTGTTTAACTTCCGCCAGGACCGCGCCATCCAGCTCACCCGTGCGTTTATTGACGATAACTACCCCGGCCACCGCGGCGAACGCGTGCCCTGCGTGTATTGCGGCTTAACCAAATATTACGACGCCTTCCCTTACAACGCCTTGCCTTCTATGACGGACGGCGGCGGTATGAACAACTTGCTGGGTGAAGTGATTTCCAAGGCGGGCTTAAAGCAGCTTCGCCTGGCGGAAACGCAAAAGTTTAAACACGTAACCTCCTTCTTTAACGGCAAGCTGATTAAACCTTACCCGGGGGAAGACCGCATTGAAATTAAAGGCCGCTTTGACCCGGCCACCTTTGCCGAACACCCGGAAATGGAAGCCTATATCGTAAAAGACGAAGCCATTAAACAGATTAATTCCCAAAAGTATGACTTTATTGTCATCAACTTTGCCAACTGCGATATGGTAGGCCATACGGGCAACTTGCAGTCCGTCATCAAAGCGGTGGAAACGGTGGACGAATGCACCGGCGCCGTAACGGAAGCGGCCCTGGCCAAGGATTATGTGGTGTTCATCACGGCCGACCACGGCAACGCCGAAGAAATGTGGGATGAAAAAATCAACATGCCCAAAACGGCCCACACAACCAACCTGGTGGATTTTGTGTACGTCAGCAAAGACCACAAAAACGCCGTTATGCAGCCCACGGGCAACCTGGGTGACATTGCTGTCACGGTATTGGACGTAATGGGCCTTGAAAAACCGGCCGATATGACCGCCAGAAGCTTAATTGCTTCCAAATAGTTTCAAAGTACCAAGCAAAATACAGGGGGCTTTTTATAAGCCCCCTTTTTTGCGGCTTTTTTACATAAAAGCTAAAATAAAATTATGGAACAATACCTAAAGGTAAAAGTACACGCGGGCGAAAAAAAGAACCGTTTAGAGCAAAAAAGCCCCGATAGTTTTGAAATTTGGGTAAAAGCCCCCGCGCAGGAAGGCCGCGCCAACGAGGCGGTGCGTGCCCTGCTGGCCCAGCATTTGGGGGTGGCGGAAAATAAACTTTCGCTTATCAAAGGGGCCACAAGCCCGGCCAAAATTTTTTTAAAAAGGCAGTAAAAGGGTGTTTTTTGGTATAATAAATACAAGGAAGGAATTGCCGCGGCCACTGGTGAGATTGCGCCGGAAAGATATTCCCTAAAACCAAAACGGGGCGGAAATACACCCCGCAGTGGTTTTTTGACTTAACAAAACAAACACAAAAATAGTATAATCAGTATATGAGAACTTACGAAACTGTAACGATTGTAAAACCCCAACTCTCCGACGGAGAAGTGGGCGAATTCGTGACGAAGGCCAAAGAGCTCATCACGAAAAACGGTGGAGAAGTAACCAGCGAAGAAAAACTGGGCAGAAGAAAATTCACCCACGAAGTGAACCACGTTCGCGATGGTTTCTACCTCTATCTCAAATTCAAGGCTAATCCTGAATTTATCGGCACCTGGAACGAAGCAATGAAACTTAATGAAAAAGTTCTTCGCTCTATGGTGATGCTGGCTAATGAAATTAAAGCCAAGCCGGCCGTTGCTAGCAAATAAAAGGACCTTATGACGGCACAAATCAGATTACCGGAACAAAACCTGGTGCTTTTGGCGGGCAGACTGACGCGGGACCCCAATGTGGCGTTCACGCAGAAAGGTCAGGCTGTTTGCCGTTTTGATATTGCGGTAAACCGCAGATATCTGGACAATACCAACAACGAGTGGAAAGACGATGTGGTTTATGTTCCCGTAGTGGTTTGGGGCCCCACGGCCGAACGTTGTAAGGACCGGGTCAAAAAAGGCACGCCTGTTTATGTGGAAGGCCGCCTGACCAGCAGCGAATATACCGATAAAACGACGGGCCAAACCCGCAAATCCATGCAGGTAACCGCTCGCCGCATTCAGATATTGGAATCCAACGTTGCAGGGGCCGGCTCGTACGGAACTGCAACCCAGGGAGACGCTTCCAGCGCGGATGTTGAACCCGTGATGGAAGATGACGTCCCTTTTTAACCAACACCCATAAGAGGGAAAAATAATGTCAGAAGAAAATAAAACCCCCGCAGCCAATACCGCCGCGCCTGCCGCCGCCGCTTCCAGACCGGAACGCCCGGCCCGCCCGTATATGGCTAAAAAACGCTTTGAAAGCAGAAGAAAAGTTTGCAAAGTCTGCGCCGAAAAAATTGAAAACGTAGATTATAAAAACTTCCAATTCGTAAAGTCTTTCACCATGGAAAGCGGCAAAATTTTGTCCCGCCGCATCACCGGTACCTGCGCCAAACATCAGCGCCAGATTACCAAAGCCGTAAAGAGAGACCGGAATTTGGCCATTTTGCCGTATTCCCTGCCTAAGAAATAAGGAGTAACCCCATGAAAGTTATTTTAAGACAAAATGTTAAAAACTTGGGCATGACCGGTGACATCGTAGAAGTAAAACCCGGCTACGCGCGCAACTATTTGGTGCCGCACCGCATGGCGGAAGTGGCTACCGAAGGCGCCATTAAAAATTGGCAATTAGGTGCTGAACGCCGCGCCAAACGTATTGAAGCGGAATTGGCTGAAGCCCGCGCCATTGCCGAAAAATTAACCGGTGTGGTATTGCCTTTCACCAAAACCGTCAACAGCGACGGTGTTGTATTCGGTTCCGTAAACAAAGCCGATATCTTCAAAGCCTTAACCGCTTTGGGCCACAATATTGCTAAAGACGCCATTGAGCTCAATATGCCTATTAAAGCCCTGGGCGAAACCGAAGTGGGCATTTACTTAAAACCCACGGTAACCGCCAAAATTACGGTTAAGATTGAAGCCCTTACCGAAGTGGAACCCAAAATTGCCGATGCCAAAGCCGAAGAAAAAACCGAAGCCGTGGCAGAAGCCAAATAACAGTTCGTTAAGTTTATCATTAAAACCCCGCCAACCGGCGGGGTTTTTTATTGTTTAGTGAAAAGCCGGGTGGTAAATGATCTTTTGTGTTAAAAGCCAGCTTTATTCAGGCAGGCGGGTGTTTGGCCTGCCGGGCGGGAGTTTTTAAATCTGCAAGATTTTTATTTATTGCTTGCTGTTTAGCTGGGGCTTGCTTTTTTTTTTGATATAGTGGTTTTTGTGTAAATAGGGTGGAGGGGTACGGGTTATGAATAAAAATGCAGGATTTACGCTTATAGAATTGCTGGTGGTGGTATTAATCATAGGCATTTTGGCATCGGTTGCGCTGCCGCAGTATGAAGGCGCCGTGGATAAAGCCCGCGTGATTGGTATGTTCCAAAATGCTACAAATATACGCAAGGCGGAAGAAATTTTTTATTTGGCTAATGGAAAATATAGCGGGGCGTTGGATGCATTGGATATAGATTTTTCTAAAATGTGCCCGTTAGTTGATGTTACCCAACTGCTTTGTAGCCAAACGGGGGTAATTGATAATATAGCGGGGGTTGGTACGGCCGCTTCGGAGCTGAGAGTGGTTATATGGTATTGCCCGGGAAAAGATATGGATAAGGAGACTTGCAAGACTAACTATGTGGCCTCTATTTCTTTTTATTTTCAACATTCTTCCAATCCTAACCAGATTACCTGCACCGGCCGGGGCGCCCGTGGGGAGAGGCTGTGCAAATCACTCAATTTAAATAATTAAGAAATATAAAAACGCCCCGGGTTGGCCCGGGGCGTTTTTTGTGTTATTACTGCCAAACGGTTTAATGCACGCCGTGCATCCATTTTTTAATGCCTTTCATAGAAAGCATTAAAATGCCCGATACCAACAGCGGTACAATCACCAACCACAGGAAAAACTGCACATTGCTGATTTTTTGAAAATAGCCGGAGTATACCCCCGCCAATTTATTAGCCGCCGCGTTGGATAAAAACCACATCCCCATCAGTAAAGACACCAGCCTTGCCGGCGCCAATTTGGTTACCATGGATTTACCCACCGGGGAAATGCACAGTTCGCTAAACGTGTGGAACAAGTAAGTAAAAGCCAAATAAAATAAGCTTATTTTGGCATTGCCCACCAAGGCAAACGCCCCCAGTACCATAATGGCAAACCCAATGGCCAGCAACCACAAAGAAATAACAAATTTAGCGGGGGTGGAAGGTTCCTTTCCTTTTTTGGCCAGCGCCAGCCAAATTTTGGAAAACACCGGCGCAAAAATAACAATGTACAGCGGGTTTAAGGACTGGAACCAGTTGGCCGGTATTTCCCACGTTTTGCCAAACAGATGTATTACGCGGTCCGTATACTCATAGGCAAACAGGTTTAAAGCCGCACCGGCCTGTTCAAACGCGGCCCAAAAGAAAATGGTAAAAAACGCCATGATACCAATAACGGCAATTTGTTGTTTTTCCGTTTTGGTAAGGGGTTGTGTCCCTTCCGATTTTTTACCCTTCGCTTTGCGCATATAGCACAAATAAACCATGGCCAGTATGGCAAATAAAATCCAGGCTAAAGCGTGCAGACCCGTTAAATACAGGCACACCAGCGCGGCCGAGGCGGTTAGGGCCCAGATGGCAGGGTCTTTATAAAACACGGGTTTTTTGGTGGGGGGCAGACCTACGCCCGGCATAAATTTTTTGTATCCCAGCAAAAATACCGCCAGGCCGATTATCATACCCGCGCCGGCAATCCAAAACGCCACGGTGTAGTTATCCGCCAAGGCAAAGGAGCCCACCGCCAAGGGGCCAAAAAACGCACCGATGTTTACACTCATATAGAATATGGTAAAACCGCCGTCGCGGCGGGGGTCGTTCTTTTCATACAGCTGCCCCACAATGGCCGTAATATTGGGTTTAAAAAACCCGTTGCCCAGTATAATACAGCCCATAGCGGTGTATAACATACCCAGGGTGGGCACACTCATTACAAACATCCCGCCCGCAATAAACAGGCCGCCAATTACAATGGCCCATTTTTGCCCCAGGTATCTGTCTGCCAGAAAGCCGCCCAGCAGGGTGGATAAATATACCAGGCTGGTAAAAGTGCCGTATAGGTTGGAGGCGTCCTCTTTCCCCATTTCCAACAAATACACCATATACAGTATTAAAATACTGCGCATGGCATAGTAGCTAAAGCGTTCCCACATTTCCGTGGCAAATACCAGCCACAAAGCGGTGGGTTGCTTGTCAGAGATTGCTTTTGCAGGCATAAACCCTCCTATAAAATGATTAATTTTTAAATTAAAGATATACTGTAGCAAATTTTGCTATACGGCGGGGCTATTTTATAGCCGGCATAATCAGGCGATTTTAATGCCCAAAATTGCTACAATATTGTGACAGCGCCCTGCCGCGGCAGAGTGCATCGAATAGATTTTTATTTTTACGAGGTTTTATGCCCACAGTAGGAAATTTGCTGGAAGAAAAACTGCCCCCGCAGGCGCTTGACGCGGAAATGGCGGTGTTGGGTTCCATGCTTATGGAGTCCGAAGCGGTGGAAACCGCCTTGGAAATCCTCAAGCCGGAGCATTTTTATAAAGACGCCCACAAAAAGATTTTTGCCGCCATGAAAGACCTGGCCGAAAAAGGCCAGGCGGTGGACTTGGTAACCCTTACCGAGGCATTAAAAACCTCCGGCCTGTTGGCCAAGCTGGGCGGGGAAGTGTATTTAACTGAGCTGGTGGACAAAGTATCCACCGCCGCCCATGTGGAGCATTACGCCAATATCGTCTATAAAAAATATGTAATCAGGGACCTGATCCGCACCTCCACCGCGTTGGTGCAAAAGTGCTATCAGGAAGCCGAAGACCCCCAACAATTGATAGACGAAGCCGCCGACCAAATTTACAAACTGGGCCAGAAACAAAAACTGACGGGCTTTGTATCCACCAAAGATATGGCGCCCGAAGTGCTGACCATGATTGAAAACGCCGCCAAGAATAAAAGCCCCATACAGGGTGTTCCCACGGGACTGACGGAGTTTGACTATAAAACGGGCGGGTTTCGCAAGTCTGATTTAATTATTTTGGGCGCGCGCCCCAGCCAGGGTAAAACCGCTTTGGCTTTAAACATGGCGCATTACGCCTGCGTGGTGAAAGGCATTCCGGTGGCTATCTTCTCGCTGGAAATGGGGCGCCATTCTTTGTTTGAGCGTATGTTGGGTGCCGCGTCCATGACGGAAATACACAAATTGCGCAACGGCTATTATGACCGCAATAAATGGGGGGACTTGCTGCGCGAATACAGCAAGCTGGCCGAAGCGCCTATGTATATAGATGACACCTCCGGCATTACCATTACGGAAATCCGCATGCGCTCGCGCCGTTTGGCCAGCGAACTTGCCAAACAAGGCAAAGAACTGGGCCTGATTGTGATTGACTATTTGCAGCTTATCCGCGGTTCCGGCCGCAGTGAAAGCCGCCAGCAGGAAGTGTCCGAAATTTCCCGCCAGCTTAAGGATTTGGCCCGCACGTTAAATGTGCCGGTGTTGGCTCTTTCCCAGTTAAGCCGTAAGAACGAAGACAAAACCCGCCAGGATAATAAACCCCAACTTTCAGATTTGCGCGAGTCCGGTTCTATTGAGCAGGATGCCGACGTGGTAGCCCTCATCCACCGCGAGGGGTATTATAAGCGGGATGACGAAAGCCTCAAACGCAAAGCCACGTTGATTATTGCCAAACAGCGCAACGGCCCGGTGGGCGATATTGATTTGAACTTTATTGGCGAATACACCTTGTTCACCAACCCGGCGCCGGACAATATGTCCATGCCGGAAGGTATGAGTATGGACGCCATGCCGATACCGGAGTAAACACCGTGCCGCTTCCTTTTTTGCGCCCCACTTGGGCAGAGGTAGATTTAAATAAATTTCAAGCCAACCTGTTAAAAATACGGGGTATGGTAGGGCCGGATGTTAAAATTTTGGCCGTCTTAAAAGCCAATGCTTACGGGCACGGCGCGGTGGAACTGGGTAAATTTGCCGAGCAAAACTCCCTTTGTCAGTTTTTTGGCGTGGCCTCGGTGGAAGAAGGCATAGAACTGCGCCAGGCGGGGTTGCAAATGCCCACTTTGGTATTGGGCAGCATTTACCCGTTTGAAGCGTTTGAATACGCCATCAAAAACCGCTTAGCCGTTACCATAGCCAGTATGGACGCGGCACACGCCGTGGCCGATATTGCCGCCAAACTGGGGATGAAAGCCCTTTGCCACGTTAAGCAAGATACGGGTATGGGGCGCATTGGCACGCGCCGCGGGGGGGTAATGCCCATTTTGGAATTTTTGGATAAAAACCCTCACGTGATATTAGACGGGCTTTATACTCACCTGTCCAGCGCCGATTGCGACCCGGACTATACCGAAGAACAAATTGGTTACTTCCACGATACTTTGACCGGCGTTCGCTTGCATGGGCTTCATATTAATACCTGCCATTTGTCCGCCACGCCGGGTATGATTCACCGCCCGGATACGTTTTTGGATATGGTGCGCCCCGGCCATGCGGAATTTGGGCTGGAAGACGGGTTTGAGCCTATCCTTTCTTTAAAAACGCGCATTGTGTATGTAAAGGATGTTGCCGCTGGAACCAGCATCAGCTATAGGCGCAGTTTTATTTCTCCCAAGCCTATGCGCGTGGCCACCATTCCGCTTGGGTACGGGGACGGATTTTTAAGAAGCCTTTCCAACAAAGCCCAGGTTTTGGTGCGCGGGCAGCGCTGCCGCGTGCTGGGCAATATTACCATGGATATGTGTATGATTGACATTACGGATGTGCCCGGCGCCACGGTGGGGGATGAAGTAGTGGTTGCCGGCAAACAGGGGCAGGAGGAAATACGTTTTAAGGAATTGGCCTCCTTGGCCGGAACGATTGACTATGAATTAACCACCCTTATTATGCCCCGCGTACCGAGGTTTTATAAAAGATAATGTTTAAATTAATTGGTAAAAAAATAGACAGCTTGCTTATGCAAACCGGTGGCGCGGCGGAGATGATACGCTCCGTGCTGTTTTGGCTGGGGCGTTCCCGCTTTGAATGGAAACAAACGGTAGAGCAAAGCGTAAGCATTGGGGTAAACTCCTGCGGGGTTACGGCACTTACCAGTTTGTTTACGGGTATGGTGCTGGCTTTGCAGGCGGGTAATACCATCGGCAATATTTTCGGGGAGCCTATTTTTGTGGGCACCATTGTTTCGTTTTCGCTCATTCGTGAATTGGGCCCCGTATTAACCGGGGTGGTGGTTTCCGGCCGGGCGGGTGCGGCCGTAACGGCGCACATTGGCACCATGGCCGTTACGGAACAGCTGGACGCTTTATACACGCTGGGCACCAACCCCACGCGATATTTAGTGATCCCTCGTTTGTTTGCTTTTTTAATTACCATGCCGGTGCTGACTGTATTTTCTAACGTGTTTGGGGTCATCGGCGGGTATTTGGTGGCGGCATATGCTTTGGGTGTTCCCGGCGAAGTTTATTTTAATGACATAACCACTTTTATGGGCGTAAAAGATTTTATGCACGGTTTTATAAAATCGTTCATTTTTGCGTTTATGATTGCCACCGTGTGCTGCTATAAAGGCATCAGCACGCGCGGTGGTGCGGAAGGCGTGGGCAAGGCCACCACCGGGGCCGTGGTAACCACCATTGTGCTTATTCTGGTGCTGGACTACTTTTTAACGGCTATTTTAACCGCATTTGGAATTTAAATGATAGAAATTATTGATTTAAAAAAGAACTTTGGCCCTAAGCAAGTTTTAAAGGACGTAAACCTGAATATAGAGGACGGCAAAATAACCTGTATTTTAGGCGGTTCCGGCTCGGGCAAGAGCACATTAATTAAATGTCTGGTGCGGCTGATAGAAGCCAGCGGCGGCAAGATTTTGGTGGACGGGAAGGACGTTACCAAAATTAACAGCGAGGTAAAACTGGCCGCCATCCGCCGGCATTTCGGGTATTTGTTTCAGGACGGGGCTTTGTTTGACTCTATGACCGTGGGCGAAAATGTGGCCTTCGGCTTAAAATATTTAACCGATGTTCCCCCGGCCGATTATCCCAAAGTGGTAAAAGAAAAATTGGCCCTGGTGGGGTTAAAAGACGTGGAACATTTAAACCCCAGCGAACTTTCCGGCGGTATGCGCAAGCGTGTTTCCCTGGCGCGCGTGCTGGCGGTGAACCCCAAATGTATTTTATATGATGAACCCACCACCGGGCTGGACCCCATTATGTCCGACATTATCAGCGAGCTGATACTGGACTTAAAACATAAGTTGGGGGTTACTTCTGTGGTGATTACGCATGATATGAACTCCGCCTTTAAAATTGCGGATAAAATTGCTTTCCTGCACGAAGGCCGCATTTTGATGGAAGGCACGCCGGAGGAGTTCCGCCGTACGGATAACCCGTATGTAAAACAGTTTGTAAGCGGCAGCAGCCACGGGCCGATACAAATGAAAATAATGAAAGATTAACCGTTTTTAAATTCATTTAAGGTAGAATAAAATTATGAAACCAGAAACCAAATTAGGTTTATTTACAGTAGTGGGGATAGCCGTGCTGGGATTCTCGCTTTATTTTTTGGGCGGGCTTTCGGTTACGCGCACCTATGATATTAATATTAAATTTCAAGACGTGTCCGGCCTGCCGGTAAAAGCGCCGGTTAAGCTGGCGGGGGTAGAAATAGGCAAAGTAAAAGCCATTAAGATAGAAGACGGCGGCGTGGTGGTGGTGGCCGCGGTGGATGAGAATATCCCGCTGTATAAGGATGCGCGCTTTAGCGTGGTGATGACGGGTATCATCGGCACCAAATATTTAAAAGCCGTAAAGGGCAGCGCCGCCGCCGGCGTGTTAAAACCCGGGGATTATGTACAGGGGACGGACGAAGTTCCTATGGACGTGATGATTACCCAAACCATGGCCAGCATTAAAGAACTGGTAGACAGCGTGCACCAGCAAGGCCAGTTCGGTAAAAATTTAAATGCGTCTTTGCAGGAAATACGCCAGCTTTCGGCTAATTTAAACCAAATGGTGGCTTCCATGCGGCCTTATTTAAACAATTCCGTACAGAATTTGGACCAAATCAGCGAGCAGTTAAAAGACGTCGTGGCCAAGGCCGATAATGTAATGACCAGCCTGGATAACGGGGACGGCGTAATCGGCAGTTTAATTAAAGACCCCAATATGAAAAGCGACGTAAAAGAAAGCGTGACCAAGTTAAAAGAAACCATGACGGAAGTAAAAACCTTTGTGGGCAAGATGAGCCGCTTCCGCATTTATTGGGATTATGATTTCTTTTATCAGCCTTCTTCCCAAATAGCCAGCAGTGATTTGGCCTTGGAAATTTACCCTTCCAGCGGCTACACGTTCTACCGGGCGGGTATTGCCAATATCGGCAACGAGGACGATACCCCCGCCAAAGGCGATTATTTGGAACGCAACAAGATAGACCTGCGCTTTGGGCTGTATAACCGCTGGGCGTCCGTATCGGCCGGGTTGATACGCGGGGCCGGCGGCGTGGCCATGGAACTGCGCCCGTTCTATGATCAGGAATTCTTAAACCGCTTTACCGGCACCGTGGAATTGACTGACTGGGGACGCGACCGCGTAATTAATAACCGCCAGTTTAATAAACCCAACTTAACGTACGGGGTGGATTTCCGCTTCAACCGTTACTTCTCCGTGGGCGCCTGGATGCGCGACGCGCTGGAAACCAACGAGTTTGCCGTAAAGGCCAATATTTCGTTTAACGATCAGGATATTTCCTCCTTCTTTGGTATGGCCACATTGGCCCGTTAGGAGTTTGTATGAAATTTAAAACTGTGTTCGTTTGCCAAAAATGCGGGTATGAAGCGCCCAAATGGTCCGGCCAGTGCCCGGAATGCGGGGAATGGAACACCCTGGCCGAAGAAGTAAAACAACAGGAAAGCAAGAAAGAAAAGCGTGTGCGCTCGTTTACGGATTTTTCTTCCGAAATTATCAAACTTTCCCAAAGCAGCTGCGTGCCGGAAAAGCGCATACCCACCGGAATAGGAGAGTTTGACCGCCTGCTTGGCGGCGGCCTGGTAAAGGGGCAAATTACGCTTTTGGCCGGGGCGCCCGGCATTGGCAAAAGCACGCTGATGCTGCAGGTGGCGGCGGCGCTGGCTAAAAATTTAAAAGTATTGTATATCTCCGGTGAAGAAAGCATTAATCAAATTTCCGGCCGGGCCCAACGCCTGGGCGTAAACAGCGATAATATTTTCCTGCATTGTGAAACGGATATACAAAAAATTGTGGAATCGGTGGAGCAGGTATCTCCCGATGTGTTGATTTTGGACTCTATCCAAACCGTTTATCACCCGGACTTTACTTCTTCCGCCGGCACCGTGGGCCAAGTGCGCGAATGCGCCAGCGAACTGGTTCGCCTGTGCAAACCCAAAGGCATTATTACTTTTGTGCTGGGCCACGTTACCAAAGACGGCGAACTGGCCGGCCCCAAAGTGCTGGAGCATATGGTAGACAGCGTGCTTTATTTTGATACGGAGAAGGACAACGTTCTTCGTTTATTGCGCCCGCATAAAAACCGCTTTGGTTCCACCGGGGAAATCGGCCTTTTTAAAATGACGGGCAGCGGCCTGGAAGGCGTGGAAAACGCCAGCGAATATTTTGCCCAAACCTCTAAGGAGCGCGCCCTAAAAGGCCGCGCCTATTCTTTGGCATTGGAGGGCAGCCGCCCGCTGCTTACCGAGGTGCAGGCTCTGGTAAGCCCCACGCATTACCCGTATCCGCGCCGTGTAACCACGGGGGTGGATTTAAACCGCTGTTTAATGCTGTTTGCCGCGCTTGAAAAACACATCGGCCTGGCGCTTGATAATAAAGACATTTTTGTTAGTTTAGCCGGCGGTGTAAAACTAAAAGACCCCGCTCTGGATTTAGCCGTATGCGCGGCGGTTATCAGCTCCTGCAAGGATATCCCCATCGCGCACGACAGCCTTTTCATGGCCGAGGTGGGCATCTTGGGCCAGGCGGCCAAAGTGCCCCTTTTGGATAAACGGCTGGAGGAAGCCCGCCGGCTGGGGTTTAAAAAAGCCTTTACGGCACCTTTATCCCGCACGGAAAAGCGAAATCTAAAAGAGCTGGAAGTGGTGGAACTGGCAGACCTGAATGATTTATCTTTGCGGTTGCGCTAAACTAAATAAAACCCGGTTTTTAAACCGGGTTTTGTTTTAAGCGGAAAGCAAAAGGGGTTTTCCTCGTAAAAAACCAGCAGAAAACGCCGGGAAAGTGCTAAAATGTACATAAGGGCTTTTGCCCTTTTAATTTATATTGGAGGCCTTATGCCTATTTGGATTTTTAGGATTTCTACCTTGGTAGCTTTTCCTTTTTTAACCTATAACTATATTGATAAAGATATGATGAGCCTGCTGGGCGGGCTTTTGTGCGGGGCTATCGTCCTGGCGGGGGAAGTGCTTTTTAAGCGCCTGCGCCTGATAAAAGTGATGATTGCCTGCACCGGTCTATTGCTGGGCTATATGCTGTATGTATTTTTTGATTACGGCCTGGTAAAATTTGCCAACGACACCATAGCCGGCTTCTGGGGCCGTTACGAAGCCAATATAGAAATTGGCCTTTTGGTGTTTGGGGTGTTGGTCAGCATTATTAAAGCGCGCGATTTGGAAGGCCTTTCCTACCGCGGGTGCCACTTAAAAGTGGCTGACTTGTCTGCCCTGTTGGACGGGCGCATTGTGGATTTGTGCGAAATTAATTTCCTTTCCGGCATTATTGTATTGCCCGTATTTGTAATGGACGAATTAAACAAAATGGCCGCCAGCAAAGACCCGCTGGAACGCGCCCGCGGCCGCCGCGGGCTGGACGTGGCCTCCCGCTTGCAGGAATTAAAGGAAATCGGCGTGCGCATTACCAATAAAAACCCCAAAGCGCAGGATAATGTGGAGCGCGTGGTAAAGCTGGCCCAAAGTTTGGGGGCAGAAGTGGTAACCTTGGATTTCAATGTCAATAAAGTAGGCGCTTTGTATGACGTAACCGTTTTAAATATTGCGGACTTAGCCACCGCTTTAAAACCGGTGGTGTTGCCAGGGGAAACCATGTCTTTGTTTATTATGAAAGACGGCAAAGAGAAAGAACAAGGCATCGGCTACTTGGACGACGGCACCATGGTAGTGGTGGAAGACGGCCGCAAATACATCGGCAAACGGGCGGAGGTATCGGTTTATTCTATATTGCAAACTTCTTCCGGCCGGATGATTTTTGCCAGAACGAAATAGGTTTTTTAAATGGACAAAAAAACGGGTTTTGCTTCGGCGGTGATAGTGGCGGGCGGCAGCGGCACCAGAATGGGCCGCCCCAAACAGATGTTGCCGCTTGCGGGGCAGCCCGTTTTGTTTCGCACGGTGCGCGCATTTTTAAACACGCCGGAAATAGCGCAAGTGGTGGTGGTTACCCCGCTTGAAAACCAGGCTTTGCTGCAAAAAGAATTTAAAAATTTGGTATATGCTTTACCGGGGGAGACGCGTTTGGCTTCCGTTATAAACGGGGTGGCCAAAACGGACGCTTCCCTGCCAGTGGTAGCCGTGCATGACGGGGCCCGCCCGCTGGTAAAACCGGGTTTTATTTCCCGTTGCGTACGTGAAGCGCAGGAGTACGGAGCTGCCGTATTGGCCGTGCCGGTAAAAGACACCGTAAAAGAATGCAAAGACGGCGTAGTAACGCGCACGCTGGAGCGCAACATTTTGTGGGCTGCGCAAACGCCGCAGTGCTACCGGCGCAGTTTGCTGGTGCAGGCGCTGGAAAAATACGGCGCACTGAAGGACGCGACGGACGAATCCCAACTGGTTGAAAAACTGGGGGTACAGGTGCGGGTGGTGCCGTCTGATTACGAAAACAACAAAATTACCACCCCCGAAGATTTAATTTTTGCCGAGGCACTTATGCAGGAAAATGTATATTACCGCACGGGTTTTGGGTTTGATTTGCACCGCATGGAACCCGGAATAAAAATGTTTATGGGCGGGGTGGAAATCCCCCACACGAAAGGCTTTGTAGGCCATAGCGACGGGGACTTGGTCCTCCACGCTGTTTGCGACGCTATACTGGGCGCTTTGTGCGAGGGGGAAATCGGCATTCTGTTTCCGCCTACGGACCCTACCATCAAAGGCATTTGCAGTGTGGATATTGCGCGTAAAGTGTTGGAAATTGTGCGCCGCCGCCAGGCGCAAATTGTGCATATAGATGCTACCATCATTACCCAGGAGCCTAAAATAAAACCGCATTATCAAACGGTGCGGCAATCTTTGGCGCGTATTTTTGATATGGACGTGAAGGACGTCAGCTTTAAATCTAAAAGCCACGAGCATGTGGGTGAAATCGGCCAGGGGCTGGCCGCCATGTGCCAGGCCGTGGCCACTTTAAAAATTAAGGAGTAGACACCATGAACTTAAAACCGTTTGTTTTTATTCTTTGTGCAGGGGCTTTGGCTGCCTGTTCTTCCACGGGGGATTACCGCTCTTCCAAAACCATCAGCCAAGGGCTGGATTACAGTATGTATACCGATTATGAAGGCCGCTATGAGCTGCCTTCCGGCCCGTTGGGCACGCCCAGCGTGTTGGACGGCTCCTACACGCAGGAAACACTGCCGGGTGACGGGACGGACGTAGTTTCTACTGATGAAGATTTTACCGCCTCTTTGCCGGCCAGCGCTTATGATACTTACGGCGATGTAGTGGTGCCCGTAGCCAAGAAAAAATTCCAGCTGGGGGCTAAGGCCACTTCTAAAGAAATGGGTGTTTTCCAGCGCGCGCTTAACCGGGCGTATGCGGTGGCTTTGCGGGCTTATAACGCGGCCGGGTTTACGTATTCCGTATCCAGCGTGGGGGCGGTAAATCCGCTTTCGGACATAGAAGTAAGCTGCATGTTGGCGGAATCTGCCGCCAACAGCGTGGGCCAAAAAACCTGCAATAAATTTTTTGATGAATTAGCTTCCACCTAC
This sequence comes from uncultured Elusimicrobiales bacterium, assembly GCA_944327085.1. Classification (GTDB taxonomy): domain Bacteria; phylum Elusimicrobiota; class Elusimicrobia; order Elusimicrobiales; family Elusimicrobiaceae; genus Avelusimicrobium. The sequence continues at coordinate 23,841 of CALVGG010000001.1, read as the reverse complement.
CGGGAATTTATTTCGGAGGCTGAATAATTATGTTTTTGTATAATACCGCCACACACCATAAGGACGAATTCCTGCCGCAAAACCCGAAGCAGGTTACCATGTATTGCTGTGGGCCGACGGTATATAATTATGCGCATATCGGCAATTTGCGCACGTATATTTTTGAAGATTTGCTGGCCCGCACCATCCGCCTGCATTATCCTCTTAAACACGTAATGAACGTAACGGATGTGGGGCATTTGGTGTCCGATCAGGATGACGGCGAAGACAAAATGGAAGTAGGTGCCGCGCGCGAAGGCAAAAGCGCGTGGGACATTGCCAAGTTTTATGAAGAAAAATTCTGGGCGGATTTTGATGCTTTAAACTGCACCCGCCCCACGGTAATCAGCCGCGCAACCCAGCATATTAAAGAAATGATTGCCCTGGTAAAAACGCTGGAAGAAAAAGGCTACACTTACCGCACCAGCGACGGCATTTATTATGACACTTCCAAATTTGACCGCTACGACGCCCTGGTGGGCCACGCGCGCATCAGCGGGCTGCAGGGCGGCGCCCGTGTGGAAATGAGCGACGAAAAACGCAACCCCACGGATTTTGCCTTGTGGAAATTTTCCCCCAAAGACAAAAAACGCCAAATGGAGTGGGACAGCCCTTGGGGGGTAGGTTTCCCGGGGTGGCATATAGAATGTTCCGCCATGGCTATGAAATATTTGGGGCACACGCTGGATATACACTGCGGCGGTATTGACCATGTAACCATCCACCATACCAACGAAATTGCCCAGAGCGAAGCCGCCACCGGCCAAAAGTATGTAAACTACTGGGTGCATGGGGAATTTTTAATTTTGCGTTCGGGAAAGATGTCCAAATCCGGCGGTACTTTTGTAACTTTAGCTACGTTAAAAGAAAAAGGTTATGACCCGCTTGCCTATCGCTATTTATGCTTAACGGCGCATTACCGCACCCAGCTGGAATTTACGTTTGAAAGTTTGGATGCGGCCGCCAAAAGTTTGGAAAATTTGCGCGCGTTAAGCCGCGGTGTGCTGGCCCAGGCCCAAGGAAAGGAAGCGGACTGCCAAGCCTGGAAAGACAAATTTGCCGCCGCTATGGAAGATGATTTAAACGCACCCAAAGCTTTGGCCGTGGTGTGGGAAGGCGTGCGCAGTGCGGATATGAATGCCGAGCAGAAACTCTCTTTCCTGCGCTTTGCTGACAGTATTTTGGCTTTGGATTTATTTAAGGAGAAAAAAGAAGAACCCCTCGCGCTGCCGCAGGAAGTGCAAACCCTGCTGGAAGAGCGCGCCCGCGCCCGCGCCGCCAAGGACTATAAAAAATCCGACGAGCTGCGCGACGCTATTGCCAAACTGGGGTATGTGGTAAAAGACACCCCCAAAGGCCAACAGGCGGAGAAGAAACTATGAAAATGAAAGACGTCCCCGCGGAGTTTTTACAACGCCTTCCCAAGGCGGATTTACATGTGCATTTGGACGGTTCCCTCAGGCTGTCTACCTTAATAGAACTGGCCCAAAAAGAAGGGGTGGAATTACCTTCTTATACAGAAAAAGGCATGCGCCGCCTGGTGTATAAAGACAAGTATTCCTCTTTAGTGGAATATTTAAAAGGCTTTAGCTACACGGGCGCCGTAATGCAAAATGCCGAAAATATAGAACGCATTGCCTATGAACTGGCGCAGGACGCCATTGCCGAAGGCGTGCGCTATTTGGAAGTGCGTTTTGCCCCGCAATTGCACGCAAATGATAAACTGACCGCGCAGGAGTCTGTCCGGGCGGTAGCGCGCGGGCTGGCCCGGGCACAGAAAGAACACAACAATTTGCCAGACGTAAAAAGCGGAAAGGATTTGGAATTTCACTGCGGCATTATTGCGTGCGCCATGCGCAATTTTAATGCGTTTATGTCCCCTTACTACGGGGTGCTGATGAAAGCATTGGCCCAGTCTAGCAAGTCGGAAATTTTTAATATTGCTTCTTTGGAGTTGGCCAAAATGGTGGTGCGTTTGGTAAAAGAGGAAAAACTGCCTATCGTGGGGTTTGACCTGGCCGGCGAAGAAGCCGGATACCCCGCATCGGACCATGTGGAAGCCTACCGTTACGTACATAAATACTTTATGCGCAAAACGGTGCACTCCGGCGAGGCATACGGCCCGGAATCCATTTTTCAGGCCATTACCGATTGTTACGCCAACCGCATTGGCCACGGCACGCATTTATTTTCCAAAGAAATGATTAAAGACAAAAAAGTAAAAGACAAACAAGCCTATGTGGACAGTTTGGCCGACTATATTGCCAGCGAACGCATTGGCGTGGAAGTGTGCCTTACCAGCAATTTGCAAACCTTGCCGGAAATAAAATCCGTTAAAAATCACCCGGTAAAGGAGATGATTGCCCGCGGCTTGCCCATTAGCATTAATACGGATAACCGCCTGGTTTCCAACACCACGGTTACCAAAGAGCTGGAACTGCTGGTGCGCAATATTGAGCTCTCCCCCAAAGAACTTAAAAATGTGGTGATAGCCGGTTTTAAGGGGGCGTTCTTCCCGGGTAGTTATGTGCAAAAACGGGATTTTATACGCAAGGTGATAGACCGCTATAATGCCCTGGCTAAAGAATACCAGGTGCCTACCTATTAATATAAGAAAGTATTATAAAAAATGCGGGGCCTTTTAAAGCCCCGCATTTTTATTGCTATAAACGGCATGAGCCCAATAACCCGCCCGATAACCGTGCATTGCCACAAAACATACTGTTTTAAAAAATATGAGTTTGGGATAAGTAAACCAACTGCAAAATTATGCAATAAAAACCCCCTGTGCAAACAGGGGGAAAAGGGTTATTTTTCGTTATCAAAATCTTTTGGGTTGGGGATGAGGTGTTTTACCATATCCTTTAAAGTTTTCTTAAAAAGGCCCTTTCGGGTAGGTATTTTTTTATCTGGCACCGGATACGGCTCCAGCGGCTTGTTTTGGCCGCTTTTGTCAAAAGCCAGGCGCTGGCTGGGGTAAATGCTTTGCTGGCCTGTTACCAAAAAACTGATTACGCAGGCAATGGTGGCGTAGGGGGCAATTTCTGCGCCAAAAAGCTCTATGGCCATAATACTGGCAGACAGCGGGGTGTTTGCTGTTCCGGCCAACACGGCCACCAGGCCCAAGGCGGCCAGGGTGGCCGTATCCACGGCCAAAAAATCGGCCAGCATACCGCCTGCCTGCGCGCCTATAAAGAAAATAGGTGTTACTACCCCGCCAATGCCGCCGGCCGCAAACGTAACGGACGTGGTGATTATTTTATATAAAAATCCAAAAGGGCTGTCCGGCGCGGAACCGGCCAGCACATTATCTATGCCGCTCATGCCCAACCCTAAATACAGGGGGGATATAAAATACCCTATGGCGATTAGTACAAAACCGCCCACCGCACAGGCCATAAATACCGATGAGCGCAGCGCAATATAACGAAACAGCACCTTCATAAATTTCATCATTTCAATAAACAAAATGGAAATAACGCCAAATACCATACCCGCTATAATGACTTTTAAAAAGAACTGTTCCGAAAATACCGGAACAAAATGTAAAGGGTGGTAAATATAGTTTACCCCCAGGTACTGCGTTACCTGGAAGGCCGTCATCCCGGCCACCAGTGCGGCAAACATCACTTCATAAAAAATATGGCCTACCCACAATACTTCCAACCCAAACAAGGCACCGGATATTGGCACGCCAAATACGCCGGCAAACCCCGCGCTTACGCCGCAAATCATCATTTTGCGCTGGTCTTGCGGGTTCATGCGCATAAAACGCGCCAGTATGGAGCTGATACCGGCGCCTACATCGGCGCAGGGGGCTTCTTTACCGGCGGAACCGCCTGTTGCCATGGTTAATATGGAGAGGAAAAACGCCTTGGTAATGGATATAAAGGAAATGGGTTTGTAAGAGTTAATTTGGTTGATTACGGAGTCGGTGGAATAATCCCGGTCTTTGCGAAAGGTGTGGCGGGAAAGCAATACCCCTAAGTATAAAAATAAAGGAAGCCCTACATAAAAAAACGGTATGGTGTTGCGCCAGCCGATGGCGGCGTCCAATAATTTTAAGAAAGCCGCGTCCAGCACGCCCACCACAATCCCCACCAGCGTAGCCAGCATGAACCATTTAATAATGTGCAACACATTGTTTTTTTGGCTATTCCACATACTTATACTATATTATCAAATTGCCTGTTGGCATACAAACGGCGCAACGGGAAGCGTTTTTAGGCTGCCTGTATTTTGATATACTATATAAGGAAACAGCCGGCTTTTCCCGGCCGCAAGGAGACGTTATGGACTTTTTTATTTCTTCAGTAATTACATTGGCTTTGGTTATGGATGGTTTTGGCAATATTCCTTTATTTATTGCCGCACTTAAAAAAGTGGCGCCGGAACGTCGCAAAATTGTTCTGCTGCGCGAGCTGGGCATTGCCCTGCTGATTATGGTTGCTTTTTTGTTTTTAGGCAAATGGTTCTTGCACGCGTTTGGCGTCAGGCAGTCTTCGCTTAGTGTAGCGGGCGGAATTATTTTGTTTATTATTTCCGTACGTTTGGTTTTTGGCGGGGAAGAAGAAGCCAAAACCGACCCGAAGGAAGACGAACCCTTTGTGGTGCCGTTGGCTATCCCGCTGGTGGCGGGGCCGGCGGCGCTTTCCATGGTGATGATTTTGTCTGCCCAGTCCCCCAATAAATTGGTTACTTTGGGCGTGGTGTTGGCGGCGTCTTTAATCAACTCCATTATTTTAATGCTTTCTTTTCCAATCAGCACGTTGCTAGGTAAACGCGGTTTGGTAGCCATTGAACGTTTGACCGGTATGATATTGATATTAATGTCCGTAGATATGGTAATGGGCGGCATTGCGGAATTTATTAAATTGGGTAATTTATAGTATGAAAAAACTTTTGTTAATACTAAGCGCTGTATGTTTGTTTGCCGGTTTTTTGCCCGCCCGTGCGGCTGCTGTAAAATTGGCCGATGATAAGCCCAACTTTTGTTTATTTGTAAGCCCCACCTGTGTGCATTGCAATAAATTAAAGCACGAATATTGGCAAGGCTTAAAAGACAAATATAAAGATACCGTAAACTTTGTGGAATTGGATATTTCCAAAGACGGAAATAACCTGATTTTTGCCGAAACGGCCAAAGCATACGGCGTAACGGATTTGGGGTATCCGGCGGCCTGCGTGGGAAGTACTTTTTTAATGGGCTACCCCAACGAAATCGCCACCTATGCCGATGCGGCTATAGAAAAAGCCATGCTGCTAAACGAAAAAACCACCCTGGTGCAAGACGGCGCCCAAAACACCCAAGAAGCTTTTAGCAAAATTACTTTGTGGGCCATTATCGGCAGCGGGCTCGTGGACGGGGTCAACCCGTGTGCGTTTGCGGTAATTGTATTTTTTATTTCCTTCTTAACCGTATATAAATATACCCGGCGGGAAATTGTCCTGGTGGGGGCCGCTTATTGCTTTGCCGTGTTTGTGGCGTACGTGCTTATCGGGCTTGGGCTATTTCAGTTCTTATACGCCATGCGCGGTTTTGCGTACGTAATTAAAGCGTTTTATATTATTACGGCGGCCGTATGTTTGGCGTTTTTCTTTTTGGCTTTGTATGATTTTTGGATTTATAAAAAAACCAAAAAAGCCGATAAAATGCTTTTGCAGCTGCCCACTAATTTAAAAATACGCATTCATAAAATTATGGGGTTTTTCCTGCGGGATAAGCATGAAAGCAGCTGGCGGCTGGTGCTGGCTGCGCTGGCGGTGGGGTTTGCTGTCTCACTGGTGGAAGCGGTATGCACCGGCCAGGTGTATCTGCCTACCGTGGTGCTGATTATGCAAGACCCGGCCTTCCGCGTAAAAGCCTGGGTTTATTTGCTTTTGTATAATTTTATGTTTATTTTGCCTTTGGTGTTAATTTTTGTATTATCTGTATTAGGTTACGAGTCTAAAGGCTTTAGTGACTTTTTAAAGAAACACCTGGGCTTAATGAAACTATTACTTTGTGTGGTGTTTTTAGCTTTATTTTTGTTGCTGGTAGAAAATATTTAGGAGAAATGCCCATGAAACGCCAAGGTTTTACATTGATGGAATTAATTTTTGTAATTATCATCGTAGCGGTTTTATCTACTTTTGCCGTGCAGACGTATGTTAAAGTAATTGAAAGGGCCACTATGTCTGACGCGGTCAATATGCTGTCATCCGGGGCCAACGCGCAGGAACGTTACTTTTTGCAGCGCAATGCTTATACCAATAAGTGGAGTTACCTGGATTTAAATATGAGCAGTGACCCGCAATTATTTAAAAACGAAGACGGCAGCGAAATTTATTACACCAAAGGCAACTCGCCCGATAACACGGGGGACGGTTTTGCCATTTCTTTTCAGTTTGATTATTACCGCCACGGCTTTGTGGTGGCGCAGCGTGTAGGTTCTGATAAATATACCTATAAACTGGTACGCCCTTTTGGGCAGGGGCAGGTGTACTGCATACCCGTTTATGAAAGTGAGTTTGACGTAAACTATTGTATGGATTATGCCGGTGTGGAAGAGATGAAAGATTTACCTGCAAATCCCATGGTTCCCATACCGGAAAAGATTAAATTAGATTTAAACTAATTGTTAGGCCCGCGCCCAAAGGCGGGCCTATATTTTCTTGTTTTGTGAGAGAGGTCCTTGTTCATGAAAAAAGGTTTTACCATAAAAGCGCTGTTGGTTTTGGTGGTGGTAATTGCGTGTTTTGCGGCGGTTGCTTTTCCCCGTTATTTTTGGGAGAAAGAAAAAGCCCGCGCATTAGCTACGGACGCAATCCTGGCCGATGCGGAAATTGCACAAGATTCTTTTATGCGTATTAACGGCCAGTTTGCGGCAGATTGGACGGAATTAAGCCGGTATTTTTCGGTTCCTGCCATTTTAAACGTAACGGCCCGCGCGGTGGAAGGAACACCCACGGAATTATATTTGGCTTTTATGGGCCCCAACGGCAAGCCGGAGACGGACGGATACATCCTGCGGTTGGAGTATGGCGTTTCAGAGCAGGAGCCGGCAGTTCTTTCCGCCCGGCGCATTGGCGGGCGTTTTAATTACCGGTTGCTTAGGCCGGTATTATCCGGGCAAACGGTATGCCAGGGGCAGGATGAAAAAGGCAAAAAATTTTGTGCTATGTTAGCCCCGTATTTTGTGCGGGAGCAAATTCGTTTTGTGCCTGCCGCACAATCGCAAGCCCCAGGGGTTTCGTCTCAAAACTAACGGATTTTGGCGGCAGCAAATAGGCCCGCAAAGGGGCTTGACAATGTTTTTTGCTACTGCTAAACTAATATTGTAGCCGCTATGGCTGCAAAATTATATATAAAACTGTAGGAGGTTTTATGAATAAGAAAGGTTTTACCTTGATCGAACTGCTCGTAGTAGTGTTGATCATTGGTATTTTGGCCGCTATGGCTATGCCGCAGTATTTCAAAGCGGTGGAACGCTCCCGTATGACGGAAGCCGACACCTTGTTGGGCAGCATTGCTCAGGCTCAGCGCCGCAAATTCTTACAAATTAATAAATTTGTAACGAATTACAGAGCGTTGGACGTGTCCCCGAAAGATTCCAACGGGTCCACCTACTACACCAAAGGTAACCCCGCCACGGGTGCCAACGGCAACGGCTTTGCCGTAGTGTTGTCTGGTACCACCTTCCAGACTGGTAAAGCTACCGCTACCCGCCACGCTGCTGGTGGTGCTTTGCAGTATCAGTATAGCTTGTCCCGCTACTATCAGGGCGACAACGTAACCTGCACCGGCACCAACCCTGCTGGCCAGGAACTCTGCGCTGACTTCTGCGGTATTGATACGCCGACCGGCTCTTGCTGCAACAACGGCACCAACTCTGCCTGCGCTCAGCCGGCCAATAACTAATTCACTTAGTTAATCTTAAACCCCGCCTGGTAACAGGCGGGGTTTTTTATTGTAAAATAAAGGGATGAAACTACTCCCTGTTGAAACGGCCCTTACTTTTATAGAGCCCGGCCCGTTAACGCTGGTTACTACTTTTGACGCCAAAAAACCCAATGTAATGACCATATCCTGGACGGCCGCCATTGATTTTAACCAACACATTTTACTGGCCACCGGCCCGTGGAATTATTCTTTTAACGCCCTTATTAAAACCAAAGAATGTGTGGTTTGTATACCAGGCCCGGCTATGTTAAAAACCGCGGTTAAAATAGGTATGTTAAGCGGCCAAACAACCGATAAATTTCAAAAACTGCATTTAAAAACCTATCCCGCCCAACAGGTAAAAGCCCCGCTTTTAGGCGGCTGTATTGCCTGTTTGGAATGCCGCGTAACAGATTATATAGCCTCGTATGGGTTAGTTATTTTGCAGGTGCTTTGTGTGTGGAAGAACGAGCGCTGCCGTGATACACGCCTGCTGCATGCGGTGGGGGACGGCACATTTACGGCTGATGGAGAAAAATTTTGCCTGCGCCCGTTAATGAAAGCAAAACTGCCCCCCGGTTTATAGCCTTTTTTATAATATTTGTGTACGTATACCCGCGGTTACGCTTATTGTGCCGCGGGATTATTTTGTATGGGGGTGTTTGGGTTTTGCGCAGCAGGTATTATTTCGGCTCCCGGTACTTGTACAGATTGGTTTGCTGCTGGTACGGCAGGCGTTTGCTGCACCTGCGATGCTTCTTGCTGTTGCGGGGCAGAAGGGGCTTGCTGGGGCTCTTTTGCGGGCGGCAAAGGGGCGGAGGGTATTGTATTTTGGGTGGCAAGCGGTGGGTTAGCCTCTAAAGGTATTTCCCCCGTTTGGAGAGGTGCGGGGGCATCGCTTTCAGGCGAGGTTTTAGCATCTGTTTGGGCGGGGGCTTGCGTGGCCGGGGCGGTATCCGGCTGTTCTTTTGGCGGGAAAAGGATAAAAGGCGGTTCTTCCGGGTCAAACACAATGCCGGCGGGCGGCTGGGGTTTAGCCGGCTGGGCGGCTGTGGGTTTAGGTGCCGGGCTTGCTTTAGGTTTCGGTTTGGCTGGGGGCAGCTGCGGCATTTTGGGGGCAGGTACGCGGCTTAATACATCTTCAGCCGATTCTTCAAAAAAAAGTTTTCCTTTTTTCCAGGAAGTATATAAAGCGGCGGAGGGGGCATCGGAAAGGTAAAAGTCTTTATCTTGTGAGCGGTCCGCCAAAGCAATGGCGCGCAGGCGCACTACGCCGGCGGTGTTGCCGTATCCGTCCTGGCGGGTAATGTATCCGTCCACCCGGCCCAATACTTTTAATTTATTGCCTTTGGCAATTTTAGAGGCTTGAGATTTGTTTTTGGTAAACAAAACGTACAGCATTTCATAAGAAAGGGAATTGCCTTTGCCTGTGGCATAGTAATAAAGCGGGGTGTCTATGCGTAAAACCAGGCGGATGGATTTTGGGGTTTCCCTTATGCCGGCCACTTCCCCGTTAAAGGCCACCACTGCGCCTTTATAGGCGGCCGGGTCTTTTTGAATACTGTATAAATAATCTAAATTTTGGTCTTTATAGGGCATTATGCTGCTGCAGGCGGCGCAACATAAACAGACGATAAATAAAAAAAGGGTGTGTTTCATAATCCTTATTATATAAAATAAAAGAAATTATTTAAGAAGGAGGGGGCATTATGTCTCAAACGCAAACAGCTGTTTTTGCCGGGGGATGTTTTTGGGGCGTGGAGCATTTATTTTTGGGGGTTGAGGGCGTGAAAGAATTACAGGTAGGATATACGGGGGGAAATGTGCCCCACCCTTCTTATGAACAGGTTTGCACGCATACCACCGGCCATGCGGAAGCCGTACGCATTGTGTTTGACCCGCAAATAGTGTCTTTTGAAACATTGGCCAAACTGTTTTTTGAAATACACGACCCTACCCAACTTGACGGCCAGGGGCCCGATATCGGCCCGCAGTATCGCTCGGCCGTGTTTTATACTTCGCCGCAACAGCGGGAAACGGCCCTGCATTTAATTGATATTTTAAAACAAAAGGGGTTAGCGGTTGTTACCCGGGTGGAAGAATTGAAAGAATTTTGGCCGGCCGAAGACTATCACCAGCATTATTATGCCAAAAAAGGTACCCAGCCCTATTGCCACCGCCGGGTAAAACGGTTTTAAAAGGCCGCCGGTGCCCCCTTATGCAATAAAAACCCCCGCATGGCGGGGGTTTAATACTTAGTAAAATGGCGCCCTCTGGGAGAATCGAACTCCCCTTTTCGGATTGAAAATCCGACGTCCTAACCGATAGACGAAGAGGGCTAAAAAGTGCGCCCGGTGAGACTTGAACTCACGGCCCCCCGCTTAAAAGGCGGATGCTCTACCACTGAGCTACGAGCGCAAAAACAGTCAAATAACTTCCGGGTTTAATCTTAGGGGTTAAACCCAACATAAATATTTTACTAAAAATTTTTATTGCGTGCAAGAAAATATTTATTTTTTGCAACGGCAATTTTTCTTGTTAATTTATTATAGCAGTTTTGCAAAAGCAGTGCAACGGGCCCGGCGCAATATAGGGCGGTTGTATAGTAAAAAGGCCTGTAACGGCTTTTGTTCTTGCCGGATGTAAAGGTTTGACAGGCAAGCAGGTGTTTTATACCATATATTTATAACGCCTGCTGTTGCCGGCGTATTTTACTGTGAGGATTTTATTTGTATGAGAAAAGTAATTAACTCTAACAATGCGCCCAAAGCCATTGGCCCTTATTCCCAAGCTATTGAAGACGGCGGCTTTGTGTTTACTTCCGGCGTGTTGCCCATAGACCCCGTAACCGGGGAAATTTATAACGGTTCCGTGCGCGTGCAGACGGAGCTTATTTTGAAAAATTTGGAAAATATTTTAAAAGAAGCGGGTTGCACCCTTAAAAATGTGGTAAAAACCAATGTGTTTTTGACCGATTTAACCCAATTTGCCGAAATGAACGAAGTTTATGCTTCTTTCTTTAAAGAAAATCCTCCGGCCCGCAGTACCATTCAGGTAGTGGCTTTGCCCAAAGGCAGTGCGGTTGAAATTGAAGCCATTGCCAAAAAATAAAGCGGGAAATTTCTATGCCAACCATACAGGACGAATTGCTTTCCGGCCGCTGTAACGGGATATTATTGCCCCTTTCCGCCATGAAAAACGATGCGGATTGGGGCGTAGGGGATTTTGGCTGTCTGGAAGATTGGGTGGGCTTTTTTGCATCTTTAGGGGTTAAATTTGTGCAAATTTTACCCTTGCAGGAAACCGCCCCCAATGAAACCTGCCCTTATTCCGCATTAACTGCTTTCGCGGTGGACCCTGTTTACACCTGTATTGCGCAGGTGGAAGATATTGCCGCCAGCCCGGCGGCGCAGGAATATATTAAAAATATCCAGGGGGAAATTTCCGTTTGGCACAACGCGCCTAAAGCTTTGGTGCGCACCATTAAACAGGCCAAATTAAAAGCTTTGTGGTTTGGCTATCAGTATTTCTTAAAACAACATCAAGCGTGGGACACCCCCCGTGCCAAAGCGTTTGCGGCATACTGTGCGGCCAACAGCAGCTGGCTGTGCGGATACAGCATTTTCCGCGCATTGAAAGAATTTTATAAATGGCAAAGCTGGACACAATGGCCAGAAGACTTAAAAAACGCCCGCCCGCAAGCGGTGGACGCGTTTGAAGCCCAATATAAAGAATATGTACAATTCTTTGCTTACGTGCAATGGGTGCTGGACCAGCAACTCCGCCGCGCCAAAGCGTTTGCCTCTTCTAAAGGCGTGTATTTGTTTGGCGATATTCCCTTTGGCACCAATTTAGACAGTGCCGAAGTATGGGCCGAACGCCAAAACTACCGCATTGATTACGAAGTAGGCGCCCCGGCGGATCAATTTTCGCAGGGGGGGCAGCGCTGGGGTTTGCCGGCGTATGATTGGGTTTACCAGCATACGCACGGGCTTGATTTGTGGAAGCGCAAAATCCGGCGCGCGACAGAACTTTATGATATTTTCCGCCTGGATCATTTGGTCGGTTTTTACCGCACGTATGTATTTGGCCCGGGGGATGATAAGGGCGCCTTTGATATAGAAGGCGAACAAAACCAGATAGACCGCGGGTACCATTTCCTGCGTATGGTATTGGATGTTTGCTCCGGCCGTTTACCCGTGGGGGAAGATTTGGGCGTAATACCCAATTATGTGCGGCGTATGCTGGTGGATTTGCGTATACCCGGTTATAAAGTGCTGCGCTGGGAGCGGGAAGACAACGGTTACTACCGTGAGCCGCGCAACTACCCGGCCTGTTCTTTGGCCACCACTTCTACGCACGATACGGAAACCGTGCGCGGCTGGTGGGAAACCATGCCCCGGCAGGAGCGCGCCAATATTTGGGAAATGATTTCCGCCCAAAAGACGGACGGCAATATCCCGTTTACTCCGGACGTGCAAAAAGCCATTTTAAACCGCGTTTTAACTTCCGGCTCCGCCTTAACGTTGTTTTCCTGGCAGGATATTATCGGCACGTTGGACCGCATCAACGTACCCGGCGTGGTGGATGACACTAACTGGACGTACCGCTGTGATGTTACCCCTGCCCAAGCCTGGGAGCGTTACCGCCCGCAGTTGGAGGCGTACCGCGATTTGTTAAAACAAACCGGGCGCAGCGCCTGTTAAATAAACCGTATATTTACAAAACCCCGTCTGTTAGCAGGCGGGGTTTCATTTTTTATACAAAATCAAAAGCGGGTTTATTTAGCCGGTTGTTTGGCGGCTTGAGGTCGTGTTTGGTCAGTGGCGGCGTCTTGTTTGTCTGTTGTTTTAGGCTGTTCTTTGGCCGGGGCTTGTTTGGTAGTTTTTGCCGGTGCTTCAGCCGGGGTTTGTGCATTTTGGTCGGGCGTTTGCTGATCGGCAGCCTCCAGCGGGGCTGTTTCTTGCGTATCCGTTTCTTTTGGCTGCGGCGGGTATAACTGCAGGGCTAAAGCTTCCAGGCGCTGTTGTGCGGCGGCATAATCGGCGCTGGCTTGGGCAAATTGCGCCGTAACGGAAGAGCCCGGCGTATTTTTTGCTATTTCCAGTTCAAACAAAGCTTTTTTAATGTCAAAATCCTGCCGGGCAAGCAATAGGTTTATTTCTGCCAGCAGGCGATCCTTTTCTTCCGTTACCACTACAGGGCAGGAATTAAGCGCTTCGCCCAATACGGTTAAATTGCGGGAGGCGGTGTCTAGGGAGATATCTTTTAATTGGGGAATGGTATCGGCCGGGTCAGGCACGGAAATGGAGGCCGCAACGCTGGAGTTGCGCGTAGGCAAATATAAATTGCTTACCAGCATGCCGCCCACAAATACCAAAATTAACGTAAATAAATATAAAACGTAACGCATAAATATATTTTAACAAAAAGCTTTGCTTGCTATTAAAAGTTATTGTGCCGCCGGGGTTTGCTCTTCATTTTGGCAAGTAATTACGTGGGATATTTCCGTTCCGTTGGCGTCGGTTGTAATTACGGTAATGGATTGCGTACCCGTGCAGGTAATTTCCCCCTGGGGATGAAACCCCTGCGCCGTGCAAGTGCCGTTTTGCAGAAAATCTTTTAGCGGGTTTTCCGGCATATCGGCGGCGGAGTTAGGCTCAGCCTGCGCGGTAAAATAAGCCAGCAGATAATCGGCCATTTTGGCGCGTTGCTCCTGGGTGAAACGGCAGGTTTGCAGCAGTTGGGCTGCGCCCTGTTGGGCGGATTGTTCTTCAGTGTTTTGTGTTGCCGGGTCTTGTTCGGCCGGTGCGGGGGAGGCGGCTTCGGTTGGGGCCGGTTGCAGAGCTATTTCTTCGGTGCATTGGCCGTTTTCTCCCTCTTTAATGGTGCGTATCACGCCCAAACCGCCGGGCAGGGCGCTTTCCTGCTGGCAAATATAGGGCGTGCAGGCGCGTAAATTTTCGGCATAAGTTGCGTTGCAGGCAGGGTATTTGCCTTGGGGGCGTTGTTCCTGGTCAAAAGCCGCCGCCTGGGGATTGGCCTGCATGGCAATGGGCTCTTCTTTAGAGCAGGCCGCCATAAAAAACAAACAGAAAAAAGGGATAATTAATTTCTTTATCATAGCTTTCTCCTTAATAATTACTTTTATTGTAGCAAAACAAACTTAGGTTTTGGCGCGTGATTTACTATAATAAAACAAACAGTTTGTATTTTTTATTACACAGGAGCGGCTATGGCTAGAATCAAGTTTGGCAAGGAAGGGCATTTAGAGTTGGAAATTTCACCTTTAACCATATGGTCCAACCCCGGAAGCGAAGGGGAATTTATGGAATACCAAATCGGTTTATATTGCGAGGGGGAAAATATTTTTTCTTCTTACGCGTCTGAAAAACTGGTGGCGGTGAAAGACGAAGAGAGCATTTATCTTTCAGACTTTATTGCCCTGGTGCTGGCCAACCGCACCGAGGATAACTGGACCATGCTGGAGCCGAAAGTATCCTTTTATATGCGCCCGTCTGCAGCGCCGCAGGGTTGCTGCAGCGCCTATAACCGGCCGGACGATTTTTTTATGCAAATCACGCTTGAGCAAAATATTTTTGCGGGGGAAGATAAAGTATTCGGTCCCTACTCCAACACCAGCTTAAATATTAATTTTGAAGCCCCCGCCAAAGACTGGGCCAAATTTGCCCAAGACATCCGCGCCGAAGAAGAAGACTTTGACGAAGAAGAGGAAGAAAACCAGCAAGCGGCTTAAGCGCTTTTTATTAAACGGCCCTGCATACTTTTTGGGTGTGCGGGGCTGTATTTTGCAAACTAAAACACTTTACAAAACCAAGGTTTCCAAATCATCCGGCACGTATATGGGGCCGGCAAATTCCTGCCGGGCTTCTTGCGTGTAGAGGGTTTTGCGCAGGGGCAGGTTATTATCTTGCGTGTGGTATAAAAGCAGGCTTTTTGCTTGCAGTTCGGCCGCTACGCGCGCGGCGTCTTTGGCGGTGCTGTGGTGTTTTTCGTAAGGGTTGAAAAGGTCTTTTTCCGTATATAGGCAGAAAGCTTCGCTCATCAGCAAATCGGCCCCTTGGGCATAGGCTCGGCAGAGCGAGTTAAAAGGCTCGTCCCCCAGGCATACCAAGGTTTTCCCGTCCGGTAGTTGGGCGCGGTAACCAAATTGTTTCATTTTGGTGGAGTGGATATCAAAAGCAGTACAGTTAAAATCGCCCGCCGTAAAATTCTGCCCGTCTTGCAGACGCACAAAACGCACGGTGTTGTCCAACGCGCCCAATAATTTTTTGGTAAGCGTCATACGGCAGAAGGTGCGCAGTTTTTCTTCGCACTCGTCATGGCAGAAAATCGTCAGCCCGTTGTGCTGGCCGCGCAAAGAGAGCGAGGCCGCCAGGCGGATAATCCAAATCACGCCCAGTATATGGTCCGTATGTCCGTGGGTAACAAACATCCAGCGTATTTGGGGAATGGCGATGGATGCCTTCTCCAGCTGGGTTAATATGCCGTTTCCGCCGCCGGCGTCCGTTAAAAAACAGCCGTTGGGGGAGGTTAAAGCAAAACAGGTGTTGTAACATTTGGTTGCCAGGGCATTGCCGGCGCCCAGCAGGGTTAGTTTGGTTGTCATACTTATATTTTATAAATTTGAAGGGGCTGGCGCGGAGGCTTTTGTTTTTTTAAAATAAAAAAGAATTTTATTTTTTATATAGGAGCTTTTTATGTCATTTAAAATAGGTATTGTGGGTTATGGTAATTTGGGCCGCGGGGTAGAGCTGGCCGTAAAGCAAAACCCGGACGCGCAACTGGCTGCCGTATTTACCCGGCGCAGCCCCCAGGCGGTTAAATTGGTCTCGCCCGGGGTGCCCGTTGTGGCGGCAGAAGAAGCCGCGGCGTGGAAAGATAAACTGGACGTACTTGTTTTATGCGGCGGCAGCGCGACGGACTTGCCCGCCCAAACCCCGCATTTTTCCCAATGGTTTAACGTGGTGGACAGTTTTGACACGCACGCCCATATCCCCCAGCATTTTGACGCGGTGGATGCCGCCGCCCGCCGGGCCCAAAAAACGGCCATTATTTCCGTAGGGTGGGACCCGGGCCTCTTCTCCCTCAACCGCCTTTATGCACAGGCCGTATTGCCGCAAGGCAAGCAATACACTTTTTGGGGTAAAGGCATCAGCCAAGGCCATTCAGACGCTATCCGCCGTATCCCCGGTGTGCAGAACGCCAAACAATATACCATCCCCGTGCCCGACGCTTTAGACAGCGTGCGCCGGGGAGATAATCCTGCCCTTACCACCCGCCAAAAACACACGCGGGAATGTTTTGTGGTGTTAAAACCGGGGGCGGACGCCGCACAAGTGGAACACCAAATTAAAACCATGCCCAATTATTTTGACGAATATGATACCACCGTTCATTTTGTCTCCCAGCAGGAACTGGACGCCAACCATTCCGGCATGCCGCACGGCGGCTTTGTATTTGCCAGCGGGGTTACCGGGCAAAACGGGGAGAACAAACAGCTTATTGAATATAGCTTAAAGTTGGATTCTAACCCGCAGTTTACCGCCAGCGTGCTGGTGGCTTATGCCCGCGCGGCCGTGCGCTTAAATAAAGAAGGGGTTTTTGGCTGCAAAACCGTGCTGGATGTAGCCCCCGCTTATTTAAGCCCTAAAGACGGTGCTATCCTGCGCAAAGAATTATTATAACGCCCGCATTTACGCCAAACACCCCGCTCTATAAATAAAGCGGGGTGTTTGTTTTTGACTTTTTGTTTATCCATACGGCCTTAATTTTTGGCAGTAAAGGTTAAGGTTTCCCCGTCGTTAGGAATAAACAGGTTGGATAGATTGTTTTCCTTTACCAGTTCTTTTAAATCCTGCCGGGTTACGGTAAGGTGGCTTACCGTATCCATATGGCTGGCTACAATGGCGGCGTGTGGAGCATAACGGGATGTTTGCAAAATCTCCTCTTTCCCCATAATCAAATGTTCCCCATTGGCTACCGAGGCCGCACACGCATTAACCACAATCACATCCGGGCGGTAAGTATCCAGCGCGTTTTGCACTTCCGGGCACCAAATGGTGTCTCCCGCTAAATAAAGGGTGGGTTCTGCTTGCGCTTTAAACACAACGCCCATTGCATCATAAGGCATGCCTAACTGCTCGCACACGGGTTTAACAATTTCTCTTTTGCCGTGTTGGCCCGGGGTTTTAAACAGCGTAACCCGGCGGAAGCGGGTGGAGGATTGGGTTAAAATTTCCACATCCGTAAACCCCAGGGAAGATAAAAATTGTTTGTCCGTTTCGGACTGGGCAAATATTTTGATGTTTTTGTTTAAGGCTTTGGCGGCGAAATCGTCCCAATGGTCCGGGTGAACATGGGTAAGAATAACGGCGTCCACGTCTGTAATTTTTTCAATAGGGCAGGGCAGCTCCACACGGGGCTGGCGTATTTCCGGGTGGACGGCCCCTTCAAAACCGGGCATATAGTCTTTGGGGCCAAGCCACGGGTCCACCAAAAAGCGGGTTTGGGCGTAATTGATAATTATTGTTGCGTTTCTGATTTGGGTTATTTGCATAAAACCTCCTTGCTGTATATTATTATTGTAGGTAATTGATTTCTTTTTGACAAGAATACACTAATTTGTATAATATTTACTTTTTTGTATAATACTTACTATAAAGTAAGTAAAGGAAACAATATGCCTAAAAATACAAAATTAGAATATAAATGCCCGCTGGAAGCCACTATGGATATTATCGGCGGTAAATATAAAGGGGTAATTATTGGGCATTTAATCGGGCGTACGCTCCGGTACAATGAACTGCAAAAATTAATTGCCCACGCCACGCCCAAAATGCTGATACAGCAGTTAAAAGAATTGGAGCGGGACGGTATTGTCTCCCGCAAGTTATACCCGGTGGTTCCGCCTAAGACGGAATATTCCCTCACCCGCCGCGGCAAAACGCTTATCCCGGCTATTATAGAGCTAAACAAATGGGGGCTATTGTATTTAAAAGAAGAAAAAATACCCTGTGCGTATAAGGGTGATTTATTCTCCCTCCTTAAAAGCGCCAAAAAAAGTTAAACATCCCGGAGGGTAAATAATCAATTTTGCAGCAGGGTATATATAAAAGCCCCGCCCCGGTATTTGCCGGGGCGGGGGTTGTAAAACCGTAAATGCAAACGGAAGGGGAGGGATTCGAACCCTCGGTGGGGGGATACCCCACATCAGTTTTCAAGACTGACGCCTTAAACCGCTCGGCCACCCTTCCAATCTTCTTATATTTTAATAAATTTGGCCCCTTCCCGTGGGATTATTTCTTTAAGGCGGCCGGTTTTAAACGGTGCAGGATTTTGTGGCGCACGGCTTCCTGCTTTTTACGCAGGGTGAAAGGCGTATATTTTTTTAATGGCGGCAGCGTGATTTTTTTGCCCGGGTAAGGCATAAACAGTTTGGCCGGCAGTAAATTTTCTATACCCGGCATAACCCGTTGGGCGTATAAATCCGGCACGGCATTTGCGCCGGCATACCGCAGCAAAGAATAGGCAAACGCGTTGCAATTTACCGCTTTGTTGTGTTTTTTGCACACGCCGGGCTCAATAATGGAGTACAACGTTCCATACGGCACCGGGTGGCGGCGGGTATAGCTGATATAATGTTTGGCAAGTTGCAAAATGTGCATGGCAAAAACTTCGTCTTTTAAAGGGGAAAAAACTTCTCCCGCGGCAAAGTGCCATTTTTTAGGGTCCGCTTGGGCAAAAAAATCTTGCACGGCCTGCATTTCCCGCGGGGCGTTTATTTGTGCCAGCAGGTATCCGTCCACATGGCCGATGGCCTGGGTGCCGTTTTGGGCGTAAGCGGCTATTACAAAGCCTTTGTGGCCGCGGCCAAAGTCTTTTTCTAATTCTTTAAAATACGCGGCGGGATTTGCCGGGTTGTATAACTTGGCAAAGGCGCGGGGATTATCTGGAATAATGACCAAAAGGGAATGCCCGTACGAGCGCACCATCCGCCAGTTTTTGTCGGTATGGTAGCCAAATTGCAGGGCCATATCAATATCCCTCCCCAGCCAATATACCCGTGCGGAGGCCAGGTTAGGCAGTAAAAGAAGGCTTGCCCAAATAATCAGTTTAATAATTCTTTTCACCACTTATTATTATAAAGTTTTCTTCCCTCGGGGCGAAAGGGCCAAAAGGCCCGCCCACCCTTAGGCCCAAAGGGTATCTTATCCCCTGCATAGGCGCATTTTGCCCCTCGGTTGCCCCCTTGTAAACTGCTATAATGTATACAAGAGGTAGTATATGCAAAAAGAAGAACAACCCAAAATTGTCTATCGTTTTAAAAACGCTTTATATATTAATTTAACCAACCGCTGCCCCAATTTGTGCGCTTTTTGTATTAAAACCAAATGGCATATGCGCTTTAACGGGTACAATTTAAACCTGGCCCAGCAGGAGCCTACCCCCCAACAGGTGCTGGACGTATTGGAAAAAGAAATGCACCAAAACCCGGTGCAGGAAATCGTTTTTTGCGGGTATGGGGAACCTACCATGCGTTTAAACGAAATGCTGTTTATCGCCAAAACCATCAAAGGGTGGGAGGCGCAGGCCAAATTCCCGCCGGTTAAAATACGCTTAAACACCAACGGTTTGGGCAGTATGATAAACAAGCAGGATATTGTTCCTTTGTTAAAAGGTGTGATTGATGAGGTTTACGTAAGCTTAAACGCGCAGGACGAAGAAACCTGGAAAAAAATCGTCCGCCCGGCCCCGGGGTACGAAGACGGATTCAGCGCGGTGAAAGAGTTTATTTTGTTTTGTTCCCAGGCAGGCTTTAAAAAAGTGGTGGCCAGCTGTGTGGATAAAACCGATGCGGACCCCAAAGCCGTGCGTTCCCTGGCGGAAAGCCTGGGGGCGGAGTTTTATTTAAGGAGCTTCTTGGATGAAGAAAATTAAACTCAAAAAACCGGGTGTGCTGTTTGTGGTTTTTTTGCTGTTAATTTCCGTTATGCTTACCTGGTTTTTTGTAACGGCCGAAGATTTTTATGACTATGCCGGCAATACCATAGAAAGTTCCGCCCGTGTGGCCCCTGTAACCAAGGAAGACGCCACCGCCCTGCTGGCCCCGCATAAACGCGGCTTTAATACCGAGGTAAAATACCGCCGCTTTTTCATCACGGCCCCCGGGGCCGAAAAGGTGGAACTGCTGGCCGATTTTAACCGCTGGGGGGAAGACCCCATTGAACTTAAAAAATACCGCAAAGGTTATTTTGAAACGTCCGTTGCGTTAACCGCGGGCGATTATAAATATTTATTTTCTATAGACGGCAAAGAAACCCTGGACCCCAGCAACAAAGACCGTATGATGCTGGGAGACCGGGAAGTTTGCATTAAAACGGTGCGCTAATGAAAAACGCTTCTATTACTACACATTCCCGTCACGAAACCCTGGCCTTGGCCGGCCGTTTTGCCAAAGCCCTGCAAGGGGGGGAGATTATTTTTTTACGCGGGCCAATCGGCGCGGGTAAAACGGTTTTTGTAAAAGGCGTGGCGGCGGCGCTGGGGCTTAAAAGCTCCCCCGTCAGCGCCAGCTTTAGTTTGATGAAAGAGTACAAAAACAAAAACGTAAAATTATTTCATATAGATTTGTTCCGCCTAAGCGAGGGCGAAGTTTTTAACCTGGGGTTTGAGGAAATGCTGGAGGATGAAAAGTCCATCATCCTGGCCGAATGGCCTGACCCCATTGCCCATATGCTCCCCGCAGATAGGCTGGAAATGGAGTTTGTATTAAAACAGGCCGACGAACGTGAAATAAAACTGGCCGCTTTCGGCCGCGTGAGCGAGAGACTTTTGGAGGAATTATGCCGGGCGTCAAAAATGTAACCATTGGGTTGGATACGTCTTCTTCCCCGCTGTTGGCGGTGGTGGAGAAAGAAGGCAAAATCTGTTATTCCCGCCGCAAAGGGGTTAAGCAGGAAAGGCTTTTATTCCCCGTTTTGCAAAAACTGCTGGCCAAACAGCAGGCCCAACTGGCCGATACCCACAAAGTGGTTATTGTGCGGGGCCCGGGGCGTTTTACGGGCATACGCATCGCATTAACTTTTGCCTCTATGCTTAAATATTTAAGCGGGGCCGAAGTATACGGCGTAACCGTGTTTGAGGCGGTTAAAGAGCAGGTAACGGCTTCCAAAACCTTTAAAAATTGGCAGGCGCAAAATCCCTCCGGCGTGTTGGCGGTTGTGCTCCATGCTTTTAGGGAGGAATATTTCCTTCAGTTTTTTACCCCGCAGGAACAGGCGCCGCAGTGGCTGTCTCGCGAAGAACTGCTGGAGCGTTTGTCCGCCCGCCAGGAACCTGTTTTTGTGGCCGGCTCTGATAAAGAACATACCTCGCTGGCTGATTTGCTGGGCGGGCGCTGGCCGCTGGCGGATTTTAAGGATTGCCTGGTCCGCCCGGATACCTTGGCCGCTTTGGCCGGCCGCAAAGAATTGCAGCAAAACGCCCTGGAGCCTTTGTATTTAAAACCGGCGCGTTTTGAGTTATTGGGTAAATAAAATGCAGATCCTTCCCCCCTTGTTGACGCAGGCAGGGCAGCTGGCCCGGTTGGAAGCCAGCCAGCCTTTGGCCGCCGGGTGGGGAGAGGACGGATTTAAGGGGGAAATACCCCTTGCGTGTGCTGTTATTTTAACGGCGCAGGAAGGGGGGAAAATAATCGGGTTTATTTGTGCGCGCCGCGCGGCGGACACGGCGGAAATTGTAAATTTAGCCGTCCACCCGCATTACACCCGCCAAGGGATTGGGGGCAAACTGTTGCAGGCCGTTTTACAGCGTTTGCGCGCTTTAGGGGCAACGTCCGTTACGCTGGAGGTAAACGAAGTAAATGCCCCGGCCGTTGGTTTGTATACGCGGGCCGGGTTTAGCGTATGGAACAGGCGCAAAGCATTTTACGGCAGGCAAGACGCCTTGTTAATGGGGATAAAGTTATGAAAAAATGGATTTGTTTTTTGTTTTTGCTTGTGCCTTGCGCCGCAGGCGCTTTGGAACTGAGCGACGCTTCCCGCCGGGAGGCTAAACTGTATACCACGTTTATAGAAGCCGTTTATGCCCAGCTTAGCGGAGACCCACGCGCCCTGGATTTGTTTAAAGAGGCGCTTTCTTACTCACCGGATAATGCCTATATTAAACGCAATATCGTGGCCACCGCTATTATGCAGGACCGGTTTGACGAAACGGAAGCCTATGCCGATTTTATTACCGAAGAGTCCGACGCGGAGGACTGGACTGTCCGTGCGGCGTATTTATTAAAAGAAAACCAAATTCCCCAGGCTCTTCAAGCTTACGAGCAGGCTTTAAAGCTGGCGCCGGACGATACCCGCATTGCTTACCAATATATGTTGGTGTTGGCGTATGCGGGGGATACGGAGTCTTTGGAAAAGATGGAAGACTTGGCACAACGTTTTACGCAAATGGCGGCTACGGTATATCTGGAAATGGGCCGTATTTACTGGCGCGATAAAAATGCCCCCGCCGCCTTGGAGTATTACAATAAAGCGTGCGAGGCGGACCCGTTTTTTGTGGATGCGCGCTTGGCCCGCGCGCAGTTTTATGAGCGTACCTCCAACTTCTTTTTAATGCTGTATGAGTTTGAACAGCTTGAAAAAATGGGTTATGAAAGCGCGGATATGTTTACGCGTATGGGGTCCGTATTTTTAATTTCCAAAGACACACCCAAAGCCAAACAATATTTTGAAAAAGCCGTTAAGCTGGAACCCGGCAACCCCAGCGCGCGGTATTTTTTAACCGTTTTGGCGGAACAGGAAGGCGATTATGCCCTGGCGCTGGAACATTTACAGGCCGCGCGGGATTATCAGCAAACTTCCGGCAAGTGGCTGCAGGCCAGTTTTTATCAACAAAAACTGGGGGACAGCAAAACCAGTTTAAACACCCTTAAACAAGCCTATAAAAAATTTAATGACAGCGTGGAAATAGGCTATTTTTACGCGCTTGCTTTGCAGGACGCCGGCAAACCCCGCACGGCTGCCCGCGTGCTTAAAAAAATTATTAAAGCGCGCCCGGAATACGCCGACGCGCGCTTGGCCTATGCCTATGTGCTGGACACGCTTAAAAAATATAAACAATTGGAAGAGCAAATAAACGCCCTTTTGGCGCAAAATGAAAATATGCACGAAGCCATGAATTTATGGGCCTACAGCTTGGCTATACGCGGGGTGCGCTTGCAGGAAGCACAAAAATACGCGGAAAAAGCCGTTTCGCTCTCCCCGCAGGATGCGTCTTATCAAGACACGTTAGCCTGGGTATATTTTCAACAAGGCAAGTTGGAAAGAGCTCTGGATTTACTGCAAAATATTGACAGGCAAGCCCTGGTGGAAAATGCAGAAATTGCCTACCACCTGGCTGCCGTATATGCCGCCATGGGCCAAAAGGATAAAGCGGTGGTTTTACTGCAAAACGAGGCCACCCCCTGGCCGCTTTCCGCCCCGTTGTTAGAAAAAATAAATCATTAAATTTTTTGTTATATGCTTTATTTTTATTAGCGATAATGTAAAAACAAAAATAAGGTCTGTGTTAAACAGGCCTTGTTTTTGTTTTTTTTGATATAAAGATTTTTAGCTAGAGCATATGGAGGGTATTGTGAGTAAAATAAAAACCACAAATAAGCGTGCTTTTACGCTTACAGAATTGTTAATTGTGGTAATTGTAATTGGCGTATTGTCCGCCGTTACATTACCCAAATTCAACCGCGTGATAGAAAACCGCAAAGTAACGGAAGCGGAGGAAATGATGTCCGCGGTTAGAACGGAACAGGAAAGACGTTGCACATTAGACCAAAATTACACGACTAACTTTGACAGTTT